>LNDW01000026.1 GCA_001464815.1 Betaproteobacteria bacterium Ga0077527 | reverse complement strand
AGAAGGCGTTAGCAACCCCTTCTCGTACTTCTGGATCGCTGTGTGCGAGACACCGACTTTTTCACCCAAAGCACCCAGGGTCAGACCAGCAGCCAATCGTGCTTGCCGAATGCGATCTGCGATCATGATACCTCCTAGGGTTTGGTTTAAAAGATCTGGAAGTCTACCAAATTTTTAAACCCCTGGGTAGTCTTTGCCTTGGTGCGCGACAGATGGCGCTATATGCTTGCCAGGACTGCTGGCCTTCAGTGGCCGACACGCGTGGTGGCAGGAATTTCTCCTAACCAGCGAGGAAGTTAGAGCAAAACCTTGGAAGCGCCCCGATTTCCTCATTCGGGGGGTGTTTTCAGGACAACAAGCCTCACACCTTCGGGATGAGTGTTTGCGGTGCTGCTATACTCCACCACCACCCCATTGTGTTTCTGTTACTCCATCCCGTCGGCGCCATCCGCCCATGATTGACATTTGTTGATCATTAGCCAAAGCTGCAGACCGCGTGCGCTGAGCAGCGCGGTCTGCGGTTTCAGCGAGGGTCAAAAAAAGCGCGCCCGAGCGCGCAGCACAAGCTGATCGTTAATCCCCGAGGAGGATATGAATGGATCACCCCGTAAGAAACGCCGTTGTATTCGGCAAAGCCTGCCTGCTTGCAGTTGCAGGGATGTCCTTCATGCCCGTGCCGCAGGTGATGGCCGCCGATGCCGTCAAGAGCTACCCCAACCGGCCGATCCGCATGTTGATGCCAAACGCGCCGGGCAGTTCCACCGATGCCCTCGGCCGGGTCGTCGCCACCAAGCTGGGCGAAGTGCTGGGCCAGCAGGTCGTGGTCGACAACCGCTCCGGCGCGGGCGGTGTGCTCGGCATGGAGATCGCAAAGAACGCCAACCCTGACGGGTACACGCTGATCTCGGCCTCCACTGCGGCGATGACCATCGCGCCGCACCTTCACAAGAAATTGCCCTACGATCCGCTGAAGGATTTTGCCTTTCTGTCGCTGTTTGCGGTGACGCCCAATGTGCTGGTGGTCAATCCGGGCTTGCCGGTGAAGTCGGTCAAGGACCTGATTGATTTTGCCAAGGCGAAGGCGGGGCAGCTCAACATGGGCTCCGCGGGTTCCGGCTCGCAGAGCCATCTCGCCGGGGTGCTGTTGCAGACCATGGGCCAGTTTGAGTCCCTGCATGTGCCGTACAAGGGCGGGGCTTCCACTGCCGCGGTCGCGGCGGGTGAATCGCACTGGTCGATCAATCCGGCACCTTCGGTGCAGGGCCTGGTCAAGGCGGGGCGGCTGCGCGCGATCGGGCATACGCTGCCCAGGCGCACGGCGATGCTTGGCGACATGCCGGCGATCGCGGAAACCGTGCCGGGCTATCAATACGGCGGCTGGCAGGGCCTGCTGGCGCCGCGGGCCACGCCGAAACCGATCCTCGACAAGCTGCGCGACGGCCTGATGAAGACGATGAGCCTGCAGGAAGTCCGCGACGCGCTGAACAAGCAGGGTGCGGAGGTGTTGACCAACACGCCCGAGGAGTTCCAGAAGTTCGTGCAGGAAGAGCTGAAGAAGTTCGGGCCCGTGGTCAAGATGGCGGGCCTGAAGGTCGAATAGCGCTTGCACATCGCGTTACGGAATGGTAGCGGGAGTGACGGCGTGAGGCCGCGTGGTTGATCGGCCGCATGAGGCCGGCATGAGCACCGGTATCCTCTCGCAAGTGCGCGTCCTCGACATGACCGAAGGCGTGGCCGGTCCCTACGCCGCCACGCTGCTTGGCGACATGGGTGCGGACGTGGTCAAGGTCGAGCGCCGCGAGGGCGACTGGCAGCGCAGTGCGGGCCGCGGCGAGCCCGGCCGCTTCGGCAACCCCCAGTTCATCGCACTCAACCGCAACAAGCGCGACATCGGCATTGATCTCAATGCCGCAGGCGGGCGTGCCATTGTCGAGCGCCTGGTTACGCGCGCCGATGTCGTGATCTCCAACTACCGCGCCGGCGTGATGGCCAGGCTGGGTTTTGATTACGGGCGCTGCAAGGCGCTGAAACCCGACATCATCTACTGCACGATTTCCGGTTTTGGCCAGGGCGGTGCCCATGCCCGGCTGCCGGCCAGCGACACCATCATGCAGGCGGTGAGTGGCGTGATGAGTGTGGTCGGTGAAGCGGACGGCGCGCCGCTGCGTGTCGGTTTTCCGCTGATCGACATCACGGCGGCCAATTCCGCGGCGCAGTCGGTGCTGCTCGCCCTGTATGGCCGGCTGACCGGTCAGGGCGGCGCCTGCATTGATGTCAGCCTGATGGCGGCTGCGGCCTCGCTGATGTGCGGCGGCTTCACCGAATATCTGTCCACCGGCCGGCTGCCGCCGCGCCAGGGCAGCCAGAACAGCCTGCTGTCGCCCGCGGGCGCCTTTGAAGTCGCCGGCGGCCGCTTCATCACCATCGCCGTGCTGCGTGACTCGCACTGGCAAAAATTCTGCGCCGCGCTTGAACTCGGGCAGCTTGCCGGTGATCGCCGTTTCGACAGCAACGCAGGCCGCGTCCAGCACCGCGCCGAATTACACGCGGTCATCGTGCCGCTGCTCAAATCACGGCCCGCGGAATACTGGCTGGAGCGCCTGCGCCAGGCGGACATCCTCTGCGGCCCGATCAACAGCGTGGCGGATGTACTCGCCGATCCGGCACTGGCTGCCTGCCTTCCGCTGCTCGACACGGGTCTGCCGTCTGCGGCGCCGGTGATGGGTGGCCCGATCCGCTACAACGGCGAATTTTTCACGGCTACGCGACCCGCGCCGGCCAAAGGCCAGCATACCCGGGAGGTATTGGCCGAGCTGGGTTATGCCGCGGGCGAGATCGACGGCTTTCTGCGCAGCGGCAGCGCCTTTGTCGAGTCGCGGTAAGCGCAGCGGGGTTACGCAGGGACATAAGGCCCACGGCCGGGTGCGGCGCTGACGCTACAATCGGTTTCATGGATCCGTGCCATTCAAAAAGCCTCAGGGCCATTCCGGTGTTTCCGTGGTGACCGTGAACATCGGCGCGTTGTTGGAGCAGGGCCTCACACTGCATCGGCGCAACGATCCTGCCGGAGCCCAGGCGCGGTTTGAGCAGATCATCACCGCCGATCCGGAACATACCGAAGCCCTGCATGCGCTGGGTGTGATCAGCGCGCAGGGTGGAAATCCGGCGCAGGCGCTCGATTATTTCGACCGCGCCATCGCAAGTGATCCCGGACATGTGATGGCGCATTTCAACCGCGGCATTGCACTGATGGAGCTGCGGCGCGTGGACGAGGCCATCGCCAGCTATGAGCGCGTGCTCGAAATCCGGCCCGGGTTCGACAAGGCGCGGACCAATCTGCGGGTGGCAATGAAACGCGCCGGCCGTTCTCCTGAAACCGCCAGAGCATTGGCTCTTGCCTCCGGCTGGACCGCGGCAGCCTGCCAGCAGCATGGCGTGAAGCTGCTCGACGCCGGCAAAGCGGAGGAGGCGCTGGCATTTTTTGATCTTGCGCTGACCAAATCAGCGGATATGGCCGAGGCCCACTGTTGCCGCGGCA
Source organism: Betaproteobacteria bacterium Ga0077527 (assembly GCA_001464815.1). Lineage (GTDB taxonomy): Bacteria > Pseudomonadota > Gammaproteobacteria > Burkholderiales > SG8-41. The sequence continues at coordinate 112,819 of LNDW01000026.1, read as the reverse complement.
TTGCCCTCAAGGCGCTGGGTCAGCCGGTGTTGGCGATTGCCGCCTACATGCAGGCCATCGGGCTGCAGCCGGAGCTGGCGCAGGCGCATTACAACCTGGGCATGGTGCTGCAGGCCGAGGGCCGGCACCGGGAGGCACTCGCCGCCTATGACCGGGCGATTGAAGTGCATCCGGCTTATGCCAAGGCGTACAACAACCGTGGCAACCTGCTGCTGGAACTCGGCCGCCATGAAGAGGCTCTGGCCGGGTATGACCAGGCCCTTGATTTTGATCCACGTTTTGCCGTCGCCTGGAGCAACCGCGGTGTGGTGCTGCAGGCGATGAACCGGCTGCCGGAGGCGCTGGCGAGTTATGACCGTGCCGCTGAACTGGATCCGGATTACGCCGAGAACCGCTGGAACCGCGCGGTGTGCCTGTTGCTCAGCGGCGATTTCAGCCGCGGCTGGACAGAATATGAATGGCGCTGGCGCAATCCCAAGTTGCGTCTTTATGGCGGCAAACAGCCACTGCAAGAGTCGCGGCTGACGGCTGATACCGACCTGCGCGGCCGGACCGTGCTGCTGTATGCCGAGCAGGGTCTGGGCGACACCCTGCAGTTCTGCCGCTATGTGCCGCTGGTCGCGGCGCGCGGCGCCAGAGTGTTGCTGCAGGTTCAGGCGGCGCTGCTGCCGCTGCTGCGCGACCTGGAGGGTGTCGTGGCGGTGTTCTCCGGCGACGACCCGTTGCCGGCTTTTGAGTTGCAGTGCCCGTTGCTGAGCCTGCCGGCGGTGTTCGCCACCAATCCGGATACCGTGCCGTCACCGGGCCGTTATATCCACCCACCGCCGCTGAAGTTGCAGGCGTGGCGGCAGCGGCTCGGGCCGGCCCGTGGCCGGCGCATCGGACTGGTGTGGAGCGGCAGCCCCAAGCACCGCGGTGACAGCCGGCGCAGCATCACCCTTGCCGATCTGTTGCCATTGCTGGAACTGGATGCCGAATTCTTCAGCCTGCAGAAGGAACTGCGGCCTGCGGACCAGACCACCTTGAATCAAACGCCGGCGCTGCGTTACTTTGGCGACGAACTGCACGATTTCAGCGACACCGCGGCGCTGTGTGAGCTGATGGATCATGTGGTCAGCGTCGATACCAGCGTCGCGCATCTTGCCGGCGCTCTCGACAAGCCGGTGTCAATACTGTTGCCCTTCGCACCGGACTGGCGCTGGATGCTTGAGCGTGGCGATACACCATGGTATCCGCGAACCCGGCTCTGCCGGCAGCGCCAAGCCGGTGACTGGCGTTCGGTGATCGAAATCCTGCGCACGGAGTTGCAGCGTGGTTGACCGCCAGCAGCGGCGCTCAGGCAGAGCTACTGGCGCGCCATGGCTCTTCGTTGAACACGGTAACCAGAAAATCGATGAAGGCACGGTGTTTGGGCGCCAGATTCTGATAGTGCGGGAACAGCACTGAAATTTCGTAGCCACCGGCCTTGTGCGCGGGCAGCACCTCGATCAGGTCGCCGCTGGCCAGCTCCTGGCGTACATAAAAGTCGGCGACCTGGATCAGACCGATGCCCGCCACCGCGGCGGAAACCAACGCTTCATTGCTGTTGAAGATCATCGCGCTGCGGACCGGTCTGGAGTAGTCGCCGCTGCTGTCCTTGAAGCGCCATTGCCGGATGCGGCCGTTGCGCGGCCTGCGGTAGCTCAGGCAGACATGCTGGTCGAGGTTTTCCACGGTTTTCGGCGTGCCGTGAGTTTTGAAATATTCAGGTGATGCGCAAACTGCATAACGGCATTTCGCCAGTTGCCGTGCTGCGAGCCGTGATGGCTGCAGTTCGCCGGAACGGATCGAGATGTCGAGCTCGCTGTCGCGAGTCTGCGCGGTGAAGTCACGGCAGGTGATTTCAAGGGACACCGCGGGATACTGGTGCAGGAAGCGCGGCAGTTGCGGGATCAGCCACACCCGGCCAAGACCCTGCGGCATACCCACGCGCAGCAGTCCGCCGGGTTCGCGTCCGGACTGACTGACCACGCGCTCGGCATCGTCAAGATCCTTTACGATCTGGCTGCAGCGCGAATAGAACTCGCTGCCTTCGGGAGTCATCGCCACGCGCCGTGTGGTGCGGTCGAGCAGTCGCACGGACAGTTTTTTCTCGAGGCGGGCGAGTGAGGCGCTGACCGCGGCCGTGGTCACTCCCAGTTTGCGCGCGGCACCGCTGAGGGTGCCGGCTTCGACCACGTTCAGGAACACAAGGATGCCGTGCAGATTGTCCATGGGCCACCATGACTATTAACCTGGGAGTTAACAGTCATTCTAGCCCCTGCGACCTTGTGCAGCACCGGCCATCGGCAAAAAATCGGTTCTGCAGTGTCCGGCGGTACCGCGAATCCCTCGCAGCATCGCTAATCGGACATTGCCCAGAACAGATGCCCGCCATATCGAGCCGGGCCGAGGAGGAGTGATGAAGATCAATGACAAGAACAGAATGGCATGGGTGTGCCTGTTGTCGGCGCTGTGCCTGTGGCCTTCCGCAGCATTGGCGCAGGCTTGGCGGCCGGACCGTGCAGTGGAGATCGTGGTGCCCACCGGAGCCGGCGGCACCAACGATGTGATGGCGCGCCTGATCCAGCAGACGTTCCAGTCGACCAAGCTGGTCAGCACGCCGGTGCTGGTGCAGAACAAGTCCGGCGGCAACCAGAACCTGGCCACGGTGTACATGGTGCAGCACAAGGCGAATCCGCATCTGCTGCTGTATTCGACGGCGACCATTTTTACCAACGAGATTGCCGGGCTGACCAAGGATAAATACACGGATCTGACGCCAATCTCGCTGCTGCTGGTCGATTATTCAGTGGTCACGGTGAAAGCGGATTCGCCGCTGAAAAACATGCGCGAGCTGGTGGCGCGTCTGAAGGCCGATCCCAATTCGGTGGCCTTTGGTCTGGTCAGCCGTGGCGGACCGAATCACCTCGCGCTTGCACAGGCGATGCGCGCCGCGGGCATCGACCCGAAATCGCTGAAGCTGGTGGTGTTCAAGACCAACGCCGAGTCGATGACCGCGGTCGCCGGCGGACACATCCAGGCCGTGGTGTCTTCGGTCAGCGCGGCCCTGCCACAGGTCGAAGCGGGCACCACACGCATGCTCGGCATTGCCGCGCCGCGCCGTCAGGGAGGCAAGCTGGCGCAGGTGCCGACGATGCGCGAAGAGGGCATGAACGCCACCGGCATTCCCAACTGGCGCGGCATTCTCGGCACCGGCGGCATCACCGCGGCACAGGCCGCGTTCTGGAGCAATGCGCTGACCAAGGTGGTGGTGACCGACGAGTGGAAAAAGCAGCTGGAAGAAAACAGCGTCGCCTCCGAATTCATTGCCGCAGAGGCGTTCCGCAAATGGCTGGCGGAGGCTTACGAAGATACCCGGGCGGTGATGGCAGACATGGGGCTGGTGGCGAAGTAATCCTGCGGAAAGGCGCGCCCCGCGTTTATCGCTTACCCAAGTTGTTACTTCAGGGGCTCGAAGGAGAGTTTGGCCGGCACACCATTTTTCGCGGCTTCGTCCACCGCATCTGCGGCTTTGCCCGAAAGCCGTGCCGGGTCGAACTTCAGTGTTTTCACCAGCGCCGCAGTGATTGCTTCGGCGCGGGCCTTTGCCAGATCGGCGAGGGCGGTTGCCGGCAGCGGTTGCAGCTCGACCAAGCGCTGGTGTATCGCTATGTAAAGCTCGCGGTCGCCGGCGCCGCGCCCGACCAGCGCCAGCGCGGCGTTCACTCTCGGGGCTTCACGGCCACCGCTCTTGCGATAGGCCTCCACGAACTGCGTAACCGCATTGCCGCCGGCGCGGGCTTCAAGCATCTGCTCCAGCGCGCGTTGTGTCTTCGCATTGTCGAAGCCGACCGGTCCCGGATCCTCACCCGGTGAGAGTCGCGTGCCTTCGCGTGAGGCGAGGTCGGCGCGCACCGCTGCCGCGCGTAATGCCCGTGCATCAATATCCTTGTGCCAGGTACCCTGCACCTGCAACTTGAGCTGAGGCCGCTTTTCCAGACCTTCGGCGACCCGGCGCAGCTTCTCCTGCTCGGTCGGCAGCACGCGTGAGCCACCGGCATCGAACACAATGTCGCCCAGCGTTTCGGCATTCCCGCCGAACAGCGCACCCAGCGCGCGGAACGGCGCGGTGACGATGCGTGTGAGTACGGTGCGGATCGCCTGCCAGACCAGGTGGCCGTAGCTGAACTCCGGGTTATCGACGTCGCCGGATACCGGCAGCGCGAGGTCGATCTGGCCCTTGCTGTCGGTGAGCAGCGCGATCGCAAGGTCCAACGGCAGACTGACCGCGGTCGGGCTTTCGACGCGTTCGCCGAGTGTGAACTTGTCAAGCAGCAGCTTGTTGTTGCCGGCGAGTTTGCTGTTGTCGACCTTGTACTGCAGATCCAGCGACAGCTTGCCCGAGGCGATGCGGCGGCCGGCAAAAGTCGCGGTGTACGGCGTCATCGGCATCAGTTCGACGTTGCGGAAGGTGACCGCGATGTCTGTGAATTTTTTCGGCGCGAAGGGCTGGATCGTGCCCTCTGCGCGGGCCAGACCGTAGTCGGCGATGCCGCCTTCGAGCTTGAGGCTGGCTCTCGAATCCGGCGACGAGGACAGCCCGCTCGCCGAGCCGTTGAGATCCTTGATGAAGGTGGCGAAGGGCAGCACCAGGCTCAGGTCGGCAAAATCCATCGAGCCGCCTTCGATACTGACCCGTTCAACGTTCACCGCCATAACCGGGGTTTCAGCGGCAGCCGGAGCCGGAGCCGATGATGAAGGAGTTGTTACGGGTGCGGTTGTTGCAGCAGCGGTTGGTGTTGCGGTGGTTGCTGCCGGCGCCGCCCGGCGGATCGTGGCAAGGTTGGTCGACTTGTCCTTGTTGATCAGCAACCGTACATAAGGCTGGCTCAGACCGACATGCGCGATGCCGACGCGGTTCTCGCCGAGGTCGGCATCGATTTCGGACACGGCAAGCTGTTTCCAGCCGAGCATGCGTTCACGATCGACCGCCGTGCGCAGTTCAAGCGCGTCAATGACGGCATTGCCGCTGTAGCGCACTGCGGTCGGCCCCTTCTTGCCGTTCCACTGCACGCGGCCTGCAGCGCCAGCGCTGCCCGAGGCGAGGGTCAGCGTGGTGTCGCGCTTGAGCACGGTATCCAGCGGCGTCAGCGCCAGTTGCGTGAGTTCGAGGCGGATATCGGCGGTTTCGCGCAACAGGTCGAGCGTGCCCTTCGCTTTCAGCGTGCCGCCCTGTTTGACTTTCAGCGACAGTTCCACCGGGCTGGCGCCCTTGGGCGGATTGCCAAGGCGGCTCGCCGTGAGGTTGACCTGTTCGAGATCGTAGGCGAGCGGCGGCTGGAAACCCTGGTCGGACAGGGCAATGGCGTAATTCAGGAATTCGACGCGGTCGATGGTGGTGGCAAAACCGGCTTTCTGCAGCGGTTTTTCCTTCAGCGGGGTCAGCATGCTCACCAGGTGCACCTTGCCCTGGGCGTCACGGAACAGCGAGGTGCGGCCGCCGCTGAACCGCACCAGCGCCACACGTATGGTCTGTGCCTGCAGGTCAAACGCGCCGCCGGCGAGCTCGGCCTCGGCCAGCGTGACCGGCGGTTCCTGCTGGTCGGCCGACTTGATCACGACATCGCGGATTTTCAGCGCGGCATTTTCCACGCTGACCTGTGTGGTACTGCCGACGGACAGGCGGGCGGCCAGCATGGCCTCGATGCGCGCGGCTGTCGCGTTCAGCGGCGTGGCCCGGCTGTTGTCCTGCAGGTTCAGCGCAAGCGGGCCGACGCTGATCTGTGGCAGCTCAACCAGCCAGGGTTGTGCCGCAGGTTCTGCCTGCCTGGAAGCCGGAGCCGCAGCATCGGCGGCGGGAGGTTTTGCCGCTGTTGAAGGCGTGGTGTTGCGCAGCAGTTGTGCCAGATTCGGCACCCCGTCCTGGTCGAGTGTGACGTTCAATGCGCCGTCCGCGACGCGGATGTTGCTGAATGCGAGCGTGCGTGTGTCCAGCTCAAACCGGCCGTCCTCGAGCGCGAAGCTGCCGAGCTGGACCAGCGGCGTGCTGTTGCCGGCCTGCGCGACCAGCAGGTCCTGCAGCGTGAACCCGAGTTCGCTGACGCTGAACGAGGGTTTGCCACCGCTGTATCCCATGCGGTAACGCAGGCTCAGGCCATAACTGCCGCCGGGCTCGGCGATGGTCAGATGGTCGCGTACGAATTGCCACAGCGTGGAGAGTTTGGCGTCGGTCAGCGTGATTTTGGCGACGGATTCGATCGGCGCCAGCGACAGCCGGCCTTCCCACAGCAGGCTGCCGCCGCCGGGCAGGCGCGCGCCGAGACGGTGGTTGCCGTCATGATCAGGGAGTGTGGAGACGTCGTGGATTTCGAAATTGACCGGATCGAGCTGGGTTTTCGCCGCCGGTTCCAGTGTGTTATCGGTGAAGCGGAGGGCGCCGTTGCTGATCGCCAGGTTCTGGATCACAAGCCGCGGCAGCTTGCCGTCGCCCTTGGGTTTTTCTTCGCCGGCATTGGCACGCGGCGCGAACAGGCGTGCCAGGTTCAGGTTCTCGCCGGCATCAAGGTCGGCGTGGATTACCGGCTTGTCGATGCGAATTTCACGGAAGGTCCACGCCCAGCGCAGCAGGCTGCTCAGTTCAAAATCGACGCGCAGTGATCCGATTTCGAAGGCGCGCAGCCCGTCATTTTCTGCGATGGCGAGTTCCTCCACCTCGACCTTGAACAGCAGCGGGTTGATGCGGACGTCACCGACCGTTGCCTTGGCGCCGAGCTGCTCGCTGATCAGTTTCGGCAACTGCTGGCGCAGCAGCCAGGGCGCGGCGAAAAAACCGGCCAGGGTGTAGGTGAGCAGCAGCGCACCGAGCGTGATGCCCAGCGTGGAAACTGCAAACAGGCGGAGCCTGCGGGCGATGTCGGCGGCTTTGTTCATGTCCGGGGGGAGCGTCAATCCGCGCGCAGGATGGCGAAGCCGGATTGCAGGGCGCGCTCGATGCGTGATTTTTCCTTCGCGATTTTTTCGTCATCCCATTCCCACATGCCGGCCTTGACCTTCATGCCGAGGCGGCCCTTGGACACCATGTCCTTGAGGAATTGTGGCGGCACCTGTTCGGTGTGCAGGTGCGGATAGAGGGCTTCACCGACGGCGTAGTTGGTATCCCAGCCCGACATTTCCTTCTGCATCATCGGGCCGCAGGCGATAAACCGGAAACCGAAACCCTGACGCACCGCGGTGTCGATGCCCTCGGCATCGGTGACGCCGTCGGCGATCAGATACAGCGCTTCACGCATCATCGCGTGCTGCAGGCGGTTGCCGACAAAGCCGGGCACGTCCTTTTTGACCCAGATCGGCGCCTTGTTCAGGTCCTTCAGCAATTGCACCAGCGACTGCGCCAGCGCGGCATCGGTCAGCGGCGAGCTGACCACCTCGACCAGCGGCACCAGGTGGGCCGGCATGAAAAAGTGCAGGCCGGCGACACGCTGCGGGTGTTTCAGGCCCTTCGAAATGTCGCCGATCGGGAAATTCGAGGTGTTGCTGGTCAGCGGAATGTCCGGTTTGGCCAGGGCCTCGATCTCGGCAAACAGCTTCTGTTTCAGCGCCAGATCTTCGCTTGCGGCCTCGACCACGATATCCACCTGGGCCCAGGGAATGGATTTCAGGTCGGCGTAGCTGCGCACCGCGGCACGGCAGCTCTCTGGTGCACCGAGCTTGCCAAGGCCGGCTGCGGTACGCGCCGGCAGCGCGTCGCGGGTTTTCTGCGACGGGCTCATCACGTGAACCTGCCAGCCGTGGGCCGCGAAAACGGTGGCGATATCGCCACCCATGATGCCGCCGCCGATGACGACGGCATGCCGGGGTGATGCGGACATGGGGAAATCCTTTTGTGCGGGTTTGATGCGACGGGGAATCAACAAAGATTATAGCCTCCGTTACAGCCCATGCCTCTGCGGTTCCCGCGGTTTGTCGCGGGGCGGCGGCGATGGTTTAATGGCCGTGAATCATTCTTTGGAGTTGCCCATGATCCGCCGTTCCGCAGCCCGTTTTGCCGCAACCGTGATGCTGCCGCTGGCGGCGCTTGCAGCTGCGCCCGCCGCCCAGGCCCAGTTCGACCCCTCGCGCGTCTACCAGCAAAGCGCCGAGGTGCGCAAACGCTATCCCGATCCCGGCATCGGTTATGACACCCCGGGTCTGCGCGCGGGCCGCAGCGATTTCACCTCGCATGAGGAAATGCTCGCGTATGTCGAGCAACTGCGGCGCCGTGCCGATACCGTGCAGGTGCGGCGCATCGGCACCTCGCAGGAGGGCCGCGCGATACCGGCGCTGGTGCTGTCCTCGGAGCGGGTTCGCAGCGGCGGCGAGGCGAAGCGCCTCGGCCGGCCGGTGGTGGTGCTCGCCGGCCTGCAGCATGGCAACGAGCCGGCCGGCGGCGAGGCGATGCTGGTGCTGGCGCGCGAACTGGCGCTCGGATCACTGCGCCCGCTGCTTGACCGCCTCACGGTGGTGATCATTCCGCATTCCAGTCCTGATGGTGCGTACTACTTCCGCCGCTCTCCTTACGCCAATACCGACATCAACCGCGACCACGTCAAGGTCGACCTGCCGGAGACCCGCGCGCTGCATCGCCTGGTCAACGAGTTCGAGCCGCATGTGTTTGTCGATGCCCACGAGTTCAGCGTCGCCACGCGCTGGATCGAGAAGTTCGGTGTGCTCCAGTCCTATGACCTGCTGGTGCAGTACGCCACCAACCCCAACGTGCATCCCGCGCTGACTGCGCTCGCCGACGGCAAATTCCTTGGCGCGGTGCGCGAGTCCGCCAACCGCGCCGGCTACAGCCATTTCTGGTACTACACCACCAGCTACAACATGAAGAGCCAGCTGGTGTCGATGGGCGGCACCACGCCCGACATCGGCCGCAACTTCGCCGGCCTGCAGCACGCGGTGTCCTTCCTGATCGAAAGCCGTGGCGTCGGCATCGGCCGCGACAGCTTCCTGCGCCGCGTGCACAGCCATGTGGTGTCCACCGGCAGCCTGCTGCAGACCGCTGCGGACCATGCCCGAGAGCTGATGGATACGGTGGCGCTGGCCCGCGCCGAAACGGTGAAGCGCGGCGCGAATCCGCAGCCTGGTGACACGGTGGCGGTGCGCCTGCGCAGTCCGGTGGTCAAACAAAAACTCGACATGCTCGATCCGGTCAGCGGCGAATTGAAAGTGATCGAGGTCGACTGGTCGGATTCACTGAATGTGAAGGCGGAGATCGCGCGCCAGCGGCCCTGGGCCTATATCGTGCCGCCGGTGTTTCATGACGTGGCGGAACGGCTGATGGTTTCGGGGGTGCAGGTACGCCGCCTCGCCGCGCCGGTGGAGCTGGAGGTCGAGACCTATCAGGTCACCGAGCGCCGTGCCAGCGCGACCTTTGTCGAAGGCCGCATCACCCACCAGGTTGAAACCGAAGTGCAGACGAAAACCGTGCGCTTTCCCGCCGGGAGTTATGTGTTTCCGATGGCGCAGGCCAATGCCAATGTGGTGGCGGTGGCGCTGGAGCCGGAATCGCCGAGCAGCTTTGTGTCCTTCGGCATGATCCCGGTGGACAAGAAAGGTTCGCCGGCGACCATAGCCGCGCCGGCCGAGGTGCCGGTGTACCGGCTGATGCGCCCTGCCGATCTTGACTACGCGCGCGGCCCGGTGGTCGTGCCCTGAGCCGCGCCGCGGGTTTATTTGACCAGCGTCGCGCTCCACGAGGTGGCCGGCGCGTCGGCCTTGGCGCGCACCATGCCCTGCATCACCGGGCCGCTGACACGGCCGGTGTAGAGGGCGGAACCGACCGCGAAACTGATCTGGTCGCCGCGCAGGTTGGTGCTGGTGACGCGGTGGCTGATGCCGTCGCCGCTGCGGTAGACACCGCTGACTTCCTGGAATTTCTGTTTCAGCTCGAGGCTGCCCTTGTCCATTTTCCAGGTGCCCTCGATCTTCGCCGGCACGATCCACAGATAGGCGGTGCGGCCCTCGGAGGAATCGACCTGTTCCGGCGCCCAGTCGTCCATGGTGAAGGCGTGGGAGACCACGCGTGTGCCCGGCTTCATGTCAAGGATGGTCGGGCGCAGCTTCAGGTTCAGGTACGGCAGCAGGTACATCGTGACCACGCTGGCCTTGCTGAAATCGGTGGCGAAGATGTCGCCGCGGATGAATTGCGCCTTGTCGGCGACGCCTTCCTTCTGCGCGTTGCGTTTTGACAGTTCGACCATGTCCGGGTTGTATTCGACACCGGTGGCCACGGCGCCGAACTGCTTGGCCGCGGTGATCACGGTGATGCCGTCGCCGGAGCCCAGGTCATAGACGATCTCACCCGGTTTCACGTCGGCCATTTTCAGCATTTTCTCGACCAGGCTTTTCGGCGTCGGTACCCAGATCACGTCCTTGCCGGCCTGGCCAACCTGGGGCGTGAATTCGGCGGCGGGTTTGGTCTGCGCCGCGGCAATGCCCGGCAGCAGCGCTGTGATCAGCGAAACGGCGAGCAGGGTGTGACGGGCTTGCGCTTGCATAAGGTTCTCCATGATCTGCAGGATTTTGATGCCGACATTATGCCCGAAGGCGTTTAATCCGGTTTCGCCCCGGAAGCTTTCACCACCGGCGCCCAGCGCGCAATTTCGGATTTGATGTGCGCGGCGAACTGTTCCGGCGTATTGGCCACGGCTTCGGCACCGTCGGCGGCGAGGCGGTCCCTGACGTCGGCGCGCGCCATCACCTTGACGATGTCGGCGTGCAGTTTCGTCACGATGTCGCGCGGCACCGCGGCCTGGGTGAGCACCCCGTACCACTGGTTGGCCTCGTAGCCGGGCACGCCGCTTTCATCGATGGTCGGCACGTTAGGCGCGATCGCCAGCCGTTTCATCGTAGCCACGCCCAGCAGCTTGAGCCGCCCGGATTTGACGTGCGGCCCCAGCGCGACCATGCCGGTGATGGTCATCGTGGTCTCGCCGGAGATCATGCTCGCCATTGCCGGCGCGGTGCCCTTGTACGGCACATGCACCATGTTGATTTTGGTCATCAGCTTGAAATACTCGCCGGCGAGGTGCGAGGCGCTGCCGCTGCCGCCCGAGGCGTAGAGCAGCTCACCGGGGCGGGCCTTCGCCAGCGTGATGAAGTCGCGTGCGGTTTTCACCGGCAGCGAGGGATGCACCGCCATGGCGTTGGGCACCGTGGCGAGCACGGTGACCGGCGCGAAGTCCTTGACCGCGTCATAGGGCAGCTTCGGATACAGCGTCGGGTTGACGCCGAAGGTGCCGACATGGCCCATCACGATGGTGTAGCCGTCGGGTGCGGCGCGTGCGGCGATTTCAACGCCGATGGTGCCGGCGGCACCGCCGCGGTTCTCGACAAGTACCTGCTGGCCCCAGGCTTCGGTCAGTTTCTGCGCCACCAGCCGCGCCAGCAGGTCGGTGCTGCCGCCGGGCGGGAAGGGCGCAATGAAGCGCACCGGCTTCACCGGATAGTTTGCTGCACCCTGGGCGAGGGCGGGTGTTGCAGCGGGCCATCCTGCCAGCATGGCGACAATTATTAAGTATTTGATTTTATTCAATTTTATCCTCTTGGGGCGGCTGGCTAAGGTTTCAAGCGACCGTCCACGGTAACGCCCGCTTCGATGAGCTTTTGGATGTCGGCGGCTGACAGACCGGCCTCGCGCAGGATGTCCACGCTTTGCTCGCCGAGTTTCGGCGCGGGGCTGCGGCCTTCGCGCACACCGCAGGACCACTGGTTTGGCAAACGCATTTCGCGGATACGGCCTTCGGTCGGGTGGGTGTTCATCTCGAAAAAGCCGATGTCCTGCAGGTGCGGATCCTCGATCACGCTGTCCAGCGTGTGATAGGGCATCGCCGGCACGTCGGCGGCATCGAAGATTTCCAGCCATTCGGCGGTGGTCCTGCCCTTGAGTGCCGCCATGCGCACTTCGAAATAGGCCTTCACGTTGGCGAACCGCGCCTGCACGCTGCTGAAACGCGGATCGTCCTTGAGTTCCGGCTGGCCGATGGCCTTGAAGAAGGAGAAGGCCTGGTCGTTGGTGTTGGCCGAGATGCTGATCCAGCCGTCCTTGGTCGGGATCGGCTTGCCCAGAGGATCGAGCAGCCGCGGATCGCCGGTCTCGCCCAGCGGAGGGTCGAAGGTCTTCAGGTACATGTGCTCTTCAAGCACGAACTTGACGAAGTTCTCGAACATCGGAATCTGGATCGAGCAGCCTTCGCCGGTCTTTGCCTTGCGGTAGAGCGCCATCGCAATCATCTGCACCGCGATCAGGCCCACGGTCTTGTCGGCCACCACCATCGGCACGAAGCGCGGCTCACCGGTGGCGCGGTGGTGCAGCGCCGCCATGCCGGAGGAGCCCTGGATGATGGTGTCGTAGGCCGGCTTGTCGCGGTAGCGGCCGTCCTGGCCGAAGCCGAACATGCCGCAGTAGATGATGCCGGGATTGACCTTGCGTACGTCTTCGTATGACAGCTTCAGCCGCGCCATCGCCGGCGGGCGCACATTCCACACCAGGACGTCGGCTTTCGCGACCAGTTTCATCAGGGCGGCGTAACCGTCCGGGTGCTTGAGGTCGAGCACGATCGAACGCTTGTTGCGGTTCAGGTGCAGGAATTTCGCGCCCATGCCCGGCGTCACCGACTTGCCGTTCATGTTGCGGATCAGGTCGCCGGATTTGGTTTCGACCTTGATCACTTCCGCACCGTGGTCGGCGAGGATCTGCGTTGCCAGCGGACCGACCACCACCGAGGTCAGGTCGATGATGGTGACGCCCTCCAGTGGTCCGCCGGCCATTATGCAAACTCCGCTTCGGCGGACAGTGCCAGCGCGCCGCTGTCGTCCTGCGCCCACAGCTTCGCGGTTTTGTTGTCCGCGGAAGGTTCGCCGCAGATGGTGATGGTGCGGCCGACAAACAGCGCGCGCACATTGCGCGAGGACATGTACTTGATCGGGGTGCTGCCATGCGTGCGTGCCAGTTCATAAACCAGCAACGTGGTAAGGCCGCCGTTCATCACCAGGTTGGGATAACCCTCGGTGCCGGTGACATAGGGATGGTCGTAGTGGATGCGGTGGCCGTTGAAGGTCAGCGCCGAATAGCGGAACAGCATCACCGGATCGGGCGTCACCTGGTGCTGCCACACCGCCTTGCCGGGGGCCGGTTGCGGCGGCGCAGAGGATGAGGACGCACTGCGGTCCGGCTCGCCGCGATAGACGATGTCCTGTTCTTCGCTGATGGCGAGTCCGCGCGGGCTGCTGATGTCGGTTTTCACGGTGACAAACACCATGCGTCCGCTGCGGCCGTCCTTGACGGTGACGTTGTGGATGGTTGACACGCGTTTTACTTCATCGCCGATCAATAGCGGCGCGATGAAGGTCGTGCGTTTGCCGGCGAACATGCGCCGCGGCAGCGGCACCGGTGGCAGGAAGTCGCCGCGCGCGGGATGGCCGTCGGCGCCGATCTGCGAGTGGCGCACCACGCGCGGGAACAGGATCGAGTGCCAGCCCACCGGCAGCGGATCACCGATCTTAGGGAACGCGTCATCGCGGTCGAGTGTCGCCGAGAGGCGGTCGACGGCGGGCACGGTGACGTAGTCAATGGCCGATTCGCTGCGGCCGATCCATTGCTTCAAGGAATCGAGGTCTGCGGTCATGCGTGGTCTTTCTGTACGGAGTTGCGGAAAAGAACCGTCAATTTTACGGCATCACCCGCGCGCAGGCGTTGCGGCAGCCAGACGGAAATCGAAGCGCACCGACGGATAGGGCGTGTTCAGTCCGTGTTTTTGCGCCAGCGAGGCATCGTTGTCGCTGGTGATCTGTGTCAGCAGTGATTCACGCACGCCGAACACCGCGTCTTCGTCGATATATGGGTCATCGGCGAAAAACACTTCGGTGGTCAGCGCGTGATGGCCGGGGGCACTGACGATGAAATGAAAGTGCGCCGGCCGCCAGGCATGGCGTCCGCCGGCGCGCAGCAGGTCGCCGACCGGGCCGTCGTAGGGCACGGTGTACGGGGCGGGGCGCACCGTGGTGAAGGCATATTCGCCGTCATCGCCGGTGATCATGCGAAAGCGCAGGTTGTCCGGGCTTTGTTCCGGGTCCTGCTGCCAGTACTTGCCGTTGATCGCGGCCTGCCAGAAATCGAGCTGCGCGCGCGCCACCGGACGGCCGGCGCTGTCGAGCACGCGGCCCTGTACCAGCATCGCCTCGCCATCGTTGTCCTTTTTCAGGTCGCCGCCGACTGCGAGCAGCGGCGAGCCTTCGGCGTGAAAAGGCCCCAGCGCGCTGCGTTCGGTGCCACCGCTGCTGGCGATCAGGTCCACCAGCGAGGACAGGCCGAGCACATCCGAGGTCAGCACAAATTCGCTACGTGATTCATTGGTGATTTTTGCCGCGTGATGCATGAAGGCGATGCCGGCCTGCCATTCTTCAGGCGTGAGTTTCACCTCGCGCGCGAAGTCATGCAGGTGGCTGACCAGGCTGGCGATGATTTCGCGCAGCCGCGGGTCGGCCGCGCCGTCAAAGGAGCGGATTACCGCGTTGGTGAGGGTGTTGGCGTCAACATTGCGCATGGATTTAATCCACCTTCGCGCCGGACTGCTTCACCATCTGCGCGTATTTTTCAACCTCGGTTTTCAGGCGTGCCGCGAATTCAGCGGCGGTGTTGGGCGTGAATTCCAGCGACAGCGCGGCGAGGCGCTCTTTCGCCTGTGGCGACTGCAGCGCGGCGCTGAAGTCGCGGTTGATCTGGTTCACCGTGGCGGGCGCAACGCCCAGCGGCGCGAACACCGAGAACCAGGTGCCGTCATCGAAGCCTGCGAAGCCCGACTCGGCCACGGTCGGCACCTCGGGCAGCACGCCCGAGCGCTTCGCCGAAGTCACCGCGATTGCGCGCAGCCGGCCCGCCTTGACGTGCGGCACCGCAGGCGGCATCGAGGTCGAGCCCACCGGCACCTGGTTGCCGACCACTGCTGCCGCGGCGGCCGCAGGGTTGTAGGGCACGTGGGTGATGTCCACCTTGGCCAGCGAGCGGAAAATCATTTCCATGTTCAGGTGCGGCGTGGTGCCGGTGCCGGAGGAGCCGTAGGACAGCGGCTTGGTCCTCGCCAGCGCGATCAGTTCCTGCAGTGTCTTCGCGTTGACCGAGGGATGCACGGTGATCATGTTCGGCGTGTTTGGTCCCAGCAGCACCGGCACCAGGTCCTTCATCGTGTAACCGGGGTTGGCATAGAGACTGACATTGACCGCGATCGCCGAGCTGTTCATCAGCAGCGTGTGGCCGTCGGGATTGGCGCGCAGTGCGGTCTGGGTACCGATGTTGCCGGCGGCGCCGGGCCGGTTTTCCACCAGCACGTTGTGGCCCCAGAGTTCGGTCAGCCGTTCGGCGACCACTCGCGCGACGATGTCGGTGGAACTGCCCGGCGGGAAGGCGACGATGATGCGTACCGGTTTGGTCGGAAATTTTGCTGCGGGCTGCGCACTGGCGGTGGTGATGATGCAGGCCAACGCAAAAAACAATAAGCTATTGATTTTATTGATATTTTTCATAACTCCTCCAAGTGCGTGTGCCGAATGGCCATCGCGAAGCCACATCCTAGCTAAGGTAATGATGAATCAAAAAATGCCTGTGCCACTTATAACGGACGATTCGTTTGTTTCTCAGTAACGATGCGTTTTCCTTCTTCATATATTTGATCTGCATCTTGGTGCACTAGAGTTCTATCAACAGCTTGACGCAAGGATTCCTTTGTCAACACAAGTACCCCAAGCTTTTCTGCTTGATCCAAGTCGGCCCGAATTTCTTCCCGGCTTTTCGAGCTCACAATAACTGGCAAAACGTGAAGGTGTCGATTGCCGGAAAGCTCGAGCTTGCTCCGCAGTGCTTCGGCGCGCTCAATTAGTCGAGGCAGTTTGTTGTCTGCCTTGAGCAGTCCAGTTGTACATTCAATTACAACAAAGTTTCCACGTGGTGTTGTGGCAATTAGGTCTGGAGCATCTTGTGTTTTTGCTGTGCCGCCTAGATGTGCCACGCCGAATCCGAGCATCCACAAGAGCCAAGAAACACCAGCTTCAAGATCCCGAGCATCACGTCCTTTGCCTTGGCTATTTTCTAAAAAATCTTGGAGTATCTTTAACTGCTCATCGAATGCTTCATACACCGCCCGCTTAGGGTTCTGAACGGTGGAGGGGTCGGATAGCCAGCTCTGGTGTTGAGTAAAACCGTTATATGTTGCAAAGCAATGCATTACGGCGCCAAGAGGAATCTCAATTTCAGACGAGCCATGCAGGACGTTTGGCCGAGAGACCCATTGCATCGTTGCTCCGGCTATCGTCGCACGCTTAACAACCTTGCCCTGCTGAAATATGCGATAGCCGAGTGAACACTTATTGGGGTCAAGTTGGTCGGCTAAAAAAACTGCAGGTTTTGCAAGCGCCCCTTTGATTCGAGAGCCAGTATCAATCTCACAGGCCGGGGAGGCGATCAGTTCGACATTTGAACGGTGGCCACCGTTGTAACTACCTATTCCATATTCAACAAGCAATTCATTAAGATTGTCGTAGGGAGTCGGCGATGCTTTAAGTTCCCAATCTAATTGTTGTTGGTTGACGACGTGACCAAATTGAGCGCCGGATATTGTCAAAATCGAGACCCGCATCCCGTTTTGTTGGCCTTCGTAATGAATGGGTGAGTAGCCGACAGAATAAGAGGCCCCTTGTTCTGGGCTGAACTTCAAAATGTCGTGCGGCGTTCGAAGGGTTCCGGCGAGTAATTCATTAACGACGGAATCGGCAGAGCGTTGAATGTCTGAAAGAAGATAGTGTCCGGCGCGTATGTTGTCCGATTGAAAGTGTCCGAGAGTAAAGGCGGCAGGAGTGATGCGAAGAAATAGCCGAGCTTGTAACAGCAAAAAACCACTACCGTGCTTGCAAGCAAAATAGCTTACGCTCGCGTGCTTGTAAGCTTCATTCCATGGGGCTGTCCCTGCAAAAAACTCAGCAACACGGCCTTCATCGATATCGGAGAGCATTTCGGGTTAATGCTTTCAACAAGTTTTGACCGGGCTAACAAACGAAGTTTCGAATCTCAAGGAGTATTCATAAAATGGGCTTCAAGTAGAAGTTATCTTTAGCCCTTCATCGCCGCCAGCGTTTTCGATTCACGGGTGACGATGGCGTCGTAGCGTTTGAGCAGGCGCTCGGCGCGGACGATGATCGGAATGTCGATCATCTTGCCATCGAGCGCGAAGGAACCGCGCCCTGCGGCAGCGGCTTCCTTGTCCATCGCGATGACCTTGCGTGCGTATTCAACCTCGGCGGCGCTGGGTTTGTATTCCTCGTTGACAATGGTGACCTGGCCGGGATGGATGCAGCCCGCGCCCATGAAGCCGAAGTCGCGCGAGCGGCGCACCATCTTGCGGAAGTTGTCCCAGTCGCCGAAGGTGGCGACGCTGTCGACAAAGCCCAGCGGCATGATGCCGGCGGCGCTGGCCGCGAAAATCATGTGCTGCTTCGGGTAGAACAGCGCATCGCCGGTGGGCTGCATGTTGCAGTTCAGCGCGTAGTCCTCGCCGCCGATGTTGCAGGCGATGATGCGGCTGGTCGCGGTGGTGATCTCGCGGATTTTGAAAAACGCTTCCGGCGTTTCGATCATCACGATGAACTTGGTGTGGCCGACGCTCATGCCGCGCTTTTGTTCCAGCTCGCTGACCAGTTCGTCGAGCAACTGCAGGTGCGAAACACCCGAGGCCTTGGTCACCGCGATGCCGTCGACGTCCGGGCACACCGCGCATTCGATGTCGCGCACGGCCAATGACAGCGGCTGGTTGATGCGCACCACCACATCGGCGCCGCCACGGCGCACCCGTGCGGCGTTTTTCTCGATCAGGCTGCGCGCATTGGCCTTTTCCGAGGGCGGCACACTGTCCTCGACGTCGAGCTGGATCACGTCGGCGCCGCGGGTATGGGCCTTGTCGACATATTTCTCGACGTTCACCGGGACATACATCAGCGAGCGCCAGACGGGGAGTTCACGGTACATGGGGATTCCTTTAGCGGAGGGTCATTCGTCTTCGGATTTTGCCGCGGCTCCGGCGCAGGCTGCGCCGGATGCCAGCAGGGCCTGGTAGGCGGCATCATCGACACCGGCTTCGCGCAGCAGCTCGCGGTTGTGTTCGCCGAGTGCCGGCGCGGGGCTGCGGATCGAGCCCGGCGTGCCGGACAGGCGCGGCACCACGTGGTGCATCGGAAACTCGCCCATCTCGGCGTCCGGATATTCGCTGAGGATGCCGCGGGCGATGAAATGCGGGTCTTCAAAAATCTGCGTGATGTCGTAGATCGGACCGATGGTGACCTCGGCCTTCTCGAAAAAGGCCACGTTCTCGGCCTGGGTGCGTTGCGCAACAAAGGCGCCGATCACCGCATCGAGTTCCCCGGCGTGTTTCACGCGTTCGGCGTTGGTGGCGTAGCGCGGATCGGTGATGAATTCCGGATGGCCGATGGAATGGAACAGGCGCTCGGCCATTTTCTGGGTCGATGAAGACAGGCAGACGTAGAGCCCGTCACGGCAACGGTAGGCGTTGCGCGGGCCGGCATTGGTCGAACGGCTGCCGGTGCGCGGCTTGACCTTGCCGGTGAGGCGGAAGTTGGCGGCCTGCGGGCCAAGCACCACGAACAGCGGATCAAGCAGCGGCAGATCGATGACCTGACCCTTGCCGCCGTTGATCTCGACTTCGCGCAGCGCGGTCATCGCCGCCGCCGCGCCGTAAAGCCCGGCCACGGTGTCGGCGAGATACATCGGCGGCAGCACCGGCTCGCGGTCGGCGAAGCCGTTGAAGGAAGCGAAGCCCGACATGCCCTCGACCAGCGTGCCGAAACCGGGGCGTTTGCTGTACGGGCCATCCTGGCCCCAGCCGGAAATGCGCACGATCACCAGTTTCGGATTGAGTCTCAGCAATTCGTCGGGACCAAGGCCCATTTTTTCCAGCGTGCCGGGACGGAAGCTCTCGACGAACATCTGCGCCCCAGGCACCAGCTTTTTCAGCAGCTCGCGCGCCTCGGGTTTGCGCAGCTCGAGGCCCAGGCTTTTTTTGCTGCGCGCGTAGAGCTTCCAGTTGGTCTGGACGTTTTTCGTGTTCCAGGCGCGCAGCGTGTCGCCGGCGGGCGGCTCGACCTTGATCACCTCCGCGCCGAAGTCGGCGAGGAACTGGGTCAGCGTATTGCCGGCAACCAGCCGCGACAGGTCGAGTACACGCACGCCATCGAGCGTGCCGCGGGCTTCGGGCTGGTAGTCGCGGCGGGGGAAACGCGAATTCATCGCCGCAGATTCATTCCGCCTTGATGCAGGTGGCGGTGCAGTACAGTTTGCGGATCGGGGTCATGGGTGTTCCGGTAGGGGATCAGCAGGAAACTGTGGGGCCGCTTCCGCTGTCGGACCTGAAGGTGCTGTTTGCGCTTATTCGGGCTTGATGCCGGTTTCCTGGGCGACCTTGCGCCAGCGCGAAATTTCGTTGGCGACAAAACGCTGGAAAGGATCACCGTTCATTGTTGACGGTTCCGCACCCTCGCTGGCAAAGCGCTGCCTGAGGTCGGCGGAGAGCAGCGCTTTGGCCAGCTCGCTGCCCAGCCTTGTGGTGATTTCGGCCGGGGTTTTCACCGGCACCACCAGGCCCCACCAGAATTCAGCGGTGTAGCCGGGCACGCCGGCCTCGGCGATGGTCGGCACCTCTGGCATGAAGCTGCTGCGTTTTTCGCTGGCCACGCCCAGCGCCTTCATGCGCCCGGCCTGCACCTGGGTCATCGCCGAGGGCAGGCTGGTCATCACCAGCTGGATGTGGCCGCCCATCAGGTCGGTCAGTGCGGGTGCTGCGCCCTTGTACGGCACGTGAATAATGTTGATGCCCGCCATGCGTTTGAACAGTTCGGTGGCCATGTGGTTGTGGCTGCCGGTGCCGGTGGAGCCGTAGTTGACCTGGCCGGGCCTGGCCTTGGCCAGCGCCAGGAATTCGCGCACGTTTTTCACCGGCAGCGAAGGATGCACCACCATCAGCAGCGGGCCGCGCGCCATCATCCCGACATAGGCGAAGTCGGCGATTGGTTCGTAAGGCAGCTTCGCGCGCAGCGCGGCGTTGGCGACGAAGGAGGCCTGGATGTTGAGCATGCTGTAGCCGTCGCCCGGCGACCTGGCGACGTTTTCGGCGCCGACGATGCCACCGCCGCCGGGGCGGTTTTCGACCACGATCTGCTGGCCGAGTCCGGGGCTCATGTTCTGCGCGGTGATGCGCGAAAGCACATCGTTGCTGGCACCCGGCGGAAAGGGCACCACCAGGCGGATCGGTTTCACCGGCCAGGCCTGGGCGTGGGCGGGCGGCATTGCGCTGACGAAGCCGAGCGCGGCAAAGGCCGCGGTAAACACTGCCTTCATGGGGTTCTCCTCACAACCGTTGTTATATGGAACGTACAGCGTGGCCTGCGGCAGCCTGGCGGCGCCGCTTACCGGGCACGGATGAGTCCGCTTTACCGGATATCCATGCCGGTGGCAATCTGGCGCTCGATCAGCCGTGATTCGTTGCGCAGGATGGTGGCGAGTTCCTGCACCCGGCGGTCGGCCATGCGGCTGGAAATGGCCGAAATAGACAGTGAGGCGAAGGGTACGCCGCTCTGGTTGCGCAGAGCCTGGCCGATGGAACGTACCCCGGCGAGGGTTGGCGTTTCGCGCACCGCGTAGCCGAGTTTCTGGGCTTTGCGCGCCTGGGCGATCAGCGTCGGGCCATTGAGGCCGTGTTCCTGCAACCGTGGTTCGTTGCTGGCGACGATGCTGCGGAATTCCTCTTCGGGCAGCGCCGCCAGGATCGACAGGCTGCCGGTGCCCACACCCAGCGGCCTGCGCATGCCGACCTCAAGGGTGAAGGTCTTGATCGGAAAAGTGCCCTCGTGGCGGTCTATACATACGGCGTCGAGGCCGCTCCTCTGGGTCAGGAACACCGTGTCACCGGTGGCCTCGGCGATGCGTGTCATCGCGGGATGGCATATCTCGCGCAGGTTGAAGCGGGGTGCCGCGGTCAACCCGAGTTCAAAGGCCATGGGCCCGAGGAAGTAGCGATGCGTTTCCGGATCCTGCTGCACCATGCCCTCGTGCGCCAGGCATTTCAGCATGCGGTGCACGGTTGGCCGCTGCAGATTGGTGCGCGTGGCGAGGTCGAGCAGGCGCGAGCCGCTGCGGTTGTGCGCGGCGATCTCGCGCAGCAAAAGCAGCGCGCGTTCGATGCTCTGAGTGCCGGTCAGGCGGCCTTGAGAGTCTTCGTCGGGGGTTTTTGCAGGGGCCATGGGCTTAAGTTCCAGCGTGGTTTCGGTGGGGTGGCGGAGTAGCAGTCCGAATCGTGAAAATCGGGAGCCCGGATTATGCCACCGCCTCTGTCATGGTGGAATAGCCCGGTTTATGCTACCTTTCAAGCCTTCATTTTGAGCAAAAAAAAACCATTCGTCCAGATATCGGACGCTGTGTGACATGCCGGCCACGGCCTCCTGGCCTGAGATAATCCGCCGCACTCATCACCCGGCCTGTTTTCCGCAATATGCCCCGTGCCATTTATTTGAAACCCCGACTGCGATCTCACAGGAGTGCCATGCCATGAACGACCTTTCCCGATCCGCTGCCCAGTCCTCTGCCGGCGCACGTTTCCGTGCTGCGCTGGCTGCGGAAAAGCCGCTGCAGATCGTCGGCGCCATCAACGCCTACCATGCCCGCCTCGCCCAGCGCAGCGGCTTCAAGGCGATCTATCTTTCGGGCGGCGGTGTTGCTGCCGGTTCGCTGGGCGTGCCGGACCTCGCGATCAGCACGCTCGATGACGTGCTCACCGACGTGCGCCGCATCACCGATGTCTGCGACCTGCCGCTGCTGGTGGATGTGGATACCGGTTTTGGCGGTGCCTTCAACATCGCGCGCACCGTGAAGTCGCTGATCAAGTTCGGTGCCGGGGCGATGCACATCGAGGACCAGGTGATGCAGAAGCGCTGCGGTCACCGCCCGAACAAGGAAATCGTCAGCAAGGACGAAATGGTCGACCGCATCAAGGCCGCCGCCGATGCCAAGACCGACGCCAATTTCGTGATCATGGCGCGCACCGATTCGCTTGCAGTCGAGGGACTCGATGCCGCGGTGGAGCGTGCGGTGGCCTGCGTCGAGGCCGGCGCCGACATGATCTTCCCGGAGGCGATCACCGACCTGCCGATGTACAAGAAATTCGCCGACGCGGTGAAGGTGCCGATCCTCGCCAACATCACCGAGTTCGGCAAGACGCCGCTGTTCTCGACCCAGGAGCTCGCTGGCGCCAACGTGGCGATGGCGCTGTACCCGCTGTCGGCCTGGCGCGCCGCCAATGCCGCGGCGCTGAAGGTCTACCAGAGCATCCGCAAGGAGGGCCACCAGAACAAGGTGGTGGACCTGATGCAGTCGCGCGACGACCTCTACGACTATCTCGATTACCACGCCTACGAACAGAAGCTCGACGCGCTGTTCAAGCGCGACAAAAAGTAATAATGGTCAACCGGACTGACATCAACCGTAGCGGGGGAGTGAGGCAATGACCGGCATTCTGCTGTCCAGGGGCTTTGTAGCGCAGTACGGCGCGCAGTTGCAGGCAGCTGCAAAGACCGCCGGCGTGACGCCGCAGATCTTCCACCTGCCCGACGACGCGGCGCAGCGCCTGCCGGCGGAAACGCTGGCGAAGATCGAGGCCGCCTACCTGACCCGAGACATCCGCTTTTCCGACCACTATCACAGCTTCGGCGACGCAATGAAGGCGGCGCCGAACATGAAGTGGGTGCATTTCACCAGCACCGGCATCGACCAGCATCCCTTCCTGCCTTCACTGCACGAGCGCAAGGTGCGCCTGACCACTTCGGCCGGTACCAACGGTGAACCGGTGGGCCAGACCGCTGCCTGCGGCCTGCTGATGCTGGCGCGTGGTTTCCCGCGCTGGATTGCCGCGCAGCGCGAGCGCAAATGGGATCCGGCGCGCGGCAAGGATGTGCCGCGCGACCTGCGCGGTCAGACGGTCATCATCGTCGGCCTTGGCACCATCGGCGCCACGGTGGCACGGATGTGTCAGGCGCTGGAGATGAAGGTGATCGGCCTGCGCCGCAGCCCCAAGCGCGACGGCGACCCGGTGGACGAGATGCATACGCTGGACAAGCTGCCCGCGCTGCTGCCGACGGCCGACTGGCTGGTGCTGGCCTGCCCGTACACCAAGGAAACGCACCAGCTGGTCAACGCGAAAACGCTGGCGCTGATGCCCAAACACCTGCATCTGGTCAACGTCGCCCGCGGCGCGGTGTGCGATGAAAAAGCGCTGATCGCCGCGCTGCAGTCGAAACAGATCGCCGGTGCCTACCTCGACGTGTTCGAGAAGGAGCCGCTGCCCGCGGACTCGCCGCTGTGGGACATTCCCAATGTCATCGTTTCGCCGCACAACGCCTCGGCCTCCGCCGGCAACGATGACCGTGCTGCGGCGGTGTTCACCGAAAACCTCAAGCTCTACGCGACCGGCAAAAAAATGACCAACGAGCAGGGCTGAGCCGGATCGTGAAGAAGTGGCAGTGCATCCTCTGTAATTTCATCTATGACGAAGCCGCGGGATTGCCCGACGAGGGCATCCCGCCCGGCACGCGCTGGGAAGACGTGCCCGCAGACTGGACCTGTCCCTACTGCGGCGCGACCAAGGCGGATTTCGACATGATCGAGATTTCCTGACCGGGGTTTCCGCGTCACCGCGGAGAGCCGCAGCGGCGGTTTTCCGGAAACGGTTAAAATACAAGGTCTTATCACCGGTAATCATCCGGCCTCACCGGGTGCCGCCCCATGCCGCTGTTCGCCTTCGGATTGAACCACCAGACCGCACCGCTCGATGTCCGTGAGCGCGTGGTGTTTGGCGCCGGGCAGCTGACTCAGGCACTGCGTGATCTGGTCGACCGCCGGCCGGTGAGTGAGGCGGCGATCATCTCCACCTGCAACCGTACCGAGGTCTATTGCTCGACCGCCGAGCCGCGCAGCGTGGTCGACTGGCTGGCCGGCTACCACCAGTTGAAGCCGCTGCAGATCCAGCCTTATCTCTATGAGCTGCCGCAGGGCCGTGCGGTGAAACATGCCTTCCGTGTCGCCAGCGGGCTCGACTCGATGGTGCTGGGCGAGCCGCAGATCCTCGGCCAGTTCAAGAGCGCGGTGCGTTCCGCCGAAGAAGCCGGCACGCTGGGCTGGCTGCTCAACAAGCTGTTCCAGCGCACCTTCTCCGTGGCGAAAACCGTGCGCAGTGAAACCGAGATCGGCGCGAGCACGGTGTCGATGGCCGCGGCGGCTGTGCGTCTGGCCGAACGCATTTATCCGAGTATTGCCGAACAGAGCCTGCTGTTCATCGGCGCCGGCGAGATGATCGAACTCGCGGCTACTCATTTCGCCGCCCACCATCCGCGCAGGATCACTTTCGCCAACCGCACCCAGGTGCGGGCACAGCAGCTGGCCGACCGCTTTTTCGGTCACGTGATTCCGCTCAACGATATCGGTGCGCAGCTCGCGATGTATGACATCGTGGTCAGCTGCACCGCGAGTCCGCTGCCGATCATCGGCAAGGGCCTGATGGAAAGCGCGTTGCACGCGCGCAAGCACCGGCCGATGCTGATGTTCGACCTGGCAGTGCCGCGCGACATCGAGGCCGAAGTCGGCGCGCTGGATGACGCCTTCCTCTACACCGTCGATGATCTGGGCCAGATCGCGCGTGAGGGCCTCGACCAGCGCCAGAACGCGGTGGCCCAGGCCGAAGTCATCATCGAGAACCAGGTTTCGGATTTCATGCACTGGCTCGACAACCGCGAGCTGGTGCCGACCATCCGCGCGCTGCGCGACACCGCCGAACGCGCACGCCGTAATGAACTCGAGCGTGCGCAGCGCCGGCTCGCCCACGGCGCCGATCCGCAGCAGGTGATGGACGAACTGTCGAAGGCGCTGACCAACAAGTTCATGCACCCGCCGTCGCATGCGCTGAACCATGCCGCCGAAGACGAGCGCGACGAGCTCGCGGCACTGATCGCGCGGCTTTACCAGATCCAGCGGCCGGAGTAGCTGCGGCAGGTGCGTGCCCGTCCGGGCCGCGCCGTGCGTATTTTTCCTGACAGCCCATGAAACCCAGCATCGCCTCAAAACTTGACCAGTTGTCCATGCGCCTCGACGAGGTCGGCCGCCTGCTGACCACCGAGAACATCACCGAGAACATGGACAACTATCGCAAGCTCACGCGCGAACACGCCGAGCTCGAGCCGGTGGTCGCGCTGTACCGTCAATATCAGGCCAGCCTCGGTGACCTGAAGACGGCGCAGGAAATGTCGGCCGATCCGGCGATGCGCGAATTTGCCGACGCCGAAGTGGCTGAAACCAAAACGCGTCTCGAGGGTTTCGAGGCCGAGCTGCAGAAGCTGCTGCTGCCGAAGGATCCCAACGACGAGCGCAACATCTTCCTCGAGGTGCGCGCCGGCACCGGCGGTGATGAATCGGCGCTGTTCGCCGCCGAGCTGTTCCGCATGTATGCGCGTTACGCCGAGCGCAAGCGCTGGCAGGTCGAGGTGATTTCGGAAAGCCCGTCCGACCTCGGCGGCTATCGCGAGATCATCGCGCGCATCGTCGGCCAGGGGGCCTATTCCAAGCTCAAGTTTGAATCCGGCGGCCATCGCGTGCAGCGCGTGCCGGTGACCGAAACCCAGGGCCGCATCCACACCTCCGCCTGCACGGTGGCGGTGATGCCGGAAGCCGATGAAGTGGGCGAGGTGACGCTCAATCCCGCTGATCTGCGCATCGACACCTTTCGCGCTTCAGGTGCCGGCGGCCAGCACGTCAACAAGACCGACTCGGCGATCCGCATCACCCATCTGCCGACCGGACTGGTGGTCGAATGCCAGGACGACCGCTCGCAGCACAAGAACAAGGCGCGTGCGATGGCGGTGCTCGCTGCGCGGCTGAAGGACCGGCAGATGCGCGAGCAGCAATCCAGGGAAGCGGCGACGCGCAAATCGCTGATCGGCAGCGGTGACCGCTCCGAACGCATCCGCACCTACAACTTTCCGCAGGGCCGGGTCACCGACCATCGCATCAACCTGACGCTGTACAAGATCGCGCAGCTGATCGAAGGCGACATCGACGAGCTGGTCGATGCGCTGGCCGCCGAGCATCAGGCCGAGCAACTGGCCGAGCTGGCGACCGAGCAGTAACGGCGCAACGCTGGTGTTGCTGCAGCATACGAAAAACATAAGTCTTTGTTTTTATTGATAAATTTTTATGACTCCCGAGACCACTGTGACTGCGCTGCTGGCCAAAGCCGGGGCCACCCTCGGGCGCAGCGAGGCGCGGCTGCTGCTGCGCCAGGTGCTGGGTTGTGACGAGGCCTGGCTGATCGCGCATGGTGACGCGGCGCCGACCGTGGCGCAGGCAACACGGTACCGCGGGCTTTGCGCGCGCCGTGTTGACGGTGAGCCGGTCGCCTACATCAGCGGTACACGCGAGTTTTACGGACGTGAATTTGCCGTAAGTCCGGCGGTGCTGATCCCGCGCCCCGAAACCGAACTGCTGGTTGAACTCGCGCTGCAACGCCTGCCGCAAGGCGCGCGTGTACTCGACCTCGGCACCGGCAGCGGCTGCATCGGCATCACACTCGCCGCGGAGCGTGCCGATCTGCAGGTGCTGCTGGTCGATGTTTCGGCAGCCGCGCTCGAAGTGGCTCGCGGCAACGCGCAACGCTGGGCTCCGGCAAACACCACGCTGCTGTCGAGCCACTGGTATGACGCGGTGGATGGTGCCCGCTACCACCTCATCATTTCAAACCCGCCCTATATCGCCGAGGGTGATGCGCATCTTGCGCAGGGTGATCTGCGTTTCGAACCGCGCAGTGCGCTGGCTGCCGGCGATGATGGCCTGAGCGACATCCGCCACATCATCTCCGGCGCGCGGGAGTATTTGCTGCCCGGAGGCTGGCTGCTGTTTGAGCACGGCCACGATCAGGCGGCAGCCTGCGCGGCACTGCTCGACGCAGCGGGATTACGCGAACGGGTGGCCGAGCGTGATCTCGCCGGCATCGTGCGGGTCAGCGGCGGACGCTGTTGATGAGCGAAGACCACAACAGCGCACGCCTGCGCCGCATGGCTGAATTGCGCGCGTTGTACGAAGGGCATGTCGCACGCTTTCGCGCAGTCCTGAGGCAAGAGCCAGCTTCATTGGCCCGAGAAGCGCATGCCGACATGGAGGCGCTGCTCGTGCAGGATCGTCAACAGCCCGGTGCTGAAGCCATCCGCTGTAACAAGGGCTGCAGCCATTGCTGTTACGGGCCGGTCGAAATCCGCGCGCATGAAGCGGTGTTGCTGGTCGAGCAGCTGCGTGACGAAGGCCGTAGCCTTGATCTGGAAAAACTCGCGCGCCAGAGCCGCTACAGCGTCGAAACCTGGCGGGAACAGACCGCAGCCGATCAGTCCTGCGTCTTCCTCGGGCATGACGGCGCCTGCACGGTGTATGAAATGCGGCCCAATGCCTGCCGCAAGCTGCTGGTGGTCAGTGATCCGCGGCATTGCGACATTTCGCGTGGTGAGTACGAGCGGATTGAACGCCGATTCTGCTGGGAAGCCGAGATGCTCGAATCCGCGGCGCTCGAGGTGTTCGGCCTGCAACTGATGCCGCTGGCCTTGCGCGCCGCGCTCGGTGGCGACCGTTGACCCTGTGGCAAGGCCTCGTTAAACTTCAATCCCGATAGATTTGGTCAAGTTCAGCCCAGGAGTCGCGCGATGTCAGTCCAAGACACCATCAAGAATCAGGTCACCAGCCACAAGGTTGTGCTCTACATGAAGGGTTCGCCCGATTTTCCGCAGTGCGGATTTTCGTCCAACGCCATCAACATCCTGCGCGCCTGCGGCGTGGATGCCCCGTTCACCGTCAACGTGCTCGAGGATGCGGAAATCCGCCAAGGCATCAAGGCCTACGCCAACTGGCCGACGATCCCCCAGCTCTATGTCAACGGTGAATTCGTCGGCGGCTCCGACATCATGACCGAGATGTTCCAGAGCGGCGAATTGAAAAAGATGCTGGGCTGATTACTTCCGCCCTGCAAAAAGCCGGCGCAAGCCGGCTTTTTTATTGTTTCATGACGCCGCGCTCATGTCTGGAATTGCTGGAAGGCGGCGCGTGCGAGCAGGATCAGCGCCATCACCAGCAGCAGTGCGCGCAGCCAGCGCCGGTAGGTTGCGCCATCGATGCGGCTGCGCACTTTCGAGCCGAACCAGCTGGCGATGGTGGCCACCGCGGCGAGCGGCAGGGTGAACAGCCATTCCCCGAGGCTGGCGATGCCGCTGGGTGCAAGCGTCGCGAGCTGCGTCGATTTGCCGACGAGGAAGGAAATGTTCATCGCCGGCACCAGCAGCAGCGGCTGCAGGCCGATGCCGAGGTAGTAGATGATCAGCGGCGGAGCGGCGATGTTGGCGGTGGCTTCGCACAGCCCGCCGAGGAAACCGAACAGAAGCCCGAAGATCAGTTCATTTCGCTGCATCACCGGCCACTGCGACAGGCCGAGGCGGTCGAGGTTGAGATAGAACAGGATCACGCCGGCTAGCAGCAGTGCGTAGGGAAAGCCGGGGTATAGCACAAACAGCTTCGCGCCGAGGGCGGCGCCGAACAGCGCCACCACGCCCATCCACCAGAAGCGCTTCAGCATGTCGAGTGAACCGGGGCTGCGCGCGATGCTGACGAACACCGTGGCCAGGCAGGGAATCAGCACCATCACCACCGCGACCTGCATGTTGGTCGCCGCGGCGATCAAGGGTGTTGCGATCATCGGAAAACCCAGGCCCAGCGCGCCCTGCACCCAGCCGGCGACGGCGATCACGATCGTGACGTACGCGATCAGCCATGGTGACAGCGATTCAAATCCGGGCATGAAGGTGACTCAGGCGCCGGCGCGGTTCATCGCAAGTGCAACCACCTCGGCGATGTGCAGGGCCTGACGCTCCGAGCCCTGGGCAATCTGTTCGCGACAACTGTAGCCGCTGGCGATGATCATGGTGCCGGCGTCCGCGGCGCGTACCGCCGGCAGCAGCGCCAATTCGGCGGCTTTCAGCGACACCTCCACATGCTTGGGATGAAAGCCGAAGGCGCCGGCCATGCCGCAGCAGCCGGATTCAGGCACCGTGGCGCGGATGCCGAGGCGTTTGAGCAGCGCCATTTCCGCGGTCATGCCGAACACCGCCTTCTGGTGGCAGTGGCCGTGCACCAGCGCTTCACCGCCGAGCTGCGGTGCCTCCCAGCCGGGCACACGCATCAGGAAGTCGCTGAACAGCTGGCACTGCTGCGCCAGTTTTGCCGCGCGCGGATCTTCATGCAGCAGCTTCGGCAGTTCATCGCGGAACACCGACAGGCAGGCCGGTTCGAGGCCGATCACCGGCGTGCCGGCGCGGATGTCGTCATCCAGCGCATCGAGGATCTCGCGCAGTTGCGCGCGCGCGGTGTCGAGCAGGCCGAAGTCGTACAGCGGACGGCCGCAGCACAGCGACTGCGGCGGCACGCTGACGCTGTAGCCTAATTGTTCGAGCACCTCGACCGCGGCTGCGGCGGAACCGGGCTGGAAATGGTTGTTGAAGGTGTCGGCCCAGAGGATGACCCGGCCGCGGGTGCCTGCAACGGGTGTGCGGCGGGCAAACCATTTGCGGAAGGTGCGCCGCGCGAATTTCGGCACCTCGCGGCCTTGCGCAACACCGCCGGCAAATTTGAGCAGCGCCGACAGGCCGGGGGTGTGGGTGAGCAGGTTGGTGAGGCGCGGCGCCAGTGAAGCGACCCGCGCCCAGCGCTGTATCCAGCCCATGCTATAGGCTTGCCGCGGGCGCAAGCGGCCGCGGTAGTGCTGGTGCATGAATTCGGCCTTGTAGGTGGCCATGTCGGTGTGTGTCGGGCAGTCATTCTTGCAGCCCTTGCAGGCGAGACACAGTTCCAGCGCCTCGCGCACTTCTTCACTTTGCCAGCCGTCCTGGATCAGTTCGCCGCGCAGCATCTCTGACAGTAACCGTGCCCGGCCGCGTGTCGAATAACGCTCCTCGCGCGTGGCGCGGTAACTCGGGCACATCACGCCGCCTTCGTGGGCGCGGCATTTGCCCATGCCAACGCAGCGTTCGATGGCGCGGGTGAAACCGTGGCCTTCGCGGCTGGCGTAGCTGAATGCTGTGGCCGGTTGCCGCGGCGCATAGTCCGGGCCGTATTTCAGGTTTTCGTCGGCGCGGTAAGGATCGATGACCTTGCCCGGATTCATCCGGTTCAGCGGATCCCAGATCGCCTTGAATTCGCGGAAGGCCTGCATCAGCTCTTCGCCGTACATGATCGGCAGGAACTCGGCCTTGGCCTGGCCGTCACCATGTTCGCCCGACAGCGAGCCGCCGTACTTCACCACCAGTTCGGCGGCCGCGCGCAGGAAGCTGCGCCAGACCTTGATGCCTTCATGGCTGCGGGTGTCGAAGGTGATGCGGGCGTGGATGCAGCCGTCGCCGAAGTGGCCGTAGAGCGAAGTCTGATAACCGTGGCAGTCGACCAGCGCCTGGAATTCGCGCAGGTAATCACCCAGGCGCAGCGGATCCACTGCGGCATCCTCCCAGCCGACGGCGGGATCAACTGCATTGGCCTCGATGGTCAGCGCGGTGGCCGAGGCGCCGGTTTCGCGGATGGTCCACACCCGTTCACACATCGCGCCATCGGTGATCAGCCACGAGGAGGGCCGCAAGGCATCGGCGGGTTTGGCGGCGTAGTGATCAATCAGTCCCTGCGCCTGCGCGGTGGCGGCTTCGATGCTGTCGGCGCCGAACTCGATCATGATCCAGGCATTGCCTGCAGGCAGCAGCCTGATGTCATCAGCACGCAGGCCGCGCGCCCTCAAGCCGCCGATGATGCGTTCGTCCAGCCCCTCGGTGGCGATGGGCTTGAAGGGCAGGATTTCCGGAACCGCATCGCCGGCAAGGTAGATGTCGGGAAAGCCCAGCACCAGCAGCACGCGTTTCTGCGGGCTGTCCACCAGCCGCGTTGTCGCGCCGAGCGTGAACACGCAGGTGCCTTCGGTGCCGACCAGCGCCCGCGCGACATTGAAACCGTTTTCCGGCAGCAGCTGGTCGAGGTTGTAGCCGGAGACTCGGCGCTTGATTTTCGGGAAACGGGTGCGGATCAGCTCGGCGTATTTGTCGCGCAGGTCGCGCAGCCTGCCGTAGATTTCACCGCGGCGGCCACCGGCGCGGATGATGCGCACCAGTTCGTCTTCAGACGTCGGCCCCACGGTCAGGCGCAGGCCGTCGTAGGTGACGATGTCCAGCGTCTCGACGTTATCGACGGTCTTGCCGGCCATCACCGAGTGCGCGCCGCAGGAGTTGTTGCCGATCATGCCGCCCAGTGTGCAGCGGCTGTGGGTGGCGGGATCGGGGCCGAAAGTCAGTTCATGCTGTTCGGCGGCGTCGCGCAGCGCATCGCAGACCGCGCCCGGCTCCACACGTGCCGTGCGTTTGGCCGGATCGACGTGCAGCACGCGGTTCATGTACTTGGTGGTGTCGATCACCACCGCGATGTTCACGCACTGGCCGTTCTGCGAGGTACCGCCACCACGCGGCAGGATCGGCACCCCGTGTTCGCGGCAGATGTCGAGGGTGGCGAGTACGTCCTCGATATTGCGCGGCAGCACCACGCCAATGGGGATCTGCCGGTAATTGGAAGCGTCGGCGGAGTAGGCGGCACGGGACGCAGTGTCAAAACGCACTTCGCCGGAGATACGCGCGGCAAGCTGCCGCGCCAGGGATTCGCGATCCAGCGCAGGCGCTGACCCTGCGGGCAACACTGCGTGATGGCCATCAAAAGGGGCGTTCAAATCGGCTCCGTGACTGGGTGAACTACCGGGTGTGGAGGCGCTGCGCAGCCAGCGGCAGCGACCCCTGATTGTAGCCTGCTGCTTGTGCCGCGATGCTGTCGCCAGCGGCAAAACCTGCCCGCATTAATTCATAATTAAGTTAATTAAAACAATTACTTATAATGGTTTCTGCAAGCGCTTGCAGCTGCTTGGGTGGCCGGCGTATGATGCCAGCCTCGCGGTGGCGCGACCGACGCCGCCCTCAACCGCAACACCCTGCTCGGAGGAAATGACATGAACAGCATGGCAGACAGCAAGAATGTGGCGAAGGCCATCGCCGCCGGCGGCAAGGTGCGGATGACGCCGTCCGAGGCCTTTGTTGAAACACTGGTGGCGCAGGGCGTGAAGGATACTTTTGGAATTGTCGGCTCCGCCTACATGGATGCCCACGACCTGTTTCCGCTGGCGGGCATCCGTTTCCTTTCAGTGGCGCACGAACAGAATGCCGCGCACATGGCCGACGGCTACTCGCGGGTCACCGGCAAACACGGCGTGTGCATCGCGCAGAACGGCCCCGGCATCACCAACTTCGTCACCGGCATCGCCGCCGCGTACTGGGCGCATTCGCCGGTGGTCTGCATCACGCCGGAGTCGGGCAGCCTGAGCATGGGCCTCGGCGGTTTCCAGGAAACCGAGCAGATGCCGATTTTTTCCAAGATCACCAAGTGGCAGGTGCACGTCAATTCGCCGCTGCGTATTGCCGAACTGACCGGCCGCGCCTTCGACATCGCGATGGCCGAGCGCGGCCCGGTGCAGGTCAACATCCCGCGCGACTATTTCTATGGCGAGGGTGATTACGAAATCCCGCAGCCGCACAAGCTCGAACGTGGCGCCGGTGGTCCGGAAACCCTCGATGCCGCAGCGCGGATGCTGGCCCGCGCCAAATTCCCGGTGATCCTGTCCGGCGGCGGCGTGATCATGGCCGGCGGCATCAAGGAGTGCGCGGCTCTTGCCGAGTACCTCAGCGCGCCGGTGGTCAATTCCTATCTGCATAACGATTCCTTTCCGGCCAGCCATCCGCTGTGCTGCGGCCCGCTCGGCTACCAGGGATCGAAGGCGGCGATGAAGCTGATCGCCAAGGCCGATGTGGTGCTGGCGCTGGGCTCGCGCCTCGGGCCTTTCGGCACGCTGCCGCAGCACGGTCTCGACTACTGGCCGAAGGATGCGAAGATCATCCAGGTCGATGCCGATTCACGCATGCTCGGCCTGGTCAAGAAAACCACGGTCGGCATCTGCGGCGATGCCAAACTTGCCGCGGTCGCGTTGCTCGAACGGGTGAAGGCGATAGCCAAACTGGTGCCGAACAAGGCGCGTATCGCCGAAATCCAGAAAGAGAAAAAAGCCTGGGCCGAAGAACTCGACAAATGGCCTTCGCCGAACACCAAGACCCGCATCGGCCCGCGCCAGGCGCTCGCCGCGCTGTCCCGCGCGATGCCGAAAAACGCGATGGTGTCCACCGACATCGGCAACGTCTGCTCGGTGTCGAACAGCTATCTGCATTTTGACCAGGCACCGTCCTTCCTCGCCGCGATGAGCTTTGGCAACTGCGGTTACGCCTTCCCGGCGGCGATGGGCGCCAAGGTCGGCCGCCCTGACCGCCCGGCGATTGCCTATGTCGGCGACGGCGCCTGGGGGATGAGCCTGAACGAAGTGATGACCTGCGTGCGCGAAAAAATCCCGGCAGTGGCCGTGGTTTTCAACAACGGCCAGTGGGGCGCAGAAAAGAAAAACCAGGTCGACTATTTCGAGAACCGCTACCTAGGCACCAACTTGCAGAACCCGAACTTCGCCGAGGTTGCCGAAGCGATGGGCGCGCAGGGGCTTACCGTCGAGCATGTCGATGAGGTGGGCGACGCGCTGCGCGCGGCGGTGCGTTCGAACAAACCCACCGTCATCAACATGATGCTGACGCAGGAGCTCGGCGATCCGTTCCGCCGCGACGCCTTCCGCCAGCCGAAGCGCCTGCTGCCGAAGTACCGCAAGTTCAGCGCCAAGCAGTACCGCTGAGTGCCGGAGCCTGAGCAAAAAAAGCCGGCCAGCGCCGGCTTTTTTTGAGCGCATCAAGCGATGACCGACAAATTTCCCCGCGCCGCGCGCCTGGCCGACGTCGCCCGGCTGGCCAAGGTATCCACCGCCACCGTGTCGCGGGCGCTGACCCTGCCGCAAAAGGTCAAGGCGCGCACGCTCGAGCGCGTGCAGCAGGCTGCGAGCAGCCTCGGCTATGTCGCGCACGGCGCGGCGCGTGCGCTGGCCTCGCGCCGCACCCACACCATAGGCGCGGTGCTGCCGACGCTTGAAAACGCGATTTTTGCGAATACCATTGCCGCCCTGCAACGCACCCTGGATGCCGCAGGTTATGTGCTGCTGCTGGCCAGTCATGATTTTGACGCGGATATTGAAGCGCGCGTCACACGCACACTGATCGAGCGTGGTGTCGATGGCCTGGTGCTGCTTGGCACCACCCACCACCCGGATATTTACCGGATGCTTGAGGCCAATGGCGTGCCCTATGTGCTGACCTGGGCTTTTGATGAAAGCGGCAATCATCCCTGTGTCGGTTTCGACAACCGGGCGGCCGCGGTGCGCATCACGGATCACCTGCTGGATCTGGGTCACCGCCGCTTTGCGATGGTGTCAGGCATCACGGCCAGCAATGAACGCGCGCAGGAGCGCCTGTCCGGTGTGCGTGCTGCCCTGGCCTCGCGCGGCATCGGGCTGCCGGCGCAATACGTCGTCGAAAAGCCCTACACGCATACCGGCGGACGCGAAGGTCTGAGTGAGGTGTTTGGCGCCGGCGAAGCGCCAACCGCGGTGATCTGCGGCAACGACGTGCTGGCGATCGGCGCGATCGCCGAATGTCATGCCCGCGGCCTGACGGTGCCGGGTGATGTGTCGATCACCGGCTTTGACGACATGGAACTGGCGGCGCTGATGAATCCTGCGCTGACCACGATGCGTTTTCCGACCGCGGAACTGGGCGCGTATGCCGCGAATCACCTGCTGATGCGGCTGGAAGGCAAGGCGGTGGATTTGCGCTGCAAGCTGCCGACCGAACTGGTGGTCAGGGGCAGCACGGCAAAACCCGTCGCTTAAATTTCTGGTCAACCAAAACCGTTCGCCCTGAGCCCTTCGACAAGCTCAGGGCGGGCTCTGTCGAAGGGCGTGCAGCGCAAGCGGCTTCGGCAGGCTCAGCCCAAACGGTGTCGAGTGAACAACAAACCGTTCAGGCCAGCAGCTTGCGCGCCTTGGCGATGGCGGCCTTGACCCGCGCCGGCGCGGTGCCGCCGATATGGCTGCGGCTTTTCATCGAGCCTTCGAGCGTCAGCGCCTCGAACACATCGGGGCCGATCAGTGGCGAGAACTGGCGCAGTTCCTCAAGCGGCATGTCCGAAAGTTCGCAGCGCCGGGTTTCGGCCTGGCGCACCGCCAGTGCAACCACTTCATGCGCTTCGCGGAAAGGCAGGCCCTTTTTCACCAGATAGTCTGCAAGGTCGGTCGCGGTGGCATAACCCTCGCGCGCCGCGGCGCGCATTGCATCGGGCTTGACGGTGATGCCGCCGACCATGCCGCCGAACACCGCAAGGCTGGCGGTGAGTGTGTCGAGCGTGTCGAACAGCGGTTCCTTGTCTTCCTGGTTGTCCTTGTTGTACGCCAGCGGCTGGCCCTTCATCAGGGTCAGCAGCGCAACCAGGTGGCCGTTGACGCGGCCGGTCTTGCCGCGCACCAGTTCGGCGACGTCGGGATTCTTTTTCTGCGGCATGATTGACGAGCCGGTGCAGTAGCGGTCGGCGATGTCGATGAAGCCGAAGCGCGGGCTCATCCACAGGATCAGCTCTTCGCTGAAGCGCGAAAGATGGGTCATCGCCAGCGCCGCGGCGGCGACAAATTCAATCGCGAAGTCGCGGTCGGACACCGCATCCAGCGAGTTTTCGCAGACGCCGTCGAAGCCGAGTTCCTTCGCCACCATCTGGCGGTCGATCGGAAATGAGGTGCCGGCGAGCGCTGCGGCGCCCAGCGGCAGGCGGTTGACCCGCTTGCGGCAGTCGGCAAAACGCTGCGCATCTCGCGTCAGCATCTCGACATAGGCGAGCAGGTGGTGTGCGAAGGACACCGGCTGCGCAACCTGCAGATGGGTGAAGCCGGGCATCACCGTGTCACTGTGTTTTTCGGCGAGGTCGAGCAGCGCGCGCTGCAGGTTCTTGATCAGCGCCTGCACCTGATCAATGCCGGCACGCACATAGAGCCGCACGTCGGTCGCGACCTGGTCATTGCGCGAGCGGCCGGTGTGCAGGCGCTTGCCGGCGTCGCCGACCATGTCGGTCAGCCGGCGCTCGATGTTCAGGTGCACATCCTCCAGATCGAGCGACCATTGGAACTGACCGGCGCGGATTTCACCGGCAATCGCGGCGAGGCCTTTTTCTATCGCGGCGAGGTCGTCGGTGCCGATGATGTTCACCGCGCGCAGCATTTTGGCGTGCGCCAGCGAACCCTGGATGTCGAACTCGGCCAGGCGGTGATCAAAGCCGACCGAGGCGGTGAAGCGTTTGACGAGCTCGTCAACCGGCTCGCTGAAACGGCCCGACCACGGTTTGCTGGCGCCGGCTTTGGCTGGTGCGGGCGCGGATTTTTCTTTGGCGGACATGGGCTTGGGCGGGGACTGCTAGAATCGAATGGAGGGAAAACAGCAACGAAAACAGCGATGTCGCGCAGTATAAATCATAACGTTCACCACAGCGCCCTGCCGGACTTCCGCAACCTTGGCATTCTGCTGCGCATCCTGCTGCTGGTGAATGGCATCGCGCTGTTGGCGGCGCTGGTCGAGGCGCCGACGCTGCCCGCGGCAGCACGCCAGTTCACCGCCAATGCCGCGCTGGTCGAGCCGATGCTGATGCTGAGCCTGCTCGCGCTCTCCGCGCTTGATCCCTGGTTGCGCCGGCCGCCTTATGCCGCCGGTATTGGCGCAGTGCTGGCGCTGGAAACCGCATTGACATTGACTCTTCACCAGCTGGCGCAGGACTGGCTGCTGACCGAGCCGGTGTCGGTGACGCGCTGGCTGCTGGTGGTGCTGATCGTCACCGCGACATTGCTGGCGTATTTCAATCTGCGCAGCCGCGCGTTGTCGCCGGCGCTGGCCGAGGCGAGGTTGCAGGCGCTGCAGGCGCGGATCCGTCCGCATTTCCTGTTCAACAGCATCAATGCCGTGTTGTCGCTGGTGCGCCAGCAGCCGCGACAGGCCGAAACCGCGCTCGAGGACATGGCCGGACTGTTCCGTGCGCTGATGGCCGACAATCGCGAACTGGCGCCGCTGTCCGACGAGGTCGAACTCTGCCGCCAGTACCTGAACCTTGAAAAACTGCGCCTTGGCGAGCGCCTGCAGGTCGAATGGCATATCGACAAGATGCCGGGTGACGCGCTGATTCCGCCGCTGGCCCTGCAGCCGCTGCTCGAGAACGCGGTCTATCACGGCATCGAACCGGGCGAGGCGCCGGGCATCGTCAGCATCAACATCTACGCCGCCCGCGACCGCCTGCACATCGTGCTGCGCAATCCGTACAAGGCCAGCGGCGGCCATCACGCCGGCAACAAGATGGCGGTGGGCAACATCCGCGAACGCCTGCAGCTGCATTTTGATGTGGCCGCCGAGCTGGTGACGCGCGTCGGCGAGGACAGTTATGAAGTACGGATGGCGATGCCTTATGTCAAAAATGAGGTAAAAACAAGGCCGTGATGAACACCCCGGCGCTGAAAATACTGATTGTTGATGACGAGGCTCCAGCACGCAGCCGGATGCGCGACCTGCTTGCCGATATCAGCCCGGAGCTGCCGTTGACGGTGGTCGGCGAGGCCGGCAACGGCCGCGAGGCCCTGGCATTCGCCGCCGCGGAGCAGCCCGATGTGGTGCTGCTGGACGTGCGCATGCCGGGCATGGACGGCATCGAAGTGGCACAGCATCTGCGCCTGATCGAGCCACCGCCAGCGGTGATCTTCGCCACCGCCTTCGACAGTTATGCGATCCGTGCCTTTGATCTGCATGCCGTTGATTACCTGCTCAAGCCGATCCGTGCCGCACGCCTGCAGGAGGCGCTGGCGCGCGCACGTGCCGCGCAGCCGCCGCGCGGCGAAGCGCTGCAGGAACTGCGCAACACGCCGCGCAGTTGCCTCAGCGCCGCCGAGCGCGGCAAGGTGCACCTGATCCCGCTGGAAGACGTGCTGTACCTGCGCGCCGAGCTGAAATACGTCACCGTGCGCACTGCCGCCCGTGAATTCCTGATCGAGGAATCACTGACCCGGCTCGAGCAGGAATTCGCCGAACGTTTTGTGCGCGTGCACCGCAACTGCCTGGTGTCGCGCGCCGCGATCCGCGGCTTCGAGCGCGCCGAGGGGGATGCCGAGGGTGGTTGGCAGGTGCTGCTGGCCGGGCTCGATGAGCGTATTCCCGTCAGCCGCCGCCAGCAGCATGTGGTGCGCGATCTGGCGAGGTAGTGCCGGGTCAGGGTTTTTGCTTTGGCGGCGGATTGCTGCGCATTTTCGTCAGCCCCGCTTCAATCGATTGCTCGATGTACAGCCGGTAATAATCTTCCAGCGCGAGGCCAACGAGCGGCTGCGTCACCGGCTGGCCGGCGCCGTCAAACACGATCAGCGTCGGCACGCGCCGCACCTTGAGGCTGCGCGCAAAAGCGCGGTGGGTGGTCGCGGCACCGCTGAAATCGCGCAAGGGCGTGTCGCGGTCGACATCGATCTCGCGGATCAGCACCCGGTCGCGCCACTGCGGATCGTTTTGCAGCGGAATCAGATGATCACGCCGCGCCGTCGCGCAATACGGACAGGACTGCTGCATGAAGGCGATCAGCACGGGCATGCGTTTGCTGCGGCCTTCCGCGGCAAGTTGTGCCAGGTCATCGGCGCGGACGAGTTGTGCCGCAGCCGTCGCAGCGCTGCTGCATGCTACAATCAGCAGCAACAAACGGCAAAATTTATTCAATAAAATCAATGGTTTACGATAAAATCCGTGATGATGTCCGTGCCCATGTCCGAGAATAAGGCGGATGCCGGATCGCAGCCGCTGGTGATTGCCACGCGGGAATCCGCGCTGGCGCTGTGGCAGGCGCGGCATGTGCAATCACTGCTGCAGCAATTATATCCACGGCGCACGGTGACGCTGCTCGGCATGACCACCGAAGGCGACCGCAAGCTCGGCAGCTCGCTTGCCAAGATCGGCGGCAAGGGCCTGTTCGTGAAGGAACTGGAGGATGCGCTTGCCGACGGTCGCGCCGACCTCGCGGTGCACTCGGCCAAGGATGTGCCGATGCACCTGCCGCCGGGCTTCACGCTGGCCGCCATCCTTGAACGCGCCGATCCGCGTGATGCCTTTGTCTCCACGCGTTACCGCAATCTTGCTGAATTGCCCGATGGCGCACGGGTCGGCACTTCCAGCCTGCGCCGTGAATGCCAGTTGCGCGCCAATCATCCGCGGCTGCGCATTGAACCGCTGCGCGGCAATGTGCAGACGCGCCTGAAAAAACTCGATGACGCTGAATATGACGCGATCATCCTCGCCGCCGCGGGCCTGAAGCGCCTGGGTCTCGTTGAACGGATCACCGCACTGCTTGCGCCAGCGGACAGCCTGCCCGCGGTCGGGCAGGGCGCGCTGGCGATCGAATGCCGCGGCGACCGCGGCGACGTGATCGAACTGCTGGCGCCGCTCAATCATGCCGCGACCCGCCACTGCGTACTCGCCGAGCGTGCCCTGTCGCGCGGGCTGGCCGGCAGCTGCAATGTGCCGCTGGCCGGTTATGCCGAAATCGCCGGCAATCAGCTGCATCTGCGCGGACTCGTTGGCACACCCGATGGCCGGCGCGTATTACGCGGTGAACGCAGCGGTGCGGCGGACGAGGCCGAAGCGCTGGGGGCGGCACTTGCCGACGAGCTGCGTGCACAGGGCGCGGGCGACATTCTTGCTGCCGCGGCTGCTGAACCATGAGTGCGGCACTCGCTGACCGCGGCATCGTCATCACCCGTCCACAGCAGCAGTCCGCGGCACTCGCGGCGATGATTGCCGAAGCCGGTGGCCGCGTGTTCCGGTTTCCGGTGATCGAGATCCGCGACACTGAAAACACCGCCGAACTCGATGCGCTGATCGACCGGCTGGACGATTACCATATCGCGATTTTTATCAGCCCCAATGCCGCGGAGCGCGCGCTGGGCCGCATCACTGCGCGCCGGCGCTGGCCGGCGACACTGGCCGCCGCCGCGGTGGGCCCCGGTGGTGCCGCGGTGCTGGCGGCACAGGGTGTGACCGGAGTCACCGTGCCGGCGCAGCGCTTTGACAGTGAAGGTCTGCTCGGCACGCCCTTGCTGCAATCGGCGGCAGGCCGGCGGGTGGTGATTTTTCGTGGCAACGGCGGCCGCGAATTTCTTGCTGAAGCGCTGCGTGAACGCGGCGCGGCAGTTGAAGTGGTCGAGTGTTACCGCCGTGAACGGCCGCAGGCCGATGCCGCGCCCCTGCTCGCGGCCTGGGCTCGCGGCGAGGTCGATGCGGTGACGGTGACCAGCAGCGAAGGCCTGCACAATCTTTTTGTGATGCTCGGTTCCACCGGTGAAGCAGCGTTGCGTGCGACGCCGCTGTTCGTGCCGCATCCGCGGATTGCCGCGGTGGCGGGTGAACGGGGCTGTGCCCGCGTGATCACAACGGATGCCGGCGATCGCGGATTGTTGGCGGCGCTGCGCATGCATTTTCAGCCATGAATCGCGTCTGGGGCCGCGGGGCTGCGTGTTATTCTCGAACGCATGAGTGATACCGCACAAAAAACGGAAAAAATGCCGGAGCAGCAAGTGGTTGAACCCCTGACCCCGGCGTCTTCCCAGACGACCGCACCGGTGATGTCACGCCCGGTAATCGCCGCGCTGTTTCTTGCCGCGCTCGCCGTCGTGTTTGGTGCCGTGCACTGGGTTCAGGACCGTGGCGCCGATGACGACCTGCGCCGCGAGCTGGCGCGCCGCCTTGCCGAGATGGATGCCCAGAACAAGGAGGCTGCTAGCCGTTCGGCGCAGGCCGCCAACGCGCTGCGCGAGGCCGAGGTCAAGCTCGGTGTGCTCGAAGCGAAATTGGCCGAATCCCAAAGCCAGCAGATCGCGCTGGAAGCGCTGTATCAGGAGCTTTCGCGCAACCGCGATGAATGGGCCTTCGCCGACATCGAGCAATCGGTGCTGCTCGCCAGCCAGCAGTTGCAGATCGCCGCCAACGTGCGTGCCGCGCTGATCGGCCTGGAAAACGCCGAGGCAAGGCTGCAGCGCCTCGATCAGCCGCGTTACGCCAATCTCAAGCGCGCGCTGGCGCGGGATGTCGAAAAACTCAAGGCGCTGCCGCTGACCGACATCTACGGCAGCAGCGCGCGGCTTGATGATGTGATCGCCGTGATCGACAAATTGCCGCTGGCGATGGATGCCCGCGCGCGGCCCGACAAAATCGCTGACAAAGGCGCGGCGGACAACGGCGCCGCAGCAAACGCTGCGCCAGGCTGGGAGCGTGCCCTGCGCGAAGCCTGGTCCGAATTGCGGCAACTGGTGCGCATCCAAAGGGGCGGGGTGCAGGATGCCACGCTACTCGCTCCGGACCAGGCTTATTTCCTGCGTGAAAACCTCAAGCTCCGGCTGTCCAGCGCGCGGCTCGCGCTGCTCACCCGCGACACCCGCGCCTATCAGGGTGATCTGCGCGCCGCGCTGACCGCGCTGGACACACACTTTGAGCGCAAGGATGCCGCGGTCATCGCGGCCGGGAGCACCCTGCGCAAGCTGCAGGCGGCACAGTTGCAGGTTGAGCTGCCCGATCTTGCCGAAACACTGGAAGCACTGCGCAAGCTGCGTCTGCCGCGCGCCAGGGCTGCGAACTGAAAGCCATGCGCTGGCTGCTCTGGATCATCGGCCTTGCCGCCGCCGCCACCGCGCTGACCCTGCTCGGTGGTTTGAACGAAGGTTATGTGCTGGTTGCGCTGCCCGGCCAGCGTATCGAGCTGTCACTGAATCTCGCGGTAATCCTGCTGCTGCTCGGCTTCATCAGCGCCTATGCGCTGCTGCGCCTGCTGTTCACCGCGATTGACCTGCCGGCACGAGTGGCTGCACTGCGCGCGCGGCGCAAGGCCGAAGGCGCGCAACATGCGCTGCTCGAGGCGCTGCGTGATTTTTTTGCCGGGCGGTTTGCCCGCGCTGAGAAGGGCGCGGTGCGTGCCGTCGAACTGGGCGCGGCTCCCGATGTCGGCGCGGTGATTGCCGCACATGCCGCGCATGGCCTGCGCGACCGGCCGCGCCGCGACGCCCATCTCGAGCGACTTGAGCAAGGCGATGCAGCGCAGGCGCCGATCCGCGCGGTGGCGCGGGCGCGCATGCTGATTGACGACCAGCGTCCGGAAGAGGCGCTGGCGGCGCTGGCCATGCTGCCGGTCAAACACACCGCGGCGCTGCGCCTGGAGTTGCGCGCGCGCCAGCGCCTCAAGCAGTGGGAGCTGGCGCCTGCACTGATCGACCAGCTCGAGAAGCGCGGCGTGTTCAGCGCGGACCAGGCCGATGCCGAACGCCGCCATGCCTGGCTGCAGATGATCCGGCGTCAGGCTGGCGACAGCGCCGCGCTGGCTGCGCTG
The DNA here is from genome assembly GCA_001464815.1 of Betaproteobacteria bacterium Ga0077527. GTDB lineage: Bacteria > Pseudomonadota > Gammaproteobacteria > Burkholderiales > SG8-41. The sequence continues at coordinate 70,206 of LNDW01000026.1, read as the reverse complement.
TGGAAACGCGTACCCGAACGCCATCGCCGCGACGCGATCATCGCCGCGGCCGCGGCAACGGTCTTCCAGGCCTTGGGCGAATCGGCGCAGGCGCGCGGCATCATCGAAGCCGCGCTCGATGCTGAATGGGATGCCGCGCTCGTGCAGCTCTATGGCGAGCAACCGGGCGACGACGCCCTGCGCCGCATCGAACAGGCCGAGCGCTGGCTGAAAACCCGGCGCGAGGATGCCGCGCTGCTGCTCACGCTGGGCCGCCTGTGCGCGCATCAGCAGTTGTGGGGCAAGGCGCAGAGCTACCTCGAAGCGAGTATTGCCATCGAGGCGACCTACACCGCGCACCTCGAGCTGGCGCGCCTGCACGAGGGGCTCGAACGCGGCGACGAAGCGCGCCGCCATTACCGTGAAAGTCTGGAACTGGCCGCGGCGCAGTTGCAGCGCGCTTCAGGCGGGCGGCGGCGGCGGACGGTGTGACTGTCCCGCCTCAGGCCGGGTTCGCCGGCGTGAAGGCATCGGCGTAGAACGCCGCTTCGGGTAACCCGCGCTGCGCGCAGAAGTCGCGTTTCGCGGCCTCGATCATCAATGGCGCGCCGCAGGCATAGACCTCGAATTCCGAAAGATCTGCATGGTCTTCGAGCACTGCCTGATGCACCAGGCCGCGGCGGCCGGTCCAGCCGTCATCCGCTGCCCCATCGGATATCACCGGCACGTAGTTCACACCGTGTTCCCGCGCCCAGCCCTGCGGCAGTTCGTCGAGGTAGAGATCGGCGGCGTTGCGCGCTCCGCGGTACAGCGTCAGCGGCCTTTTGATGTGGTTGTGGATGGCGTGTTCGATGATCGCCTTGATCGGCGCGAAGCCGGTGCCGCCTGCGACCAGGATCACCGGCTTCTCGCCGTCCTCGCGCAGGTAAAAACTGCCGAGAGGTCCTTCAAAACGCAGGATGTCCTTTTCCTTCAGCTGCGTGAATACATGGGTGCTGAACGGGCCGCCGTAGTTGCGCAGGTGCAGTTCGATCAGCCCATCGTCGTGCGGGGGGTTGGCCATCGACAGGCTGCGCCGGGTGCCGTCCTTGAGCAGGATGTCGATGTACTGGCCCGCGAGAAACTGCAACCGCTCGGAAGCCGGCAGGCGCAGGCGGATGCGCATCACTTCGGGTGTCAGGCGCTCCAGCGTCTGCACGCGGCAGGGCAGGGTGCGCACGGGGATGTCGCGCATTGCCCCGATCTCCCGGCATTCGACCACCAGGTCGGTCAAAGGCTTCGCCTGGCAGAACAGCGCCGCGCCGCGTTCACGCTCCGCAGAAGACAGCGCCTTGTCCTGCGTTGCACCGTGTTCGACCCGGCCCCGCAGTACCTTGCCCTTGCATGAGCCGCACGCGCCGTTGCGGCAGCCGTAGGGCAGCAGAAAGCCTTCGCGCAGCGCGGCTTCGAGCACGGTATCAGCAGCCTCGGCATGGCAGACATGGCCGCTGGGCATCAGGGTGATCTGGAAGGTCATCGCCGGGGTTGCGCTAGAATGAAAGGCTATGAGGACTGGCCGGTAAAACGACAGCTGTGAACAGATGGCTATGAAGCGACTGCTGATCATTGGTTGCGGCGACGTTGGCACCCGCGTTGCGGCGCTGCTGCGTTCGCGTTATCGCATCTACGCGCTGACGCGTGAGGCTGCACGCTTCGCCGGATTGCGCAGCCGGGGCATCATTCCGCTGGCCGGCGATCTCGACCGTCCGGAGAGCCTCGAGGCGCTGCCGGGCCTCGCGCATGATGTCATCCATCTTGCGCCGCCGCCGGCGGATGGTGCCACCGACTCCCGCACTGCGCATTTGATTGCGGCGCTGGCGCGGGCGCGCAGTCTACCACAGCACTTTGTCTACATCAGCACCAGCGGCGTCTATGGCGACTGCAGCGGCGCACTCATTGATGAGACGAGTCCGCTGCGCCCGTCAACCGCGCGCGCGCGGCGTCGCGCCGATGCCGAACGCCGCCTGCGTGAGTGGGGCGCGCGCAGCGGCGTGTGTGTCAGCATCCTGCGGGTGCCCGGCATCTATGCCGAGGACCGCCTGCCGCTCGCGCGTCTTGAGCGCGGTACGCCGGCCTTGCTCGATCACGAAGACAGTTACGTCAACCATGTCCATGCCGATGACCTGGCGCGGATGGTGGTCGCAGCCCTGCATCACGGCCAGGCCAACCGCAGCTACAACGCCAGCGATGACGCACCACAGAAAATGGGTGACTACTTCGATCTTGTTGCCGACCGTTTCAGCCTGCCGCGTCCGCCGCGGCTGCCGCGCGCCGAAGCACGGCAGGTGCTGCCGGAAACGCTGTATTCGTTCATGAGTGAATCGCGGCGCCTGGTGAACGGTCGTGTGAAGCGCGAACTGCGCGTACGCCTGCGCTATCCGACGGTCAATGAAGGGGTTGCCGCCGCGGCGGCCCTGCGGCTTGAACATGCATCTGGATCGTCATGATGCCGGCTGAACCCGGCACGGTGCTGCTGGTGTTGTGCAATGCGCCGGATGCGGCCACCGCTGAAAAACTGGCGGACCATCTTCTGCAATCGCGGCTCGCCGCCTGCGTCAACATTCTTGCGCCCTGCCGCTCGAGTTACCGCTGGCAGGGGACGATCGAAACCGCGACCGAGGTGCCGCTGCTGATCAAGACCACGGCGGTGGCCTATGCGCGGCTCGAAGCCGCGCTGCGTGAACACCACCCGTACGAACTACCGGAAATCATTGCTGTCCCAGTGGACAGGGGCCTGCCCGCCTTCCTGCAGTGGGTGGCGGATGAAACCAATGTGATGGCCCGAACCGAACCCGCCTGAACCCCCTATGCGCTTTTCCATTGCCGTCATGCCCGTTGTAATGCTGCGCTGGTTTTTATTGCTGGCCCTGGTTTTCAGCGGATCGACCCGCGCCGCCGAGCCCGATCTGCTGGAGCCGGAAAAAGCCTTTGCCTTCAGCGTGCGTATTGCCGCGCCGGATGCGATCGAGGTGCGGTACCTGATTGCCAAGGGCTATTACATGTACCGCGACAAATTCCGCTTTACCGCGGAACCCGCCGGCGTGGTGCTCGGGGAGCCGCGCCTGCCCCAGGGTGAGCGCAAGAAGGACGAGTTTTTCGGCGAGACCGAGGTCTATCGCGGCGATTTGCGCATCGTGATTCCGGTGGTGTCCGCCGGCGAAGGACGCATCACGCTGAAGGCGCTGTCGCAGGGCTGTGCTGATGTCGGGGTCTGTTATGTGCCGACCGAGCAGGTGGCCAAACTGCAATTGACCGGGGCTGCGGCGGCGGCTGGCGCGGCGCCGGTTGCGACCCCGGCACTCGGCGAGGATGCACGCATCGCAGAGCTGTTCCGCGGCTCCACCGGCTGGATGATCCTGAGCTTTTTCGGTTTTGGCCTGCTGCTGTCATTGACGCCCTGCGTGCTGCCGATGGTGCCGATCCTCTCCGGCATCATCGTCGGCCAGGGCGCAAAGGTCACCCGCATACACGGCCTCCTGCTGTCGGTGGCTTATGTGCTGGGCATGGCCATCACCTATGCACTGGCGGGAGTGGCTGCCGGTCTTTCCGGCGGCATGCTCGCAGCGGCGCTGCAGAATCCCTGGGTACTGGGCGCCTTTGCGCTGGTGTTTGTGGTGCTGGCGCTGTCGATGTTCGGTGTATACGAGCTGCGTCTGCCGCCGGCCCTGCAATCCTGGCTGGCCGGCACCAGTGGCCGCCTCCCCGGCGGACGTTTTACCGGTGTGTTTGGCATGGGTGTTTTTTCGGCGCTGATTGTCAGTCCCTGCGTCGCCGCGCCGCTGGCCGGCGCGCTGCTCTACATCTCGCAAAGTGGTGATGGCCTGCTCGGCGCGGTGGCGCTGTTCGCAATGGCGCTGGGCATGGGGGTGCCATTGCTCGCAGTCGGCGCTTCGGCCGGGGCCCTGCTGCCCAGGGCCGGCGCATGGATGGAGGCCGTCAAACGATTCTTCGGGGTGTTGCTGCTGGCGGTGGCGATCTATCTGGTGTCGCCGGTGATTCCGGTGGTTGCGCAGATGCTGGCCTGGGCCGCGCTGCTGATGTTCAGCGGTGTTGTACTGCGCGCCATCGATCCGCTGCCGGCCGGGGCCGGCAGCGCGGCCCGTGTTGGCAAGGGGCTCGGTGTGCTGCTGCTGGTGGCCGGTATTGCCTATCTGGTTGGCGCCCTGTCGGGAGGGCGCGATGTGCTGCAGCCGCTGTCAGGACTGCGCGGTGGCGGGGTTGGCGGAGATGCGGTGGTTTCCCCGGTGGCTTTCCAGAAAGTCGGCAGCAGCAGCGAACTCGATGCCGCGATTGCCGCCGCGTCCGGCAAGGTGGTGATGCTCGACTTCTATGCCGACTGGTGCGTGAGCTGCAAGGAAATGGAGCGTTACACCTTCACTGATCCGGCGGTGCAGGCGCGGCTGGCAAAAATGATCAAGGTGCAGGCCGATGTCACTGCGGGCAGCGCTGACCACCAGGCCCTGCTCAGGCGCTTTCGCCTGTTCGGGCCCCCGGGCATTGTCTTTTTTGATCCCGCAGGCCGTGAAATCCAGGGCCTGCGCGTGATCGGCTTCCAGGCCGCCGACAAGTTCGCCACGGTACTCGACCAGGCGCTGGGCGCGCGATGAGCCCATTGCGGCGCGGGCTGCTGATTGCCGGCCTCGGCGGGCTGGCCGCAGGCGCCGGTGTGCTGGCCCATCTCTGGCGTCTGGGCGTGGTCAGCAGTGCGGTGGTGCCTGAAGTCGGCGATACCATCCTCAGCCATCGTTTCCAGCAGCTTGATGGCAGCCAGCAGACGCTGGAGCATTTGCGCGGTGCCGTGCTGGTCGTCAATTTCTGGGCGACCTGGTGCGCGCCTTGCCGAGAAGAAATCCCCGTATTTGTCCGCCTGCAGCAGGAATATGCAGCTAAAAACCTTCATTTTGTCGGTATCTCCATTGATCAAGCCGATAAGGTGTCGGAGTTTGCCAGGGAATTCCGGATCAATTATCCGCTGGTGATTGCCGGTATGGATGGCGTGGAGTTGTCACGACGTGCCGGCAACAAGGCCGGGGTATTACCGTATACCGCACTGCTCGATCGCAAAGGCCGGCTGGCGGGGACATTGCTTGGCGGAGTTGATGAGGTCCGCCTGCGCGCCGCAATTAACCCATTGATTTAATTGGTTAATTTATATGCCTGGGTTACTGCTGGAGTGTCCAATCCTCTCGTAAAAGTGATCAATCAGCACTAAATGTCCGACAATTTCTCTCAATTTCGGTTATTTTGTAGCTAACCCGAAATCACCGGATTGGATTGCAAGGTATAGGATGAGCCGGGGGTTCGGGGTCAGATCCGAGCTTGGGAGGGAGGGCTGAAGTCCAGTGCTGCCGGCTGCGGATCGTGGCTGATTAGGCGTCGCACGGCCTGGCAAGTGTCGTCAAAATCTGCTAACCGGGTCTAAAAAGTAGACAACTACTGGCAACTTCTGTGAAAATCGCGTTTCAGGTCAGAATTGACCGGGGTGGCGTGCGGTCAGCGGCGGGCCGGAGGATTTCGACGGGAACAACATTGCCGCGTGGACGGCACCCATTATAGCGGGTTCATCATCAAGGGAGCGACGGCCGGCGTGAAACCGATTTTGCTGATCAACGGGCCGAACCTGAATCTGCTCGGCACACGCGAGCCCGGCATCTACGGCGCGACGACGCTGGCCGAGATCGAATCGCGGCTGCAGGAAAAGGCCATGGCCGGCGGCGCAACGCTGGCGGTGTTCCAGAGCAACTCGGAATCCGATCTGGTCGAGCGTGTGCAGTTGGCCGGGCGGGAGGGGGTCGGCTTCATCCTGATCAATCCTGCGGCCTACACCCACACCAGCGTCGCGCTGCGCGACGCGCTGGCGGCGGTGGCGATCCCGTTCATCGAAATCCATTTATCCAATGTGTTCGCGCGCGAAGCCTTCCGCCGCGAGTCGTATTTTTCGGACCTTGCCGTAGGGGTGGTCAGCGGCCTCGGCCCGACCGGTTACGAACTCGCGCTGGATTACGCCTTGCGCCACGGCAAACTGAAGTAAAGGGCTGACATGGACCTGAGAAAACTTAAAACCCTGATCGACCTGGTGCAGCAGTCGGGCATCGCCGAGCTGGAAATCACCGAGGGCGAGGAAAAAGTGCGCATCAGCCGTTTCGGCAACGGTGCCGCGCCGGTGATGATGGCGCCCGCGGTGGCGCAGCCGATGGCGGCGATGCCGGCGCTGGACCTGGGTGATACACCTGCTGCGTCAGCCACAGCCGATGCGCCGCCGGCCGAGCCCGAAGGACATGCGGTGAAGTCGCCAATGGTCGGCACCTTCTATCGCTCCTCGACACCAGGGGCCAAAGCCTTTGTCGAGGTCGGTTCTGCGGTGAAGAGCGGTGAGACGGTGTGCATCATCGAAGCAATGAAGCTGCTCAACGAAATCGAGGCCGACCGCGACGGCGTGATCAAGGCCATCCTGGTCGAGAACGGCCAGCCGGTCGAGTACGGCCAGCCGCTGTTCATCATCGGATGAGCCACCGCCACGCATCCGGCCGCTGCAAGGCGGGTCGCTTTACAACGGGCTTCTAATCCATGTTCGACAAAATCCTCATCGCCAATCGCGGCGAAATCGCGCTGCGTATCCAGCGCGCCTGCCGCGAGATGGGCATCAAGACCGTGGTTGTGCATTCAGAAGCCGATGCCGAAGCCAAGTATGTGCGGCTTGCCGATGAATCGGTCTGTATCGGGCCGGCGGCTTCCAGCGGCAGCTATCTAAACGTGCCGGCGATCATCAGTGCCGCCGAGGTCACAGACGCCCAGGCCATCCACCCCGGCTACGGTTTTCTGTCGGAAAACGCCGATTTCGCCGAACGTGTCGAACAGAGCGGCTTCACCTTCATCGGGCCCAGGGCCGAGACCATCCGCCTGATGGGCGACAAGGTCAGCGCCAAGAACGCGATGACCAAGGCCGGCGTGCCGGTGGTGCCGGGCATGGAGGGTGCGCTGCCCGAAGACCCCAAGGAAATCGTCAGGATCGCACGCCAGATCCGTTATCCGGTGATCATCAAGGCCGCCGGCGGCGGCGGCGGCCGTGGCATGCGCGTGGTCCACACCGAGGCGGCGCTGATCCATGCGGTGAACACCACCCGCGCCGAGGCCGGTGCCGCATTCGGCAATCCCTCGGTGTACATGGAAAAGTATCTGGAGAAGCCGCGTCACATCGAGATCCAGGTGCTCGCAGACAAACACAAGAACGCGCTGTATCTCGGTGACCGCGACTGCTCGATGCAGCGCCGCCACCAGAAAATCATCGAGGAGGCGCCGGCGCCGCTGCTCGATGCCAAGGCGCGTACGCGCATTGGTGAACGCTGCGCCGAGGCCTGCCGCAAGATCGGTTATCAGGGCGCGGGCACCTTCGAGTTTCTGTACGAAGGCGGCGAGTTCCATTTCATCGAGATGAACACGCGGCTCCAGGTCGAGCATCCGGTGACCGAGTGTGTGACCGGACTCGATCTGGTGCAGTGGCAGATCCGGATTGCCGCGGGCGAAAAACTCACGGTGCGGCAAAGGGACGTGGTAATCAAAGGCCATGCCATCGAGTGCCGCATCAACGCCGAGGATCCGTACAAGTTCACACCTTCGCCGGGGCGCATCACCTCGCTGCACATGCCCGGAGGTCCCGGCGTGCGTGTTGATTCCCATGCCTACAACGGCTACTTCGTGCCGCCGAACTACGATTCGCTGATTGGCAAGATCATCACTTACGGCGACACCCGCGAGCAGGCCATCGCGCGCATGCACATCGCCCTGTCGGAAACGGTCATCGAGGGCATCAACACCAATTTGCCGCTGCACCGCGAGCTGATGAGTGATACCGCATTCCGCCGTGGTGGTACCAGCATCCATTACCTTGAAGAACGATTGGCCAAGCTGACCCGGGCAGAGTAGAGCTTTTCTTAAAGCGTCTGTGCTTGCCAGAACGGCGTTCCCCGCTGCGCTTCTCCTCGCCTTACTTTGGCGTAAGGTCTCGTCGAAGCCTTGCGCGCGCCAAGTTGTCAACGTAATGAGCTGGCTGCGCTCGACAGGTTTTAAGAAAGGTTCTATTTAGTCATGCCCTGGCTCTGTGCCACGCTGCAGGTCTCCGAGGACGCCGTCGAAACGTTAAGCGACGTGCTGTTCGACGCCGGCGCGATGGCGGTGGACGTGCAGGACGCGGCAGCGGGCACGACAGACGAGCGGCCGATCTTCGCCGAGCCCGGAGAAGCACCGGCAACCGGCTGGCGGCGCAACCGCATCGGCGCCCTGTTCGCGATCGATGCCGACCTCTACACCATCATCCCGCAGGCGCTGCATGAGGCCGGGCTGCGCGTCACAGAGGCCTTCACCATCGAGCGTGTCGAAGATGAGGACTGGGTGCGCCTTACCCAAAGCCAGTTTCAGCCGATGCAGATCACGCCAAAGCTGTGGATCGTGCCGAGCTGGCATGCGCAGCCCGATCCTGCAGCCATCAATATCGCGCTCGACCCCGGCGTGGCTTTCGGCACCGGCGCACATCCGACCACGCGGCTGTGCCTGCGCTGGCTGTCCGAAACCGTGACCGCCGGGGACGATGTGCTCGATTACGGTTGCGGCTCGGGCATCCTCGCGATAGCGGCAATGAAGCTCGGTGCAGCGTCGGCCCGCGGCATCGACATCGACCCGCAGGCAGTCGAGGCGGCGCGGCTCAATGCCGGCCGCAACGGTGTGACCGTGCGCTTCGACGAGGCCGACATCGAGGCGGTGGCGCCGGCCCGTGTCGTGGTCGCCAACATTCTCGCCAATCCGCTGACCGTGCTGGCACCGCTGCTGGCGCAACTGACGCTGCCCGGCGGCCGCATCGCGCTGGCCGGCATCCTTGCCGAGCAGTCGGACACCGTGTTCGAGGCTTACACCGCGGCTTTTGAAATGAAGCGCGCCGCGGTTGATGACGGCTGGGTGCTGCTGACCGGCGTACGCCGCGGCTGAAGCGCCGCGCGCTGCGGTCATGCTTCGGTATCATTGAAGGTCTGATGAACGCCCCACAACTGATCACACGCTGCGCCCACTGCCGGACGGTTTTCCGCATCAGCACAGCGCAACTGCAGGCGCATGGCGGACAGGTGCGCTGTGGCCGCTGCCTGCAGGTGTTTGACGGGCTGGCCGGGTTGCAGGCCGAAGCGCCGCAGCCTGCCGCAGCACAACCGGATACCGTGGCGGCGGTGGAAACTGCGGCCGAAGTTGTCACAGTGCCCCGGCCAGCCGCCACCGACGACGTTTTGGTCACTGCCGCAGAAGACCGACGGCCGGTGATCGAGAGCCCCGATGCCGCGCTGCCGTCAGAGGATGTGCCGGGACCCGAAAAAGCATGGATCGAAATGCGGCAGGCCCCCGAAGCCGCAGTGGTTGATTCTGGCGATGCTTCCGCGGAGAAAGTTGCGACAGCGGCTGTCGCGGAACCGTTGATTGATGCAGACAACCCCTTTGTGCCGCGGCCACCGGTCATCGAGCCGCACCGCCGCGCCTGGGCTGCCGCCAGCGCCCTGCTGTTCGTGGTGATTGCCGGTCAGGTGATCTATTTCTATCGTGGTGAAGTTGCTGCGCGCCATGCGCTGGCGCGGGAGTGGATCACCGCCGCCTGTGCCGCGGCCGGTTGTACGGTCGAGATGCCGCAGCGGCCGAAGTCGGTGCTGATCGAAGGTTCCGACCTGCAGGTCATCGATCCGGCGCGGCCTGAGCAGATTCAGTTGACGGCCACCCTGCGCAACCACGCCGGTCACGCGGTGGGTTTCCCGGCGCTGGATCTGGTGCTGACCAACACCAATGACCACACCCTGGCACGGCGGGTTTTTGTGCCGGCCGAATATCTGCCCGCTACAGTGGATCGTGGTGCCGGGCTGGCGGCGAATGCCGAGATGACCGTACGCCTGGCGCTGGACGCCGGCAGCCTGGGCGCTTCTGGTTTTCGTCTCGCGGTGCTGCCAGCCGCACCATGATATTGTAAGTATATGTTTTAATTAAATATTTTTTATACAAGGGAATCAGATGAGTGTGCCGGACCAGCTGCGATACACCGAAAGCCACCACTGGGCGCGCCGTGAGGAGGACGGTACTGTCAGCGTCGGCATCACCCATCACGCGCAGCAGGAATTGGGCGACATCGTGTTCATCGACATCCCCGAGGCGGGGCGCCAGCTGACGCAGGGCGAGAGCTGCGGCGCGATCGAGTCGGTGAAAACCGCTGCCGACCTGTTTGCACCGGTGGCCGGTGTGGTGGTGGCGGTCAATGGCGAAATCGCCGACGCACCGCAGCTGGTCAATGAACAGGCCTATACGGCCTGGTTATTCCGCCTGCTGCCCGACGATACGGCGCAGATCGATGCCCTGCTCGATGCGGCGGCCTACCGCAAGCTCGCCGGCGACGACTGAATTCGCGTTGCCGAAAAGATGTTGCCGGAAAAAACGCGCCCCGAGGGGCGCGTTTTTATTGCGGTCACTGCAAGTTTTATTTTTTCAGCGAGTCACGTATTTCGCGCAGCAGCAGCACATCCTCGGGTGTCGGCGGCGGGGCGGCCGGTGCCGCGGCTTCCGCCTCCTTCATCCGGTTGATCGCGCGGATCAGCAGGAATACCGCGAAGGCGACGATGATGAAGCTGATGCAGGTGTTGATGAACAGGCCGTAATTGAAAGTCACCGCCCCCGCTTTTTGCGCGGCTTCGACGCTGATGTAGGGGCCGGCTGTTGCACCCTCGCGCAGCACCATGAACAGATTTGCGAAATCGACCTTGCCCAGCAGCAGCCCGATCGGCGGCATGATCAGGTCCTTCACCAGCGATTCGACGATCTTGCCGAAGGCCGCGCCGATGATGATGCCGACCGCCATGTCAACGACATTGCCGCGCATCGCGAATGCCTTGAATTCCTTGAGCATGTTGTTGGATTCCCCCTTTGAGATTGATATCGATCCGGCATCTGCATCTGCAGCGGCGCCGGTGCCGGCAGGATTATGCGGCCAGCCGCCGCAATGCGCCACACGGGGCGTCGCCGGGCGGCGACAACATGCGTTGTTATAATGCGCGCCACCTTTTGCGAAAGCCTGCCGAAATGTCCACCCTGATCTGCGGTTCGATGGCCTACGACACCATCATGGTGTTCCACGACCGCTTCAAGAACCACATCCTGCCCGACCAGCTGCATATCCTTAACGTCGCCTTCCTGGTGCCCGACATGCGCCGCGAGTTTGGCGGCTGTGCCGGCAACATCGCCTACACGCTGAGCATGCTGGGTGGTGATGCGCGGATCATGGCCACGGTCGGTGATGACTTCGCGCCTTACGACGAACGCCTGCAGCGTCTTGGCCTGACCCAGCATCACGTGCGCACGGTGCCCGGCAGTTTTACCGCCCAGGCTTTCATCACCACCGACCTCGACGACAACCAGATCACCGCCTTCCATCCCGGCGCGATGAATCATTCGCATCAGAACCATGTCGGTGATGCCAAAAATGTCATGCTGGGCATTGTGGCTCCGGACGGCCGCGACGGCATGATCCAGCACGCCCGCGAGTTCAACGAGGCCGGCATCCCCTTCATTTTCGATCCTGGCCAGGGCCTGCCGATGTTCAACGGCCCGGAGCTGGAAAATTTTGTGCGGCTCGCCGACTACGTCACGGTCAACGATTACGAGGCGCAGATGCTGCAGGACCGCACCGGCAAAAAGCTCGACGAACTGGCGAAACTCGTCAAGGCGGTTGTGGTCACACTGGGTGCGAAAGGCGCTTTAGTGCTGGCCGGCGGTAAACAGATCGAGATCCCGAGCGTTAAACCGGAAGCGATACTGGATCCGACCGGCTGTGGCGATGCTTTCCGCGGCGGCTTGCTTTACGGGCTGGCGGCCGGTGCCGACTGGGCGCTGACCGGACGGCTGGCGTCGCTGATGGGCTCGGTGAAGATTGCCCATCGCGGCGGACAGAACCACCGTTTCACGAAGGACGAGGCGGCGGCCCGGTTCGAGGACGCATTCGGCATGAAATTCTGGTGACAGGAGGCTGGACATGGACATTAATACCCGGAACAGGCGGATTCGCGCGGCGGCGGCGCTGCTCGCGGTGACGGTGTTCACCGGCTGCGCGCAGGGCCTTGGCGGCGGCACCTACTCGCGCGAAGAGGCGCGCCGCGAGCAAAGTGTGCGTATGGGTGTGGTCGAAAGCGTGCGCCAGGTGCAGATCGAGGGTACCCGCACCCCGATCGGTCCGGCTGCAGGCGCGGTGGTCGGCGGCATTGCCGGCAGCACGGTTGGTGGTGGCCGCGGTTCAGACATCGCGACAGTGCTGGGTGCGGTGGCGGGCGGCTTGGTCGGCGCCGCCGCTGAGCAGGGTGTGACCAAGCGTCAGGGCGTCGAAGTCACGGTCAAGCTCGACAACGGCGCGCTGGTGGCGATCGTGCAGGAGGCCGACGAGGTGTTCAAGCCGGGCGACCGTGTGCGCATCCTTTCCAACGGCCAGAACTCGCGGGTCACGCGCTAAGTTACACAGCAGGCTGGATTCGCCATCGTACGCCGGTTGAAGAGATTCACCCGGCGTTCATTTTTCCATCATCGTTTCGTCATCGTGCCTTAACCTTGCGGTCATCGACCGGGCGTAGCCTCCTCTCCGTGTATCTCCAACGGAGGTTGTCATGCTCGATGCCGTCATTGAACGTTCCACCCATCACGATGGGATCACCGAAGCGGCGCGTCACGAACCGGTTGCCGCGCTGACCGTTGCACTCGCCCGCAGCAACGCCGAAGTGCTCGAGGCGCAGCGTCTGCGTTACCGCGTATTCGCCGGGGAGCTCGGCGCACGCCTTGACTGCGCGGTACCCGGCGTTGACCAGGACCTCTACGATGCCCACTGTGAGCATCTGCTGGTGCGTGACACGCGCAACGGCGAAGTGGTTGGCACCTACCGTCTGTTGTCCGGCGCCAAGGCCGCCGAGCTCGGCGGCTTTTATGCCGAGAATGAATTTGACCTGACCCGCCTGCGCCACCTGCGTGCCGACACGCTGGAGATCGGCCGGTCCTGTGTCCACCCCGACTACCGCAACGGTGCCACCATCGCCTTGTTGTGGTCCGGGCTGGCGGAAGTGCTTGCCCGCGATGATCTTCGCTACGTAATTGGCTGCGCGTCTCTGGCGATGAACGACGGCGGACATGCCGCTGCCGCGATCTACCGCCGCCTCGCCGAGAAGCATCTGTCGCCGGTGGAGTACCGGGTGTTCCCGCGCTGCGAGCTGCCGCTGGCCGCACTCGACGATGGTGCGACTGATGCCGTACCGCCGGCACTGGTGAAGGGTTATCTGCGTGTCGGTGCGATGATATGCGGCGCACCAGCCTGGGATCCGGATTTCAACACTGCCGATCTGTTGATGCTGCTGTCGGTGGAACGGATCAACGCGCGGTATGCCCGCCACTTCATGAAGGCCTGAGCGGCCGGCATGAGGGGGCGGACGGCACACGCCCCTATAATGGCTGCCATGAGCGGCCGCAGATTTCCCCAGCCCCCGTCACTGCTGACAAGAGTCGCGCGCTTTGCCGGCATCAGCTGGCATCTGGCCGACGGCCTGCTGACCGTCGCCTGCTGTTTTCCCTTCTACAGCGCGGCACGCCGCACTGCAGCCATCCGCCGCTGGTCGGCGCTGCTGCTGCGTCGCCTCGGGGTATGCCTGCATGTCGAAGGCGAATTACATGGCGGGCGGCCGCTGATGCTGGTGGCGAACCATGTATCCTGGCTGGACATTTTTGCGGTCAACGCGGTGCAGCCGGTGCGGTTTGTCGCGAAATCCGAAATCCGCCGCTGGCCGGCGATTGGCTGGTTGTGCGAAAAGACCGGCACGTTGTTCATCGAGCGCGGCCGCCGTGCCGATGCCGGCCGCGTGAACAGACTGACCGCCGAAGCGCTGCGCACCGGTGATGTCATTGCGGTGTTTCCGGAAGGCACCACCAGCAATGGCGCGCAGGTGCTGCGTTTTCACAGTGCGCTGCTGCAGCCGGCCCTGCTTGCGGATGCCGTGGTGCAACCGGTGGCATTCCGTTTCGAGCGTTTTGACGGATCCCTGTGCGTCGAGGCCGCCTACGACGGTGACAAGAGCCTGTTGCGAAGCGTCTGCGACATCATCAGCCAGCCGCGAATTGATGCACGGCTTCGCCTGTTACCACCGTTGCCCGCGCAGGCTGACCGTCGTGCACTGGCCAACGCCGCGCACGCGGCGATCGTCAGTCGCCTCCAACCGCCTTGATTTCGCCGCAGTCGCACTCAAACAGCGCGCGGTCTTCGAGGCGTATCGCCGTCAGCGCCCGACCCCAGACACAGCCCGAGTCGAGGCCGGCCAGGTCTTCGCGCACGATCAGTCCCAGCGCCGCCCAGTGGCCGAAGACCAGGGATGTGCCGGCACTGGCGCGCTGTGGCGCATCAAACCAGGGTTGATGGCCGGGCGGCAGGTTTTGCAGACCTGTCTTGTGGGTGAATTCCATCGTGCCGCGGTCATCGCAGAGCCGCAGCCGGGTCATCGCATTGACGATGACGCGCAGGCGGTCGAAACCGGCAAGGTCATCGCTCCAGTACCGTGGTTCGTTGCCGTACATGTGCTGCAGGAATTCACCGTGCTGCGGACCCTGCAGCATGGTCTCGACTTCAGCGGACAGTGCGCGGGCCTGCGCCACACTCCATTGCGGCAGCAGTCCGGCATGGACCATCCCCCATCCTTGGTCAGCGTGAAACAGCGGCTGGTGGCGCAGCCAGTCTAGTAATTCATCGCGGTCGGGCGCGGCGAACAGCGCATCAAAGGTGTCGCCATGGTGCGGCGGCCGTACGCCGGCGGCGACCACCAGCAGGTGCAGGTCGTGGTTGCCGAGGACGGCCACCGCGCGCGAACCGAGCCCGCGAACGAAGCGCAGCACTTCAAGGGTGTGCGGGCCGCGGTTGACCAGATCGCCGGCAAACCACAGCGTGTCGCGCACCGGATCAAAGGCGATGCGGTCGAGCAGGCGGCGCAGCGGTTCGTAGCAGCCCTGAACGTCACCGATGGCGTAGATGGCCATGGCTCAGCGGCCGCTAATAAAAAAGGCGCAGCCACGCTGCGCCTTTTGGAGGAACATCTGCGACGGCTCCGTTATTTGACCAGGCCGAGCATGTAGTCGACGGAAGCCTTGACGTCAGCCTCGGTCAGCGAGGCATTGCCGCCCTTGGCCGGCATCGCGCCTTTGCCCTTGAGGACGGAAGCGTAGAGTGCATCCTTGCCCGACTTCAGGCGCGGGCCCCAGGCGGTTTTGTCGCCGGTTTTGGGGGCGCCGGCAACACCGGCGCTGTGGCATGCGGCGCAGCTCGAATCGTAAACACTCTTGCCCCTTGCGGCATCGCCGCCAGCGGCTGGCGCGGCTGCAGCAACCGTCACCGGCACCGCCGCCGTGGTGACAGCGGCAACAGCGGGTGTGGCCGAGGGCGCCGGCGCCGCGGGTTCTTTCATGTTGCCACCGGACTGATTGACCATGTAGGCGATGGCGCGGGCGATTTCGACATCCGGGATGTCCGGGTTGCCGCCGCGCGCAGGCATCTGTCGCACACCCTTGATTGCGCTGGCGGTCAGCGCATCCAGGCCGCGGCCGCTGAGCTTGCCCCAGGCCGCCTTGTCGCCGATCTTGGGTGCGTTCAGCGCGCCGGTGAAGTGGCAGGCGGCACAGGCGGCTTCGGTCACGGTTTTGCCGTCGCGCAGTTGCAGGGGGGCATTGGCATCTACCACCACCACGGTGCCTGCGGGTTTCAGCCGTTTGGCCACGGCTTCTTCAGCGGCGGCTGCATCGGCCCCGGCGGGCGCTTTTTTTCCGCCAACCGCGATCTGGGCCAGCATCACGATGACCAGCACCGGCACGATGAAGGACAGAACGACGGCGATGATCAACTGTTTCGGCGTCTTGATCGGGGAGGAGTGTTCGATGGGGTGGTGGGAGTCGCTCATGGCGAGGTCCAAGGCGTCAAGAAAGCGCGGATTATAGCCGGAACCCCTCATCGATAAAACGGCCACAAGGGGGGCCATGCTAAAATTGACCCGGTTACGCGCCCGTAGCTCAGCTGGATAGAGTACTGCCCTCCGAAGGCAGGGGTCGGACGTTCGAATCGTCTCGGGCGCGCCACCGAATCTCCTGATCCACCTTTTCGACTTTTTCCACCTTTTTCACCCGACCTTCCCCCGCCCGTTGCCATGCCGCCACCTGTTGCCTGCGATGTGCTGATCGTCGGCGGTGGCCATAACGGTCTGGCCTGCGCCTGTTACCTCGCCGCGGCCGGCCTCAAGGTGCGTGTGCTGGAGCGGCGCGCCGTGGTCGGCGGCGCTGCGGTGACCGAGGAATTCCATCCCGGGTTCCGCAATTCGACCGCCAGCTATACCGTCAGCCTGCTGCATCCGCAGGTAATCAGCGACCTGCGCCTGACCGAACACGGGCTGCGCATCATCGAACGGCCGCTGTCCAATTTCCTGCCGCTGTCCGACAGTGATTACCTGAAAGTCGGGCCTACGCTGGAGCAGACTCAGGCCGAGATCGCGCGTTTTTCGAAAGATGACGCCGCGAAGCTGCCGGCGTACTACGCGATGCTGGAGCGGGTGGCCGGCGTGCTGCGCGAGCTGGCGCTGGAGACCCCGCCCAATGTCGGCGGCGGGGTCGGTGATTTTGTCGCGGCGCTGAAAACCGCGCGGCGCTTCAAGCGGCTGGACATGGCGGCACGGCGCGAGGTGCTGGACCTGTTCACCAAAAGCGCCGGCGACCTGCTCGATGCCTGGTTCGAGTCGGCGCCGATCAAGGCCGCTTTCGGTTTTGATGCCATTGTCGGCAATTTCGCCAGCCCCTATGCGCCGGGCACCGCCTATGTGCTGCTGCACCACGTGTTCGGCGAGGTCAACGGCAAGCGCGGTGCCTGGGGCCACGCCATCGGCGGCATGGGCGCTATCACCGAGGCGATGGCGGCTGAAGCACGTGCCCGTGGCGTGTACATTGATGTCCATGCCGAAGTGATCAATGTCTGCATCGACTCGCGCGGGGCGCAGGGTGTGCAGCTGAAGGACGGCCGGGTGATCGAGGCGCGCTGTGTCGTCGCCAACGTCAATCCGCGGCTGCTCTACACCAGGCTGATTGATGCGCCGGTGCTGGATGGTGAATTCCTGCGCCGCATGCAGTCCTGGAAATGCGACTCGGCGACCTTCCGCATGAACGTCGCGCTGCGCGAGCTGCCCGATTTCAAATGCCTGCCGGGGGCTTCAACGGCGCTGCATCACCAGTCCGGCATCATCATCGCGCCGACGCTGGCCTATATGGAGCAGGCCTATTTTGATGCGCGCACCTATGGCTGTTCGCGCGCGCCGGTGGTCGAGATGCTGATTCCGTCAACGGTCGATGACTCGCTGGCGCCGCCGGGCTTTCATGTGGCCAGCCTGTTCTGCCAGCATTTCAGCTATGACCTGCCCTCGGGACTGAACTGGGACGGCATCCGCGAGGATGCCGCCGAGCACGTCATCGACACCGTGACGCGCTTCGCGCCGAATTTCAGGGACTCGGTGATTGCGCGGCGCATTCTGTCGCCGCTGGATCTCGAGCGTGAATTCGGACTCACGCGCGGCGATATTTTCCATGGCGCATTGACGCTGGATCAGCTGTGGACCGCAAGGCCGATGCTTGGCCATGCCGATTACCGTTCACCGGTGAAACGCCTCTATCTGTGCGGCTCCGGCACCCATCCCGGAGGCGGTGTCAGCGGCCTGCCTGGACGTAACGCCGCGCGCGAGATCGTCAGGGATTTCAAGCGCGGCCTCTACAAGGAGAAAAAATCGTGAAGCTGCTTCACGGCCTGCTTGCGCTGTGTGTGGTGTCCTTGCTCGCGGCTTGCGGCGGTTCGACGCCCAAAGTCGCGAAGCTCGCTGCCAGCGACACCGTGCTCGCCTTTGGTGACAGCCTGACTTTCGGCACTGGCGCCAAGCCCGAGGACAGTTATCCGGCGGTGCTGGCACAGTTGATCAGCCGCAACGTGGTGCGTGCCGGCGTGCCCGGTGAGCAGACCGCGGGTGGCCTGGCCCGCCTGCCGGCGATGCTCGACGAACACCGGCCGAAGCTGGTCATCGTCTGTCTTGGCGGCAATGACATGCTGCGCAAGCAGCCGCAGTCCGCCATCGAAACCAATCTGCGCGAGATCCTGAAAACCATCCGCGCACGCGGCATCGACATGGTGCTGGTCGGGGTGCCGACGCCTGGGCTGATCACCAGCGCGCCGGAGTTCTATACCAAACTGGCGCAGGAATTCGGCATTCCCTACGAGGGCAAGATCGTCACCAGCGTGCTCTACAGCCCGGAGCTGAAATCCGACCCGATACATCCCAACGCCGACGGTTACCGCAAGATGGCCGAGGCCATCGCCAAATTGCTGCGTGATGCCGGCGCGGTGTAAGTGATGAGCGCGGCAAAACCCTCGGCCAAGCGGCTGACTTTCATCATGTGCCTCGCCGAGGCGTTGTCGATGACCGGGTTTGCCGCCTACACCACGCTGCTGCCGCTGCTGCAGAAGCAGTGGGGGCTGTCCAACTCGGAGGCCGGTGCGATCAGCGGTTTCATGTTTGCCGGCTATATGGTCTCGGTGCCGGTGCTCTCCAGCCTCACCGACCGCATGGATTCGCGGCGCATTTATCTCGGTGCCTGCCTGATCGCCAGTGCCGGCGCGGCGTTTTTTGCCTGGTACGGCCAGGGTTTCTGGAGCGCGGCTTTCGCCCAGTTTCTGATCGGTGCCGCGCTGGGTGGCACCTATATGCCGGGGCTGAAGACACTCACCGACCATCTCGAAGGCCCGGCGCAGTCCCGTGCCACCGCCTTCTATACGGCAAGTTTTGGCATTGGTTCGACGATTTCCATTCTGGTGGCTGGCAAGCTCGGCGCGGGTATCGGCTGGCAGTGGGCGTTCTGGTTTGGTGCGGTGGGGCCGGTATTGGCGGGTCTGCTGGTGATTTTCGCAATGCCGATGGGCCGGGTGCGCGCCGCCGCACAACACGCCGGCGCGCTGCTCGACTTCCGCCCGGTGCTGAAAAACCGCAGGACGCTGCCGTACATCATCGGTTACGCCGCGCACAACTATGAGCTGTTCGGCCAGCGTTCGTGGATGGTGGCCTTCCTGGTGTTCTGCGCGACGCTGCAGCCCGAACATGCGCCGATGGCGCTGTCGGCGGCAACCCTTGCCGCGATGATCAATGTGCTGGGTCCGGTGTTCAGCGTCACCGGCAACGAAATGGCGATCCGCTTCGGCCGCCAGCGCATCATTTTCCTGTTCATGACGCTGTCCGGCGCCATCGCCTGCCTGATCGGTTTCACCGCGGCCTGGCCCTGGTACCTCGTGGTGCTGCTGATGATGGTGCACTACGGCGCGATGCTCGGCGACTCCGGCGCGCTGACCTCCGGCGCCGTCGCCGCGACGCCGCCTGAAATGCGCGGCGCGATGATGGCGGTGTATTCCTTCCTCGGCTTCAGCACGGCCTTCCTCGCGCCGCTGGTGTTCGGGCTCACGCTGGACTTGGCCGGGGGCAACCAGAGCGTCAGCGCCTGGGGGCTGGCCTTTGCCAGCATCGGCATCTTCGGAGTGTTGTCGCCGCTGGCGCGGTGGTGGTGCCTGCGCCGAGGCTAGGCCGGAATCAGCGCTTGCCGGTGTAGAACTGCGGCCAGCGCTCCAGCACCGCCGGTGAGTCATCCTTGTAAGTGTGGCAGGAGTTGATCTGGTAGGGCTTGCGGGTGACCGGCTTGCCTGCGTTGCGCGCTTCTCGGGCGCGGCCTGTGGCCTGAAACGCGGTGGTGCCCAGCGGACCCAGCAATTCGACGAGGTGGGTGCAGCCTTCAACGCCGCCGACGCGCTCGCTGATGGCCTTGCGCCAGCCGGGTCCGATGGTGAGTCCGACCAGACGCTTGAAATTGGGAGTGATGCCGCCGCAGCCTTCGTAGGGGCTGCTGTCGGTGGCGGCTTCGACGCCGTGGATCTTGAGGTCTAGATCGATGGTCAGGCGCAGCCACATGTCATGCACCGGATCGCCCGGCTGGCGTTCGCGGCCGCCGTCGCGGCGTGAATGGACATAGGTCTTGGTGTCGACGAGGTGGCCTTCGATGTCCCAAAGGCCATCCTCTCGCTCATAGCCCCTGCACTCGACGCTGCGGGTGTGTTTCAGGGTGCGGGCATGGGGGGCGGGCAGGGGCATGGTGCGGACTCCAGGTCAGTCTTCAAGCTTGATCGTGGCGCGGCGGATTTCGATTTGCGCCAGCACTTCTCGTCTTTGTGCGTTGCTGTAGCGGGACCAGAAGCTGATCTCGTCGAGGTTGCGGTAGCAGCCGATGCACAGGCGTTGCACGCGGTCGAGGATGCATACGCGCACGCAGGGCGATTCGATGTCGCCGGCGTCCCCGGCCGCAGGCGTCGCCGTCATCAGGCTGCCCGGGCGCGGATCGCGCGCGCCACGCGCGACAGCGTCGGCCGGCCGAGCACGCCGCAGATGTAGTCGCCGGCGGCAATCAGCTTCTGCATGTCGATGCCGGTTTCGATGCCGAGGCCGTCGAGCAGATAGAGCACATCCTCGGTGGCGACATTGCCGGTGGCCCCCTTGGCATAGGGGCAGCCGCCAAGGCCGGAGACCGAGCTGTCGAAAGTGGCAATGCCGCATTCGAGCGCGGCGTAGATGTTGGTCAGCGCCTGGCTGTAGGTGTCATGGAAGTGGCCGGCCATGCGTTCGACCGGAATGTGTTTCGCCACCGCTTCGATCATCCGGCGCGTTTCGCCGGCGGTGCCGGTGCCGATGGTGTCGCAGACGGTGATCTCGTAGCAGCCCATCGCGTCGAGCACGCGGGCGACATGCACCACCGCCGCGGGATCGACCTTGCCTTCGTAGGGGCAGCCCAGACACACCGAGATGTCGCCGCGCACACGTATGCCTTTGGCAATCGCCGCCTGGGCGACTTCCTCGAAGCGGGCGAGGCCTTCGTCGATGCTGCAGTTGGTGTTGCGCTTCGAAAAACTTTCGGTGGCGGCGCCGAACACCACCACTTCATCGGCGCCGGCGGCAATCGCCGCATCAAGGCCTTTCATGTTGGGCACCAGTACCGGGTAGGTCACCCCCGGTTTGCGGCGGATGCCAGCCATCACTTCGGCGTTGTCGGACATCTGCGGCACCCACTTCGGCGAGACGAAGGCGGTGGCTTCGATGATCGACACGCCGGCGTCCTGCAGGCGGTGGATCAGCTCGATCTTCGCCGCGGCGGGGACCGGGGTGGATTCATTCTGCAGGCCGTCGCGCGGACCGACCTCGACGATGCGTACTTTTTCCGGCAGGGCCATGGCTCAGCGTTTGCCGCGCTTTTTCGCAGCGGTCCGGGCTGTGCTGCGCCCGGCGTTTGGCGCCGCGGTCCATGCCGGTTTGCGTTTTTCAAGAAAGGCGGTGAGGCCTTCCTGCGCTTCGGCTGTGGCGCGGATTTCGGCGATGCCGTCGGCGGTACGCTTGACGATGTCATCACCGATCAGTGCGTGTGCGCTGGCCGGGATCATCTGTTTGACTGCCTGCATCGCTTTCGGACCGCTGCTGTAGAGCTGGCCGAGCATTTCACCGACGCGTTCCGCCAGATGCTCCTCCTCCACCAGGTCGTGGACCAGGCCGATGCGCCAGGCTTCGGCGCAGTCGAATTCCTCGCCCGAGAGCATGTAGCGCCGCGCATGACGTTCGCCGATGGCACCGATCACATAAGGGCTGATCATCGACGGGATGATGCCGATCTTCACCTCGGACAGCCGGAAGGTCGCGGTGCGCACGCCGATCGCGATGTCGCAGGCCGCCACCAGGCCGCAACCACCGCCACGCACGGCGCCGTGCACCGCGGCAATGGTCGGTTTGTTCAGGCTGTAGAGCAAGTGGAACATCCGCGCCGAAGCGGCGGCGTTTTTCCGGTTTTGTGCCGGGGTGAATTTGGCGCTGGCACGCATGTGGTTGATGTCGGCACCGGAACAGAAGCTCTTGCCGGCACCGGAGATCACCACCGCGCGCACGCTGTCGTCTTCGCCGATGGCCTCAAGCGCCCCGGTCAATGCCAGCACCATCTCGCTGTCGAAGGCGTTGTGTACCTCGGGCCGGTTCAGGGTCAGCGTGGCATTGCCGAAATCGTCACGTTGCAGTAGCACGCGGGCCGCGGAAGAGGTTTTGCTCATCGGAAGGGCAATCCTTGCAGGGAGAGGAGATGACGGGACATCAAATTATACGCACCGTCATTAAGCCGGCTGCCTCGGCTTCCATGGGGTGGATCAGGTTGATGGGGGGCTTACCAGGGGCATTGCAGCCAGCGTTCCATCTGGTCAAGCCGGTCCGCGCCCCAGAACGGTTCGCCATCGACGATCAGATAGGGTGAACCAAACACGCCGCGCGCGACCGCGGCATCGACTTCCTGGCGCAGGCGGTCCTTCAGCGCAGGGTCTTCGAGAGCCGCCGAGAGGGCTGCGCCGTCATGGCCCAGCGCGGTGGCTACGGCCACCACCGCCGCCGGGTCCGAGATGTCGCGGTCATCAACGAAGTAGGCACGATACAGCGCCATGGCCAGCGTCTTCGCGGCCGCAGGATCTGTGTCCGTGAGGCTGTAGAACATGCGGCAGGCTGCCGTGGTGGCGACAGGGAAGCGTGCGGGTTTGCGAAAGGGCAGGCCATAGCCGCGTGCCGAACGTGCGAGGTCGTGTTCCGCGTAACCACCCTTCAGCGGAATGGTGACCAGTGGTTGCTGGCCAGTGACCTTGAACACCGCGCCGAGCAGGATCGGCCGCCACTGCGTGCTGCGGCCGTGGCGTGCTGCCAGTGCCTCAATCTGCTCCGCAGCGAAGTAGCCATAGGGCGAGGAAAAATCGAAGTAGAACTCGATGGCAGCTTTCATCGCGATCCGCTGATGGACATAAGCTAAGTAATTGTTTTAATTGATAATTATTTGTTTACGTAAACGTAATGCCTTGAGGCTTATACCTGTCCAGTCTTGCTGTTGTCGGACTCGGCCAGCAAGCGCTGGCACTGGTTGGCAAAAAAGTTGATTTCATTGAGCATCACTTCGACGTCTTCGCGCTGCTGCTCGAGCTGGGCGCGGCGGCGCTCGAGTTTTACGGCAAACTCCTCGAGCTGCTTGCGCTCATCATTGGCGAGGTCGTACAACTCGAACAGTTCGCGCAACTCGCTCAGTGAAAAACCCAGGCGTTTGCCGCGCAGCGCCAGCTTCAGGCGCACGCGGTCACGGTGGCTGTAGATGCGATTAAGGCCCTCTCGTGCCGGTGTCACCAAGCCTTCGTCCTCGTAGTGGCGCAAGGTACGTGTGGTGACGCCAAACTCTTCGGCGAGATCACTGATGGTGTAAGTTTTACTCATTGTGCTATGCAGCATTTTTAGATATAATTCAAAGGTTTACTTTAACGTCAAGCTTGAATTCATTTCCAAACTTGGTTGCTTTTGCAATGTTATTCAATGAGTTATATCATTTCTTTTACGTAAACGTCAATAAGAATAAATGGAAAGTATTGACTAATGAACACCCAAACAAAACCGAAGGCCGAAGCCGTAACCCTTGAACCGGCAGAGCTGGCCAAGCTGTATGCCGACATCGCCGAAAAAAGCGGCGCCCTGATCAACCAGTTCATCAGCCGCGCTGCCGGCAAGGGGCTGCCGGCGATGAACGACGAGCTGGGCATCGCCAAGGCTTTTTTTGATGCCTGGGGTCAGATGTTTTCCGATCCGATGCGTCTCGCCGGGCTGCAGATGAAGCTGTGGCAGGACTACACCGCGCTGTGGCAGAACTCGATGCTGCGCATGTTCGGCCAGCCGGCCGTCACGGTGGCGCAGCCGGACAAGGGCGACCGCCGCTTCCGCCACGAGGATTGGGAAAACAATTTTCTCTACGACTACGTCAAACAGTCATACCTGATCGCCGCCCGCCACCTGCACCACACCCTGGCTGATGTCGAGGGCCTGGATGAAAAGACCGCGAAAAAAGTCGATTTCTACACCCGCCAGTATGTCGATGCGCTGGCGCCGTCGAACTTCCTGCTGACCAATCCCGAGGCGATGCGCGAGACGGTCAGCTCCGGCGGGCAGAACCTGGTAAAGGGGCTGAACAACCTGCTCGAGGACCTGTCACGCGGCAACGGCGAGCAGCTGCGGGTGCGGATGACCGACACTGCGGCCTTCAGCCTCGGCGGCAACCTAGCCACCACCAAGGGCAAGGTGGTGTTCCAGAACAACATCATGCAGCTGATCCAGTATGCGCCGCTGACCACGGATGTGCACAAGACGCCGCTGCTGATCATCCCGCCGTGGATCAACAAGTTCTACATCCTCGACATGCGCGAGAACAACTCCTTCGTGCGCTGGGCGGTGGAGCAGGGGCACACGGTGTTTGTGATTTCCTGGGTCAATCCCGACGAAAAGCTTGCGCACAAGCGTTTTGATGATTACCTGACAGAAGGTTCGCTGGCGGCGCTGGATGTGATCCGCGACATCACCGGCGAGAAAAAAGCCAATGTCATCGGCTACTGCCTCGGCGGCACGCTGCTCGCCTGCACGCTGGCCTGGCTCGCGGCGCAGAAGCAGGAGCGCATCGCCAGCGCGACTTTTTTCGTGACCATGATCGATTTCGAACGCCCGGGTGAGCTCGAGGTGTTCATCGACGAGCAGCAGGTCGGCGTACTCGAGAAGAAAATGGAGGAACGCGGCTATCTCGAGGGCTCGGAGATGGCGACCACCTTCAACATGCTTCGCGCCAACGACCTGATCTGGTCTTTTGTCGTCAACAACTACCTGCTCGGCAAGGATCCTTTCCCCTTTGACCTGCTCTACTGGAATGGCGATTCGACGCGGATGCCGGCTGCGATGCACAGCTTTTACCTGCGCAACCTGTATCTGAAAAACAAGTTGCGCGAACCTGGCGGCATTACGCTCGCCGGCGTGCCGATCGACATCACCGCGTCGCAGGTGCCTGCGTATTTCATTTCCACCGTCGAGGACCACATCGCACCCTGGCAATCCACCTACGCCGGGGCACGGCTGCTGAAAGGCCCGGTGCGTTTCGTGCTCGGCGGCTCCGGCCACATCGCCGGCATCATCAACCCGCCGGCGGCGAACAAGTACGGCTACTGGACGCATGACGAACTGCCGCCGAATGCACAGGACTGGCTGGCCGCGGCAACCCAGCAGGCAGGTTCCTGGTGGAGCGACTGGGCAGCCTGGGCCGGCAAGCTGGCCGGTGCGCGCATCGCCGCGCGCGAACCCGGCGGCAGGCAGCATCCGCCGCTGGAGGACGCGCCGGGTTCGTACGTGCAGCAGCGCATTGCATAATCGGCTTTTTTGCGAACGGCATCCGCGCAATGGCTGAGCAGATCGTCGTACTGGAACAGGTCGAGACCGGCATCCACCGGCTGCTGGTCAACCGGCCGCAGGCGCTGAATGCGCTGAACGCGGCGACGCTGGACGCGCTGGAACAGGCCATTGCCACGGTCGCCGCCGATGCCGCGTCTCGCGTATTGCTGGTGAGCGGCGCCGGCGACAAGGCCTTTGTCGCCGGCGCCGACATTGCCGAGATGCAGTCGCTCAATACGGCCCATGCCGCCGCCTTCTCCCGGGCCGGCATGCGGGTGATGCATGCGCTTGAAGCGCTGCCGGTGCCGGTGATTGCGCTGGTCAACGGGTATGCGCTGGGCGGCGGCTGCGAGCTGGCGCTGGCCTGCGACTGGATCATTGCTTCGGAGCGCGCTGTGTTCGGCCAGCCCGAAGTCAACCTCGGCATCCCGCCGGGTTTTGGCGGCACCCAGCGCTTGCTGCGCCGGGTCGGCCGGGCGCGGGCAATGGGGCTGATCACCACCGGCCGCCAGGTGCGTGCCGAGGAAGCGCTGGCCATCGGGCTGGTCACCCAGGTGGTGCCGGTCGCGGCGCTGATGGATACCGGGCTGGCCATCGCCCGAACCATTGCCGCGAAAGGACCGCTGGCGGTGAAACTGGCCAAGCAGGCGGTTCGGCATGGCGCCGATCTGGATCTGGCCAGGGCCTGTGCTTACGAAACCGCGCAGTTCGCGCAGGCCTTTGCCTCGGCCGACCAGAAGGAAGGCATGCGCGCCTTTCTTGAAAAGCGGCCGGCGCGTTTCAGCGGCGCCTAAACGGCAAGGCCGCATGATGCTGCGGCGCACCAGCGGGCTCAAGGGCAACCCAGCGCGCTGATCTCCCGGAGTTTTTCAGGGCTGAGATTATAATTACTCATCCCACCCCGCAGCTGATTCGGGCACCATTGGCGCCCGTTTGCAAGGTGAAAAACCGTCCCCAAAAGGTATCGAATTCATGGACCTCAACGATCTGCAGCGCGACCACGATCCCGATGAGACCCGCGAGTGGCTGGATTCACTGCGCTCCGTGCTGGAACGCGAGGGTCCGGAGCGCGCCAACTTCCTGCTTGAACGCCTGATCAGCGAAGCGCGGCGTGCGGGGGCGTACATCCCATACAACGCCAATACCGCCTACCTCAACACCATTCCGCCCGAGCGTGAGGAGCGTTCGCCAGGAGACGCCGAGCTTGAGCACAAGATTCGCTCGCTGGTGCGCTGGAACGCGATGGCGACGGTGATCCGCGCCAACAAGGAATCTTCCGAGCTCGGCGGACACATCTCCAGCTTTGCTTCGGCGGCAACGTTGTATGACGTCGGCTTCAACCATTTTTTCCGTGCCGCCAATGACAAATTCCTTGGCGACCTGGTTTATATCCAGGGGCACTCGGCGCCCGGCGTTTACGCCCGCGCCTATCTCGAAGGTCGCATCAGCGAAGACCAGCTCAACAATTTCCGCCAGGAGGTTGACGGCAAGGGCCTGTCTTCCTACCCGCATCCCTGGCTGATGCCGGATTTCTGGCAGTTCCCGACGGTGTCGATGGGCCTCGGGCCGCTGATGGCGATCTACCAGGCGCGTTTCATGCGCTACCTGAAGGACCGCGGGCAGATCGAAGTGCAGGGCCGCAAGGTCTGGGCGTTCATGGGCGACGGCGAAATGGACGAGCCGGAATCCCTGGGTGCGATTTCGCTGGCCGGCCGCGAAAAACTCGACAACCTGGTGTTTGTCATCAACTGCAACCTGCAGCGCCTCGATGGCCCGGTGCGCGGCAACGGCAAGATCATCCAGGAACTCGAATCCGATTTCCGCGGTTCGGGCTGGAACGTGATCAAGGTGATCTGGGGCTCGTACTGGGATCCGCTGCTGCTCAAGGACAAGACCGGCATCCTGCTGAAGCGCATGGAGGAATGTGTCGATGGCGAGTACCAGACCTTCAAGTCGCAGGACGGCGCCTATGTGCGCAAGCATTTCTTCGGCAAGTACCCGGAACTGGCCGCGATGGTATCGAACATGTCGGATGACGACATCTGGCGTCTGAACCGCGGCGGCCACGACCCGCACAAACTCTACGCGGCCTATTCTGCAGCGATGAAACACAAAGGGCAGCCTACGGTGATCCTGGCGAAGACCGTCAAGGGCTACGGCATGGGTGAATCCGGCGAAGGCCAGAATATTTCCCATCAGCAGAAAAAGATGGGCACCGCGTCGATCCGCGCCTTCCGCGACCGCTTCAGCCTGCCGATCCCGGACGACAAGCTGGAAGAGGTGCCTTTCTACAAGCCGCCGGAAGACTCGCCGGAAATGAAATACCTGAGAAGCCGCATCGAGGCGATGGGTGGTTCACTGCCGGCACGCAAACGCCGCGTCGAGCCGCTGGAAGTGCCCGCGCTGTCGGCCTTCGAGGCGCAACTGAAAAGCAGCGAGGATCGCGAGTTCTCGACCACGATGGCCTTCGTGCGCATCCTCAACACCATCATCCGCGACAAGAAAATCGGCCGTCGAGTGGTGCCGATCGTGCCCGACGAATCGCGCACCTTCGGCATGGAGGGCATGTTCCGCCAGCTCGGCATCTATTCGCATGTCGGCCAGCTCTACACGCCGCAGGATGCCGACCAGCTGATGTTCTACAAGGAAGACAAGGGCGGCCAGATTCTGCAGGAGGGCATCAACGAGGCCGGCGCGATGTCATCGTGGATTGCCGCGGCGACCGCCTACGCCAACCACGGCCAGATGATGCTGCCGTTCTACATCTTCTATTCGATGTTCGGTTTCCAGCGCATCGGCGACCTGGCCTGGGCGGCGGGCGACCTGCGCGCGCGCGGCTTCCTGCTCGGCGGCACCGCAGGCCGTACCACGCTGAATGGCGAGGGCCTGCAGCACGAGGACGGCCACAGCCACATCCTCGCCTCGACCATTCCCAACTGCATTTCCTATGACCCGACCTTCGCCTATGAAGTCGCGGTGATCATCCAGGACGGCATGCGGCGGATGTACCAGGAGCAGGAAGACGTCTTCTATTACATCACCGTGATGAACGAGAACTACACCCACCCGGCGATGCCGGAAGGCGTGGAAAAGGGCATCCTCAAGGGCATGTACCTGTTCTCGGAGGGCAAGGCCAAGAAAAACCAGCCCAAGGTGCAGTTGCTCGGCAGCGGCACCATCCTGCGTGAAGTCATCGCCGGCGCCGAGTTGCTGGAAAAGGATTTCGGCATTGCAGCCGACATCTGGAGCGTGACCAGCTTCAACGAACTGCGCCGAGACGGACTCGACACCCAGCGCTGGAACCTGCTGCACCCTGACCAGCCGCCGCGCGAGTCGTACATCGAGCAGTGCCTGAAGGACCGTGCAGGCCCGGTAGTCGCGGCAACCGACTACATGAAGCTTTATGCCGACCAGGTACGCGCCTTCCTGCCCACCCACAACTTCATCACGCTCGGCACCGATGGTTTTGGCCGTTCCGACACCCGCCGCAAACTTCGCCAGTTCTTCGAAGTCGACCGCCATTACGTGGCCGTCGCGGCGATGAAGGCGCTGGCCGACCAGGAGCTGCTGCCGCGCAAGACCGTGGCTGAAGCCGTGAAAAAATACGGCATCAACCCCGACAAGCCGAACCCGGCTACCGTCTGATCGCCTCATCAAAGCCCGACTCATCAAAGCCCGCTAATCCCCATGGCAAACGCAATCGAAGTCAAAGTTCCGGACATCGGCGAGTTCAAGAACATCCCGGTGATCGAAGTGCTGGTCAAACCCGGTGATACGGTCAAGGCCGAAGATCCGCTGGTGACACTGGAATCGGACAAGGCCACGATGGAGGTGCCTTCGCCGGCCGCCGGTGTGGTCAAGGACATCCGCATCAAGGTGGGCGACAAGGTTTCGGAAGGGGTGCTCGTGCTGACACTGGAAGCCGGCGCTGGCGCAACTCCTGCGGCCAAACCGGCGCCTTCGCCTGCTGCGCCGGCACTGGCGCCCGCAGCGGCCCCGGCCCCCGCAGCGGCCCCGGCGCCAGCACCTGCGCGTCCGTCTGTTGCGCCGGCGCCCGCGGCTGCCGCACCGGCCGCGGTCGATGAAGCCGGTTTCGCCAATGCGCATGCCAGTCCCTCGGTGCGGCGTTTTGCGCGAGAACTCGGCGTCGATCTGTCGAGGGTCAAGGGCAGCGGACCGAAGGAACGCGTGCTGAAGGATGACATCCAGTCCTACGTCAAATCCGAGCTGGCGCGTCCGCGCGGCGAAGGTGGTGGCGGCGGCCCCGGCTTTAACCTGCCACCGCTGACACCGGTCGATTTCTCGAAGTTCGGCCCTGTCACCACGCAGCCGTTGTCACGCATCAAGAAGATTTCCGGCGGCTTCCTTCACCGCAACTGGGTCAGCATCCCGCATGTCACCCAGCATGATGAAGCCGATATCACGGAACTCGAGGCCTTCCGCAAGGCCCAGTCCGAGGAAACCAAAAAAAGCGGCATCAAGTTCACCATGCTCGGCTTCCTGATGAAGGCCTCGGTGGTGGCGCTGAAGCAATTCCCGGAATTCAACGCCTCGTTGTCGCCGGATGGCGAAAGCCTGGTGCTGAAGAACTATTTCCACATCGGTGTAGCCGTCGATACCCCCGGCGGGCTGGTGGTGCCGGTGATCCGTGATGTCGACAAGAAGGGCCTGCTCGAAATCGCCAGGGAACTCGGCGATCTGAGCACGCGCATGCGCGGCGGCAAGATTTCTCCAGCCGACCTGCAGGGCGGCTGCTTCTCGATTTCCAGCCTCGGCGGCATTGGCGGCACCTTCTTCACTCCGATCATCAATGCGCCGGAAGTCGCGATCCTCGGCGTCGGCAAGTCGGTGATGAAGCCGGTGTGGAATGGCAAGGAATTCGTGCCGCGGCTGATGTTGCCGCTGTCGCTGTCCTACGACCACCGCGTCATCGACGGCGCGCTGGGCGCACGCTTCAGCACCTACTTGACCACGGTGCTGTCGGACATCAGGCGGCTGGTGCTCTAAGTGATGACAAGGGCACACTTGAAGCGAATCGGCGATGAATGATGAGTGATGAACACGGAGCGGCGATGCGCTACTGTGCTGTCAAGCGGTTAACTCACCACTCATCATTCATCGCTCATCGCTGCCCTTAATGTCTCCCATCGGCATCCTCGGCGGCACCTTCGACCCGGTTCACTACGGCCACCTGCGTCTCGCGCAGGAGGCGGCTGACAAGCTGCGGCTGGCCGAGGTACGCTTTATCCCCAGCGGCACGCCACCGCACCGCTCTTCGCCCGGGACCACGGCCGAAGACCGGCTGGCGATGGTGCGGCTGGCGGTGACCGGTAATTCGCTGTTTACCGTGGACGAGCGCGAACTGCGCCGCAGCGGGCCGGGTTACACCGTGGATACGCTGCAGGAGCTGCGTGATCAGGCCGGTGCCACCCAGTCGCTGGTGCTGCTGATGGGCGCTGACGCTTTTCTCGACCTGGCCACCTGGAGCCGCTGGCACCGCCTGTTCGAACTTGCACACATCGCCGTGGCGTACCGGCCCGGCTTCCCGGTGGATACCTGGCAGACGCGCATGCCGCAGCCGCTGGCGGCCGAATACAACGCCCGGCTGATGCGCCAGCCGCTGGGCATCCATACCGCTCCGGCGGGTGGCATTGTGGTGGTGCCGATTGCGGCACTCGACATCTCGGCAACGCTGATCCGCGATTCGCTACGCGGCGGGGCCACCACGCGCTACTTGCTGCCTGATGCGGTTATTCAATATATTCAGGAACATAGCCTTTATTCACGATACTGATCCAGGTTGACGGAGTAACGCAAGCAAGTTTCACCACTGAACCGCCACAAAGGAATTCGCCCAGGATGGGACCGGAAAAAATTGCCAAGATCGCCGTTGCTGCTCTGGAAGACATCAAGGGCCGCGACATCGTCGCTTTCAACGTCAAGAAAATGACCGCCTTGTTCGACAAGGTGATCATCGCCAGCGGCGACTCCAACCGCCAGGTCCGCGCACTGGCAAACAATGTTTGCGAGGAAATCAAGAAGGCCGGCGGGCGGGTCAGCAGCACCGAAGGAGGGCAGACCGGCGAATGGGTGCTGGTCGATCTGGGCGCGGTGGTGGTGCATGTAATGCAGCCGGCGATCCGCCAGTACTACAACCTTGAGGAAATCTGGGGTGCCCAGTCACGGCCGCGGCTGCGCAAAACCGCGGCGCGCAAAAGCGTGGCCCGCAAAAGCGCCGGTCGCGCCGCCGTGTGAAGCTGCAGATCATCGCTGTCGGCCACCGCATGCCGGGCTGGGTCGACGCCGCGTTCGGTGATTACGCCAAACGCATGCCGCGCGAGATGCCCTTGCAATTGAAGGCGCTGAAACCGGCAGCACGCCCGGCCGGCGGTGGCGATTCCGCGCGCTGGATGGAAATCGAGGCTGCGCGCATCGACGAGGCCATGTCCGCGGCAGCGCTGCGGGTGGTGCTTGACGAGCGCGGTCGTGGTTTGACCACCCGCGCGCTGGCCGAACTGATGGGCCGTTGGCGAAGCGAAGGCTGCGATATCTGCTTTGTCATTGGGGGAGCCGACGGTCTTGCCGAGCGCATCAAGCAGGGCGCCGACATGCTCTGGTCGCTGTCGCCGCTGACACTGCCGCACGGTCTCGCGCGGGTCATCCTGGCTGAGCAGCTCTATCGTGCGAGCACGCTGCTGGCCGGCCACCCCTATCACCGGGACTGATCCGGAAATGAGCCCACGTCCGATCTATCTTGCTTCGCGCAGTCCGCGCCGTCGCGAGCTGCTGCGCCAGATCGGCGTCACCTTCGAGCTGTTGCCCCTGCGTGAGCGCCCCGGCCGTCCCGTCGATGTTGATGAAGCGCCGCAGGCTGCCGAGACGGCGCAGGCCTATGTGCTTCGCATCGCGACTGAAAAAGCACGTACTGCCGCGGCTATCGTGGCTGCCCGCCGGGCCGCGCCGCGGCCGGTGCTGTCTGCGGATACCACCGTGGTTTGTGACGGCGAAATTCTCGGCAAGCCGCGGGATGTCGCCGATGCCGGGCGGATGCTCGCGCGGCTTGCCGGTCGCGACCATCAGGTGATGACTGCGGTGGCGGTGGCCCTGGGTGAGGCCCTGGAGACACGGGTCAGCGTTTCGCGAGTCTGGTTTCGCGCGCTTGATGCCGCCGAGATCCGCCGTTACGTCACCGGTGGCGAGTCCGTCGACAAGGCCGGCGCCTATGCCGTGCAGGGCCTCGCCGCGGCCTTCATCACGCGGATCGAGGGCAGCTACTCCGGTATCATGGGTTTGCCCCTTGCCGAAACCGCCGGGCTGCTGCGCAGCCACGGCATCATGCTGCCATGAGCGAAGACATCCTGATCAACGTTACGCCGCAGGAAACCCGTGTCGCGCTGATCGAGCACGGTGTGACCCAGGAGCTCCATATCGAGCGTGCTTCCGCGCGCGGTTTTGTCAGCAATATATACATGGGCAAGGTGGTGCGTGTGCTGCCCGGCATGCAGTCGGCTTTTGTCGACATCGGTGGTGAACGCGCGGCATTCCTGCACGTCGCCGACATCTGGGGCAACCGTGTCAATGGCGAGACAGGGCTGCCGATCGAAAGGCTGCTCAATGAAGGGCAGAGCCTGCTGGTTCAGGTGATCAAGGATCCGATCGGCACCAAGGGTGCCCGGCTGTCGACACAGATCAGTATCGCCGGCCGCCTGCTGGTCTACTTGCCGCAGGAGTCGCATATCGGTATCTCTCAGCGCATCGAGGACGAAGAGGAACGCGTCCATCTGCGCGACAAGCTGCAGCAGCTGTTGCCGGCTGACGAGAAGGGCGGTTACATCATCCGCACCATGGCCGAGGCGGCCAGCGACCGCGAGCTGGCCTCCGACGTCGAATACCTGCGCAAGCTGTGGCTGGACATCCAGGCGCAGGCACGCACCGCGGCGCCACTGACGCTGCTCTACCGTGACTTGCCGCTGAGCCTGCGCGTGCTGCGTGATTTTGCCAACGAGGAGACTGGCCGCATCCACGTCGATTCACGCGAGACCTACCAGGCGATGTGCCAGTTCGCCGGCAGTTTCATGCCCAATGTGCTGCAGCGTGTCGTGCATTATCAGGGCGAGCGCCCGCTGTTCGACCTGCACAACGTCGAGGCCGACATCGAGCGCGCGCTGGCGCGCCGCGTCGACCTCAAGTCCGGCGGCTACCTGATCATCGACCAGACCGAGGCGCTGACCACCGTGGATGTCAATACCGGAGGTTTTGTCGGCGGCCGCACTTTCGATGACACCATCTTCAAGACCAATCTCGAGGCCTCGCAAATCATCGCCAGGCAGTTGCGGCTGCGCAACCTCGGTGGCATCGTGATCATCGATTTCATCGACATGGACAGTGAAGAGCACCGCAATGCCGTGCTCAACGAATTCCGCAAGGCACTGGCGCGTGACCGCACGCGGATGACGGTGAACGGATTCACCCAGCTCGGCCTGGTCGAGATGACACGCAAGCGCACCCGGGAGAGCCTCGCCCACGTGTTGTGCGAACCCTGCCCGACCTGCTCTGGCCGCGGTGAACTGAAGACCGCGCAGACCGTATGTTTTGAGGCGTTGCGCGAGATCCTGCGCGAATCACGCCAGTTCGATGCGCGTGAGTTCCGCATCCTCGGTTCGCAGCAGGTAATCGACATGTTCCTCGACGAGGAATCACACAATCTGGCGATGTTGTCGGACTTCATCGGCAAGCCGATCTCGCTGCAGGTCGAGTCGGCGTATAACCAGGAACAGTTCGACATCGTGCTGATGTAGCGCGATCGCCGGGATGAACGCACCCCCAGCCCAGCAGCGCCGCTTTCCGGTTTCCCGGCCCGCGGCCGAGCTGCGCCTCGCCGCCGAGCGGATGCTGGCGCGCGCAGCCGGTGCGCCGTTGGTGGCCGGCAATTCGGTGCGCATACTGCGTGATGCCGCCGAAAACTATCCGGCCTGGCTGTCGGCGATCGCCGCTGCGCGCCGCAGTGTGCTATTCGAGAATTACCTGATCGCCGACGACGCCACCGGCCGCCGTTTTGCCGAAGCACTCGCCGAGCGCGCCCGCGCCGGTGTCGTGGTGCGCGTGATTTACGATTGGATGGGTGGCCTCGGCATCGGCAGCTCAAGGCTGCTGCTGCCGCTGGCCGAAGCCGGTGTCGAGGTGCGTTGCTTCAATCCGCCCCGCCTCGACAGCCCCTTTGGCTGGATGACGCGGGACCACCGCAAGATGGTCGCTGTGGATGGCGAGACAGGCTTCGTTTCTGGATTGTGCATCGATCAGCGCTGGGAGGGCGATGCGCGGCGGGGCGTGCCACCCTGGCGCGACACCGGCATCGAAATCCGCGGTCCCGCGGTGGCCGATATTGTTCAGGCTTTCGCGCAGACCTGGACGGCCTGCGGCGGTCAGGCTGCCGATGCCTCCGCATCACCCCCCCCCGCGCCCGCCGGCGAAGTGGCCCTGCGTGTACTGGCCACGCAGCCCAGCCTCGCCGGGCTCTACCGCATGGATCAGATGATCGCAGCACTGGCCCGGGAAACGCTGTGGCTGACCGACGCCTATTTTGTCGGCATCCCGACCTATGTCCAGGCGCTGCGCGCGGCGGCGCGTGATGGCGTGGATGTGCGTCTGCTGGTGCCGGGTGCGAGTGATCTGCCCATGGTGGGCGGCATCTCGCGCGCCGGCTACCGGCCGCTGCTGGAGGCCGGCATCCGCGTTTTCGAGTGGAATGGTTCGATGCTGCATGCCAAGACTGCGGTGGCGGACAGCCGCTGGGCGCGCGTCGGTTCGACCAACCTGAACCTGGCAAGCTGGATCGGCAATTACGAGCTGGATGTCGCTTTTGAAGACCAGGGCTGTGCCACGAGGATGCAGGAAATCTACGAGGAAGATCTCGGTAATGCCACCGAAATCCTGCTCGGCCCGCGACAGCAGGTGCGCCGCGTGCAAAAGGTTCCGGCCCGTCCGGGTGGGCGAAGCGGCCGTGGTGGCCGCGCCGCGCGGGCGGCGGCGGACGCCTTGCGTATCGGCAATACCGTGGGCGCCGCCTTCAGCAGTTGGCGGATACTCGGGCCGGCCGAAGCGGGGATGATGAGCGGCGTTGCGCTGGGATTCCTGCTGCTGGCACTGCTCGCGGTGATGGTGCCTCTGGCGGTGACGCTGCCAATGGCTTTGCTGGCCTTGTGGATCGGCGTGACGCTTTTGGTGCGCGCCTGGCATCTGCGCCGCGGCAGCGAGGACGATGATCAGGACGGATCAGCGCAATAAACCCATTGCCGCGGCTTCCAGCCAGGCCAATGGCAGCATCAGCAGCAATTGGCAGGCGATGATCAGGAACAGCGGGGACAGATCGACGTTGCCGATCGGCGGGATACGCTGCCGGAACAGACGCAGGAAGGGCCGGCTCATCGCATCAAGCAGCGGCGCCACCGGGCTGCCGGGATTGATCCACGACAGCACAGCCTGCAGCAACGTGGCGAACATCACGATATAGATCAGCATCTTGATCACGGCGATCACCGCCAATGCCGCCAGCGCGGCAACGGTGATGCCGGCTTCGTGGCTCCAGCTGAAGCCGCGGATCTGCAGGGTTGCCAGCCACTCCAGCAGCTGCATCAGCCAGGCCAGCAGCAGGGTCGGCAGGTCGATGCCCCACAGTCCGGGAATCACCCGCCGTGCCGGGCGCACCATGAAATCGGTCAGCGCGTTGACAAAGTCGGCCAGCGGGTTGCGGTACGGCGCGCGCACCCACTGCAGGTAAAAGCGCAGCAGCAGCGCGACGGTGAGCAGGCCGAAGGCCACCTGCACCAGAAAGATCAGGGCTTCGGCGAGCATGGTCAGTTCTTGTTGTCGGGGGCTGCGTTGTCCCGGCCGAGTTCATCGCCCAGTTCGACCGAGCGCTGCTGCGCGCCACGCACCGCCCGGATCAGTGCCGCTTTGACCGCGGATTCCTCGAGCAGCGCGATCGCGCGCTCGGTGGTGCCGCCCTTCGAAGTCACTCTTGCGCGCAGCGTGGCCGGATCAGCGTCGCTGGCCAGTGCCAGCTTCACCGCTCCGGCGAAAGTGGCCAGTGCGCTGCGCCGGGCCGCTTCCGCCTCCAGCCCCAGTTCACGCGCCGCCTGCTCCAGGGACTCGATGAAATAGAACACATAGGCCGGACCGCTGCCCGAAACTGCGGTCACCGCGTCGAGCGCCTGCTCGTCATCGACCCAGAAGGTTTCACCGACGGCGGCGAGCACGCTCTCGGCGTTTTTGCGCTGCTCACTGCTGACGCCGGGCATGGCATGGAGGCCGCTGATCCCGGCACCGACCAGTGCCGGCGTGTTTGGCATCGCCCGCACCACGCGCGCCTTGCCGCCGAGCCAGCGTGCGAGGTCGGCGCCACGGATGCCGGCGGCAATGCTCAGCACCAGCCGGCCGTCGACCACCGGCGCCAATGACTGCGCCACCGTGCGCAATTGCTGGGGTTTGACCGCAAGCACCACGCAGTCGGCATGACCCGCCTCGGTCGTGGCATCGCCGCTGGTGCGGATACCGTAGCGGTTGCGCAGCGCCTCCAGCGCGGCGGGCAGCACGTCGACCGCGCAAAGGCTGGCCGCGGGCCAGCCCTTGGCAATGAGGCCGCCGATGATCGCGGCGGCCATGTTGCCGCCGCCAATGAACAGGATATTCATGATGAGGGTTCGTGATTCAGGGTGGCGGAGCAGTATCACCGTGCATTACTGCTCCACTGACATTATACGTAGCGATTTCCGGCCGGCGCCTAACGATTCCCGAAAATTGCGGTGCCGACGCGCACCAGCGTCGACCCCTCGGCGATGGCTGCCTCAAGGTCGGCGGACATTCCCATCGACAGGGTGTCGGCCGCCGGATGATCGGCACGCAGGCCTTCGAGCAGCAGGCGCAACCGTGCAAAACGCTCACGCTGGATCGCCGGATCGGGGTTGGGTTCCGGAATCGTCATCAGGCCGCGCAGCCGTAGCCGCGGCATGTCGCGGATTGCCGCAGCCAGCGCAACCTCCTCACCGGGTGCAACCCCGCTTTTGGTCGATTCGCCGCTGACGTTGACCTGGATCAGCACGTTCAGCGGCGGCAACTGCGGCGACCGCGCGTCGTTGAGGCGGCGCGCGATCTTTTCGCGCTCGATGCTGTGCACCCAGGCGAAATGCTCGGCAACGGGGCGCGTCTTGTTGCTCTGGAGCGGGCCGATGAAATGCCATTCGATGGCGAGCGTTGAAAGCGAGGTGATTTTTGTAACGCCTTCCTGCACGAAATTTTCGCCGAAAGCGCGTTGCCCGGCACGCCAGGCCTGTTCGATTTCGGCGGCTCCGAAAGTCTTGCTGACCGCCAGCAGCAGAATGCTGTGCGGCAGGCGGTTTGCGGCCGCGGCCGCCTGCGCGATGCGTGTCCTGACGGCTTGCAAGTTGTCAGAGATTGTGACCATAATTTCAGTGCGCTCAAAGGCTTGCAGACACGAGGCTTGGAGGCACGATTTTCAGTTTGGAAACCGGCGCAAAATAAGAAGTTCCCTCGTGCTCTGCCCACTCTCCCGGGAATTATAAATGGACATCTCCGAACTGCTGGCCTT
Organism: Betaproteobacteria bacterium Ga0077527; assembly: GCA_001464815.1. Lineage (GTDB taxonomy): Bacteria > Pseudomonadota > Gammaproteobacteria > Burkholderiales > SG8-41. The sequence continues at coordinate 32,184 of LNDW01000026.1, read as the reverse complement.
CGTTGTCAAAAACAAGGCCTCCGACCTGCACCTGTCTTCCGGCCTGCCGCCGATGATCCGCGTGCACGGTGACGTGCGTCGCATCAACCTGCCGGCGCTGGAGCACAAGGATGTCCATGCGATGGTCTACGACATCATGAACGACGGCCAGCGCAAGTTCTACGAGGAAAACCTCGAGTGCGACTTCTCGTTCTCGATTCCCAACCTGGCACGTTTCCGCGTCAACGCCTTTGTCCAGCAGCGTGGCGCCGGCGCGGTGTTCCGGACCATTCCGTCGAAGGTATTGAGCCTTGAGGATCTGAAGGCGCCCAAGGTATTCACCGAGATTGCCAACCAGCCGCGTGGCGTGGTGCTGGTCACCGGGCCGACGGGGTCGGGCAAATCGACCACGCTGGCGGCGATCATCAACCACATCAACGAAAACGAACAGGGCCACATCCTGACGGTGGAAGACCCGATCGAGTTCGTCCACGAATCAAAAAAGTGCCTGATCAACCAGCGTGAGGTCGGCCCGCATACGCTGTCCTTCTCCAACGCGCTGCGCTCGGCACTGCGCGAGGATCCGGACATCATCCTGGTTGGCGAGATGCGTGACCTTGAAACCATCCGCCTCGCGCTGACCGCCGCTGAAACCGGCCACCTGGTGTTCGGCACGCTGCACACCAGTTCCGCGGCCAAGACCATCGACCGGATCATCGACGTATTCCCGGCGGAGGAAAAGGAAATGATGCGCGCGATGCTGTCGGAATCGTTGCGCGCGGTGATCTCGCAGACGCTGCTCAAGACCAAGGACGGCAGCGGACGTGCCGCGGCGCACGAGATCATGGTCGGCACGCCGGCGATCCGCAACCTGATCCGCGAGAACAAGGTCGCGCAGATGTATTCGGCGATCCAGACCGGCGCGCAGCTCGGCATGCAGACGCTCGACCAGAACCTGCAGGACCTGGTCAAGCGCAACATCGTCTCGGTTGACGAGGCGCGCGGCAAGGCGATGAACAAGGACTCGTTCCGCTGACCGCCGCGGCGGCTGGCGCGACACCACAAGGGAATCAAGGGAGCAAGGCATGGAAAGAGATCAGGCAGTCAAGTTCATGCACGACCTGCTGCGGGCGATGGTCTCGAAAAAGGCCTCCGACCTGTTCATCACCACGGGTTTCCCGCCGGCAATCAAGCTCGACGGCAAGATGACGCCGGTGGCGAACCAGCCGCTGACCAACCAGCACACCGCCGAGCTGGCGCGCGCAATCATGAACGACAAGCAGGCCGGCGAGTTCGAGGCGACCAAGGAGTGCAACTTCGCGATCAGCCCCGGCGACATCGGCCGTTTCCGTGTCAACGCCTTCATGCAGCAGGGCCGCGTCGGCATGGTGCTGCGGACCATCAACACCTCAATCCCAAAATTCGACGATCTGAAGCTGCCGCCGGTGCTGAAGGATGTGGTGATGACCAAGCGCGGCCTGATCATCATGGTCGGCGGCACGGGCTCGGGCAAATCGACTTCGCTGGCGGCGATGATCGGCTACCGCAACCAGAACAGCTACGGCCACATCATCACCATCGAAGATCCGATTGAATACGTGCATGACCACCTGAACTGCGTGGTCACCCAGCGAGAGGTCGGCGTCGACACCGATTCCTGGAACGCGGCACTCAAAAACACGCTGCGCCAGGCGCCCGACGTGATCCTGATTGGCGAAATTCGCGACCGCGACACCATGGACCACGCCATCGCCTTCGCCGAGACCGGCCACCTGGCGATGGCCACGCTGCACGCCAACAGCGCCAACCAGGCACTGGACCGGATCATCAACTTCTTCCCCGAAGAGCGCAAACACCAGCTGCTGATGGACCTGTCGCTGAACGTGCGTGCACTGGTATCCCAGCGCCTGATCCCGAAAAAGGACGGCAAGGGCCGTGCCGCCGCGGTCGAGATCCTGCTCAATTCACCGCTGATTGCCGACCTGATCTTCAAGGGCGAGGTGCACGAGATCAAGAGCATCATGGCCAAGTCGCGCGAACTGGGCATGCAGACCTTCGACCAGCATCTGTTCGATCTTTACGAAGACGGCCAGATCAGCTACGAGGATGCGCTGCGCAACGCCGACTCGATGAACGAGCTGCGGCTGATGATCAAGTTGAACAGCAAGGACGCCAAGGACAAGGACGCGATGTCCGGCATCGAGCACCTGAATCTTGTCTGATCGCCTGCCGTGTTCACTGAAACGCCGGCTGCAAGGCCGGCGTTTTTGTTGATGGGCGTTTATTGATGCGTTTCCATTAATGGACGGACTGCCTTTCAGCCTGGCGACCTGGGCCATCTGCGCGCTGATTGTCGGTGCTTCGTACGTGATCTTCGGCATTACCGCCTTCGGTGCGGCGATGTTCACGGTGCCGGCGCTGTCATATTTTTTTCCGCTGTCCTTCGTGCTGCCGATGTGCGTGATCCTCGACGTATCGGCGGCCTTCGCGCTGGGCTCGCGCTTTTCGAAGGATGCAGATACCGGCGAGCTGAAATGGATGGCACCGTTTTCACTTGCGGGCGCGGTGGCGGGTGTGACCGCGCTGGTGACCATTCCGCAGCAGGCAACGATCGCCGCCTTCGGCGTATTCCTCTGTGTGTACGGCCTGTATTCGCTGTACGCCGGTGTGCCGCAGGGCGGCATCGCGCGCCATCCCTGGGCGGTGATCTCCGGTTTCAGCGGCGGCGCCGCGGGCACGCTGTTCGGCGTCGGCGCGCCGCCCTATGCGGTGTACCTGTCGCGGCGCCTGCCCGACAAGGCGGTGCTGCGTGCCACGCTGTCGAACATGGTGCTGCTGTCGACCTCGATCCGCGCGCTGGTGTTCCTGATCGGCGGCCTGATGTTGTGGGATCGCGTACTCGGTGCGCTGCTGCTGATGCCCTTCGCGCTCGGCGGTATCTGGGCCGGCCACCGCATTCAGCTCAGGGCCTCGCGCGAAACCCTGCTCAGGGTGATCAGCGTGCTGCTGCTGCTGATTGGCGGATCGCTGATTCTGCGGGTCATGCGCGCCTAGCCTTTTTCGCGCCGGTGGCTCCCCGCCACAATCTCATACCTGAACAACCGGCACTCCAGCGCGCCGTTGAATAACGGTGTGCGCCGTGACGGCTGCAGGCGCATCAGCTTGGCGATACGCAGGTCGGCGGTGAAAATGTGCGCGGTCCATCCCGCATAGCGTTGCTTCAGAATGTCGCCGAGTGCCGGATACCAGGCGGCGAGGTCGTCGAGCTCTTCCAGGCGCACGCCATAGGGCGGGTTGGTGATGAGCAGGCCCGAGGGCTGCGGCGGCTTCGAGTCTTCGAAGCTGCACTGTTTTAGCGGGATCACATCTTCCAGTCCCAGCGCGGCGACGTTCTGCTGCGCAGTGGCGATTGCATCACCACTGCGATCATAACCATAAGTCATTGTTTTAATTGATTTATTTTCTTGCGCCGCAGCATGTTCACGTTCCTGCTGCCAGGTTTTGGCGTCGTGGTTCTTCAGGTTCTCGAAACCGAAGCGGCGGCCCAGCCCCGGCGCGCGGTTGCGGGCCATCAGCACGGCTTCGATCAGGAAGGTGCCGCTGCCGCACATCGGATCGAGCAGCGGCACATCGGGTGTCCAGCCGGCGAGCTTGAGGATGCCGGCGGCCAGGTTCTCGCGCAGCGGTGCTTCGCCGGCGGCACCGCGCCAGCCGCGCTTGAACAGCGCATCACCCGAGGTGTCGAGATAGAGCACCGCCTCGTCGCGGGTGAGGAAGACATGGATGCGCACGTCGGGGTTGCGGGTATCGACGTCCGGACGCGCGCCTTCGGTTTCCCGCAGCACGTCGCAGACCGCGTCCTTCACCCGCAGCGTGACGATGTCGATGCTGTTGAGCGGACTCTTGATCGCCGCAGTATCGACACGGATGGTCTGTTGCGGGCCGAACCATTGTGCCCAGCGGATGCGTTTGGCGGCGTTGAAGATGTCGATTTCGCTGCGGTAACGCGCGTCGCCGATGCGCCACAACACCCGGCTGGCGATGCGGCTCATCAGGTTGACGGTGCGGCACAGCGCATAGGGGCCGCTGAACCCGACACCGCCATCGACAGGCTCAACCTTGGAAGCGGACAGGGACTGCAACTCCTCGCCGAGCACACCTTCGAGGCCGCGCGGGCAGGTCGCAAAAAAACGTTCCATCAGCGTTTCACCACCGGCATTTCGGCGTAGACCTCGAATTGCACCCGTTGCCAGGGGTTGCGTGCCTCGGTCAGGCGCACGATGCGCGCCTGCAGTTTTTCACCACGGTCCATCTGTCTTGCGACATCGGCGTTGTCGCGCCGCGGCAGATAACCCAGGGGCTGGCCTTTCCATTCCACGCGCACCGCATTGGCATCGTGCGGATTCTGCGGTTCGCGCACCAGCACCAGCGCATCACCGACGCGCATGTTGTCCCACAGCACCTTGCCGTCGTAGTACTGGAAGCCGGCGAGCGGCGACTGCTGGACGATGATGCGTGCCTCGGCTGCGGCCGAAGGCAGCGCGGCGCCCAGCAGCAGGCAAAAAATGGCGATGTGGTGCAAGGGGTTCAGAACGGCTTGACCACGACCAGGATCAGCGTCACCAGCAGCAGCAGCACCGGCACTTCGTTGAACCAGCGGTACCAGACATGGGGGCGCGTGTTGCGCCCCTGCTCGAATTTGCGCAGCAGGCTGCCGCAGGCGTGGTGGTAACCGACCAGCACAATCACCAGGGCGAGCTTGGCATGGAGCCAGCCGCCGGAGATGCCGTAACCCAGCCACAGCCACAGACCGAAGCCCAGCGCCGGCACGGCAAGGATGGTCATGAAGCGGTAGAGCTTGCGCGCCATCAGCAGCAGGCGCGTGCGCGCGGTTTCGTTTTCTTCCTGCGCCAGGTTGACGAAAATCCGCGGCAGGTAGAACAGTCCCGCGAACCACGACATCACGAACAACAGATGGAAGGTCTTGATCCAGAGCATGGCGCCGATGTTACTGCAGCAGGCGGCGGCGGGTCAGCGCCAGCGCGATATAGGCGCTCATCCCGGCATAGGCGGCGAGCACGGCGATATGGATCAGCCACGACGGCGGCAGCTCGCCATTGACCAGCGGCCGCGCCAGTGCCACGGCGTGGGTCAGCGGCAGCAGTTGTGCCAGCCACTGCGCCGGCTGCGGCAGTTCGGCCAGCGGGAAAAACACGCCGCAGAGCAGCATCATCGGCGTCACGCACAGCGTGAAGTAATACATGAAAAAATCGTAACTCGGTGACAGCGCGGTCATGATCAGGCCGAGCCCGGCAAAGGCCAGGCCGGTCAGGAAGATCAGCGGTATGACGGCCAAGGCCCAGGGGGATGGAATCAGGCCGAGCACCGCGGCGACAATCAGCACCGCACTGCCCGACAGGAAACTCTTGCTCGCCGCCCAAGCGAGCTCGCCGAACAGCACGTCGTCCAGCGTCAGCGGCGCGTTGAGGATGGCGTCCCAGGTTTTTTGCATGTGCATCCTTGAGAACGCCGAGTACATGGCCTCGAAGGAGGCGCTCATCATCGTGCTCGAGCAGACCACGCCTGCGGCGAGGAATGCGATGTACGACATGCCGCCGACATCCTCGAGCATGCGGCCAAGACCGTAACCGAGGCCGAACATGTAGAGCAGCGGATCGGCAAGGTTGCCGAGCATCGACGGTATGGCGAGCTTGCGCCATACCAGCAGGTTGCGCCGCCAGACATGGATGAAGCGCAGGCTCGGCCGCGGTGCAGCCCAGGGATTTTTGGCCATCAATCCCTCAGGTCGCGGCCGGTGAGCTTGAGGAATACATCCTCAAGGTTGGCGCGGCGGTGCAGGTAGCGCAGCCCGCCGCGGCCGTCGAGGTCGCCGACCAGGGGTGCCGGGTCGTGGACATAGCAGAACATGGTTTCGCCGGTGCCTTCGCAGCGTTCCGAGCGACTGCGGCCGAAATCATCGGCCCATTGCGGTGCTGTCTCGCCATAGACCTCGACCACATGCGGCTCGACATGCTGGGTGATCAGTGACTGTGGCTCGCCTTCGGCGATGATGCGCCCGTGGTCCATGATCGCGACCCGGCTGCACAGCCGCTCGGCCTCTTCCATGAAGTGGGTGGTCAGCAGCAGGGTCTTGCCCTGCTTCAGCAGATTGCGCAGGCGCTCCCAGATCACATGGCGCGCCTGGGGGTCGAGACCGGTGGTCGGTTCGTCGAGGAACAGCAGCTCGGGATCGTTGATCAGCGCTCGCGCCAGCGTCAGCCGCCGCTTCATGCCCCCGGAAAGGGTCTGGATGCGCGTATCGGCGCGGCTTGTGAGCCCGGCGAATTCGAGCAGGCCCGGAATCCGCGCTTCGAGCACACTGTCGGCGATGTCGAAGTAGCGGCCGAACACGCGCAGGTTCTCGCGGATGGTGAAGTCGGGATCGAGGTTGTCGAATTGCGGCACCACGCCGATGCGCTGCCGTGCCACCCGCGCGGCAGCCGGTACGGCGTGGCCCAGGGCTTCGATGTGACCGGCGTCGGGATCGGTAAGACCGAGGCACAGGCGCAATGTGGTGGTCTTGCCGGCGCCGTTGGGGCCGAGCAGGCCGAAACATTCGCCGGGACGCAGCGCAAGATCGACTCCGCAGACGACTTCATTGCCGCCGTAGGATTTGCGCAGCCCGGAGGCTGCGAGTGGCGCGTTGATGCGCGAATTCATGCGCAATATTTCTGCACGAGCTGCGCCAGCAAATGCAGCCGGCCGTGGAAAAAATGTTCGCCACCGGGCACCACCACGATCGGCAACTGCTGCGGGCGCGCCCAGTCGAGTACTGCCGCAAGTGGGACCACGTCATCGAGTTCGCCGTGGATCACCAGCGTGTTGGCCGGTACGGTTTCCGCCGGAAAGCGGTTGACCGCGGGGCCGACCAGCACCAGTTGTTTCGGCGCGAGCTGTTGCGCAACCCGCGTCTGCACAAAGGCGCCGAAGGAAAAACCGGCGAGGATCAGCGGCAGTTCGCCAAAACGGCCGAAGGCCCAGCGCGCGGCAGCGATCAGGTCTTCGGTTTCGCCGATGCCCTGGTCGAAGCTGCCTGCGCTGGCGCCGACGCCGCGGAAATTGGGGCGCACCGTGACATGACCCAGGCCATGAAAGGCCTTGGCCAGCGTGGTCACCACCTTGTTGTCCTTGCTGCCGCCCTGCACCGGATTGGGATGGCCGATCAGCACGATGCCGCGGCGCTGTTCACCGGGATCGTTGAGGTCGGTTTCGAGTGCGCCGGCCGGGCCTTCGATCATCAGGCGTTCGGGTGCTGCCGGGCGCGGCATCGGGGTCGGGATATCAGACATTGTGCGGTATGGTGCGCGCGGCTGCGCCGCGCCGTGCTTCAGACTTTCAGGCGTTCGACGATGCGGCCGTGCTGCAGGTGTTCATGGACGATGTCGTCGATGTCTTCGCGGTCGACATAGGTGTACCAGACCGCCTCGGGATAGATCACCAGCACCGGGCCCTCGTCGCAGCGGTCGAGGCAACCAGCCTGGTTGATGCGCACCTTGCCTTCGCCGGAGAGCCCGAGCGCCTTGACCTTTTTCTTGGCGTAATCACGCAGGTCGGAGGCGCCGTGATTGTTGCAGCAGTTGGCACCCGCTTCGCGCTGGTTGCAGCAGAAAAAAACGTGGTGCTTGAAGTGGGTCATGGTGATGTTGATCCGGGGAAGCGCGGATTATACCCGCGTGGTCCCGCGTCCCGCGGCCTTGCGCCGGGAAGGCCTTTTTGCCGTGCCGCGCGAGCGTGACACCGGGTATTTGCGCGCGTTGATCGCCATCTTGCGCCGGGCGGCCAGCGGCAGATCGACACCCAGCACATCGGACAGCCGCAGCAGGTAAAGCATCACATCGGCCATTTCATGCTCCACCGCGCGGCGGGCGCGGGCATCGAGGCGCGCGCTCTGTTCCGGGGTCAGCCACTGGAAACATTCGACCAGTTCGGCGGCTTCCACGCTCAGGGCCATCGCCAGATTTTTGGGCGTGTGGAAAGGCTGCCATTCGCGCGCTTCGGCGAAGCGGCGCTGCGCCCGCAGCAGTTGCGGCCAGCTCGGGGATTTTTGAGGTTTGGTCATCGGCAAGGGGGTGACTCCGGTCAGCGCTGACCGGATGGCACACGCCCCGGCAGCAGGATCAGCAGGAAGGCCAGCGCAAGAAACGGCCACAGCTCCGACAGCGCGCTCGCGATATTTGCAAAACTCAATACGTGGCCGGCGCCGCCCGGCAGCAGGTGCAGCGGCAATGCGCGGTACGGATTCGCCGGAAGGGCGTTGACCAGCAGCACCGCTGCACCGATCAGCAGCCATGCGGTCGCGATGCGTCCCCGCGGTGGCAGCTTCAGCAGCACCAGCAGCAGCACCAGCGCCGCGGCGAGCCCGGTGAGCAGGCCCGGGGTCAGCCACAGCCAGGGTGTTGCGGCGCGCAGGATGAAGGCGGCAACGATGGTTTTCAGCAGTGCGGCGACCAGCAGCATCAGCGCGGCCACCCGCCAGAAGCCGCCGTCGATGGTGCGTGCCGCGCAGGACAGAAGCAGCACCGCGCCGGCAACATTGAGCATCACCACCGCGGCTTCGGCATAGCGGTACGACTCGGGGGCATAGCGCAGGGTGCCGCCGGCGAGGTCCAGCGTTTCGCGCAGGTCGCCGTTGCCCATGATCAACGGGGCCGCGTGCAACTGGGTGAGCAGCCACAGCACGGTCAGCACCAGCACCGCATCGCCGCGAGAGCCGTCGATGAAGCTTCGGGTACGCAGTCGGGCCAGCCGCTCGCCCAGATGCCGGTCCGGTTCGAACAGTGGAGCCACCAGCGCGCCGGCTGCACCGCCGCAGGCATTGACCAGCAGATCAAGGTTGGAGGCGAAGCGCGCCGGCAGGTACTGCTGCGTGGTTTCCATCAGCAGGCTCAGCAACGCGGCAAGCAGCGTGGCGAGAATGATCGCGACACGCGGCGAGAAGCGCGCGCGCAACGCCAGCATCAGCAGGAAGCCGAGCGGCAGGTAGGCGGCAAAGTTGAAGCCGATGTCTTCGAGGGTGATCCAGCGCGGCCATGGCGCGAACAGGAAGACGCCGGGATAAAGCGCGGTGCCGCGCCAGCCGCTGAAGGGCTGCAGACTGGCATAGACGATGACCAGACTGTAAGCTAACGCCGCCATTGCCGCGACGCGGTAACCGCGGGAATGAAAATCCTGCTGCATCTGATTCATACACGATTCTTCATCGATGAAATTCTACGACATCTTCAATGGTGACGCTGACGGCATCTGTGCGCTGCACCAGCTGCGCCTGGCCGAGCCGCGTGAGGCCGAGCTGGTCACAGGCGTCAAACGCGACACCATGCTGGTGCAGCGGGTGAAGGCGCGTGCCGGTGACCGCCTGACCGTGCTTGATGTTTCGCTGCGCAGCAACGCGCAAGCGGTGGCGCGGGTGCTGGCCGCCGGCGCCGAGGTCGATTACTTCGATCATCATGTCGCGGGGGAGCTGCCGCAGCATCCGGGTTTTCACGGCCATATCGACACCGCTCACGATGTCTGCACCAGCCTGATCGTGGATCGTCACCTCTCCGGCCCGTTCCGGCTGTGGGCGGTGGTCGCGGCTTTTGGCGACAACCTGGTCGAATCGGCGATCCGCGCCGCACTGCCGTTGCAGCTCGACCACACTGAACTGGCGCGCCTGCACGAGCTGGGCGAGGCGCTCAACTACAACGCCTACGGCGAAACAGTGGAAGACCTGCATTACCACCCCGCCGACCTTTACGGCACGCTGGCGCCGTACCGCGATCCGCGCCACTTCATTTTTGACGAGCCAGTGTTCGAGGTGCTGAAGCAGGCCGGAGCCGAGGATCTGGGCCGAGCCGATGATGTGAGGCCGTTACATGCCGATGAGAATGCCGCGGTGATTGTGCTGCCCGATGCGTCATGGAGCCGGCGCGTCAACGGCGTGTTCGGCAACCGCCTGGCACAGGCCGAACCTGCACGCGCCCACGCCGTGGTGGTCACCCGCAGTGACGGTTACGCCGTCAGTGTGCGTGCGCCGCGAAGCAAGCCGCGTGGTGCCGAAGTGCTGTGTACGGCCTTCGGCGGCGGCGGGCGCGAAGCCGCGGCGGGGATCAATCTGTTGCCGGCCGCCGATCTCGACCGCTTTGTTGCGGCGTTCCGCGAAGTCTACAAATAAAGCAGAAGGTATAAAGCCCAAGGCCCATAAATAGTTGTTTAAAAACAATTACTTATGAATTTTTATCAGAGGCTGAGAAACCGCGCTCGACAAGCGCGAAGGTGATGATCCAGAGCAGCGCGTCGTAGGCTTCGAACCACTCGCCCGCGACCAGCCACAACAGCACGGGCAGCAGCAATGCCGCCAGCAGCAGCCGCGCGATGATGCGCGGCCAGCGGCGTGATGTCGCTGCGCGTAAACCCGTACGCAGCTCGACTTCCAGCGCGATCACCACCGCGATCCACAACCAGGCATTCAGCGCATCCAGCCATTCCTGTTCTGCAACAAAGCGCAGCGCCGCCCACAGCACCACAGCCCCGGCGGCAAAACGCAGCAGGGCAAGCGTTGTTTGCCAGCGCTGCGCAAAGACAGGTGCAAAAGAAGCGAGGGCAAAGGCGGCGAGCAACAGCAACCACGCAGCGGCATCGAGGATTTCGCTGGTGCGCCCGGCAAGAGCGTAAACGGAGACATTGGCACTGAGCAGTGCCAGCAGGAATGCGCTGTATTTCGCGGAGGCGGGTGCTGCGCCCACGGCTCAGCCGTGATGCGGATTGGCGTGTTCGTGCGGATGCCTTGCGCCATAGCGCTGCGGTAGCAGCGAGCCGATGATCATGCCTGCAAAGGACACTGCCAGTCCGATCAACTGCGGCGGCACCAGGCTGGCCTCGCCGATCAGCAGTTCGACCAGTATCCACGAGAGCAGGCCGCCCAGCGTAGCCGCCAGCGCGCCCTGGGTGGTGGCGCGTTTCCAGAAGGCGCCGACCACCAGCGGCACAAAGGCGCCGGCGAGGGTGATCTTGTACGCCGATTCGACCATGTGGAAAATCGACAGCTCGGAATTGAGCGCGAATACCAGCACCACACCGGCGAAGCAGACGATCGTGACACGCATGATCCACAGGAATTTGCGGTCGGAAAGATGGGGGAAATAGCCTTTGACGATGTTCTCGGCAAACATCACCGAGGGCGCGAGCAGGGTCGCGGAGGAGCAGCTCATGATTGCCGAGAGCACCGCGCCAAAGAAGATGATTTGCGCCACCAGCGGCATCTGCTGCAGCACCAGCGTCGGCAGGATCAACTGCGAATCCTTTTCCAGCAGCTCGCTGAACAGCTTGGGGTCAATCAGCGTCGCCGAGTAGGCGATGAACATCGGTACGAAAGCGAAGCAGAAATAGATCGAGGCGCCTAGCACCGAACCCCAGATCGCGATCTTCGCCGATTTGGCGGAAGTCACGCGCTGGAACACGTCCTGCTGCGGCAGCGAACCGAGCATCATCGTGAACAGCGCGCCAAGGAAGGTCAGCCACATCCACGGGTCGGGTGGCGGGAAAAATTCGAACTTGCCGGCCTGCGCGGCGTGGTCGATCACCACGCCTGCGCCACCGGTCATGCCGCTGACCATCCACGCGATGAACAGCAGGCCGCCCATGCTCACCGTCATCTGCACGAAGTCGAGGATCGCCACCGAGAACATGCCGCCGAAGGTGGTATAGGTGAGCACGATCGCGGCGCCGATGACCATGCCCAGCTCCGGGCTCACCGCGCCATTGGTGATGACATTGAAGATCAGTCCCATCGCCTTGATCTGCGCCGACACCCAGCCAAGATAGGAGCCGACGATGCACAGCGAGGTGATGACCTCGACCGTGCGGTTGTAGCGGATGCGGTAGAAGTCGCCGACAGTGAGGATATTCAGCGGATAGAGCTTTTTGGCGAAGAAGAAACCGGCGATGACCAGGCACAGCGAGGAGCCGAATGGATCGGCAACCACGCCGGAGAGCCCCTCCTTGACGAACTGGGCGGAGACGCCAAACACGGCCTCCGCACCGAACCAGGTGGCGAATACCGTGGCGGTGACGATCGGCAGCGGCAGCGAGCGTCCGGCGACGGCGAAGTCCTTGGTGTTATGGACACGGGTGGCGGCCCACAGACCGATTCCCACCGACACCATCAGGTAGGCAATGACAAACCACAACAGCATCGCAGGCTCTCCTTTTGGCGGGAGATTATAGCTGCGGGGTTGTCATTTACGACAGCAGTTGCAGGGTGATCAGTGCGGTCAGCAGCGCGGCAACCACGGCGAGCAGCCAGCCGTTGCGGCGCTGCTGGCGCAGGATTTCATCAGCCTGGGCACGCAGTCCGCTGTCGTGGTCGCGCGCCAGATACTGCTGGGCCAGCCGCGGTAACTGCGGCAGCAGCTCGCTCCACAGCGGCAGTTCTTCACCGAGACGGCGCAGCAGGCCGCGCCAGCCGACCTGTTCCGACATCCAGCGCTCCAGGAAAGGCTTGGCAGTGCTCCACAGGTCGAGCTCGGGATCGAGGTCGCGGCCCAGGCCTTCGATGTTGAGCAGCGTTTTCTGCAGCAGCACCAGTTGCGGCTGGATTTCGATGTTGAAGCGGCGCGAGGTCTGGAACAGCCGCAGCAGCACCTTGCCGAAGGAGATTTCCTTCAGCGGCTTGTCAAAGATCGGTTCGCAGACCGCCCGGATCGCGGTTTCGAACTCCTCGATGCGGGTGCCTGGCGGCGCCCAGCCCGATTCGACATGGGCTTCGGCGACACGACGGTAGTCGCGACGGAAAAAGGCGAGGAAGTTGCGCGCCAGGTAATGTTTGTCGCTGTCGGTCAGCGTGCCCATGATGCCGAAATCGAGCGCGACGTACTGGCCGTTGGCCGCGACCAGGATGTTGCCGGGGTGCATGTCGGCGTGGAAAAAACCGTCGCGGAAGACCTGGGTGAAAAAGATTTCAACGCCGGCGCGGGCGAGCTTCGGAATGTCGATGCCCTGTTCGCGCAGCTTGTCCACCTCGGATACCGGCGTGCCATACATGCGCTCCATCACCATGACCTCGGTTGCGCACCAGTCCCAGTGGATCTCGGGCACCGCCAGCAGCGGGGAATCGAGAAAGTTGCGCCGCAACTGGTTGGCGTTGGCGGCCTCGCGCATCAGGTCGAGCTCGTCCTCGAGATGGCGAGCGAACTCGGCGACCACCTCGCGCGGCTTCAGCCGCTTGCCGTCGGTCCACAGCCATTCGAGGAGCAGGCCCGCCGTGTCGAGCAGCGCGACATCCTTGGCGATGATTTTGGCGATGCCTGGCCGCAGCACTTTCACCGCGACTTCGCGACCGTCAGGCAACTGTGCGATGTGCACCTGCGCCACCGAGGCACTGGCAATCGGCGTCAGGTCGAAGTCCGCGAACACTTCGCTCACCGGTTTGGCGTAGGCCGTGGTCAGTATCTGTTCGACTTCATCGCCTGGAAATGGCGGCACCCGGTCCTGCAGCTTGGCCAGTTCTTCAGCGATGTCCGCCGGAATCAGGTCGCGGCGGGTTGACAGCACCTGGCCGAACTTGACGAAGATCGGGCCGAGGTTTTCGAGCGCGCGGCGCAGGCGCACCGCGCGCGGCTGTGCCAGGTCGCGCCAGAACAGCAGGGTGTTGACGGCGACGCGCAGCGGGCGCACGCGCTCGTGCCCGAGCAGGAATTGTTCGAGGCCGAAGCGCAGCGCAACACGCAGGATTTTCAGCAGACGGAGGAGACGCACCCCCGCATTTTACGCGGCCGCCGTCGCGGCCGGGGCGTCCACAAGGGGCGCAATCAGGCAGCGCGCAGCCGTTCGATGCGTTTTTCCAGCCTTGCGACGTCGTCGCGCAGGGTGTCGACTTCGGCGGCAAAGGCGCGCAGGTCACCGGACGCGGCGATCAGCGGCCGTTCCTCGGTCCAGTATTCGCTGAAGGAACGTGCCAGGTTGTCACCGCTGGCACGCGCCCATTCTCCAAACAGTTGCATCGACTGTGTCATGCGGTGCGCGGCGATGTCGCCAAACACCCGCGACAGGTCTTCTTCGGCATCCCAGCGCAGGTGCCGCCACAACTGGTTGAGCACGCTGGCGAGCGCGGTGTCGCCATCGACGCGGATGTCGCGCCACACGTTTTCGTCGCGCGCGGCGACGCGCAGCAGGAGTCCCGGGGTCAGGGTGAAGATGAGATCCGGGGTGCTGCCGGCAGTTGCAGAAGCGGTTTCACCGCTTTCAAGGATGACCAGGCTGACCGTGAATGGCAGACAGTCAAAACGTACCACCTTGCCGGCATGCGCCTTGAGCAGCTCGCGCGCCCAGGCATTGCCGCGCAGCAGATGATTAAGCGGCGCCCCGGCCAGACGGTCGAGCGGAGACGCCGCATCCATCATGTTCAGGCTTGCTGGATACCCGTGACCAGCCAGCCGGTGTTGCCGCGCATCGCTTTCTCGAGATGCCAGATTTCAGCAAAGGGCTGGGCTTCGGCGGCGCCATCCTCGCGGATCAGGCCGGAGAAGCGCACGCTGACCACGTAAAGCAGGCCTTCGCTGACCACTTCCAGGACTTCGGATTCCAGCGTCACCACATCGGTCCTGCCCTGGGCCGGACCTTCGTCTTGCCATTGCGCCTGCACTTCGGCGAGCAGGTCTGCGCTGAGGAAATCGCCCAGTGCACTGTGGTCGCGATTGTCATTGGCTTCCTGCAGGCGGACAAAATTCAGGCGGGCATGGCGCAGGAATTCCTGGGCGTTGAAATCCGCCGGCCAGCGGCCAGCGGAGGCGGCCACCGAATTCACCGCGGCACCACCTCCGAAAACGGGGCGGGTTTCCGGCTGCGGGGCCTGGCCCTGGTGGCCGGCATACTGCAATGGCGCCTGCTGTGCGCTGCGGCCGCGCAGCGCGCGGAAGGCAAACACCAGCACTGCGGCGATGGCGGCGGCAAGCAGCAATCCGGCCAGCGCACCGGCAATGCCGTTGTTCATGAACAGGGCCATCAGGCCGGCACCCAGGGCAAGGCCGGCCAGCGGGCCCAGCCATTTGTTGGCGGGCGCGGCTGCGGCGGCCGGCTGCTGCGCGGGGGCGCCGGCCTGTTGCTGTTGCTGCTGGGCCTGCTGCTGTTGCGCGGGCGGCTTGGGTTGCTGGGTGATACTGCGCTGGCTGCCCATGTTCTTGCCGCCGCCAAGGCGTTTCGCGGCTTCGGCTTCCAGGCCGGTCATCGCCAGGCCGAAGAACAGGGCCAACGCGGAAATCAGGGTTTTCATGCGGGTCTCCTCTTTTTTATGGATGTTGCATGGACAGCGGATTATAGGCTTGAGTTCCGGTCCGGCCGGGTTGTGGATAACTGCAAAAGCCGTTCAAAAACGGTAACCGCGATGCAGGGCAACCACACCGGCGGCAAGGTTAAAGTATTCAACGCGCTCCAGGCCGGCCGTCTCCATCATCGTTTTCAGCGTCTGCTGGTCCGGATGCATGCGGATCGATTCGGCGAGGTAGCGGTAGCTGTCGGCGTCATTGGTGATCAATTGGCCGAGCCGCGGCAGCACCTGGAAGGAGTAGGCATCATACAGCGGCGCCAGCGGTTGCCAGATCCGCGAGAACTCCAGCACCAGCAGGCGGCCGCCACCGCGCAGCACGCGGCGCATCTCCGCCAGTGCGCGATCCTTGTGGGTCATGTTGCGCAGGCCGAAGGCGACACAGACACAGTCGAAGTGTTCGTCGGGGAAGGGCAGTTTTTCGGCGTCACATTGCACCGCGGGCAGCACCCGGCCGCCGTCGATCAGGCGGTCGCGGCCGCGGCGCAGCATCGGGCCGTTGATGTCGGTGATGATGACTTCACCGCGGGAGCCGGTGCGTTCGGCAAACAGCCGTGTCAGGTCGCCGGTGCCGCCGGCGACATCGAGCACGCGATCGCCGGGACGTACCAGGCTCTGCCCGACGGCGAAACGTTTCCACAGCCGGTGCAGGCCCGCCGACATCAGGTCGTTCATCAGGTCGTAGCGCGTGGCGACCGAGTCGAAGACCCCGGCGACCTTGCGCGCCTTTTCGTCCTCGGCGACCTTGCTGAAACCGAAATCGGTGGTTTTGCTCATGGCGGTAATGAAGTGGACGTGATGCGGGTGGCCGTGATGAGTTCAGGCGTCGCGGCTGGCACCGGCCTTTTCGAGGCGTTCCAGATAGTCGCGCCACATCGTGTCCTGTTTTTTGCCGTAGTCGTAGAGCAGGTCCCAGGAATAGATGCCGGTGTCGTGGCCGTCGGAGAACTTGAACTGCACCGCGTACTGGCCGACCGGCTCGATGGACAGGATAGCGACTTCCTTCTTGCCGGTCTGCAGGGTTTCCTGGCCGGGGCCGTGGCCACGCACTTCGGCCGACGGGGAATGGACGCGCAGGAATTCGCAGGGCAGCTTGAAAGTCTTGCCGTCAGCGAAGGACACCTCCAGCACCTTGGACGCCTGGTGCAGGGTGATTTCGGTGGGGAGCGGGATGTTTTTGTCGAGGCCGGCCATGAACTTGGAAACTGCGATTGGTCGAATATGGAGCGCGAATCATAACCGAGCCCGGCAGGCTGCCAAAAACTGTTTTTTAACCAAGGGTTTACCGTCGATGGCTTGCGTCGCTGTCATGCCCCTGTCACATCCGGTTCATAATATTGCAGGGTCGAAACAAAGCCCGTGGAGCAAGCAATGGCAGCAACGATACTGGTGGTCGAGGACGAACCGGCGATTCAGGAACTGGTGGCCTGCAACCTCGAACTCGCGGGACATCGCGCATTACGCGCCGAGTCCGCCGAGCAGGCGCTGCAGATGGTGCGCGATGAATTGCCCGACCTGATCGTGCTCGACTGGATGCTGCCGGGGATCAACGGCGTCGAGTTCGCGCGCCGGTTGCGCGGTGACAAGCGCACCCACGGTGTGCCGCTGATCATGCTCACCGCGCGCGCCGAGGAGCAGGACAAGCTCGCCGGCCTCGAAACCGGCGCCGACGACTACATCACCAAGCCGTTTTCACCGCGCGAACTGAATGCACGGGTGAAGGCGGTATTGCGCCGGCGTTCACCGCAGGTCACCGATGATCTGGTCGAAGTCGGCGGCCTGCAGCTTGATCCGGCGAGCCACCGGGTCACCGGCAACGGCGCGCCACTCGCGCTGGGCCCCACCGAATTCCGCCTGCTGCACTTTTTCATGACCCACCCCGAGCGGGTCTACACCCGCGTGCAACTGCTCGACCAGGTGTGGGGCGATCATGTCTTTGTCGAGGAGCGCACGGTGGACGTGCATATCCGCCGCCTGCGCAAGGCGCTGGAGCCGACCGGCCACGACAACCTGGTGCAGACGGTGCGCAGTTCCGGCTACCGCTTTTCGGCGGCTGCAGGCTGAACGATGCGTCCCGGGCAGGCGCTGCGATGAATGCGGTCTGGCGCTCGCTGCTGCTGCGGCTCATCCTGCTCGCCGTGTTCGGTGGTGTTGCCGCTCTGCTCGCCGGTGCGCAGACCGCGCTGATCGCGGTCTGCGTGGTCCTGCTGTGGATGCTGATCCAGCATGTGCGCCATCTGTCGCGGCTGTCGGACTGGATCGCCGATCCGCGTCCCGAAGTCCTGCCTCAGGGCAGCGGCATCTGGGAGGATGTGTTCGCCGATTTTTATCACCTGCTGCGCCGGCAGCGGCGCAGCGCCTCACGTCTTACCGCGACGCTGCATGAATTCCGCCGCGCCGGCATGGCGATGCCCGACGGCCTGGTGATACTCGACCGCGAGAACTGCATCGAATGGTGCAACGCGCGGGCACAGCGCCATTTCGGGCTCGATGCCAAGCGCGACGCCGGACAGCAGATCACCTATCTGGTGCGCCAGCCGCAGTTCGCCGAGGCACTGCTCGGCGGATATGCCGAGCCGCTGACGCTGCGCAGCCCGCATGGCGAGCTGGTGCTGTCGGTGCTGATCGTGCCGTATGAGGAGAACCGGAAACTGATCATCAGCCGCGATGTCACCGACCGCGAGCGCGTGGAAACCATGCGCCGCGACTTTGTCGCCAACGTGTCGCACGAACTGCGTACGCCGCTGACCGTGATCGGCGGTTTCCTTGAAACGCTGTCCGACATCGAGTCTCCGGATCCGGCGCTGCTGCGCCGCTCATTGCCTTTGATGAGTGATCAGGCCAGGCGCATGCAGATGCTGGTCGAGGATCTGCTGACCCTGTCGCGGCTGGAATCGGAGGCGAATCCGGCGCGTGAGGAACCGGTCAACGTGCCGGATGTCGCGCGCGCGCTGTACCACGATGCGCTGGCCCTGTCCGCGGGCCGGCACAAGGTGACGTTGCTGCTGGAGAGCACGGCACGGATCAATGGCGCTGAGGACGAATTGCGCAGCGCCTTCGGCAATCTGGTCAGCAACGCTATCCGGTACACCCCTGAAAAAGGTGAGGTGCGCCTGGTCTGGAGACCGGCCGCCGACGGCGGCGCGGTGTTTTCGGTGAAGGATTCCGGCATCGGCATCGAAGCGCAGCACCTGCCGCGACTGACTGAACGTTTTTATCGCGTCGATCGCGGGCGTTCGCGTGAAACCGGCGGCACCGGGCTCGGGCTTGCCATCGTCAAACATGTCGTCAACCGCCATGCGGCCAGGCTCGAGATCAGCAGCGAGCCCGGTCAGGGCAGCACGTTCAGCGTGGTGTTTCCCGAGTCGCGGATTGCAGCGGGCACCGTGACCACGCCGGCCACCCAGAAGACCGCCTGATAAAATCATAAATATTTGATTTTATTGATTATTTTTTCAGCCTCCGCGACAGCCTGAGCCACCACGGCTGACCAGTCTCCGGCCTGGCGCTGGCGCAGCAGACGGCACTCCGGATACCACAGGCTGTGTTCACCCTGCCGTCCGTCCTGCTGCAGCCCGTTTTTTTCCTGCCAGTACCAGATGCGGCCCAGCGCATGGGGCAGCAGCACCAGCGTTGGTTTGCCCAATGCGCCGGCGAGATGCGCAGTGGTGTTGCTGACCGTCACCACCACATCACAGGCTTCGATCAGCGCGGCGAGGCCGTCGAGGTCGTGATAGTTGTCGATGTCATCGCAGTGCGCGATTTCGATGCCCCGTTCGTCACGCAGCGCCCTGCGTTCAGCGGCGGTGTCGCCGTACTGCAGATCGACGCCCAGGACACCCGGCAAAGCCAGCAGCGGCGCGAGTTGTCCGGGGTCAAGGCTTTTCAGCGCGCCGTATTGATCGTTGCGGCTGCGCCAGGACAGGCCGACCAGCCATTTTTTACCCGGCTGTGTTTCGCGATCCAGCAATCGTGCCCGCAGCGTCGCGGCACGCGCGGCGTCGGCACGCAGGTACGGCGGGCGCCGTGCCGGAAAATCTTCAACACGCTTGCGCAGGAATCCTCCGAGATCACCCATCGCTGCCTGTGCCGCCACCGGCAGCTGCGCATCGACGGCTTCGCCCGGGATCAGTTGCACGCCGGGCATTGAACGCCGCAGCAACGGTAGCAGGCGCGGCGCGGTGGCGACCATCAGTTGCCGCACCCGGGGCTGCAGTTCCTCAAGCATGCTGCAGAAGAGTATCTGGTCACCGATGCCCTGCTCACCCCAGACCAGCAGGTCGCCATCGAGGTTGCGGCCATCCCAGGTCGGCGCCGCGAACCGCGGCCTTTGCGCGCCGCGCGCGCCGGTGGCCCAGCCCCAGCCATACAACGCCCAGCCACGCTCAAAATCGCCCAGCAGCAGGCGGCATAGTGCCTCGTTCCAGAACGCCAGGGGGCTGTGCGGCGCCAGCCGCTGCGCCTGCGTGTAGTCCGGCAGCGCTTCGTTGTAACGCGCGAGCAGCAGTTTCGCGTTGGCGCGGTTGAGCCAGGCATCGGCGTGGCCGTTGTCGATGGCCAGCGCCTGATCGCTGCAGCGGATGGCTTCTTCGGGCTGGAAGGCATGCACCAGCGCATGGGCCAACTGGCTGAGCGCATGGACATCGCCGGGCATCGCGGCCACAACCGCGCGCATCTCGTCGACCGCCCGGTCGTGGTCGCCGGATTCAATCAGGCGGATGCCCAGCAGCAAGCGCAGTGATGTGTCATGCGGGTCGATGCGCAGCGCCTGTTCGAGGTCATCAACAGCGGCCGGATGTTCGCCGCGTGCGGCATGGATGGCGGCACGGGTGGTCCAGCTGCGGGCTTCATCGGCGGCCACTGCAAGCAGTTGGTCCGACACGGCCAGGGCTTCGTCAAACCGCTGCTGTTCGCGAAGCACGGCGGCCAGGTTGTTGAGGAGGCTCGGCCGTCCCGGAGCAAGATCCAGCGCCTCGCGGTAGAGCCGTTCGGCGTCAGCCGGACGGCCGTCCTTGTGCGCGTCCAGCGCGGAGAAAAACAGCTGCTGGGCGCGTTCGAGATCACTCACCGGTTTCAGAGCCGCTGCAATTCGCGCAGCACGGCCGCTACAAGATGCCCCGTGCCGGGTCGGATCGCCGGGCCTTCACGCTGGCGCTGGCCCCAGACCGGCTGCGGGAATTGCGGATCGTCGTGAAAGCGCGGAATCACATGCCAGTGCAGGTGCGCAACCATGTTGCCGAGGCTGGCCAGGTTGATTTTGGCCGGCTGCAGGGTTTCGCGCAGCGCCAGCTCGACGGCATTGACCACCGCCATGCAGTGCGCGCGATCGTCTGCTGCAAGATCACTCATCTCGGCGATGTGATTGTTCCAGATCACCCGGCAGAAGCCGGGGTGGCCGGGTTCATCTACCGCGACCACACGGCAGCGGTTGTCGCGCCAGATCAGGGTGCCGCCGGGCCTGAGGCACAGCTCGCAGCCGGTGTTCATCGGCTTCCGAACTCCGGTCTGACGAATTGAAAATCAGCGGATAAGCGGGAAATGATCAGTTCCTCAAATTCGGATCAGGTACGAAACCGGAGCCGGTTGATGTCCGGCAGCCGTCTATTGCCTGAATTATAAGTGCGGCAGGCAGCGCGCCGCGCAGGCCGGATCAAAGCAGGCGCATCGCGCGATACACGAGGTCGCAGCCATGGCCTGCCGCAGCCCGACGCCATTCCGTGTCGCCGGGATTCAGGGCGGCGAGCAGCGCGCGCTTGCTGGAATGATTCACATCGCCGCCGCCGTGGTGGTGCCAGCGGTTCTCCTCGCGCAGTGCATGCAGCACGCGCGCCGCGGGCGCGGCCCTAGCCAGGCGATGTCGATGTCCAGTGGCTCTCCCGCCGGGCCGCGGGCGGCAGTGTGTCAAGTTGTGCGCCTGCCGCTGAGGCGGCGTCACGAAAACGCCGCCTTGCGCTGGTGAAGTCCGGCGAGAACAGCGCCGCGCCGTCAGGCGGCGCTGTAGGTGGCGCGCTCGAAGTTGGAACCACTGTCGAGCAGTGCGGTCAGGCGGATCTGCCGTTGTGAGCCGTCGTTGAGGTCGAGGACACGGCCCGGGCCATAAGTGCCGGGAGGCAGGATCACGGTTTGTGGTTCGCTGCCGTTGCTGCCGGCAAGCAGAAGCGCACGGTCGTAACGCACCTGGGGGTCGGCAATACGCGCCGACACCGCCTGCGCCCTGCTGCGGATCAGGCGCAGCCCGACCCAGGTCATGCCTTCGACATCGACATTGAGACGCTGCACAAAGCCGAGATAGCTGTTGCCGTTGGGTGCGACCAGTCCGAGCAATTGATTGTGGCTGAGCCGGGTTGCCTGCGATGGCTTGCGGCACATGCCAAGCACGCCGGAAACACTCTGGTTGGCGACGGTCCACACCTCCTGGTCACGCCCCGCCGACTGGTCTTCCGCGGCGGGGCCATCGACACGTTCAAAGCCGCCCATCTCAAACCGCGCCCGAGAATTGAGGCCGGCATCGGGCGGCGCGAAGGGCTTGCCGCTGATCGCGAAATGGATCGAGGCCAGTGTGGGCGACACCTTGACGTTGAACGACACCGGTTTGCGTTCATCCTTGCGGGCGGTGCCCGGCGCCAGCCAGTGCGCGTAGAGGCCCATCATCAGCGTTTCACAGGCTTCGCGCGGAATCGCCCCGAGGCCGAGCTTGTCGGGACTGTGTGTTTTTAAGGCCACCGCGGTTTCGCGCAGCTTGTCGCCAAGCCCCTCGAGGTCGAGGTAGCGCAGGTTGTCGCCCTTGAGGTGCCGGATACGCCGCACGCCTTCAGCCGAGCCGAGGTCGATGCCCAGCGCAAGGTCGGGACTGGACGTCTTGGGGGTTGCCGAAATCCGGCAAAGTCCGAGCCACTGCGCGAGCGCACGGCCCAGGGTGTTCATCTGCAGCAGCGTCAGCGATTCAGGATTGGCGCGCTGGGTGAGCAGGGTCTGAAGGTAAGTCAGGTTGATGGTGCTTTGGCTGTCACTGCCTTCGCTGACCGGGGTGTCGGTGACGCCGGCGCTTTCGGCGAAGGCATAGAGCCGGTGCATCTGCTCCCACAGCGCTCCTGGAAAGCCGTGATAGGCACGGTTGTATCCGGTCATCGCAAAGCCGGCGCAACGTATCGCGCGGTAACAGATCAGCGCGGCGTGGGCTGCGACTTCCTCCGAATCGGCGATGTCGGCGATCAGCGATTCGTAGGCGTCGGCGAGGATCCGCCACACCGCGATGCTGCGGTTGAATATTTCGCGGGTGTTGTTGTCGAAGGGCACCGGCTGGTCCCAGTAGTCGCGGCTGCGCGTGTGCTGCGCCTCCAGGGTCACCGGCCGCAGCAGCTCAAGCACCTGCAGCCGTGTGACTCCCGGAGCTCCGGTTTCGGCGAGCAACCGCAGCTGGGTCAGCAGCAGCGCCTGGCGCTGCGCGGGCTGCGCCGCGGCGAGTTGCGCGATGAAGGCGCGCGTGGCGGCCACATCGGCGATTTTCAACAGACCTTGTTTTGCACTCAAGACGGTAGCCATGACGCACCTTTTTTGGATTCAGGTGCGCAGTTTTTGATTGTTAAGCGGGCTCGGCAAGTGAATATGTCACATGTCGCCGCCCCACGACAACCTGTTTGCGGGGCCGCGTGACCGGTGTCACGGTTGTCCGCGGTTTCTCAGAGCAGCACGCGTTCGATGCCGCCACGGTTGGCGTGTGCCACGTAGTTTTCCATCCAGTCTTCGCCCAGCAGGTGTTTCGCCATCTCGACAACGATGTAATCGGCTTCGATGCCGGCATCGGCGGAGAAGCGTGACAGCCCCTGCAGGCAGGACGGGCAGGAGGTCAGCACTTTCACCGGCATCTCGCCGCCATCGCGCAACTCGCCGGCGCCGCGCCGCATTTCCTGTTCCTTGCGAAAGCGCACCTGGGTCGAGATGTCGGGGCGGGTCACCGCCAGCGTGCCCGATTCGCCGCAGCAGCGCTCATTGAGCGTCACCGGCGCCGCCATCAGCGTGTTGACCACCTTCATCGGCGCATGGGTCTTCATCGGCGTGTGGCAGGGGTCGTGATACATGTAGCGCGTGCCCGTCACCCCCTCGAGTTTCACCCCGCGCTCGAGCAGAAATTCGTGGATGTCGAGCAGACGGCAACCGGGGAAAATCTGACCGAATTCGTATTTCTGCAGCTGGTCCATGCAGGTGCCGCAGGACACGATCACGGTCTTGATCTCGAGGTAGTTCAGCGTGTGTGCGACGCGGTGAAACAGCACACGGTTGGCAGTGGTGATGGCCTGGCCCTTGTCCTCGTCGCCGGCCGCGGTCTGCGGATAGCCGCAGCACAGATAACCCGGTGGCAGCACGGTCTGCACGCCAAGGTGGTAGAGCATGGCCTGGGTGGCGAGCCCGACCTGGCTGAACAGGCGCTCGGAACCGCAGCCGGGGAAATAGAACACGGCCTCGGAATCCTCGGTCACCTTTGCCGCGTCGCGGATCACCGGCACGATGCGCGAATCCTCGATGTCGAGCAGCGCGCGCGAGGCTTTTTTCGGCAGCTTGCCGGGCATCGGCTTGTTGATGAAATGAATGACTTGCGCGCGCAGTGGCGGTTTTCCGGTGGTGGCTGGCGGATGGCGCGTCTGCTGGCCGGCGAGCCCCAGCACTTTTGCCGCGCCGTGCGCGATCCGCTGGGCTTTGAATCCCCAGTCAATCATCAGCTTGCGCGTGAGGTTGATGGTGCCCGGGCTGGTGGCATTGAGAAAAAACATCGCGGCCTTGGCGCCCGCATTGAAGCGTTTTTTTCCGTGGCTGCGCAGGAAATTGCGCATTGCGATCGACACGTCGCCGAAATCAATGTCCACCGGACAGGGGTTGGCGCATTTGTGGCAGACGGTGCAGTGATCGGCAATATCGCCGAACTCGTCAAAGTGTTCGAGCGAAATGCCGCGGCGAGTCTGCTCCTCGTAAAGGAAGGCTTCAATCAGCAGGCTGGTCGCGAGAATCTTGTTGCGCGGGCTGTAGAGCAGGTTGGCGCGCGGCACATGGGTGGCGCAAACCGGTTTGCATTTGCCGCAGCGCAGGCAGTCCTTTACAGAATTGGCGATCGCGCCGGCATCGGAATTTTCGAGGATCAGGCTTTCGGCACCGAGCAGCGAGAAGCTCGGCGTGTAGGCGTTGCTCAGGTCGGCCGCAGTTTCCCCGCTCCGCAGCAGTTTGCCCTTGTTGAAGCGGCCCTGCGGATCGACGCGGTCCTTGTAGGCCTGGAAGGCGGCGATGCGTTCAGGCGGCAGGAATTCAAGTTTGGTGATGCCGATGCCGTGTTCGCCGGAAATCACGCCGTCCAGCGACTCGGCAAGACGCATGATGCGCGCCACGGCTTGCGCCGCTTCCTGCAGCATCGCGTAGTTGTCGGAGTTGACCGGAAGGTTGGTGTGCACGTTGCCGTCGCCGGCATGCATGTGCAGCGCGACGAAGACGCGGCCGCGCAAGGCCTGGCGGTGGGCGGCATCGATGGCTTCGATGACCTTGACGAATGGACGGCCGGAGAAAAGGTCGGCGAGGTAGGCGCGCACCTCCTGCTTCCACGACACGCGCAGGCTGTGATCCTGCAGCAATTGAAACAGCGTGTCCTGCCCGCGGCCGGCTAGGGCTTCTGCGGACAGAGGGCTGTGGCCGTCTGCACCGAGCGCGGCGACCGCAATATCGAGGCGGTCGAGCAGCCATTGCCAGCGCGCCTGCGCGGCGGCCACCACGGCACGTGCGCGCTCTGCGCGGTCACCCAGCACCTCGGCAGCCGATACCCCGGATTCCGGCGCTGTCACCGACAGTTCACCGGTGAGCACGGCATCCACGGCTTCGAGTATGCGCAGCTTGTTGCGGATCGACAGCTCGATGTTGATGCGCTCGATGCCGTCGGAGTAGTCGCCGAGGCGTTCCAGCGGAATCACCACGTCCTCGTTGATCTTGAAGGCGTTGGTGTGGCGGGCGATGGCCGCGGTGCGCGCGCGGTCGAGCCAGAAGGTCTTGCGCGCCTCGGCCGATACCGCGATGAACCCTTCGGCGCCGCGGGCATTGGCGATGCGGATCACCTGCGAGGCGGCTGCGGCCACCGCGTCCTCGTTTTCGCCGACGATGTCGCCGACCAGCACCATCACCGGGCGGCCGGCACGGCGTGATTTGGTGGCATAACCCACCGCCTTCACGTAACGCGCGTCGAGGTGTTCGAGGCCGGCGAGGATGGCCTCGGGATTGCCGTCGAGGTAACGCTTGATCTCGACGATCGAGGGCACCGCGTCGCGCACCGTGCCGAAAAATTCCAGGCAGACGGTGCGGATCGCCGGCGGCATCCGGTGCAGCACGAAGGTGGCCTGGGTGATGATGCCGTCGCAGCCTTCCTTCTGCACGCCGGGCAGGCCGCCGAGCACCTTGTCGGTGACGTCCTTGCCCAGTCCGCGCTTGCGGAAGGTGGTGCCGGGAATTTCGAGGATTTCGGGCGTGCCCTCGGGTGTTTTGCCGTCACGCGCGTAACGCGTGATGCGAAAGCGCGCGGATGCCAGGTCGTGGATCTTGCCGAGGTTATGGTCGAGGCGTTCGATCAGCATCCAGCGCGCGTCGGGCGTGACCATTTTCCAGGACGCCAGATTGTCGAGCGCGGTGCCCCACAGCACCGCTTTCTTGCCGCCGGCGTTCATCGCGACGTTGCCGCCGATGCAGGAAGCGTCGGCCGAGGTCGGGTCGCAGGCAAACACCAGGCCGGCGTGTTCCGCGGCTTCCATTGCGCGGCGGGTGACCACGCCGGCGCCGCAGCGCAGCAGCGATAGCTGTGTTTCCACCCCCGGCAATGTCGCGGCTTCGATCCGCTCCAGCTTGTCGAGTTTTTCAGTGTTGATCACCGCCGACAGCGGTGTCAGCGGTATCGCGCCGCCGGTGTAACCGGTGCCGCCGCCGCGCGGGATGATGGTCAGGCCGAGTTCAATGCAGGCGGCGACGACATCGATGACTTCATCTTCGTTGTCCGGGTTGATCACCACAAACGGGTATTCGACCCGCCAGTCGGTGGCGTCGGTGACGTGGGAGACCCGCGCCAGGCCGTCGAACTGGATGTTGTCGCGGCGGGTGGCGCGGCTCAGGCGGGTAAGCGCGCGCCGGCGCAGTGCCTGGGTTTGCTCGAAGCCGGCGGCGAAGGTGTCAACCGCGTTCCGTGCCGCATCGAGCAACCGCGCCACGCGTTCGTCCCCGCCGTCGTGCCGGGCCTCAATGCCGCCCAGCCGCTTGCGCATGCCTTCGACCAGGGCATCGCGGCGTTTGCGATTCGCGAGCAGGTCATCCTCGATATAAGGGTTGCGCTTGACCACCCACATGTCGCCGAGCACTTCGTAGAGCATTTTCGCCGAACGTCCGGTGCGGCGCTGCGTACGCAGCTCATTGAGCAGGTCCCACTGTGGCGCGCCAAGCAGGCGGATCACGATCTCGCGATCGGAAAACGAGGTGTAGTTATAGGGGATTTCGCGCAGACGGGACATTAAGGGCAGTGATGAGGAATGAGCGATGAGTGCTGTGCGGGAAGGCGCAAAGCAATGCAATTGGAGGACACCAGTTTAGCGGATGGGCCTAGAGCGCGGTGGTGGCGACGGCGATGACCCAGTAGCGCAGGAATTTGCCCAGGGCGATGAACAGGGCTGACCACCAGGGATTCAGGCGCAGCCAGCCGGCGGCGACACACAGCGGATCACCGAGCAGTGGCACCCAGGACAGCAGCAGCGCGGGGCTGCCCCAGCGCCGGATCAGCGCGAGTCCCCTGAGTTCGCCTTTCTGCGGGATCAGCCGGCCGATCAGATAAGAACTGAGCCCGCCGAGGGTGTTGCCGAGGGTGGCCACGGCGAGTGCCGGCCACAGCTGATCCGGTTGCAATTTCAACACCGCGAACAATGCGGCTTCTGAACCGCCCGGAAGCAGGGTCGCCGCCAGGAAACTGGCCAGGAACAGGGCGCCGAGGGTGGTGGAGGGTTCCAAGCGGAGGGATGGCGGCCGGCGGGGTTTTTATTTGAACTGGGGACGGTGCTTCATTACACTTCCGGGTTCCTTGGACCGGGGGTGCCGGTCTTTCCGGGGGGCGCCAGCGCCCTGAACGCCATGAGCACGCTGATTTCCGAAGAATACCGCAAGATGCAGGAAGAGCTGCATCGCAATCCCAATTACGGCGTGGCCTCGGTGCAATATGCCCCGGTGGTGGCCGATATCCTGAAGCAGACCGGTGCGCCGGAGCTGCTCGATTACGGCGCGGGCAAGGGCCGCCTCGGCGAAACGCTGAAAACGCTGATGCCCAATCCGCCGAAAATCCGCCACTACGATCCGGCGCGGCCGGAATGGGCGGCGACCCCCGAGCCGGCACCGTTTGTGTCCTGCATCGACGTGCTCGAGCATATCGAGCCACATCTGCTCGACAACGTGCTTGATGACCTGCATCGCGTGACCCACGGCGTCGGATTTTTTACCGTGCACACCGGTCCGGCGGTTAAGTTTTTGACTGACGGACGCAACGCGCACCTGATCCAGGAGCCGCCGTCGTGGTGGCTGCCGAAATTCCTGCAGCGTTTCGACCTGGTGGTGTTCCAGCGCATGCCGCAGGGCTTCTGGGTCGCCGTTGAAGCGAAGCGTGCCTGAGTTCGCAGCACTTCAAGCCTGTTAAACACATTTTTTCATCACTCCCACAGCAACAATAAAAGGAAAGCAAGATGAGTTACGTCATTGACTTCCCCGGCATCGTCACCCTGCCGGTGGCCGAGAGCAGCAAGTCCTTCCCCGTCGGCCGCATTTATTGCGTCGGCCGCAACTACGCGGAACATGCGCGCGAGATGGGCCATGACCCCGACCGCGAGCCGCCGTTTTTCTTCATGAAGCCCGCGGACGCCATCGTGCAGAACAACGCGACGATTCCCTATCCGCAGATGACCAGGGACGTGCACCACGAAATCGAGATGATTGTCGCCATCGGCAAGGGTGGCGCCGACATCCCCGTGGAGAAGGCGCTGGATCACGTCTTCGGCTACGGCGTCGGCCTCGACATGACCCGCCGCGATCTGCAGGGTGAAGCCAAGAAAATGGGCCGTCCCTGGGAGATGGGCAAGGCCTTCGACAATTCCGCACCCTGCACCGCGATAAAAACCGTGGCGATGGTCGGCCATCCGGCGAAAGGCGCGATCTGGCTCAAGGTCAACGGCGAAGTGAAGCAGAAGGGCGATCTTTCCGAGCTGATCTGGAACGTGCCGGAAACCATCTCCTATCTGTCGAAGCTGATCACGCTGCGTCCCGGCGACATCATCATGTCGGGCACGCCGGCCGGTGTCGGCCCGATCAAGCCGGGCGACAAGCTCGAAGGCCATGTCGAAGGTGTGGGCGACCTGACGGTCACTTACGCGAAGTAAAGCGGGCCTGCGCAATACCGGCGACGCGTCGAGGCGCGTCGCCTTTTTTACGGCTTTTGATCAAGCGACGAGGAGATGACCATGCAGAAACGCAGGCTGGGGCGCATTGGCCCCGAAGTGCCGGCCCTGGGGCTTGGCTGCATGGGCATGTCGATCAGCTACGGTGTGCCCGACGACGCCGAATCGATCGCCACCATACATCGCGCGATCGAACTCGGCTGCAACCTGTTCGTGACCTCTGATGCCTATGGCAGCGGCATCAATGAATCGCTGGTGGCGCAGGCGATCCGCGGCCGCCGTGACCAGGTGCTGGTGGCCACCAAGTTCGGCAATGTCGGGCTGGGTGGCGGCGTGCCCGAGGGTTTGTCCGGAGGTCATCCCGATTACGTGAAACTTGCCTGTGAAGCAAGCTTGCAGCGTCTTGGCACGGACTGCATCGATTTCTATGGCCTGCACCGCGTGGATCCGAAAGTGCCGATCGAGGATACCTTCGGCGCGATGCAGCGCCTGGTCGAGCAGGGCAAGGCGCGTCATCTGGTGCTGTCGGAGGCTGGTGCCAACACCATCCGCCGCGCCCACGCCGTACATCCGGTCACGGCGGTGGAAACCGAGTATTCGCTGTGGAGCCGCGATGTCGAACGCGAAATCCTGCCTGCCTGCCGCGAACTGGGCATCGGATTTTTTGCCTACGCGCCGCTGGGGCGCGGTTTTCTAACCGCCACCATCAAGAGCGTCGATGCCCTCGGTGCCAAAGACCGGCGTCGTGAACACCCCCGGTTCTTGCCGGAAAATATCAATAAAAACAATAAGTTAATACGGTGCGCCGAGCTGATAGCAAGCGCTCACAATGCGACTCCGGCGCAGGTGGCGCTGGCCTGGCTGCTGGCCCGCGGCCCGGATATCGTGCCGATTCCCGGCACCAAACGCCGTGGTTATCTGGAGCAGAACCTGGCGGCGACCGGATTACAACTCACCGCCCGTGAACTGGCGCAACTCGAGCAGGTGTTTGCGCCGGACGTGACCGCCGGCACGCGGTATCCGGAAAAGCAGTTGAAGGGTCTCGGAATCTGATACGGAAGTCCCGACACCCGCATCGGGTTTTTCAGGACGCGGGTAGTGCGGAGGTTCCGGCGTGCAGCATCGCGTCGCGCTCGGCAAGCCATTCACTTGAATACTCGCAGTCACGGTAAGCGTCGAAGTAGGGGCCGCCCAGCGTGTAGTGCACCAGCGCGGCGTCGCGGCTCGGCGCATCGTAACCGACCAGATGATTCCAGCGCGCGGGCAGCGCGCCGATCTGGTCATCGCCGTCCAGCCATTTGAACTGATGCAGCTCAAGGCCGCTCGCGCTGTTCACATACTCCGGCGTCAGCGTCCGGCAGCGAGCGTTGTTGAAGAGCATCACACTCGACCAGTTCTTTTTTTCGTATTTGGTCTGCGGTTCATTGAGAAATTTGCGATCCTCTTTCGGCACATGCTGGTGCTTGACCACCATCACCGCATGACGATCATCGCGCAGTGCCCACAGCTTCGCGACGTCATCGAGCATCAACATGTCGCAATCCATGAACAGTGTCCAGCCGCTGAAGCCGGCGAGGCTCGGTGCGAGAAAACGCGAAAACGAAAAATCGGTCGATTGCAAAGGATGGCGTTCACGGCTGAACACGCCCTGCAACTGCGACAACATCACCGGTGCAATCGACACCGGCAGCGAAGCGCGGCGGTGGATGCTGTAGGCGAGAACATTGAAAGCGACCGCTTCGCGGCCGTCGAAACCGATGGCGATATTGATCATGGTACGGTCAGAGAGGGCGCTGTTTTGCGTAAGTATTTTTCGTAAGCAATTGATTTTATTGAAATATATTCGAAGCAAGGCAAAGCTTATCACGATTGACCGGTCAGCCGGTTTGCGCCGGATCAATACCCGGGGATGTTCGCCCCCATCCTTTGTAATTCATGGGTGACCACAGTCACAAAATTGATGAATCTTCCGTGCAACAAACACTGCCTTAGTCCGTGATTTTTTTGGGTATTTTCTTGTTGTACTTTTTGCAACACCCGAGAATTGCCCCAGCCTCGCTACACGGAGGAGGCCAAGTTCGTCGGGGCTTGTATCGTGCTGGTATCGGGATTACATGCCAGCTTGTTCAGCCCCGCGGCAAAGCAGTCAACAACAGCAGCAAAGCAGCCCGCAGTAACAACCATTCAGGAGATATTCATGCAAAAGAAACTGATCGCAGTCGCCGTTGCCGGCGCACTGATGCCTGCCGCCGCGATGGCGCAGAGCACCGTGCAGGTGTTTGGCAATCGCAGGGCCAGCCGCAAAACGTGGGTGGCACCAAAGGCGCCAACGCCGACGTGCTGCAGGCCCCGGGTTCGGAAATCGGCTTCCGCGGTGAAGAGAAACTGGGCGGCGGCATGTCAGCCTGGTTCACCTGCACGTCCTCGGCGGATCCGCGCGGCGTCAACGGCGACGGCTTCTGCACCCGCAACAGCGCGGTCGGCCTGCGCGGCGGCTTCGGCAACTTCTTCGTCGGCAACTGGGACACCCCGTTCAAGCGCACGATGGTCAACACCGGCGGCCGCGACACCGGCATCTTCGGTACCGCGTTCCTGCTGAGCGGCAACTCGACCACCGTCACCGATGGCGCCAGCACCGGCGTGTTCAAGCGTCGCCAGCGCAACTCCATCAACTACGACAGCCCGAACTTCGGCGGCTTCCAGCTGATGGCGGCGACCACCTCCACCAACAGCTCGACCGCAGCCACCTCCAGCATCGCCGGCGCCAAGCCGCGTGTCTGGTCGCTGGCCGGCCAGTACCGTGGCGGCCCGCTGACTGTGGCGGGCGGTTACGAGCAGCATGACAAGATGTACAACGCCAACGTCGCCAACTCGACTTTCGCCGGTGACGGCAAGGGCTGGCACCTCGGCGCGGAATACACCCTGGGCAGCGTCAAGCTCGGCGGTATCTTCACCGAGCAGAAGGGTCAACAGGCCGCTGCCACCAACACCAAGGTCAAGGCCTGGCAACTGGGCGCCGAGTGGAACATCGCCGGCCCGCACAACCTGCACTTCGGCTACACCGTGGCTGATGACATGAAGGGCACCAATGGTGCCGATCAGGGTTCGCGTCCGTTGGTCAGCGCGACCGGCGCCTCGAACACCGGCGCGAAGCTGTATCAGATCCGCTACGTGCACGCGTTCTCGAAGCGTACTCAGGGCACGGTTGGTTACGTCAACCTGAAGAACGACACCTCGGCCAACTACAACCTCGGTGGCATCACCGGTGTGGCCGGCGCGGGCTCGAAGGACAGCGCTGTTGCGTTCAGCATCGCGCACCGCTTCTAAGAACCGCTTCAAAGAAACTGAGCTACACCTTCCGCGCAAGCGGAATTCAAACGGGCACCTTCGGGTGCCCGTTTTTTT
>LNDW01000025.1 GCA_001464815.1 Betaproteobacteria bacterium Ga0077527 | reverse complement strand
CAAGAATTATCCAATAAAATCAATTGTTTAAAGTATGACACCCTGCCCCCCGAAGCAGTGCACTGGGCCAAGGTCGGCATCCTCGACACCGTCGGCGTAACCATTGCCGGCGCACATGAACCGGCAACTCGCATCTTGCTCGGCGTCTCCGGCTCGGCCAGCGGCCCGGCCCTGGTCTTCGGCCACGCGCGGCGCATCGGCGCGCTCGATGCCGCACTGGTCAACGGCACCGCTTCGCATGCACTCGACTTCGACGACTGCAACAACACCCTGGGCGGCCATCCGTCGGCACCGATCCTGCCCGCGCTGTTTGCACTGGCCGACGAAACCGGCGCAACTGGCAAGGACTTCATCGCCGCCTACGTCGCCGGCTTCGAGACCGAATGCAAGCTGTCAATGGTGGTGAACTTCCACCAATACACCAAGGGCTGGCACCCGACGACCACCATCGGTGTGTTCGGCGCCGCCGCGGCCTGCGCGCACCTGCTGAAGCTGTCAACGGAACAAACCGCGACCGCGCTGTCGATCGCCGCATCGCTCGCCGCCGGCATCAAGTCCAACTTCGGCACCATGACCAAACCGCTGCACGTCGGCCATTGCGCACGCAGCGGTCTCTTTGCCGCATTGCTCGCGCGCGAAGGCTTTACCGCCGGCGTCACCGCCTTTGAACACAAGCAGGGTTACTTTGAGGTGTTCAACGGCGCCGGCAATTACGACGCCACGAAGGCGATTCCAGCCTGGGCCAATCCGCTCGACATCACCCGCCCCGGCATCGCGATCAAGTCCTATCCCTGCTGCGGCAGCACCCACCCGGCGATCGACTGCATGCTCGAACTGGTCCACAAGCACGACCTGAAACCGGAACAGGTCGCGCGTATCGATTCCTGGACCCACACGCGCCGCCTCGAACACACCAACCGCCCGGACCCGAAGTCCGACCTCGACGCCAAGTTCAGCGTGCAGTACACGCTGGCGCGCGCGCTGAAAGACCGCACGGTCAAGCTCGAGCATTTCGAAGGCACCAACTGGCAGGACCCCGCGACCCGCGCGATCCTGCCGAAGATCCACGTTGCGCCTTACACCACCGGGCAGTTCCCCGCCGACAACCACTTCGGCGCGGAAGTGAAGGTCACGCTGACCGACGGCCGTGTGGTCAGCACCAAGACCGACCAGGCCCTGGGCCGTTCGGTGGACAAGCCCCTGCCGGCGGACATGCTCAAGGCCAAGTTCGACAACTGCGCCGCGCGCGCGCTGTCTTCCGACAACGTCGCCCGGCTCTACGCCGCCATCCAGGAATTCGAGAACGCGAAAGACGTCAGGGAAATTGCCGCGCTGGCGGCGGGGATGGGCGGGCCGCAGCGGGTTGCGGCCTGAGGATATTCAGGGGCATCATTGACACCATGCAACGGCAACCCCTCGTGATCACGCCCATGAAACGACTTTCAATCGTTCTCGGCCTTACGGCCAGCCTGGCACTGGCATTTGCAAGCCACGCCATAGCCCAGAACAAGGTCTACAAGATCGTGGACGAAAAAGGCAATGTGAGTTATTCGCAGAGCCCGCCGCCGGCCGCAAAAAAGGTCGAGGCGATCAATGTTGCGCCGGCGAACAGCAGCGAAGGCCGCAACAAGACCAGCCCCGACCTCGCGCGCCAGCGCAACAATCAGTACGAGGCCATGAACGAGCAGCGCATGGAAGCGATCCGCACACAGCAAAAGGCGCGTGAAGATGCCGAGCGTGCGCGCGTGGACAGCCTGCGTGCAGAATGCAGCCGCAACCGCGGCACCGACTGCGACAACCCCGAGACCCTGCGCCTGCTCGAAGCGCAGCGCCAGCCCGGCGGGCGCAACTTCCGCCAGCCGACGCATTGATTTGAACGGCTGAACCTCAGCCCTTCCCGCGCCCTTCGCGGCGTGGCCCCGCCCAGCGTTTTTTCAGCATCGCCAGAAACTCCTGCGCCGCCGGTGACAGCGTGACACCCTTGCGGCGGATCACCGCCAGCGTGCGTGTCAGTTTCGGCTCGACCAGCGGCCTGCTGACCAGCCGCGCGTCACGCTGGCCGGCCAGTGCCAGCTCCGGCACGGCGATCACACCGATGCCGGCGAGCGCCAGCGCGAGTCCGGTCGAGAAGGAATGCTGCACCTCGTAGGTCCAGCGCTGCCGCGGCAAATTGCCGGGCAGGCCGAAGTCGAGCAGCGCGCGGTTGCCGCTCAACCGGCCGACGGTGATCACGCGATGCTGTTCAAGCTCCGTCCATTTCACCGCTTTCTTTTTCGCCAGCGGATGATCGCGATGGCAGGCGAGAACGAAGGGATCGTCGAACAGCGGCTCAGTGTCGATTTCCGGTGCATCAGCGCCTGAGAGCGTGAGGCCGAATTCCGCTTCGCCTCCAAGCACGGCCTGCAGCACTTCATTGGCATGTAGATCGAGGATGCGGATGCGGTTGTCCGGATGTTTGGCGCTGTAATCGCGGATCACCGGCGGCAGCACGGTGAAAGCCGCGGTCGGCACACAGGCGACGCTGACCTGCCCGGCGCCGCGCTTGGCCATGTCGCGCAGGCCGTCGAGCGACTGCGCCAGCTCCTCGATCAGGCGCCGCGCCTGCGGCAGAAAATCGCGCCCCACCGCAGTCAGCCGCACCTTGCGCGTGGTGCGGTCGAGCAGGCGCACGCCCAGCCCTTCCTCCAGCTTGCTGATGCGGCGCGACAGCGCGGACTGCGACAGGTGCAGGGCCTCGGCGGCCTGGTGGAAGCTGCCGAGTTCCGCGATACGGACAAAGGCCTGGAGGCCGGGGATGTCGAGGTTCATGGTGTATTGGCAACCGGATTGTTGGTGGTTTCCCCTCACCCCAACCCTACTACGTTTCAAGTGTTCCCTTGTCTCCCCATGAGCGCATGGGAAGGGGGAGCAATGATGGATATTGATGCACGATAACGAAGAATTATTGCAACAATCTCATTTTACTCATGAGTCGGACATCGCGATAATGGCCGCCTTCCGCTGAACCGCAATCCCGAAAGGTCCATATCATGCAACAGGAATTCGACGTTGTTATCGTCGGCAAGGGCAACGCCGCCATGTGCGCCGCACTGTCCGCCCATGACCAGGGCGCCAAAGTCGCCATTCTCGAAGCCGCTTCCGAAGACGAAGGCGGCGGCAACAGCCGCTTTGCCGGCGGCGTGATGCGCTTCGCCTACGAAACCGTCGAAGACCTGCTGAAAATCACCGACATCACCGAACAGGAAATCGCCGAGACCGATTTCGGCACCAACACCCGCGAGGAATTCCTCGACAAGATCCACCAGCTCACCGCCTACCGCACCGACCCCGACCTGTCCGAGTACCTGGTCAACGAGAGCCTGCCGACGATGATCTGGCTGCGCGAAAAGGGCGTGAAGTTTGTGCCGAACTGGGGCCGCCAGTCGGCGGTGGTCGATGGCAAGCGCAAATTCTTCGGCAACATGCCGATCGAAGCCCACGGCGGCGGCGCCGGCCTGGTCGAATACCTGAACAAGGCGGTGAAAAAAGCCGGCATCCCGGTGTTGTTCGAAACCCGCGCGATCAAGCTGCTATACGACGGCGCCACGGTCAGCGGCGTGCAGGTGCGGCAGAAGGGCAAGTCCTTCGAAATAAAAGCCAAGGCCGTGGTGCTCGCCTGCGGCGGCTTCGAAGCCAATCCTGAAATGCGCGCGCGCTACCTCGGCCCGGGCTGGGAACTGGCGAAAGTGCGCGGCACCCGCTTCAACGTCGGCGACGGCCTGAAGATGGCGCTCGACATCGGCGCCGCCCCGTACGGCAACTGGTCCGGCTGCCATGCCACCGGCTGGGACCGCTACGCGCCGGAATTCGGCGACGTCAGCGTCGGCGACCAATTCCAGAAACACAGCTATATCTTCGGTCTGCTGATCAACGCCGAAGGCAAGCGTTTTGTCGATGAGGGTTACGACTTCCATTCCTTCACCTATGCCAAGTACGGCGGTGAAGTGCTCAAGCAGCCCGGCCAGTTTGCCTGGCAGGTCTTCGATTCCAAAGTCACCAAGCTGCTGCGCTCGGAATACCGCATCAAGTACATGACCAAGGTCAGCGCCAACACCCTCGAAGAACTGGCGACCAAACTCGAAGGCGTGAACGGCGAGCAGTTCCTGAAAACCGTGCGCGAATACAACGCCGCGGTGATGAAGGACAAACCCTTCAACCACGTGATCAAGGACGGCAAGGGCACGGTCGGCATCGAGCCGGCAAAATCGAACTGGGCACAGGCACTCGACGCCCCGCCCTACGACGCCTATGCCACCACCTGCGGCATCACCTTCACCTTCGGCGGCCTGCGCATCGACAAGGAGTCCGGCCAGGTGGTCGATTCCAACCAGTTGCCGATCCCCGGCCTCTACTGCGCCGGTGAAATGGTCGGCGGCCTGTTCTACTTCAACTACCCCAGCGGCACCGGCCTGGTGTCGGGTGCGGTGTTCGGCAAGCTCGCCGGCACTGCCGCGGGCAAGGCCGCCACACAGGGCTGAGCGCGATGTCTTCAAACAAGCAGCCACTGCTCGCCGACGCCACACGCGATCTCGCGCGCTTCGGCGCGGCGCTGCGCTACGTTGACATTCCCGCCGAAACCATCGCAAGGATCAAGCTCTCCCTGCTCGACAGCCTCGGCTGCTGCCTTTTTGGCGCGACGCTGCCGTGGACGCGCAAGGTCGCCGAACTCGCCGATGCCGAACAGGCGCAGCCGGTCGCGACACTGATCGGCCTCGGCCGCAAGACTTCTCCGGCACTTGCCGCACTGGTCAACGGCACCTCGGGCCACGCCTTCGAACTCGACGACATCCACAAGGAATCGATCGTCCACGCCGGCTCGATTGCAACGCCGGTGGCACTGAACCTGGCGGAAGCCAAAAATGCGGCCCAACCGGGCAGCGTTTCCGGCAAGGATCTGCTGACCGCGATGGTAGCCGGCTATGAGATCGGCCACCGCGTCGGCAATGCCGCGACGATGAGCCTGTTTTTCCGCGGCTTTCACCCGCAGGGCACTTCCGGCGCCTTTGTCGCCGCCGCCACCGCGGCACGCATGCTCGACCTCGACGCCACGCAGTTCCAGCACGCACTGGGCATGGCCGGCTCGCAGGCCGGCGGCCTGATGGCGGCGCAGGAAGGCGCGATGGTCAAGCGTTTCCACAGCGGCCGCGCCGCGCAGAGCGGCGTCTATGCGGCGCAACTCGCATCACGCGGCTTCACCGGCATCCTCGATGCGCTGGAAGCGCCGTATGGCGGCTACCTTGCGACCTATTCCGACAAACCGAATCCCTCGCGTTTGACGGACGGCCTGGGCAAGACCTGGGAAACCCTCAACGTCGGCTACAAGCCGCATGCCAGCGTCACCAGCATCCACAGCGCGCTCGATGCACTGGCAGAACTGATGCAGCAGCACAAACTCAAGGCCAACGATATCGCGAAAGTCGAAGCCGGCCTGTCGCCGATGACCCATGTGCACTGTGCCTGGGAATACAAGGCGCAGGGCGTCACCGCGGCGCAGATGAACCTGTATTACGGCATGGCGGTGATCGCGCTCGACGGCGCGGCCTTCACCGAACAGTTCCGCGAAGCGCGGCTCACTGATCCGCAGATTCTCGACTTCGTCTCGCGCATCACCGCGACCGTTGATCCCGAGATCGAGAACATGGGTGCGCCCTTCCGTCATGCCTCGCGCGTGAAGATCACCACCCGCGATGGAAAAGTGCATGAGAAACTCGCGCTGCATCGCCGCGGCAGCCCGGAGAATCCGCTGGCTCCGGAAGAAGTGGTGCACAAGTTCCGCAACGTTGTCGCGCCCTGCATGAGCAAGGCCGATGCCGAAGGCATCATCGCCGCAGTGAACCACTGCGAGCAGATGACCGACATCGGCGAACTGGTCCGCCTCGTCGGTGCCGCAGTGCGGCTGCCAAAGTAATTCAAGCCATTGTTTTTATTGAATAATTAATCTCATCCACAGGAACCGCCGTCATGGCCCAGCAAGCAAAAAGCGTCCATCCCTACACCCGCGATATCGCACAATTCGTGTCCGGTCTGACCTATGAACAGATCCCGGAGAACGTGCGTCATCGCAACAAGCTGCTGATGCTGGACTCGCTGGGCTGCGCGCTGTATGGCGCGGACCTGGAATGGAGCCGCATCCTCCAGGACAAGCTGAGCGCCGTTGATACCACGCGCCAGTGCAGCGTCTGGGGCACCAGCAAAAAACTCTCCGCACCGCATGCCGCACTGGTCAACGGCACCCAGGTGCAGGGTTTCGAACTCGACGACGTGCACCGCGCGGGCGTGCTGCATGTCGGTGCCGTGGTGCTGCCGGCGCTGATCGCCGTCACCGAACTGAAGCCCGGCATGAGCGGCAAGGAGTTCCTCACCGCCTCGGTTGCCGGTTATGAAATCGGCCCGCGCGTCGGCCTGTGCATGGGCCCGGCGCACATCGCTTCGGGCTGGCACTCGGGCGCCACGCTCGGCGTGTTCTCCGCCGCCGCGGGTGCCGCACGCGGCATGAAACTCGATGTCGACAAAACGGTGCATGCACTGGGCATCGCCGGCACCCAGGCCGCGGGCCTGATGGCCGCGCAGTTCGGCGCGATGGTCAAGCGCATGCACGCCGGCCGCTCCTCGGAGTCGGGCCTCTACGGCGCGCTGTTCGCCGAGGCCGGCTTCACCGGCATCATTGATGTGCTGGAGAACCCCTACGGCGGCTTCTGCTCGACCATGTCGCAGTCGAAGGACAAGTTCAACCTGGCCGAACTCACCGCCGGTTTCGGCGAAGTCTGGCAGACCATGGGCATCGCGCTCAAGTTCTATGCCTGCGTCGGCAGCAACCACACCACACTTGACGCGCTGCGCGACATGGATGCCGAGCGTCCGTTCAAGGCCGATGAGGTGAAGAAGGTCGTCGTCTACGGTTCCGAAGTCACCGTGCACCACGTCGGCTGGCCGTATGAACCTCAGGGCCTGACCTCGGCACAGCTCAACCTGCCGTACTGCATCGGCACCTGGCTGCTGGAAAAAGACGTGTTCGTCGACCAGTTCACCGAAGCCATGGTCGCCGATCCGGCGCGCATCGCGCAGTCGCGCAAGGTCGAAGTCCTGCACGATCCGGCAATCACCGCGCTCGGCGCCAAGATGCGCCACAAGGTCAACGTCGAGTTGCACCTCAACGACGGCACCGTGATGAAGCGCACCGTCGAATCCGCGCGCGGCAGCGAGTTCCGTTTCGCCAGCGACGCCGAGATTTTCGAGAAATTCGAGAAACTCGCGATCAAGGTGCTGCCGAAAACCAAGGTCGAGCAACTGCGCGACGCGGTGATGGGCATCGAGAAGCTGCCCGACGCCACCGTGCTGTCGAAGCTGTTGAGCGCCTGACCACCTCACTCCCTTTCCCCGCAGGCGGGGAGAGGGTCGGGGTGAGGGGTAACCTGGGCTTCCCCTACCCTCACCCTGCCCTCTCCCGCCCCAAGGCGGGAGAGGGTATTGCCTCAATAGAGCACGCCATGACTAATCCCTCGACTGTAAAAACCGCCGCACGCACGCTGGCCGAATTCGCCGCCGGCCTGCGTTACGAAGACATCCCGGCACCGGCACGTGAACGCGCGCGCCAGTGCATCATCGACACCAGCGGCGCAGCGCTGTTCGGCTCGCGCCTGCCGTGGAGCAGGATCGTCGCCGCTCACGCACAAAACTGCGGCGGCAACGGCGCCAGCCGTGTCATCGGCACCGCGCTGAAGGTCGCCGCACCGGCGGCGGCACTGGCCAACGGTGTATGCAGCCATGCGTTTGAACTCGACGGCCTGCGCAAACCCAGTGCCGGCGTTCATCCCGGTGCGATCCTGTGGCCGGCGGCGCTGGCTGCCGGTGAAGCACAGGGCGCGGATGGTCAATCGCTGCTCACC
Organism: Betaproteobacteria bacterium Ga0077527; assembly: GCA_001464815.1. Classification (GTDB taxonomy): domain Bacteria; phylum Pseudomonadota; class Gammaproteobacteria; order Burkholderiales; family SG8-41. Next base: position 42,677 of record LNDW01000025.1, on the reverse strand, counting down.
GCATTCGTCGCCGGCGCGGAGGTGATGTTCCGCATCGGCCTCGCCGCCAAACAGACCACCGAATCACTGGGCTTTCACGCCCCCGGCGCCAACGGCCCCTACGGCTCGGCCATCGTCGCCGGCAAACTGCTCGGGCTGACCGCGGACCAGCTGACCCAGGCCCTCGGTATCGCCGGCTCGCTCGGCGGCGGGCTGCTCGCCTTCGCCAAGGCCGGCAATGGCGCGATGGTGAAACGACTGCACATGGGCCGCGCCGCCGAGGCCGGGGTGGTCGCCGCGCTGCTGGCCCGCGACGGCTACGAAGGCCCGGATACGGTGCTCGAAGGGAAATACGGCTACCTCGAGGCCTATGCCCGTGACGGTGACGCCTCGCAGTTCACCAAAGACCTCGGCACCCACTACGACATCGTGTACGCCTGCCTCAAGCGCTACGCCTGCCACATCACTGCGCACACGCCCGTGCAGTCGCTGCAGGAACTGCGCGCCGAGCACGGTTTTGACGGCGACGCAGTGACGCAACTGACGGTGCATGCCCGCCACAAGATCCTGTCGCACCACGACATCCGCGAGCCGCGCGATGTCGCCGGCGCGCAGTACAGCGTGCCCTTCTGCGCGGCAATCGCGCTCTACTACGATGTCAACGATCCGCTGGCCTTCTCCGAAGTCGCGCTCAACGATGCGCGTGTGCGCACGCTGGCGAAACGGCTGCAGGTGGTCGAGATGGGCGAGGCCGAACAAGGCGGCGCCTGGGCAACGCGGGTAGACGTTGAACTCAAGGACGGCCGCCGTTTCGAACGTTTCGCCGAGGAGTTCAAGGGCACACCGGCCGCACCGCTGTCGGCTGATGAACTGAAAACCAAATTCATGCGCATGGCCGGCGCCCACGCCCGGGCCACGCAACTGCATGAACAGCTTGCCGGGCTGGAACAGGTCGCGGATTGCCGCACACTGTCGCTCGACGCCGGCTGATCCGTCACACCCATAACAAAACGCATCCACGAGGAGATCCGATGAACACCCTCAGCATCGCCGCCCTGAGCCTGATAGCCGGCGCGGCCGTCGCCGCGCAACCCGTGCCCGCCACCAAATACCCGGACAAGCCGGTGCGCCTGATCGTGCCCCTGGCAGCCGGAGGCGGCATGGACACCGTCACCCGCGCGGTGGCCAGCCCGCTCGCGGAGCGTCTGGCGCAAACCGTGGTCGTCGACAACCGCCCCGGCGGCGGCGGCGCCATCGGCGCCGAGATCACCCGTGACGCCCCCAAGGACGGCCACACCCTGCTCATGGGCAGCGCCACCTTCGTCATCCACCCGCTGCTCTATCCGGCGCGTTACTCGCCGACGCGCGATTACGCCACCATCACCCAGGTCACGCGCCAGCCCTATGTACTGATGGTGCATCCCAGCGTACCCGCGAAAACGGTGCGCGAACTGGTGGCACACCTGAAGGCCAATCCCGACAAGTTCCAGTACGCCTCCTCGGGCCAGGGCAGCCTGATCCACCTCGCCACCGAGCTGTTCAAGGTGCGCACCGGCACGCAGATGGTGCACGTGCCGTACAAGGGCATGGGCGCGGCCTACACCGACATGCTGTCGGGCCGCATCCAGACTTCCTTCCCCAGCATCATCTCGGTGATGCCGCACCTCAAGACCGGCAAGCTGCGCGCGATCGCGGTGTCGAGCGTGCAACGTGCGGCATCGCTGCCCGATGTGCCGACGGTGCAGGAATCCGGCGTGCCGGATTTCGACGTCAACAACTGGTACGGCCTGTTCGCGCCGGCCGGAACGCCGCGCGCAGTTGTCGAGCGGGTCTATCGTGAGGTCAGCGAGATCCTCAAAACGCCGGAAATGTTGAGACGCATGGCTGCGGACGGTTCCGAGCCGGTGGGCAGCACGCCCGCCGGGTTTGCCGCCCACATCAAGGCCGAGACCGCGCGCTGGTCGGAAGTGATCAAAAAGTCAAACATCAAGGCCGATTGATCCAGGCCCGGCAGCGGCGCGCAACAGCCTTGCCAGCCGTTACAATCGCTGCCCATTGCGGTAGTCCTTAACGCCCGCCTCGTCATCCTTGGCGGGCGTTTTGCGTTGTAACTGCAGCACTACAAGGTCCGGCCGCGGCAAAAAATAATATTGTTTAAAATCAACGGTTTATAATCATGCTGCTTTATGCACTGACAATTTTCACCAGCGCCTTCCTGCTGTTCCTGGTGCAACCGATCATGGCCAAACAGATCCTGCCCTGGTTCGGCGGCTCGGCTGCGGTGTGGACCACCTGCCTGATGTTTTTCCAGATGGTGCTGCTCTTCGGTTATGCCTATGCCGACTGGACCATCCGTTTCCTGAAACCGCGTCCGCAGGTGTTCCTGCACGTGGCGCTGCTGCTGCTGAGCCTCATCTCGCTGCCAATCATCGCCGGCAGCGGCTGGAAGCCGCAGGGTGACGAAGACCCGACCTGGCTGATCCTTGGCCTGCTCACCGCGACCATCGGCCTGCCCTACTTCCTGCTCTCGACCACCGGTCCACTGCTGCAGGCCTGGTTTGCGCGCAGCTTCCCGCAGGCGAAAAACGTCTACCGCCTGTTCGCACTTTCCAATGCCGCCTCGCTGGTGGCGCTGGTGGCCTACCCCTTTGTCGTCGAACCGTACATCACCACCCGTGAACAATCCGTCACTTGGAGCATCGGTTACGGCGTATTTGCCTTGTTGTGCGTGATCTCGGCGGTGTTCAGCCTGCGCGCCTCGCAGAGCGCCGCCGCCAGCACCGGCAATCAAACGCCGGCCACCGAAGGCCCGGCACCACGCGCCGCCGACTACCTGCTGTGGCTGGTACTCGCAGCAATGGGCTCTTTCATGCTGATCGCGGTCACCAACCACATCACCCACGACGTGGCCTCGGTACCCTTCCTTTGGATCCTGCCGCTGACGCTGTACCTGCTGTCCTTCGTGTTGTGCTTCGAGGGCCGCAACTGGTACCAGCGCAAGCTGTTCTTTGGACCGCTGCTGGTCATCGTCGGCGCCATGGCCTGGGGCCTGCACACCGACGGCGGCGTGATGGACATCAAGGAGGCAATTCCGCTGTTCGCCGCCGGCCTGTTCGTGATGTGCATGTTCTTCCATGGCGAACTCGCAGCGCTGAAACCGTCGCCGCGCCACCTCACCGGCTACTACCTGATGATCTCGCTCGGCGGTGCGGTCGGCGGGCTGATGGTCGGCTTTGTTTCGCCCAAGCTGTTCAACACCTATTACGAGTTCGGCTTCGGCCTGGTGTTCACGCTGTTGCTCGCCGCCTATGTGTCGCGGCGCAACCCGCTGGTGGTGCCGGTGCTGGCAATGGTCGCGGCGGGTTTCGCGATCTACCACGTGCACACCTACATCAACATGCTGTCGAGCGATGCGCGGGTGATGTCGCGCAATTTCTACGGCACGCTGCGGGTCAAGGATTTCGGCGACGAAAAAAGCCGTGACGGCGCGCGGCGCCTGATGCACGGCGTGATCATGCACGGCGAGCAGTATCTGATGCCGGAACGGCGGATGGAGCCCACCACCTACTACGGCCCCGACTCCGGTATCGGCCGCATCATCGGCATCAAGCGCGGCGCCGCGCCTGAAGTGCGCATCGGCGTGGTCGGCCTCGGCGCCGGGACACTGGCGGTCTATGGCCGCGCCAGCGACCACTACCGCTTCTACGAGATCAACCCGCAGGTGATCGACGTCGCGATGAAGGAATTCAGCTTCCTGACCAAGACCCCGGCGAAAATCGAGAACCTGCTCGGCGACGCAAGGCTGACCATGGAACGCGAGCCCGCGCAGCGCTACGATGTGCTGGCGATTGATGCCTTCTCCAGCGACTCGATTCCGACCCATCTGATGACTTTCGAGGCGATGGGTGTGTACCTGAAACACGTCAAGGCCGACGGCGTGATCGCCTTCCATGTCACCAACCGCTTCCTCGACCTGCCGCCGGTGGTCAGGCGTATCGCCGACGAACACGGCCTGCACACGCTGATGGTCAGCCACGACCCGGACGACGCCTCCGACCTCGCGCGCACAGACTGGGTGCTGGTCTCGCGTGATGCAAAAGTGCTCGCCGACAAGCGCCTCACCGATCACAGCCAGCCCATCGGAGAAATCCCCGGCCTGCGGCTGTGGACCGACAGCTTCAACAACCTGTTCAAGATTCTCAAGTAAGCCGGCGTCATCAGGCTGTGGCTGAAAGGCGCCCCTCTTGAAAAGGCGGCGCCACAGCACCACCTCTGCCGCATCCGACCGGGGGCCCACCGATGCTGTGTTTGGACATCTTTTTGAATGTGACGCGCCGCATCAGCGCCGCTGGCGCCGCGTTGCTGGTTTTGCTTCCCCTGGCGGCCACGCCCGCCGCAGCCCAGCCGGCCGCCGAGGCGCGCGGCCTGCCGACGCTGGCGCCGGTCGTCAACCAGGTGACGCCCGCGGTGGTCAACGTGTCGGTGGTGACGCGGACCCCGATGGAAGACAACCCGCTGTTCCGTGATCCTTTCTTCCGCCGCTTTTTCAACCTGCCCGACCGCCCGCAGCAGCGCAAGGAACAGGCCGCCGGCTCCGGCGTCATCGTTGATGCCGGACGCGGCTATGTGCTGACCAACCACCACGTGATCAGGGATGCCGAGCAGATCATTGTCACGCTGAAGGACAGGCGCAGCTTTCCAGCCAAACTGGTCGGCGCCGACCCCGGCACCGACATCGCGGTGCTGCAGATTCCGGCACAAAACCTGTCAGCGCTGCGCATCGGCGACTCCGATGCGCTGCAGATCGGCGACTGGGTGCTCGCCGTCGGCAATCCCTTCGGCATCGGCCAGACCGTGACCTCGGGCATCGTCAGCGCGCTGGGACGCAGCGGCCTGACCGTGGAGGGCTACGAGGATTTCATCCAGACCGATGCCTCGATCAACCCCGGCAACTCCGGCGGCGCGCTGGTCAACCTGCGCGGCGAGCTGATCGGGATCAACACCGCCATCGTCGCGCCGTCCGGCGGCAACGTCGGCATCGGCTTCGCCGTGCCCTCGGTGATGGCACGCGCCGTAATGGAGCAGATCGTGCGCCACGGCGAGGTGCGCCGCGGCCGTCTCGGCATCGAAATGGTCGATGTCACGCCCGAGGTGCAGCGCAAGCTGCGCCTGCCAAGCCTTGATGGTGCCCTGGTCTCCGATGTCGAGGACGGTTCACCGGCCGAACGCGCGGGGCTGCGTGAGGGCGACGTGATCACCGCACTCAACGGCCGGGCGGTGCGCGGCTGGAGCGACCTGCGCGCCCGGCTCGGCCTGACTCCGGTGGGCGAGGAAATCGAACTGACCGTGGCCCGCGAAGGTGGTGTGCAGCGCATCCGGGTGCGCATCGCGCCGCCCCAGACCGCCAGCGCCGGCGAGGTGCAGGCCGTACGCGCGATGCCAGGCCTGCGGGTGGTTGAAATCGAACGCGGCAGCCCGCTGCACCAGCGCCTGCGCGGCGGCGGCCTGGTGGTCGCCGCCATCGACCCCGGCAGCCGCGCGCTGCAGGCGGGTTTCCGCCCCGGCGACATCATCTATGCGGTGAACCGCCGCCGCGTGCAGACGCTGGCTGAATTCGAGGCGTTGCTGAAGGGGACTGACCGCGGCCACACGATCGGGCTGCTGCGCGGCGACTTCAACCTGACGCTGGTCCTCCGCTAAAAGCCACTGCGCGGGCCGATGGCTTCGTCGCGCGGTGCTCGTAACCTCGCCCATCCGATTTGATATGTCTCGGTTACTGCGCGCCGAGCGCAGCGAAGCGAGCCCTCTTGGGGGGCTCCTTGCCCTCGGCCCGCTCGCTGCGCCCTTTAAGTATGCTCAGCTGCCGCGCCGAACCAGCCAGCCACCGAGGCCGAGCAGCGCCGAGTTGGCCAGCCACACCGGCGCGAAACCCAGCACCCCGCCGACACTGCCGAAGGCGAGCGGAATCACCAGGTGGGTAAAGTTGTTGACAGTGACCCGCAGCCCCGCCGCTTCCGAAATGCGGCCCTTGGGCGCCAGCGCATAGATCAGCGACATCGACATCGGCTGGCCGCAGCCGACACCAAGCCCGAGCAGGAAGGCCACCGCGCACAGCGCCAGCGGGTCTTCAAACAACGGGAACAGCGCGAACGCGCCGGCGGCAACAAACAGCGCGTAGACCATGATCTGCGCCTCGGTCCGCCGCTTCACCAGCCAGGGCAGCACGCTGCGGATGACAAAAGTCGCCAGCGCGAACACGCCGAGGATCACGCCGATCGCCGTGGCCGACAGACCGATGCCGTGGCCGTAGACCGGCATGTAGAAATTGAACAGGTCCCAGCCGGCGGAAATGAAGCCGCTGGCGAGGAAGGTGTTGCGCAGCCGCGGCGTGCGCAGCAGATCCATCACGCCGCCGCCGCCCGCATCGCCGGCGACCTTGACCGCGCCGGGCAGGAAACCCGGCCGCAGCAGCAGGATCAGCACCGGGATCACCGTGAACGCGGAAAGGATCATGAACGCGCTGTGATGGCCCAGGGTGTCGATGGTAAAGCCGGCGATCAGGGGCCCGAGGAAACCCGCCCCGGAAAAGCCGAGGCTCACCAGCGCGTAGTTGCGTGAGCGGTTCTCCGCCCCGCCGATGCCGCCGGCTATGCCGGTGACCGTGACAAAAAAGAAATGGAAGGAGGTGCCGAGCAGGAACGAGGCGATATAGAGCATCACCGTCACCGGCCACAGCACGTTGAGCAGCAGCGCGAGACCGAGGCCGATACTGCCGAGCAGCATCGGCAGGCGCGGACCGACGCGGTCGGCGAGACGGCCGATGGCAATCGCGAACAGCAGCGGGCACAGCGCGTAGAGCGCCATCAGGATACCGACCTGCATCTGGCTGGCGCCGGCCTCCAGCGCGAACAGCGTGATCACCACCCGGCTGCCGCCAAAGGCAATGTGGTTGAGAACGATCAGAACAAGCGTGAGGTAGATGGCCATCAGTGGTGTTGCCGCGGTGCGGCGGGCTGGGTCGGCCTTACCCTGAGTCTAGCATCGGGAATACCCGCAACCGCCGAGAGTTCCACGATATGCATCACTGCCACCGGAATTTACAGACGCAGGACGTAAGCTCCCCAAAGGACTGGGGCCACTGGCTTCCGCATGCTGGGCCGGGTTCCGGGGCCTCAGACCTCGAGCAGGTGTACCGCGAAATACTGCTGCGGATCGGTCCACACCGCGCGATGCGCAAAACCCGCACGGCGCGCCAGCGCCGCGAATTCGTCGATGCCGTACTTGCAGGAGTTCTCGGTATGGATGCGTTCTCCGGCCGCGAATTCAAAGCGCCGGCCGGCCACCGTCACCTCTTGGGCAACCAGGCTTTCGAGGTGCATTTCGATGCGGCTGAGTTTCTCGTAATAAACGGCGATGTGGCGAAAACGTGCGAGGTCAAAATTACCCTCCAGTTCGCGGTTGATGCGCGCCAGCAGGTTGAGGTTGAACGCGGCGGTCACGCCCTGCGTATCGTTGTAGGCGGCATTCAGCAGCACGGGGTCCTTTTTCAGGTCGACGCCAACCAGCATCGCACCACCACGACCGGCGATGCGCCGCGAACGCGCAAGGAAGTCCAGCGCCTCCTCCGGGGTCAGGTTGCCGATGGTCGAGCCCGGAAAATAGATCACCCGCCGCGCGCCCGCGTCCAGCGGCAATTCATCGAGGCGCATGTAATCGGCGCAGACCGCGGTGACCTGCAACGGCGCATGGCGCAGGGCAATACGCTGCGCCGAAGTACAAAGCGCGTCGCGCGAGATGTCCACCGGCAGGTAAGACACCGGGCGCATGGCCCCGATCAGGATTTCGGTCTTGATGCCGGAACCGCTGCCGAACTCGATCAGCGCGCACCCGTCTCCGAGAGCGGCAGCCATTTCGGCGACGTGCCCGCGCATCATCGCCAACTCGGTCCGGGTCGGATAGTACTCGGGCAGATCGCAGATCAGCTCGAACAGCTCCGAGCCGCGGGCGTCATAGAAGTATTTCGGTGGCAAGGTCTTCGTGATGGCAGACAGTCCCTGCAACACGTCGTCGCGGAAGCTGTCGCGGGCCGGTTCACGGTCTATCAACTGCCAGTTGGGCGAAAGGGTCATTACGGGCAATGATGACAGGAGCGATGCCCCCACGAGCCGCGGCGCGGCTCGTGTTCAGCCGCGGCCGGGACCGGCGCTGCGGGTTTCCATCCAGCGCTTGATGCGGTTGGCGTCGCCGATGCGGGTGAGTTTGCCCCAGGAGTCGAGCAGCACGATGATCACCGGCTTTTCGGCGATACGCGCCTGCATCACCAGGCAGCGCCCGGCCTCGGATATGTAGCCGGTCTTGGACAGGCCGATCCGCCACTCCGGGCTGTTCACCAGGCGGTTGGAATTGACATAGTTCATCGCGCCGCGGGCGCTACGCACCTGCAGGCCGTTATCAGTGGAGTATTCGCGGATCAGCGGGTACTGGAACGCCGCGGAAACCATCTTGATCAGGTCCTGGGCGGTGGAGACGTTTTCACTCGACAGTCCGGTGCCATCGACAAAACGGGTGCGCCACATGCCCAGTTCGATGGCCTTCTGATTCATTGTCGCGACAAAGGCGCGGGTGCCGCCGGGATAGACCCGGGTCAGCGCCTCGGCGGCGCGGTTTTCCGAGGCCATCAGCGACAGATGCAGCAATTCGCGCCGGGTCAGGCTGGTGCCTACGCTCAGTCGCGAGCGCGTGCCCTTTAGCAGGTCCTTGTCGGCCTCGCTGATGGTGATGCGTTCGCCCAAGTCCAGCCCGGCGTCGAGCACCACCATAGCGGTCATCACCTTGGTGATCGAGGCGATCGGCGTGACCATATCAACGTTCTTGGCATACAGCGGCCTGCCGCTGGCCTGGTCGATGACCAGTGCCGCCGAGGATTTGAGGTCAGGTATGGTGTTGGCGACCACCGCGGATTTCACCTGGCGCGCGCTGCGCTCCGGCGATTCGGCCGCAGCCAGCAGCGGCACCAGCACCATGACGACTGCCATCAGCCGGGCAAGGCAGCCGCTGAAGTTATTGCTGGTCACGGTGTTGTTGAAGGATGAATTCATGGAAATCCGTTGGAAAATACAGCCTTAGGAGATTATTTTCAACCGTTTTCCTGATTCCGCAGGTCGCCATCGCAGGCCAAAAAAAACCCCGCTCGGGACCTGCGTTGGAATCCCGGCGGAGCTTAAAGAGGCCCTGCAACAATCCGCTCAGCACGGATTGGAGCGCATACCGGGCCTCCGAGGAGGAAAACTGCAAAAACCGTTCAGGCAAACCGGCAAGGAAATGCCGACACCATCAATAAAAAGATAGCGGCCGGCGCTTACGTCAAACTTACGCGACATCGGACGCCATTCGCGGACAGCGCCTGTGCCAAGTATCATGTGCACTCCTGCAGCCAAAATCCCATTAAGATCATGCGTTTGCTCGTCGTTGAAGATCATCCGATCCTGGCCGATGGCCTGGTCAAGGCACTCAAGACCGCGGACTATGCGGTGGATCACGCCGACAGCGGCGATGCCGCCGACCACATGCTCGCGACACAGCCATATGACGCGGTGATCCTCGACATCGGGCTGCCGAAACTTGACGGTTACGAGGTGCTGCGGCGGATGCGGCGCCGCGGTTCGAAGACACCGGTGCTGATGCTCACCGCGCGTGATGCGCTGGAGGATCGCGTCAGGGGCCTCGACCTCGGCGCCGATGACTACCTGACCAAACCCTACGATCTGCCCGAGCTCGAGGCGCGGGTGCGGGCGCTGATCCGCCGCGGCCAGTCCGGCGGCGGCGCCGAATTGCGCCATGGCGAACTCACGCTGGACACCGCCGGCCGACGGGCGACGATCAGAGGCGCGCCAATCGAACTTTCAGCGCGCGAACTCGGCGTGCTTGAGGTGCTGATGCTGCGCGTCGGCCGCGTGGTCAGCAAGGAACAGCTCGCCGAGCAGCTCTACGGCTGGGGCGAGGAGGTCGGCGCCAACGCGATCGAGGTCTATGTACACCGGCTGCGCAAAAAACTCGAACCCGCCGGCGTCAGCGTACGCACCATCCGCGGCCTGGGATATCTGCTCGAGCGCAGCGCCAATGATTAAGAGCGCCTAACATAATGAGACGCGTGATGCGCTGACACGATTTTGGCTGGAGGCAAGGAGTGGTCCGCGGCGAATATCGGGAATATTCGCAAGGACCGCGACGCCGCCTCCGGCCAAAATCGCGCCAGCCCCAAACGGACTATGACCACCCAAAGAAATCATCGGGTTACAGCCAGAATCGGCCCTGACTTTGTCGCGCAGCTTGCTCATATTCGCGATATGAACCGCGCCGCGCTTCGTGTCAGGGCCGATTCTGGCTATAACGCACACGTGTTTCATTATGTTAGGCGCTCTAAGCGGCTGCGCCCCGCGGCATGAACGGCCGCATCCGGACGCTGCGCAGACAGCTCCTGCTGTGGCTCAGCGCGCCGCTGCTCGCGCTGTGGGTCATCAGCACCATCGTTGATCATGATGTCGCGACCGGCTTCGTCAACCTGAACTACGACCGCGCGCTGCTCGACACCGCACTCAATCTCGGCCGCAACGTCCGCGAGAGTAACGGCCAGCTCCATCTCGACCTGCCGCCACCGGTGATCGAGATGCTGATCTCCGGCGAGCAGGGGCGCTACTACTACCGCGCCAGCGGTCCATCGGGCGAATACATCACCGGCGACCCCGATCTGCCAGACGCGCCGGACGGCCTATCCCAGGACCGCGTCACTTATTACGACGCGGTTTATCGCAACGAACCAGTCCGTGTCGTGGGCCTGCGGGTGCCGGTGCGCCCTGGCTCGGGCCGCGGCTCACTGCTGATCCAGGTCGCGGAAAAATCCAGGCTGCGCGACGAGTCTGCGCGGCAAATCCTGCTCAGGATCGTCGTGCCGCAGGCGATCCTGGTGCTGCTCGCCACGCTGACAGTATGGTTCGGTGTCGGCATCGGGCTGCGCTCGCTGACCTCAATACGCGGCGAGATTGAACGCCGCTCGCTGCTCGACCTCAGCCCGCTGCGTGATGATCTGGCGCCCGCGGAAGTGCGCCCGCTGATCGGGACCATGAACGACCTGCTGTCACGCCTCAATGCCGCGCTGACCGGCCAGCAGCGTTTCATCGCCGATGCCGCCCACCAGTTGCGCACACCGATCGCGGCACTGAAGACCCAGGCCGAGCTGGCGCTGCGCAATGCAGGCCAGGGTGAAAACCGCGACACGCTGCTGCAACTGCACGCGGCCGCCGAACATGCCGGGCGTCTGGTCAACCAGTTGCTGACACTGGCCCGCGCCGAGCCGGGCTCGCACCGCAGCGTAGTGCGCGAGTCGCTGGAACTCGCCGCGCTGGCGCGGGAAACCGCGATGGAATGGGTGCCGCAGGCGCTGCGCCGCGGCATAGACCTCGGTTTTGATGACGCCTCGACCGCCGCCACCGTCAGCGCCGACCCCTTCCTGATCCGCGAACTGCTCAACAACCTGATCGACAACGCCCTCAATTACACGCTCGCCGGTGGCCAAGTCACGGTGCGTGTTGCCGGCGGCACCGGGACCCCGACGCTGGAAGTCGAGGACAACGGCCCCGGCATCCCGGCCGCGGAACGCGAGCGGGTGTTTGAACGTTTTTATCGCATCCCCGACAGCCGCGCCGAGGGTTGCGGACTGGGGCTGGCGATCGTGCGCGAAATCGCGCAGGGCCATGGCGCCACGGTCGCAGCGCTGCCCGGGAGCGAAGGCCGCGGCACGCTGATGCGGGTGAGTTTTGTCGCGACGCGCTCTAATTGTTAACAGGCCCTGGTCGTCGCCCCTCAATCCACGACCCTCAATCCTGCTCCTCCTGCTGCTGCAGCGCCCACATCTGGGCGTAGCTGCCACCAGCCGCAAGCAGATCACCGTGACGGCCACGCTCAACGATGCGGCCCTGCTCCAGCACCAGGATTTCATCGGCATCCATCACCGTCGACAGGCGGTGCGCGATGACCAGCGTGGTGCGGCCCTGGGCGATGTCGTTGAGTTCCTTCTGGATCGCCTGTTCGGTTCGTGAATCGAGCGCCGAGGTCGCCTCGTCGAAAATCATGATGCGCGGATTTTTCAGGATCGCCCGTGCGATCGCCACGCGCTGCTTTTCGCCGCCGGAGAGCTTCAGCCCGCGCTCGCCGACCATGCTTTCGTAACCGTCGGGCAGGGTCTCGATGAATTCATGGATATGCGCGGCACGTGCCGCCGCCACCACCTCTTCGCGCGTGGCCGAGGGCCGTCCGTACTGGATGTTATAGAGGATGGTGTCGTTGAACAGCACCGTGTCCTGCGGCACGATGGCGATCGCCGCACGCAGGCTGGACTGCTTCAGCTTGCGGATATCCGTGCCGCTGATGCTGACCATGCCGCCACTGACATCATAGAAGCGGTAGAGCAGCCGCGCCAGCGTCGACTTGCCGGCGCCGCTGGAACCAACCACCGCGACCTTGGCCGCCGGGGGAATCCCGAAACTCATACCGTGCAGGATCTGCCGCCGCGGATCGTAGCCGAAATCGACGGCCTCGAAGCGCACCGCAACCGGCCCCGGCGGCAGCTCCACCGCATCCGCCGCATCATCCACCTCGCGGTTCTGCTCAAGCAGGCCGAACATGCGCTCCATGTCGATCAGCGCCTGCTTGATCTCGCGATAGGCCATGCCGAGGAAGTTGAGCGGGATGTAAAGCTGTATCAGCAGCGCATTGACCAGCACCAGATCACCCAGCGTCAGATTGCGTGCCGCCACACCCTGGGCGCAAAGAATCATCAGCAGCGTGGCCGCGACTGCGATGATCGCCGCCTGGCCGACGTTGAGCAGGCCGAGCGAAGCCTCGTTTCTGACCGCCATCTCTTCGTAGCGCTGCAGGCTGTCGTCGTAGCGCTTCGCCTCGTATTCCTCGTTGTTGAAATACTTCACCGTCTCATAGTTGAGCAGGCTGTCGATGGCGCGGGTGTTGGCTTTTGAATCGAGCTCGTTCGCGCGCTTGCGGATCGCGGTGCGCCACTCGGTGATGCCGATGGTGAAGGCGATGTAGAGGATCACCGCGGCGAAGGTGATGGCGACAAAGCGCCAGTCGAATTTGGCGAACAGCACCGCGGCGACCAGCACGAACTCGAGTATCACCGGGATGATCGAGAACAACATGAACGAGAGCAGTGTCGAAATGCCGCGGGTGCCGCGCTCGATGTCGCGCGACATGCCGCCGGTCTGGCGGTCGAGGTGGAAACGCAGCGACAGCGCATGCAGGTGGCGGAACACCGCCAGCGCGACACGCCGCGAGGCGCGCTGGGTGACCGGCACAAACACCACATCGCGCAGTTCGGCAAACAGCACGGTCGACAGCCGCAGCAGGCCATAGGCGAGCAGCAAGGCCAGCGGCAGCAGCAGGACCGCCTGCGTCGGATCGAGCGCATCGACGATGTCCTTCATCACCAGCGGCACGCCGACGTTGGCGAGTTTCGCTGCGACCAGGAACAGCAGCGCCACCACCACGCGCCATTTGTAGTCCCACAGATAGGGCAGCAGCATCGGCACCACGCGCCAGTCGCGCGACAGCATCGCGCGTGACACCGATTGACGCGCAGTTGCAGCGGCGGCGTGGGCGGCAGTCATTGCCACACTCGGAATGATAAAAATTTATCAATTGAATCAATCACTTATATTCTTTCTGAAGGGGTGTTGGCGCGCCGCGCAGGTCTTGTAAATGTCTGTAACGCTTGCTGCCGGAATAGCGGAGGCGGTTTTTAATTATCGCATCCGGTTGCGGCGGCTTCCCGCCGTTCCGCCCCGAACAGGAGTCCAACATGAACACCACCCACACCAGGCCCGGTATCAAACTGCGTTTGCTGCCCCTCGCCGCTGCCGCCATTGCCGCATGGCCGGCGCAGGCGGCCGACTTCACCGACACCGCGCGGGTCATTTCCTCGGCACCGGTCATCGAGCGTGTGCGTGAACCGCGCACCGAATGCACTCCCGTGTCATACGCACCACCGGCGCCCCAGGCCGAACGCAGCACCATCGCCCCGGTGATCGGCGGCATCGCCGGCGCCCTGCTCGGCAGCACCGTCGGCCGCGGCAGCGGCCGTGATGCGGCGACCGCCGCCGGTGCGATTGCCGGTGCCATCGTCGGTGATCGTGTCGCCAATCCGGACAGCGAGCGTTCGATGGCAGGATCGGTGGTCGGTGGCGCCGCGGGCGGGCTTCTCGGCGCGCAGGTCGGCCAGGGTAACGGCCGCACCGCTGCCGCCGCTGCCGGCGCCATCGCCGGCGCGGTGGCCGGTGACCGCATCGACAACCGTGTCGCCTACGTAGCCCCGGCACAAAGCTGCCGCACCGTGGAAACGGTGCGAGAAACCGTCCGCGGCTACACCGTGACCTATCACTACAACGGCCGCGACGTCACCACCACCCTGCCCTATGACCCCGGTCCGACGGTGCGTGTGGGTATTGGCATCATTGACGCGTCGGTACCGCCGGCAGCCGCCTTGCCGGCACCACGGCCTGTGCGCTACGGCCCGCCGCGGCATGCCTCTGCAGTCCCGCCCTACGAGTACCGTTATTAGCAGTGATTAGAAACGCCGGACTGGCGCTAAATCAGCTCGAGCCGGGCAATCAACGGCGCATGGTCTGACAACCGCGCCCAGCGCCGGCCGTGGTGCACCCGTGCCGTGTGCACGCGAAAGCCGCGGACATAGATGCGATCAAGCCGGAGCAGCGGCAGCACCGCCGGAAAACTGCGAGCGGCCTGTCCGCCGATGAGCTCGAACACCTCATGCATGTCGAGCGGCTGCGCGAATTCCTGGGTGGCGCGCTGGCGCCAGGTCCAGTCGTTGAAATCCCCGGCAACGATCAACGGCGCGTCGGCCGGCACCATGCGCTCGATGCGCTGACGCAACCGTTCGAGCTGGCGTGAGCGGCCGCGCACGGTCAGCGCAAGATGCACGCAGACACAATGCAGCGTCTGCGGCCAGCCCGGCATCGCGATTTCACAGTGCAGCAAGCCGCGGCTTTCGAAGCGGTGTCCGGATACGTCCTCGTTGTCCCAACGCGTGATCGGATGGCGGGACAGCAGCGCGTTGCCGTGGTGACCGGCATCGTAGACCGCATTCCGGCCATAGGCATGACTCTGCCACAAGGTGTCGGCGAGGTATTCGTACTGCGACTGCGCCGGCCAGTCGCGGTGGCGGCGGGCATGCCCGGCATGGGCGCCGAGCACTTCCTGCAGGAAGACCAGATCGGGATTGAGCGCGTGCAGTTCTTCGCGCAGCGCGCGCAGTGACGGCCGCTTCGCAAACAGCGGCGTCACCGGAAAACCCTTGTGGATATTGTAGGTGGCGACGCTCAGCAACCGCGTCGCCGCCGCCTGATTTTCGCTCAGGGCAGCATGCCCGCTCAGGACACCGCGAGCATGCGGTCAAGCGCGATGCGGGCGAGCTCGGCCTCATAGGCCGGCACCTTGATCGGGTTGACCACCCGGCCCTCGACCAGATTCTCCAGCGACCAGGCGAGGTGCTGCGGATCGATGCGCTGCATCGTCGAACACATGCACACCGTCGGCGCCATGAACTGCACCGATTTGCCTTGCGGGCTGAATTCGGCGGCGATGCGGTTGACCAGGTTCAGTTCGGTGCCGACCAGCCAGCGCGACCCGGGCGGGCTCGCGGCGATGGTTTTGATGATGTAGTCGGTGGAGCCAACGTAGTCCGACAGCTTGCACACCTCAAAATTGCATTCAGGGTGGCTGATCACCAGGCCACCCGGATGCTGCTGGCGCCAGCGCAGGATGTGCTGGGCCTGGAACATCTGGTGCACCGAGCAATGGCCTTTCCAGAGCAGCACCTTGGCCATCTTGACCTGTTGCGGCGTCAGGCCGCCCAGCGGCAGATCGGGATCCCACACCAGCATCTCCGACAGCGGAATGTCCATCAGGTAGCCGGTCCAGCGGCCGAGGTGCTGATCGGGGAAGAACAACACCTTCTCGCGCCGGCCAAAGGCCCATTGCAGGATGCCGCGGGCATTGGACGAGGTGCAGACGATGCCGCCGTGCTCGCCGCAGAAGGCCTTCAGGTCGGCGGCGGAATTGATGTAAGTAATCGGCGTGATGTGCTGGTCTGGATCGAGCACTTCGGCGATTTCGCGCCAGGCGCGCTCAACCTTGGCCAGGCTCGCCATGTCAGCCATCGAGCAGCCGGCGTTCATGTCAGGAAGGATCACCTGCTGCGAGGACCGCGACAGGATGTCGGCCACTTCGGCCATGAAATGCACACCGCAGAACACGATGGTTTCGGCATCGGTCTGCGCCGCGAGCTTGGACAGTTGCAGCGAATCCCCGGAGAGGTCGGCGTGTTTGTAGACATCGGCACGCTGGTAGTGGTGGCCGAGCAGCACCACGCGTTTGCCGAGCTTCTGCCGCGCGGCAACGATGCGTGCATCGCAGTCGGCGTCGGCCAGCGGTTTGAAGCGGTCAAAAGCAATCGTTCCGGTGTCCATTTCAGCGTCCATTTTCCGGACCCTCGCAGGTCAGTTCACCCCGCCACGCGGGGAAAAGTGCCGAATATTGCAGCAATTTGACAAAAAAACCAATCCTGAATTCCCCTGCTGTTCACGACAGCTTGACGCGTTGCGGCAACCGGCGGATGGCCTCGGCATTGCTCCACGAAAACACCAGGTCCGCGGCCTCGCGCCAGGGCAGCCAGCGCTGAGCCAGATGCTCACGCGGCGCCAGCCGCACCTCGCGCCTTTGCGGAAGCGCCAGCGCAAAGACATGTTCGATGTTGTGGGTAACCCCCGGCGCGTAACGATGCCGCCAGTGTGCATAGATTTCGTAGCGGTTCTGCAGTTGCCAGTCGATCAGCTCGTCCTGCGCCGCCTCGATGCCGGTTTCCTCGGCCAGTTCACGTCGCGCGGTTTCAAGCAGTGACTCGCCGGCATCCTGGCTGCCGGTGACCGACTGCCAGAAGCCGGGACGGTCGGCACGCTCGAGCAACAACACGTCGAGATCGGCGGTATGCACCAGCACCAGCACCGATACCGGAATCTTGTGCGCGGTCATCACGACGCACGCGGCCACGGCGCTCCGGCACCTTCGGTGAACACCACGAACAGCCGCGAACGTGCCTGCCAGAACTGCGCGGTCTCGGCCAGGATCGCCTCCAGCGTGGCCGCGTCCTGCGGAACCCGGGACTTGAACAGGTGGTAACCACGCAGATGCAACACCACGCCCGTCTGTTCCGGCGGCAGCCAGCACAGATCCTGCAGGCAATCCGCCAGCGCATCCCAGTTGACGCCGTAGGTTTCGGGAAAACGCAGCGCCCGCGCCAGCGCGGAGAGCAGACCGCGTTTGCCGCGCAGGCGCCTGAGATCGATATCGAAGCAGCCGGTGCCGGCGGCTTGCCCCAATTCAGATTGGAAGCCGGGTTCGGCCGGACTGCAATAAATACCATTGGCGGCGGGATTCAGCATCGGGCTCATTCGACGATCCTGCGAAAACTGCGGTAATGATCGGCGGTGTAATAGAACTCGCCGCCGCCCCGGCATTGCGGCAGGCGCAGCGGCTCCGGCACCCTGGACGGCGGCTGCTGCTCGCAGCCGAGCACGATTCGCCGCGCGCCGCGGTGCTTCAGCCCCGGCGTGACCACTGTGTATTCACGGTAATGGCCGTGTGCCGCCTGAGGCAGCAGCTTCTCGCGATTGCCGAAGGTGATGCCGTCGCGGTCAAATGGAAACGGCCCGTTGCCGCGGATCAGTTCGAGGGTGTGGTGCGCTTCGGGCGGCAATTCCTGCAGGCGTATTTCACGCAATGACGGCGCATCACCACGCGCAAAGGCCGCTGCCGGCAATGCAGCGGCAAGCAGCGCCGCCAGCAACGCGGCGGCAAGGGCACGCGGGTGACGCATCACTGTCGGCTGCCGGCGCCTGCCTTCACCCGTCCTGCTGGGTGTTGCGCAGGCGGATGTGCAGCTCGCGCAACTGGCGCTCGGTGACGACACTCGGCGCCTCGACCATCAGGTCCTGGCCGCGCTGCGTTTTCGGGAACGCGATCACTTCGCGGATCGATTCCGCGCCGGTCATCAGCGTGACCATGCGGTCAAGGCCGAAGGCGATGCCGCCGTGCGGCGGCGCGCCGTAGGACAGCGCGTCGAGCAGGAAGCCGAACTTTGCACGCGCGTCTTCCGGCGAAATGCCCAGTGCCGAAAACACCTGTGACTGCACCTCGGCGCGGTGGATACGCACCGAACCGCCGCCGATCTCCCAGCCGTTCAGCGCGACGTCATAGGCCTTGGCCTGCACCTGGCCTGGATCGGTCGCGAGCTGCGCAAGATGTTCATCCTTGGGCGCGGTGAAGGGATGATGGGCGGCGACCCAGCGCTTGTTTTCCTCGTCGTAGTCGAAGGCGGGGAAGTCGATGATCCAGCAGGGTTTCCATCCGGCTTCGGCATGGCCCTTCTCGTGGCCGATCTTCACGCGCAGTGCACCGAGTGCGTCGTAAACCACCTTTTTGCGGTCGGCACCAAAGAAGATCAGGTCGCCGTTGACGGCGCCGCTGCGCTTGAGGATCTCCGCCAGCACCGGCTGCGGCAGGAACTTGACGATCGGCGACTGCAGGCCGGTTTCGTTGAGCTGGGTCGCATCGTTGACCTTGATGTAGGCGAGACCCTTGGCACCGTAGATGCCGACAAAGGCGGTGTATTCGTCGATCTCCTTGCGCGTCAGCGCGGCACCGCCGGGGATGCGCAGCGCGACGACCTTGCCGTCCTTCAGCGCCATCGCCTGCTTGAACACCTTGAAATCCACCTGCGCCATCAGGTCGCTCAAATCGGTCAGTTCAAGCTTGACGCGCAAGTCCGGCTTGTCGGAACCGTATTTCGCCATCGCATCGGCATAACTGATGCGCGGAAACACGCCGAGGTCGATATTCATCACCGTCAGGAACAGATGGCGGATCAGGCCTTCCATCAGGTCCTGGATTTCGCGCTCGCCGAGGAAGGAGGTCTCGATGTCGATCTGCGTGAATTCGGGCTGGCGGTCGGCGCGCAGGTCCTCGTCACGGAAACATTTGACGATCTGGTAGTAGCGGTCGTAGCCGGCAACCATCAGCAGCTGCTTGAACAGCTGCGGCGACTGCGGCAGCGCGTAGAACTGGCCGTCGTGCATGCGCGAAGGCACCAGGAATTCGCGCGCGCCTTCGGGCGTGGACTTGTAGAGCATCGGCGTCTCGACGTCGATGAAACCGTGCTCGTCGAGGTAGCCGCGGATCGCGCGCGTGGCCTGGTGGCGCAGGCGCAGGTGTTTCTGCATCTGCGGCCGGCGCAGGTCGAGGAAGCGGTACTGCAGGCGCACGTTCTCCGACAAGTTCTCTTCGTCCATCATGAACGGCGGCGTCTGCGCGGCATTGAGGATTTCAAGCTCCAGCGCCAGCACTTCGATTTCACCACTGACCAGATTCGTGTTGACGGTGCCGGCCGGACGCTCGCGCACCCTGCCTTCGACACGCACCACGAATTCGTTGCGCAGGCTGTCAGCCGCCGCGAAGGTCTCGGCGCGGTCGGGATCGCAGACAATCTGCACCAGACCCTCGCGGTCACGCAGGTCGATGAAGATCACGCCGCCATGGTCACGCCGGCGATGCACCCAGCCGCACAGCGTCACGGTCTGGCCCAGGTATTTGCGGTCGATGAGTCCGCAGTAATTGCTGCGAGTTTTCATAAGTATTTGATTTTATTAAGTATTTTTTCTAGGAGGGGTATTGCCGGGCGTGGCAACACCCATCGATACGATGTACTTGAATGCAGCATCGACCGACATGTTGACCTCGATGGTGTCGCTGCGGCGCACGTAGAAATAAAAACCGTTGACCGGGCTCGGCGTGGTCGGGATGAACACCGCGACATGCTCGTCCGGGAGATGCGCCGCGACCTCGGCCGGCACATTGGTCTGGAAAGCGAGCGACCACGCTTCCGGATGCGGGTAACGCACCAGCAACACCTTGCGAAAAGCATGTCCCTTGCCGGAGAACAGCGTGTCGCTGACCTGCTTCACACTGTGATAGATGGTGTTGAACACCGGAATACGCGCAAGCACACCCTCCCAGAGGGTCATCAGGCGCTGGCCGAGGATGTTGGTCACCAGCATGCCGGTGAGCAATACCACCACCACGGTGAGGATCACGCCCAGGCCCGGCACGTGCACGCCCAGCCAGTTCTCGGTAAGGAAGGATCGCGGCACCAGTTGCAGCGACTGGTCGAGCATGCCCACCAGCAAGTTGAGCACCCACAGCGTGATCACCAACGGCACCCAGACCAGCAGGCCGGCAATCAGGTAGCTCTTGAGCGAGATGTTCTTGAACATGGAAAACGGCGACGGGCGCGCCGTCTGTGATCATGCGTCAGGCATGAGGCCGTGACACACGCGGATCAGGATATCAACTCAATTGCAGGCCGGGCAGGCACCGGCACCGCAGGCGGCCGGTTCAGACTTGGGCTCTGATTTGGACTCGGTCTTGGCATCCGGCTTGCCGTCATCTTTCGCAGTGGCGGGTTTTGCCGCGCCCTTGTCGCGAAAATCCGTGGCATACCAACCGCTGCCCTTCAACTGGAAGCCGGCTGCAGTAACCATCTTGGCCAGCGCAGGCTTGTTGCACGCTGGACAATCGCGCATCGGGGCATCGCTGATGCGCTGCAAAAATTCCTTCTGGAAGCCACAGGCTTCGCAACGGTATTCATAAATGGGCATGATTTACCCCGAAAAACCAAAAAAAGCATTATACCTGAGCCGCTTAGGCTGACTTTGCGCAGAGTTGCGGTCCGCCGGAGTGGTTTTCCCGGGCCTCGCGATGCAGCTTGGCGCAATGCACCAGCCACGGCACAATGCCAGAGTCGGGATTCCGGCATAGCCCATTGACTTCAAAGACTTTTCCTTCCTGCTGCGGCCCCGCCACCGTCATGACCCGCCAGATTCTTGTGCTCAACGCCGGCTCCTCGAGCATCAAGTTCGCAATATTCGATGGCCCGCAGTTCGCCCGGCGCGCCCTCCACGGCATGATTTCCGGACTGGGTTCACAGGCCTTGTTCAGCGCCCGCAATCACGACGGTCCGCTCACCGGCGTAATGCCGGCAGCCCTGCACAACCACGAATCAGCGCTGGCCTGGCTGTTCGACTGGCTGGAGGCCGGTGGCCACGCCCGCAATCTCGCCGCTGCAGGTCACCGTGTGGTGCATGGCGGCACGGCGCATGACGCGCCGGTATTGCTCGACGCCGCCACGCTTCAAGCATTACGCACACTGATCCCGCTGGCGCCACTGCACCAGCCGCACAACCTCGCCGCGATCGAGGCGCTGGCGGGACTGCGGCCAGCCCTGCCCCAGGTCGCCTGCTTCGACACCGCCTTTCACTGCGGACAGCCGGCGGTGGCTCAGGCACTCGCACTACCGCGCGAAATGACAGCGCAAGGCCTGCGCCGCTACGGTTTTCACGGTCTTTCGTACGAATACGTCGCCGGCCGCCTGCCAGAGGTGCTTGGCGCACGCGCCGGGGGACGGATCATCGTCGCCCACCTCGGCAACGGTGCCAGCATGTGTGCGATGCGCGAGCAGCGCAGCGTCGCGTCCTCAATGGGCTTCAGCACGCTGGAGGGCTTGATGATGGGCACACGCTGCGGCAGCATCGACCCCGGTGTGCTGCTGCATCTGTTGCGCGAGCAGGCGATTGCGCTCGACGAACTGGAAGACCTGCTCTACCGGCGCTCCGGCCTGCTCGGCGTGTCCGCCATCAGCAACGACATGCGTACGCTGCTCGCCAGCAGCGACCCGCGGGCGGTGGAGGCGATCGAACTGTTCGTTTATCGCGCGGTGCAGGAAACCGGAGCCCTGGCCGCGGCGCTGGAAGGCCTGGATGCGCTGGTGTTCACCGGCGGTATCGGCGAAAACGCCGCGGCCGTGCGGGCGATGATCTGCGCGAAACTCGGCTGGCTGGGCATCACCCTGGATGTCGGAGCCAACACCCGCAACGCATCCTGCATCACCCAACCGGGCGCCGCATCGGCGCACGTGATCGCCACCGATGAAGAGGCGGTGATCGCGGCACACACCGCGCGACTGGTCGTGCCGGACAAATAATTCACAGGAGGGGCAGAATATTCATGATGAAACCATAGGCATGCAAAGCTTGGTTGTTCATTGCTGACATCCTGTCGATGATCCAAAAATAACAAAGCCGGGTCGAAACCCGGCTTGTCGGTGATACACGGCACCGTTCTCAGAACGGAATATCGTCATCCATGTCATCAAAGCTGCCGCCACCGCCCTTTTTCGCCGGCGCCTTGCCGCCACCGCCACCTGAAGGCGTCTCGCGCATGCCACCGCCTCCGCCACCCTCGCCACCACCACCGCCACGGCTGCCGAGCATCCGCATCTGGTCGGCACGGATCTCGGTGGTATAACGATCCTGACCTTCCTTGTCCTGCCATTTTCGGGTGCGCAACGCACCTTCGATGTAAACCTGCGAGCCTTTGCGCAGATACTCGCCGCAGATTTCAGCGAGCTTGCCAAAGGCGCTGATGCGGTGCCATTCGGTGGCCTCTTTTTTCTCGCCGGTCGACTTGTCTTTCCAGGATTCAGTGGTGGCAATGCTGAAACTCGCCACGGCCTCGCCGCTGGGCAAATACCTGGTTTCCGGGTCTTTCCCCAGATTGCCGATCAGAATCACCTTGTTTACGGAAGCCATATCCGATTGTCCTTTATGTCTTGTCTGTAGCCACAACGCGCTGGTCTGCAGCGGCGTTTACCTGCGCTGCGTTGGCGGCACTCGCATACCGACGGCGAGTATAAGCCAGATGCCGAGCAGCACGGCGTCAAAGGCGACCACGGCGGACGCCCCCCAGTGCTGGTAAAGCACACCACCCGCGACGGCGCCGAGGAAGGTGCCGGCGAACTGAATGGTGCTGTAGAGACCGATCGCAGTGCCCTTGGCATGTGCCGGAGCCAGCCGCGTGGTCAGCGTCGGCAACATCGCCTCGAGCACGTTAAAGGGCGTAAAAAATACCAGCAGAAACAAGGACAAAAGCCAAATGCTGCTGCTCAACCAGGGCAAGGCCAGGTGCCCGGCCAAGAGCAGGGCAATGGCTGCCACAAACCAGCGCTTGAGCAGCACCGGATCCCCGGCCTGCAGCACAGCCGGCATCATCAGCACGAATGAACCCAGCATCACCGGAAGGTAGACCTGCCAGTGCCCGGACAGGGGCAGGCCCGCATCACGCAGTGCAAACGGCACCATGATGAACAGCGCCATCAGCACCGCGTGCAACGCAAACACGCCCCAGTTCAATCGGGCCAGTTGGGGATCGGTCAGCACATTCCAGAAATCGCGCAGCCCCCGACCCTGCGCAGGCGGTGCCGGCGGCGGATCCGGGATCAGCCGCCACATCACCAGCATCGCCGCCAGCGCAAGCACGCCGGTCAACGCAAAAATGCCCGGAACACCAATGTGGCGGTCCAGCCAGGGGCTCACCACCAGTGAAAGCGCAAAGGCCAGACCGATGGTCGATCCGATCATCGCCATTGCCTTGGCACGCTGCTCTTCGCGCGTGAGGTCCGCGGTCATCGCGATCACCGCAGCTGAAATGGCGCCGGCACCCTGCAGCATGCGACCGATGATGACGATGTAAATGTTCGGCGCCAGCGCCGCAACAAAACTGCCGAAGGCAAAGATCAGCAAACCGCAGTACACCACCGGCTTGCGGCCGATGCGATCAGACCACCAGCCAAAGGGGATCTGCAGCAGCGCCTGGGTCAGACCGTACGCACCAATGGCAATGCCAACCAAGGTGAGGTTGTCACCGCCTGGCAGTCCTTCGGCGTAAATCGCAAATACCGGAAGTATCACGAACATGCCGAGCAGGCGCAGACCGAAAATGCCGGACAAGCCGATGCTGGCCCGCAGTTCTAGCGGGGTCATTTTGCCGCTGGATGCCATGAAAAATGTCTAGCCGGAAGGGTGTTGCGAAGAGAGGGGGGAATATCAGGGAGGGAATGCCAGGGAACGGTTGGGTTGACCAGCCGTTACGCGTAATATTACCAGTTTACCTTTCTCTGACCCACTCACCGGACCAGTCTGCTCAATGAGCGCCCGCATGCAAACCCCGAAACTGGTCGCAGTAACCACAAAAGTGTTGCCTCCGGAAGCGCCACTCGCAAGCGGCGGCCTGATCCGCGTCCGCGGTGCGCGCACTCACAACCTGAAAAACATCAGTCTCGACCTGCCACGCAACCGGCTGGTGGTGATCACGGGACTGTCGGGTTCGGGCAAGTCTTCACTCGCCTTCGACACGCTGTATGCCGAGGGCCAGCGCCGTTATGTTGAATCGTTGTCGGCGTATGCGCGGCAATTCCTGCAGTTGATGGAAAAGCCCGATGTCGATTTGATCGAGGGCCTGTCGCCGGCGATCGCGATCGAGCAGAAAGCCGCCAGCCACAACCCGCGGTCGACCGTGGGCACGGTCACAGAGATACACGATTACCTGCGCCTGCTTTATGCGCGCATCGGCGAACCGCACTGCCCCGAGCATGATGTCGTGCTCGCCGCGCAGTCGGTGGCGCAGATGGTGGATCACGTGCTGCAGATGCCGCCGGAAACTCGGCTGATGATCCTCGCGCCGGTGGTCAACGACCGCAAGGGCGAGCAGTCGGCGCTGATCGACGAACTGCGTGCGCAGGGTTTTGTACGCGTTCGCATCGACGGCGCGGTGCACGACATCGATGCCGTGCCGGCGCTGAAAAAAAACACCCGGCATACCGTCGAGGTGGTGATTGACCGCATCCGCGTACGGGATGACCTGCGCCAGCGCCTGGCCGAGTCCTTCGAGACCGCTTTGCGCCACGGCGACGGCCGGGCGCTGGCGGTCGACCTCGACAGCGGCGCCGAGCAGGCCTTTTCGGCGCGCATGGCCTGCCCGCAATGCGGTTATGCCTCGCCGGAACTTGAACCGCGGCTGTTCTCCTTCAATAACCCGGCCGGTGCCTGCCAGCGTTGCGACGGTCTGGGTTCAATCACCTTTTTTGATCCGAAACGCATCGCCGCATTCCCCGAGCTGTCGCTGGCCGCCGGTGCGATCAAGGGCTGGGACCACCGCAACCAGTTCTATTTCCAGATGCTGCAGGGGCTGGCTACGCATTACGGCTTTGACATCGATGCGCCCTTCGCCGAACTGCCCGAGGCCATACGCGATGTGGTGCTGCACGGATCCGGCAAGGCGGTTATCCGCTTCAACTACACCGGTGAGCGCGGCAAATCCTACGTAAAGGAACATGTCTTCGAGGGCGTGGTCACCAATCTTGAGCGGCGCTACCGTGAAACCGACTCGCAGGTGGTGCGTGAGGAGCTCGCCAAATACCTGAACACCTGCCAGTGCCCGGACTGCGGCGGCACCCGGCTGCGCCGCGAGGCTCGGCATGTGAAGGTTGCCGGAGAACCGATTTTTGCGCTGTCGGCGCTGCAACTTGGTGACGCGATGCGTTTTTTCGAGAAGCTGGCACTGACCGGCGCGAAGCAGGCCATTGCTGAAAAAATCGCCGGTGAAATCCGCAACCGGCTGCGCTTCCTGGTCGATGTCGGCCTCGACTACCTGTCGCTCGACCGCTCCGCCGATACGCTGTCCGGCGGCGAATCCCAGCGCATCCGGCTGGCCAGCCAGATCGGCTCCGGACTGACAGGCGTGATGTATGTGCTCGACGAACCGTCGATCGGCCTTCACCAGCGCGACAACACG
This sequence comes from Betaproteobacteria bacterium Ga0077527, assembly GCA_001464815.1. Classification (GTDB taxonomy): domain Bacteria; phylum Pseudomonadota; class Gammaproteobacteria; order Burkholderiales; family SG8-41. The sequence continues at coordinate 16,871 of LNDW01000025.1, read as the reverse complement.
CGGCTGCTCGACATGCTGAAGCGACTGCGCGACATCGGCAACTCGGTAATCGTGGTCGAACACGATCAGGACGCCATCCTCAGCGCCGACCACGTGATCGACATGGGCCTTGGCGCCGGTGAACATGGCGGAAAGATCATCGCCGAAGGCACACCCGCCGAGGTGGTTGCGCACGCCGAGTCGCTGACCGGCCAGTATCTTTCCGGCCGCCGCAGCATTGTCGTGCCGGCACTGCGCCACCGCGCCAATCCGCAGCGCCAGTTGCTGATCAAGGGCGCGCGCGGCAACAACCTGAAGGAGGTGACGGTTGGCATCCCCGTCGGGCTGCTCACCTGCGTCACCGGTGTTTCGGGCTCCGGCAAATCAACACTGGTCAACGACACGCTGTATCTGGCCGCGGCGCGCGACCTGTATGGCGCCAATGTCGAGCCTGCGCCCTGCGCAGCGATCGAAGGCATGGAATTTTTCGACAAGGTGGTCAATGTCGACCAGAGCCCGATCGGCCGCACGCCGCGCTCGAATCCCGCCACCTACACCGGCCTGTTTACGCCGATTCGCGAACTTTTCGCCGGTGTGCCCGAGGCCCGCGCCCGCGGTTACGGTGCCGGCCGCTTCTCCTTCAACGTCAAAGGAGGCCGCTGCGAAGCCTGCCAGGGTGACGGCGTGCTGAAGGTGGAGATGCATTTCCTGCCTGACATCTACGTGCCCTGCGACACCTGCCACGGCAAACGCTACAATCGCGAGACGCTGGACATCCGCTACAAGGGCCGCACCGTGCACGGGGTTCTGGAAATGACGGTGGAACAAGGCCTGGAATTTTTCAGCGCGGTGCCGGTACTCGCACGCAAGCTGCAGACCCTGATGGACGTGGGTCTGGGCTACATCACGCTGGGCCAGAGCGCGACCACGCTCTCCGGTGGTGAGGCGCAGCGCGTCAAGCTGGCGCTGGAGCTGTCCAAACGCGACACCGGCCGCACCTTGTACATCCTCGACGAGCCGACGACCGGACTGCATTTCCACGACACTGATCTGCTGCTGCGCGTGCTGCACCGGCTGCGCGACCACGGCAATACCGTGGTGGTGATCGAACACAACCTTGATGTGATCAAGACCGCGGACTGGATCATCGACCTCGGCCCTGAAGGCGGCGGCGGTGGCGGATGCATCGTTGCCGAAGGGCCACCGGAAGTGATTGCGGCACACGGAGACAGCCATACCGGCGTCCACCTGAAAAAAGTGCTGTCGTGAATTCCGAGCGTGAACTGCTGCTCGGCAGTTATCACGCAGCGCTGGCTGCGGCAGACCCGCTGCAGATCGTGCCCGCCCATCTGCCACCACCGCCCGGCGGGCGCACGCTGGTGGTCGGCGCCGGCAAAGCCGCGGCATCGATGGCGCTGGCCGTGGAGCGGCACTGGCCGGCGCATGCCCCGCTCTCGGGCACGGTGATCACGCGCTACCGTCACGGCCTGCCGACAACCCGCATCAAGGTGATCGAAGCCGGCCATCCGGTACCGGACACTGCCGGCGAACAGGCGGCCGCGGAAATCCTCGCCGAAACCGGCAGGCTGACCGCGCAGGATCTGCTGCTGGTGCTGGTCTCCGGCGGCGGTTCGAGCCTGCTGTCGCTGCCGGCCGCTGGCATCAGCATGGCCGACCTGAAACAGGTGACGCGGCAACTGCTGCATTCCGGCGCGCCGATCCAGGCGATGAACATCGTGCGCAAGCACCTCTCGGCGATCCAGGGCGGGCGCCTCGCGCTGGCTTCACGCGCGCCGGTGCTGGCGCTGGTCGTGTCCGATGTCACCGGCGACGACCCGACCCATATTGCTTCGGGGCCCTGCGTCGCTGATCCGAGCAATTATGCCGATGCCATCGCCGTCCTGCGCCGCCACGGTGTTGAACCGCCGCCGGCGATTACCGCGCACATCGAGCGCGGCCTGCGCGGTGAAATCGCCGAAACACCCAAGCCTGGCGATCCCGCGCTGGCGCATGCTGAAAACCGCGTGATCTCCACCGCACAGCAATCGTTGCAGGCCGCCGCCGCCTATTTCAAGACACAGGGCATCACCGGCGTGATACTCGGCGATTCGGTGACCGGTGAGGCGCGCGAAGTCGCCAAGGTCTATGGCGCACTGGCACGCCAGATTCGCAACCACGGCACGCCGTGGACAGCGCCGCTGGCGCTGATTTCGGGTGGTGAATGTACGGTCACGGTACGCGGCGAAAAAGGCCGCGGCGGCCGCTGCACGGAATTCCTGTTGTCACTGGCGCTGGACCTTGATGGCGCCGCCGGCATCCATGCCCTGGCCTGCGACACCGATGGCATCGACGGCTCGGAAGACAATGCCGGTGCGCTGCTGGCCCCCGATGCACTGCGCAAGGCCGCTGCACGCGGCGCCAATGCCGCCGCCCTGCTCGACGCCAACGATGCCTACGGCTTTTTCGAGGCCACGGGCGATCTGGTGGTCACCGGTCCGACGCGTACCAACGTCAATGACTACCGGGTGATCCTGATCACGCCGGGCTGACCCTGTAAATTATTGTTTTTATTGATTATTTTTAAGGCCATTGGCGTAAAAAAACCGGGCAAAGCCCGGTTTTTTATTGGCTGTCATCCAGGCTCAGGCGCTGGCTTCGGCCTTGGGTGCGGCAGCTTCTTCGGGCCGGTCAAGCAGTTCGACATAGGCCATCGGCGCATTGTCACCCTTGCGAAAACCGAACTTCAGGATGCGCAGGTAGCCGCCGTTGCGCTTGGCGTAACGCGGGCCGAGCAGATCAAACAGCTTGACCACATTCTCGCGGTCGCGCAGGCGGTCGAACGCCAGGCGGCGGTTGGCCAGCGTGGGTTTCTTGCCCAGCGTGATGATCGGTTCAACAACGCGGCGCAGTTCTTTTGCCTTCGGCAGCGTGGTCTTGATCGCCTCATGGCGCAGCAGGGAGTTGGCCATGTTGCGCAGCATCGCCAGGCGATGGCTGCTGGTGCGATTGAGTTTACGGAGTCCGTGACGGTGGCGCATGTTGCCCTCTTAAATCTTTTCAAGGCCGGCAGGCGGCCAGTTTTCCAGCTTCATCCCCAGCGTGAGGCCGCGGGATGCAAGCACTTCCTTGATCTCGTTCAGCGACTTGCGGCCAAGGTTCGGCGTCTTCAGCAGCTCGGTTTCGGTGCGCTGGATCAGGTCGCCGATGTAGTAAATGTTTTCGGCCTTCAGGCAGTTCGCCGAACGCACGGTGAGTTCGAGGTCATCGACAGGGCGCAGCAGCACCGGATCGATCTGGGTGGCTTTCTTTTCCTCGATCAGCGCCGGAGTACCTTTGAGGTCGGCGAAGACTGACAGTTGCTCAACCAGTACGCGCGCGGCGTAACGGACGGCTTCCTCGGGGTCGATCGCGCCGTTGGTCTCGATGTCGATCACCAGCTTGTCGAGGTCGGTGCGCTGTTCGACGCGCGCCGATTCCACGGCGTAGCTGACACGGCGCACCGGGCCGAAGGAGGCGTCGAGCATCAGACCGCCGACACTGCGCACTTCGTCAGTGCCGCGACGGGTGACCGCCGCGACATAACCACGGCCCTTCTCAACCTTGATCTGTACGTCGAGCTTGCCACCGGCGGTCAGGTGGGCAATCACGTGATCGGGGTTGATGATCTCGACATCGTGCATCGGCTCGATGTCAGCCGCGGTGACCACCCCTTCGCCCGATTTCTTCAGGGTCAGGATCGCCTCATCACGGTTGTGCAGCCGGAGCACGATACCCTTGAGGTTGAGCAGGATGTCGACCACGTCCTCTTGGACGCCGTCGATGGTCGAGTACTCGTGCAGCACGCCTGCAATCTTGACCTCGGTCGCGGCAAAGCCGGGCATCGAGGACAGCAGCGTACGGCGCAGGGCATTGCCCAGTGTGTGGCCGTAACCGCGCTCGAACGGTTCCATCGTGACTTTGGCGTGGAACGGCGAAACACCTTGAACATCGATGATCCGAGGCTTCAGGAAAGCGCTGCTGGACATGACGGACTACCTCTAAAAATTATTTCGAGTAAAGCTCGACGATGAGCGACTCATTGATCGTGGACGGCAGCTCGCTGCGCTGCGGACGAGCCTTGAAGGTGCCCTTCAGCGCCTTGGCGTCAACCTCGATCCACTCCGGATAACCGCGTGATTCTGCGGCTTCAGAAGCACCTTTGATGCGCAACTGGGCCTTGGCCGCCTGGGCCACTTCGACCACATCGCCGGGACGGCACTGGAACGACGGGATGTTGACGCGCTTGCCGTTGACCAGGATGCCGTTGTGGCGGACCACCTGGCGCGCTTCCGTACGCGAAGCACCGAAGCCCATGCGGTAGGTCACCGTGTCAAGGCGGCTTTCCAAGCTTTGCAGCAGGGCCTCACCGGTCACACCCTTGCTGGCCGCGGCTTCCTTGTAGGTCTTGCGGAACTGGCGCTCGAGGATGCCGTAAATGCGGCGCACCTTCTGCTTTTCACGCAGCTGCACGCCGTAACCCGACAGGCGGGTGCTCTTCTGGCCGTGCTGGCCGGGCGGATAGCTGCGGCGCTCGATCGCGCACTTGTCGGTAAAACACTTCTCCCCTTTCAGGAAGAGTTTCTCACCCTCGCGGCGGCACTGCCGGCACTTTGCATCGAGATTCCTGGCCACTTTGGGAGCTCCTTAAATGCGACGTTTCTTCGGCGGACGGCAACCGTTGTGCGGCACCGGCGTCACGTCTGAAATGCTGGTGATCTTGAAACCCACGGCGTTCAGCGCGCGTACGGCTGATTCACGGCCCGGTCCCGGCCCCTTGATCAGGACCTCGAGATTCTTGACGCCACATTCCTGGGCGAGCCGTCCGGCCTTTTCGGCGGCGACCTGTGCGGCAAAAGGAGTCGATTTGCGTGACCCCTTGAAACCGTTGCTGCCCGAAGTCGCCCAAGCCAGTGCATTGCCCTGACGGTCGGTGATGGTAACGATGGTGTTGTTGAAAGAAGCATGAACGTGCGCCACGCCTTCGGCGACGTTCTTCTTGACCTTCTTCCTTACCCGGGTACTTGCCTTAGCCATAAATGATCACTCCAATCAGGTGCCGGCCGGACGCTGCAGCTTGACGGCTGCCTTGCGCGGGCCCTTGCGCGTGCGCGCGTTGGTGCGGGTGCGCTGGCCGCGGACCGGCAGGCCGGCGCGGTGGCGCTTGCCGCGCCAGGTGCCGAGGTCCATCAGCCGCTTGATGTTCATCGAAATTTCACGGCGCAGATCACCCTCGGTCGTGAACTTGGCCACCTGCTCGCGCAGTTTGTCCATTTCAGTATCCGAAAGATCCTTGATCTTGGCTGCGGTGTTGACCCCGGCCGCAACACAGATCAGACGGGCACGGCTGCGGCCGATGCCATAGATCGCCGTCAGCGCGACTTCCGCGTGCTGATGATTTGCAATATTGACGCCACCTATGCGGGCCATCGCTCACCCCACCAATGAAAAACTCGAAATTATAACGTTCGACAGGTTCATCTTCAATGAACCGGTCAACCCTGACGCTGTTTGTGGCGCGGATCCTTGCAGATCACGCGTACCACGCCGTTGCGCTTGACAACCTTGCAGTTGCGGCACATCCGTTTTACTGATGCCAGTACTTTCATGTCTTACCTCTTTCCCTTGCAGCTCATTTCGCCCTGAACACAATCCGGCCCTTGGTCAGATCGTAGGGTGTCAGTTCAACCGTCACCTTGTCCCCCGGCAGAATCCGGATGTAGTGCATCCGCATCTTCCCGGAGATGTGGCCAAGCACCATGTGGCCATTTTCCAGCTTTACCCTGAACGTCGCATTCGGCAAGGTCTCAACGATCTCGCCTTGCATCTGTATCGTGTCTTCTTTCGCCATTACCGCGACGGAAACATACCGCCCTTGAAGTTCGCCTTTTTCAACAGGCTTTCATACTGGTGCGACATGATGTAGGCCTGCACCTGGGCCATGAAATCCAGTGTCACCACGACAATGATCAGCAGTGAGGTGCCGCCGAAGTAAAAGGGCACATTCTTCCAGACAATCAGCAATTCAGGCACCAGACACACCAGCGTCACGTAGATCGCACCGGTCAGTGTCAGCCGCATCGTCACTTTTTCGATGTAACGCGCGGTCTGGTCGCCGGGACGGATGCCCGGAACAAAGGCGCCGCTCTTCTTCAGGTTTTCCGCGGTTTCCTTCGGATTGAATACCAGCGCGGTGTAAAAAAAACAGAAAAAGATGATCGCGGCGGCATAGAGCAGGGTGTAGATCGGCTGTCCGGGGTGCAGCACACCGGCCAGGTTCTTCAACCACAGCATGCCTTCATTTTCACCCAGCCAGCCGGCAATGGTGCCCGGGAACAGGATGATGCTCGATGCAAAGATCGGCGGAATCACTCCCGACATGTTCAGCTTCAGCGGCAGGTGTGAGGACTGTCCGCCGTAAATCTTGCGGCCGACCTGACGCTTGGCGTAATTGACCAGCACCTTGCGCTGGCCTTTTTCGACGAAGCAGACAAACGCGGTGACTGCAACCACCAGCACGAAGATGAACAGCACAAAGGGGATCGAGAACGCGCCGGTGCGCGCCAGTTCCAGCGTGCCGCCAACCGCGGAGGGGAAGCCCGCGGCAATACCCGCAAAAATGATCAGCGAAATGCCGTTGCCGATGCCGCGCTCGGTAATTTGTTCTCCCAGCCACATCAGGAACATGGTGCCGGTGACCAGCGTGGTCATCGCGGTCAGACGGAACATCAGGCCCGGATCGATGGCCACCTTCTGCTGCTCAAAGGCGATGGCAATCGCCATGCCCTGGACGATGGCCAGTCCCAGCGTCGCGTAACGGGTGTACTGGGTGATTTTGCGGCGGCCAGACTCGCCTTCCTTCTTCAGCGCCTCAAGTGTCGGCGAAACCACGGTCATCAGCTGCATGATGATCGACGCCGAGATGTAGGGCATGATGCCCAGCGTAAAGATCGAGAAGCGCGACAGCGCGCCGCCCGAGAACATGTTGAACATGTCGAGGATGCCGCCGCGCTGCGAGCGGAACAATTCCGCAAGCTGCATCTGGTCGATGCCCGGCACCGGGATGAACGACCCGATGCGGAACACGATCAGAGCGCCGACGAGGAACAGCAGGCGACGTTTCAGGTCGCCAAACTTTCCGCCAGCCAGTGCGTCACCCAGGGCCAAGTCTTAGCTCCCGGCCTTTTCCGCGGGCTGCTCTACGCTGCCACCCGCTTTTTCAATCGCCGCGCGCGCCCCTTTGGTTGCGAGAAGACCCTTCAACGCAACCTTGCGCTTGATTTCACCGGCAAGGATAACCTTGGCGGCCGAGGCAAGGCGCGGAACCAGACCGGCCTTCTTCAGGGTATCGAGGTCAACGGTGTCGGCTGAAAGCTTTTGCAGCGTGTCGAGACGGACTTCGGCGGTGTTGCCAGCAGTCAGCGACTGGAACCCACGCTTCGGTAGGCGGCGGTGCAGCGGCATCTGGCCGCCCTCGAAACCGACTTTATGAAAACCGCCGGCACGCGCTTTCTGGCCCTTGTGGCCGCGGCCTGCGGTCTTGCCCAGACCGCAGCCGATGCCACGCCCGACGCGCTTCTTGCTGTGCTTGGCGCCGTAAGCCGGCTTGATTTTGTTCAGTTCCATTTATCCCTCGCAGCGGACCATGTAGGCGACCTTGTTGACCATCCCGCGCACCGCCGGGCTGTCGACGAGTTCGACCGTGTGGTTGATGCGGCGCAGGCCGAGGCCGCGCACGCACAGGCGGTGTTCCGGGCGCGTGCCAATCAGGCTGCGCACCAGGGTGACCTTGATGGTTTTAACTTGGGCTTGTTTTTGTGTCTTGGCCATGATCAACCCAGCAGTTCCTCGACCGTCTTGCCGCGCTTGGCGGCGATCTCGGCCGGTGTGTTCATTTCAGTCAGCCCGTTGATGGTCGCGCGGACGATGTTGTACGGATTGGTGGAACCGATGCATTTGGCAAGGATGTTGGAAACACCCATCACTTCGAGCACCGCGCGCACCGGGCCGCCGGCGATGATTCCGGTGCCTTCGGATGCTGGTTGCATGTAGACCTTGGACGCGCCGTGGCGGCCCATCACCGCATGCTGCAGGGTGCCGTTCTTCAGTTGCACCTTGACCATCTTGCGGCGGGCTTCTTCCATCGCCTTCTGCACAGCCACCGGCACTTCGCGAGCCTTGCCCTTGCCCATGCCAATGCTACCGTCGCCATCGCCGACCACCGTCAGCGCGGCGAAACCAAGCACCCGGCCGCCCTTGACCACCTTGGTCACGCGGTTGATGGCGACCATCTTTTCGCGAAGGCCGTCGCCCCGCTCTTCGCCGGTCTGCATTTTTCCTGCTTGCATTTTTGCCATGCGGGGCTCCGTCAGAACTTGAGACCGGCTTCACGCGCGGCTTCCGCCAGCGCCTTCACACGGCCGTGATATTTGTAACCCGAGCGGTCGAAAGCCACGTTCTCGACACCCGCCAGCTTTGCGCGCTCGGCAATACGCTTGCCGGTGGCCGCTGCAGCCGCGACGCTCCCGCCTTTGGGATTCGCGGCGCGTACGTCTTTCTCCGAAGTCGAGGCGCTGGCAAGCACCTTCGAACCGGTGGCATCGATGATCTGCGCATAGATATGCGAGTTGGAACGATACACCGTTAGGCGAACCGCCCTGAGCTCGCTAATCTTGGCTCGGGTGCTGCGAGCGCGCCGCAGGCGCGCGTTCTTTTTCTCGAACATGATCTATCCGCCTACTTCTTCTTCGTTTCCTTGAGCACAATCTGCTCATCGGCATATCGTACGCCCTTGCCCTTGTAGGGCTCAGGCGGACGGTAGTTGCGCACATCCGCGGCGACCTGGCCGACCTGCTGCTTGTCGGCCCCCTTGATGATGATTTCCGTCTGGGTCGGGGTCTCGGCTTTGACCCCTTTTGGCAACTGGTGCACGACGGGGTGGGAAAAACCAAGCGTCAGATTGAGCTTGTCACCCTGAGCCTGGGCACGGTAGCCGACGCCGACGAGTGTCAGTTTTTTCTCGAAACCCTTGCTCACGCCCTGCACCATGTTTGCAACCAGGGCCCGCAGGGTGCCGCTCATTGCATTGGCACCGCGCGTGCTTTCGTTGAGCTTGATCTCGAGGCGATTCTCGATTTTCTCGATTTTCACGTTTGGCGATACCACCTGGGTCAGGGTGCCAAGAGGCCCCGTCACCGAGATCTGGTTCACGGCAATCGTGACTTCAACTTTTTCCGGGAGTACAACCGGGGATTTACCGACTCTTGACATCGCTAATCTCCGTTACGCCACGATGCAGAGCACTTCACCGCCGATGCCCATGCCCCGCGCCTTGCGATCAGTCATTACCCCCTTGGAGGTAGAAACTATGGCAACGCCAAGGCCGTTCATCACGCGTGGAATGTCACGGCTGGGTTTGTAGATGCGCAAGCCGGGACGGCTTACTCGCTCGATTTTCTCGATGACCGGTGAGCCGGCGTAATACTTGAGGTTCAACTCAAGCACCGGCTTGGCGGTTTCGCCGCGGACAGCAAAATCATCGATGTAGCCCTCGTCCTTGAGGACTTTGGCAATCGCGGCCTTGAGCTTGCTCGAAGGCATCGACACAGTTTCCTTTTCCGCCTGCTGCGCGTTGCGGATGCGGGTCAGCATGTCGGAAATCGGATCATTCATGCTCATGCAAAATTCTCCTGCAGCCTGACTTACCAGCTAGCCTTGATGACACCCGGAATCTCGCCGCGCATCGCGATCTCGCGCAGCTTGCTCCGAGCCAGTCCAAACTTGCGATAGACACCGCGGGGACGACCTGTCAACGCACAACGATTGCGCAGACGGACGGGACTCGCGTTTCGCGGCAGTTTCTGCAGCTTCAGACGAGCCTCGTAGCGATCTTCCGGTGCAATTTTCTGATCGTCGACGATTGCCTGGAGCTCTGCGCGCTTGGCCGCGAATTTCTTTACGGTCTTGCGGCGCTTCTTCTCGCGGTTTATCAATGCAAGCTTGGCCATACGGTTTTCCTCAGTTACGGAAAGGAAACTTGAATGCGGAAAGCAGAGCCCGAGCTTCTTCGTCGGACTTTGCCGTGGTCGAGATCGTGATGTTCATGCCGCGGAGGGCGTCGATCTTGTCGTACTCGATCTCGGGGAAAATGATCTGCTCCTTGATGCCCATGTTGTAATTGCCACGGCCATCAAAACTGCGTCCCGAGATGCCGCGGAAATCGCGCACGCGAGGCAGTGCAATGCTGACCAGACGATCAAGGAATTCATACATCCTGGCGCCGCGCAACGTGACCTTGCAGCCCACCGGGTATCCTTCACGGATCTTGAAGTTCGCGATCGCCTTGCGCGACTTGGTCACCAGCGGTTTCTGGCCGGCGATCTTGGTCATGTCACCAACGGCGTTATCCATAATCTTCTTGTCGGCCACCGCCTCGCCAACGCCCATGTTGAGGACGATTTTCTCGATACGCGGAACCTGCATCGGGCTCTTGTAACCGAATTTCTGCACGAGCTCCTTGGCCACAGCCTCCTTGTAGAAGACACCAAGCCGGGCCGGCGCAGTAGCACGTGCAGGTTTACCCTGCTTTGCAGCTGCAGCAGGTGCGCCCTTGGCTTCCTTGGCGGCTTTTTTCGGGGCTTCGCCGCCTTTGGCTTCCTTGGCGGGCTTTGCTTTCTTTTCTTTGTCAGCGCTCATACGTCAACCACTTCGCCATTGGACTTGAAATAACGCACGCGACGGCCGTCTTCCAGCTGCCGGATGCCGACACGGTCGGCCTTCTTGGTCACCGGATTGAACAGCGCCACATTGGAAACATGGATCGGCATCTCTTTATCGACAATGCCGCCCGTGGTGCCCTTGGCCGGATTCGGCTTCTGGTGTTTTTTGACGCGATTGATACCTTCGATAAGCAGGTGCTCCGCATCAACAACGTTCAGCACGGTACCGCGTTTGCTGCGGTCACGACCGGTAAGCACCACAACGTCATCGCCTTTTTTGATCTTGCGCATATGGGTAAGTCCTTTACAGCACTTCCGGTGCGAGAGACACGATCTTCATGAACCGCTCAGTACGCAGCTCACGCGTCACCGGTCCGAAGATACGGGTGCCGATCGGCTCGAGTTTCTGGTTAAGCAGAACTGCGGCATTGCCGTCGAATTTAAGCAGCGAACCGTCGTTGCGGCGCACACCCTTGGCGGTACGAACCACTACGGCGTTGTAGACCTCGCCTTTTTTCACGCGGCCACGCGGAGCGGCATCCTTGATGCTGACCTTGATCACATCGCCGATTCCGGCATAACGACGCTTCGACCCGCCAAGCACCTTGATGCACATGACTGCACGCGCACCGGTGTTGTCGGCAACATCCAGTATGGATTGCATCTGAATCATGATTGTTCCTGCTGTCTTATCCCCAACTTGACCCACTCAACTACGCAGATCAGTCTTGGAGCCCGTTCGGGCAAAATATTCTGGCCAGCGGAGGCGTAAGCCAGAACAAGTAAAGCTTTACATTATATAACCCGGGCCCGCCTTCTGGCAAGCCCAAGGTTGAACTCAGACCCCGCGCGACTTCTCGACCAGCTTGATCACCCGCCAGGCCTTGGTTTTGGCAAGCGGACGACATTCCTCGATCATAACGGTGTCGCCTTCCTTGAACTCGTCGTTGGCGTCGTGGGCGTGGTATTTCTTCGACCGCATCACGACCTTGCCCAGCAACGGGTGCTTGACCCGGCGCTCGACCAGCACGGTCACGGTTTTGTTCATCTTGTCACTGACCACGCGTCCGGTCAGGGTCCTCTTGTTTGGCTCGCTCATGTACGTTCCGCCTTAAGCCTTGGAACCGAGCACTGTGCGCACGCGGGCGATATCTCGCCGCACCTTGCGCAACTGGCTGGTGTTGGTCAGTTGCTGGGTCGCCTTCTGCATGCGCAGTGAAAACTGCGCCTTGAGCAGTGACTCCAGTTCCTTGCGCAATTCGTCAGCGCCCTTGCCCCGCAATTCACTTGCCTTCATGGTCTCAGCCTCCCACCAGACGATGGACGAAAGTGGTCGCAATGGGCAACTTGGCCGCAGCGAGGCGGAAGGCTTCCTTGGCGATGACTTCGTTCACGCCGTCCATTTCATAAAGCACCTTGCCCGGCTGGATCTCGGCGACCCAGTACTCGGGGTTACCTTTGCCATTCCCCATCCGTACTTCAGCAGGCTTACGGGAAATCGGCTTGTCCGGGAAAATGCGAATCCAGATCCGGCCACCACGTTTGATGTGACGGGTCATGGCACGGCGGGCCGCCTCAATCTGTCGGGCGGTCAGTCGGCCGCGGCCGGTGGCTTTCAGGCCGTATTCGCCGAAGCTCACCTTGTTGCCGCGAGTCGCAACGCCGGTATTCCGGCCCTTCTGCTCCTTGCGGTATTTACGCCTGGCTGGCTGTAGCACGTTTTGCTCCTGTTTTTGCGGTTGTACGGCGCGGCTTGCGGGCCGGGGCCGGCTCCTCGGCCGGTGCAGCCGCCGGCGACAGCGCCGGCTGATCGTTCTTGCCGATCACTTCGCCCTTGAATACCCAGACCTTGACACCAATGACGCCATAGCTGGTCTTGGCTTCGGAAAAACCGTAATCAATGTCGGCACGCAGCGTATGCAGCGGCACGCGCCCTTCGCGATACCACTCGGTGCGGGCGATTTCAATCCCGTTCAGGCGACCGGCGCTCATGATCTTGATGCCCTGCGCTCCAAGGCGCATGGCGTTGGTGATCGCGCGCTTCATCGCACGGCGGAACATGATGCGCTTCTGCAGCTGCTGCACGATCGAATCCGCGATCAACTGCGCATCGATTTCCGGCTTGCGAACTTCCTCGATGTTGACGTGCACAGGCACGCCGAGCATTTTTTGCAGATCAGCCTTGAGGCGCTCGATATCCTCGCCCTTCTTGCCGATTACCATGCCAGGACGGGCGCTAAATACGGTGATCCGTGCATTCTTCGCCGGACGCTCGATCAGGACACGGGACACCGCCGCCTGTGAAAGGCGCTGCTTGAGATATTCGCGGACCTTGATGTCCTCGATCAGCATGCCGGCAAAGGTCTTGTTGTTGGCATACCAGCGCGAAGCCCAGTTGCGGTTGAATGCAAGCCGGAAACCAATCGGATGAATTTTTTGACCCATGCTTACTTCCTTCCGTCGCCGACCGTGACATAAACATGGCACGTCGGTTTCAAAATTCGAACGCCACGGCCCTTGGCGCGCGCGGAGAAGCGCTTCATCACTGGCCCTTTTTCCACATGAATGCGGGTGATCTTGAGCTCGTCGATATCGGCGCCATCGTTGTGCTCGGCGTTTGCGATTGCCGACTCGAGCACCTTGCGGATGATCACCGCGCCCTTTTTCGGCGAGAAGCTGAGGATATTGAGTGCGCTCTCGACTGACTTGCCGCGGATCAGGTCGGCAACCAGCCGGCCTTTCTGCGGTGACAGGCGAACGCCCTGAAGTTTGGCTGTAGTGTCCATGTCAGATCCTTACTTCGCCGGCGCCGGCGAGGACTTCTTGTCAGCCGGGGAGGAACCACCGGCTTTCGAGTGGCCTTTGAAGGTGCGGGTGTGCGCGAACTCGCCCAGCTTGTGGCCGACCATGTTCTCGGTGACATACACCGGGACATGCTGCTTGCCGTTGTGCACGGCGATGGTCAGACCGACAAAGTCGGGAAGCACTGTGGAGCGACGCGACCAGGTTTTGATCGGACGCTTGTCTGAAGCCGCTCGGGCCGCCTCCACCTTTTGGATCAGGTGATGGTCGACAAACGGGCCTTTTTTGATCGAACGTGACATCGTTACCCCTTACCCCGTGGCTTTCGCATTACGGCGACGGACAATCATGCCGCTGGTGCGTTTGTTCTTGCGCGTCTTGTAGCCTTTGCACATGACGCCCCAGGGACTGACCGGCGCCTGCGCGGCTGCCGTACGTCCTTCACCGCCACCGTGCGGGTGGTCAATCGGATTCATCGCCACACCTCGCACCGTCGGGCGGATGCCGCGCCAACGCACACGTCCGGCCTTGCCTATCGATTCCAGAGAGTGCTCTTCGTTGCCAACTTCACCGATGGTGCCGCGGCAATTCACGTGCACCTTGCGGATTTCACCGGAACGCAGGCGCAACTGGGCGTATTCACCTTCGCGGGCCAGCAACTGAACTGAAGTGCCTGCGGCACGCGAAAGCTGGGCACCCTTGCCTGGCAGCATTTCAACGCAGCAAATCGTGGTGCCGACCGGGATATTGCGCAGCGGCAGCGCATTGCCCGGCTTGATCGGCGCCTCGGGGCCGGAAAACAGCTGGGCACCAGCGGCCAAGCCACGAGTCGCAATGACATAACGACGCTCGCCGTCGGCGTAGCACAGCAGCGCGAGATGGGCGCTGCGGTTCGGATCGTATTCAATACGTTCGACCTTGGCAGGGATGCCGTCCTTGTCGCGCTTGAAATCAACGATTCGGTAGTGCTGCTTGTGTCCGCCTCCCTGATGGCGCATGGTGATGCGGCCATGAACGTTGCGACCGGCATTTTTCGACTGGCTCTGCACCAGGCTGGCGACCGGCTTTCCCTTGTGCAGGCCCGGGGTGACGACCTTGACCAGGCCGCGACGGCCCGGAGAAGTCGGTTTGACTTTGATCAGCATTACTTCACCTCCCCTTCAGCAAAGGTGATTTCCTGGCCCGCCTTGAGGCAGACGTAGGCTTTTTTCCAGTCACTGCGACGGCCAGTAAACTTGCCGAAGCGCTTTTCCTTGCCGCGGACATTGACGATACGAACGGCCTGGACTTCAAGCTTTTCGTCCTTTTTGCTTAACATCGCCTCGACCGCGGCTTTGATTTCCGGCTTGGTAGCATCGCTGACAACACGAAAAACCACTTGGTTGTTCTTCTCGCCAACCAGCGTGCTTTTCTCGGAGATCACAGGGGCAAGCAGCACCTGCGCCAGACGTTCATTGCTGAATGTGCTCATGCCAGCATCTCCTCGATCTTGCCGACAGCGCCCTTGGTCATCAGCACTTTGCCGTGACGGATCAGGCTGACCGGGTCGGCGTGATTGACATCGACCACACGCACATGGGGAAGGTTGCGCGAAGACAGGCGCAAGTTGTCGTCGAGGCTGTCGGTAATGATCAGCACGTCGTCGATACCCATGCCTTTGAGCTTGCTCGCCAGCAGCTTGGTTTTAGGCGCTTCGATGGTGAAGGTATCAACAACCGCCAGCCGCTCTTCGCGGGCCAACTGCGACAGGATCGACATCATACCGGCGCGGTACATCTTGCGATTGAGCTTGTGCGAGAAGTTCTCGTCGGGCGAGTTCGGGAAAATACGACCGCCGCCACGCCACAACGGACTCGACGACATACCGGCACGGGCACGACCTGTGCCTTTTTGGCGCCACGGCTTGGCAGTGGTATGCGATACCGTTCCGCGATCCTTTTGCGCGCGGGTTCCGAGACGCGCATTGGCGAGATAAGCCGTTACGACCTGGTGCACCAGCGCTTCGTTGTACTCGCGGCCGAATGCCGTGTCCGAAGCCGTCAGCTTCGCGGTCGGCTTGCCTTGTTCATTGATGATATTCAGTTCCATGTCGCGCGCCTCACTTCGCCGGAGCGGCTTTGCCGCCCTGTTTAGCAGCCGGACGGCGTGCACGGATTGCGGGACGCACCATCACATCGCCGCCACGCGAGCCTGGAACGGCACCGCGAATCAGCAAGAGGTTGCGTTCGACGTCGATGCGCACGATCTGCAGCGACTGTTCGGTACGGCGCACTGCACCCATATGGCCGGCCATGCGCTTACCAGGAAACACGCGGCCCGGATCCTGCGCCATGCCGATGGAACCCGGTTTGTTGTGCGACACCGAGTTACCGTGGCTGGCACGATTTGAGGAGAAATTGTGCCGCTTGATCACACCGGCAAAGCCCTTGCCCTGCGACACGCCGGTGACATCGACATACTGGCCGACTTCAAACAAGGTAGCCGCGACCATGGCGCCGGGCTTCAGGTCAGCCAGTTTCTCCGGAGCAACGGTGAATTCGCGGAGCACCTGGCCGGCTTCAACACCGGCTTTGGCGTAATGTCCGGCGGCGGACTTGCGCACACGCGAAGCACGACGTTTGCCGAATGCAAGCTGCACCGCAGCGTACCCGTCAGTTTCCGGGGTTTTGACTTGCGAGACACGGTTATTCGATACATCGACGACGGTCACCGGAATGGTGTCTCCATCATCGGTAAAGATCCGCGTCATGCCGATTTTACGGCCGACGAGTCCTAAACTCATGTTTTATTTACCTTTTTTACAAGGTGCCGACTTCAATTGGCCGGCAATTCCAAATTGTGCCGGCATGGCTTCCCATTTGCCGGCACACCGTTACAAAATTTACAGCTTGATCTCTACATCCACTCCAGCAGGGAGGTCCAGCTTCATCAGTGCATCCACCGTCTTGTCGGTCGGGTCAATGATGTCCATCAGGCGCAGATGGCTGCGAATCTCGAGCTGCTCCCGAGAAGTCTTGTTGACGTGTGGCGAGCGCAGCAGGTCAAAACGCTGCTTGCGGGTGGGCAGCGGAATCGGGCCTTTGACCACGGCTCCGGTGCGTTTTGCCGTATCCACTATTTCCAGCGCCGACTGGTCAATCAGACGATAGTCGAACGCCTTCAGGCGGATGCGGATTTTCTGACTTTTCAGGGCGGCCATGATGATTACTCGATGATTTTGGCGACGACGCCGGCGCCGACGGTGCGGCCACCCTCGCGAATCGCGAAGCGCAGACCCTCTTCCATCGCGATCGGCTGGATCAGCGCCACCGAGATCGAGATGTTGTCCCCCGGCAT
>LNDW01000024.1 GCA_001464815.1 Betaproteobacteria bacterium Ga0077527 | reverse complement strand
GCGCAGCCGAACAGCGCGGCGACCTCCATGTCGCTGTCTGCCGGAATTGGTGTGATGCGATTTTCGGCCACGATGGCGTATTCGTTGAAGGTGGTCACCCAGCCGGCATTCACCGTCTTGCCGTCCCAGCGGTATTTCGGCGGCACGGCCTCGATGCCGGGGCCCTTGCGCCAGTGCAGCACCACCTTGTCGCCGGCCTTGACCTGGCGCACGCCGGGGCCGGTGGCAACAACGCTGCCCGAACCTTCGTGGCCCAGCAAATGCGGCAGGAACTTGTCTTCACCCTTGGCGCCATCCATCTCGCCAAGCTGCGAACCACAGATACCGCTGTAATGAATTTTGACCAGCACCTGGCCGACTTCCAGAGTCTGCGGCAATTCGATCTCGGCAACAACCAGCGGCTGGCGCTGCTCGACCAGGATCGCGGCCTTCATGGTTCTGGGTAAAGTCATCGCAAACTCACTCGAAATAAATGAAGGAATGGTCGCCGGTGTAGCCGGTTTGCCTGAACCACCAGTCCCACTCCTCCGGCGTGTTGAAGGCCTCGCAGGTCACCTGCCAGTAGAGCAGGTTGGCCTTCTCGGTTTCGTTACGGTAGGACTCGACGCAGATGTACTTGTTTTTCCGCCCCACGCGCTCGATCTCGCGCAGGGACTTGTCGAGATCGTAGCAGTGCAGGTTGTGCAGGGTGTTCAGCGAGTACACCAGGTCGAAGTGCTTGTCAGGCCAGGGCAGGCTGGTGGCGCTGCCAACCTGCAGGCGATCCCGGACTTCGTCCTTGGCGTTGGTGATGGCGTAGGTCGAGATGTCGATCCCGTACACCTCCACGCCGGGTACCACCAGCGTGAAGTCGTGGAGCATGAAACCCTTGCCGCAGCCGACGTCAAGAATCCTGTCGCCGGGCTTGATGCCGTAATGATCGGCCATCGCCTTGGCAACCTTCTCCCAGCGGCCCGGCATGTACTTGTAGCCGCCGTAGTTGATGCGGCGGTCACCGTCCCAGTAGTCGTGGTCCCATTTTTTTGCCAGTTCGGCCGCCTTGGCTTTCGGGTAATCGGGGTCGTTTACGCGGGCAAGGTAGTCGCGCTTGGTGCTCTTGTGGAGGACGGAGAGAAAATCGATGTAGGCCATGGCATGGGTTCCGTATTCAGGCGCAGCGCGCGCCGGGGGTTGTTGTGCGAGGCGGGGTCATGATCAGCCTGCGATTCGCACGAAAAGCCGCGCCGCCTTTTCAAGTTGCGCGCGTTTGCGGGCGGTGAAATCAGTATGCGGGTCGGCAAAGCGCCGGCGTTCGGCGGCTTCCGGCAGGAATTCGTTGAGGATGATGCAACACCATTTGACCTGGAACACCGGGAACAGCAACCGTGCGCGTTCACGCAGCTTGCGCGGCTGGGTGCTGTATTCGAATGCCTGATCCATGAAACGGTCACGATGGCTCATGTCCACCGGCACCGCGGGATGGGAGAAAAAATCCCCCACCAGCTTGGCCGGGTCATCCCAGCCCGCGTACTCAAAGTCGATGAAGCAGAGGCCGCGGCCGGTCATCGTGATGGCATTGTGGAAACCGAAATCCGAGGGGGAAATGCAACGCTCGGCCAGCGCTTCTCCGGGCTGGATGCCGGCCGCAGCGGCCTGCTCAAGGATCACCCGCTTTGCCTCGGCCCAGCGGGTGGCAAGGCGGGAGGCAAAATCACGGGCCTCACCGTCGACCGGCTCGGTGCCTGTGATGCGATCGAGGCGGGCGATACGGCCATCAACCATGGCCAGATGCGCATCGATGCTGAAACAGGCCTCGGAGGCTTCGGGCAGTTGCGCCGCTTGCGCCCTCACTTCGCGGCTGTTCAGGTCACTGAAGAACTTCGCGGCACTGTCCACATGCTCGGCCCTGATTTCGGCGGCCGCCAATTTGTCGCCATCGATGTATTCGTAGACGCCGATGCCATGTCTGGCATCACAGGCCACCGGCCGCGGAACACAGTCGATGCCCGCCCCGGCCGCGCATTGAAGAAAGGTGTATTCGGCGTGGAGGCGGTCACGCCGGTCGCTCGGGTGGCGAAAATAAACCTTGACTGCATACTTGCGGTCACCCGCAGTGGCCAGGAAAACGCGGTTGTTGCCGCCGGCGGCGAGCGGTTCGATCCGCGGCGCCGGCGCCGCGCCGGGCAGGCCGAGCAGCGCTGATACCTCCCTGCTCAGGATTTCGGGCTGCATAGGCTTTCGAAGTGGCTGCGGATTTCCCGCCATGTGGCCATGCGGTTGAGGGCGGCAAGGGCCGTGTGATGGCCATCGGGGTCAAACAGCAGCGGCCGCGCGGTGGCGGGAAAGGCGGCGGCCTGCAGGATCTCGGGCAGGTCGTCGATGAACCAGTCGCAGCCCGCGGACGCGATGCGGGCGAGCTTTTCTTCCTTGGTCAGCTCGAAGTGCACCCGCTGCGGATCGATCAGCGCCCGACCGCCGGCCAGCAGGTGGTGTTCGATCCAGCCTCGGGCCGCGGCGTGCAGGTCGTAGCGGGGCCCCATAAACGGATGCCGGGTCTTGTGGCTGACGATGGACAGGCGCAGTCCCGCATCCCGCGCCCAGCGCATGAATTCGAGCACGCCTTCGTAAGCCGCGGCTTCATCCATGCGCGCGCCATAGACATAGCCCTGCATTTCGGTCCACACCGGCTCGCGGCCGGCTTGGCGCAGATGGTCGCGCACCGCGTTCTTGTTGCGCGGGGTTTCGCCGGGGACGGCCCCCTGCTCCACGGCAACCTTATGGAACAGCGCGTCGTAGCTGACGATGGTGTTGTCGAAATCGATGCCGATGTGCACTGCTGTCCTCGCCTGGCTGCCCCGCATGTTTCGGCGCGGCCTTCCCCGCCGCGCCCAGTTACTGCAGGGCGGTCAGGCCGCCTGCCGCGCCGCCAGGCGCGCCACAACCTGCTGCGCGATGTTCTGCGCGGTGAGCCCGAATTTGTTGCGGGCATACTGTGTTGAGCCGATCTCGTGCATGAAGGCGTCGTCGGTGCCAAAGCTCAGGAGCCGGCCCTTGACGGGGTCCTGCGCCGCGAGCCACTCGGCAACTGCGCCGCCGAGACCACCGATGCGGCTGTGCTCTTCGATCGTGGCAACCACCGGATACGCGGTGAACACCTCGGTGAGCCGTGCGGTGTCGAGGGGCTTCACAGTATGGAAACTCTCGACACGCGCGGAAATACCCTGGGCTTCCAGCAGTTTCGCGGCATCCAGGGCAATGGCTGTCAGCACGCCGGTGCCGAGCAGGCAGACATCGCTGCCCTGGCGCACCGTGATCGCCTTGCCGATTTCCAGCGCGGGCATGCCGGGATGGATGTCGGGCTCGCCCTTCTTGCCGATGCGGATGTAGACCGGGCCGTCATGTTTCAGCGCGGCATGCAGCGCGGCACGCAGTTCGAGGGAGTCACCGGGCGCCATCACCGTCATCTCGGGCAAGGCGCGCAGGATAGCCATGTCCTCGCAGGAATGGTGGGTGGGCCCGAGTTCGGCATAGGACAGACCGGAACCGGTGCCGACGATGATCACCGGCGCCTTGTGGTAGCAGGCATCAACACGGATCTGCTCAAAGCAGCGCGTGGTGGTGAACGGGGTGATGGTGTAGATCACCGGTCGCAGCCCGCACAGCGCCATGCCGGCGGCGACACTCATCATGTTGGCTTCGGCCACGCCGCAGTTGTAGAAGCGGGCTGCGGCCTTGTCCTTGAACTTGTCGAACAGCTTGTTGCCGATATCGCCGGAAAGCAGCACGACCCGGGGGTCGGCGGCACCGAGCTTGGTGATTTCGTCCGCGAACGCGTTTCTCATCATGCACCTCCCGATACGCCGAGTTCCTTCTTCGCCGCGACCACTTCCTCGGCGGTGGGAATGCGGTAGTGCCAGTTGTTGTCGTCTTCCATGAAGGACACGCCCTTGCCCTTGACGGTATGGGCGATGATGGCAACCGGCTTGCCGCTGCCGTCGGGCAGTTTCGACATCAGCCGCAGCAGTTCGGGCATGTCATGGCCGTCCACTTCATAGGCGCTCCAGCCGAAGGCGCGCCACTTGTCAGCCAGCGGGTTGAGCGCGAGGATTTCCTCGCTGCGGCCGGTGGCCTGCCATTTGTTGAAATCGATGATCGCCATCAGGCGCTCGACTTTCTGCGAGGCGGCAAGCATCGCCGCCTCCCAGATCGAACCCTCGTTGCACTCGCCGTCGGAGAGCAGCGCGACGACGTTGTAGTCCTGTTTCTGGATGCGTGCCGACAGCGCCATGCCGAGTCCCATCGGCATGCCGTGGCCCAGCGAGCCCGTCGCGGCTTCAATGCCGGGAAGGTGTGAGGGTGTCGGCGGATGTTCGGCGAAAATGCCGCCGTCCTCGCCATAGGTTTCGAGCATTTTCTCGGGATAAAAACCCCTGAGCGCGAGCACCTGAAAAAGCGCGGCAGCGCCGTGGCCCTTGCTCAGGATGAAACGGTCGCGGTTGGGATCGCGCGGCTGTTTCGGATCGATGCGCAACGTGGAGAAATACGCCGCCACCAGAATGTCGGTACACGAGAGGCACGACCCCAGGTGCGGCGTCGAGGTCCTGTGCGAGGTCTCGATGATGCGGGCGCGGATTTCGGCGGCCAGTTTGCGGAGTTCTTCGATAGTCACTTGGATTATAAATTCATTAATTAAAACAATGGGTTACGATTGGGCCGTTCAGGGCCTCAGGGCTTGTGGATATAGTCGAAAGGCAGTTGCCGCAGTTCGTCGAAATGGCGCTTCACCCAGGCGATGCAATCGTCAAGGCCCGCTTCAAGCCCGGTGCGGTCTTTCCAGCCCAGCGTGTCACGCAACTTGCTGCTTTCAAGCATGTAGGCGGCGTCCTTGCCCAGACGCTCGCCGACAACCTCGACGTGGTCTTCGAACTTAACACCCAGTTTGAAGCAGACGCGCTCGACCAGCTGGCGGATGGTGACAATTTCGTTGGTGGAGATGTGATAGGTCTCGCCGGCGGGTGCCTGCCGGGCGATGAGCCAGGTGGCTTCGGAAACGTCGTTCATGTGGATGAAGGAGCGGCGCGAATGCCCGCCGCCGTGCAACTGCAGCTTGCGCCCGAGCAGGATGAACAGGATGGTGCGCGGGATGATGCGGTAGAGCTGCTGGCCGGGGCCGTAGACGTTGGCTGCCCGGGTGAACACCACCGGGAATTTGTAGGCGTCAAAGTAGGTGCGCAGGCTCATGTCGCCCGCGGCCCGCGACACGGCGTAGGGTGTGCTCGGATTAAATGGCGTGTCTTCCTTGATCCAGCCGTCGGTGCTGCCGTAAGCCTCCGGCGTGGTCACGTGCACATATTTTTCGAGGAAATCACACTGGCGCAGACGGTCATGCAGGCGCACCGCCGAAACCACGTTGGTCATGAACCAGTGGTCGGGGTTTTTCCAGCTTTCACCGACCATGCTCTGGGCGGCGAAATTGACGACATAAGCGGGTTTTTCCTGCTGCAGCAGCGCGCCAAGACGGTCGAGGTCGTGGTTGAGGTCACACTGCACGAAGCGGAATCCGGCGTCCTTGCCCGACCATCGGTAGGGCAGGAAGGCGCGATGCGCCTCGGGCGAGCGGCTGGTGCCGATGGTTTCAATGCCCTGGCGCAGCAGGTAATCGATGAAACTGGCGCCGGAAAAGGAGTTGCTGCCGATGACCACGCATTTGTTGGCGGCCATGGCTCAGTCCTGCAGCGGACGGTTCTGGTACAGCCACTGCATCATCATGTGGCCCACCACCATCTGCATGTCTTCGGCGATCTGCATGTCATCCACGGCGAAGTGGATGGCGGTATCCGCCATGGTTTTGGCCTTGCCGCCGCTGTAGCCGAGGATGGCGTAGCTTTTGACATCCATCGAGCGCGCCTGCTCCAGGGCCTTCAGGATGTTCGGTGAGTTGCCGCTGCCGGAGAGCACCACCAGAAGATCGCCGGCTCGCGCCTGCACCGCGAGTTGCAGCGAATAGATGCTGTCGTAACCCTCGTCATTGGCGAGGCAGGTCAGCACCGCAGTATTGGCGGGCAGCGCGTGCACGCGCAGGCCGGAACCGCGGGTCTTGGAAATGCCGTAGAGGAAATCATTGGCGAGGTGCACGGCGTTGCCCGCGCTGCCGCCATTGCCGCACAGAAAAACCTGGTGGCCGCCTTTCCAGCAGCGCAGCAGGTCCTCGCCGAGCGCGGCCACCGGCGACCAGTCGAAGCCGGCCATGACGCGGCCGAGGCGCTGGGCGTAATCGGCGCAGAAGGCGGCAGTTGAGGAAATCGCAGCGTTCACTTCAGGACCTCTTTTTCCATCCACTTCAGGTTGTAGTGACGCTCTTCATCCTTGAGTTCACCCGACTTGAACTTGCGGATGATCTCGCTGATCGCGTCATCGACGGTCTTTTTGGGACGGAAGCCGGTGGCGAGCAGCTTGTCGGAATTGACGCGGTAGGAACGCGGATCGTTCGATTCGGTGACAACGATCTCGGCTTCCACCTGCTGCGCCACGCGCTCGGCGATGTCGAGAATGGAAATGTTCTCGAAGCCGGCGTTGTAGATGCCGGTGTGCCGGGGATTGTCGAGCAGGAAGATGTAGGCGTCGGTGATGTCGTCGATATGGATGTTGGGGCGCGTCTGCTGGCCGCCGAACACGGTGATCTTGCGCTTGGTCAGCGCCTGCATGGTCAGCATGTTCACCGACACGTCAAGGCGCATGCGCGGCGAGTAACCACACACAGTCGCCGGCCGCAGGCCCTGCACGACCATCTGATCCTTGTAGGAGAGCACCACGCGCTCGGCGACCATCTTGGTCTTGTTGTATTCGGAAATCGGCTTGAGCTCGAGGTCCTCGGTCACCTGCTCCTCGTCCTTGATGCCGTAGACGCTGCCCGACGAGGCATAGATGAAGCGCTTGATGCCCAAGCGCACGGCCTTGTCGGCGAGCTGCATGGTCGCCAGCGCGCTGACCTCCCAGGTGAGCTTGGGATCAAGATCGCCGCAGGGGTCGTTGGCGATCGAGGAAAGGTGGATGATGGCATCCACGCAATCGAGGCTGATTTCGTCGATGTTGCGCACGTCACCCTTGACCGAGGTCAGCCTGGGATGCGGCTTGAGGTTGTTGCCGAACCACATGATGTCGAAGGCGACGACCTCGTGACCGGCAGCGAGCAGCTTGGGAACCAGAACCGTGCCTTTGTAACCACAGGCACCGGTAACGAAAATCTTCATTAATTCAACCCCTTGTTGAAATCGACTTCACTCTTTATAGAGCCGGGATTTTACTGCGTACCCTTACGCCTTACAGCATTAGCCACGCTTGGGCGACAAAAGAAGATGGCGATAAAGTCCATTATAAGGACCTTATCGCGGGCGACTTCAATTGAATTGGTTGCCGCTCGAGATCAGGCGCCAAGCCCAATCAGGCGCATCAATTTGCGCTTGTAGCGCTTAATCAGTTCGCGCTGGATTTCGAAACCGGAAAACTTGGCAAGATCTCCACGAGCAGTGCCCACCAGTCCGTAAGCGAGACTGTCCGGTGCAGCAGCCGGCCTGGACAATCCCGAAAGAAAAGCTGGACTGATATCAAGGCTAGTAGAGGTTTCAAGCGGCACGCAAAAAGGGGTATCGGCCGTTTTACGAAAAATGAATTCAATACCCAAGTCGTACCAACCTTCATCGACATAGCCATTCAGGCGCATCGCTTCAGGAGCGGGCACAAAATCACGGTCGTTCTTGCCGTACGCTTGCATTACAACTTCATAACGATTGGCCTCGGCCAGTTGGATGAACAGCAGCGGGTTATATGAAAAATAGCCGTGCATGTGAAACCCGGCTAAAGGCAACTCGTGATACATAATGCCGCCAACCTTGGCCATATCATGAACGGTTTTGAAGCCAAGGTACTGATTGATAATATGTTCTGTTGTGCCGAAGTTCGTCACCAGATCGTAACTGCCGCGCATTTCGGCGGGCACTTCCTGCCTGTTCAAGTCAAAAAGAATCGTGCCTTCAGCGTCGAAAATATCCAAGGCGGAATATCTATACCCACAGGCCTTGAACAGGGTAGAGGTAAACCCGCCGTTGGTGAGCACATTGATTTCTTTGACCGAGAGGCGGGGAGCATCCTTCATTGAGGGGTTCCTGGAAAGGATCGCCTCTTGGAATTCCGGCAGATATTTCTCTGCCCCCTTTGCATATAACTGCTGTGCACCGAGCTCCATAATGCTCGCACCGGGCGGCAGCATGCCCCGCTCACTCAGCATCTGGATTCTTGTCAGAACTTTTGCGCTGCAGCCCATTATTTCCTCGAACAACCTACAGCAATTAGATAGTGCGCCATCTTGTGATAACCGGTATGCACCACCTCGTCATTCATGCTGAACATGAACACGTTATGAAAAAAAACCTTCATCAATGACTTCAAATCGGGCATTGATTTACAGTTGACATGCCCCGCCTTGCTGGTAGGTGAGGCATACACTTGGCTTTCGATGCTGGGCATGCCAATAATGCCAACTCCGTGCGCAGTCAATGGCGCGAAGGCATTGCCCAGAAATTTGATCTCGTCGGACGCCTGAATGTGCTCCAGCACATCCAGAGCATAGACTCCGTCGTAGGCACCCTTTATGGGCCCTTCCAGCAAGTCATGCACAAAAACGTCGAATCGCCAGCGTTCAACCATGCGCGCTTTGACGTCCTCAATAAAAACCGGGTCAAAGTCAGTGGCGGAAAGTTTTCCGACCTCCTGCTGAACCAAGCGTGTCCCAAACGCGTCACCGCAACCAATTTCAAGCACGCTTTCAGCACCTGAAAGCGTCTTGGCTACAAATTTATAGCGGGACAACCTGAAAAGAAGATGCTTGGGATCGTCGTGCCAACTTTGACTGCTCCGCAAACCCATCCGCTCGAAGCCACGCTCCGTCATGGCATCAAGGCATTCCTGATATTGCGGTTCACGCGTTCTGTTATTCATTTAATTATTCACAATCAGTACGATGCTTTCAACATTTCGCCACGCAACACCGAACCCGCTGCATGCCAGAAGCCTAAGCTAGCAAGCCCGGATGGCCAAGTAAAGACGCCATCTTCTGGCCGCAAAAAAACCGTCACATCGTGGCTTTCAAGTCCACCAGCTCCACCAAGTTGCCATGATCAAGCCGCATCATCTTATTGCAGGTTGCACGGATGAGATCCTCGCTATGTGAAGCCACAACAAAAATTCCGGCCCTGTCCAACAGGGTACTGAGTCGCGCTTGCGCTTTCGAAGTAAACGCAGCATCGCCTGCTGACAACCATTCATCCATGAGCACGATGTCCGCCGCCACGCTTGTCGCGATCGAGAATGCCAATCGCATCTGCATGCCGCTGGAGTATGTCCTGAGCGGCATGTGAATGTAGTCCCCAAGCTCGGAGAACTCGATTATGTCATCGACCACCCGGTCAATTTCCCTGGGGCGCATGCCCATGACAGCGCAGCGCAGATAAATGTTGTCTCTACCGGTCGCGTCAATAATCATTCCGAGCCAGACATTCAGCATTGAAGCAACCCTGCCTTGGACGGTGATTTTCCCGGAGATGGGCTCGTAGGCGCCGGCAAGAACCCTGAGCAGCGTCGATTTGCCAGACCCGTTGTGGCCCAGGAGGCCGACCCTGTCTCCGTCGCAAAAGTGAAAATTGAGCCCATTCAAAGCTCGAACCGTCACATGCTGCGAGTTGTCCACCGCAAGCATCCCGCCAGTGGCTGCTTTTACCAGCGCTCTTTTGAAAGACCGTTTGCTAGTTTCGTAAACCGGGAATTCGATCGTGAGATTCTCCGCGAGAATATCTGCCATGTTTATAACCAGTATGCAATTCTCGATCGGTATTTGGCGAGCAGGCACAAAGCTAGGGCAAAACCGGCGACGGCAATGCCGATTGCAACCATCCAGGATGTAGGGTTTACGGACCCGCTGAAAATGGGTGCACGAACGGTTTCAATCAAGTGATATATGGGGTTCCAGTCTGCGGCCCACTGATATCGCCCCAGCATTTCTGGACGCCACATCACAGGCGTCACGAAAAACGCCACTTGCACAAACGTAGCAATCACTTGGGTGAAATCGCGGAATCGCGCGCATAACATCCCGAACACGATACCGATCCACAACCCGTTGACGGCAATCGCCAGCACTCCCAAGGGAACAGTGAGAAGAGCCCAAGAAAGCGATGGCGTGGCCAAGATTACCACGATCACAACGATGATGCTGTTGTGGGCAAATACCAGAACGTTTCGCCACACCACTCGCAGGACATGTACGGTGAATGGCAGCTTCATCTGGGTGATATAGCCGTCTGCACTGGTAAACGCGGTACAAGCCTCTGTAATCAGCGAAGAAATCAGCATCCACACAACAAAACCTACTGCAAGGAACGGCAGATAGGACGACATGTCCTGCTGCAGCAACTTACCGTAGAGAGGACCCATACACAGGATCAGAATGCCATAGCTCAAGGTGAGCCAGAAAGGCCCAATGACTGAACGGCGATACCGTTGTTTGATGTCCTGCCAGCCCAGAATCGGCCAAAGGTAAATGCTGGTGAACCCAGCGACAAGATCGTCTCGAGCCCGTGCAATTGGACTTCGGGAATCAGGCATTTCACGTTGCCCTGAAAAGTTCGAACTATACCAATTAAGCCGGGCGCCGCCCAGTATCCGGCCAGCCCCTTGCGAAACTGGTAAAGACTGGGAAACCATAACCTTACCGGGCGCGACGTCGAATAATCTGTGAAAATGGGCAGGCTTTTTACCATCCTGTCAGGCACCGGTGGCCTGGACGAAGAGACATGCTCCTGAGGAACATCTGGCGCGGAATCAAGCGGGCAACCCGGTTGCTGAGCTGGGGAAGCTCAACGGCAATTCATGCGCTGACTGACGAGAAGCAAAGGCTATTGTTGATTTACGATCTGGCTTCACAGCCGTTCAGTGTTGGGGATATCTTGATATTTCAAGAAGCCGCGCTGATCATGCGCGAAAAGCACCGGCTCGACAAAATCGATTTTGCGCTGGTCTTTGATCCGAATTCCCCTGTGGTTCCAGACCCCGCCTTTTCGGCAATAGACTCCGATAGCTTCCTGTTTCATCTCTCCTCAATACTGCCTGCAGCGCAGCTCAACCCACACCTGGGCTCGCTCCTGCTGTTTGACGGACATCGTCATCTCGAACGCTATATCGCCGATAACAACACGCGCTACCTGATATGGCCGTCTATCGGCCAATATGTATCAAGAGATTACCTCTTCTACTTTTGTTTCAATACGGTATTCACCGAGCATTTTAAGGCAAACGGATCGCTACCTGTAATGCGATCCCGAAAAGCAGTTGCATCATGGGCATCAAGATTCATGCTTGAGCATGTTGGCGACGCCATTGCCGTTACAGTACAACTGCGGAAAAATAAAGCTAATCCGGGTCGCAACTCTGATTACGATGCATGGATAAGTTTCATGCAAAACTGCATTGGACTTTACCCTGCTAAATTTGTGATCGTATGCGGGAAATCAGAAATTGATCCCCGCTTTAGATCATTGGCCAATGTGGTGGTGGCCAAGGATCATGGCACCAGTCTTGAGCAAGATCTTGCGCTGCTTGAGTCGGGAGCCATGCACATGGGAATGGCTTCCGGCCCGGCGACTATCGTCAATTTCAGCCCCAAGCCGTATTGTCTTTTCAAATGGGACATCAACCTTGAAAAAGTCTCCGGTATTGTCAAGGATGATTACCGCTATCGGCTGAATTTCGCCACGCCTTTGCAAAACTGGATTTTCATGAGCGAAACACCTGAACTGCTGATGGCGGAATTCAAAAGAATGTGGGACAGCCTGACGATTAACACTTCACCCGAACCGTGATTCAGGCCCACGATACCGTCAAGACATCGGGCACGGTTTCGATAGTCATTCCCGCATATAACCACGCGGACTATCTTCCGCATGCGATCGAAAGCCTGCTCTCCCAGAGCATTTCACCCGAAATCATCGTGCTTGACGACGGCTCGACCGACCATACGCGCCAGGTTCTGGCGCGCTATGAAGGCCGCATTCGTTGGGAATCCCAGGCCAACATCGGGCAGGCCGCGACGCTCAACAAAGGCTGGGCGATGGCCAGCGGTGAGCTGCTCGGTTACCTCAGCGCCGATGATTTTCTGTATCCCGATGCGATCCGCAAATCAGTGGCGGCACTGGCTGCGGCGCCCGATGCGGTGGTCTGCTACTGCGACTTTGACCTCGTTGATCCTGCCGGGCAACGAACCCGCCGGGTCACGCGGCAGGCGTTCAGCCTGCCGCGCATGCTGACAACACTGGATTGCCCTCCCGGTCCCGGCGCCCTGTTCCGCCGCAACGCCTTCGAGGCGGCCGGCGGCTGGAATCCGGCGCTGCGCCAGATTCCGGATTTCGACTTCTGGCTGCGTCTGGCCCGTCACGGCCGTTTCATCCACATCCCGGAGGTTTTGGCCGCCTGGCGGGTTCACCCGGGGTCCCAGAGCTTCGCCACGGCCGGCACCGAGCGCGCGGAGGAATCGGTGCGGGTGATATCGGATTTTTTTGCGGCGCCCGGCCTCGATTTGACGATCGCAGCACTGCGGCCGCGATCCCTCGCCCGCGCCCATCTTTATTGCGCGCAACTGCACGCCCGGGCCGGTCGTTACCCAGCCGCGTTTTCAAACATCCGGGAAGCGCAGAGGCACTTTCCCGGAACCTTGCTGCAGCCGGACACCTGGCGTTCGATCGCAAACGGTCTGTTCAGCCGTCCCGCCCACCGGTTGAGCTGGTGGCTGCGCAAGTCTGATGGTCCGAAGGCATAGAATTGCGCCATGTCTGACTCCAGCCCGATCGCCGCGCGCTACCTTGGCGCCGACTACCTGCGCCAGAACCCCTCATGGGACAGCGAGGACTCGCCGTGGAAGGCGGAAAAAGTGCGTCAACTGCTGCAAGACCACGGGCTTCGCCCTCGAAGCATTGTCGACGTGGGATGCGGCGCCGGCATCGTACTGACCGAGCTGCAGCGCAGCCATCCGGCGGCGCGCATCTGCGGCTATGACATCGCTCCGGACGCTGAACGATTCTGGGAATCCGCGCGCGCGAGGGGCATCGAGCTTGTCGTCGGCGATTTCACCACAACCGCGACCCCGACCTTCGACCTGCTGCTCGCCCTCGACGTGCTGGAGCATCTGCAGGATCCATTCGCTTTTCTGGAAAGCATCCGCGGCCGTGCCACACATTACGTGTTCCACATCCCGCTGGATCTTTCGGCTTCCAGCGTGTTGCGCGAAACGCCTCTGCTGCGCGTTCGCCGCAAGGTGGGTCATATCCATTATTTCACCCGCGGCCTGGCACTGGCTCTGCTCGAGGATTGTGGTTACCACGTTGTCGCCTCGCGTTACACCGGCGCGGCTTTCAACGCCCCGCAACTGGGTTGGAAAGCGCGAATCCTGCGCTTCCCGCGGCGGCTGGCTTACATGGTCAACCGTGACTGGGGCGCAAGGTTGCTCGGCGGTGAAACCCTGGTGGTACTGGCTACCGTCGCGTGATGGCCCTGATCATCCACGCCCCGAACGTTCATCGCGGGGGAGGCCGCACACTTCTGCACGCTGTTTTGCGGGGAATCCCGCCGGGAACACCCTGCACGCTGATCGCCGACCAGCGGCTGGGCGGTGAGATCCCCGAACATGTGGTGGTGGTGCGTTTTCCGGCAACGTTAACCGGGCGTCTGGCCGCTGAACGCTTGCTGCGGGCAAAGGCCGGTGCCGTGGATATCGTTCTGTGCATGGGCAACCTGCCCCCGCTGTTTGATTGCGGCGCAAAGGTGGCGGTGTTCCTGCAAAACCGCTATCTCGTCGAGGCGGTTCCCCTGGCCGGCTTCCCGCTGAAGACTCGCCTGCGCATTGCGACAGAGCGTCTGTGGCTGAAAATGTGTCTGCGCAGGCAACCCAGGCTGGTGGTGCAGACCCGTTCGATGCGGGATGCGGTGAAGCGCCACCTCGGCATCGAATCGCTGGTGCTGCCGTTCTTCGGTGATGGGGCATCACCCGTTCCGGTACGGGATGAGACAGGTGTGCCACGTTTTGTCTACCCGGCATCAGCAGAACCCCACAAGAACCATGAGCTGCTGCTGTCAGCATGGCGCCTGCTTGCCGATTGGGGTATCCGTGCCGAACTGCACCTGACCGTGGAGCCCGGTACTGCCGTGGCAAAAGCCGTCCTTCAAGCAGGCGAATCGGGTTTGGCTGTCGTCAACCACGGCCCGCTTGAGCCCGCCGACCTTCAGACCCTTTACGGGCGTTGCTCCGCGCTGGTGTTTGCCTCGCGGCTGGAGTCTTTCGGGCTTCCGCTTTTGGAGGCACGCCAGGCCGGACTCGCCATCGTTGCGCCGGAACTGGACTATGTACGTGACGTCGTGGAGCCGGACCAGACCTTTGATCCCGGATCGGCGCTGTCGCTGGCACGCGCAGTCAGACGCCTGCTGAAGCAGCCGGAACCCCTGCCGCGCCTGCTCAATCCCCAGGAGTTTCTGCACCGGGTGTCATCCGACCCGTGGTGAAGCCCGCATCCCCCGGCACTTCCGCGCCAATACCGCCGGCAGGGCCGGCCATCCCGGGCCCGATACAGCGCGGCAGCATGAACTACGCCTACCCCGCGGCCTTGATGGCCAATACCTTTTCGATCACGGCCGTGATGATTCTTCTCGGCATTTTCGGCAATTCGTCCAGCGCTGCGGACTTCGGCATCGTGCATGGTGCTACGACGGCGGTGCTGTATTCGTTCTCGGCCAATGCGCGCAGCATCATCCTGAACCAGGCCTCGTCAATCACGGCCGCCACGCTGCTTGGCAGCAGGCTTCTGTTGATGCTTCCACTCGGCCTGCTGTCCCTGTGGTTGAGCCTGCGTCTGGGCAGCGTCGAATTCGCGCTTGCCGCGGCACTGGTGTTGCGCCGTTGCACCGAATGGATCGCCGAAGTGCATCTCAGCGAGACGGAACTGACGCAAAACGGCGGCGCTCTGGCGCTGCGTTTCCTGTTTCTGCAGTGCGGGTTGTTTGTAATCACGGCGGCATGGCTGCTGGCCGACCTGCCGTTTCCGCTGCCCGTGGTTTTTGCGTGGGCAACATCGCCGGTCTGGTTAAGCCTCGGCTATGTGCGTTTGCGGGCCGCCGTGCAACCGGTCCGGGACTGGCAGCGGCTGCTGCCCCATTTCGGATCAACCGCGGTGATCGGCATCTCGGTGTATGTATTCCGCCTGCTCATCCTGCTGCTGGTCGGCAAGGCAATCGCCGGAGACCTGTTCACCGCTTTCGCAATCGGGGGACTTCTGGGATCGGTATTCGCCCAGGCCATCGGCCCGACCTTGGCGTTGCAGGCCTCCAGAGGAGGAGGCTCATCGCATTTCCCGGCCTGGCTTGCAGTCCTACTTGCCGCAGCAGCCTTGACCGGAATCGTCGTGTATGTTCTGGCAGCATCAATGACAGACAGCAGTTTCGCGGGGAAATCCCCACTGTTCTGGCAGGCGGCCGGGGCCTCACTTGTCGGTGGTGCAATGATGATCCTGGCGCAGCGGTCGCGGCTGCAGATGCTGCAGAACCATGCCGACCAGGATGTGTTCGGGCCTGACGTCCTGGCCAATATCCTGATCGTCGCGGCAGTGCCCTATGTTTTCTACCTGCTGGGGCCCGGGTCGCTGGCCTTTCTTTACCTGCTCAGCGCGATATTGTCGCTGCTGTTCTATGTCAGCGCTGAAAAAAGCCTGTTGGCCTGGGAGGGTAGCCTGCAATCCTCGATGCCAGGCCTGACAGCCACGATCTCGGCATTGCTGCTGTTTCCATTGTTCCTGCAGCTGGATGGCAGTGTGTTCCGCGATACCGCATACATCTTTGACACGGGGGGGCAGTTGTCAAGGCTTCCGGTGCCGGTATCCGTGCTCGCCTGTTATGGCGGCATCATCCTGCTCGGACGTTATACCCGGGCACGGCTTTCGCTGACGGTGATTTTCGCCACGTTCACGCTGATGCTGACCTCCAGCGTGCTGCTCGCTCACGTGCAATCCGGGCAGGCGCAGTCCAAGCTCATATTGCTCATCCAGTTCGTGCTGCCGATGTTTGCACTGGTGCTGGGACAGGCGCTGCCGCAGCGGCAGGGTGGTCTCGCGATCATCGCGCGCGGCTTCCTGTGGATACTCGTGATCCTGGCCCCCCTGCAGTTGCTGGCCACGTGGGCACAGGAACATCTGCTGCTCAGCCCGTATCTTTATCTTTTCAGCATATATCAGCACCTGCAATATGTGCCGATGATTTTTGTCGCAGCATACCTGCTGGCCCTGTACACGCTGTGGAATACCCCGGCACGCCGGATCCTGTTTTTACTTGGTCCTGTGATGGGTCTTTATGCCGGAGCATCGGTTTCCGCGCTGGCAACGGCCTGCCTGATCGCCGGGGTGCTGGGACTCGCCATGTTTTTTTCGGACAAGGGCGGCAACACCCGCTGGGCATGGCTGCTGACGCTGATTGTTGCCACATGCGCAATCACTTATTTTTCCGTCGCAGCCGGCAAACTTGGCGGCAAGTACGACATGGTCAGGCTGCATGCCGATGCCACGCTGTTCGCCCCCAAGAACCTTGCCCAGCGCATCGCCTACTGGAAGTTCTACTCCGGCGAAATTCTGTCAAGCACCAAGACAGCGGCGCTGGGTCATGTCGCGCCCCCCGACCGGACACGCTTTCCCAGCGCGCACAATTATTATCTCGACTTTGCCTACAACTTCGGCATTGTGGCGCTGCTTCCATTGCTGGCATTGATTGGGTTGACCGTGGCCGGCATCGTCCGGCAGTGGCCGCGGCTCCGAAGCTCGGCACCCCATGCCGGGCTTGCTGTAGCCGTGCTTTTCATCATCATCGTCGACAATTCGTTCAAGGTGGGCATGCGCCAGCCTTATCCCGGAATTCTGACTTTTTTTCTTTGGGGCCTCCTGCTGACCTGGCTGTTTCCGGGCCGGCAAGCCGGCAATGACCTGCGCGGATCAGAGGCGGGTCGGCATTGAGAGTCCTGATCGTCACCCAGTATTTCCATCCGGAACCCTTCCGTATCAATGACCTCGTGGTTTGCCTGCGCGAACGAGGCCATGAAGTAACGGTACTAACCGGCATGCCCAACTATCCGGAGGGGCATTTTTACAAGGGTTACAACGGGCTGGGGCCGGCGGAGGAACACTTCGAGGGCGTTCGCGTCGTAAGGGTGCCGATGCTTAGCCGCGGGCAGGAACGCAACTGGCGGTTGGCGTTGAATTATTTTTCCTTTGCGTTCTTTGCAACTCTCCTCGGACCGCTTCGCTGCGGTGGCGACCACGACATCGTGTTCGTGTTCCAGCCCTCCCCCATCACCGTCGGTTTGCCGGCGTTGGTGATCGGCGGGCTGCGCCGATTGCCTGTGGTGCTGTGGATCCAGGACCTTTGGCCAGACACCCTTGCCGCCATGGGTCTTCAAGGCGCAGGAGCGCGTTTCGCGGGACGGCTTGCGCACTGGATACACCGGCGCTGCGACCGGGTGCTGGTGCAGTCAAGAGCCTTCGCGCCCAGCCTCGAACGCAGCGGCGTTGCGGGTGAGCGCATCCGCTATCTGCCGAACTGGGCCGAGGAACTTTACGAGCAGCCAGCACCTGAAGCAGCACCTGCGGCCTTGCTGGGACTGCACGGCTTCAAGCTGATGTTCGCCGGCAATCTTGGCAGCGCGCAATCGCTTGACACCCTTCTTGATGCCGCTGAACTTCTGCGCACACGCGATGACATCCTCTGGCTGATCGCAGGTGATGGCCAGGAGCGCAACAGAATCGCATCGGAAATCACCAAACGCCGGCTCGACACAACAGTGAAACTGCTTGGACGACACCCCACATCGGACATGCCGGCATTTTTCGCCGGCAGCGATGCCTTGCTGGTCACCCTGCGGGCTGATCCGGTGTTCGCGTTGACCATACCCAGTAAAATACAGTCCTATCTTGCTGCGGGACGCCCAATCCTCGGCGCGCTGAACGGGGAAGGCGCGCGCATCCTCGTTGAGTCTGGCGCCGGAATTGTAGTGCCGGCGGAAGATGCCGCTGCTCTGGCTGCGGCAGTAGAGCGGATGGCGGGATTGTCAGCGGAGCAGCGCACAGCCATGGGCCGCGGCGGAAATGCCTACTTTCGCCGCCATTTCCGCCGCGACCACCTGATCAGGCAACTTGAAGAGTGGATGCAGGAACTCGTTGACGAACACCATGCGCATACTGATTCTCGGCGGTGACGGAATGCTGGGCCACCGGTTGCTGCTGCATTTTGGCAGCCGCCACGAGGTGCGGGTCACGCTGCGCCGCGCTCTGGCCGACTACGCCGGTTCCGGCCTGTTCCATGCCGGCAACAGCAGTGACGGCATCGACGTGCGGGATTTCGAAGCGGTGCGGCGGGTGTTCGCCGGCTTCCGTCCGGACGCAGTCATCAACGCCACGGGCATCGTCAAGCAGCGCGCTGAAGCAAAGGACGCCCTGCCCTCCATCGAAATCAACTCGTTGTTTCCTCACCGCATGGCGCAGCTTTGCGCCGATGCCGGTGCGCGCTTCGTGCATATGAGCACGGACTGTGTTTTCTCCGGTGGACGCGGCCACTATCTTGAAAGCGACACCCCTGACGCCGGGGACCTGTATGGGCGCTCCAAGCTGCTGGGCGAGGTGTCGCAACCTCCCTGCATCACGCTGCGCACCTCGATCATCGGGCGCGAGTTGTACCGCAAGACCGGATTGTTCGAATGGTTCCTTGCCCAGCAGGGACGCAGCATCAGCGGCTTCCGTCGCGCCGTTTTTTCCGGATTCACCACGCATGAGATGGCGCGCGTCATCGAGCGCGTACTCTCCGGCCCGGGACCTGCCCACGGCCTATACCAGGTATCGGCAACGGCAATCAACAAGTACGATTTGCTGTGCGCGATCCGCGAGCGCATGGCCCTGGACATCACGATCAATCCCGATGACGGCTTTGTTTGCGACCGCAGTCTCGACTCCGCACGCTTTCGCGCGGATTTTGCCTACATGCCACCCTCATGGCCGGAGATGATTGACGAATTAGCTGCTGCCGGAGATAATGCAACTATATGATTTTAAAGAATAAAAAAGTTCTGGTTACCGGTGGCACCGGCTCCATGGGCAAGACCTTCGTGCGCCGCGTGCTTTCGGGCGAACTGGGCTTGCCGCGCAAAGTCATCGTCTACTCAAGGGACGAGGCCAAACAGCACGACATGCGCATGGCCTACCTGCACAAGACAGTCAGCACCGATGAAGTGATTTTCCGTAACTTCATGAATGTGCTGGAGTTCCGCATCGGCGATGTGCGTGACTTCACCGCCGTCAGCGCCGCGGTGCGCGATGCCGATGTGGTGGTCAACGCCGCAGCATTGAAGCAGGTGCCCTCATGCGAATATTTCCCCGAGGAAGCGGTGATGACCAATTGCATCGGGGCAATGAACATCGTGCGCGCGATCCAGACCCACCGCTACCCCGTTGAAGCCGTGGTTGCCATCAGCACCGACAAGGCAGCCAAGCCGGTCAACGTCATGGGCATGACCAAGGCCGTACAGGAACGCATCTTCGTCGCCGCCAACGTGCTCAATCCCGATACCCGCTTCGTCGGCGTACGCTACGGCAACGTGCTCGCCTCACGACCAGATCCGCAACGGCGGCCCGGTCACCATCACCGCGCCGCACATGACGCGTTTCCTGCTGAGCCTGAACCAGGCGGTGGATACCGTGTTCGCGGCACTCAAGAATGCCAGACGCGGCGAAATTTACGTGCCCAACGCGCCTTCGGCGACCGTCATCAACATCGCCAGGGCACTGATCGGCAACCGCAAGATTGCAACCAAAACCACCGGCATTCGCCCCGGCGAAAAACTCCACGAGATCATGGTGTCCGAGGAAGAGGTGCACCACTGCGTCAAACGCGGTGCCTGGTACGCGATCCGCCCGATGCTGCCCGAACTCACCGCGAAGCTGAAGGCGGAACCGAATGCGCTGAAGCGCGAGTTCAGCTCCGCCGACAACGTGCTGTCGCTGGCCGGCACAATAAAACTCCTGAAGCAGCACCGGCTGATGCCCGGCGATGCCGGTGCCGACGACGGCGAACTGCTGCGCTAGGACAGAGGCCGGGACCAAGACATGAGCCTCAAAGTAATGACCATCGTGGGCACCCGGCCCGAGATCATCAAGCTCTCGCGCGTGATCGCCGAACTCGACCGTCACACCAGGCATGTGCTGGTGCACACTGGACAGAACTACGACTACGAGCTCAATCAGGTTTTTTTCGACGAACTGCAGATACGCAAGCCTGACCATTTCCTCGATGCCGCCGGCAAGACCGCCGCAAGCACGATTGCCGCGGTGATCGCATGCGCCGACGTGATCCTCGAGCGCGAGGCGCCCGACGCATTGCTGCTGCTCGGCGATACCAACTCCTGCCTCGCCGCCATTGCCGCAAAACGCCGCAAGGTGCCGGTTTTTCACATGGAGGCTGGCAACCGCTGCTTCGATGACCGGGTGCCTGAGGAAATCAACCGCCGCATCGTCGACCACATCAGCGACATCAACCTGCCGTACACCGAGCACGCGCGGCGCTACCTGCTGGCCGAGGGCCTGCGTCCGGAAACGGTGATCAAGACCGGCTCGCCGATGCGCGAGGTGCTCGAACACCACGCCGCCGACATAGAAGGCTCGCGCGTGCTCAAGCGCCTCAAGCTCGAGCCCCGGAGCTTTTTCTTGGTGAGCGCCCACCGCGAGGAAAATGTCGACAGCCCGCACAACCTCGAGCAACTGCTGGCCAGCCTCGACGCGCTGGCCCGGCGTCATCGCAAGCGCATCATCATGTCGACGCACCCGCGCACCCGCAAACGCCTGTCCGCGCTGCGCAGGCGCAGGCTGCCACAGGGTGTTGAATTCCTGAAGCCGCTGGGCTTTTTCGATTACGTGCGGTTGCAACGCGACGCGGCCTGCGTACTGTCTGACAGCGGAACCCTTACCGAAGAATCGTCGATCCTCGGGTTTCCCGCGGTGATGATCCGTCAGGCCCATGAACGTCCGGAAGGCATGGACGAGGGAACCCTGATCATGTCCGGACTGGAGCCGCAACGCGTGCTGGCAGCGGTCAAGGCGACAATGTCGGCTTACAGCCGCAATTCGCGTCCTTTCGCGACGGTAGCCGACTATCAGTCCGGCAATGTTTCCGCCAAGGTTTTGCGCATCATCATGAGCTACACCGACTACGTCAACCGCACGGTGTGGTCAAAATAGCCAGGAACGGAAGCCGTATCCTGATCACCGGCGCCGGCGGCTTTGTCGGCCGGGCGCTGACCTCAGCACTGGAAGCCACTGGGCGGGAATGGGTCGCCGCAACCCGCAGGCCACAGATTGAATTGGGTGACCACCAGATTGTCGTCGGGGATATCGACGGACAAACTGACTGGCTACAGGCGCTGGCCGGCATCGACTGCGTTGTCCATCTCGCCGCCCGTACCCACGTGCTGCATGACGACAGCACGAACCCACTGGAGGCTTACCGTTCGATCAACCTCCATGGCACCTCGGCTCTGGCAAGACAAGCCGCAGCAGCCGGTGTAAGGCGGCTGATCTTCCTCAGCTCGATCAAGGTCAACGGCGAATCCACCAGGGAACAGCCTTTCACCG
Source organism: Betaproteobacteria bacterium Ga0077527 (assembly GCA_001464815.1). Taxonomy (GTDB): domain Bacteria; phylum Pseudomonadota; class Gammaproteobacteria; order Burkholderiales; family SG8-41. Next base: position 248,954 of record LNDW01000024.1, on the reverse strand, counting down.
AGGGGGACACCCCGGCGCCACAGGACTACTACGGCCAGACCAAACGGGAGGCCGAAGACGCCCTGCGCACACTTGCACCGGGCTCCAGGCTGGAAACCACCGTGTTGCGCCCGCCTCTGGTCTACGGCCCCGGCGTAAAAGGCAACTTCCTGCGGCTGCTGCGACTGGTGGAGCGCGGCGTGCCGCTGCCGCTGGCTTCGGTGCACAACCGGCGCAGCATGGTGTACGTGGGTAATCTGGCTGATGCCATCATCCGCTGCATCGACGCACCGGCCGCAGCCGGGAAAACCTATCTGGTCTGCGATGGTGATGACTGGTCGACGCCGGAATTGATCCGGCGCATGGCGGCCGCCATGGATCGGCGGGCGAATTTGTGGCCCTGTCCAGTGCCTCTGCTCAATCTCGGCGCGGCCCTGCTCGGCCGCCGGGCTGAAGCACAACGCCTCACCGGTTCGCTGCAGGTTGATGCCAGCCGGTTGCGCAACGACCTCGGCTGGACCCCGCGATACTTGGCAGATCAAGGACTTACCATTACTGCGCAGTGGTATCATCATCGCCAAAATTGAATTCTTCCGCGCCGTGTGGCCAGTCCTCCTTGTTCCCCTTATCGCCTTCGTCACCGCGGCCCTGGCCGTCGGCTGGCTGGCGCATTCCCGTGCCGCGCGGCTGGCGCTGGATGAACCCAACGCCCGATCACTGCACGACAGACCCGTGCCCCGCACCGGCGGAATCGGCCTGTTGCTGGGTATTGCTGCCGGTTGGGGTTTTGCGCAGGCGCAACTGACATGGCCGGTCCTGGCCGGTCTGTTCATTGTGGTTGCTGTCTCCCTTGTTGACGATTTTCGCGGGCTGACCGCGGCAGTTCGCCTTGTCGCGCACCTGCTGGCCGCCACTCTCGCGGCTTTCGCTCTGCCCGGTGCCAGCTCGCATTTTTTGCTGCTGGCATTCTGCGTCCTGTGCATCGGCTGGATGTGCAATCTGTACAACTTCATGGATGGCTCCGACGGTCTGGCCGGAGGCATGGCTGTATTCGGCTTTCTGGCCTACGCCGTTGCTGCGTGGCAGGCTGGCAATACGCCGTTTGCCCTGATGCAACTGGCCATTGCCGCAGCCGCCATCGGGTTTCTGCTGCACAATTTTCATCCGGCGCGGATTTTTCTGGGGGACGCCGGTTCGGTGCCCCTCGGTTTCATGGCTGGGATATTCGGATTGACCGGCTGGCTTCAGGGTGAATGGCCATGGTGGTTCCCGCTGCTGGTTTTTTCACCGTTCATCGTCGATGCCAGCATGACGTTACTGCGTCGCCTGGTCTCTGGCTCCCGCTTCTGGGAGGCCCATCGCGACCACTATTATCAAAGGCTGGTCCGGCTCGGGCTCGGTCACCGTAACACGGCTCTCGCGGAGTTTGCCCTGATGATCATCTGTGCCCTCGCAGCGTTATGGGGGCTTTCTCTTGGCGTATCCGGACAACACTTCCTGCTGGCTGTCGCGACAAGCGCTTACGTGGCGCTGCTCGTTTTTATCGGCCGTGTCTGGCATTCTCGTAAAAAACAACATGCCTAACGGTCTGCGCACACTCCTTGCGGTGTTTCACGACCTGCTGGCTGTTGCAGCGGCTTGGCTGATTGCGTTCTGGTTGCGTTTCAACCTTGAACTGCCTGAACCTCATGATGAACAGGCCTGGCTGTCGCTGCCCTGGGTGGTTCCATTGTACGGAGCCATTTTCTACGGGGCAGGCCTGTACCGTGGCATCTGGCGCTATGCCAGCCTGCCCGACTTGCAGCGCATTGTACTGACCGTGGGCGGCGGAGCGCTGGCAGTGCCGGCGATGCTGTTCATGCTGCAGTTACCGGTGCCGCGATCGGTGCTGGTGATGAGCCCGGTGCTGCTGATCATGCTGATGGGCGGCAGCCGGCTTGTCTATCGCGGCTGGAAGGAACGCCGCCTGGCTCTTCCCGCCAACACCGGCCGCGAGCCGGTGGTAGTGCTGGGTTCGGCAGAGACCGCCGCCAGCCTGGTGAAAGACCTTGCGCGCAGTCCGCAGTGGCAGGTGATCGGCATTTTCGACGACAACCCGGGCCACCATGGTCGCCAGCTTCACGGCATCACCGTCAAAGGCGCCATCTCGGAACTGCCCGTTCTTCAGCCAACACTGCAGGCGCGACGCGCGATCATCGCAATGCCCGAGGCCGACCACCGGGCACGGAGGCGAGCGCTGGAGGCGGCCCGGACCGCAGGCCTTCAGGCCCTGACGGTGCCCTCCTTTGACGATCTTGCCAGTGGCCGTGTCACGGTATCCCAGATCCGCGAAGTCGAACTTGACGATTTGCTCGGACGCGACCCGGTTCAACTGGACACCTCGGGTCTTCGCGGCTGGCTGGGTGGCCGGGTGGTGATGGTGACCGGCGCTGGCGGTTCGATCGGCGCCGAACTGTGCCGGCAGGTCGCCCGCTACTGGCCACAGCGCATCGTGCTGGTCGAGACGGGCGAATTCGCCCTGTACACGATCGAGCAGGAATTTCGCCAGGTCTTCCCCGACCTGCCGATCCGCTGCGTCATCGGCGACGTCAAGGATGGCGCGAGGGTGCGCAGGCTGCTCGACACCGAGCGGCCCTCGGTGATTTTCCATGCTGCCGCCTACAAGCATGTGCCGCTGATGGAAGACGAAAACGCTTGGCAGGCGGTGCTCAACAATGTGCTCGGCACCCGCACCGTTGCCGAGGCGGCGATTACAGCCGGTGTCGAAAAATTCGTGCTGGTTTCGACCGACAAGGCCGTCAATCCCACCAACGTGATGGGCGCCACCAAGCGCCTCGCCGAACTGCTGTGCCAGGCCCTGCAACCTGAAAGCGGAACACGTTTCATCACGGTGCGTTTTGGCAATGTGCTCGGTTCCACCGGCAGCGTGATTCCGCTGTTCCGCAGCCAGATCGCGGCCGGCGGTCCGGTCACGGTCACCCATCCCGAGATCACCCGCTACTTCATGTCGATCCCCGAGGCGGTGCAGCTGGTTATGCAGGCCGGTCTGATGGGCCGGGGCGGCGAGATTTTTGTACTCGACATGGGCGAACCGGTGAAGATCGCGGAACTTGCGCGCGACCTGATCCGGCTTTCCGGTTTCAGCGAGGACGACATCCGCATCGTCTACACCGGACTGCGCCCCGGAGAAAAACTGTACGAGGAGGTGCTCGCCGCCAATGAAAATTCGCTGGCCACACCCCACCCCAAATTGCGTGTGGCGAAAGCCCGGGGGGCGGATGGGGAGCTGCTCAGCCTTTTTGATCAATGGATCCGGGAAGCAGACCAGCCCGATGCCGGAGACGTCAAACGTGTGTTGTCCGCATGGATTCCGGAATACCGGGCACGCCAGGAATGAACGCCATACGTGCCGCGGTTAATTTCGAGCAGGGTGGCCGTGCGGCCGCCATCGCATTGGGCGTAACCATCCCCTGTTCCGTGGCGCTCGACAATCTGTTGTTGCTGGTGCTGCTGCTGTGCTGGCTCGCTGGTGGTGTCTACTCCGAGAAATGGCGGGCAATGGTCGGCCATCCGGTGGGCCTTCTTGCTTTATTGCTGGCAGGATTGATCTTCGCCGGACTGACCTGGTCGGCGGCTGCTGACGCCCATAAAACCGCGCTGAAATATCTCGATCTCGCATTCATTCCGCTGTTCCTCCACTACTTCCGTGATTCCACAACACGCCGTCTGGGCCTGATGGCGTTTGCTGGCATGTCGCTGCTGATCCTGGTGTTGTCGTTGCTGGTCAAGATCGGGGTTTTGCCTTTCGGCGGCGTCATTTCGGGCACGACAGATTCGCCTGTGGTCTTCAAATTCCGCATTACCCATAACTTTCTGATGGCTTTTGGCGCCCTGGTCTTTGCATGGTTTGCAATGACTGATCCAGCCGGGCGGCGCATCCGGCAGATCTGGGGACTCCTCGCCGTACTGGCAATCTGTAACGTACTGTTCATGGTGGAAGGCGCCACCGGGCAATTGGTATTGGCTGCACTGGCTTTTTGGCTGGCCGCCTCGCGACTGCCGGGACGCATGCGTCTGGCGGCGTGGATTTCGGCCCCGCTTATCGCCGCCACTCTGCTGACCGTTCCCGGCCCGATTGCGACCCGCGCCGAGGTCTTCAAACAGGAAATCGCGCAGTGGCAACCCGGTGTCGGCCAGCGCCACTCATCCTCGGGTTTGCGCCTGGAGTTTTTCGGCAACACCGCCGGGATCATCGCCGAACGTCCGCTGCTGGGCGTGGGCACCGGCGGCTTCGCGGCCGCCTATGCCGCCAGGGTCGCCGGCACCGACATGCTGCCGACGGCCAATCCGCACAACGAATACCTGATGATCGCAGCGCAGACCGGGCTCATCGGCCTGGCGGCGCTGCTGGTGCTGTTCGCGGCGCAATGGTTTTATTCCGCGCGCCTGCCGACACCCATGGAAACCGGCCTCGCCCGCGGCCTTGTCATCGCCATGGCCATCGGCTGCCTGTTCAATTCCTTCCTGCTTGACCACGCCGAGGGCCTGTTCTTCGCGTGGATGAGCGGCCTGCTGTTGCATGAACGTCTCCGCCATCATCATCACCAAGAACGCCGAGCCGACGATCCGCCGCTGTCTAGAATCGGTGGCCTGGGCCGACGAGATCATCGTCGTTGATTCCGGCAGCACCGATGCCACCGAGGTGATCTGCGCGGAGCTCGGCGCGCGTTTTTACCGCACGCCGGATTTTCCCGGGCACGGCCCGCAGAAAAACCGTGCGCTGGATCATGCGCAGGGCGTATGGATCGTGTCCCTCGATTCCGATGAATGGATGCCCGCGGATCTGCGTGACGAGGTGCAAAAAACCCTGGCCGCCCCGGGCAAACACGCCGCCTATGCGATTCCCCGCCGCTCCAGCTTCTGCGGCCGCTTCATGAAGCACTCCGGCTGGTGGCCGGATCACGTGGTGCGGCTGTTCCGCCGCGATGCCTCGCGTTTTTCCGAGGATCACACCCATGACCGGCTGATCATCCAGGGCAGCACCGGCAAGCTGCGCCAGCCGATCATGCACGAGGCGATCACCGATCTCGACCAGATGATCGGCAAGATGAACCTGTATTCCTCGTCCTCATCGCGCATGTTCCACAGGAACGGCCGTCGCGCCTCGATCTGGACCGCGCTGCTGCACGGCGGCTGGGCGTTTTTCCGCACCTACTTCCTGCGCCTCGGTTTCCTCGACGGCCGCGAAGGCTTCATGCTCGCCGTGGCCAATGGCGAAGGCTCGTATTACCGCTACCTGAAGCTGATGCTGCTCGGTGAACAGTCCGATAAAAGCAAGTGACCACCGCTGCTGTCATTACCACCACCTACAACCGCCCCGATGCGCTCGCCGCGGTGCTCGACGGCCTGCTGGCGCAGGACATCAATGCCCACGACAGCTTCGAAGTGCTGGTCGCCGATGACGGCTCCACGGATGACACTCGCCGGCTGATCGAAGATTACGCACAACGCGCACCGGTCGCGCTGCATCACATCTGGCAGGAGGATCTGGGCTTCCGCCCCGGCGCCGCGCGCAACCGCGCGCTGGCGGCCACCGCAGCGGAATACATCATCTTCATCGACGGCGACTGCGTGCCGCCGCCGGATTTTGTGCGCCGCCATCTCGCACTCGCCGAACGCGGCCGCTTTCTCGGTGGCAACCGGGTGCTGTTGTCGGAGACGTTCACCCGGCGCGCGCTGGCCGAACGCCTGCCACTGCATACCTGGGGCGCCGGACGCTGGTTCGTCGCCTGGATCAAACGCGACATCAACCGCCTGCTGCCGCTGCTGCGCCTGCCGGATGGCGACTTCCGTCGCAGCCATCCGCGACAATGGCAGGGCATCAAGTCCTGCAACCTCGCCGCCTGGCGTGATGATCTGGTCAGGGTCAATGGTTTTGACGAGGCGTATTCGGGCTGGGGTCTCGAGGACTCCGATCTGGTGATCCGCCTGATCAATGCCGGCGTGCTGCACAAGAGCGCGCGCTTCGCGACGCCGCTGTTCCACCTCTGGCACCGTGAAAACGACCGCAGCCGCCTGCCTGAAAACCAGCGCCGTCTCGATGATCTTCTCGCCTCGTCACGGACGGTGGCCGAGCGCGGACTTGAACAGTACTCATCAGCGCAGTGACTGCACCGCGCAGCATACTGGTCATTGTCACCCGCCGCATCGGCGACGTGCTGCTCGCCACGCCATTGATCCGCTCACTGAAAAGCGCCTGGCCCGAAACACGTATCGAGGCCCTGGTGTTTGCCGGCACCCAGGGTGTGCTCGCCGGCAATCCCGATCTTGATGCGGTTCACGTCGTGCCCGGGCGGCCCGGCACCGGCGAACACCTCGCGCTGATCACCCGACTGTTCCGCAAATACGATCTCGCGCTGTCTCTGGTGCCCAGCGACCGGCCGACGCTGTATGCCTGGCTGTTCGGCAAAAAACGAATGGGCCTGCTGGTCGACTGGCCCAACCAGCGCTGGAAACGGCGCCTTCTTCATCACTGGGCGGCCTTCGACCCCGATCACACACACACGCTGCGCAACCATCTGGCACTGGCCGGCGCGCTGGGCATCACGGCGCAATCTGATGTGGTCGTGTCGTGGAGCGACAGCGACCGCGCGGCTGTTGATGCGCTGATCACAGGCCCCTGCAGCGCACTCGCCGTACTCCATCCCTGGCCCAAGTTTCGCTACAAACAGTGGCGCGAAGATGGCTGGATTTCAGTCGCGCGCTGGTTGATCGACAACGGTTTTCGCGTCGCACTCACCGGCAGCCCCGACACCGCCGAAAAAGCCCATGTCGATGCGATTGCAGCACAGTTGCCCGACGGCATCATCAATGCTGCGGGACATCTCACGCTGGGCGGCACATCGGCGCTGATCGCACGTTCACAGTTTTTCGTCGGCCCTGACACCGCTGTGACCCATATCGCTGCCGCCACCGGGGTGCCGACCATCGTGCTGTTCGGCCCCACGGATCCGGTGAAATGGGCGCCGTGGCCAAAAGGACATGCACCCACGCACAATCCCTGGCAACGGCTGGGCGACCAACGCGTCGGCAATGTGCAGTTGCTGCAGGGCCGCGCCGCCTGTGTACCCTGCGGCCTGGAAGGTTGTGACCGCCACATCGACAGCACCAGTGACTGTTTACAACAGCTCCCCGCCGAAAAAATAATTTTATCAATAAAAACAATGGCTTATGCAAAATCCCTCTGAAAACCCCGGTGCCGGCCCCTATGTCACGGCCTGTCCGGTCGGCTGCACGGCGCCAATCACGGATACCGGCATCGTTGTTGCCGAAGGCGCGCTGCGCCGCTGCAGCGGCTGCGGCCAGTTGCTGAGCCGCGCCAGCGCCGCGCGTTACAACGAAACCATGGCGCAGTTCAACGCCGCGGATTTCAATGCGCCGCAGGGCCATGAACTCGAACGGCGGCAGGCCGTGGCACGGCAACGCCTGTCGCGCATCGCGGCCCTGTTGGGCAAAACTGCCGCGGATACCCGCGTGCTCGATGTCGGCTGCTCGCGCGGCCAGTTCGTCGCCGCCGCCATCGCCGCCGGTTATCGTGCCGAAGGCGTCGAGCCTGCGCCGCGTATTGCCGAGGCGGCACGCGCCGCCGGTGTGCCGGTAAAGACCGGCCTGCTCGAAGAACAGAATTACCCCGATGGCAGCTTCGACGCACTGACGCTGTTCGAAGTCATCGAACACCTGCGTGATCCGCTGCCGCTGCTCACTGAATGCCGTCGTGTGCTGAAACCCGGTGGCATCCTGCTGATCAGCACCGCCAACGCCGCGAGCTGGACGGCCGCCGTGATGGGTTCAGGCTGGGATTATTTCGACATGCAGAAGGATGGCGGCCACATCAGCTTCTACAACCCGGGCTCGATGGCGAAAATCGCCGCCAACGCCGGCTTCTCGGTCGCCCGCCTGGATACCGCGCGGGTGAAATTCCACGACAAGGAAAACACGCCGCGCCCGCTTTATGTTGCGGGCAAGCTCGCCGCCGAACTGCTCAACCTGCCGGCGCAACTGGTCGGCCGCGGCCACGACATGCTCGCCTATTTGCGCAAGCCTGCTGCGGGCTGAGCCGCGCAGGCTGCGCCCCGGCACAGCAGGTACAGCGTATTGCCGCCGAGGCGATACTGCTCCGCAACACGGCCGGTCTTGTCGTCCGGCTCATAGGCCAGAACGAAACCTTCGTTCCATTCGGCCGGAGGGAACACCAGCGGTTGCAGCGGCAGCCGCGCAACATCGATATACGCCGTCACCGACAGCCCGCTGGCGCTGACATTCAGCGTGTACAGCGGAAAACCCGCCGTGCGCGCGATGATCGCCTTCGCCGCTTCGGCATAGTTGGCGCCACGATAACGCTGCTGGTAGACCGGAAACGCAACCAGCACCACCACGAGCTTGATCACGATCAGTCCGATCAGCCATTTGCGCGTCGCACCCAGCGCACCCTCGCCCGCCAGCCACAGCAGCCGGGCAATCACCAGACCGGCCAGCGGATACAACGGCACCAGGTAGCGCACATGGCTTTGCGGCGCCAGCCAGTACGGCAGGAATCCGGCGAGCAGGATCAGCGCAGCCGTCAACAGGTGGCGATCACCGCCAATGTCCACACGACGCCGCAACAGCAGCCACAACGCAATCACCCCGGCGGGCGCCAGACAAATGAGGGCCTCCAGCGGATAGGCCAGCAGCTTCAGGGCATAGTCGGCAAAGCTCTGCGGCATCAGCTTGGCGACAATCTCGCTGAACATGCGTGTGCCCTGGCCGGAGCTGGCCATCACGCTGCGGAACCACAGCAGCGGAAATACCAGCGCCGCCCCATGCAGCACCCAGCTTGCCGGGCCGAGCAGAAAACGCCAATGACCACGCAACAACAGCACGATGGCAGCGCCGCCGTAGAAGGCATAGGCCGTCAACGCTTTCGCCAGGAAAGCTCCGGCCAGCGCCAGCACCGCCGCGCAGAGCCAGGCCGCGCTGCACCGCTCGCAAGCCAGCCACAGTGCCGCAATCGAAGAAAACACCAGCAGGCCGAACAGCGGATCAACATAGGCCAGCCAGCCGCGGTACAGGAACAGGTCCAGCAGCGTCAGATAAATCACGGCCGCGACCGCGCTGAACATCCGGTTGCCATAAAGCGCCTGCGCCAGGCCCGCCACCACCAGACCGGACAGCACGGTCGCCGCAATCGTGATGGCACGGGTCACCACCAGCATCCACTCCCAGCCCGCCAGCGCCGACAGCGGAATGATCAGCCAGGTGAACAGCGGGTTGTGCTGAAGATCGCCGCCGAACAGCAGGCGGCGGATCGGCTCGCCGTGCCACCACATCTCCAGCGCCGACTTCGGGAAGATCGCCTCTTCACCGACGTAATAAAAACCCAGCGCCGGCAGGAAGCTCGCCGCGGCGATCACAAACAGCCACCACCAGCGGCGGGTGGCCGCGATCATCTCGGTATCGGGTATGGCACTCATCTCCGGAGCAGGCCCTGGGCTTCAATGCGGGCAAAAACCTTACGGTAGCAGGCCGGCAGGGCATGGTGTGCGTCAATGAACTCGCTCGCGACGCAGCCGTAATGTTCTGACGGGCCGGCATCGACCATCATCAAGCGTTCGTGCCGGGTCCCGTCCAGCAGCGCCGTCTTGATCGCTGCCAGTTGCGCGCCGCTGTGCGCGGAAGCTGCAAGCCGCGCCTCGAGCCCTGGCAGCAGCGGCGGCATCAGGAACAGGATTCTTACGTCGCGGTCGCGCGCCCGTCGCTGCAGCGCGGCGAGTTGATCGGGCAGGGTCGCCGCCAGCGGTGTTTGCAGGGCCCGCGCATACTGCGAGGTGGCGCTGGCCGCCTGGGCGAGCACGGCCGCGGCCGCCCCCTCGCTCACCCGCTTCTGGTCGGCAAAGGTGGCGCTGCCGTCGGCGCGAAAACCGACACACTGCCCGCGAAAGCTCGGATCAAAATCGCGGGCCGGCACGCCATCGGAGCAGCGATAATCCGCACCCGAGGCCTCGAACAGCAGTTGCCGCGCCGCCGCCAGCGGATCATCCGCTGCTGCAACATCGCGCAGGCCGGTCATCAGCAGCTGCAGCCGCGGCAGGCTCAGCGCCTCGCGCAGACGAGCGGGCCAGGGCAGCGCCTGCTGCGGCGGCAGCGTCGCGGGATCGAGACTGATTGGCGGCACCTCACCCGCCTGCTGCAAAAAACCCAGCGACCAGTCGAGGGGAATCACCAGCAGCCGTGGCTTCGCCTGCGGCAGTTCAAGCAGCGCCTGCGCCTCGCCGATCACGCTGAGCAGAGAGTTGCCGCTTTGCGCGAAGTTGTAGACGCGCAGTGGCGGCGGAAAAACATCGGCGGTCAGCGACATCATCGTTGACGAGCCGAAGACGATGGTATCGGCTTCCGGCAAACGGTCGGCCAGCCGCAGGGTCTTGAAGGCGCGGTTCTGGCTGATCGGCGGTGCGTAGGTGACACCACCCGTCTGCTGCTGCCAGCGGCTGGCCAGGCGGTTCTTGTCATGGCGGATGTCGTTGGCGAGCAGCATCAGGTTAAGCGCAAGCACCGGTGCCAGCAGCACCAGCAGCCCGCCGATGACCCATCCGTTGTAGGCACGCGGGGTCATTAGAGGGCCCGACAGCATGAAACGCGTGATGCGCTGACACGATTTTGGCTGGAGGCAAGGGGTGGTCCGCAGCGAATATCGGGAATATTCGCAAGGACCGCGACGCCGCCTCCGGCCAAAATCGCGCCAGCCCCAAACAAACCATGAACACCCAACGAAATCACCGGGTTATAGCCAGAATCAGCCCTGACTTTGTCGCGCGGCTTGCTCATATTCGCGATATGAGCCGCGCCGCGCTTCGTGTCAGGGCTGATTCTGGCTGTAACGCACACGTGTTTCATGCTGTCAGGCGCTCTTAAAACTGAAAGTAGAGAAACTCGGAATGGCGGTCGAGATTGACGACCACCGCCAGCAGCAGCGCCAGCGTCAGCAGTGCCCAGGGCAAGGACACTCTCCACTGCAGTCGCGAAACAGCCTCGGGCAGCGCGGCGAGCGCCGGTTTTGCCGCGGCCATGATCTGCTGCGTATTCGGTGCCAGCCACACCACCAGCAACAGCACCCAGATCCAGTTCAGCACGCCGGTGCGTGCCAGTGCCGGCGTAGCACCGAAGCCAATGCCGAGTTGCTGCAGCGTCTGGCCGGCCGCACCGAGTCTGGCCAGCCAGACTTCCGGCAGCACCACGCCGTTGAACCCGGCCATCGCGCAGAGGATGGCCTTCGCGGTCGCCACATCCGGCGCGCGGAACAGCACCCAGCCGACCACCACCGCGACAAAGGTCAGCAGGCAGCCGGCGCGGCGGCCCCATGGCGTCGTGCGGTGGATGTCCTGGCCGAGGCGGCGGCGCAGTTCACGCCAGCCGTGGTTGATCACCAGATAGAGTCCGTGCAGCGCGCCCCACAGCACGAAGGTCCAGCCCGCGCCATGCCAGAGGCCACCGAGCAGCATGGTGACCAGCAGGTTGATATAGCGCCGCACGCGGCTTTTGCGGTTGCCGCCCAGCGGCACGTACAGGTAGTCGCGCAGAAAACGCGACAGCGTCATGTGCCAGCGCCGCCAGAAGTCGATGATGTTCACCGCCTTGTACGGCGACTGGAAATTCAGCGGCAGGCGCACGCCAAACATCAGCGACAGGCCCACCGCCATGTCGGAATAACCGGAAAAATCAAAATAAAGCTGGAAGGTATAGGCCAGCGCGCCGCACCAGGCCTCGAGAAGGGTCAGTGTCACGCCAGCGCCCGGCGCATCAAACACCGGTCCGACGTAAGGCGCGACACCGTCGGCGATCAGCACTTTTTTCGCAAGGCCAAGCACAAACAGCGTCAGTCCGGCGGCGATCAGGTCATGCTGCGGCCTGTAGATTTCGCGGCGTGCGAACTGCGGCATCATTTCGCCGTGATGCAGGATCGGTCCGGCGATCAGGTGCGGAAAGTAGGTGACGAACAGGCCGTAGTGCACCAGGTCGTACTCGCGCGCCTTGCCCTGATGGGCATCCACCAAAAAGGCGATCTGGGTAAAGGTGAAGAACGAAATGCCCAGCGGCAGGATGATCTCGCCGATGTTCAGACCGGCTCCACTGAGAGTGTTGAAGTTGCTGACAAAAAAGTTGGCGTATTTGTAATACGCCAGCAGCAGCAGGTTGGCGATGATCGCCAGCCGCAGCAACCGCCGGCTGCGCGCCGTATCACCGCCCGCCTGTGCCCTTGCAATCGCCGAGCCGGCAAAAAAATTGCCGAGGATGGAAGCCACCAGCAAGGAGACATAGGCCGGACTCCACCAGCCATAGAACAGCAGAGAAGCCGCGGCCAGCCAACCGGCCGCCAGTTTCATGCTGAAGCGGCCGAGCGCAAAAAAACCGAGCAGCGTCAGCGGCAGAAACAGGAAGATAAAAGCGTGGGAATTGAACAGCACGCTGCTGTGGTTTCAGCGCTTGAAGAATGCGCGTACGTGCCCGGCAATTGCGCCGGCTTCGTCGTCGCCGAGATTGAAGTACAACGGCAGGCGCACCAGACGTTCTGCCAGGTCATCGGTCACCGCCAGCGGGCCGGTGCTGCGGCCATGGCGGCGGCCGGCCGGCGAGGAATGCAGCGGCACGTAGTGAAATACTGCGTGAACTCCGGCGGCTTTCAGATGGGACAGCAGCGGGCCGCGCCCGGCCGCCGTACGGGTGAACAGGTAGAACATGTGGCCGTTGCCGGCCACACCCTCGGGTTCAATCTGCGGCAGGCTGAGCAGGCCTTCATCGGCCAGATCCTGCAGCGCCTCACGATAGATCGCACAGACCCGACGCCGCCGCGCGATGATCGCTTCGGCATGTTCCAGCTGGGCCCACAGGAAGGCGCCGATCAGCTCGCTGGGCAGAAAGGAGGAGCCGATGTCGACCCAGGTGTACTTGTCGACCTCGCCACGAAAAAACTGGGAGCGGTTGGTGCCCTTCTCGCGGATGATCTCCGCACGTTCGACAAGGGCGGGATTGTTGATCAGCAGCGCACCGCCCTCGCCGCTGATCACGTTCTTGGTTTCGTGGAAAGACAGGCAGCCGAGGTCACCGATGGCGCCGGGCCGGCGGCCCTTGTATTCCGACAGCACCGCCTGCGCGGCATCCTCCACCACCAGCAGTTTGTGGCGGCGCGCGATGGCCATGATCGTGTCCATCTCGCAGGACACACCGGCGTAATGCACCGGCACGATGGCCTTCGTCTTCGGCGTGATCGCCGCCTCGATCAGCGATTCGTCCAGATTCAGTGTATCGCGGCGGATGTCGACAAACACCGGCACACCACCGCGCAGCACAAAGGCATTGGCGGTGGAGACAAAGGTATACGAGGGCATGATCACCTCGTCGCCGGGCTGGATGTCGCAAAGAATCGCCGCCATTTCCAGCGCCGCGGTGCAGGAGTGGGTCAGCAGCGCGCGCCGGGCGCCGAGTTTTTGTTCCAGCCAGCGGTGGCACAGCTTCGTGTAATGCCCGTCACCCGACAGATGGCCGCGTTTCACCGCATCGGTGATGTAGTCGAGCTCGGCGCCGATCGTGAAAGGTTTGTTGAAAGGGATGGTCATGTGAACATTCAGGCCGGCCGTTGCGCCACCGCAAGCAGTGATCCGCCCGCGGGCAGCGACAGTCCGGCGCGGATCAGCAAACGCTCGGCATCGAGAACCCGCTCGAGCAGGACATTGGTGATGCTGCCGATGCGCAACTCGGCCAGCGGATCGTAATCCGCGGCTTTCGCGGTGTTGTTCATCCGGGACAGCATCATCAGCGGCAGCAGCAGGGACACAAAAGACGTCATTTTAACGACGTGGTACCCGGCGCGCTCAAGCTTCTGCCGCAATTCCGTCCGCGTGTAGCGCCGCACATGGTGGGCACGTACATCGTATTCGCTCCACAGGAAGGGATGCTGGGGCACGGTCAGCAGCAGATGGCCGCCGGGCTTCAGTGCACGGTGCATCTGCGCCAGCACGACCTCGTCTTCCGCGATGTGTTCGATCACGTCGAAGGCGCCGATGGCACTGAACTCCTGTTCAAACGGCATGCGCCGCGCATCGAGCTGCAGGAATTCGGCGCGTGGCACGCGTTCGGCGGCAAAGCGCAGTCCTTCGGTCTCAGCCTCGCTGGCAACCAGCCGCGCCTGCGGAAACGCCGTGGCAATCCCCTGCAGCACATAGCCGGTGCCGCAGCCAACCTCGAGAAAATCGGTGAAGCCCGGCACGTAACGCTGCAGCGCCCACAGGATCAGCCGGTTGCGTGCGCGAAACCAGAAGTTGCGCGCTTCCAGCGCCGCCAGTTCTGAAAACAACGCGGGATCAAAACCTTCGGCTTGTTCCGCGAGTTTGGGCGCCAGTGCAACAAAACCGGCGCGGCGTGGTGCGCGGTAACCGCAGTTGGCGCAATCCCAGGCCGGGCCTGCCAATGGCTGGCCGCAGCCGGGACACAGCCTCAACCCTGGCTCCCGACGATGATGCCCAGCGTGATCAGCACCAGACCGCCGATTTTCCAGGCATTGACCGGCTCATGAAATACCAGCGCGCTCAGCACCAGCACACCGATGAAGGCAAGACTCATGAAGGGATAGGCATGCGACAGCTCGAGCTTGGTCATCGCCGCCATCCACGACACCGCGGCAAGCAAACCCGCAAGCAGGCCCGAGATGATCCACGGGTTCAGCATCAACTTGGCCAGGAACCAGATGCGGTCCGGCGTCGCTGCGGGCAGGGCACCGGCCGCCAGGACCTGCCACTTGATCACGATCTGCCCATAGACTGTCAAAAAAACAGTAATAAAAACAAAGAGATAGCTTAATGTGGCGCTCATGGTGTCCACCGGTGATAGACATCGACGGGATGACGCAGGCGAAAGCCCAGCGCCTGGTAGAGATGGATCGCAGCGATGTTGGACGCGGAAATCGAGCTGCTGACTTCAGCGTGGCCCTGTGCGTACAGCGCATCAATGACCGCCGTCCACAGAAACTTCGCCAGACCGCGCCCGCGGAAGGCCGGCGCCATCGCATGCAGCACCAGGCGGTTGCCCATCACCGCGATGAAACCGGCGAGTACGCCGTCATGACGCAGGCCCCAGGCATCACCGGCGGCATGCACCTGGTGCAGCCAGTTGTCGTAACGCAGGTCGGCCTGCGCGCGGGGCAGGTTGAAATCGCGGTGGAAGCGGCCGTGTTCAAAGGCGCCGTGGCAGATTGCCAGCAGGTCCTCCAGTTTTTCGTCGCGTGTGCAGCGCGCGCGCGCATCGCGGTGGCCGGCGAAATCCTCGCGGCGGCAGTACGGCTCGAGCAGGGTATCGACGTAGTAGAACCCGTGGCCGTGCAGCGCGGCCTTGTCCGCCAGCGGGTCGACCTTGATCGTATAGTGGCCGGGCCGGGAAGCCGCTGCCTGCAGCGCAGCCTGGTCAGCCGCGGTGATTTCGTAACAGTCGCGCCCGAAGGCCGCGCTGTCCCATTCAACGCGCCGGATCGCGGGGTGCATGGCGGGGCGCATGGTCAAATGTCGTGTTCATCACGATGTACAGCGGCCGCTTTTTTGCCTCGTCAAAGGTCTTGCCGAGGTAGATTCCGAGCATGCCGAGGATGCTGATGATGATGCCGCCGATGAAGTACAACGATACGAACAGGCTGGGCCAGCCCACCACCGGCGAGCCATAGAGCATCGCGCGCAGCAGGATGAACAGGCCGGCGGCGAAGGACAGCAGCGACATCACAAAGCCGAAGCGCACCGCCAGCCGCAGCGGCTTGTCGGAGTAGGCAATGATGGTGTCCACAGCCAGCTTCCACAGCTTGGCGAAGGTGTAAGTCGAGCGCCCTTCATGACGCTCGGCGTGCGCGACCTCGATCGCCGCGGTGGGGAAACCCATCCAGTTCACCAGCCCGCCGAAAAAGCGCAGCTGCTCGCGCATCTGGCGGCAGGCCAGCACCACCTTGCGCGAGATGATGCGGAAATTGCCGGTCGCGCTGTCGTATTCGGTGTCGGCGAGCCAGCTCAGCAGTTGGTAAAAACACCAGGACGACAGGCGCTTCAACGGCCCGTCGGTGCGCCCGCCTCGCCTCGCCAGCACCACATCAAAACCCTGCTGCGCTTTTACATACAGCGCCGGGATTTCTTCGGGCCGGTCCTGCAGATCGCAGTCCATCACCACCACCCAGTCGCCCTCGGCGACATCGAGCCCTGCGGTAATGCCGTAGTGCTGGCCGAAATTGCGGCTGAACTGCAGACCCTTGACCCGCGGATCGGCGGCGGCCAGCCGCTGCACCATCTCCCACGAACGGTCGCCGCCGCAGTCCTCGACCATCACGATCTCGAAATCACCGGTGATCGTCTCCAGCGCGGCAACCAGTCGGCGATACAACTCGTCGAGACAGCCTTCGGCCTTGTAAACAGGGGTGACGATGGAAATATGCGGCATGCTCATTGCTCCGCAACGGACTGGAACTGGTTGCGGTACAGCAGTGCATACTTGCCGCCGCGCGCCAGCAACTCGGCATGGCTGCCGATTTCGACGATGCGCCCGCCGTCCAGCACAACAATGCGGTGCGCGTTTTCGATGGTCGACAGCCGGTGCGCGATGACCAGTGTGGTGCGGCCGCGCATCAGCTCGTCCAGCGCGGCCTGCACATGGCGCTCGGATTCGGTATCGAGTGCCGAGGTCGCCTCGTCGAGAATCAGCACCGGCGCGTTTTTCAGCAGCGCGCGCGCAATCGCCAGGCGCTGGCGCTGGCCACCGGACAAGCGGACGCCGTTTTCACCGATCAGGGTGTCGAAGCCCTGCGGCATCTGCTCGATGAACTCCAGCGCATGCGCGGCACGCGCGGCGACCTCGATCCCGGTGCGCGTCGCGCCCTTCATCGCACCGTAGGCGATGTTGGCGGCGACGGTGTCGTTGAACAGCACCACGTCCTGGCTGACCAGCGCGATGTTGGCGCGCAGCGCCGCGAGTTTCAGGCTGGAGATATCCTGGCCGTCGAGCAGGATGCGGCCGGCCGAAGGTGTGTAAAAGCGCGGCACCAGATTCGCCAGCGTGGTCTTGCCGCTGCCCGAAGCACCGACCAGGGCCACGGTTTCACCCGGCGCGATGGTCAAATCGATGTTGTCGAGCGCGGCGCGGTCGCCCTCCTTATCGGCACCGCCGTAGGCGAAACGCAGGCCCTCGATGCGGATTTCACCGCGCGCCCGGCCCGGTTCGCTGTGACCGCTGTCGGTCTCGCCGGCCTGGTCGATCAGCGCAAATACGCTTTCTGCGGCGGCGAGCCCGCGTTGCAGCGGCTCGTTGACGCTGGTCACCCGCTTCAGCGGCGCGGTCAGCATCAGCATCGCCGCAATGAAGGAGACAAAACCACCGACGGTGATCTGGTCGGCATTCGACTGCTGGGTGGCTAGATAGACAATGGTGGCCAGCGCCACTGCGGCCAGAAACTGCACCACCGGCACACTCGCCGCCGCTGCAGCCGCCTGCTTCATCAACTGCCGGCGCACACTGTTGGCCTGGGCATCAAAACGCTGCTGCTCGTAGTCCTGGCCGCCGAAGAGTTTGACCACGCGATGGCCTTCGATCGCCTCCTGCACCACCTGGGTCATCTCGCCCATCTGGCGCTGCACTTCGCGACTGGAATTGCGCAGGCGGATGCTGATCATCCGCACCACCAGCACGATCAGCGGCATCAGCAGCAGCGCAAGCAGGGTCAGTTTCCAGTTCAGCCACAGCATCCAGCCGAGCAGGCCGAGGATCACCAGCGCATCCTTGAACACCACGGTGAGCACGCTGGTGGCGGCGGTGGTTACCTGGGTCACGTCGTAGGTGAGTTTGGAGATCAGCGTGCCCGAGGGCTGGTCGTCGTAGAAGCGCGCCGGCAGCGTCAGCAGCTTGTGGAACATCTGCGCGCGCAGATCCATCACCAGCCGGTTACCGACCCAGGACAGCGCGAACTGGGCGACATATTCGGCAAGCCCGCGGATCACGAACAGGCCGATGATGAACACCGGCGTCCAGCGGATCACCGTTTCGTCCTTGCTGACGAAGACACCGTCGAGCAGCGGCTTCAGCAGCGCCGGCAGCGCCGGCTCGGTGGCAGCGACGACGACGATGCCGAGGATCGCCACCGCGAAGGTGCGCCAATACGGCCGCACATGGCGCAGCAGGCGCAAATAGAGCTCGGTTCCGGACATCGTTTGCACGGGCCGAACAATAGCAAACTTTTGATAATTAAGGAAAACTTGGACCCAAAGCAAAGCCGGCAAGGGCAGCGGAAAAGGGGCGACAAAAAGGCCGCGCCAGGCGCGGCCTTTTTGTCGCTGCGGCCAGACTCAGCGGAACACGTACTCGGCCATCACCCCGGCATTACGTTCCGGCAACGGATAGGCGTTGTAGCGATCCAGCACAAACTGGCTGCGTACCGCGTAATTGTAGTACTTGCGGTCAAACAGGTTGTTGATCACACCGCTGAAGGTCCATCCACCCACGCGCTGCGACAGCTTGAGATCGGCCACGGTGTAGGCCGGAATCTTCACCCCCAGCGTGTTGCCCTCGTCGTTGTCCATGTATTGCGAACCGACGTGAACCGCGGTCAGGCTGACCCGCGTACTCTGGGCGGGAGTCCATGCCGCACCCAGATTGAGCTTGTGCCTGGCCACCAGCGGCACCGTTTTCCCGGCGATGACCACCCTGAAAGTACCGCCGGGCAGCACGCCTTCGCGGAATTCCGCGTCGGTGTAGGTATACGCGCCGGTAAGCGCCCAGGCACTGGCCGGTTTCCAGCGGCCTTCGAGCTCGAACCCGCGCCGGCGTGACGGTGGCAGATTGGTGTTGCCGGTGCCGCTGGTGAAGGCATCAAGGCGGATTTCATCGCGCACATTGATCTCGAACAGCGCCGCGCGCATCCACGCCGCCGCCTGCCGCCACTCCATGCCCAGTTCATGGTGCTGCGCGGTTTGCGGACGCAGGAACTGGAACTGATTGAGGAAGGCTGCCGAGGTCTCGTAGACCTCGTCGATGTTGGCGAAGCGGTAGCTGCGCGCGGTCTTGCCGGTCAGTGCCAGCACCGGGGTCAGCGCATAACGCGCGCCAACCTCGTACGCCTGCGCCGACTCGTTCTGCGCCGCGGGCGGTGCGCCTGAACCGCCGGCGCCGCCGGGCGCCGCGGCATTGTGGGTGTCGGTGGCATTGGCCTTGAAGCGCTCGTGGCGCATGCCTGCGGCCAGTGTCAGCTGCTGCGACACCTGCAGCGTGTCCTGCAGATAGACCGAGAGGTTGTTTTGCTGCGCATCCACGGTATTGGACGGCCTGCCGATGTTCACGGTCGAGTTCGAGCGGCGCAGCCGGTAGTCCCACTGATACCAGTCAATGCCGGCGACGAAGGTGTGCCTGCCACCGGGCAAATCCGGCGACCAGCGCACCCGCGGCGACAGCGACCAGACATCCAGGTCGGCGATGCGGAAATCGGGAAAGCCGCTGAAATCAAAATAGGAAATCTGCTCCTTGTCGCGCCAGCCGGCGCCGAGATTGAATTCGGCGTCGCCGACGCGCTGCAGCCAGTCGAAGTTGACGCGGTTGCCGTTGCGCTGCGACCAGTCGAGCGGCGTCGGCGTGCCGCGGCGGTCGGTGACCAGCAGGTTGACCCCGGTGCTCGGCTGCACCTGGCGCGCTCCGGGCAGGCGGATGCCCTGGTGGTCGGTGGCCATGCTCAGCGCCAGTTCGCCACTTTCGGTCAGCCAGCGCAGGTCGGCGGCGGCATTCGACTGCCGGTTCTGGTTGTTGCGGCGGAATCCATCGCTTTCCAGGTTGCTCGCAGATGCGCCGAGACCGAGGTTGCCATTGCGGTATTGGGCGGTGATGCCGGTTTCCTTGGTGTTGTAAGCGCCGGCACGCGCGCGCAGGCTGCCATGCTCCCTGCCGTCGAGCGGTGAGCGGGTGATGATGTTGATCACCCCGGCCACGGCGCCGTCGCCGTAGAGTACCGAACCACCGCCGCGAACGATCTCGACGCGCTCTATGCCGGACAGCGGTATTGACGACCATTGCACACCAGACTGATCGATGTCGGACACACGCCGGCCATCGACCAGGATCAGCGTGTTCTGCCTGCCATTGGCACCAAAGCCGCGCATATCGACGGTGGTGCTTGAGGCATTGTTGCCGAACAAATCGCGGACCTGCACGCCGGCCTGCTCGGCGAGCAGATCGGGCACCGTTTTCGCCGGACTGCGGCGGATGTCCTCGGCGCTGATCACCGTCATGTTGACCGGCTTGTCGTCGAGGCGCTCCTTGAAACGGCTCGCGGTAACCACCACCGTGTCGAGCATGGCAATACTTTGCTGCGCCATCGCCGGGGTGGCCGCGGCAAGGGCGACGGCTGCCGCTATCGCCCGGTGTCGCGCATTGAGCGGGGTGTTGGGTGTTGTGACGCGTTGCTGCTGCTTGTAATGATGTTTCTTCTGGTGTTTCATGCAATCCCTCGTATACACGCCCGCCGCGTGCTGATCAGTCAACGAGGAAACACCGCACCAGGGAAGCAAAAAAACGCACCGCGCGTGAACGCCGGACGCCGCTTCCCCGCGGCATTTCCATACGGCGATCAAGGCCGGTCTCCGGGCTCACAACCCGAGCGCACCGCCTTCCCGTTCCAGCAGGAACAGTGGCGAGTGGTGCGTCGTTGCATCCGTTAAGGATGCGGTTGCTTACCGTTGCGGGGGCAGCACAGGCTTTGGGGCAGGATTGAGGACTGGGAACTGAGAGACCGGTGGGCTTATCCACTCGATCCTCAATCCTCAGTCCTCAATCCTGCTGGCCGCACCTGTTTCCCGTTTCACCGGCCGCCCTTGCGGGCAGCCGGCACCTGGATCACATCCGGACGCCAGCGCTTGCGGTCGCGCCGCGTCCAGGACAACGCGATTCTACTCCAGCATGTGAGTCAGGTCAGTAAAAAATATTCAATAAAAACAATAAGTTATGATTTAAATCCACAAACCCGGATTTGCTCCTGCAAAAACCTGCGGGCCCTGTCACCATTCATGCCAACTTACTTTCAAAAGTCCGGCTTAAGTACTGAGCCGTCTGGATTTTCGCCCCCATCCCCACTATAGTGCGCGCATGGAAGCGGAACTCAAGGCGCTGGAAGACAAACTCAACCAGTTCATTGAAGCCAATCAGCAGCTGCGCGAGGATACCCAGCGGCTGCGTCAGGAATTGGCATCGGCACTCCACCGCAACAAACAGCTCGAAGAAAAAATCAGCCTCGCCACCACCCGCCTTGAGCAGATCGTCGAGCAGATTCCCGCCGAGGAAGCATGAGCGCTGATTCAAAAGGCCTGCAAATCAACATCATGGGGCGCGAATTCCGCGTCGCCTGCGCCGAAAACGAGCAAAAAGGCCTGCTCGAAGCGGTCGATTACCTCAACAGCAAGATGCAGGATGTCAAGGAGCGCAGCAAGGTCATCGGCACTGAACGTGTCGCGATCATGGCTGCACTCAACATCGCCCACGAGTTCCTGTCGATGAAAGTCGGCGGCAATTTTGATGTCGCCGAAACCAAGCGTAGAATCCAGCGCATGGAGACGAGCATCGATCAGGCGATGGCGGAACAGACCAAACTGTTCTGAGTTTTACCTGCGTTTGCCGTCCACGAAATCCCCTGCGGTGTTTGTCCGGGCCATATATTCTTTGAACCGATAAGCATTGCACAGGCTGCCGACCAAAGCGGTTTCGGTGTGCGCGTCCCACGCGGATGTGCCTGAAGAAATCCGGAAGGCGGCCCTCTTGAACCTTTGGTTCAGGATGCTGGTCTGCGACGGCACAAGCGGGGGACCCCACAACAATGCGGCCTGGCCGCATTTTTTTTGCACAGTACAACCAAGGTCAAAAGCAGCCACAGAGGTCACAGAGAACTTCAAAACTAGCCAGGCTCCCCTCGGTGCATTCGTTTATGCAAAAGCCTGAATTCTTGAGGCTTGGGTTTTCTCTGTGTCGTCTGTGCCCTATGTGGCTAAAGATTTTTTTCAGGGCTTTACTCCAATATGCGCTGCTGGCTGATCAAATCCGAACCCGATGTCTACGGCATCGACGACCTCGCCCGTGACAAAACCACGCCGTGGACCGGCGTGCGCAATTACCAGGCGCGCAACTTCATGCGCGACCAGATGAAGCCCGGCGACCAGGCCTTCTACTACCACTCCAACTGCGAGACGCCGGGCATTGTCGGCATTGCCGAAGTGGCGAAACCGGCCTACCCCGACGCCACGCAGTTCGACCGCAAGAGCAAGTACTACGACGAAAAATCGACGCCGGAAAATCCGCGCTGGCTGCATGTCGATTTCCGTTTCGCCAAAAAAACACCGCTGGTTTCGCTCGATGAGCTGCGCAGGCACAAGCCGCTGGAAAGAATGCGCGTGCTCGCGCGTGGCAACCGGCTGTCAATCACCCCGGTCGATCCGGCCGAGTGGAAGTACATCCTCGGCCTGATGAAAAAATAGACGGACCGCCCCGGCATGTTTGAATGGTGGTGGGCCTATCTCGCGCTCGGCGCCTTTGTCGGATTTTTTGCCGGCCTGCTCGGCATCGGTGGCGGGGCTGCGATGGTGCCCGTGCTTGCCTTCATCTACGCCGCCAAGGGTTTTGACGCAGGACAGGTGGTGCACCTCGCGCTCGGCACCTCGATGGCGACCATCCTGTTCACTTCGATATCCAGCGTGCGCGCCCATCACGGCCATGGCGCAGTGAACTGGCAGATGGTGAAACGCATGGCGCCGGGCATTGTCGCCGGCACTTTCGGCGGCGCGTTGCTCGCCAGCGTGCTCGACGTGCGCCTGCTCTCGGTGGTGTTCACGCTGTTGATCTATTACATCTCGGCGCAGATGTTCTTTGGCAAGAAACCCGAAGCCGGGGCATTGCCGGTCACCACCGCCGGACTCAACACCTCGGCGGCATTCATCGGCGTGATTTCCAGCCTGACCGCCACCGGCGGCGCGGCCCTGGTGGTGGCGTGGATGGTCCGGCGCGGCATCCGCGTCCATGAAGCCATCGGCACCGCGGCGGCAATCGGCTGGCCGCTCGCTGCTGCCGGCACCGCGGGTTATGTGATCACCGGCTTGCGCCAGCCTGCGCTGCCGGATTTCAGCATCGGTTATGTCTACCTGCCGGGGCTGGCCGGCATCGTCGTCGCCAGCATGCTGCTGGCGCCGCTGGGCGCGAAACTCGCGCACCGCACGCCGGGTGCACTGCTCAAGAAAATCTTCGCCGCCGTGCTGTTCACGCTGGCGACAAAAATGCTGATCAGCTTTTTCTGATCAGATCGCGCCGGCCGCCCTCAGCGCGGCGATTTCCGCATCACTCTTCTTCAGCACGCGGCGCAGGATTTCATCGGTGTGCTGCCCCACCACCGGCGGCGGAATGTCGTGCTGCAGCGGGGTACCGGAAAATTTCATCGGACTCGCGACCAGCGGCACCTTGCCGGCCGCTGCGTGCGGCAGTTCGATTTTCATGCCGCGGGCGATCACCTGCGGCTCCTCGAATACTTCCTTGATGCTGTTGATCGGCCCGTTGGCGACACCGGCATCATCGAGCAGCTTGACCCACTCTTTGGTCGTGCGTTGTTCGAATACCTCATTCAACAGCCGCGTGATCTCGGCGCGGTTTTTCACGCGTTCGGCATTGGTGGCGAAGCGCGCGTCTTTCGGCAGGTCGGCGCAGCCGGCGGCATCGCAGAACTTGTTGAACAGGTTGTCGTTGCCGCAGGCGAGGATGATCGCGCCGTCCTTGGTCTTGAAGGTCTGATAGGGCACGATGTTCGGATGGGCGTTGCCGATGCGCGTGGGTGACTCACCGGTGGCGAAGTAGTTCATGGCCTGGTTGGCGAGGAAGGCCACGCAGCTGTCCAGCAACGCGACATCAATCCACTGCCCCTTGCCGGTGACCGCGCGGTTGGCCAGCGCCGCGCAGATCGCGATTGACGCGTACATGCCGGTGGTCATGTCGATGATCGGAATGCCGACACGCTGCGGACCGCCGCCCGGCACGCCGTCGGCTTCACCGGTGATGCTCATCAAACCGCCCATGCCCTGCGCCATGAAGTCGTAACCGGGCCTGTCCTTGTACGGACCGGTCTGACCGAAGCCGGTGACCGAGCAATAGATCAATCCGGGATTGAGCTTGGCGAGGTCTTCATAACCCAGACCGTAACGCGCCAGGTCGCCGACCTTGTAGTTCTCGACCAGCACATCGACGCCCTTCGCCAGCTCGCGCACCAGTTGCTGGCCCTCGGGTTTGCTCAGGTTCACGGTGATCGATTTCTTGCCGCGGTTGGCGGCACAGAAATACGCGCCCTCTTTTGTTTCATTGCCCTGCTCGTCCTTCAGGAAAGGTGGCGCGTAGGCGCGTGAATCGTCACCCTTGCCCGGGCGCTCCACCTTGATCACTTCGGCGCCGAGGTCGGCGAGGTTCTGTGCAGTCCACGGGCCCGCGAGCACACGCGACAGGTCCAGTACTTTGATATGCGATAAGGGGCCGGCCATGAAAAATTCCAGTCAACAAAAGATTATAAGAATCAACGGCCTACAAAGCGTGGTTTACGCTTCTGGATGAAAGCATCGTAGCCGATGCGATAGTCCTCGGTGTTGAAGTAGTCAAAATTGGCGTCTCGCTCGGCCTCGGTCAGCGGCTTGGGCTTGGGTGTCAGCCGGCGGATGAACTGCTTGTGCCAGCGTGCCACCAGCGGCGCGCCGTCGCTGATGCGGCCGACCGTGGCCGCAGTTTCAGTAGCCAGCATGTCGTCATCCACCAGCCGCGTCAGCAGGCCCTTGTCGTACGCCTCCTGCGCGTCCCACATCCGGCCCTCGACCAGGATCTCCAGCGCCGCGGCACGGCCGATCAGCGGCAGCAGCGCATCGAGTTCATCCCAGGCGATGGCGAAGCCGAGGCGGTTGATCGGCACGCCGAAGCGCGCGTTTTTTCCTGCCAGCCTCAAGTCGCACTGACAGGCCAGTTCAAGTCCGCCACCGGCGCAGGCACCGTGGATCATCGCCACCGTCGGATGCCGGCACTCACCGACCGCGCATAATGCGCCGTAGACCAGCTCGCGGTGATAGGTCTTGCCCTGCTCGACGGTATTACGCTCGGTGGCGAATTCTGCAATGTCGGCACCGGCGGCAAAGGCCTCGCTGCCGGCGCCACGCAACACCACACAGCGCAGCGCGTCATCAGCCGACAGCGTGTTGAACACCGCAGCCAGTTCGCGCCACATCGCCACCGTCAGCGCATTGAGCTTGCCGGGATTTGACAACGTGACCGTCGCGACCGCGCCTTCGCGCGCCAACAGGATTTCGCCGCTCATCGCGCAGGCCGGTTGACGATCAGCACTCAGCGGATCAGGCGCGCGGATCGCGCGTCTTCGGCTGGGTTTTCGGGCCCGGCTGCATTGTCTCCGAGTCAAGAAACTCGGTGAGCCTGGCGAGTTGCACCGAGGCCTGCTTGCGCACCGCGGCGGTGTCACAGCCGTCCCAGTCGTAAAAACCCTTGCCGGCAGCGGTGCCGGTTTCGCCACGCTTGACCATCGCCTGCAGCATCGGGTTGGCGACGTTGTTGTGGAACAACTCGGGCACGATCGAAGCCTGGGCACCGGCATGGATGGACAGGCCGCTCAGGTCCTTCTGTGCGATCAGGCCGTTGATGCACATCCGCGGCGCCAGCATGCGGCGCGCGGCGTGGTCGATGTCGGCGGCACTGGCGACGCCTTTTTCGATCAGGTAATAGGCTTCGTGCAGGATCGCGTGCTGCAGGCGGTTGACCAGGAAGCCGACGATGGGCTTGTAGAGCACCACCGGCTCCTTGCCGGTGCGGCGCATCACCTCGGTGCACAGGTCCACCAGCTCCGGCGGCGTGGATGGCCCCGCCATCACTTCCACCACCAGCGCCTGATCGGCGGGCATGAAATAGTGCAGGCCGACAAAACGCTCCGGGTGTTTCAGCGGCTTCGCCAGTTCCACCAGATCAAGCCCCGAGGTGCCGGTGGCGATGATCACATCGGCGCCGGGATATTTGGCTTCGACCTCGAGATAGACCGCCTGCTTGGTTTTCACTTCTTCCGGTACCAGCTCCAGCACCAGGTCGGGCGGCATCTCGGGCAGCGTGGTGACTGCACGCACACCGGGCGGCAGATCCTTGAGTTCGGCGGCGCGGCTGCTGCGGATGATGGTGTCGAAACCGGCCTTGGCGAAGGTGCGGGCAACGCCGGCACCCATGACGCCGTAGCCGTAAATCAGCACGGTCTTGATGGCTTTGCTCATGAGCGGAAACTTTCGGATGGGCGCGCCGCGATACAGACGGGCGGCGGCGTGTTTTCGGGAGGCCGTAGGCTAACCACTTTGCCGGCGCCGGACAACTGCCGCGGCGGTTGACACTCCAGGGGCTTCGGTTTAACGTTTTCCGGCGTTTTCCGGACCTGCCCAACATCAGGTTCAACGGAATATCACCCACAAAAATCCGCCGGAACATCCGCTGCATCGTACGGCCATTCCTGTCATCCGGCTGGCGCCCCATCCATCGAGGAGGAGTTGTCAATGAAACGAATGTTGTGTGCCGCGGCCTGCGTGCTGGCCGGCTCTGCTGTTGCCCAGGGTTTCCCCAACAAGGCGATGACCATCGTCGTGCCCAACCCGCCGGGTGGCATGAACCAGATTCACGCCCAGCCGCTGTCGGCGATCATCGAGCGCCTGACCAAGCAGCCCGCGCCGGTGGTCAACCGTCCCGGCGGCACCGCCGCAGTCGGTACTGCCTATGTCGCCAACCAGCCGGCCGACGGCCACACCTTGCTGGTGACCACGCCCAACCTTTATCTGGCGCTGGAAAAGGACAAGCTCTACGGCATCAAGTCACCGTATACGCTGGCGCAAATCCAGCCGGTGGCGCTGATGAGCGCGGACCCGCTGATCATGGTGGTGCATCCCTCGGTGCCGGTGAAGACCGCACGCGAATTCTCCGACCTGCTGCGCAAACGCACCGGCGTCTACACCTACTCCTCCTCGGGACCGTACGGCATCACCCATGTGCCCTTCGAGATGTTCATCAACACCGTCGGCATCAAGATGCGCCATGTGCCGACCACCGGCGGCGGCCCGGCGATCACCCAGGCCCTGGGCGGTCACGTCGATGCCACCGCCAGCGGCGCGGCGGCCATCCATCCGCATGTGGTCTCGGGCAAGCTCAAGCCGATCGGCAACACCGGCGCCAAACGTCACCCCGCCTTCCCCAACACGCCGACGATGCTCGAACAGAAAATCGACATGGAAGCTTATCTATGGGTGGGTCTGTTCACCACCGCCGGCCTGCCCGACGCAACGCTGACCCAGCTGCGCGACCTGGTGCGCCGCGCCGCCGGCGATCCGGCTTTTGTTGAAGCGCTGAAAAACGTGCAGGTGATCCCCGATTACCGCGACATGGCGGAATTCCGCACCTTCTTCGACAACGACTACAGACGCATGGCCAAGGCAGTGCAGCAGATCGGCAAGCTTTAAGCCGGATCCTGCCTCTCCGGGCGGCGCTGCGGCGCCGCTTTTTTCATGGAAATTTGATTGGAGCAACACCATGCGTATCCAGCGCATCCAAGCCATCGCCGTCAGCCTGCCGATGTTGAAGCCGGTGAAAATGTCTTTCGAAGAGGTGCGCAACGCCGAAAACGTGATTGCCCGCATCGAAACCAGCGACGGCATCGTCGGCTGGGGTGAAGCCGCCTCGGCACCAACGATGACCGGCGAAACACCCGGCAGCATGGTCGCCGCGATCCGCTACCTCGCCGACAAGCTCGAAGGCCTGCCTGCCGATGACATTGCCGGTGCAATGCACCGCGCCGGCCAGTACCTCTACGGCAACAACAGCGCCAAGGCGGCGATCGAAATGGCAATGTGGGATGCCCTGGGCCAGGCCAAAGGCCAACCGGTGTACGAACTGCTCGGCGGCGCCAAACGCCAGCGGGTGCCGGCGCTGCGCCTGATCGGCACCGGCAGCACCGAGGGTGACATCGCCGAAACACGGAAGCGCCTCGCCGAAGGTTATGTCGCGATAAAAATAAAGGTCGGTGTCGCCTCACCCGAGGCCGATGCCGAACGTGCCCGAGCGGTGGCCGCTTCGGTCAAGGACAGCAAGGTGCTGATCTGCACCGACGCCAACCAGGCATGGACGCCGGACGAAGCGATCCGCTTCGTGCAGGGCATCGCCGACACCCGCATTGAATTCTTCGAGCAGCCGGTGGCCGCGCATGATGTCGCCGGCATGGCGCGCGTTGCCGCGGCGAGCCGTGTCGCTATCGGCGTGGATGAAGGCCTGCACAGCCTCGATGACCTGCGCCGCCACCACGAGATGAAGGCCGCGCGCGGCGCCAGCCTGAAAACCATCAAGTTGGGCGGCATGGGCCCGGCGCGTGACGCCGCGCTGCTCTGTGACGAACTCGGCATGAAGGTCAACCTCGCCTGCAAGATCGCCGAAGCCGGCATTGCCAGTGCCGGACTGATGCACCTTGCTGCGGCAATTCCGGCGGTGGACTGGGGCGTCAGCCTGTCCAGCCCCTATCTTGCCGACGATATCGTGGCCGATCCGATCCGCCTGGAGCAGGGCTGGCTGCAGGTGCCGCAAGGTGCGGGGCTGGGCATCCGTGTCGATGAGGCGAAGCTGCGGCGGTATACGCGTGAAGTTTGATCCGCGGCGATCCCTTCGTCTTTCGACAGACCCAGAGCCTGCCCCGGGTTGACCCGGGCACGAACGGCGGGAATGGCTAGCCGCTGATTTGATCCGCGACGCGGCTGGCGGCAGACATCAACAATTTCTGCGCTGGGGCATCCTCAAGGCGCAATCGGCACCCACCACTCGTTGCGACGGTTCCACGGCAGCGTGAAGGGATCGTCGTAGAAGGCCATGATCGGTGTGCCGGTGGTTTTCAGCTGACGGCTGGCGATGAACTGCTCCAGCTCAAGCCGGTGTTTTTCCAGATTCGATGCGGTCGAAAATCCCGCAAAACGAATCACCGCGCGGCGTTCGGGTTCGGTGATGCGGAAACGGATGCGATCGGTCTCGGGCTTGGGCAGGCTTGCCAGGGTGTACTGCGACGGCATCATGAATGCGACCGTCCAGCGCGGTGCAACCTCTCCGGCACCGCCATCAACCGCGACCTGGGTCACGGGTGAGGTCATGGCGATTTTCTCGCCACGCCCGGTGATATCGACCTGGGTCACCGGCGAAGTCATGGTGATACGCTGTTGGCTGACATTGCCGCCAAAAATAAAACCCGCCAGCACCCTGAAGGCCTCGCTTGCGGCCGCGCCGCGGTCGCCCGTCACATCCACCTCGGCCAGCAGCATCGGCGCGTACTCGCGGATGTCGATCGGTCCGATCTGCTCCAGGACGCGATACTTTGGCTGCTCGTAGTTATCGCTGGGCAGTTTTTTGTCAGCCGCCATGACCGATGCCGTGTATGCGAGGGTCAAGGCGAATAATAATGCGTTGCGCAGGTGCATGATGGCTGATGCTCTTCATCAAAATGGTGGTGTGGTACGCAGGGGCGATACGTTTTAGTCGGCGAGCGCCGCCTCCAGCACCCGCGCCACATGCACCGCCTCGCGCCGCGTGCCGTCCTGAATCTGATGGCGGCAGCTGGTGCCATCGGCAACGATCAGTGTGTGTTCGCCAGCCTCGCGTACTTTCGGCAGCAGTGAGGCCTCGGCCATGCGCATCGATACGTCGTAGTGTTTCGCTTCATACCCAAAACTGCCGGCCATGCCACAGCAACTGGATTCGACGGTCTCGACTTTCAGCCCCGGCACCAGGCCCAGCACTTTCTGCACTGCCGGCATCGCAGCGAAGGCTTTCTGGTGGCAATGGCCGTGTAACAGCGCTTTCGGTTGCGGCAGCGCCTTCAGTTTGAGTTGCAACTGCCCGGCTTCATGCTCGCGGGCGAGAAATTCCTCGAACAGCAGCGCCTGACCAGCCAGCGCTTCGGCATCCGCACCCGGCAGCATGGACAGGAATTCGTCTCGCAGACCGAGCAGGCAGGACGGTTCCAGTCCGACCACCGGCACACCGCGTTGTACATAAGGCCGCAGCGTATCCAGCGTGCGCTGCGCCTCCTGCCGTGCCTCGTCCACCAGACCGCTGGCGAGAAAGGTGCGGCCGCAGCACAGCGGGCGATCACTGTCAGCAGCCTGCGGCAGGTGCACGGTGTATCCCGCGGCCTGCAGCACCCGCACCGCGGCGCGCGCATTCTCCGGCTCGAAATAACGGTTGAAGGTATCAACCAGCAGCACCACTTCGCGGCCGGTGCCGGCCACCGGCTGTGCCGGATCGATGAAGGGGTTGCTGCGCCATGACGGCAAGGAACGCTGCGGCGCGAAGCCGAGCAGCGGTTTGCCCAGGCGCTGCAGCCCGTTCATCAGCGGCGCCCAAGCGGCGGCCCAGGGCGCGTAACGCGGCAGGAAGGCGATCAGGCGTTCCTTCAGGTTCAGCCCGTGATGGCGCCGCCAGTGGTGCAGGAACTCGATTTTCATCTTGGCCATGTCGATGCCGGTCGGGCATTCGCGCTTGCAGCCCTTGCACGACACACACAGCTCCATCGCATCACGCACCGCGGGCGAAGTCAGGCCGTTATCGCCAAGCTGGCCGGACAACGCCAGGCGCAGGGTGTTGGCGCGGCCGCGTGTCAGGTGCTGCTCGTCGCGGGTGACGCGGTACGAGGGGCACATGGTGCCGGCGTCGAACTTGCGGCAGTGGCCGTTGTTGTTGCACATCTCGACGGCCTTGGCGAAGCCGGCGCCGCGATTTTCGGCGCCCACTTCCCACGCGGACCAGTCGAGTGCGGGCACCGGTGGCTTGGCGGCATAGTCGGGC
Source organism: Betaproteobacteria bacterium Ga0077527 (assembly GCA_001464815.1). Taxonomy (GTDB): domain Bacteria; phylum Pseudomonadota; class Gammaproteobacteria; order Burkholderiales; family SG8-41. The sequence goes on along the minus strand of LNDW01000024.1, from coordinate 218,027 downwards.
TTGAAACGGAACAGGCTGCGGTCGTCCTGCTTCGACGGGCGCACGATCTTGCCGGGGTTCATCACCCCTTTTGGATCAAACAGGTCCTTGATTTCCTCGAAGGCGGCGACCAGCTTCGGACCGAAGAAAGGCGCGATCCATTCCGAGCGCACCAGACCGTCGCCATGCTCGCCGGAGTAGGATCCCTTGTATTGCTTCACCATCGCCGCCGCCTCTTCGGCGATGGCGCGCATTTTTTGCGCGCCGTCGCGGCGCATGTCGAGGATCGGCCGCACATGCAGGCAGCCTACGGAGGCGTGCGCGTACCAGGTGCCCCTGGTGCCGTGCTTGTGAAAGACCTGGGTCAGGCGGTCGGTGTATTCGGCGAGGTGTTCCAGCGGCACCGCGCAGTCCTCGATGAAGGATACCGGTTTGCCGTCGCCCTTCATCGACATCATGATGTTCAGTCCGGCCTTGCGCACTTCCCAAAACTCTTTTTGGAGCGCCGGGTCTATCACTTCAACCACGCTGCCCGGCAGGCCGCGGTCAGCCATCAGTTCGGACAGTTGTTTCAGCCGGCGGATCTGCTCATCGCGATCCTCGCCGGCGAATTCCACCAGCAGGATCGCCGCCGGCTCGCCATTCACGCACTGGTTGACGATGGGCAGGAAGGCCGGGTTGCTGCGCGCCAGCGCGATCATCGTGTCATCGACCAGCTCCACCGCCGCCGGCTTCAGGCCGACGATGTGCTGCGGCGCCTCCATCGACTGATAGAAGGTCGGGAAGTGGCAGATGCCCAGGGTCTTGTGTTTGGGCAGCGGCGAGAGCTTGAGCTCGATGCGCCGCGAGAACGCCAGCGTGCCCTCGGAACCGACCAGCAGATGCGCCATGTTGGCGCCGTCGGGCAGCATCATGTCAAGGTTGTAGCCGCCGACCCGGCGCAGCACCTTGGGATAGCGGTGCTCGATTTCCTCGGCCTCGCGGCGGGCGATGGCGTTGATGCGCGCCACCAGTTCGCGATAACCCTGCGGAGCATCGAGTTGCTCGAAGTTTTGCGGCAGCGCGCCGAAGCGGTACGAGGCGCCATCGGCAAGCCAGGCATCGATGCCCAGCACGTTGTGCACCATGTTGCCGTACTGGATCGAGCGCGAGCCGCATGAATTGTTGCCGGTCATGCCGCCGATGGTGGCCTGCGCGCTGGTCGAGACATCCACCGGAAACCACAGGCCGTGGGGCTTCAACCAGGCATTGAGGTGGTCGAGCACCATTCCCGGCTGCACGGTCACCGTGGCGGCATCGCGGTCGAAGGCGAGGATTTCATTGAGGTGCTTCGATACATCCAGCACCAGTGCCGCGCCGACAGTCTGCCCGCACTGCGAGGTGCCGCCGCCGCGCGGCAGCACCGGGATGCCGGCCTCGATCGCGATCTGCATCGCCGCCAGCGCGTCATTGTCATCTCGCGGCACCACCACACCGACCGGCTCGATCTGGTAGATCGAGGCGTCGGTGGCATAACGGCCGCGCGAGGCGGCGTCGAACAGCACCGCGCCGCGCACTTCGCGGCGCAGCTTGCGCGCCAATGTGCTGCGGTCGGGCGAGGTGCGCGTGAAATGCACCGGTTGTGCGGGGGCGTTCATCGTGCACCCTCCGCCGCGACGCCACCGCCGAGTGCTTCCATCACCAGCACCAGCTTGTTGGCGAGGTGGTCGCGCAGCAACGCCTGCAGTTTTGCGCCATCGCGCCGGCTCAGCGCATCGAGCATCTCCTCATGCTCCTTCACTGCCTGGTCCCAGCGTTCACGCGACAGGTTGGCCATGTAACGGGCACGCCGGACATGGGCGTTGAGCGCGCTCCAGGTCTGGCTCAGCGTGACATTGCGGGCGCAATCCAGAATGCGCTGGTGAATCAACTGGTTGTAGCGGAAGTACTGCGCCAGCTCGCCGCGGGCATGGTGGGCGAGCATGTGATAGTGCAGCGCGCGGATGTCGGCGATGTCGGCCTCACTGGCGTTGCGGCAGGCCTGCTCACCGGCGAGTGCCTCAAGGGCACCGAGCACCACGAAGACCTCGCGCATTTTTTCCGGCTTCAGCGGAGCCACCACCGCGCCACGGTTCGGCACCAGCTCGACCAGGCCTTCGGACGCCAGAAACTTGATCGCCTCGCGCAACGGCGTGCGCGAGGTGCCGAGCCGCTCGGCCAGCACCCGTTCGTTGAGCTTGGCCTCGGGCGCCAGTTCGCCGGTCACAATCAGGTCGCGCAGGCGGTCGATGACGGCCTCGTGCAGCAGGCGGTGTTCGGACAGCGAAGTCACATTGGCCGGGATTGAATGGGTTACCGGGGTCATCAGGGTTGATCCTTGAATATCACTTTGTATGCATAATACCCGCTATGGACGATTCGGGCAATTATACAAATAATTCAATTAAAACAATTATTTATGTTGATTATTAGGGCGCGATAAATCTTAGATTCCGCGTAATATTAAATTTTGCATACAAAAATTGATTGCCTGTCGAGACCTGCCGGGATTACCATGCCGGCTCTACCTGCCCTGGGAGCATTGCCATGACCTACACCGCCGGCCGTCATTTCCTGCAGATTCCCGGACCGAGCACCGTGCCCGAGCGCGTGATGCGCGCCATCGACATGCCGGTGATCGACCACCGCGGCCCCGAATTCGCCCGGCTCGGCAAGGATGTACTCGCCGGCATGAAGCGCATGTTCAAAACCCAGGCCGACGTCATCATCTACCCGGCCTCCGGCACCGGCGCCTGGGAAGCGGCGCTGGTCAACACGCTGTCGCCCGGCGACACCGTGCTGATGTATGAAAGCGGCCAGTTCGCGACGCTGTGGAAAAACCTCGCGCTACGCCTCGGCCTCAAGCCCGAATTCATCAGCGGCGACTGGCGTCACGGCGCCGATCCGGCGGCGATCGAAGCGCGCCTGCTCGAAGACAAGGGTCACACGATCAAGGCGGTGTGCGTGGTGCACAACGAAACCTCCACCGGCGCCACCTCGCGCATCGGTGAGGTGCGCAAAGCCATCGACCGCGCGAAGCATCCCGCGCTGTTCATGGTCGACACCATCTCCGGCCTCGGCTCGGTCGATTATCGCCATGACGAATGGGGTGTCGATGTCACGGTTGCCGGTTCTCAGAAGGGCCTGATGCTGCCGCCGGGTCTGTCGTTCAATGCAATTTCGGCAAAGGCCCTCGCTGCCAGCCAGAATGCGAAGCTGCCGCGCTCGTACTGGTCCTGGGATGAAATGCTGGCGCCGAACAAGAACGGCTTTTTCCCGTACACCCCGGCGACCAACCTGCTCTACGGCCTGCGCGAGGCGCTGAAAATGCTGCTCGATGAAGAAGGCCTCGACCAGGTGTTCGCGCGCCACCAGCGCCATGCCGAAGCCACGCGCCGCGCGGTGAATGCCTGGGGCCTTGAGGTGCTGTGCCAGAACCCGGCCGAATACTCCGGCGTGCTGACCGCGGTGCTGATGCCCGCAGGCCACAGCGAGGTGGCCTTCCGCAAAGTCGTACTTGAGCACTTCAACATGTCGCTGGGCAGCGGCCTGGGCAAGATCGCCGACAAGGTGTTCCGCATCGGCCATCTCGGCGACTTCAACGACCTCACTCTGCTCGGCACACTGGCCGGTGTCGAGATGGGCCTCGAGCTGGCCGGTGTGCCGCACAAAAAGGGCGGTGTCACCGCGGCGATGGATTACCTGACCGGCGGCAAATCAGCGGCCCGCAGCGCCAAGGCTGCCTGAAACGCCGGTGATATGCTCCGGTTTCCCCGGAGCATATTGCAGCAGCACAGCGGTCACCTGCCGCGGTTGCAACAAGACTGCGGACTCCGGCAATACCCGAACGAGGAGTCCCATGTCCACACGCGCTGCCATCTTTTTCGCTGCGTTGCTCGCAGCGGCGCCGCCAGCCCACGCCCAAAAATATCCCGAGCGGCCAATTCGCATGGTGGTGCCGTTCGCACCGGGCGGCGGCACCGACATCATCGGCCGCATTGTCGGTCAGGGCTTGAGCGAAGCGCTGGGCCAGCCGGTGGTGATCGATAACCGCGGCGGCGCCGGCTCGACACTCGGCACCGAAATCGCCGCCAAGTCGCCGGCCGACGGTTACACGCTGCTGTTCGGCAACATCAGCCTCGCCTTCAACGCCACGCTGTACACCAGGCTGCGTTACGACACGCTGCGCGACCTCGCGCCGGTCACGCTGGCCGCGGTGCAACCGAACATCATGGTGATCCACCCGGCGATTCCGGCGCGCAACCTGAAGGAGTTCATCGACCTTGCGCGCGCCAATCCCGGCAAATACAACTACGCCTCCGCCGGCACCGGTTCCGGCACCCATCTCGCCGCGGAACTGCTGAAGCTGTTGACCAAAATCGATATCGTGCATGTGCCGTACAAGGGCACCGGCCCGGCGTTGACCGATCTGCTCGGCGGCCAGGTCAACATGATGGTGTCAACTTTTGCCTCGGCGCTGCCCCATGTCAAAAGCGGCCGTATGCGCGCGCTGGCGGTGACCACTGCGAAACGCTCGCCAGCAACGCCCGATGTGCCAACGCTGGTTGAGGGCGGCGTACCGGGTTTCGACTACAGCACCTGGTACGGCCTGCTCGCGCCGGCCGGCACGCCTAAGGCGGTGATCGACACCCTGAACGCCGCCACACACAGGGTGCTGCGCCGCGACGACATCCGCCAGCGGCTGGAGCAGCAGGGTGTTGATCCCGTGATGAATTCGCCGGCTGAATTCACCGCCTACCTGAAATCTGAAACCGAGAAATGGGGCAAGGTGGTCAAGGCCACCGGCGCCAAGCCCGAGTAAACTGTCATTGTTTTTACAATTTCCCCCGATCCCAACTACACACCATGAATTTCATCGACCGCATCGGCATCGACATCGGCCGCCGCCTGCCGCTGGAAGAAGCCATTTCCTGGGCCGCGCGTAATGGCGTGCGCCACATCGACATCCAGCTCGACACCGCGGCCAACGCCGTCAACACCTTTGATGACGCACGCTGCGCGCGCATCCGCTCCGCACTCGAGCAGCACGGTGTGGATCTGGCGCTGCATACGCTGTCGGCGGTCAACGTTGCCGAGTATTCACCGTATGTCGGCGACGGCGTCGAAGCCTATCTGCGCAGCTATGTTGAAGTTGCGCCCAAGCTTGGCGCGCAGTGGATCGTGGTCCATGCCGGCTATCACTTCGGTTCCGACCGTGCACTGCGCATGCAAAGCGGCAAGGACCGTCTGAAACGTATAGTTGCCTATGCTGAAAAACATAAGTCATTGATTTTATTGGAGAATTTAAACAAGGAGCCGGCCGACGCCGAAGTCCATTACCTCGCCCATAACCTCGAGGAATGGCAGTACTACTGGGACATCGCCTCACCGGCATTCAAACTGTCCTTCACCGCGAACCACGCCCACCTGGTGCCCGAGGGCATCGGGGGTTTTGTCGCCGCACTTGATTTCGCGCGCGTCGGAGAAGTGCGCCTTGCCGATTGTTTTCGCAACGGCAAGGAACAACACCTGATTCCGGGCCGCGGTGATCTCGACTTTGCAGCCATGTTCAGGCTGATCGAAGACAAGGGTTTTCGCGGCACCTACACCAATGCCTTCGGCACGCTCGATGACATGCTCGCCGCGCGCGAAGTACTTGCCGGCCATGCCCGCGATGCCGGCGTTGCCACGGCATGAAGTCGGTCACATAAACAACAACATGGACAATGGCCTGCTGCTCTCGCGTGACGGCGACATCGCCACCCTCACGCTGAACCGCCCCGAACGGCTCAACGCGCTGAACCGCGCGATGTGGGAAGGCCTAGGCAACCACATCCGCGAACTGTCGTCCGACAACAGCCTGCGCTGCATCGTGCTGCGCGGCGCCGGCGGCAAGGCCTTCGCTGCGGGTGCCGACATCGCCGAATTCGCCAGCGAACGTACCGACGCGCGCCAGGCCAGGGAGTATGGCGAGCTGATCCACGCCACGATGCAGGCGGTGGCGCAATGCAAACATCCAACCGTGGCTCTGATCGAAGGCGCCTGCGTCGGCGGCGGCCTCGAAATCGCCGCGATGTGCGACATGCGCATCTGTGGCAGCTCCAGCCGCTTCGGCGTGCCGATCAGCAAACTCGGCCTGACCATGGGTTATGGCGAACTCGCCGGACTGCTCGCGCTGGTCGGCCGCGCGGTGACGCTGGAAATCCTGCTCGAGGGCCGCGTCTTCGATGCCGCCGAGGCCTTCCACAAAGGCCTGGTCAACCGCGTGGTCGCCGATGGTGACGTCGAAAAGGAAGCCTATGCGCTGGCACGGCGCATCGCCGACGGCGCGCCGCTGGTCGCACGCTGGCATAAACAGTTCATCGAGCGCCTGACACCGTGCGCGGACATTCCGTCCGGCGAATGGAATAAAGGTTTCGCCTGTTTCGACACCGAAGACTACAAGGAAGGCGTACGTGCCTTCCTCGCCAAGACCAAACCGGATTTCAGGGGACGCTGATGCGCACCTTCCTGCTGTTGTTCAGTCTGTTCTTCAGCCTGAACGTGCTGGCCCAGGCCGACTACGCCCGCGAGCAGCGCTGGGCCGACGAGATCACGCCAACAATACTGGTCGGTGACCCGGTGCCGTTGACGCTGCCGTCGGGGCGAAAATTCCTCGCCATCCACACGCCCAATGCCAAGGCGCAGGCCGGTGTGGTTGTGGTTCACGGCCAGGGCGTACATCCGGACTGGGGCCTGATCAATCCACTGCGCAGCCAGCTCTCCGACCAGGGCTACACCACGCTGTCGGTGCAGATGCCGGTGCTCGCCGCCGATGCACCGGGCAGCGCCTATCCGCAGCTGTTTCCGGAAGCGGCCGAACGTATTGCCGCTGCCGTGCAATATCTGCGCAACAATGGCCTGCGCAAAATCGCCATCGTCTCCCACAGCCTTGGCGCGCGCATGAGCAATGCTTTTCTGAACACGCCGGGCCGGCCGGCGATTGATGCCTGGGTGTCGATAGGCATCACCAGCGAATACACGCGACCGGAAACTTTTGACATGCCCGTGCTCGATCTCTACGGTGAAAAAGATTTTCCCGGTGTGCTCGGACTCGCGCAAAAGCGCGCGGCTTCGATCACGGGCATCCGCGGCTCGGCGCAAATCCAGGTTGCCGGCGCCGATCACTACTTCAATGGTTCAACAACCGAACTGGTGCGCACGGTAAAGCTGTTCCTCGACCGCGTGACACGGTGAACACCCGCCGCATCCGCGCGATCACCTTCGCGCTGATGCTCGCGCCCACGGTGGCGCACCCCGCGCGGCCGATGATCACCGACGACGCGCGCACCGTCGACGCCAAAGCCTGCCAGGTCGAAGCCTGGTCACGCACCAACCGCGGCAGCCGCGAGCTGTGGGCGCTGCCCGCCTGCAATTTCACCGGCAATCTCGAGCTGACCCTCGGCGGTGCGGTGACGCGAGAAGGCGGCGGCAGTTCGACCAGCGATGTCGTGTTGCAGGGCAAGACCCTGCTCAAGCCGCTGGAAACCAATGGCTATGGCGTCGGCCTCGCCATCGGTTACGGCGCACATCCGGCGGATTTCAACGGCCGCAACCTTGGTGACCCCTATTTCTATGTGCCGGCGAGTTTTTCCTTTGCCGACGACCGCGTGGTGCTGCACCTGAACGGCGGCGCGCGCCATGTCCGCAACGACCATGCCCGCGCGACCTGGGGCGCCGGTTCAGAAACCCTGATCACACCGCGGGTGTTCCTGATTGCCGAAACCTTCGGTGAAAGCCGCGGCAACGCGGCTTATCAGGCAGGCCTGCGTCTGTGGCTGGTGCCCAACCGTGTGCAGATCGATGCCACCTACGGTAACCAGTACGGCGACAAGCCCGGTGCGCGCTGGTTTTCGGTGGGCTTGCGCCTGCTCTCGCCGCCCTTCCTGAAATAGGCCGCGCCCGCGTTATCATCGGTGGCTCTGAAACGCGGGAGCCCGTCATGGCCCAGATGTACACCGAGCTGTCCGGACGCCATCAGCAGTTCATCGCCGTACAAAAACTGTTTTTTGTCGCCACCGCTACCGCAGACAGCCGCATCAACCTGTCGCCCAAGGGCATGGACTCGATGCGTGTGCTCGATGCCAACCGCGTCGCCTGGCTCAACGTCACCGGCAGCGGCAACGAAACCGCGGCGCATATACCCGTTGATCCGCGGATGACGCTGATGTTCTGCGCCTTCGACGGCGCGCCGCTGATCCTGCGCCTTTACGGCAAGGCGCGTGTGGTTCACCAGAAGGACGCCGACTGGCCCTCGCTGTACTCGCGCTTCAAACCGCTGCCCGGTGCACGGCAGATTTTTGACCTCGCGGTGAGCCATGTCCAGACCTCCTGCGGCATGGGTGTGCCGCTGATGGATTACCGTGGTGAACGCGGTTCACTCGAGGCCTGGGCTGAAAAAAAGGGCGAAGCCGGCGTGCGCGACTACTGGGCGCAGAATAACCAGGCCAGCATCGACGGCCTGCCGACACAAATCCTGGAGCGCAACACGTGAGTGCCGACCGCGGCAGTGTCACCCTCACCGGCGGCCGGTTCGACTGGGCCGACCCGCTGCTGATCGAGGCGCAGCTGACCGAAGATGAGCGGATGATCCGCGATGCCGCGCGCCAGTATGCGCAGGACAAACTCGCGCCGCGCATCCGCGACTGGAACCGCCACGAAACCTTCGATCGTGAAGTAATGCGTGAAATGGGCGAGATGGGCTTTCTCGGTGCGCCGCTGCAGGGTTACGGCTGCGCCGGCATTGGTTATGTCGCCTACGGCCTGATCATGCGTGAACTGGAACGTGTCGATACCGCCTTCCGTTCCGCCGTGGGTGTGCAGGGCGGTCTGGCGATGACGCCGATCTACGCCTACGGCAGTGAAGAACAACGGCAGAAATACCTTCCGAAAATGGCCACCGGCGAATTGCTCGGCTGTTTCGGCCTGACCGAACCCGACCACGGCTCCGACCCCGGCAGCATGTTGAGCCGCGCGCGCAAGATGGATGGCGGCTGGCGGCTGACCGGCACCAAGCTGTGGATCACCCACGCGCCGATTGCCGACATCATGGTGGTATGGGCCAAGGATGACGAAGGCATGATCCGCGGTTTCATCCTCGAGCGCGGCATGGCCGGCCTCGCCACACGCAAGATCGAGGGCAAGTTCTCGGTGCGTGCTTCGCCCACCGGCGAAATCGTGATGGACAACGTGTTCGTGCCCGAGGCCAACCGGCTGCCGAATGTGTCCGGCCTGAAAGGCCCTTTCGGCTGCCTCAACAACGCGCGTTTTGTAATCTGCTGGGGCGCACTGGGCGCGGCCGAGGCCTGCTGGCACAGCGCGCGCCAGTACACGATGGACCGCAAACAGTTCGGCAAGCCGCTGGCCGCTAACCAGCTGATCCAGAAAAAACTCGCCGACATGCAGTCCGAGATCGCGCTGGGCCTGCTCGCCTGCCTTCATGTCAGCCGGCTGCGCGATCAAGGCAAGGCGACGCCGGAAATGGTCTCGCTGCTCAAGCGCAATTCGACGGGCAAGGCGCTGGACATCGCGCGCGCCGCGCGCGACATGCTCGGCGGCAACGGCATCTCCGACGAATACCCGGTGATCCGCCACATGCTCAACCTCGAAACGGTGAACACCCTGGAGGGCACCCACGACATCCACGCGCTGGTGCTGGGCCGCGCTCAGACGGGGTTGTCGGCGTTCAACTGAAAGCCATGAAACGGAAATAAATCCGTGGCCGAACCCCTGAAGAACCAGTACGGCCGGGCCATCCCGCGGTGCATCGCGGCGATGATCGCGCAGGTGCATCCGGCCTTTCCCAAAGCCGCCTTCCTGCGTGACGCCCTGAACGGTTACGAAGCGCTGGAGCTGATGCCGCGCGGCCGCCATATCGCCGCCGCGCTGCGCGCCCATCTGCCGCAGGACGTGCCGGCGGCGCTGGACATCCTGCTCGCCTCGCTCGATGCGCCACGTGACGACATCAGCGGCTCCATGGCTTCATTCCTGTTCATGCCGCATACCGTGTATGTCGCCAGTTATGCGCTGGATCATTTCGAGGACGCGATGCGCGCGCAGTACGCGCTGACCCAGCGCTTTACCGCCGAGTTCAGCATCCGTCCTTTCATCGAACGTGACCAGGCACGCACGCTGGCGCGGCTGCGTGCGTGGACGCGCGACCCCAGCGAGCATGTGCGCCGCCTGGTGTCCGAAGGCACACGCCCGCGCCTGCCCTGGGCACCGCGGCTGCGCGCGCTGCAACGCGATCCGCGTCCGGCGCTGGAGCTGCTGGAGCTGTTGAAAGATGACCCTTCGCTGTACGTGCGGCGCTCGGTGGCCAACCACCTCAACGACATCGGCAAGGACCATCCGGAGCTGCTCAATGCCGTGGCCAAGCGCTGGCTCAAGGGCGCTTCAGCAGAACGGGCCTGGATCGTGCGCCATGCGCTGCGCTCGGCGATCAAGCGTGGGAATGCCGGCGCGCTGGCGGTCAGCGGCTTCGGTGCCAGGGCCGAAGTCACCGTGCGCAACACCACCGTCGCACCCGAGCGGGTGGCCACCGGCGGCAAGGTGCGCATCGCTTTTGAGCTGGTGAACCGCCTGCCCCGGCTGCAGCGTGTGCTGGTGGACCTGCGTGTGCACTACATCAAGTCGAACGGCCAGTCCGCGCCCAAGGTGTTCAAGCTGAAGACCGTGGAATTCGGTGCGCGCGAAGCAATCTCCTTCGCCAAAAACCTGTCGCTGGCCGACCTCAGCACACGCCGCCATTATCCCGGCGGGCACAAGGTTGAAGTCCTGCTCAACGGCCGTGCCGTCGCGCTCGGCGAATTCAGCCTGACCGCCAAACGTTCAGGCTGAGCTTCCACCTGAAGTTGCGCCAGCCTCCGCCGCACGCGTCTGGCGCCGCCGCAGCACCCGCGCAAAAATCAGCGTCAGCACCGCTGCCGGAAACACCGCGAGCAGCATCGCCGTCGGCCCCCACACCCGCAGGTATACCGGCTTCACCTTGCTGCCATCGGTTTCGTAAGCGGCGTGAATCACGTAGTCATCCTCGATCACATCAAGCTCGACGCGCTGCCCGCCGCCATCCGCGGCACTGACCTTGAAGCGCACTTCGGGTTCGTAGCCGCTGTTGTCGGGGACGGTAAAACCGCCCTTGTCCTCGCCCAGCCGGAACGGCAGCGCCGTTTCCGTGGCCGCGGCCTTTACCTGATGCCAGCGCAGCAGTTCGTAACGACCGGGCCCTTCCACGACCTTGATCACCGGAAACAGCCGGCTCGGCACCGCACCCTCGAAATAACGCTCGGCGGTGAAATAAGTGGTGAGGCGGCCGATGCCGCTGAGCAGCGCGATGAATACGGCAACTATCAGCGCCCATCGACCCAGTTTTTTAAGCATGTTCACGTCAAGTAGCTCCAGGCTGTTTACGTCCCGCCGGACCACGCCACTGATTGGCGCGTTCATTGCGGCGGGCCATGTCTGCGGTAGTCTGAACACGCACGGCACGGGTTTCTGGGCGCTTCGCCGACTGTATCCATTCAAGAATGCCGCGCTTCACAGAACGCGGAAAGGCCGCGAAATTTTCCGTGGCCGGTGGCTGCGCCGCCAGCGCACGTTTGAGGTCTGGCGGGATTTCAAGCGCCTCGACCGCGTCCAGCGCTGTCCACGAACCATTCCGTTTGGCGGCACGAATGACGGCAAGCCCCGCTTCTGCCATCAAGCCCGCAGCCGTCAATCTCGCCACCCGCTGTTTGTTGGGTTTTGACCAGCCGCTGCGCGGCTTGCGCGGCGAGAACCACAGCATCGAGCGCTCATCATCCAGCGCACTGGGTTTGCTGTCGATCCAGCCGAAGCACAACGCTTCTTCGACTGCGGCATCGTATTCAACGCGTGGTTTGCCGGTGCCTTTTTTGAACGTGATCAGCCATACCCCTGCAGCGCGCAGATGCTGCCGCTGCAGCCATGCACGCCAGGCGGCACGGCTTTTCGGGTGAATGGACGGTGATGGTGCTTCGATGGTCATTACAGCGGGCTTTATACGCATTGGACCGGGCGCTGGCTATAATGATCCCAAAAAAGAACGTCTAAAAAAAACAACCACTCATGCTCTGGGAGGAGTCATGAAACACCTGATTCTGCTCGCCGCCGGATTGCTGACTGCGGTTTCCGCATCTGCGCAAACCTTCCCGTCGCGGCCGATACGTATTGTGGTGCCTTTTGCCGCGGGCGGCCCCGCCGACATCACCTCGCGCAACATCGCGCCGCGCCTGGGTGAACTGCTCGGGCAGAGCATCGTCGTGGACAACCGCGCCGGCGGCAACGGCACCATCGGCGCCGAAGCGATGATCCGCTCCCCCGCGGACGGCCACACGCTGCTGATGACCACCGCCAGCGTGACCTCGATCAACATGGTCACCTACGCCAAGCCGCCGTACGACACGCTGCGCGACATGCTGCCGCTGTCGCCGGTGATGACCACCGGCAGCCTGATTGTGCTGCACCCGTCAATGCCGGTAAAAAACCTGAAAGAGTTTGTCGCCTTCGCCAAGACCCGCCCCAACCAGATCGCCTTCGGTTCCGCCGGCCTCGGCGGCACGCTGCACCTCGGCCTCGAGATGCTGATGGCCGAAGCCAAGATCAAGATCACCCATGTCGCCTACAAGGGTGCGGCGCCGGCGGTGGTTGATGTCACTGCCGGCCAGATCCAGGGCATGTTTGTCGATTTGCCGGTGATCTCGCCCTATGTGAAATCGGGCCGGGTGAAAGCGATTGCCGTGGCGGCACAGCAACGCTCGCCGCACTTCCCCGACATTCCCTCGGCCAGGGAACAGGGCTTCGAGAACATCGACATGCTCAACTACTACGGCCTGCTCACCCAGGCCAAGGTGTCCCGCGACATCGCGCAAAAGCTGCACGATGCGATCATCCGCACCGTCAACACGCCGGCCATCCGTGAACGCCTGCTCGCCGTCGGTGCCGATCCGCTGACCATGACCATCGATGAATTCACCGACTACATCCGCAGGGACATCGAAAAATGGCGGCGCGTGGTAAAGGCCGCAAACCTGACTTTTGAACGATAAAGCCGCTTCTCAAGGCAAAAGTATGCCCAATACTGTTCGCGGCAAAATTGCAGCCACCCCCCTCTCCGCACAGCTCGCCAGCGCCCGGGCGCTCTTTGACAGCGGACCTCCAAAGCTGATCGGCGTGGAACCGGTGCTGGTGACCCGCCGCAAAATCACGGCAATACTGGTGGTCAAGCCGCATCACATGAACCGCAACCACCGCGTCGGCGGCGGCATCCTGATGGCGATGGCCGACGTCATGGGTGCCGCGGGCGCGGTGGCCAACCGGCCACCCAACCACAGCGGCGGCACCATCGAATCAAAAACCAATTTTTTCGGCGCCGCAGTTGGACCGGTGCTGAAGGCGACGAGCATCCCGCTGCACATCGGGCGCACCACTTCCGTCTGGGAAACCACGATCAAGGGCGGCGACGGCCGCGTCGCGGCGATTGTCACCCAGACGCAGATCATGCTGCCGCGGCCGGTGCCGCCTGCAGCCAGCCCATAAGGTTCAGGCCCGGGCCATCTGCAGCGGCCACGGCAGCAGTGGCAGGTCCTCGCGTCCGGGTATACGCGTGCGCGCGACGTTCATGATCAGCGCCAGCGCCGAGTAATAGCCGACCACCCCCATCAGGTCCATCAGGCCTTCCTCGCCGAACTGGCTGATGCCGCGTTCATAGGTGGCATCGCAGACGCCATGCCGTGCCAGCAGCTCGCTGACAAAGTCATAGGTCACCACCTCGTCGCCAGCCATCCCGTCGGGACGCCGGCCTTCGGCAATCGCGGCAATGATGGCCCCGGCGAGGCCCTCGGCGCGGGCATGTTTTTCGTGGGCCTGCCATTCGAACTGGCAGCTCCAGTGGCGCGCGGTGATCAGCGCGGCCATTTCATTGATGCGCAGCGCCAGTTTGCACTCGAAGCGGATGTAGGCCCCGAGCTGCTGCATCGGCGTGGTCAGTCCGGGGCTGCGCAGGATGGCGTTGTAGGGACCTTTAACCCCGCCGCGGGGACCCGCGCTGATCAAATCAGCCGCAGCTTGCTGCACCGGGCTGCGCTGTGCCTCGGGAATCGGCGGCATGCGCTCGGGCAGCAACTCATGGCGCAGAGTCAGTGGCGCGGATGCAGACATGGCAATCTCCTCGTTGCGGTTATGGGAACAAGCCGAAAAAGCGGTTTGGGGACTGCATTGTGAACAGTGCGTTGTCAGACCACGGTTGCTTGCCTATGCTAGCCCGAAAAGAAAATAACACGCAGTCCCCAGGCAGCCACCGCAGGAGGAGCCATGCACCCAGTCACTCGCGCGTATCGCCCGGTATTTTGGTCGTCCACTTTGATTGCCCTCCTGTTCGGCGCACCGCTCGCCGCCATGGCGCAGGCACCCGTCGAACAAAAGCGTCCGATCCGGCTGTTGGTGCCATCAGCACCCGGCGGACCTTCCGACTTCGCGGCGCGACTGGTATCAAACCGACTCAGTGAAGCCATCGGCCAGAGCATCATCGTCGACAACCGGCAGAGCGTGAACGGCATCGTCGCCTCCGAAATCGCGGCCAAAGCGCCCCCGGACGGCAATACGCTGCTGATCGGCAACATCGGCACGATGGTGATGAATACCGGCCTCTACAAAAAACTGCCCTACGACCCACAACGTGATTTCATGCCCATCGGGCAACTGGTATCGGCGGGCACCGCGCTGATTGCGAACCCGAAGTTCACGCCCAACAACTTCAAGGAGTTCGTGGCTTACGCGCGCAAGGATCCGGACCGCATAACCATCGCGGTAGCCGGCGCCAATGGCGCAGTCGCCACCGAAGTCCTCAAATACATGGCGGGTATCAAGCTGGTTAATGTGCCGTACAAGGGCAGCTCACCTTCAGAGATCGCGGTGCTATCAAACGAGGTTTCGACTGCGCTGCTGTCGATCCCCACGGTCACACCGCATGTGCGTCAGGGGCGCATGAAAATCTACGGCGTCACCACCGCGAAGCGTTCATTCCTGCTGCCGGAAGTGCCGACGATCCAGGAACAGGGACTGGCGGGCTACGAATTCGGCAACTGGCACGGCATGCTCGCGCCGAAAGGCACGTCCCTTGCGCTGATCCGCAGGCTCAACACGGAAACGAACAAGGTGCTGGCGCAGAAGGATCTGGTGGATATCGCACTCTCCCGCGGCAACGAGATCATCGCCAACAGCCCCGAGGATTTTGCAGCGGTTCTGGCCAGGGACATCCCGCGCTACAAAAAGATCATGGCCAGCGCGGGGATCGAGGCACAATGAAATTTAAGTTACGGGGGTTTTGACCGGTTTTCCGTCGAGCTTTAACCGGATGTTCTCAATCTGCAAATCCCCCATCGCCGTCCTGGTCTCGTTTGACGCACTCGCCATGTGCGGCAGCAGCACCACGTTGTCGAGTTCGAAAAATTCCGGCGGCACGTCCGGCTCTTTTTCGAACACATCGAGCCCCGCGCCGGCGATCTTGTTATCCTGCAGATACTTCAACAGCACCGCCTGATCAACCACCGAGCCGCGGGCGACGTTGACGAAATAGCCCTGCGGGCCCAGCGCATCAAGCACCGCAGCGTTGACCAGCTTGTCGGTTTCCACACCGCCGGGGGTGATGGCGAGCAGCACGTCGCTGTTTTTCGCCAGGGTCACCGGATCGGGGTCGTAGGTCCAGGGCACATTCTTCTTGTTGCGGTTGTGATAACGAATCTCCATCTTGAAGGCCTTGGCGCGGTTGGCGATTTCTTCGCCGATGCGGCCCAGGCCGAGGATGCCCAGGGTCTTGCCGCCGAGCGAGGTGGTGAAGGGATAGGTGCCCCTGGATTTCCACAGGCCGGCGCGCAGGTATTTGTCGGCCTGGCTGAATTTGCGCAGGGTGTTGAGCACCAGCGCGATCGCGCAGTCCGCCACGCAGTCGTTGAGTGCATTGGCGGTGTTGGTGACGATGATGCCGCGCGCCTTGGCCGCATCAAGGTCGATCTGGTCCACACCGACACCGAAGTTGGCAATGATTTCGAGCTTGGGCAGCGCATCCATCAGCGCGGCATCGACCTTGCTGTGGCCGGTGTGGGCGAGCGCGCGCACCTTGGGTGCCGCGGCCTTCAGTGCGGTGGCACGGTCGGGCTGTTCCCACAGCTTGATCAGGTTGAATTCCTGCTCCATGCGTTTCTGGGTGCCGGCATGGCCTTTTGCAGTGAGGATGAGGTCGTGTTTCATCGTCGCTCTTTCGCGGGTGATGTGGTGAAAACGTGAATGTAGTGCAAAACCGCGGCGAGGCGCCGGGGGTTATTGATCATGCAACAGCCTTCAGGCTGCGCCCTTCAACAGGCTCAGGGCGAACGGCGGGATAAAGAGGCCTCGGCGGACTTGACCCACAGGAGTTGATCCGCAGGGCGCGGGGCGAACGGAATGGCCTCGACGGCAATCCGTGGCGCGGATCAGCGGATGACCAGCGTCTCCGGGAAGGCCTTGACGCCCTTGGCCAGGGTCTTGGGTGCGCTGCGGCGCAGGCCGGCACCACTGCCGTGGCGGACGGCTGCTTCGGCGTGGCGTGCGTTTTTTTGCATTTCCTGGATGTAGAGGTTCCTGCCCCCGAAATGGGTTTCGGCATAGCGGTAGGCGCGGTTGAGCTTTTCGTCGAGGCGCTTCATTGCGTTGACGTAAAACGCCGGGGTCTTGCTGATCAGGTCGCGCCCGGATTTGTAGATCACGATTTCGCTGCCGTCAGGCTGCCTGCGCCGGGCGATGCCGCCGAGCACAAACTCGGGGTAGAGCCGGTCCTGGCATTTTTCGAGGTAGCAGCGGTCGGCCATCTGCGCGATGACGTCGGCGCTGCCGAGCATCTCACCGACCCGGCGCATCAGCGGGTCGGACATGCGAATGGTGGTGGCGTCGCGCTCGTAACCGGTGAAATGGATCAGCACCGAGGCTGCCTGCGCATGCTGGCGCAGGCCGATGCGCGGCAGGTAGCGGCGCAGAAAGCGGGAACCACGGCCGACGTGGACGAGCGTGTATTCGGCACCGTAGCGGTGCTTGCGATCATTGCGCCGGCGCAGGTAACCCACGTCGTGGAACAGCGCGGTGATCACGCCGACCACGAAGTACTGCGCCGGCAGCGGATCGGTGAGTTCGTTTTCGCGCTGGTAGCCGTCCAGCAGCCGCGCCATCGCCAGCGTCACATCAAGCACGTGCTGGATGTCGTGGTATTCGGTGTCGCAGGGGTGATAGTCGGGATGTTTGCCGTGATACATCTTCGACATGTCGCCGAAGGCACGCACCATCTGCCGCGCATCACCGTGGCGGTACAGCCCGCGGAACAGGCGTACGACCTCATCGCATACCTCGATGGCGTCGGTGGTGCGGATCTTGTCAGTGATGTCGAAATCACTGCGGCGCATGGTTGAATCCCTGTCGGAGTCCGGCTGTTTTTATGTCCGGCGGCGGATCAAACCGCCGGGATGTGCTGGAGCATTTACTTCAACAACTTCCTAATATTGTGCGCCAAAATCCGGACCAAGTCTGTGATCAATTTCCGCCTGCGCCGGCTGCGGCGCGCATCAGGCGGTCGCGCACGGCCAGCCATTCGGGTTCATCGGGCGGCTGTTCGACCAGCATCGCGTCGCAGCCCGCCTGGTCCAGCGCGCGCAGGCTGGCATAGAGCTCATGCGCATAAGCTGCGGCATCCTGCGGCGCGGCCTGCCAGACCAGGCCTTCAACCAGTGGCTGCAGCGCGGTACGCGCGAGCACGGCAACCCGTTTGCCCTGGCGCGCGAGGCTGTGTGCAAGCTCAACGATCAGGTCGCCTTCCATCAGCATCACCGGGGTGCGGGGCGCGTAGTGTTTTTCCAGTGAGCCGGATACCCGCGGAGCGTGGGCATCGGGTGCCGCAAGCGGCATGTTCATCGCATTTTCAAGCTGCTGCGGCGTGATCGAGCCCGGACGCAGCAGCACCGGCGCCGCGCGTGAGCAATCCACAATGGTCGATTCGATGCCGACATCAGCCGCGCCGCCGTCGATCACGCAGCACAGCGCCTCGCCGAATTCTTCGCGCACATGGGCTGCGGTGGTCGCCGACACCCGGCCGAAACGGTTGGCCGAAGGTGCCGCGATGCCGCCGCCAAAGCTGCGCAGCAATTGCTGTGCGACGGGATGCGCGGGCACACGAATCGCGACCGTATCCTGCCCGCCGGTAACAGCATCGGGCACTTGCGGATTACGCTTGAACACCAGGGTCAGCGCACCTGGCCAGAAATTTTGCGCCAGCCGTTTTGCAAACACCGGCACTTCGCGTGCCCAGCCTTCAAGCTGCGCCACATCGGCGATGTGCACGATCAGCGGATGATCCGCCGGCCGGCCTTTGGCCGCGAACACCTTGCGCACCGCATCCGTATTCGACGCATCCGCACCGAGGCCGTAGACGGTTTCGGTGGGAAAAGCAACCAGCTCGCCGGCCTTGAGCAGGGCGGCGGCACGGGTGATGTCGGTGGAAGTTACAGCGGCATTCATTCTTCGATTATGCCGCAGCGCAAAAAAATAATCAATAAAAACAAATACTTATGTTGATTAAGTCAGCGCTCACCGGTATTCCGGATGGCGTCGTCAAGGCTGCGAATCTGGCTGATGATGCGCACCAGTTTCTGCCCGTATGCGGTCAGCGCGTACTCGGTGCGCGGCGGCACTTCGGCATACACCCGCTTGTCGAGCAGGCCGTAAAGCGTGAGCTTGCGCAGGCGTTCCGACAGCACCTTGGTCGAGATGCCGGCAATGTGGCGCTCCAGCGCGCCGGGCCGCGTGATGCCGGACGCAACCGCCTGCAGCACCGAGACCGACCATTTACAGCCGACCACATCTTCAAGCTGGTGGTATTCGGAGGCTGCGGGCAGATTTTTTTTCGCGTTCATATTCACCGATTTACACCAATAAGTGCCCGGGACTCCGGAAGGTGCCTGCTGTTGCAGCCTGTGCCCGCCACCTAGCATGCCTGTGTGCCTGTTGCACAAACCCATCGTCCAAGGAGACCCGCATGAAAAGCAAAGCCGTGTTTTATCACGCCGGATGCCCCGTGTGCATCGAAGCCGAACGCAATGTCGCGATGGCCATCGATCCGGCGAAATACCAGGTCGAAATCGTGCACCTGGGACAGCAGAAATCGCGTCTGAAGGAGGCCGACGCCGCTGGCGTGAAGTCGGTGCCGGCGCTGGTGCTTGATGGCGCGCCCTTCCACATCAACTTCGGCGCTTCGATCGACGCGCTGCGCTGATTCCGCCGCTGCAATGACAAAAGGCGCTGGCCGGAGCCAGCGCCTTGCCGCTTTCAGCCGGCGCAACAGTGCCGGCTAAACCGGCATCGCCAGCGGCCTGAACTGCTTCGACAGCTTCAGTCCCTGCGACTGGTAATTGGAGCCGATGTTCACGCCGTAGATGGTTTCCGGCTCGCCGAGCAGGCGTTCGTAGATCAGGCGGCCGACGTCCTGCCCGTGTTCGATCATGAACGGCACATCGTGTGAACGGACCTCGAGTACCGCACGCGCGCCCTTGAGGTTGTTGGCGCCGTAGCCAAAGCCGGGATCGAAGAAACCGGCGTAGTGGATGCGGAATTCACCGACCGATGGATCGTAGGGCACCATCGACGCGGCGTAGCTGTTGGGAATACGCACCCGTTCCCGCGACACCAGGATGTAGAAATCATCCGGGTTCAGCACCAGCGAGCGGTCGGCGCTGCGCTGGATCGGTTCCCAGAAATCGAGCGGATCGTAGTGATTGATTTTCGAAAGGTCGATCAGCGGCGCATGGTGCTTGGCGCGGTAGCCGATGACGCCGTTGCTCGAGTCGCCCTCGAGATCGACCGACACCCACAGGCCGTTCTTGATCATCGCCGGCTGCGGGCCGTCGCTGTCGCTGTAAACCAGTTGCAGCGTCTGGTCTAGTTCGCTGAGCTTGGTGTCGGAAGGCGGCGGATTGCCGCGGACAAAACGAATCTGGTTGAGCCGTGTGCCCTGCTGCGCGAGCACGCTGAAGGTATGCGGCATGATTTCCACATACAGCTTGCCCTTGTAGCCTGCGGCCACACCTTCGAATTCGGCGCCGGCATCCGTGATCAGCCGGGTGAATATGTCGAGCCGCCCGGTGGAGCTTTTCGGGTTGGCGCTGCCGGCAATGTCGGCGGGCAGCTTCAGTTCCTCCATCAGCTCGGCGATGTAGACACAGCCTTTTTCGAGCACGGTGGGTTTGGTGAGATCAATTTTGTGCATCTGCAGGCGGTCGATCTTGGCCTGCACCGTCGAGGTTTTGCCGGGCAGGAAGCTCGCACGCACACGCCAGGCCACGGCGCCCAGGCGCAAATCCAGGCTTGCCGGCTGAATCTGCGACGCATCGACACCGCCTTCGGCGCTGATGCGCCCGCCTTCAATCAGCTTGGCGATGTCACGGTCGGGCAGGATGCCGGTGGTCACCGCATGCGCGGCATCACGGTCACCCTCAAAAAACAGTTGGCCGGCTTCAGCATTCATCTCAGCTTCCCAGCAGCATGGTCTGCGCCTCGCGGTATTTCTCCGAGGTCTTCTTCAGCACATCGGCCGGCAGCCGCGGCGCCGGGGCTTTTTTGTTCCAGGGCTGGGTTTCCAGCCAGTCGCGCACGAACTGCTTGTCGAAACTCGGTGGACTGATGCCGGTGCGGTATTCGGCGGCGGGCCAGAAGCGCGAGGAATCCGGCGTCAGTGCCTCGTCAATCAGCACCACATTGCCGGCGGCATCGGTGCCGAACTCGAACTTGGTGTCGGCGATGATGATGCCGCGTGTCGCGGCAAACTCGGCGGCAGCCTGGTAGAGCTGGATCGAAATGTCCTTGACCTTGGCCGTATGCGCCGCGCCTATGGTTTTCACAACATCCTCATAGCTGATGTTTTCATCGTGCTGGCCGGCGGGGGCTTTTGACGCCGGCGTGAAAATCGGTCCGGCGAGTTTCTGCGCCTGCTTCAGGCCCGCGGGCAGCTTGATGCCGCAGATCGCGCCGGTCTTCTGGTAATCGCTCCAGCCGGAACCGATGATGTAACCGCGCACCACCGCCTCGACCAGCAACGGCGTGTACTTTTTGACCACCATCGCACGGCCGGCAATCTGGTCACGTTCATTTGGCGCCACCACGGTGGCCGGGTCGATGCCGGTCAGGTGGTTGGGCACGATGTGCTTCAGCTTGTCGAACCAGAAATGCGACAACTCGGTCAGCACGCGGCCCTTGCCCGGAATCGGATCGTCGAGAATCACGTCGAAGGCCGACAACCGGTCGCTCTGCACCACCAGGAGCTTGTCGTCGCCCACGGCATAAATGTCACGCACCTTGCCGCGATGCAGGAAGGGCAGGCTTTTAAGGTCGGTCTGGTACAGCGGGGTATTGCTCATCGTTGTTCCGGTTGGATGGATCAGTCTTTCCAGTCAGGATACAGCGCGGCACGGGCGGCCAGCGCGCTCTTCAGCGCGGTGTCGGCGTTGTCACCGAGCACGCAGTAGTGACCCATCTTGCGCCCCGGGCGGGCCTCGTGTTTGCCATAGAGATGCAGCTTGGCCTCGGGCATCGCCAGCACCCAGTCCCAGGCCGGTGCGCCACGACGCCAGGCTTCACCAAGCAGGTTGACCATCACCACCGGCGACAGCAGCTGCGTATTACCCAGCGGCAGGCCGCACAGCGTGCGCACCTGCTGCTCGAATTGCGAAGTCATGCAGGCGTCTATGGTGTAGTGGCCGCTGTTGTGCGGGCGCGGGGCCATTTCATTGACCAGCAGCTCGCCGTTTTTGGTGACAAAGAATTCCACGGCAAGCACGCCGCAGTACTCGAGCTTGGTCGCAATCTTGAGTGCCCATTCGGCGGCGCGTTGCGCGAGTTCCGGGCTGACACGCGCCGGCACAATGCTGACATCAAGAATGCCGTTGCGGTGGCGGTTTTCGGCCACCGGGAAGGCGGTGCCCACGCCATTCGCGCCGCGCGCCACCACCGCCGAAATTTCACAGGCGAGGTCGATGCGTTGCTCGAGCACACAGGATTCGGAACCCATGTCGGCAAACGCCTGCTTTGCCTCGACGACATTCGCCACCCGCGCCTGGCCCTTGCCGTCGTAACCAAAACGCGCACGCTTGAGGATGCCGGGGAACAGCTTGTTGTCGACGCCATCCAGATCGGCGTCTTTTTCGATGACGGCGAAAGGCGCAACCTCGATGCCGCAACTGCGCACAAAGTTCTTTTCCTTCGCACGGTCCTGCGCGATGGCCACCGCATCGCCGGCCGGTCGCACGGCACAGTGTCTGGCCAGCCAGCGCAGGCTTTCGGCGGGGACATTCTCGAATTCGGTGGTCACCGCCTCGCAGGTATCGGCGAGCTGCTGCAGCGCTTCGACATCCTGATAAGCCGCCTTCAGGTGCACATCGGCAATCGCGCCGGCAGGGCTCAGCGGATCAGGATCGAGCACGGTGACGCGGTAACCCATGCTGTGCGCGGCGAGCGTGAACATGCGGCCCAGCTGGCCGCCGCCGAGCATGCCGAGCATGGCGTCCGGAAAGATCATGGGCAAAAATCCAAAGCAGCCACAGAGGTCACAGAGAGCACAGAGGGTTCTTAGGATATTGAACGATCTGCACGGTGTTGATATCCGTCGACAGACCAAGGACAAAACAAAAACCCCGGTTTTTCTCTGTGCCCTCTGTGCCCTCTGTGGCTAAAAGGTTTTCGCCTTTGAAACTCATTTTTTCACCGGCAGTTTCATCGCCCGCACCGAAGCACTCTGCTTTTTGCGGAAGGCGGCCAGTTTTTTGGCGAGTTTCAGGTCGTTTCGCGCGAGCATCGCCACCGCGAACAGCCCGGCATTGGCGGCGCCGGCTTCGCCGACGGCAAAGGTGGCCACCGGAATGCCCTTGGGCATCTGCACGATGGACAGCAGCGAATCGAGGCCCTGCAGCGCGCGCGAGGTGACCGGCACGCCGAGCACCGGCACGATGGTCTTGGCGGCGAGCATGCCGGGCAGGTGGGCGGAACCGCCGGCGCCGGCAATGATGCAGTGCAGGCCGCGGGCTTCGGCGGTTTCGGCGTACTGGTACAGCAGGTCCGGTGTGCGGTGCGCGGAGACCACCTTCGCCTCGAAGGTCACGCCGAAGTGCTGCACCATCGCCACCGCATGCTGCATCACGTCCCAGTCGCTCTGGCTGCCCATGACGATGCCGACGCGCGGTTTTTTTTCTGCTGCTTTGGCTGCCTTTTCCACCGCAGGGTCCCTGGCGCAAACGGCCGGTGATTAAAGCAATATTTTACAGTACGGACATGCAGTCACTGGAGCGAAAGAGGGCTGCTAGAATCGCCCGGCGCTGTCTGCCGCGCAACCGCTGCCGTGGCCTTCCGCACACGACCCGCCCCCACACACGAGGAGAAATCAACGATGCGACTGTCCGCGCAAGGCGTCCGCGCCGCCTGCACCCTGCTCGCACTGCTGCCGGTGCTGCCGGCCGCCGCGGCCTACCCCGAACGGCCGATCCGCATGGTGGTGATCTCGGCACCGGGTGGCACCACCGACATCATGTCGCGGATGCTGGCGCAGTCCCTCGGCGAACGCCTCGGCCAGCAGGTGGTGATCGACAACCGCCCCGGCGGCGGCGGCATCGTGTCTTCGGAAATCGTTTCGCAGGCAGTGCCCGACGGCTACACCGTGCTCTACACCCACACCAGTTTTTCGGTGATGCCCAGCCTGCATCCCAGGCTGTCCTACGACTCGATCAAGAGCTTCGAGCGGGTCAGCCTGTTCGCGTTGTTCCCCGGCGTGCTGCTGGTCAACAACAACCTGCCGGTAAAGACCGTGCCTGAGCTGATCGCCTACGCCAGGGCGCGGCCAGGCAAGATCAACTACGCGGCGGGCACCACCGGCGCCACGGCACACCTTTCGGGGGAACTGCTGAAATCGATGGCCAAGATCGATATCGTGCATGTGCCGTACAAAGGCACGGGCGCACAACTCACTTCGGTGGTCAGCGGCGAAACACAGTTCACTTTTGCTTCCGTGCCGGCAGCGCTGCCTTTTGTCAAAAGCGGCCGCGCCCGCGCCATCGCCGTGGGCTCACAGAACCGCTCGGGCGCGTTGCCCGACATTCCCACAGTCGCCGAGTCCGGTCTGCCCGGTTTTGATGTCAGTGCGTGGAACGGGGTGATGACGCCGCGCGGCACGTCGGCGACGGTGATTGAACGCCTGGGGCGCGAAATAAGGCAGGTGACCACACTGGCCGACATCAAGGAACGCGCGGCCGTGCAGGGCGCGGAGCTGGTCGCGAACACGCCACAGGAATTCACGACTTACCTGAATGGCCAGATCGCAAAATGGGGCAAGCTGGTGCGCGAAGCCAAGATTTCTTCTAACTAATTGTTTTTAAAGGAATATTTATGTCCTCCCCGATAGGAATGCGGCCCGGCGATGAATTCGCCGGCAAGGTCGCACTGGTCACCGGCGGCGCGCGCAACATCGGCCGCGCCATTTCGCGCTCGCTCGCCGCGGGCGGCGCCGCGGTGATGATCAACGCCAACACTTCGCGTGAAGCCGGCGAGGAAACGGTGGCGATGATCCAGAAAGCCGGCGGCCGCGCCGCACTGTGCATGGGCGACATCACCGATCCGAAGGCGGTGCAGCACCTGGTCGATGAAACCGTGAAGCAGTTCGGCCGCCTCGACATGGTGGTCAGCAACGCCGCGATTCGCGCCGAGACCCCCTTTGCAAGCATCACATATGAAGAGTGGAAGCGCGTGATTTCGACCGTGCTGGATGGCGCCTTCCTGGTGTCGCAGGCGGCATTGCCGCACCTGATCAAGGCCGGCGGCGGCACGCTGATCTATATCGGCGGGCTCACCGGCCACAAGGGCGCGCTGCACCGCTCGCATGTGGTGGCGGCCAAGGGCGGCCTCGCCGCGATGACCAAGGCGGTGGCTCATGACCTTGCTGAAAACAACATCACCGTGAACTGCGTGGTGCCGGGGCCGATCGACACCGTGCGCGGCCTGCCCGGTGCGCCGGCCCGCCCCGACCACCGCAAGACCCTGCCGCTGGTCGGCCGGCGCGGCGAACCCCAGGAAATCGCGGCCATGGTGCGCATGTTGTGCGGGCCGGAAGCACGCTATATCACCGGACAATCCATTCACATCAACGGCGGAGTGATCATGCCATGAGCAAGAAATCCAAAAGCAATCCCAAAACCACCGTGTCGCCGCTGATGAAGACACTGGCCACCTACATGGCCGCAGCGGCAAAAAAACCGCTGCCAAAAGCCGTCGCCGAAAAAACCAAGCACCACGTGCTCGACACCATCGC
This sequence comes from Betaproteobacteria bacterium Ga0077527, assembly GCA_001464815.1. Lineage (GTDB taxonomy): Bacteria > Pseudomonadota > Gammaproteobacteria > Burkholderiales > SG8-41. Next base: position 192,616 of record LNDW01000024.1, on the reverse strand, counting down.
CGCGATGGTCTCCGGCTCGCGCCTGCTGCCAGGCACCAAGGCCATCGCCTACGCCAAGACGCTGGGCGGCGCGCCGCAGGCACTGGTGATCGGCTCGAAGATCGTCACCAACGCCGAGCAGGCCGCCCACATCAACGGCATGCTCGCCCACGCCGACGAGACCGATGATTCACACGCCGCATCTCTGTCGCACCCCGGCTGCGCCATCGTGCCGGCGGCACTGGCGATGGGTGAACGCGAAAAATCCAACGGCACGCAACTGCTGCGCGCCGTGGCGCTGGGTTACGACCTCTGCGCACGGCTCAATCTGTCACTGCATCCCTATGATTTCCGCCAGGCCGGCCATTCGACGCACAGCTTCGGCCCCGGCTTCGGTGCCGCCGCCGCGGCTTCGCTGCTGGCGGGCCTGGACTACAACGGCATGCGCCACGCGCTGTCATACACCGCGCAGCAATGCTCGGGCATTTCGTGCTGGATGCGCGACGAGGAACACATTGAAAAAGCCTTCGACTTCGGTGGCATGCCGGCGCGTAACGGCACCGCCGCGGCTTCGATGGTCGCCTCGGGTTTCACCGCGGTGGAAGACGTGTTCTCCGGCGAGCGCAATTTTTATGTGGCCTACGATGAAACCCGCCGCATCGGCCTGAAACCGCAGCCGCAGCGCCTGATCAAGGATCTGGGCAGGGTCTACGAAATAATGAACACCAACATCAAGCGCTGGTCGGTGGGTTCGCCGATCCAGGCGCCGCTCGACGGCCTGCTCGAACTGATCCGTGAGCACGGCGTCAAGGCGGCAGACGTTGACAAGCTGGTGATCCGGGTCGCCCACCAGGCCGCCAACACCACCGACAACCGCAACATGCCCGACATCTGCATGCAGCACCTGTGCGCGGTGATGCTGATCGACGGCATCGTCACCTTCAAGTCTTCGCACGACGAGAAGCGCATGTTCGACAGGAAGGTACTCGACCTGCGCAAACGCATCACGCTCTACGGCGACGATGCGCTGACCGCGGCGCTGCCGTCGCGCCAGGGCATTCTCGAACTGAAGCTGAAAAACGGCAAAACCCTGAACAAGCACGTCAAGGCAGTGCTCGGCACCGCGCAGAACCCGATGACCCGGGCCCAGGTCGACGAGAAGTGCTACCACCTCATGGCGCCGATTCTTGGTGCGGCACGCTCGCGCAAGCTCTGCGATGCGGTGTGGAACATCGAGAAAATCGGCAGCATCACCAAACTGCGTCCGCTGCTGACGGCCTGAGCGATATAAAAGAGCAACGGCATCAGGATCATCCCCCGTTCGCGGGGGATTTTTTTCGGAGAAAACATCATGGCGTGGAAATTCGAACTGCTGAAAAAACCCGACGGCCTGCCGATCACCGAAGGCCCGGTGTGGGATGGTGAGCACATCTACTTCACCCACATCCACGCCAACACCATCTTCCGTTGCGATCCGAAAACCAACGCCATCACCCCGTGGCGCACCGGACTGGACCGAGTCAACGGACTGGCTTTCGATGCCGAAGGACGCCTATTTGGCTGCTGCCAGGGCGGACGCAGCGTGATGCGCTTTGATCCCGACGGCAAAAACGTGGTGATCGCCGACAGGTTCGAAGGCAAGCGCCTGAACACGCCCAATGATCTCGCCATCGACCGCAAGGGCCGCATCTGGTTCACCAATCCGTGGAATGACGGCAATGTCGACAAGACCGAGAAGGAAGAACTCGACCACCGCGCGGTCTACCGCCTCGATCCGCAGAAGGACGGCAGCTACTCGATCACCCGTGTCGTGTTCGACACCACCCAGCCCAACGGCATCCTGGTGTCGCAGGATCAGAACACCCTCTACGTCGCCGAAAGCAGCTTCACCGCCGGCATCGCGCGCGAGCTGCGCGCCTACCCGATCCGCGACGACGGCAGCCTCGGCCCGTACCAGACGCTGTTCACCTGGGGTGAGGACTATCGCGGCGTGCACCGCGGCATCGACGGCATGACACTGGATATCGATGGCAACATCGTAGCCACCGCCGGCTGGGAAGTCGCCGGCGCGGGCCCGATGATCTATGTCTTCTCGCCCACCGGCCGCATACTCGAAACCCATCCGGTACCGGCAATCCGCCCGACCAACTGCTGCTTCGGCGGTCCCGACATGACGACCCTGTTCGTCACCACCACGCAAGGCCATTTTTTCCGCGCGGAAACCGGCCGCACCGGCTGGGCGATCTATCCCTGAGGCGCTGGCGGAGTGCAAGCGATTGCACTTCGCCGCATTTTATCCATGATGCGGATCCGGGTCAGCCTGCTGACTGCCCTGTGAGCAGCCGGTAAAATTGCTCTCCCTTCAACCGGCTTAACCCGTCTCAGGTTCAAATCATGGATTTCAAATTCACCCCCGAACAGGAACAGTTCCGCGACGCCGTGCGCGGTTTTGCCGAGCGCCATCTGCGCGACGGCGCGCTGAAGCGCGCGCACCAGGAAGAACATCCCTGGGATGTTGCGAAACTGATGGCCGAGCAGGGCCTGATGGGCATCACGATGAAGGAAGAGGATGGCGGCCAGGGCGGCTCGCTGATGGACGCCATCATCGCCATCGAAACCATCGCCTCGGTCTGCCCGCGCAGCGCCGACGTGATCCAGGCCGGAAACTTCGGCCCGGTGCGCGTGCTCGCCGAGTACGGCACCAAGGACCAGAAAAAGCGCTACCTCGACAAGATTCTTGCCGGCGAGTCCGTCATTACCGTCGGCATGACCGAGCCGGAAGCGGGTTCCGCGGTGACCGATCTCAAAACCAGCGCCACACCCGACGGCGAGGGTTACCGCATCAACGGCGTGAAAGTGTTCCAGACCCACGCCTCATACGCCGACGTGATGCTGACCTATGTGCGCTTCGGCCCCGGCGTCGGCGGCATCGGCTCGGTGCTGATCCCGCGCGACGCCCCCGGCTTCAAGCAGGGCGCGCCGGCAAAATTCCTCAACGGCGAGGAGTGGGTGCAGACCTATCTCGACAACGTCTATGTCGGCCCCGAAAACGTGATGCTGAAGGAAGGCGGCTTCAAGAAGCAGATCGCAGGATTCAACGTCGAGCGCATCGGCAATACCGCGCGCTCGCTGGCCTTCGGCCGCTACGCCTACAACATCGCCCGCGAATGGGCGATGCAGCGCAAGCAGTTCGGCCGCCTGCTCTGCGAATTCCAGGGCCTGCAGTGGAAATTCGCCGACATGAAAATGAAACTCGACGCCGGCCAGCTGCTGCTCTACAAGGCCGCGGTCAACGCCGACAACGGCATCCCCTCGGCCGAGGACACCGCCATAGCCAAGGCCTTCTGCAACCAGGCCGGCTTCGACATCTGCAACGAGGCGATGCAGATCATGGGCGGCATGGGCTACACCGACGAATCATTGGTCGAATACTGCTTCCGCAAGTGCCGCGGCTGGATGATCGCCGGCGGCTCAATCGAGATCCTGAAAAACCGCATTGCCGAAGGCATTTTCGAGCGCAGCTTTTCGCAGCGTCCGCCGAAAAGCTAAAACCTTTTTAGCCACAGAGAGCACAGAGAGCACAGAGAACTTCAAAAACAAAAGTCCGGAACAGCACTCGCGCTTTTCGGGTTTTCTCTGCGCCCTCTGTGCACCCCGCAAGGGGGTATCAAGAACCTCTGTGGCAAACGCTTTTGACCTTGAATGCCATGTCCACCAACAAACTCTATCAAGCTGTTTTCGACCCCCGCTCCATCGCGCTGATCGGCGCTTCGAGTGACGAAAAGAAAAACACCTCGCGTCCGCAGCGCTACCTGAAACGCCACGGTTATGCCGGATCAATCATTCCGGTGAACCCCGGCCGCGACGAAGTTTTCGGGGAGAAAGCATATCCGGATGTCGCGTCCATCCCGGGCGAGGTTGACCATGCCTTTGTCATGGTCCCGGCGAAGGCGGTACCGGCCGCGGTGAAGCAGTGCGTGGACAAGAAAATCCCGGTGGTCACGGTGTACAGCGACGGTTTTGCCGAAACCGGCGAAGCCGGGCGCGCGAAGCAGCAGGAGCTGGTGGACATGGTCCGCGGCAGCAGCACGCGGCTGGTCGGCCCCAACTGCATCGGCCTGATGAGCACGCAGACCCACCTCGCGCTGTCGGTCAATGCAGTGCTGGAAAAACTCGAGATCACGCCGGGCGGCCTCGCCATCGTGTCGCAGTCGGGCAGCATGATGGGCGGACTGATGTCACGCGGGCTGGGCCGCGGCGTCGGTTTCTCGAAACTGATTTCGGTGGGCAACGAAGCCGATCTCGGCGTCGGGGAGCTTGCCGGCCTGCTGGTGGACGACCCGCACACCGAGGCGATCCTGCTGTTCATGGAAACCATCCGCGACGCGAAGCACCTCGCCGAGGCCGCGCGGCGCGCCTATGCGGCGAGCAAGCCGGTCATTGTCTACAAGCTGGGCCGCTCCGAAGTCGGCCAGGACCTCGCCGCGTCACATACCGGCGCGATGGCCGGCACCGACGAGGCCGTGGACGCCTTCTTCAAGGCCCACGGCATGCTGCGCGTGGATACGCTGGAGGCGCTGTTCGAGCTGCCGGCGCTGGTCAAGGGGCGCAAGCCCAACCGGCAGCACCGCGTCGCTGCGATGACCACCACCGGCGGTGGTGCCGCCTGCGTGGTTGACCGCATCGGCACCTATGGCGTCGATGTCGTCGGCCCGACCGATGCGGTTGTTGATGCACTGGCACAGAAAAACATCGGTATCAGCAAATCGCGGATCACCGACCTCACGCTGGCCGGCGCAAAGAAGGAAATCTACGGCGGCGTGCTCAACGCGCTGCTCGCCTCCGACCATTGCGACCTGGTGCTGGCCGTCGCAGGCAGCTCGGCGCAGTTCCAGCCCCAGATCGCGGTGGAGCCGATGGTCGAGGCCGACCGTGGCGGCAAGGCGATGGCGGTGTTCCTCGCGCCGCATGCCGAAGCCTCGCTGAAACTGCTGGCCAGTGCAGGGGTTGCAGGCTTCCGCACACCGGAATCCTGTGCCGACTCGATCCGTGCCTGGAAACAGTGGCTGCCGCCCGTCGACATCCCGCAGACCGATGCGCAGACGACCGCGGCGGCCGGCGCGCTGCTGCAAGCCGCCACCGGCAAGCAGCTCAACGAACAGCAGGCCTGCGCGGTGTTCGGCACGCTGGGCGTGCCGCAGGCGCAGACCGCGGTGATGACCGACGCAAACGCCAAGGTCGAGATGACTTATCCGGTGGTGGCGAAGATCCTGTCGCCGGACATCGCGCACAAGACCGATGCCGGCGGCGTGGTGCTGAACATCGGCGATGCCGCGCAGCTGAAGCAGGCGGCCGACAAGATCTTCGCCAGCGTGAAAGCGAAACATCCGCAGGCCAAACTCAACGGCATCCTGGTGCAGCGCATGGAGCGCGGCCTGGCCGAGGTCATCGTCGGCTTCAAGCGTGATCCACAGGTCGGTCCGCTGGTGGTGATCGGCGTCGGCGGCGTGCTCGCCGAAATCTACAAAGACTTCGCGATGCGCCTCGCGCCGGTGACACCAGACACCGCGCTGCAGATGATCGAGGAAGTGAAGGGCCTGGCGGTGATCCGCGGCTACCGCGGCATGACCAGGGGCGACTGCAAGGCGCTGGCCGTGGCCGTGGCGGCGTTCTCGCAACTGGCGGCTTTCGGCGACATCGCCGAGGCCGAGATCAACCCGCTGATCGTCCGCAAGGAAGGTGAAGGGGTGGTTGCGGTGGACGGCCTGATCGTCCGCGGCTGAACAGGATTAAAGTAACCCTAATTGCAGCAACACTACCTTCCGCAAAGCTACGGAACCGAGGAGACAACAATGCTGATGCAACAACTCGCCGACTACGCCATCCGCGAACAGACTTCGAAACTGCCGCCGCAGGTGATCCATCACGCCAAGCGCGCGGTGATCGACTGGTATGCGGCACTGCTGCCCGGCAGCATCGTCAATCCGGCAAAGCTGATGGAAGAAGCCTTCGCCGAGGACCTCGACCGCGGCCGCGCGCGGCTCGCCACCGGCCGCCGGGCGACACTGCGCGCTGCAGCGCTGATCAACGGTGCCGCCTCGCACTCGGTTGAATTCGACGACATCTACCGCGACGCCGGCTACCACCCGGGCAGCCCGACCATCTCCGCGGCACTGGCCGCGGCCCAGGCCTCGGGAGCCAGCGGTGACCGCTTCCTGCGCGGCGTCATCGTCGGCTATGAAATCTCCACCCGCATCGGCGAAGCGGTGATGCCCTCCCACTACAAGTACTGGCACACCACCGGCACCGTCGGCTCCTTTGGCGCCGCCGCTGCCGCAGCCACGGTGCTGGGTGCCAACAAGGACCAGTTCATGCACGCGATGGCCACTGTCGGCAGCTTCGCCTCCGGCCTGCAGCAGGCCTTCCGCTCGCAGGCGATGACCAAGCCGCTGCACGGCGGCCACGCCGCGGATGCCGGCTGCTGGGCGGCGATGGCGGCGATGAAGGGCCTCACCGGCGCGCTCGACATGCTCGAAGGTGAAGTCGGCTTCGGCAACGCGATGAGCGTGAACCCGGACTGGAGCAAGGCGACGAAAGGCCTGGGCACGGATTACCACATCAACCAGATGACCTTCAAAAACCACGGCTGCTGCGGCCACACCTTCCCGTCGATCGATGGCGCGCTGCACCTGCAGAAGCAGCACGGCTTCTCGCACAAGGATGTAAAAAAAATCCGCCTGCACACCTACAAGGCCGGCCTCAACATCATCGACAACGACAATCCCGAAGGCGAATACCAGGCCAAATTCAGCATCCAGTACACCGTCGCCCACGCGCTGGTGCGCGGCAGCGTGCGCCTTAACGCCTTCGACCCCGATCACCTCAGCGACCCGGACGTACGCGCGCTGCTGAAAAAGATCGAGCCGATCGCCGATCCCGAAATCTCGGCGGGTTATCCCAACCGCCGCGAGTCGCGGGTCGAAATCGAGCTCAACGACGGCCGCAAGCTCGAGCACTTCCAGCCCTACCGCAAGGGCGACCCGGAACTGCCGCTGACCGACGAGGAACTGAACGACAAGTTCACCGAACTCGCCGGGCCGGTGATCGGCAAGGCCGCGGCCGCGGCACTGCTGAAACAGCTGTGGGATACCGAAAAGCTGGCGAACGTCGATTACGATGCCAGCGCCATCGCAAAACGCGCCGCGGGTTGAAATGCGGCACTTTACCGGCTTTGCCTTCTGCGCCGCGCTGCTGCTTCCGGGCGGGGTCGGGGCGCAGGCCTATCCGGCAAAGCCGGTGCGGGTTGTGGTGCCTGCCGCACCCGGCGGCGGCACCGACATCATTGCCCGCAGCATCGCGCCGAAGCTCACCGAGTTGCTCGGCCAGCAGCTCATCATCGAAAACCGTGCCGGCGGCAATACCAACATCGGCACCGAGTTTGTCGCCCGTGCAGCACCCGACGGCTATACGGTGCTGATGGCCAGCACGCCCCACGCCATCAATCCCAGCCTGTCGATCAAGCTGAGCTTTGATCCGGTCCGCGATTTCACACCAATCAGCCTGCTCGCATCGACGCAAACCGTATTCGTCGTGCATCCGGCGCTGCCGGTAAAAAACATCCGTGAGTTCATCGCGTTGGCGAAGACGCGGCCCGGCCAGCTTACCGCCGGCACTTCGGCGGGCACCTCGCAGCAGATGGCGGTCGAGCTGTTCAAGTCCATGGCGAAAATCGACATCGTCAACGTGCCGTACAAAGGTGCCGGTGCCGCGCTGACCGACACCCTTGCGGGACATGTGCAATTCCAGGTGAATACGCTGGTTGCGACCCTGCCCCATATCCAGTCCGGCCGCCTGCGCGCACTGGCGATGTGCGGTGCGCAACGCTCGCCGGTGATGCCTGAACTGCCAACAGTCGGCGAAACACTAAAAGGCTTTGAATCCGCCGGCTGGTATGGCCTGCTCGGCCCTGCGGGCCTGCCGCGCGAAGTGGTCACGCGCCTGAACAGCAGCTTTCGCGGTGCATTGACCGATGCCAGCGCCCGCGAACGGCTCAATGCCCAGGGCGTTGACGTGCTGGCGACGACTCCGGAGGAGCTGGCCTCGTTTCTCGCGCGCGAGATTCCGAAGTGGGCCGCCGTGGTCAAGGCGGCGGGCATCAAGCCCTGATTCAAAGAACCCTGAAGCGTCTCAGCGTCCGCGCTTGAAGTAGGCCTGCCCGGTCGGTGTGGTGCGCAGTTTCAGGCGGTGGCGCAATACAAAAACCTCGATCGCCTTGCGCGCGCCCGGCCAGCTGTAATCGTCAGACACGATATAACCGCCGGTCACCAGCTTCGGATAGAAATACTCGAGGCTGTCCAGCGTCGGCTGGTAAAGATCGACATCGATGTGCACAAAGCGGTAACGCGCCTGCGGCTCGTCGGGAAAACTCTCGGGTATCCAGCCCTGGCGATATTCGATGCACGGATATTCAGCAAGGTTCCGTTTGACCTCATCAAGGCTTGCAGCAAAAGCTCCTTGCTGCGACATCCGCTGCAGGCGGACGGCATTGCTGTCTTTGTCATCAATGGTGTCCTCGGATTTCGGTTCGCTGAGACCTGCGAATGAATCAAAAATGCGGTACCCGCGGCCATTGAAGGCGGGGTCTGCCGCCTTCAGGTAACTGCACAGCACATAGGATGACAGGCCGCGACCAGTCCCGGCAGCGACAACGTGCGCTGGAACAACTGGGCCAGCAGGAAAAAGCGCATCCTCCGCGCCAGAGGCGTCAACCGCGATGCGGTGCTGACCAGCCCGGCAAAATAAGTCTGGTCAAAATACGAGTCGCAACGCGGCGCGCAGTCCCCAAGGTATTGCTTGTAGAACTCGATGGCTCGCTTGAATTCTTTGCGGTTGAAGGAGATGCGCACCAGCGACTGATAGGCCCACTCCAGCAACTCGGTCGCCGGCCCCTTGCGCGGCAGTATCTGGACGAGATGCGAGAAAAACGCTTCCATTTCCACCGGCTTGAGTTGTGTTTCACGCGCACTGAAAAAATCAAGCAGCACATCGCGCAAGGCCGCCCCGTCATGCTTGCCCGCAAGCGCATCGACCTCGCGCACGATTGCGGCACCTGCTTTGGCTGCAGTCGTTTTCGGCTTCGCCGCCTGCACAAACTGGTGCCGGGTGGTTAGTTGCATGGGGAGTTTGGCCATGGATGATTTGGAAGGCTTTTAATCAGCAGTGGCGCCCGAGACCATGACGACCTTGCCCAATTCGGCGATTTCCCCGGCCAGATAGCCCGGGATGCCGGCAATGGTGGTGCGCACCATCTCCAGCTCCTTCAATGTAAAAGGCTCCCTCAAGGCCGACACCACCACGATTGTCTACAAACACGGTCTGCCCCGCTTCTTCTGCAGGTTTCTGCGCAATGACGCGTCCGACGATCGCGTTGCGGCTCGATAAAAGCGTTGCAAGTTATCACGTGCCGGCAATGATGCCCAAGCGTACACCTTCCCTGCAAATCGCCCCCGGCGCCGCCGCCAAATGGCCGGCTGCTTCGTTGCCGGAATCGGCAGCCCGCGGTTGATGCCCGATCCCGGTTACGGCCCGCTGCAGCTTACGCTGGACACTTAGCGCTGTTTGGCCGGGGCGCCGGAAACCGACATCACCCCGGTCTGCGATCTTGAGGAGCACAACCAGGGTTGGCAGGCCGGCTGCGGGAAAAGTGAATTCGCGGGGAAACCATGACCGGGGCGGAATCACCCCGGGAATCCCGTGATCGTGTTGCGTGGTTTTGACACATCCGGCCCAGCAGGCTACCGCCGCGACTGCCACACCTGAACGGCCGCTGGACTTGCGGGCCGCTCGAGCTTCAGCATTAGGGCGCGCTAGAATGCGTCAATCCGGTCGCGGGCTTGCTCTGTCCCAGGCATTAACGGACATGCGGCAACGGCATGTCCGCAGCCGCACCGGTTCAAGAATAAACCCGGTCAATCGCTGACAACACTCAAAGGCCCGGGCGAGGAGGATCTTTTGATGGTCGCCATGTTGTTGATGCCCCGCAGGTTGATGGCCCCTTTGCTGGCCGTGCTGGCTGCGCTGGCGCCTTGTGCACTGGCTGCGCAGGCTGCATATCCAGAAAAACCTGTGCGCTTGATCGTTCCGCTCGCACCCGGCGGTACCGGCGATACCCTGGCAAGACTTACGGCGGAGCTGCTCACCACGGCGCTGGGCCAGCCCACCGTGGTCGACAACCGGCCCGGGGCCAACGGCATCATCGGCATGGAACTGGTCGCCCAGTCGGCGGCGGACGGATACACACTGCTCTCGGGCTCCAGCGGCAACACCGCGCTCAACGCGGCATTGCATGGCAACAAGCTGCGCTATGACGTCGAGCGCGACTTTGCGCCGGTGATCCATGTCGCGACCACCACTTCGGTCGTCGTGGCCCATCCGGCCCTTCCGGTAAAGACCATCCCCGAACTGATCGCGCTGGCGCGCAGCAAGCCGGGCTCGATCCTGTACGCCTCCGCAGGCATCGGCTCGGCGGTGCATCTCGGCAACGCGCTGTTCGAGAACATGGCCGGCGTGCGCATGAACCATGTGCCGTACAAGGGCAGCACCCCAGGCCGGCTCGCGGTTGTGCAAGGGGAAGCACACATCATGTTCGACGGCCTGCTACCCTCGCTGCCGCTGATCAAGCAGGGGCGGCTGCGCCCGTTGGCGGTCACCGGCCTGCAACGCTCAACTGTGCTGCCGGAACTGCCGACCATCGCCGAAACCCTGCCCGGCTACCGCGCCGAAACCTGGTATGCGCTGTTTGCACCGGCGCGCACGGCACCGGCCATCGTGAAAACCCTTAATGCGGCCATCGCCTCGGGCCTGAAGCGCAGCGAAGTGCAGCAGCGTCTGCAGGCACAGGGCGCCGAGCCGGCCGGCAGCTCGCCGACCGATCTGGCGCTGTTGCTGAAGCAGGAAACCGCGCTTTGGCGCAAGGTCATCAAGGAGGCCGGCATCACGGCGCAGTAGCGGCCGGACACAGCTGCGCCGGTCACCCCATCCGTGCATTTCACCATTTGACTTCTACGTCCTTTTTCCAGGGAGTTTTCATGAGCAAGAGCACTTCTCGTCCGACCGCACAACTGCGCGCCCTGCTGGCACGCCCCGGCTGCCTCGTCGCCCCCGGCGTGGCTGATGCCTTCGGCGCGCGTCTGGTCAAAATGGAAGGCTTCGAGGCGGTTTACATGACCGGCTTCGGCACCAGCCTGACCCGCCTGGGCATGCCCGACGTCGGGCTGCTAACCGCGACCGAAATGATCGACAACGCCAGCCGCATCGCCGAGGCCTCGGGCCTGCCGGTGGTGGCCGACGCCGACACCGGCTACGGCAACCCGATCAACACCCGGCGCACCATCCGCGATTACGAGAAAGCCGGCGTTGCCGGCGTGCACCTTGAAGACCAGTCCTGGCCCAAACGCTGCGGTCACCTCGCCGGCAAGCGCGTGATTCCGACTGAGGAAATGGTGGCCAAGATCAAGGCCGCCTGCGATGCGCGGCGCGACGATGACTTCGTCATCATCACCCGCACCGATGCGATCGCCGTCGAAGGAATAGAAGCCGCTCTGGAACGCGGCGAACGTTACCGCGAAGCCGGCGCCGACATCCTGTTCATCGAAGCGCCGGTGGGCCGCGAGCAGGTTGAAATCGTTTCGAAGCGCTTTCAGGGCGTGCCGCTCCTCTACAACATGGCTGCCAGCGGCAAGACCCCGGACCTGCCCGCCGATGAACTGGGCAAGCTGGGCTTCAAGCTCGCGATCTATCCGAACTGGATGCTGCTCGCCGCCATTCCGGCCATGCAGAACCTGCTGCGCGAGCTGAAGAAAACCGGCTCCATCGCGCACATGCGCGACAAGGTCGCCAACTTCAAGCAATTCACTGATATCGCCGGCCTGCCGGAAATCCAGGAACTGGAAAACCGCTACGGCCTGCCCGAAGACCAGAGAGCCGGGCTGTGACGCACTGCCTGCGTCTCTACAAGGACACGCTGGATCCGCAAAGTGCGTTGACGCTCGGCGGCGGCGTGGTGCGCGCGATCTACGTGTCTGCCGGCGGCCTGCGCGCGAGCGGCGAACTGTTCGACGGCAGCTTCGGCGCCAACAGCGCCTTCCATGCCCGCGCCGCGCTGCAACTGAAGGCGGGGCATCTGGCAACGACACTGCTGCGCTGGGAACTTGCAGCCGCAGGCGGTGCACCCGCAGCGGCGACCGGGTCCGGTATCCGCAGCACGCTGCTGCTCGAAGCCGTAATGACACTCGATCCGGCGCAGGCGTATCTGCTGCGCGGCGACCGTGTCGATTTCCCGCCGGGTGGTGAGGCACTGACCCACACCCACCGGGGCGGCGGCATCCGCTGCCTGCTGTTCGGCGGCATCGACATCCACACCACCGGCAACGTACATCACTACGGCCCACTCGAACCCTGGTACGAGGCCGGCCCCGATCCGGTGTATGCCGCCGCTTCAAAAAACGAAGCTTCAGCTTTTGCACGGGTGATGATCCTGCCGCGCGGGCTGCTCGGCAAATCATCGATCAGCTACGTCAACGCCGAAGACCTCGACAAACCAAAAAGCCAGAAGTACCAGGTGTTCATCGATACGCCCATCGAACTGCCCGACTGAATATAAGAAACCCGACTCAAAACTGGGAGAAGCATCATGCATCACGTATTTAAAAGCATCGTTGCCGCAGCACTGGTCATCGCCGGCCCTGCGGTCTTCGCACAGGCCTGGCCGGTTAAACCGCTGCGCATCGTGGTGCCCTTCGCGCCCGGCGGCAACGTTGACATCAACGCCCGCGCCATCGCGCCGGGTCTCAACGAAATCTTCGGCCAGCAGGTGCTGGTGGAAAACCGCGCCGGCGCCGGCGGCATGATCGGCGGCGAATTTGTCGCGCGCGCACCGGCCGACGGTTACACGCTGCTGATGGCCTCGAACTCGGTCTACAGCGTCGCTCCCAATGTCTTCAGCAAGCCGCGTTTTAATCCGGTCAAGGATTTTGCGCCGATCTCCGGCATCAGCAATGTGCCCTTCGTGATCGTGCTGCATCCCTCGGTGCCGGCAAAGAACCTGAAGGAATTCATCGCCCTGGTGAAAAGCAAACCAGGCCAGATGACCATGGCCACCGCCGGCACCGGCACCTCCAACCACCTCGTCGGCGAGTTGTTCCAGATCAGCGCCGGCGTACGCATGACCGGCGTGCCGTACAAGGGCAGCGGCCCGGCGCTGATCGACCTGATCGGCGGCCAGGTCGATTCACATGTCGACCAGCTCACCGCGTCGATGGCCTACATCCAGTCCGGACGCATCCGCGCGCTGGCGGTCACCACCGACAAACGCGCACCGCTGCTGCCCAATGTGCCGACACTGGACGAACAGGGTCTGAAGGGTTTTGATGCCACCACCATCACCGGCCTGCTTGCGCCGGCAGGTACGCCGAAAGATGTGATCGACCGCGCACACGCTGCGGTGGTCAAGGTCACCGCGCAGCAGGCGATCCGTGACCGCTTTGCCGCGCTGGGCGCATCGACACTCGGCAACTCGCCTGCTGAATTCGCCGACTACATCCGCCAGGACTATGCGAAGTGGCAAAAAGTGGTTGCTGCGGCGAATATTCGTGCAGAATAATTTAATCAATAAAATCAAATACTTATGATTTATAACGCGGCGCGATGGATCCAGCGTCGCTGTTTGCCGGCATTGCTCGGTCTGCTGCTCGCGGTCCCGTTACAGGCGCAGACCGACCGGCCGGCGCAGCCTGAACCGGAAAGCGGCCGCAGCGAAAAAACCCTCGCCCGCGCGCAGCACTACATGGTTGCCGCCGCCCACCCGCTGGCGGTGGATGCCGGACTGCAGATGCTCGCAGCCGGGGGCAGCGCGGTCGATGCCGCAATCGCCGTGCAACTGGTGCTGGCCCTGGTCGAGCCGCATGCCTCGGGGCTGGGTGGTGGTGCTTTCCTGCTGCATTACGACACTCAGCGCCGCGCGGTACGCGCATACGACGGCCGCGAAACCGCGCCCGCGGCAGCAACGCCGGAACTGTTCATGCGTGAAGGCCGTGCGATGAGCTTTCGTGATGCCGTCACCGGCGGCCGTGCCGTCGGCACACCCGGCGTGCCGCGCCTGCTTGAGATCGCGCACCGCGAGCACGGCAAGCTGCCCTGGGCCCGGCTGTTCGAACCGGCGATCACACTCGCCGAACAGGGCTTCGCGGTGACTCCCCGGCTGCACACCCTGCTCAACCGGGACACCGCGATGGCCGGCGAAGCCGCGGCGCGCGATTATTTTTTCAATTCCGACGGCAGTCCAAGGGCCGTCGGCAGCACTTTGCGCAATCCGGCGCTGGCGGCAACGTTACGCGCGCTGGCTGCACAAGGCGCGGATGCCTTTTATCGCGGTGACATCGCGCGCGACATTGCGGCGGCCGTCCGCAATCATTCGCGCAATCCCGGAACGCTGAGCGAACACGATCTCGCCGCATACACCGTGCGTGAAGTCGAACCGCTGTGCGCGCCATACCGCAACTGGCGCGTCTGCGGCATGCCACCTTCATCCTCCGGCGGCATCGCGGTGCTGCAGATGCTGGGCATGCTCGCCAGCCACGATTTGAAAACACTGCGCCCGGATTCCGTGCAAGCCGCGCATCTGATCTCCGAAGCCGGCCGCCTCGCCTTTGCCGACCGCAATCGCTGGGTGGGCGACGACCGTTTTGTCGATGTACCGATCCGGGGCCTGCTCGATCCCGGCTACCTCGCCACGCGCGCCCGGCTGATCCAGCCGGACCGCAGCCTCGGCCGCGCCGAGGCCGGCATGCCGCCGGGTGCGAAGATCGCGATGGCTGATGACCGCCATGAGGAAACGGGCGGCACCAGCCACATCGCGGTGGTCGATGCCGCCGGCAACGCGGTGTCGATGACCACCACCATCGAAACCTTTTTCGGCAGCCGGCTGATGGTGCGCGGCTTCCTGCTCAACAACCAGCTCACCGATTTCAATTTCAATCCGGTCGAAGACGGGCGTCCGGTGGCCAACGCGGTGGCGCCGGGCAAACGTCCGCGCAGTTCGATGGCGCCGAAGCTGGTGTTCGATGCTGCCGGGAGACTGCATCTGGTGGTAGGCTCGCCGGGCGGCAGCCAGATCATCAATTACGTGGCGCGGACACTGATCGGCACACTCGACTGGGGGCTCGACATCCAGTCGGCGATTGCGCTGCCCCATGCCGGAAGCCGCAACGGTCCGACCGAACTCGAACGTGGCACCGCGGCGGAACAACTCGCCGCAGCACTGCGCGGGCTGGGCCACGAAGTGCAGATCACCGACATGACCAGCGGGCTGCACGGCATCCAGCGCAGCGCGGATGGATGGCAGGGTGGTGCCGATCCGCGGCGCGAGGGCGTCGCCAGGGGTCGCTGAGATTCGGATAACTGAACAAGAACGCTGAAATGAGGATGTTGCAATGGCACTGACGATGTTCGACAAGATCTGGATGAGCCACCTCATCCTCGAACGGCCGGGTGGCGATGCGCTGTTGCACATCGACCGCAATTTTGTGCATGAAGGCTCCTTCCATGCCTTTGGCGCGCTGGCCAAGGATGGCCGCAAGGTGCGCAAGCCGCGGCAGACTTTCGCCGTGGCCGACCATTACGTGCCCACCGTCGGCCGCGAGCGCGGGGTCGAAGCGGCGGAAGACGAGGACGCGCGCAACATGATCCGCCTGCTCGAGGAGAACTGCCGGGTCAACGACGTCGCGCACTTCGGCATTGATGACGAGCGCCAGGGCATCGTGCACGTGATCGGCCCCGAGCTCGGGCTGACCCAGCCGGGACTGACCATCACCTGCGGCGATTCGCATACCTCGACCCACGGCGCGCTCGGTGCTTTCGCCTTCGGCACCGGCGCCTCGCAGCTGAAGCAGATCCTCGCCACGCAGTGTCTGTGGCAAAAAAAACCGAAAACGCTGCGCATCACAGTCAATGGCGCGCTGCCTCCGGGCGTAACCGGCAAGGACGTGGTGCTGGCGATCATCGCCAAAATCGGCACTGCCGGAGCCACTGGCCATGTCATCGAATTCGCCGGCTCGGCGATTCGCGGCCTCACCGTCGAAGGCCGGCTCACCGTGTGCAACATGGCCATCGAAGCCGGTGGCCGCGCCGGCATGATCGCGCCGGACGACAAGGTTTATGACTACCTGCACGGCCGCCCCTACTCGCCGAAGGACGCTGACTGGGATCACGCGCTGGCACAGTGGCGCACGCTGCCGTCGGATGCCGATGCCCGGTTCGACCGCGAAGTCACACTCGACGGTGCAAAACTCGAGCCGATGCTGACCTGGGGTACCAGCCCCGAGGAGGCGCTGCCAGTGTCGGGCCGCATCCCGGATCCGAAGTCGCTGGGTGATGCCAACCAACGTGCCCACGCCGAACAGGCGCTGGCCTATATGGATCTGAAGCCGGGCATGGCACTGACCGACATCAAGATTGACCGCGCCTTCATCGGCAGTTGCACCAACGGCCGCATCGAAGACCTGCGCGCCGCGGCGGCGGTACTGAAAGGCCGCAAGGCGGTGATCCCGGCCTGGGTTTCGCCGGGATCGACCGCGCTGAAAAAGCAGGCCGAAGCGGAAGGCCTGGACAGTATTTTTCTTGATGCGGGCGTTGAATGGCGCGCCTCGGGCTGCTCGAGCTGTGCGGCGATGAACGGCGACAAGGTGCCGCCAGGCATGCGCAGCGCTTCAACATCCAACCGCAATTTCGAAGGCCGCCAGGGCAAGGGTGCACGTACCCACCTGATGAGCCCGGCGATGACAGCTGCCGCCATTGTCACCGGCCGGGTCACCGATGTGCGCACCTTGACCGGAGACTGAGATGAAAGCCTTCACCACGCTGACCGCCATCGCCGCGCCGGTCGAGATGGCCAACATCGACACCGACCGCATCATCCCGGTGCGCTTCCTGCGCAAGCTGAGGAGCGACAAGGCCGGCTACGATCCCTACCTGTTCCACGACATGCGCTTCGACAACGAGGGCCGTGAAAAGGCCGACTTCGTGCTCAACCAGGCGCCGTACCGCAAGGCGGGTATCCTCGTTGCCGGTGCCAATTTCGGCTGCGGCTCCTCGCGCGAAGGCGCGGTCTACGCGCTGCTCGACTATGGCATCCGCGCCGTGGTGGCGCCCTCCTTCGGCGACATCCACTACGCCAACGAGCTGCAGAACGGCATGCTGCCGGTGATCCTCCCCGAGGAAATCTGCCGCGGCTTGCGCGACCAGCTGCGCGTGAAACCGGGTGCAACACTGGCGATCGACCTGCCGGCGCAGACCGTCACAGACACCGAAGGCACGGCGCACCCCTTCACCATTGACCCGGTGTACAAGGAGCGCCTGCTGAAGGGGCTGGATGACATTGGCCTGGTCCTCGAGAACCGGGCCGGCATCGAGCATTTCGAGCACGCTTACCACGCCGAAAGACCGTGGCTCGCCTGAGGATGCGCTGACATGCTCGTCAACAGCGTCGCCTATCGCGACGGCCGCAAGATTGCCGACATCGCCCGCGATGAAATCCGCGGCTATCTTGAGCAAAAGGATTGCATCGTCTGGGTTGCCGTACGCGATCCCGGGGCGCACGAACTGGAACAGCTCGAGAACGAATTCGACCTGCACCCGCTGGCGGTGGAAGACGCCCGCCACGGCCACCAGCGGCCAAAGTTCGAGGAATACGGCGACGAGCTGTTCTTCGTGCTGCACATGATCGAGCCTGACGGTGATGACCTCCGTGTCGGCGAGGTCGATATTTTTGTGGCCAGAAATTATGTGCTGAGTGTACGCAGCCGCAGCGAGCGCAATTTCCAGGACGTACGCTCGCGCTGCGAACGCGAACCCGAGTTGATGCAACACGGCACCGGCTACATCCTCTACGCGCTGATGGACGCGGTGGTCGACCGTTACTTTCCGATCCTCGACGACATCGAAACCCGGCTTGAAATCATCGAGGACCAGATCTTCGCCGGCACTTCGCCACGCGCCAATATCGAGGCGCTGTATGACCTCAAGCAGAAACTGATGACGCTGAAACACGCCACCGCACCGCTGCTTGAAGCGGTCGGCAAGCTGCACGGCGGCCGCGTGCCGCAGATCTGCGCCGGCCTTGGCGACTATTTCCGCGACATCTCCGATCACCTGGTACGCATCAACCAGAGCATCGACGCTGCGCGCGACATGATCACCACCGCGATCTCGGTCAACCTGTCGCTGATCACGCTGCAGGAAAACGAGGTCACCAAGCGGCTCGCCGGCTACGCGGCGCTGGTCGCGGTGCCGACGATGATCGCCGGCATCTACGGCATGAACTTCGACTACATGCCGGAACTGCGCTCGCCCTGGGGCTATCCGCTGACGCTGACGGCGATGGTGCTGATCGACACCTATCTGTTCTGGCGTTTCCGCAAGGCGAAGTGGCTTTAAGCGCAGCCGTCATTGGCGGCGGCCCGGCCGGCCTGATGGCCGCCGAGACCCTGCTCGCCGCCGGTGTCGCGGTCGACCTCTACGACGCGATGCCATCTGTCGGCCGCAAATTCCTGCTCGCCGGCAAGGGCGGCCTCAACCTCACCCACGCCGAGGATGCTGCACGCTTTATCACCCGCTACGGCGCACGCCAGGCACAGATCGCCCCGCTGCTTCGCGAATTCGGCGCGACCAGGCTGCGCGACTGGGTGCACGATCTCGGTATCGAAACCTTCATCGGCAGTTCGCAGCGGGTGTTTCCGAAAGAAATGAAGGCTGCGCCCTTGCTGCGTGCCTGGCTGCACCGCTTGCGCGGCGCCGGGTTGCGCATTCATGTCCGCCACCGCTGGCTGGGCTGGAATGATGAAGGTGCGCTGCGCTTCGCCACACAGCAGGGTGAAACCACGGCGCATGCCAGCGCCACCGTACTCGCACTGGGCGGGGCCAGTTGGTCGCGGCTGGGCTCCGACGGCGCCTGGGTGCCGCTGCTTGAGGCGCGTGGCATTGCTGTTGCCCCGCTGCAGCCGGCGAACTGCGGTTTCGAAATCTCGTGGAGCCCTTTTTTACGCGAAAAGCATGCCGGTCAGCCGCTGAAAGCGGTCACCGCTGTTCTCACCGACACCGCTGGCACCACACATCGCCGCAGCGGTGAACTGATGGTCAGCGACTACGGCATCGAAGGCAGCCTGGTCTATGCGCTGTCGGCGCCACTGCGCGACACGATTGCGGCGCGGGGTTCTGCCACGCTGCTGCTCGATCTGCTGCCCGGACACGATGCGCAGCGCGTGGCCAACGAAGTCACGCACCCGCGCGGCTCCCGCTCGCTGGCCAGCCACCTGCAAAGCCGGCTCGGTCTGAAAGGGCTTAAAGCTGCGCTGCTGCGTGAGGTACTGACAACGGCGCAGATGAACGATGCACAGACACTTGCGGTCACGATCAAGGCATTGCCGCTCCGACTCACCGCGCCACGGCCCATCGATGAAGCCATCAGCAGCGCCGGCGGCGTGCCTTTCGAAACGCTTGATTACGGGCTGATGCTCAAGACCCTGCCCGGCGTGTTCTGCGCCGGAGAGATGCTCGACTGGGAAGCGCCGACCGGGGGTTACCTGCTGACGGCGTGTTTTGCGACAGGGCGTGCCGCGGGTGCCGGCGCAGCCGCCTTCCTGCACACGACCTGATATTCAGGCCTGGACCACGCGGTTACGGCCGCCGCGCTTGGCTTGATAAAGGGCCTGGTCGGCGGCTTCAATCAGAAGCCCGCGGCTCATGCCGTCCAGCAGCGTGGCGGCACCGACGCTGATGGTGACGCGGCATTTCGGGAATTCGGCCTGTTCAACGGCGGTACGCACCGCCTCGCCGGCTTTTATCGCGCCGGCATGGTCCGTACCCGGAAGTACGACAACGAATTCCTCGCCACCATAGCGGGCCACAAAATCGCTGGGGCGTACGCGCCGTCGCAGCACGCTGGCGACCTGAAGCAGGGCCGCATCACCGGCGGGATGGCCCCAGCTGTCGTTGTATTCCTTGAAGTGATCGACATCGATCAGCAACAGCGACAGCGGAGTGCCGTAGCGGCGTGCGCGGTAGATTTCCTGGTTCAGTGACAGGTCAAAAGCCGACCGGTTGCCGATGCCGGTCAGTGCATCGGTCAGGCTGGCGCGCTGCAGGTCGATGTTGTTCTTCTCGAGCGCCCTCTGGTATTCCTGCAGTTTCTCCAGATAGGTTTCACGCTCGGCCATCGCCTCGCGCAGCTCCGCGGCCAGCCGGCGCAACTCGAGCAGGGTGACAACCTGCCGCGACAGCGCCTGCAGGGCCAGCACACGCTCCGGCTCGAGTTCACGCGGCTGATGGTCGATCACACACAGGGTGCCCAGCGCATGATGATCGGCCGTCACCAGCGGCGCACCGGCATAAAAACGCAGGCGCAGTCCGTCATTCACCATCGGATTGTCGGAAAACCGCGGATCCCGGGTGGTATCGGGAACCAGCAGCGTGCGATCCGGCTGCAGGATGGCGTGGGCGCAGAAGGCAATGTCGCGGGGCGTTTCCTGCGCATCCAGTCCAATTTTCGACTTGAACCACTGGCGGTCCTTGTCGATCAGACTGATCAGCGCGATCGGCGTGCCGGCAATGTGTGCCGCCAGCCGGGTCAGGTCGTCGTAGGCCTTTTCGGCCTCGCTGTCGAGGATGTCGTAACGACCGAGGGTCGCCAGCCGCTGCGCTTCGTTATCCGGCAATGGTGCGCGCATGATGGGCTCCCGGCGGCCGCGCGGCCCTAGCGGTGCAGCAGCAGCAACTCCAGCGTGCGCCGGTAGACCTTCTCCAGCGGCTCGACCTCGGCCACCGGCAGGCATTCATTAACCTTGTGGATGGTGGCATTGCTCGGTCCGAACTCGACCACCTGCGGACAGATGTCAGCGATGAAGCGGCCGTCGGAGGTGCCGCCGGTGGTGGACAACTCGGTCTCGACACCGGCCACTTCACGGATCGCCTGCGAAATCGCGGCAACCAGGTCGCCCTTCGGCGTCAGGAAGGGCCTGCCATCAAGGCGCCACTCGAGTTCGTATTTCAGTTCGTGTTTGTCGAGAATGCCGTGGACCTGGGTCTGCAGCGATTCAACAGTACTCGCCGTGGAGAAGCGGAAATTGAACTGCACGCGTGCAGTGCCGGGAATCACATTGTTGGCGCCGGTGCCGGCGTTGAAATTGGAAATCTGCCAGGTGGTCGGCGGGAAATATTCGTTGCCGCGATCCCATTCGGCACCGGCCAGCTCGGCAATCGCCGGTGCGACGTCATGGATCGGATTCTTCGCCATGTGCGGATAAGCCACATGGCCCTGCACGCCCTGCACGGTGAGGATGCCGGTCAGTGAACCGCGGCGACCGTTCTTGATCATGTCGCCGAACTGCCTGACCGAGGTCGGTTCGCCGACGATGCAGTAATCGAGTTTCTCGCCGCGTTTGGCCAGGGCCTCGACCACCTTCACCGTGCCATCGGTGGCAGGGCCTTCCTCGTCGGAGGTGAACATCACCGCCAGCGAACCCGGATGGTCGGGATGGGCCTTGATGAATTCGCGCAGCGCCACGACAAAGGCTGCGATCGAGGTCTTCATGTCTGAAGCGCCGCGGCCGTAGAGAATGCCGTCCTTGATCGTCGGCGTGAACGGATCGATGTTCCAGTGTTCCAGCGGCCCTGTCGGCACCACATCGGTATGTCCGGCAAAACACACCAGGGGCGCGGCGCGCCCGCGGCGCGCCCACAGATTGGTGGTGCCATTGCCGGCGATGATTTCAAACTCGAAACCCAGCGGCTTGAGTTCCGCCATCACCAGCTCGAGGCAACCCGCGTCTTCGGGTGATACCGAGCGCCGGGCAATCAGTTGCTGGGTGAGTTCAAGGGTGCCGATTTCCATGGGTGGACTTTCGTGGGTCTTTCGTGGATTGCTGCGTTTTTCACTGCGCCGCATGGTAGCAAACTGCGGTTAAAATCGTGGCCCCGCTTCAAACCCGCTCCGGCGCAGGCCTTATTTTTCCGATGACCACCCTGCTCGTCTCGCACCGCCTCAACGCCGAACGTGGCGCCGACCTCGCCGCGCAGGCACATGCGCTGGGTCTTGCGCTGGAACTGCTGGTGCTGCCTGAAGACCCGGAGGGCCGGTTGGGTGATGCCGACTGTGCGCGCCTTGAGCTTGCGTTTTTTTCGTCGGACATCTTCCCGAAATACTCGCGGCAGTTTTTTTCGACGGTGCGCAAGGCGCCGAAACTGCAATGGCTGCACGTGTTCAATGCCGGTGTCGATCATCCGATCTATACCGAGATGCTCGAGCGTGGCGTGCGCCTGACCACCTCCTCCGGCTCCACCGCGGTGCCCATCGCGCAGACGGCGATCACCGGCCTGCTGATGCTGGCGCGCAATTTTCCGCGCTGGCTCAGGGCACAGCGCGAACGGCGCTGGGATCCCGCACGCACGGCTGATTTTCCGCGCGACCTGGTCGGCCAGACCGTGCTGGTCTATGGCCTTGGCAGCATCGGCAGCGAATTCGCGCGGCTGGCGCGGGTGCTCGGCCTGAAAGTCATCGGTGTCCGCCGCAGCGCGCTGAAACCGGGTGATCCGGTTGATGAACTGCATCCGCCACAGGCGCTGATGCAATTGCTGCCGCGCGCCGACTGGCTGGTCATTGCCAGCCCGCTGACCGCGGAGACCCGCGACCTCGTCAATGCCGAAGTGCTGGCCGGATTGCCGCGTGGCGCGCACCTGATCAATGTCGGTCGTGGTGAAATCGTTGACGAAGCAGCGCTGGTTGCGGCATTGCAGTCCGGCCATCTTGGCGGCGCCTATCTCGATGTGTTCGCGCAGGAACCGCTGGCGGAAAATTCCCCGCTGTGGTCACTGTCCAATGTACTGATCTCGCCGCACAATTCGGCCGCTGCCTCGGGCAACGACGAGCGGGTGTACCGGATGTTTCTCGACAACCTGCGGCGCTGGCAGCAAAAGCGGGCACTCACCAATGAAGTGAGTGCCACCGCATCCTGATTGAATTGGAGGAAAATAATGAATAAAATCAATAGTTTACTGATCATCGCCGGGCTTGCAGCAATGATCCAGCCCGCCATCGCCCAGCAGAACTGGCCGGCACGCACGGTGCGCATCATCGTGCCCTACGCTGCGGGCGGAAACACCGATTTCACCGCGCGTTCGATGGCGGTGAAGTTCACCGAACTCTGGGGCCAGCAGGTGATCGTCGATAACCGGCCCGGTGGTGCCACCAACATCGGCTCCGAAATCGCGGCCAAGGCCGCGCCGGACGGTTACACCCTGTTCATGGGCGGTGCCTCCAATGCGGTGAACATGTCCCTGTTCGCCAAACCGCCATACGACACGCTGCGCGATTTCGCACCAGTCGTGCTCTGCGTCCAGGGCGCCAATGTCTTCGCGGTGCATCCCTCGGTGCCGGCGAAGAGCCTGAAGGAACTGATCGCACTGGCCAAGGCCCGCCCCGGCCAGCTCAACTTCGCCTCCTCCGGCCTCGGCAGCTCGAACCAGATGGCCGGCGAACTGCTGAAGGTCACCGCAGGCATCAACATCGTGCACGTGCCGTACAAGGGCAACGCCCCGGCCATCGTTGACGGCCTCGCAGGCAATGTGGAGATCGTGATCAGCGGCGTGCCGGCGATGGTGCCGCACATCCAGTCCGGGCGGCTCCGCGCCATCGGCATCAGCAGCCTGGAGCGTTTTCCCGCGGTGCCCGATGTGCCGACCTTTCACGAGTCCGGCCTGAAGGGCTTTGAGTCGAGCACCTGGTTCGGACTGATGGCGCCGATCAAGGTGCCGCGCGAGGTCGTGACCAAGGTCAATGCCGACGGCAACAAGGTGCTGGCGATGAACGACATCCGCAGCCGCTTCATCGGCGAGGGCATCATGCCCAGGGGCGGCACCCCAGAAGCTTTCACCCAGTACATCCGCGACGAAATCGCCAAATACGCCAACGTCATCAAAAAAGCCGGCGTGCAGCAGCTCTGATTCCAGCCCAAGGAGGCGAACATGAACACATCAACCATCACATCCCGTATTTCAGCCACTGCCGCGCTGCTCGCCGCGGCCCTGCTCGCCGCACTGCCGGCACAGGCTCAAAAAGCCTGGTCGCCCTCGCGCAACGTCGAAATCGTGGTCGGCTCCGCACCCGGCGGCAGCAATGACAAGACCGCACGCGCGGTCGAAAAGGCGCTGGTCGATGCCAAGCTTGTGCCGACCGCGCTGACCGTGGTCAACCGCCCCGGCGGCGGCAGCACCATCGCCTTTGCCTATGTGCGCCAGAAACGCGGCGATGCGCACACCCTGCTGGTCGGCACCACCGCGCTGCTGACCAACCACATCGTCGGCCTGAGCACCATCAGCTATGACGACTTCACACCGATCGCCTCGCTGTTCAACGACTACGTGGTTTTCGCGGTCAATGCCAACTCGCCGATCAAGACCGGCAAGGACCTGATCGCCAGGCTGAAGCAGGATCCGCAGTCGGTATCCATCGCCTTCGCCACCACGCTGGGCAGCCACAACCACATCGCCGCCGGACTGGTGGCGAAGAGTGTCGGAGTCAACGCGCGCAACCTGAAGGCCATCGCCTTCAAGGGCTCGGCCGAGGCCATCACCCAGGTGCTGGGCGGCCACATCGACCTCGTCACCACCGCAGCCGGCAATGTGGTCTCGCATGCCGCCGAAGGCCGCCTGCGCATCATCGGTGTGTCCTCAGCCAAGCGTTTCCCCGGCGCCCTGGCCAACGTGCCGACCTGGAAGGAACAGGGTGCCAACGTGGTTTACGGCGGCTGGCGCGCGATCATGGGCCCGCGCGAGATCACGCCGCAGCAGATCGCCTACTGGGAAGGCGCGCTGCGCAAGGCCACCGAATCGCGAGAATGGAAGGAAGACCTCGAGAAAAATTACTGGTCCGACGATTTCCAGGGCAGCGCCGAGTTCCGCAAGGAACTCGCCAAGAACTACAAGGACATGAAGGCCGTGCTGGTCGATATCGGCCTCGCCAAGCCCTGACCATTTCCAACCACGCACCGCCGATAAAACCCCGCAAGGATCTGCCATGAGCGCACCCGCCGTCATCACCGAACGTCCCGCCGAAGGCGTGGGCCTGATCCGCATCAACCGCCCCGAGGCGCGCAACGCGCTGAACATGGAAGTGCGCCGCCTGATCGGCCAGCACCTGACCGCGATGGCGGATGACGACTCGGTACGCTGCATCGTGCTCACCGGCAACGACAAGGCCTTCGCCGCCGGCGCCGACATCAAGGAAATGGCCGGGGCCGGCAGCATCGAAATGCTGCAGCGGGGCACGCAGAAACTGTGGCGCATCATCTACGGCTGCCCGAAACCGGTGATCGCCGCGGTCAGCGGCTTCGCGCTGGGCGGTGGCTGCGAGCTGGCGATGACCTGCGACATCATCCTCGCCGGCGAATCGGCCAAGTTCGGCCAGCCCGAGGTGAAGATCGGCATCATCCCCGGCGGCGGCGGCACCCAGCGTTTCCCGCGCACCGTCGGCAAATACAAGGCGATGCGCTACGTGCTCACCGGCGACATCTTCGGCGCAAAGGAAGCATTCGACATGAACCTGATCAGCGAAATCGTGCCCGACACCGAAGTCGAGAAGCGCGCCATCGCGATGGCCGCGCAGATCGCCGAACTGCCGCCGATCGCCATCCAGCAGGCCAAGGAATCGATCATCCGCGGTGCCGATGCCTCGCTCGAAACCGGCCTCACGCTGGAGACGCGCACGCTGCAGATGCTGTTCGCCTCGCAGGACCAGAAGGAAGGCATGGCCGCTTTCATCGAGAAGCGCAAGCCGAAGTTTGTCGGCAAATGACCGTTTGCTGGTGAGCGACAGACCCGTCCACAACGCCGGGCGACGCCCCCTGCCCCTGGCAGTCATCCTGCTGTTTGGCCCAATCTTTTTCGTCGCGGGGCTGCTGGTATTCGGTTTACTCACCGGTCAGGTTCCGGCACAACCCGGCGCGCTGCGTGTGCCGCCCGCCGTGCTCGGGCTCATTGCCTTAGTGTTCTGCACCGGCGGCCTCGGCCTGATGCTGGCGCGCTGGCAGCCGAAACTGGCAGGATTCCTCGGCGTCATTGCGTTCTGCTGTTTCGTCGGCCTCTTCAACTGGATCGCCTTCGGCTCCGGCGATCGTGAATTCTCCCGCGGCAAATCCGGGGGCGTCGCCACACCCGTGTCCGAATTCGAAGGCCGTGTGGTGTTCGGGCTGTTTGCCGGCGCACTCGACGCACTGATCCTGTACGGCCTCTACCACGGCCTGAAACGCCGCAGCGCTGCGGCACGCCCACGCGATGGCTGATACACGCACCGCACCCCAGGACTGGCTGGCGCTCGCCGCGCTGTTCGCGGGCGCAACCGCAATCGCCAGCGCGCCGCTGTTCGTCAAGGTCAGCGAAACAGGCCCTGTTGCCACCGCGTTCTGGCGCGTGTTCCTGGCACTGCCGCTGCTGTGGGTTTGGGCCGCGTCCACCCAGGGCCTGAAGCTGATGGCACAGGTGCGCGATCATCGCCTGATGCTGTTCGCCGCCGGTTTCTTTTTTGCCGGTGACCTCGCGGTATGGCACTGGTCGATCCTGCTCACTTCGGTGGCCAACACCACGCTGCTTGCCAACCTCGCGCCGATTTTTGTCACCGCGGTGACCTGGTTCGTGTTCCGCGAAACGCCGCAGCGGCTGTTTCTCGCCGGACTCGCCGCGGCGATCAGCGGCACCCTGCTGCTGATCGGCGCCAGCTTCGGTCAGGGCGGCGGCGCGCTGCTCGGTGACGCGCTGGGTGTGGTCACCGCGATGTTTTATGCCGCCTACCAGCTTTCGGTGTCACGCTTGAGAGCCAACGTGCCCACTGCCAGCGTAATGGCCTGGAGCAGCACGGTGATGGCCGTTTTACTGCTGCCCATCGCCTGGGTTTCCGGCGAACGCATCCTGCCGCTGACCGATGCCGGCTGGCTGAAGCTGATCGGCATCGCGCTCATTGCGCAGGTGATTGGCCAGAGCCTGATCGCCTGGGCGATGGCCCATCTCACTGCGACTTTTTCCTCGGTCGGGCTGCTCCTCCAGCCGGTGATGGCCACGCTGTTTGCCTGGATCCTGCTCGGCGAAGTGGTCGGGCCACTGCAGTTTGCAGGCGGCGCACTGGTATTAACCGGGATCATGCTGGCACGGCAAGGCAGCAGCCGGCCGCGGCACTGACCGTCACCAGCCACCTACTGTAAGGAAACCGGCGCTCCCGCTACCAAGGATCAGCCACGGCCATTTCCAGCCGGGCTTTTGATGTCCCCAACCGCAGGAGCAGCCATGAGCCCCATCCGTGCCGTTTCAGTTGCCGCATCAGCGCTAGCCGGTGTCACCCTGTTCACCAGCCTGCCTGCCGCCGCACAAGTCGATCCCAACCGTTTTCTCGACCAGTTCGAAGCCACCTTCGGCAAGTTCGAAGGTTTCCGCCGCTCCGGCGCCAAAGGCATCTGCGCCACCGGTGAATTCACTGGCAGTGCCGAAGGTCGTGCGCTTTCCACCTCATCCGCGTTCAGCGGCAAACCGGTACCGGTGATCGTGCGCTTCTCGGTTGGAGGCGCCAGCCCCAAGGCCGCCGACAACGCGCGCAGCCAGCGCAACCTGGCGCTGCAGTTCAACCTGCCCGGCGGTGAAACCTGGCAGATGGGCAACATCTCGGCGCCGGTGTTTGGCGCGGCCACGCCTGAGCAGTTCTTGGGCCGCCTGCAGTCGCTGCAACCCGATCCCACCACCAAGATGCCGGACGCGGCCAAGGTCAAAACCTTCGCCGAGGCCAATCCCGAAGTGCTGCTGCTACCGCGCTATCTGGCCAGCCAGCCGGTGCCGGCCAGCTTTGGCTCGGTCAACACTACTGGGGCGTACATGCCTTTGGCTTCACCAATGCCAAGGGCAACAAACAATTCGGCAAATGGATCTTCGAACCCACAAGCGGCACCCAGGGCCTGAGCGACGAAGAAGCCAAGGCCAAGGGGCCAAGCTTCCTGTTCGATGATCTGCGCGAGCGCGTGGCCGCGGGCAAGGTGGCTTTCGATTTCAACCTGCAACTGGCCCAGCCTGGCGACCGCATCGACAGCGCCGTGGTGCCGCTGCCAGATGATCGCCGCAAGGTGAACATGGGGCGCCTGGTCGTCAAATCAGTGGCCGCCGATTCTGCCGGTGAGTGCCTGAACATCACCTTCAATCCGATCATCCTGCCCAAGGGCGTCGAACCTTCCAGCGATCCCATGCTGAGCGCGCGGGCCGCGCCCTACGTTGTCGGTCTGGGACGGCGCCTCGGCGAGGGCGCCAAACAGTAGCAAATTCCGTTATCCCGGCCGGCTTCCGCTCTGGTCGCCGGCCGGGAAACACGCTTTGAAATCTCAACGCAGCGTGTTCTTGTACACCTTGCCGTCCTTCATGATCACGACAAAATTCTTGCCAGGGTCTTCTATCAGCTTGATGTTGGCAATCGGGTCGCCATCGACCAGGAGCAGATCGGCCAATGCCCCTTTCTCGACCACACCGACCTTGCCAGGGTAGGGACTGCGCAACCCCGACAAGGCCAGCAATTCGCCGTTGTCGCCAGTGGCCATCTTCAGCACTTCGGCCGGGGTGTACCAGCGCACCATTTTGGCCAGGTTAAAACCCTGTTTCTCCGCCTCTTCGGCGCTGAACAGATTATCGGTACCCCAGGCCGTTCGAATGCCGAATTTTTTCGCCATCGCATAAGCGAAATCGGTGCCCTTGTACATGGCCAATTGTTTGGCGCGATTGGGGGAGCCCTCGGGGAAAGCCGAGGGTCTGTCGTCAATGAAGGGCTGCAGGCTCCACCAGATGCCTTTTTCCGCCATCAGCTTGGCCGTGGCCTCATCGAGCAGCTGGCCGTGGTCAATACATTTCACACCAGCCTCAATGGCCTGGCGAACGGCGCGTGGCGTGTAGGCATGCACCGTGACATAAGTACCCCAGTTTTCGGCAGCTTCAACGGCTGCGCGCAACTCTGCCATTGAATACTGCGTGACATCCAGCGGGTCATAGCTTGAAGCCACGCCGCCACCCGCCATCATCTTGATCTGTGTCGCACCCAGCGCAAGCTGCTCGCGCACACGTTGCCGCACCAAGTCGGGGCTGTCGGCAATCGCAGCAGCGCCAACGCGCTCGCTGAATGTGTAATCACCGGCGCGGGCAGGCAGATCATTGGGCAGGCGGAAATCGCCATGGCCGCCACTTTGGGATACAAAAGCACCGGAGGGCCAGATACGCGGGCCCTCGATCATGCCGCTGTCAATGCCGCGCTTGAGCCCAAACACCGGACCGCCAAGATCCCGCGCGCTGGTAAAGCCGCGCATCAGCATGTCCTTCGCGCCCTTGACCGCCACAACGTTGATAAAGCCGATATCGCCGGTAAGAATGGCCGCCTGCGGCAACAGTGAAAACATCAGGTGGGTGTGAGCGTCGATCATTCCCGGCATCAGCGTGCGTCCGCCACCGGCGATGCGCGTTACCTTGCTCTCGGCGGGCGGGGTGATCGGTGCGGTGGAGATGTTCTGGATCACATTGCCGACAACCAGAACGTTAGCCGGCGGGGTCAGCGTCTTGGACTTGCCGTCGAATACACGCACGTTTTCGAACAGCACGCCGCTCGCGACAACCGGCTTGGCCTGCGCCTGGACCAAGGCCGGGAACAGCCCTGCAATGAAGTAAGCCAAACTTGCCGCGAATCCATGCCATCGTGTCATTGTGATTCCTCTTTTCTCGTTAACGGCACAGGCATGTTCCGGCGACAGCTGCGCTGTGGTTTTGCATTCGGGTGGGACCTAGCCAAATATCTGTGTTCAAAAAAATTATGTACAGGTTAACGGCGCTTGAGGAACTTAAAGCCTCATTTTCATGGTTCAAAAGTGCAGCGCCATCAATCTCTCATCAAAAGTGCCCAGATACTTGTTACCGTCTTTGTAGCCAAAACGGCAGCGCTAAACAAGAAAAATCCATGCAATTCCAGCTCTTTGTATTTCAAAACAAGGGCTTGTGTTGGTCCGACCCCGATGAGTGAGGCCGATGAGGGCCGTGAACGCAAAACTTGGCTCCGAGTTGGCCTGGACGGTCGCCGTGCTATCTCAATGATCTGCGTGGCCGGATAAAACCCATTAACGGCCGAATATATCCCTTCAAAATCAAGAGCGCTTGAGAGCATGTCTTACGGTATTGCCCAACCAAACGGGCATCGATGACCACTTCCTAATGTCTGTCGATGTTCGTAACCAGTCCGCCGCCTCTGCTGGCTCGACACGCAAGGAGATAGCATGAAAATTCGGAACGATCTGGCGACTCAAGAAGCAGCAACTTTTTGCGACTCTGGCGATAACCCGCAAAATCCGCGGCGCCGGGAAATCCTGCTTACGGCTGGCGGGGTAGTGGCCTCGGGCCTGCTGCCTGGCGGCCTGTCCAGTGCGATGGCCGCCCCCAAGGGCGCAGACATCGTGGCAATGGACGCGACGGCCCTCTCCGCAATCATCAAGCGCCGCGAAGTCTCCTGCGTCGAGGTGATGGATGCCTACCTGGCGCAGATCAAGCGCGTCAACCCGCGTGTCAATGCCATCGTCGCCCTGCAGGACGAGGGCAAGCTGCGCGCCCAGGCGCTGGAACGCGACCGGCAGTTGGCGCGCGGCCAGTACATGGGCTGGATGCACGGCATGCCGCAGGCAGTCAAAGACACCGCTGCCACTGCCGGCATCGTGACCACCCAGGGCTCGCCGATCCTCAAGGACTATGTTCCCAAGGAGGACGCGATCATCGTCGAGCGCGCCAAGCGGGCCGGCGCGATCATCATCGGCAAAACCAACGTGCCCGAGTTCGCGCTTGGTTCGAATACCGTCAACCCGGTCTACGGCGACACCGTCAACCCTTTCGACCTGACCAAGACCGTCGGCGGCAGCAGCGGCGGCACCGCCGCGGCCTTGGTGGCGCGGATGTTGCCAGTGGGCGACGGCAGCGATTTTGGCGGTTCGATCCGCAACCCCTCGGCCTTCTGCAACATCTACGGTCTGCGTCCCACCGCCGGGGTGGTGCCCTTCGGACCTTCGCCCGAGGTTTTCATCCAGCAGTTCGCAACAGAAGGGCCGATGGGCCGCACCGTCAAGGACGTGGCGATGCTGCTGTCGATCCAGGCCGGTTTCGACAAGCGTGCGCCGCTGTCGGTGCACCTCGACCCCAAACTGTTCGCCGGCAAGCTCGAGCGCAGTTTCAAGGGCGCCAGGGTGGCCTGGCTCGGCGACTGGGGGGGCTACTACCCGATGGAGCCGGGCGTGATGGAGTTGTGCCAGGCGCAGCTCAAAACCTTCAGCAACCTTGGCTGCATCGTCGAACCGGTAAAGCCGATGTTTGATCCCGCGGTGCTGTGGAAGATGTGGCTCACTCACCGCCAGTTCATCATCGGCAACTACCTGGGGACCTTCTACGCCAAGCCCGAATTGCGCGCCCTGATGAAGGCCGATGCGCGGTGGGAAGTGGAGCAATCACTCAAGCTGAAGCCACAGGATCTCTTCGAGTCCAGCGCGGCGCGCACCGAGTGGGTGATGGCGCTGAATACCTTCTTCGAGAAGTACGACTTCATCGTCACCCCCACGGCGCAGGTCTTTCCCTTCGACGTGAAAACGCTGTGGCCCAAGGTAGTGGCTGGCCGCACGATGGAGACCTACCATCAGTGGATGGGCATCGTGCTGCCGTGGACGCTGGCTGGCACGCCGATCATGAATATCCCGGTGGGCTTCAGTGCGGGCGGTGTGCCGATGGGCATGCAGCTGATCGGCAAGCGCCATGACGACTTCAGGGTGATGCAGATGGCGCGCGCTTACGAGCAGGCCACCGGCTGGGTGCAGAAGAACGTGCCGGCCATTGCCAAAGCCGGCTAACTTCGGTACGGGTTGCGGGAAAAACCTCAGACCGCCTTGCGAAACGCAGTCGGCAACCGGCCGGACCAGCGTTTGAAGGCCCGTCGGAACGCCTGTCCGTCGGAATAGCCCAGCTCCATCGCGACATCGACAATCTTCAGTGCCGGATTGGCAAGCAGCTCGCACGCCGTCTCGTACAGAACCCTGTCCCTCAGCTGCCTGTAAGTCATCGACTGCGCGCCAAGGCGGCGGCGCAGCGTGCGCTCGCTGAGATTGGCCCGCAGCGCCAGTTCCGACAGATGCGGGCGCTTGTCGGCACGGCTGCGCATCTGTTGCGACAGGGACTCCACCAGGTCATCACGCCCCGAAGATGACAACATCAGCGTCTCGAGCTGCGCGCGGACGATATCGCTGATGATCGGATCGTGGCCCGGCAGGCGCTGGGTTAACCAGCGCGAATCAAACACCATCCGGTTGCCGGAAGCCCCGAAGCGCACCGGACAGCAGAAATAGCGGGCGCACTGTTGCTTCGCCCGGCTGTCGCGGGAGACAAACTCGACCCGCAGCGGTGCGAACTCCGGGCCCACCATATAACGCGACACCGACAGCACGCTGGCGAAAGCCTCCTGCACCAAAAATAGCTGGATATCAGGATCGAAGTAACGTGGTGCAACGGCAAAACTCATCTCGCCGCGGCCCATCACGAATTCGAAGTCAAGCAGAGCGCCAAGATCGTTCTGTCGCGCCATGCCGTAAGCGACGGCCTCGCCGTAAGTCTCGCAGGTCAGCATCGCCAGTCCCGGCAGCCCCCAGGACACCGGCGACTGGCAGGCCCCTGTTGACAGGCCCAGCGCGGGATCGTCCAGCAGCGCCTGCGCGCGCGAAATCAGCCGGCATGTCTGCTGGTAGGACAGCCGCAGATTGGCATCGTACAGATCAGCGTAGGAGAAACCCAGGCCACGGCATTGGCGCTGCGGGGAGTGTCCGCGCGCCTTGACGACCACCAGCAATGCACGCGCCAGAGTGGGCGTGATCGTGGCCAGATTGCGCTGCGACTGCGCACGGGTCACGGCCGCTGCGGGGCTGGGTTGGGATTTGCTCACGTTGATCGGAAACGTCCGCCGCCGCATTTGGGCCGGCGCGGGACGTCAAAGAGGCTCATCGAAGGAGAGTCATGGGAAAAAGTCCGGGATTCAGGTCTTGCAATCACACATGGCCATGCCGCAGGAAAAATTCCGCATTTGATTCTACTTGTGTATGAACTCGGAAACTTGTGCAAAAAGTATTGCAAAAATCGGGCACGGAATTTCGCGGCGCGAACCTTCAGCGAAACTCGTACCCCACATTGATCGAGTAAAAGCGCTGCTTCCCCCCGCTGCTGACCGGCGTGCGGAATTCTTCACTGCGCTTGACGCGCGTGACTGAAAAACGCACACGGTCGATGCGCATGGACAGACCGCTGATGAAGTCATGCACATGGTCGCGGCGCTGCACGCCGGGGCCGTCGCGGAACAGCGAACCGTCGAGAAAGATGTTATGGCCGACCAGGCGGGCATCGACGCCGCCGAACACAAACCACTCCCAGTCGCCACCGGTGCCGTCATCAACGCGGGTGTTTTTCAGCATCGCGCCGCCGGGCTCGATGCCGTCGGGACCGAAGCCGGTCATGCGCCGGCCATAACGCAGCAGGCCGCCGGCACGGATGTGGGTCATGATGGTGCCGGTGCTGAATCCGGCATGCGGGATCAGTTGCAGGCCGTCGGCATCACCGATGCGGCGCTTGTGTACATAGGTGAGCAGGATGCCGGGCTCGGCGCGGATCTGATTGCCCCAGCCCATCGGGGTCGGCGCATCGACCACCTGTTCATGCCAGAAGGTCTGCACCTGTTTGCCCAGCGCCGGTGGTCCGACAAAACCGAGATCGACTTCGACGGTGTGCAGACGCTGGTCGGTCACCACCTGCGCCACGGTGCCGATATAGGCCCAGGCTGCCCAGGGCCGGTCGAAGGGTTGCGGCGCGGCGACGGTGATATCGCGCGGCGTATACATGTTCTGGCCGATGAACAGCCCGAAGTTGCTGGCCTTGCCGATGTCGGAACCGCCCAGCTCACGGATTTTCTTCAGCAGTTCGTCGGAAGGCCTTTTGAAAAAACCGTACAAACATTCACCGCGTACGCCGACGCCAAATTTGAGGCCATTGGTGTAGTACTGGTCACTGGAGCCGAAGGAATCGTTCTCAATGAAGAACTGCAGCTCGTTGCCGCGCGGATCCTTGATGCAGTCACGCGCGCCGTCAATGCCCTGCGCCGCCGCCGGCGTGCTGGCCAGACCCAGCATGATCGCAGCCAGTCTGACGCAGCGCCTCAGGAACATGCAAAAATTTCCTTATAAATCAATACGATAACGCTTCATCTTGCGCGCATCGAGGGTCATGCCGATGCCCGGCCCTGCGGGCAGTTGCAACAATCCGCCCTTGATCACCGGATCCTCGTTGGCCACATGGTCCCTGGCATCGATGAAGCTGGAGAACTCGTGCGCATGCGGCGTACGATAGGTGCTGGCGAAATGCGCGGCGCCGACACAACCAATCTGCATGTCGGCCTGGGTGCCATTGTGCGCCGGCGTGTAGTACGACTGCGCCAGTGCCAGAACCTGCCGCGAACGCGTATAGCCGGTGCGTGCGCACTTGATCACCAGCGCGCGGATGCCGCCAAGTTTCAGTTCGTGCAGCACGTCGTCCGGTGTCATGCAGGAATCGTCACCGGAAATCGGCACCGTGGTGCGTTCGGCGCAGAAGCGCTTGCCCGGGCCGTCGCGTGCCGGAATCGGCTCTTCGATCAGCGCGACATTCACTTCCTCGAAATACGGTGCGGTCTCGAGCAGGTCCTGCGCGGAATAACCCTGGTTGCAGTCAATGGTGATCTCGTGATCGTCACCGACCAGCTTGCGCAGCGCGCGCAGCAGCGCGATGTCGCGCTTTTTGTCGATGCCGCATTTGACCTTCCAGGCCTTGAAGCCGTAACGCTTGATCATGCGTTCGGCCTCCGACAGCATGTCCTTGTTCGAGCCCAGCATCAGCCGGCGATTCACCGGCAGCGCCTTGGGTGTGCCGCCGAGCAGTTCGGCGCAGGTGATGCCGAGGTGTTTGGCCTGGGCATCGTAAAGGGCCATGTCGATCGCCGACTTGGCTGCGGGGTTGCCGGCGTATTGGTCGAACACCGCCCACAGTCCGGTCAGATCAAAAGCGTTGAGCCCTTTCACCTTCGGCGCGAAATGGTCACGGACGATGGTAACGATGGATTGCTGGGTCTCACCATAGATGGTCGGCCGCGGCGGCGCATCGGCAATGCCCTGGGTGCCGTCGGACAGGGTGACAATGATGATGACATTGTCGATGTCCTTGATCTCGCCGCGCGCCCATTTGATCGGGTGCAGCAGCGGCACCACCACGGGAATGGCTTCAACGGAACGAATTGTGAGATTGCTGTCTTTGGATTTCATGGCTGAGCTTTCGGTGGGGACCGACATTATTGGCTGAAAATGCCGTGCCGTCATTTAATACCATGGCGTCATTCCGGCGCGCCTCCGAAGGAGGTCCACTTGGAGGAGTACGGAATGGCGACGAGAGATTAAAAAGGCGCAACAAAAGACTGCGCCAAGCCCCTCACCCCAACCCTCTCCCCGCAAGCGGGGCGAGGGAGACTTTCATTTTGATACTTACACTTAGAAGCTCGTCGGCCAGGTACGCATCAGATGCTGCCCCACGCCGTTGTTCATGCGCATGCGATGAACATCGAGCATGCGGATCAGCCAGCCGCGGGTGTCGCGTGGATCAATGACATCCTGCGCGGTGTAGATCGCCGCCATGTCGTAGGGCGAGGTGCCCTTGGACATCTTTGCGACGGCTTCCCTGAATTTTTCCGGCTCTTTTTCGGGATCCACGCCAAACACCACCTTGGCGCCAAAGTCCGGTTTCATGAAACTGATTTCAGCAGTAAGCCAGCACGCCAGTTCGTCGGTGTTGCCGCCGGCGCCCATATTGGACACTGCCAGCCCATAGCTCTTGCGCAGGATCACCGAAATCTTCGGCACCGTGACCAGTGTCATCGCATTGAGCCAGTTCATCACCTTGCCGGTGACGCCCTGCTGCTCGCCTTCCATGCCGATCAGGAAACCGGGCTGATCCACCAGCATCACGATCGGGATGTTGAAGGAATCACACAACACAAAAAATGCCTGGACCTTGCGGCAGGCATCGGCGTCGATCGCGCCACCCTTGTACAGCGGATTGTTGGCGATGATGCCCACCGACTTGCCATCCAGCCGCGCCAGTGCCGTGACCAGCGTGCGGCCGAAGCGTGACTTCATCTCGAACATCGAATCGCGGTCGACGATGCAGCGGATCACCTTGCGCATGTCGTAGACCTGGTTGTTCGATTCCGGGATCAGCGACATCACGTCCCTGATCGCCTCATCGGAACCGGTAGGCACGTCGTACTCGGGCGGCGCCTCCATGTTATGCGCCGGCAGATAGGACAGGAACTGCTTGATCGCGTCGATGGCCTGCTCGTCGGTATCGACCACCTGGTCAACCAGGCCGCTGATCTCGGAGTGCACACGCCAGCCGCCGAGCTCCTCGCCGTCACACTGCTTGCCGGTGGCCATCGAGATCAGCCGCGGGCTGGACACCGCCATGATCGCGCCCTTGCGCATCACGCAAAAATCCGACATCGAGCCGTACCAGGCCGAGGAACCGTAGCAGTGGCCGAGCACACCTGCAGCCCAGGGCACTTCGCGCATGCGCAGGTATTCCTGAGGATCGTCCTTGGAGCCGATTGAGCCCGCACCCATCACGTCGGGCATACGTGCGCCGGTGGATTCACCGAGGAAGACCAGCGGGATGCCGCGCTTTTTGGCGACGGCCTTCATCTGCTTCAGCTTCTTGATGTTGATCTGCGCGCTGGAAGCACCCTTGACGGTGAAGTCGTTGGAAACCGCGGCGACCTCGCGGCCATTGACGCGGCCGTAGCCGGCGACCTTGCCGTCGGCCGGCGTTGATTGTTTGTCCTCGGGGCGGCTCGATACGCTGTGCAGTCCGGACTCCAGAAAGCTGCCGGCATCGAACAGGCGGTCCAAGCGCTCGCGCGCGTTGAGCAGGCCCTGCGCCTTGCGTTCGGCAAGTTTTTCCGGCCCGCCCATGGCCAGCGCGCGGCGCTTGCGTTCGTCGAGTGTCTTGATCAGTTCTTCAAAGGCCATGCTGTTTATACCCGGTCAGAGTTTGATACCCAGCTCGCGCACCAGCTTGCCCCACTGCGCGATGCCGCTGCGCATGGATTCGCGCAACTGCTCCGGCGTGCCGCCGGCCGGTTCGGTGCCATCGGCCGCAAAGGCAGCCTTCACTTCAGGCAGCTTGAGCACGGCATTGGCATCGGCGTTGATTTTCCGGATCAGCGGCTGCGGCGTCTGGGCTGGCGCCAGCATCGCGAACCAGGTCGCCGCGGAATAACCGGGCAGGCCGGACTCGGCGATGGTCGGCACATCGGGCAGCACCGGCGAGCGCTGCGCGGAAGTCACGCCGAGTACGCGTACACGTCCGGCCTTGATTTGCGGCACTGCCGCCGGAAACGGCGCAAACGACACCTGGATCTGCCCGCTCATGACATCGGTCACCGCGAGATTGGCACCCTTGTACGGGATGTGCGTCATCTGCACGCCGGTGAGCGCCTTGAAGTGTTCGGCGAAGAGATGGTTCCAGGTGCCGTTGCCGGCGGAACCGTAGTTGAGCTTGCCCGGATTGGCCTTGCCGAAGCTGATGAAGTCGGCGACGGTTTTCACCGGCAGCGCGGGATGGACCACCAGCAGCCCCGGCGGCTGCGACACCAGGACCAGTGGCGCGAGGTCTTTCAGCGGGTCATAGGCCAGTTTCGGAAACAGGCTGGGACCGACAAGAATGTTGCCGAAGGACGCCAGCGCCATGGTGTAGCCGTCGGCAGGCGCCTTGGCCAGCATTTCCACGCCCAGCGTGCCACCCGCTCCGGCGCGGTTGTCGACAACCACCTGCTGGCCCCACTTTTCCGACAGCTTCATCGCGATCAGCCGGCCCTGCACGTCGGTGTTGCCGCCGGGCGCGAAGGGTACGATGAAACGCACCGGGCGTGCCGGATAGTTCTGCGCCAATGCCGGCACTGCTGCCATAGCAGCCAATGCCGCAGCACACAGGATTTGATATCGCATGTTTTCCTCCTCCTGCCTGACTCCGGCTTTATTGCGCCGGAATGACGGCTTTACTTCTCAGTAACTCGTCGGCCAGTTGCGCAGCAAATGTTCGCCGACACCATTTTTCATGCCCTTGCGATGGATTTCCAGCGTGCGTTTGAGCCAGTCGCGGGTGTCGCGCGGGTCGAGCACATGCTGGGCCTCGTACAACTCCGCCAGGCCCCAGGCCGAGGTGTCGCGTTCGACTTCAGCCTTGAGTTTGGCGAACTTCTCCGGATCGTCCTGCTGGCGCACGCCATAGAGCACGTTGACCGACACCGCCGGATCCATGAAGCCGAGATCGGCCGTCGGCCACACTGCAACTTCGTCGGCACCCTTGCCGCCGGCCATGTTGATATAGGCCTGACCATAGTCCTTGCGCATGATGACGGTGATCTTGGGCACGGTGACCTGCGACATCGCGTTCATCCAGTTGATGACCTTGCCCGGCATGCCGCGGATTTCGCCTTCGACACCAATCAGGAAGCCCGGCACATCGACCAGGAATACCAGCGGCACATTGAAGGAGTCACAGAGCACCATGAAGCTGATGACCTTCTGCACCGCATCGGCATCCAGCGCGCCACCCTTGAACAGCGGATTGTTGGCAATGAAGCCGGTGGTCTTGCCGTCAACACGCGCGAGCACGGTGGAGATCGATTTGCCGAAGCGTTCCTTCAGCTCGAACAGCGAATCCTTGTCGGCAACGGCGGCGATGATCTTGCGCACGTCGTACACCTTGTTGCGTGACTCCGGCAGGATGTCGAAAATGTTCTTGCAGGAGTCATCCGAGCCTTCAGCCACCGGATATTCAGGTGGCGGCTGCATGTTGTGGCTGGGCAGGTAGGACAAAAACTTCTTGATCGCGTCCATCGCCTGCTCGTCGGTGTCCACCGCCATGTCGGCGAGACCCGATACACCCGTCAGCAGCTTCCAGCCGCCGAGGTCTTCGGCCTCGATCGGCTTGTTGATCGCGATCGAGGTCACATTGGGGCTGGCGATGGCCATGATCGCGCCCTTGCGCATCACCACGAAATCCGACATCGCCGAATACCAGGTCGAGGAACCGTAGCATTGCCCGAGCAATGCCGAACACCAGGGCGATTCGCGCAGGCGCTGATACTCGGTCGGATCCTGCGCGATGATCGCGCGGCCAGCCGAACCCATGCGGTCGGGCATACGCGCGCCCGAGGATTCACCCAGCATCACCAGCGGCATGCCACGCTTGCTCGCGGTCTGCTTCACATGCTTGATCTTTTTCATGTTGATCACCGCGCTCGAAGCACCGAGCACGGTGAAGTCATTCGACACCAGCGCGATGTCGCGGCCGTCGATTTTGGCGAAGCCGGCCACCTTGCCGTCGGCCGGCGTCTTGTGCTTGACCTCGGGCCGGTTGCTGCGCGCGAAGCGGCCGGATTCGATGAACGAACCGTCATCGATCAGGTAATCGATGCGCTCGCGCGCATTGAGATGGCCTTCGGCTTTGCGCTTGGCCAGCTTCTCCGGCCCGCCCATGCCCAGGGCTTCATCGGTTCTTAGCTTGAAATCTTCGATCAGTTTTTCGAATGCCACGGCAATTCCTCGACAGATGTGGGCGTAATCTGCAGGCGTCACACCTGCATGCGCTTCATTTTAGGGCAGGCCCTCAGCGACGTCTGTGCAGGTGCCGCTTCGTGGACATCAAAAGTACTGATCGGCGACTAAACCTCGCCAATTGAGAGCGCGTCAGCTTTTCAGCAAATGCCGCGCAATCACCAGCTGCTGAATCTGGCTGGTGCCTTCGTAGAGTCTGAACAGCCGCACATCACGATACAGCCGCTCCACCGCTGAAGCCTGCATGTAACCCGCGCCGCCGTGGATCTGCACCGCGCGGTCAGCGACACGGCCGACCATCTCGGCGCAGAACAGCTTGGCGCAGGAGGCTTCCATGGTGATGCTGGCACCGCTGTCTTTCTTGCGCGCGGCTTCGAGCACCATGCTGCGCGCGGCGTAGACCTCGGCCTTGGAGTCGGCGAGCATCGCCTGCACCAGCTGGAACTCGGCGATGGGTTTGCCGAACTGCTGGCGTTCTTTGGCGTAGTTCAAGGCCTCATCCAGCAGGCGTTCCGCGGCGCCGGTGCAGACGGCCGCGATGTTGAGCCGCGCCTTGTCGAGCACTTTCATCGCGGTCTTGAAGCCCATGCCTTCCTGACCGCCGATGATGCTGGCCGCCGGCACACGCACGTTGTCGAAAATCACGTCGGCGGTATGTGAACCGCGCTGGCCCATTTTTTTGTCATAAGGGCCGACAGTCAGACCCGGTGTGTGGCGTTCGACGATGAAGGCGGAAACCCCCTTGGCGTCTTTCGAATTCAGGTCGGTGCGCGCCATCAGCGTGAACACGTCGGCTTCAGGAGCATTGGTGATATAGCGCTTGCTGCCGTTGATCACGTAAGAATCGCCGTCGCGTTTGGCGGTGGTGCGCAGCGAGCCTGCATCCGAACCGGCTTCGGGCTCGGTCAGCGCGAAGGAACCGGTGATCTCGCCGGCAGCCAGCCGCGGCAGGTATTTCTTTTTCTGTTCCGGCGTGCCGTCGATGACGATGCCCTGTGAGCCGATGCCGGTATTGGTGCCGAAGCGCGAGCGGAACACCGGCGAGGCGTAACACACGGCCATCGAGGTCAGCACTTCCTCCTCGGTGGTGAGACCGAGGCCGCCGTATTCCTCGGGAATGGTCAGGCCAAACAGGCCCAGCTCGCGCATCGCGGCAAGGATGTCGGCGGGAATTTCGTCGGTCTCGGTGACTTCAGCCTCGCGCGGAATCAGCTTGTCGCGGACAAAGCGCTGCAGCGTATCGAGCAGGATGGTGAAGGATTCGGGGTCGCGGATCATGGCGGATTACTGCAGCTCGACGTTGGCGTCCTTGATCACTTTCGCCCATTTGGCGATTTCGGTTTTGATCAATTCAGCAAACTGCTCCGGTGTGCTGCCAACGGGCTCGGCGCCGAGTTCGGAGATGCGGCGGCTGACATCGGGCAGTTTCAGGATGCGCGCGGTTTCGGCGGACAGCTTGTCCACCACCTGTTTGGGCGTGCCGGCGGGCGCGAGCAGGCCGAACCAGGCGCCGGCTTCATAACCGGGCACGCCGGCTTCGGCGATGGTCGGCAGGTCGGCCATCGCTGAAGAGCGCTTGCCAGTGCTGACGGCCAGCGCGCGGATCTTGCCGGCTTTCACCTGGGGGATGTACGGCGGCATGTTGTCGATGGTGACCGCGATCTGGCCGGCCATCACATCGGTGAGTACACCGGCGCTGCCCTTGTACGGGATGTGCACCATGCTGGTCCCGGTCATGCTCTTGAACAGCTCCATCGACAGATGCGCGGTACTGCCGCTGCCGGGTGAACCGTAGGACAGCTTGCCCGGATTGGCCCTGACATGGGCGATGAACTCCTTGACGTTCCTGACCGGCAGGCCGTTGTTCACCACCATGATGTTCGGCACCATCGCCACCAGGCTCACCGGCGCGAAATCCTTCACCGGATGCCAGCCAAGCTTGCGGTAAAGACTGACATTGATGCCATGGCTGCCGGCGGTGCCCATGACCAGGGTGTGCCCGTCGGGGTTCGCTTTCGCCGCGAGTTCGGTGCCGATGTTGCCTGCAGCGCCGGGCCGGTTGTCGACGATAACCGGCTGGCCCCAGGCCTCGCCCATTTTCTGGCCGACGGCCCGGGCAAGGATGTCGGTGGTGCCAGCCGGGGTATAGGCGACGATGATGCGTATTGGTTTGACCGGGAACGCCGATGCGGCGAACGCCAGCGGACTTGCTGCAGCAACAGCCGCAGCCAGCAATGGATACATCAGCTTCATCGGACCTCCTCCGGATGAACGATCAGAATTGCTGCACGCAGCTTACTACCCTTGGTTATGCCTTGCCGCGCGCCTTGTGCCGTGAAATCAGGGTCAGCGTTTTTTTGGCGGGATCAACACGCACGATGTCACCGGTGCGGATGCTGTCATAGGGGCTCGCCGACCAGCCTTCGGTGATGGTGATGCCGGCGAACACCGCGCCCTGCACCATCACCGGATTGGTGACGCCAAAGACAAAAGCCTTGGGCGCGATGCCCTTGGCGCGGATGTCGTAAAACGCCCAGCCGGCGGCGATGCCGCCCTTGGCGCTGGGCGTGATCAGGATCTTGTCCTTGATGTTGTGGCCCTCAAGGGCGTGGCCGGGCCGCGAGATCAGGCCGCTCCAGCGGTCGAGGTCGTAGCGCGGCGAGAAGCCCTCGGTAGAGACCAGTGCCTCACCTTCGACCATCGCGCCGAAAGCGCGCTTGAGGCGGATCGGCTTCGCGGCTTTCACCCTCATTTACCTTGCGTCCTTACCCGTGCAGGCGATGTCGATGCACTCGGCGGTGCGACGCAGGATGGTATTGAACTTGTGCGCGCCGATGATGTTGGCGAGCTTGGCCGAATTGGTGACCAGGTTGCTCCAGCCTTCACGAACGCGCATCTGCGGCAGGTTCTGCAGGATGTAGAAACACACGCCCTCGAGCACGATGGCACCGGCGTCTTCGATGGCCTTCAGGTAACCGAGTTCTTTTGCCGCGCTTTTGACACCATTGCTGGTGGTGATGAACAGCTGACTGCCCCTGGCCACCTTGCGTCCATTGAGCAGGGCCGCAAGCTGTTTCATCTCCAGCAGCGATTGCTGCGGCCCGGAGAACACCACCAGGTTCAGCGGATTGTTTTGCTTGTCATAACCGGCGTAGACCTTCTCGATGTCGCGGTTGCTGACAGTCATCACTTCCTTCGGCTTGCGCCCGCCGA
Organism: Betaproteobacteria bacterium Ga0077527; assembly: GCA_001464815.1. Lineage (GTDB taxonomy): Bacteria > Pseudomonadota > Gammaproteobacteria > Burkholderiales > SG8-41. Next base: position 149,612 of record LNDW01000024.1, on the reverse strand, counting down.
AGGCCGCCTTCAGCGTCGGCGCTTCCGGCGTGACACCAACCATGTGGAACATGCCCATCGAACCGTAGCTCGCCAACGCCGCGCCGAGCTGTTTCAGTTCATCGGCAGTGGGCCGGCGCTTGATGCCGTTGAATACCGGCACCGCGTAGTAGTCCTGGTGTCCGGAACCAACAATCTTGCCGATGGCGCCCCAGTCGGCGAGATCATCGAGGTCGGCTTTCAGATTCACCTGGAAGGTGCCGCGGCGGTGTTCATCCAGATGAAAACCGTATTCGGCGACACGTCCGGTCAGCCCCGCTGCCAGTGCCGCAGGCCCGGCTTCGAAATTGGAGCGCGCGCCGAACACCGAGTTGGCATAGATCACGGTGCCGGTGTCGCCCCAGGCGACGTGCTCGCCGAGATGCGGCTGGTAGATGGTCTGGTAATTGATGCAGGTGTCGGCGGTGATCACATCCATGCGGCGCAGGCAGGCGATGAGCTCTTTTTCCTTGCGCACTTCGTTGCGGTCCTGCTTCAGGCGTTCGACATGGGCGAAATCGACGCAGCGCGCGTTGGTGGTGGTCGGCTTCGCGCATTTGGCGCCGGACTGCGCGGCGCGCTCGAGAAAGGACTTGCCCGCATCGCCCATGACTTCGATGTCGCCCATCATGTGCACGTTCGACACCTGCACAAAACGTTTGGCACCGAAGAACCTGCCGACTTCAAGCTGCAGTTGCAGCGCTTCCTGCACCGCGGGGCCGCGATCGCCACGCAGCATGGCTTTTTCTTCGGCGCTCAGGCGCATAGGATATAAGCCGTTGTTTTTATTGATGTTTTTATCTGCGGGCGGCGCTGCGGCGTGGCGCTTTTTTCTTCGCCGCTTTCGCCGCCGGACCGAAGCCCTTTTCAAAATGCGGCCCGCTCATGGTGCCATCCACCGCCATGCCGATGATGCCCTGCGACAGATCCTTGATCGCGAGAAAGATCACGTCCTTGTCCTTGGGCGATGCAATCAGGTTGTGCGGGGCGTTGGCCGGGATGTAGATCAGCGTGCCGGCCGGCGCAACCACTTTCTTGCCATTGACCGACCCCACCAGCGTACCGCGCAGCACGTAGTTAAGCTGCTCGTTGTTGTGGCGGTGCATGCGCGAGCCGGTGCCGCGCGGCTTGTGGATGTAACCGACGAGGATGCGCGAGCCTTCGACCACACCGCCATGCGACGTTGAATAACCGGTACCCGCGGGCACCTTCTTCAGCTTGTCCATGCGGAAGTGATATTTGCCGTTGCCGGCGCGAATGGCGCCTTCGGTCTTGGTTTTTGTTGTTGCGGCTTTTTTTACTGCCTTCTTTGCTGCTGCCATGCTCAACCTCCTCCGGTTATCCGGTATGTGCTGCTTTTTGAATTACAGAAAATCGATTTTTTTCCAGTCCTTGGGTGTGACGCTGACCACATTCTTGTTGTGGCCGGGACGGCGGTCGGCGTAGACGCGGCCTTCCTTCATCACGATCTGGATGTTTTTCTTGTCCTGGAATACGCGGATGTTTTTCAGCGGATCACCTTTCACCGCGATGATGTCGGCGAGTTTTCCGGCTTCAACCGTGCCCAGCTGCTTGTCGAGCTTGATCGCGCGCGCGGCGTTTTTGGTCGCGCTGATGATCGCTTCCATCGGCGTCATGCCGAGGGTGACGTAGATTTCCATCTCGCGGGCATTGGTGCCCATCTCGGGATCAAAACCCATGTCGGTGCCCAGTGCGATGTTGACGCCGGCCTTGTGCATTTTCTGGAAGGTCTCGAAGCAGTACGGCTGCAACGCCTTCATCTTGTTGAGCACGAACTGCGAGGTGCCCTGATCCTTGCGGGTGCCGATGGCGTGGTCGGTGCGATGGAGCAGCGTCGGCGTCATCCAGGTGCCGGATTCGGCGATCATGTCCACCGTCTCGTCATCGTGGAACACCATGTGTTCGATGGTGTCGGCGCCGGCTTCCAGCGCCATGCGCTGGCCGTTGGGCGTGAAGCAGTGCACCGCTGCAGTCTTGTGGAAGGCGTGGGCTTCGTCAACGATGGCGTTGATTTCCTCCTGCGTCATGTTGCGGATGTCCGGCTCTTCCTTGTCGGTGCCGCCGCCACCGGTGGCGCAGGTCTTGACGATGTCGCAACCCGCCAGCAGATTGGTGCGCGCCAGCTTGCGCAATTCCCAGGGGCCGTCCGCCGTCTGAAAACCATAACGTTGCGCCGCGCGCGGCTGGATCAGGTCGAGGTGCGAGCCGGTGATGGTGGTAAAGCCGCCGATCAGCATGCGCGGGCCTTCAAGCACACCGGCATCGATCGAGTCGCGGATCGCGCACAGATGCGCGGTGAGCAGCCCGCGGCCGGAGTTGAGGCCGAGGTCACGCAGCGTGGTGAAACCCATGTCGAAGCACAGCTGCGCATGGAACAGGCCATACATCTGCTGCAGTTCCGGCGTGATCTCCCACTGTGCGACACGATAGTTGTGGAAGGTCAGGCAGTTGAACATCATCGTGTGCAGGTGCACGTCCATCAGCCCCGGCATCAGCGTCGCCGTGCCGCAGTCGATGATTTCCGCTTTCGCCGGAATCCTGACCTTGCCCTTGACGCCAACTTCCTTGATGCGCCGGCCTTCGAGCACGATCACCGGATCCTTGACCGGCTTGCCGCCATTGCCGTCGATCAGCAGGCCGCCCTTGAGGACCTTGACCGAACCCTTGGCCTCGGGGGGTTTGAATTCGAACATCCGGGTACTCCTCCTGTTGTTGCTGCGGACCGGGATTGGATCTGGCCCGGTCTATTCCGTAATTGCAGCGTTTTTATGGAATGTAAGCGTTTGCAATGAGGTGTCCAGCACGCTAAATAATCACCCTGCTGTTGTCAAGGCAAAGTCCGCGTTGAGCCGATGCAGTGACGCAACGCCTTAATCAGCGCGACCGCGTCATCGTCGCCAGAAACCGCGCGTAAGCCTGCGGATCGGGTTTGGGCACGCCACCGCGCAAGGCCGTGGATTGCCAGCCGAGCAGGCCCAACGTGGATTCAATCGCGGCGCGCTCCATGCCGCGGGTGATGAACACCAGCCGCGAGCGGCGCTCATCGTCGGGCCAGTGTTCCAGGGTCACCGGTTCATGGATCAGCGTCTGCACCGCGTGTACGGCCACCGGCCGGCCTTCAACATTGAGCAGGCCTTTCATGCGCAACAGTTCGGCGCCGCACAGCGAAGCCAGTCCGGTGAGCCAGGCGGAAAGGCCGGCCGTGGTGACGGGTTCATCGAGGGTCAGGCTCCAGGCCTGGATGCCGTCGTCGTGGGCACTGCCGTTAGCGGATTTGGCCTGCAGTTCAACGCGGCGGTATTCACTTTCGCGCAGCCATTGCGCGACACGTTCGGCGCGGGCGTCGGCATCAAGGGTGGCGCCGAACAGGTCCGCCGCGGCTATCGCGCCACGGGTGGCCACGCCGCGTTCGGCGGCGGGATTGATCGCCGCCAGCCGCGCATCGAGCGCGGCCACGGTGGCGGCATCGGCGAGGTCGGTCTTGGTGATCAGCAGGCGGTCGGCGACCGCGGCCTGCTTGCGTGATTCAGGCTGGGTGTCGAGCTGGGCGCTGCCGTTGACCGCATCGACCAGGGTGATCACGCTGTCCAGCGCGTACTTAGGCGCGAGCTGCTCATCAATGACTACGCTTTGCACGATCGGCACCGGATCGGCGAGGCCGGTGGTTTCGATCAGCACACGGTCGAAGGGCGGCAGGTCCCTGCCGCGGCTGCGATCGAGCCCGCGCAGGGTATCGACCAGGTCGCCACGCACCGTGCAGCAGATGCAGCCGCTGGACAGCAGCACGGTGTTTTCGCTGGGGGTGGCGATCAACAGGTGGTCGAGTCCGATCTCGCCGAACTCGTTAATGATCACCGCAGCGCCGGCCATTGCAGGGTCCTGCAACAGCCGGTTGAGCAGCGTGGTTTTGCCGCTGCCCAGAAACCCGGTGATGATCGAAACCGGCAGCCGGGTCATGAAGCGAGCGCTAACTTATATTATATAAGTTATTGATTTTATTGGTAAATTATTTCTTCTCGAGGGCTGGCGAATATTGGCCCAACGCCGCCAGACCGTTCATCCGGGCGCGATGCGCCAGCGCCGCCTGCGCCGCCGGCACGTTCGCCGGCTGGCCTTTCCAGGCTTTCAGCGAAGGCTGCTGTAGCGCGCGGCCGTAAGAGAAGGACAGCGGCCAGGGCAGGTTGCCCTTGAACTGCACGTTCATCGAATTGAGGTGGGCGGTGGCCACTTCGTCGCTCTGGCCGCCGGACAGGAAGACGATGCCGGCGACGGCACCGGGCACGGTGCGCTTCAGTGTGCGCACGGTGCGCGCGGCGACTTCATCGACCGGCGCCTGTTTCGCGCATTTCTTGCCGGAGATCACCATCGACGGCTTCAGCACCGAATGCTCGAGCACGACGCGGTTCATGTACAGCGCTTCGTAGACCGCATTGAGTGTCCATTCAGTGACTTCTTCGCAGCGGTCGATGTCGTGGTCGCCGTCCATCAGCACTTCGGGTTCGACAATGGGCACCAGGCCGGCTTCCTGGCAGATCGCGGCATAACGCGCCAGCGCGTGGGCATTGGCAGTGATGCTGGTCGAGCTGGGCAGGCCGTTGCCGATGTCGATCACGGCACGCCACTTGGCGAACTTGGCACCGAGCTTGACGTATTCGGCACAGCGCTTGGGCAGGTTGTCCAAACCTTCGGTGACGGTTTCGCCGGGGCAGAAGGCCAGCGGCTTGGCGCCGGCATCGACCTTGATGCCGGGCAGCACGCCATTTTTTTCCAGCAGTTTGACGAAGGAAGTGCCGTCGGCCGATTTCTGACGCAGGGTTTCGTCGTAAAGGATCACGCCGCTGATGTGCTCACCCATGCCCGGGGTCAAAAACAGCATGTCGCGGTAGGCGCGGCGATGTTCTTCGGTGTTCTCGACATTGATGCTGTCGAAGCGTTTGCCGATGGTGCCGGTGCTTTCGTCGGCGGCAAGGATGCCCCTGCCGGGGGAGACCATCGCCTGGGCGATGGCGGCGAGATTGTTGGTGGACATGAAATACTCCTGCAGATTATTGGAGCCCTGCATCACGATTGAAGGGCGGTTAAATCAACATCAGCCACAGAGGCCACAGAGAACACCTTGAATCCTGTTCTCTGTTTCGCCGTTTTTTGTTTTTTTCTGTGCCCTCTGTGGCCAGGTTTTTGAATTTGAATGGGCTGATATTTTACACGCGTCGATCAGCTCTTCCGGTGCTCGCCGACCTTGACGATTTTCATGGTGTTGGTGCCGCCGGCGCGACCGAAGGGCTCGCCGATGGTGAGCACGATCAGGTCGCCGTTCTGCACCACACCGCGCTTGATCAGTTCGTCCTCGGCCATCAGCAGGGCTTTTTCCGGATTGCGCGCGCCCTTGAAACGCACCGGATGCACGCCGCGGAACAGGGTCACGCGGCGGCGTGTTTCGACCACCGAACTCATGGCATAGATCGGCACCGCGATTGCCATCCGCGACATCAGCAGCGCGGTGCGGCCGCTCTGCGTCAGCGCGGCAATGGCCTTGATCGGCAGGCCGGAAGCCGTGGTGAAGGCGGTGGCTTTGGCGATTGCGTTCTCGACATCGGTCTGGCCGGCATAGCCGCGACGCTCCTGCTGCGGCAGGTCTTCCTTTTCCACTTCGACACAGACCCGCACCATGGCGGCAATGGTCTCGGTCGGGTATTTGCCGGCGGCGGTTTCCGCCGAGGTCATCACCGCGTCGGTGCCGTCGAGCACCGCGTTGGCGACGTCTGACACTTCGGCACGGGTCGGGATCGGGCTCGAGATCATCGACTCCATCATCTGCGTCGCGGTGATGGTCAGTTTCTGTTTTTCGCGGGCCATGCGGATCATGCGCTTCTGCAGGGCGGGTATCGGCGCATCACCGACCTCGACGCCGAGGTCGCCGCGGGCGACCATGATCGCGTCGGAAGCGTCGAGGATTTCCTCCAGCGCCGGAATTGCCTCGGCACGTTCGATCTTGGACACGATCAGGCCATGGCCGCCGGCCTTGACGAACAGGTCGCGCGCCCAGCGCACGTCCTCGCCGGAGCGCGGGAAGGACACCGCCAGAAAATCAGCCTTCAGTTCGGCCGCGAGCTTGATGTCCTGCTTGTCTTTCTCGGTCAGCGCCGGCGCGGTCAGGCCGCCACCCTTGCGGTTGATGCCCTTGTTGTTTGACAGCGGGCCGCCCTGTTCCACCACCGTGGTGATCTTTCCGCCGCGCACAGTGCTGACACCCAGCACGATGCGGCCGTCATCCAGCAACAGCGTGTCGCCGGGCCGCACATCGTTGGGCAGATTCTTGTAGTCGAGACCGACGATGTTCTGGTCGCCAAGCTTGCATTCGGCATCGAGCACGAACTTCGCGCCGGGCTCAAGCTGGATCTTGTTGTCCTTGAACCGGCCGATGCGGATCTTCGGGCCCTGCAGGTCAACCAGCACGCCGACCGCGCGGCCGGCCTTGCTCGCCAGCTGGCGCACCAGGTTCACCCTGGCGCGGTGTTCGTCCGGCGAGCCGTGAGAGAAATTGATGCGCACGACATCGAGCCCGGCTTCGATCATGCGGGTCAGGGTTTTGGCATCGCTGGATGCGGGGCCCAGCGTGGCAACAACTTTGGTTCTGCGGATCATGCGCTGTCCATCCTTTTAGATTGAGGCTGGCCGCGCTCCGGTCATGCCGCGCGCTGTTCGAGAACTTCAACCGCCGGCAGCGTCTTGCCCTCGAGGAATTCGAGGAAGGCGCCGCCACCGGTGGAGATATAGGAAACCTTGTCGGCAATCTTGTACTTGGCGACAGCGGCCAAGGTGTCACCACCGCCGGCAATCGAAAACGCCTTCGATGCGGCAATGGCTTCGGCAATCGCCCTGGTGCCGCCGGCAAACTGGTCGTATTCAAAAACGCCGACCGGCCCGTTCCAGACGATGGTTCCGGCCTTGGCAATCAGGCTGGCAAAGGTCTTCGCGGTCTTCGCGCCGACGTCGAGGATCAGGTCGCCCGGTTTCACGTCTGCCGCGTCGATGCGGTTGGCGCGCGCCAGTGCCGACAGTTCATCGGCCACCACCACGTCCACCGGCAGCGGCACCTGGGCTCCGCGTGACTTCATGATGTCGATGATCGCCTGCGCTTCACCAACAAGGTCGGGCTCGGCCAGTGACTTGCCGATACGCATGCCGGTGGCCAGCATGAAGGTGTTGGCGATGCCGCCGCCGACAATCAGCTGGTCGACTTTCGACGCCAGCGATTTCAGGATGGTCAGTTTGGTCGAGACCTTGGAACCGGCGACGATGGCGAGCAGCGGCCGCGCCGGTTTTTCCAGCGCCTTGCCCAGCGCATCAAGTTCGGCCGCCATCAGCGGACCGGCACAGGCCACCGGTGCGAATTTCGCGATGCCATGGGTGGTCGCCTCGGCGCGGTGGGCGGTGCCGAAGGCGTCATTCACATACACGTCGCACAGCGCGGCCATTTTTCTGGCGAGCTGTTCGTCGTTCTTTTTCTCGCCCTTGTTGACGCGGCAGTTTTCGAGCAGCACAACTTCACCGGGCTTCACCTCAAAACCGCCATCGGTCCAGTCCTGCACCAGGCGCACCGGCTGGCCGAGTACTTCGGACAGGCGCTGTGCAATCGGTGCCAGGGTGTCGCCAGGCTGCAGCGAACCTTCGGTCGGCCGGCCGAGGTGCGAAGTCACCATCACCGCGGCACCGGCGGCGACGGCATGTTTGATGCCCGGAATCGTAGCGCGAATGCGGGTGTCTTCAGTGATGTTGCCGGCGTCGTCCTGCGGCACATTGAGGTCGGCGCGGATAAACACCCGCTTGCCGGCAAGGGGAAGGTCGGTGAGTCGGAGAAACTTCAAGATCAAACCTTTAAGTCAAAATCTTTTGCCACAGAGGACACAGAGAGCACAGAGAAAACCAAACCAACATCTCTTTGGGTTTGCTGTTCTTGCAGTTCTCTGTGTCCTCTGTGACCTCTGTGGCTATGTTTTTGACGTTATTTTTTCGCAACAACGCGAACCATCTCCAGCACCTTGCTGGAATAGCCCCATTCGTTGTCGTACCAGGACACCACCTTGACGAAGGTCGGGTCGAGGGCGATGCCGGCTTCGGCATCAAATACCGAGGTGCAGGTCTCGTCGCGGAAGTCGGTCGACACCACTTTTTCTTCGGTGTAACCCAGCACGCCCTTCATGGCTCCGGCCGACTGCGCCTTCATTTCGGCGCAGATTTCGGCATAGGTCGCGGGCTTGTTCAGTTCAACGGTCAGGTCAATCACCGACACGTCGGAGGTCGGCACGCGGAAGGCCATGCCGGTGAGCTTCTTGTTCAGTTCCGGGATCACCACGCCAACAGCCTTGGCTGCGCCGGTCGAGGACGGGATGATGTTTTCGAGAATGCCGCGGCCGCCGCGCCAGTCCTTGTTCGACGGGCCGTCGACGGTCTTCTGTGTTGCCGTGGCGGCGTGCACCGTGGTCATCAGGCCGCGCTTGATGCCCCACTTGTCGTTCAACACCTTCGCCACCGGTGCCAGGCAGTTGGTGGTGCAGGAGGCGTTGGAGATGATGTCCTGTCCGGCGTAACTCTTGTCGTTGACGCCGTAGACGAACATCGGCGTGTCGTCCTTCGACGGCGCCGACATGATGACTTTTTTCGCGCCCGCGGCGAGGTGCTTGCCGGCAGTGGCCTTGTCAAGGAAGAGACCGGTGGCCTCGATCACGATGTCGGCACCGATTTCATTCCATTTCAATTCGGTCGGATCCTTGACCGCGGTCAGGCGGATGTTCTTGCCATTGACCACCAGCGTGTTGCCGGAAACCGAAATATCACCCTTGAATTTGCCGTGCACCGAGTCGTGGCGCAGCATGTAGGCGAGGTAGTCGGGTTCGAGCAGGTCGTTGATGCCGACCACTTCGATGTCGGGAAAATCCTGCACCGCTGCACGAAACACCATGCGACCGATACGCCCAAATCCGTTGATGCCGACCTTGATTGCCATGACGCCCCCACTGAAATCCGGTTGATTGAAAAATTGATCTGAAAAATCAGAGTACGCTGCGCACCGCCGCGGCAACGGCGTCGCCGGTGATGCCGAAAAACTTGAACAGTTCACCCGCCGGCGCCGATTCACCGTAGCGGTCGATGCCGATGACCTTGCCTTCAAGGCCGACGTACTTGCGCCAGTAGTCGGTAACGCCGGCCTCGACGGCGACACGAGGAATACCACGCGGCAGCACCGATTCGCGGTACTGCGCATCCTGGCGGTCAAAGGCCTGGGTGCAGGGCATCGACACCACGCGCACGGCAATGCCGTCCGCGGCCAGCGCCTGATGCGCGGCCAGCGCCAGCGCGACTTCGGAACCGGTGGCGATGATCACGGCCCGCGGCGCGCCGCCGGCCTCGGCCAGCACGTAGCCACCGCGCGCGACAGCGGCAAGCTGCTCTGCACTGCGGTTCTGGAAATTGAGGTTCTGCCGCGACAGCAGCAGGCTGGCCGGACCATCCTTGCGCTCGATTGCCGCAGCCCAGGCCACTGAAGTTTCAACCGTATCGCAGGGCCGCCACACGTCCATGTTGGGCAGCAGGCGCAGCGTCGCCGCATGTTCCACCGGCTGGTGGGTCGGACCGTCTTCACCCAGTCCGATCGAATCGTGGGTGAACACGCAGACCACGCGCTGTTTCATCAGCGCCGCCATGCGCAGCGCGTTGCGCGCGTAATCCGAAAACACCAGGAAGGTGGCGTGGTACGGAATCAGGCCGCCATGCAGCGCGATGCCATTGCAGATCGCGGCCATGCCGAATTCGCGCACACCGAAATAGAGGTAGTTGCCGCCGCTCGTTGCGCTGACACCTTTCGAGCCCGACCACAGCGTCAGGTTGGAACCGGCGAGGTCGGCGGAGCCGCCGATCAGCTCGGGCAGTGCCGGGGCATAACCTTCGATCGCGTTCTGCGAAGCCTTGCGCGTGGCGATGGTCTCGGCCTTCTGCACGGTCTGTGCGATGAAAGCGTCGCGTTTAGCCGCCCAGTCTGCCGGCAAATCGCCAGCCATGCGGCGCTTGAATTCGACTGCCAGCTCGGGATACGCAGCGGCATAGGCGGCAAAGCGCTGGTTCCACTCGGCCTCCCGCGCGGCACCCTGGTCGCGGGCGCTCCAGTCTGCACGCAGCGATTCCGGAATCTCGAAGGGCGGGTGCGGCCAGCCGATGGCTACACGGGTGGCGGCAATTTCCTCGGCCCCCAGCGGCGCGCCGTGCACACCACCGGTGTTCTGCTTTTTCGGCGCGCCCTTGCCGATGAGGGTCTTGCAGCAGATCAGCGTCGGACGTGCGGTTTCTTTTTGCGCCTGGCGGATGGCGGCATCAACAGCATCACCATCATGACCATCGACGCCATAGATCACGTTCCAGCCGTAAGCTGCGAAGCGCTGCGGAACGTTGTCTGTAAACCATTGTTTTATATTGCCTTTTTCCGAGTCTATGGAAATGCCATTGTCGTCATACAAGGCGATCAGCTTGTTCAGCTTCAACGTGCCGGCGAGCGCGCAGGCCTCGTGCGAGATGCCTTCCATCAGGCAACCGTCACCGAGGAACACATAGGTACGGTGGTTGACGATGTTATGGCCGTCGCGGTTGAAACTGTCGGCAAGCACGCGCTCGGCGATGGCCAGACCCACGGCATTGGCGATGCCCTGGCCCAGCGGACCGGTGGTGGTCTCGACGCCGGGGGTGATGCCGTGTTCGGGATGGCCGGCAGTCTTCGAGTGCAGCTGGCGGAAGCGTTTCAGCTCGTCGACCGGCAGGTCGTAGCCGGTCAGGTGCAGCAAGGCATACAGCAGCATCGAACCGTGGCCGTTGGACAGCACAAAGCGGTCGCGATCAGCCCACAGCGGATTCGCCGGGTTGTGGCGCAGATGGCCGCGCCACAGGGCTTCGGCAATGTCCGCCATGCCCATGGGCATTCCGGGATGACCGGAGTTGGCTTGTTGAACGGCGTCCATCGCCAACGCGCGCAGCGCGTTCGCCAACTCGGGTCGGGAACTCATGTCTTGCGATCCTGAAGGAGAGCTTGCGGGAAAAGCCGTGATTATAACGGCTCACCCGAGGGCGGCGCGAGGGTGCCGCGGTCAGCAGCAACGGCTGTTACCGCTATTCCTCGTGCTTGCGTGAGGTCTTGATGCCCAAGTGTTTGAGCTTGCGATACAAATGCGTGCGTTCGAGGCCCACGACGTCGGCCACGCGGCTGATGTTGCCGCCCTCCCGCGCCAGGTGGTATTCGAAATAAATGCGCTCGAAGGCATCCCGGGCGTCACGTAGCGGGGCATCGAGCTGCAGCACCGAGGCGGCATCCGGGGTCGCCGACTGCGGCACCACGCGCACGGTCTCCTCCATCGAGATCTGCTCGCCAGCGGCGGTGTTGGCGAGTGTCTGCACCACGCTTTTCAGTTCGGACAGGTTGCCCGGCCATTCGTAGTTGCGCAGGGCGTTCAGCGCCGCGGTGCTGAAATGGCGCGGCGGCACCTGCTTCTGCTCGACCATGTCGGAGAGCAGCGCAGCGGCCAGTTCCGGGATGTCGTCGCGCTGCTCGCGCAGCCGCGGCAGCTGGATGGTGGTGGCGCCGAGCATCTGGTAGACGCGGTCGTCGAAGGCACCGGCAGCCACACGCTCGGCCAGCGGCTGGGTGCTGCAGCAGACCACACGTACGTTGTAACGATCCGCCTGCGACAGCAGCACGTACAGCCCGCGCTGTTCGAGCTTGCTGAATTCGGCGATGTCGCGCACCAGCAGCGTACCGCCGCGGCTGGCCTGCAGCAGGTCAAGCGGGGCATCAACCACCTGCGTACCGAGTTCGACCGCGGCCCAGGGCATGCTCGGTGTGTGCAGGATGCGCGCACAGGCTTCGAAGGCGCAGCCCGGCGCGCCCTGCACCAGCACCGCGCTGCGGCTGGCGGCGATGCGTTCCAGGCGCTGCTTCAGCTCCTGTACCACCGGCGTACGGCCGAGCATGCCCAGTGCCGCGGCCTGCGGCCGCTGCTCGCCACGGGTGATCGCCTTGCCGACGGTGGCCAGCAGCTTCTGCAGCGCGATCGGCTTCTCGAGGAAATCGTAGGCACCGATGCGGGTGGCCTCGACCGCGGTGTCGATGGTGCCGTGGCCGGACATCATCACCACCGGCATCGTCAACTGGCCGGTGCTCGCCCATTCCTTGAGCAGCGTGATGCCGTCGGTGTCTGGCATCCAGATGTCGAGCAGCACCAGGTCGGGTCGCGCCTGGCTGCGGAAGGCACGCGCGGCGCCGGCATTTTCCGCCAGTTGCACGTCGTAACCCTCGTCGGAGAGGATTTCCGAGAGCAGTTCGCGGATGCCGATTTCATCGTCTACCACCAGGATCTGTCTCATGGTTCAGCTCATAAGGATATTCATGCCGCGCTGCGCTCGCCGGCGTTTGCCGCGGGTAGCAGGATGCTGACCCGCGCACCGCGCGGCGCGACATTGCAGATGGTCACTTCGCCGTGGTGTTCTTCGATGATCTTGCGCACGATCGACAGGCCGAGGCCTGTTCCGCGCGGCTTGGTGGTGACATAGGGCTCGAAGGCGCGTTTCATCAGATTTTCGGGAAAGCCGCTGCCGTTGTCGGTGACCGACAGTTCGACACGGCCGCTCCGAAGCTGGGTGACAATGTCGATGCGTGGCGCTTCGATTCCGGCCAGCGCGTCCTGCGCGTTCTGCAGCAGGTTGTGGATCACCTGGCGGACCTGCGTCGAGTCGCCCTCGACCGCGGGCAGCACCGGCGCAAGGTTCAGCGTGAGGCTGGAACCGAGTGACTCGTACAGTGTCAGCACCTCGCGCACCAGCGCGTTGAGGTCGAGCGGGCGCAACGCCGGTTCCGGATTGCGCGCGTACTGGCTGAAGGCATCGACCATGCGCTTCAGGGCGGCGACCTGGCTGACGATGGTCTGCGTCGAGCGCTCGAGGATTTCGGCATCGCCCGTCTGCAGCTTGGGTGCGAGCTTCAACTGCATGCGTTCCGCGGAAAGCTGGATCGGCGTCAGCGGATTCTTGATCTCGTGCGCGAGACGCCGCGCGACCTCGGCCCAGGCCGCGTCGCGCTGGGCCTGCAGCAGGTGGGTGACGTCGTCGAACACCACGATCAGTCCCGCGACCTCGGCCTCACCGAAGCGGGAGGCTCGCAGCAGCAGCACCTGGGTGCCATCCTTCAGTTCGCGCTCGACCTGGCGCTGCCACGCCGCATCGGCAACGGCACCGCTGAAGGCATCGGACAAAGCCTGGGCGAGCGTCAAGAACGAAGCTTCTCGTGCCGGCCATTCCTGCACCGCGGTTCCGACCAGCGCATCGCAGTCGGTGCCGAGGATCTGCGCCGCGCTGGGATTGGCCGAGCGCAGGCGCAGCGCGGCATCGAAAGTCAGCACGCCCGCGGACAGGTTGGCGAGCACGCTTTCGAGATAGGCCTTGGCGTGGGCGAGTTGCGCCTGGTTGCGCTCGACGCGCGACTGCGCTTCGGCGAGCTGCAGCGTCATGCTGTTGAAGGACTGCGTGAGCTGGCCCAGTTCATCGCTGCTCGCAACCGCGGCACGGCGGCTGAAGTCGCCCTGCGCCACCGCGCGTGTGCCTTCAACCAGCGCATTGAGCGGTGCCGACAGCCGGTTCGACAGCAGCACAGCGAGGCCCAGAGAAGACAGCACGGCGAGCAGCAGCGCCAGTGTCAGCGTGATGCCGTAGAGCCGCTTCAGGCCGCGCCGCGCCAGCTGCAGCTCCTGGTATTCGCGATAACCGGTCTGCACCACTTCAGCGTCTTCGGCGAGCTGCTTCGGCACCGCCTGCAGCAACTGCAGCACACGCGCCTCTTCGGTCAACGACACCACGTCCACCGGTGCCAGCACGCGCAGATAGAGCCCGCGCTCCGGCACGGCTTCAATCGCGCCATACGATTTCTGCATGCGGATCTGGCGCATCGCGGCGGCGCTGGGTGCCTCGGGAACAAGGCCGCTTTTTTCGTTGCCGGAAAACGCCAGCACCTTGCCACGGGTGCTGAACAGCACGGCCTCTTCCACCGCAGCCTGCTCGCGTAGCCGGCCGAGCAGCGTCACATGTTCGGAAGCCGGACTGGTGGACAGGGTCAGCGCCATCACCTCGGCCTTGGCATTCAGCTCCTTCAGCCGGCCGTCGAGCGTGCTGCGGCCAAGGTTGAGGCCGCTTTCCAGCGCGCTGTCGAGCCGCACCTCGAACCACGACTCGATGCTCTGGGAGACGAACTGAACCGATACACCGTAGATCAGCGCACCTGGAAGCACCGCCATCAGCCCGAACAATGTCACCAGGCGCAACGTCAGCTTGGCACCAAAGACGCCTTCACGCAGACGCCGGCGCAGGCGCAGCAACTGGTAGCTGACCATGCCCGCGATCAGCGCGGCAATCACAAGGTTGATCACCAGCAGCAGCGGGTAATACTCGGAAAACAGCTCGGTGTTGGCGCTGACCGAGGCGAGCAGGAACACCGCCGCGACGCCGAGCACGATGCAGCTCACCAGCAGGTAGCGCATCACCGCGCCGGTGCGCGGCGGTTTGGCGGCGACCGTGGTCAAGGCGTCACCGTCCAGCGGTGCCAGTCGGAACCCAGGCTCCACTCACGCGAGCCCAACGCATTGAGGTTGAAGGGTTTGGGCAGTTGCGTCGTGTCCAGGCGCAGGCGCAGCCCGGCGGTATATGGCGTGCCTCTGGACAGCGTACCGGGATCGAGGTCCAGGCGCCTGCGCACCCGGCTCATCAGCTGCAGGGCTTCATTGAGCGTGGCGTAGTTCTGATAAAAAGCGCCGACGCCTATCCGGTACTGGCGGGTCAGCGCGCTGTACGACAGGCGATAACCCTGCTGGGTGCTGACGGCACGGTCGTTGAACCAGTACCAGCGTGAACGCACCATCTCGAACTCGAGCACGAAGTACAGCGGGATGCCCTTGTGCAGGGCCTCTTCCAAAGGCGCCGACAGCACGACATCAATGTCGGCTTCCAGCACGAAATGGTCGTCCGCCATGCTTACCGCGGCGCGGCGCACGTCGATGCCATGCCCCTGCGCAAGCGCGGAGACGGCCGGGCACAGCAACAACACCGCGATGACCAGGCGGCTGAGGATGCGCTGGAGCACTGCGGAGTCAGGCCTTTTCCAGAAGGGCATAGAAGAAACCGTCATGCTGGGCGTCTGGAAACAGTTGGCCTGCGTTGTGGTTCAGGCCGTCGAGTTGGACATCAATGGAAAGCTGGCGGGCGTCGGAATGGCGGGCAACAAAGTCTTCGATCTGCCGGCTGTTTTCTGCCGTAAAAACCGAGCAGGTCGCGTACAGCAATTTACCACCTCTGCCGAGCAACTGCCAAAGCACGTCGAGGATGCGCGATTGCTGTTTGACCATCGCTGCGATGTCGGCGGGACGACGCAGCCATTTGATGTCGGGATGGCGCCGCACCACACCCGAGGCGGTGCACGGCACATCGGCGAGAACGCGGTCGAAAGGCGCGACGTTTTTCCATGCCCCGGCATCTCCGGCATCGGCTTGCATCAGGGTGGCTTTCAGTTTCAGCCGCGCCAGGTTGTCGGTCACACGCTGCAGCCTTTCGCCGTCGATGTCGGCCGCGGTCAGATCCAGCTCTGCGCACTCGAGCAGGTGCGCGGTCTTGCCACCGGGCGCGGCACAGGCATCAAGCACGCGCATGCCGTCGGCCACGTTCAGCAACTGCGCCGCCAGCTGGGCGCCGGCATCCTGAACGGAAACCAGGCCTTCTGCGAAACCCGGCAACTGCGACACCGGCCGCGGTTTTTCAATAACCACACCGTCGCGGCCGGTTGCCAGCGCCGGGATGTCGGCGTGGAGCAGGCGCTCCAGATAATCATCCCGGCTGATCTGACGCCGGTTCACGCGCAGTGTCAGCGGCGGCCGTGTATTCCCGGCTTCGAGCATGCTGCGCCAGTGTCCGGGCTGCTCGTCGGCAACACGGTCGATCCACCACTGCGGATACGAGTATCGGGCAACCGCAGCGACTTGCGCTGCAGACTCAAGCTCTGGACGGCGACGCAGGTAGTTGCGCAACACTGCATTGACCAGACCCTTGGCGCGTGGCGCACCCATTCGCACCGTTGCCCGCACCGCATGGTCAACCACGGTGTAGGCATGGGCACGGGTATGGCCCAGCTGGTAGATCGCCACCCGCAGCAGCGGGCGCACCGCGTCGTCGGTCAAGGGGCGTGCCAGCAGGCGGTCAATCAGCGCATCGATCATGCCGAGATGACGCAGTGTGCCGTAGGCCATGTCCTGCACCGCACCGCGCTGCTGCGCGGCCAGCGTCGCGTGGCCGCGCCACAGTGCGGCGAGCTCGGCGTCAAGGCTGCGTCCGTTGAGGACGCGGGATACGGTTTGTGCCGCCAGACACTGCAGATCGTCCATGGTGTATCAGTCGCCCAGGGGTTCACCGGCAACGAACGTGGCGCCGGCCAGAAAGGTGCGGACATCCATGCGCCTGCCACCGGCTCGCTGTACTTCGAGCAGGCGCAGGCTACCCTCGCCGGTTGCCACACAGAGGCCGTCGGCGCCAGCCTGCAACACCGTTCCCGGCACAGCATTTCCGCAGGATTCGAGGGGCTCGGCACGCCAGATTTTCAGCGGCTGGCCCTGCCATGACGTGTAGGCGCCGGGCACCGGGTTGTAGGCCCGTACTGCGCGATCAATGTCCGCCGCGGATCGCGTCCACTCGATGCGCGCTTCGGCTTTGGTAATTTTTGCGGCATAGGTAGCCCGCTTGGAATCCTGGGCCAGCGCCGGGGGCAGGTCGTGAAGCGCTTCGACGATCAGCCGGGCACCGAGGCTTGCCAGGCGGTCGTGCAAGGTCTGCGCAGTGTCCTCGCGGGCAATTGGCAACGCCGCGACCATGCGAATAGCCCCGGTGTCGAGTCCGGCGTCCATTTGCATGATGGTGATGCCGGTCTCGCTGTCGCCTGCAAGAATTGCGCGCTGGATTGGTGCCGCGCCACGCCAGCGCGGCAGCAGGGAGGCATGGATGTTCAGGCAACCCAGGCGCGGCAAGTCGAGCACGCGTTGCGGCAACAGCAACCCGTAGGCGGCAACCACCATCACGTCGGCATCAAGTCCGGCAAGCCGCGTCACGGTGACATCGTCTTTCAGCGATTCCGGCTGGGCCAGCACGAGGCCCCTTTCCAGGGCAAGTTGTTTGACTGCGGAAGCCTGGGCTTTGAGGCCACGACCGGCGGGGCGATCCGGTTGTGTCAACACCAGCGGCACCCGGTGACCGGCATCAAGCAGGGCGGAGAGCGCGACCGCGGCAAACGGCGGTGTGCCTGCAAACAGGATGTTCATGCGGCCGGCGGGTCGCGGGCTTTCAGCCCGCCTGACGCTGCTGTTTCGCCAGTCTGGCGGTGATGCGCTGCTGTTTGAGCCGCGACAGTTTTTCGACAAAAACGCGGCCGATCAGATGATCCATTTCGTGCTGGATGCACACCGCGAGCAGGCCTTCGGCCTCGATCTCCCGGGATTGGCCCTGCTCGTCCAGCGCCAGCACCCTGACCTTGGCTGAACGGGTCACTTTTTCGTAGACCCCGGGTACAGAAAGACAACCTTCTTCACAGATTTCCTCGCCCTCGGCGCGTATGATTTCCGGGTTGATGAAGACTTGCAGTTGGTCATGGGTTTCGGAAAGGTCAATGACGATTACCCGCAGATGTACATCCACCTGGGTTGCCGCCAACCCGATCCCCGGAGCGGTATACATGGTTTCAGCCATGTCCTTGATTAATTTACGAATTTTGTCATCGACCTGGACTACCGGAGCGGCGATCTTGTGTAATCGCGGATCGGGATACTGCAGGATCGGTAGCAAAGCCATGAAAAACTTGCCTATTTAATCATCTAGATGCAGAATTTAAACCAAACTCTCACGTCGCCCGGTGGCTGTTGCGGCCTGCGCCCGTGGTGCGCAATCAAGGCGGGATTTCCCATGCGAAAAGTCATTATATCCCTGATTTTGTTGGTAACTCCGGCGCTGACGGCAGTCGCGGCGGAAGCCCCTGCCATCAAGGATGGCGCACCCGACCGCTATGTCGTGCAGCGTGGAGACACGCTGTGGGGCATCGCCGGCCGCTATCTGAAAGAACCCTGGCGCTGGCCGGAGCTGTGGAAAATGAATCAGGAGCAGCTCAGGAACCCGCACCTGCTCTATCCCGGCGATGCCATCGTGCTCGACCGCAGCAGCGGCGAGGCCAGCCTGCAACTGGTAAAACTGGATACCACCCGCCTCGAACCGAGAATTCGCGAAGAACGCAGCGAGCGCAACGCCGTTGCGAGCATCGCACCTTCGGTGATCGAGCCCTTCCTGTCCAAGCCCCTGGTAGTCAGCGCCACTGAACTTGACGCTGCTGCGCGTATCGTTGCCACATCCGAGTCCCGCGTCACGCTGGGTGCCGGCGATCGTGCCTTTGCCACTGGCATCAGCAAGGACAAGGGCGATATCTGGCAAATTTTCCGCCGCGGGGATCCGTTGATTGATCCCGAAACCCGCGAAATACTCGGCTATGAGGCAGCCTATCTTGGTGACGCCAGAGTCACCCGCCATGGCGAAGTGGCGGAGATCAACATCGTCCGCTCGACCCAGGAAATCTATCGCGATGACCGCTTGGTGCCGCTCGGCAAACAGGCCCCGGTGTTTGCCTACCTTCCGCATCCGCCGCGAGTGCCGGTAAAGGGCCGCATCATTTCCGCATATGGCAGCCTGCAGGAAACCGGACCGCTGTCGATCGTTGCGTTGTCCAAGGGCGCTCGTGACGGGCTGCAGGTCGGGACCGTGCTGGCCATCGAACGCAGCCAGACCGATGCCCGCTACAGCCAACGCACCGAGCCACTGTTCGGCCGCAGCGGCATCACCGGCCGCGACACGCCACGCACTTATTACGCACAAAGCCTGCCGCCGCGCGATGTGCTGCTGTCCCGCGGCGAAGCGGTGACGCGTAATGACATCGCCAAGCTGCCTGACGACCGTTACGGCCTGCTGATGGTGTTCCGCACCTTTGACCGCACTTCGTTCGCGCTGGTGATGGAAGCCAGCCGTCCGGTTGCGGTCAGCGATTTCGTCACCAATCCCTGATCCGGACGCGGAGCGATCGCGCCACTCCCGATGGCGCTCGACACCGACCTCGAGGCTTGGCTGCGCCTGTCCCTGGTTGAAGGGATTGGCGCGCAGACACTGCGCAAACTCCTGCTTGAATTTGGAACGCCGGCCGGTGTGCTCACAGCGTCGCAGCGCTCGCTGGCAGCCGTAGTACCGGCGCGTCTGGCCTCGGTCATCTCTGCCGGCGGTGTTGATGGCGAACCACTATCGGCTGCGGCGACCTGGCTCGACAATCCGGCAAATCGCATCATCACGCTGGCTGATTCCGAATATCCGCAATCATTGTTGCAAACCGCGGATCCACCGCCGCTGTTATATGCCAAGGGCAGGACCGAGTTGCTCAACCGGCCGGCCTTCGCCATTGTCGGCAGCCGCAATGCCACCGCCCAGGGCATGGCAAATGCCGAGGCTTTCGCCACCGCGCTTGGTGATGCCGGCATGGTCATTGTCAGCGGCATGGCACTGGGTATAGATGCCGCAGCACATCGCGGCGGTCTGGCCAGCCGCGCTTCGACGATTGCAGTTGTCGGCACCGGACTCGACAGCGTCTATCCGGCGCGCAACCGCCCACTCGCGCATGACATTGCCACAGGTGGTTTGATCATTTCGGAATTTGCGCTCGGCACGCCACCGCTTGCCGGCAATTTCCCGAGACGCAACCGCCTGATCTGCGGCCTTGCGCGCGGCGTGCTTGTGGTGGAAGCTGCGGTATCGAGCGGATCGCTGATCACCGCGCGGCTCGCCGCAGACCAGGGACGCGAAGTATTTGCGATTCCGGGATCAATCCATTCACCGCTCGCCAAGGGCTGCCATGCCTTGATCAAGCAGGGTGCCAAGCTGGTGGAATCGGCCCAGGACATTCTCGAGGAACTTGGCGACACGGTGACACAAGCGCAAAAACAAACCGTCAAAATGGCAGATGACGATGACCTTGTGCTTGTGCACATCGGTTTTGAGCCGGTGGATTTACAGTCGATCTGTACACGCAGCGGACTGGCCACGGCCGAGGTGAATGCGGCATTGACCGGCCTCGAAATCGCCGGACGAATCGAATCCCTGCCCGGCGGACGCTGGCAGCGCATTCGCTGATCGCGGCTTGCGCGGCCCCGGCTTTGTTCTTATCATCTGCCGCTCTTCGCCGTCCGTTGACCTGCAGCGGACCCTGCAATGGCGGCTTTTGATCCGCAAAATCAATCATTTAGAATGTCGAAAACGCTCATCATCGCGGAAAAACCTTCGGTTGCCGCAGATATTGCCCGCGCGCTTGGCGGCTTCACGCGACATGGCGACTATTTCGAAAGCGACGACTATGTACTGTCGTCAGCGGTCGGCCATCTGCTGGAAATCGCGGCGCCGGAAGAATACGAAGTCAAACGCGGCAAATGGTCCTTCGCCCACCTGCCGGTGATTCCGCCGCATTTCGACCTCAATCCGATCGCCAAGAGCGAGCCCCGGCTGAAAGTGCTCGCCAAGCTGCTCAAGCGCAAGGATGTCACGGCGCTGATCAATGCCTGCGACGCGGGACGTGAGGGTGAACTGATTTTCCGCTATATCGCCCAAGCCACGCAGAGCAAGAAGCCGGTATCGCGATTGTGGCTGCAGTCGATGACGCCCGCCGCGATTCGCGATGGCTTTGCCAAGCTGCGCTCCGACGAGGACATGCAACCGCTCGCCGATGCAGCACGCAGCCGCAGCGAAGCAGACTGGCTGGTCGGCATCAACGGCACCCGCGCGATGACCGCTTTCAACAGCAAGGGCGGCGGCTTCTACCTGACCACCGTCGGCCGCGTGCAGACGCCGACGCTGATGATCGTGGTCGACCGCGAGCAGAAAATCCGCAAGTTCGTGCCGCGCGACTATTGGGAAGTGCGCGGGACCTTTGGTGCCAAGGCCGGTGATTACGAAGGTCGCTGGTTCGAGCCGAAGTTCAGGAAGGATGAAAACGACGCCGAAAAGAAGGACAGCCGGCTGTGGACACGCACTGACGCTGACGCCATTGTTGCCGCATGCAGCGGCAAGCCGGGCATCGTCACCGAGGAATCAAAACCGTCCTCGCAACTGTC
This sequence comes from Betaproteobacteria bacterium Ga0077527, assembly GCA_001464815.1. Classification (GTDB taxonomy): domain Bacteria; phylum Pseudomonadota; class Gammaproteobacteria; order Burkholderiales; family SG8-41. The sequence continues at coordinate 128,322 of LNDW01000024.1, read as the reverse complement.
GCCGGCGCTGTTCGACCTGACTTCGCTGCAGCGCGAAGCCAATGGCCGTTTCGGCTTCTCGGCCAAGACTACGCTGTCGATCGCGCAGGAATTGTACGAGCGGCACAAGGCGCTGACCTATCCCCGGACCGACTCACGTCACCTGCCCGAGGACTACATTGATACCGTGCGGGCAACGGTTGAGGCGCTGGCGGAGGATACGGGGCTGCGTCCGCACGCCAAGGAAATCATCAAGAACAAGTGGATCAAGCCTAACAAGCGGATTTTCGACAATTCAAAAATCTCCGATCACTTTGCGATCATTCCGACGCCGCAGCCGCCGAAGGCGCTCAATGACGTGCAGCAAAAAATCTATGATCTGGTGGTGCGGCGGTTCATGGCGGTGTTTTTCCCGTCCGCGGAATATCTGGTGACCACGCGTATCACCGAAATCGCCCCGCACAAGTTCAAAACCGAAGGCAAGATCCTGGTCAAGCCGGGCTGGCTGGCGATTTACGGCAAGGATGAACAGCAGGAAAGCGCCAATCTCCCACCGGTCGCCAAAGGTGAACAGCCGCCCGCCAAGGCGGTGGATGTGATTTCTCTGGCGACACGTCCGCCTGCACGTTACTCCGAAGCGACGCTGCTGACCGCGATGGAGGGTGCCGGCAAGCTGATCGACGACGACGAGCTGCGCGAAGCGATGGCGATGAAGGGTCTGGGCACGCCGGCCACCCGTGCGGCGGTGATCGAGCGCCTGATCGCGGAGAAATACCTGGTGCGTGAAGGCCGTGAACTGATTCCGACAGCCAAAGCTTTCCAGTTGCTGACGCTGTTGAACGGCCTCGACGTCAAGGAACTGACACAGCCGGAACTCACAGGCGAATGGGAGTACAAGCTGCTGCAGATGGAACGCGGCAAGCTGAAGCGGACGACCTTCATGAAGGAAATCGCGCGCATGACCGAGCGCATCGTCAAGAGCGCGAAGGATTACGATAACGAGACCATCCCCGGCGACTACGCAACACTGAAGACGCCGTGCCCGCACTGCGGCGGCACGGTGAAGGAAAACTACCGGCGTTTCGCCTGCGAGGCCTGCGAATTTTCAATCACCAAGATTCCGGGCGGCCGCCAGTTCGAGATCGAAGAAGTCGAACAACTGCTGCAGGAACGGACAATCGGTCCGCTGCAGGGCTTCCGCTCAAAAATGGGCCGGCCTTTCGCCGCGATCCTGCGCATCGTCGAGGACAAGGACAACAACAACTTCAAGCTTGAATTCGATTTCGGCCAGAATAATCCCGACGACGAACCCGAGGTTGTTGATTTCTCCGGTCAGCAGGCGCTGGGTGACTGCCCGAAATGCGGCAGCAAGGTCTATGAACACGGCATGAACTATGTCTGCGAAAACACGCCGGCAAAAAAATGTGATTTCCGCTCCGGCAAGGTGATCCTGCGCCAGGAAATCCAGCGCGAGCAGATGCAGAAACTGCTGACCACCGGGCGAACCGATCTGCTCGACGCCTTCGTATCCAACCGCAACGGCCGCCGCTTCAAGGCCTTCCTGGTTCGCCAGCCTGACGGCAAGGTGGGATTCGAGTTCGCGCCGCGCGCCGCCAAGGGTGATGCGGAGTCCGGCAGCAGCAAGGTCGCCAAACCGGCCCGGGCTGCAGCCAAAGAATCAGCCAAGGCCGAAAAAGCAGCACCAGCACCGGCCAAAAAGCGGTCAACACGCAGCAAAAAATAAACAATAAAAAACAAAAAATTACGGCCACCACCACGAATGCGGTGCTGGCCGTAATTTTTTGTGGCGGCGGCGGTGTGCTCAGACGTCGATGTTGCGCGCACCCAGTGCGTTGGTCTCGATGAAGGCGCGCCGCGGTTCAACCGCATCACCCATCAGCGTGGCAAAGATTTCGTCGGCGCCAATGGCATCCTCGATTCGCGTCCTGAGCAGACGGCGCGATTTCGGATCCATCGTGGTTTCCCACAATTGCTCCGGATTCATTTCACCCAGCCCCTTGTAGCGCTGGATACCGACACCCCGCTGCACTTCGGACAGAACCCAGTCGATGGCTTCGCGGAACTCACGAACCGGGCGCATGGCTTCGCCACGCTTGATGTAGGCGCCTTCGCCGAGGAGTCCGTGAAGCATCTGCGCGGTCTTGCGGATCTGCGCATAGTCGCCGCTGTGCAGGAAATCGGGATCGATGACCGTGTTGCGCGCAACACCATGCTGGGTGCGGCTGATGCGCAGCACCTGCGACTCGCTTTTTTCATCAAACACCGCGTCAATCCTGACGTTTTTGTCGTCGCCATGAAGGCCGGCCAGGGCTTTCGCGCTTTTCTGCGCCGCTCCCAAATCTGAAAGGTCGAGCTCCACCGGATTGTTGAGGAGGGCATGCAGTGTCTCGGAATCGATCAACCGGCTTTCACGCTCGATCACCGCTTCGGCCAGCAGGTAATGCTTGGCTACTTCCGCCAGCGCGTCCTTCGACAAAGCCTGGGCATCGGCGCGGGTGTAGAGCTCTGCCTCGGACAGAGCCAGTTTGAGCAGGTACTGCTTCAGTTCGTGCTCATCCTTGATGTAGCGCTCCTGCTTGCCGTGCTTGACCTTGTACAGCGGCGGCTGCGCGATGTAGATGTGGCCGCGCTCGACCAGCTCCGGCATCTGCCGGTAGAAAAAGGTCAGTAGCAGCGTGCGGATATGCGAACCGTCAACATCCGCGTCGGTCATGATGATGATGCGATGGTAACGCAGCTTGTCGGCGTTGTATTCGTCCTTGCCGATACCGGTGCCCAGCACGCTGATCAGGGTGGTGATCTCCGTCGAGGAGATCAGCTTGTCGAAACGCGCCTTCTCGACATTCAGGATTTTTCCGCGCAACGGCAGGATCGCCTGGTTCTTGCGGTCACGCCCCTGCTTGGCAGAACCGCCCGCAGAGTCACCCTCGACCAGGTACAGCTCGCACTGCGCCGGGTCTCGCTCCTGGCAGTCAGCGAGTTTGCCCGACAGTCCGAAGGAATCGAGCACACCCTTGCGTCGCGTCAGCTCACGCGCCTTGCGGGCGGCTTCACGGGCGCGCGCGGCATCAACAATCTTGCTGCAGATGACCTTGGCATCGTTGGGTTTCTCGAGCAGGAATTCCATCAGCTTCTGCGCAACGACCTCCTCGACCACGGGGCGCACCTCGGACGACACCAGCTTGTCCTTGGTCTGGGAGGAAAACTTCGGCTCCGGCACCTTTACCGACAGCACTGCGGTAAGGCCTTCCTTCATGTCGTCACCGCTGGTCTCGACCTTGGCCTTTTTTGCCAGCTCGTTGGATTCGATGTACGAATTAAGCGTGCGTGTCATCGCTGCGCGCAGCCCGGTCAGGTGGGTGCCGCCGTCACGCTGCGGAATGTTGTTGGTGAAACACTGCATCGACTCCTGGTAGGAGTCATTCCACTGCATCGCAACCTCGACGGTGATGCCGTCCTTGCTGCCAACACTCTGGAATACATTCTGGTGCAACACCGACTTCGAGCGGTTCATGTATTCGACGAAGCCCTTGACGCCGCCGCTGAACGCAAATTTCTCTTCCTTGCCCGAGCGCTGGTCTGTCAGTGAAATCTTCACGCCATGGTTGAGGAAGGACAACTCACGCAGGCGCTTGGCGAGAATTTCGTAATGAAAGGTGATGTCACCGAAGATTTCCTTGCTTGCCAGAAAATGTACTTCCGTACCGCGGCGCTCGCTTTTGCCGGTGGCCTTGAGCGGGGCAACGGCCTCTCCCATGCGGAATTCCATCTGGTGCATCCTGCCGTCGCGGCGGATGGTCAGGCGCAGCCATTCCGACAGCGCATTGACCACTGACACACCGACGCCGTGCAAACCGCCGGATATCTTGTACGAGTTGCTGTCGAACTTGCCTCCGGCATGCAACTCGGTCATCACCACCTCTGCGGTCGAGCGCTTTTCCTCGTCTTCGGGGTGTATCTCGGTCGGAATTCCGCGGCCGTTGTCGGCTACGCTGATTGAGTTGTCGGGATGGATGATGATGGTGATTTCATCACAATGTCCGGCCAATGCCTCGTCAACCGCGTTGTCCACCACTTCAAACACCATGTGGTGCAGACCGGTGCCATCGCTGGTGTCACCGATATACATGCCGGGGCGTTTGCGCACCGCTTCAAGCCCCTTCAATACCTTGATGCTATCCGCGCCGTAATCGTTGGCTGACTTCTGTTCCTTGTCGCTCATTTTGATCCGTTTTTATTGATTAATTTTTATTGTTTAGATTCGCATCGGCATCACTACGTAGCGGAAATCGTCACGTCCGGGCAAGGTGATCAGCATGCTGCTGTTGGCATCACCAAAAGAGCAGTGGACTTTTCCCGGTTGTACATTGGCCAGCACATCGAGCAGATAGGTCACGTTGAAACCCACGTCCAGCGGATCTCCGGAAAAGACCACTTCCAGTTCTTCCTGGGCTTCTTCCTGCTCGTTGTTGCTGCAGGAAATACGCAGGCTGTCCTTGGTCAGCATCCAGCGCACGCCGCGGAATTTCTCGTTGGAGAGAATAGCCGCGCGTTGCAGCGCACGCTGCAGTTCATCGCGATCCAGCTCGATGTGCTTTTCATAGTTAGACGGAATCACTCGCTGGTAATCCGGGAACTTGCCGTCAATGACCTTGGTGGTGAGGTCAACTTCACCAAACTTGAAGCGAACCTGGTTGGCGTAAATCGCCACATCCAGCGGATCGTCGTTGTCATTCAATTGCCGGGCAAGCTCAAGAATTGCTTTGCGCGGCAGGATGACTTCTGTTTTTTCCTGCTCTGTCGTCAATCCGGTCACCGCATAACTCAGGCGATGACCATCAGTGGCCACCACCCGGATTTCCCTGCCTTCCGTCACCAGCAGCAGACCGTTAAGGTAGTAGCGGATGTCCTGCTGAGCCATTGCATACTGCACCAACGCCAGAAGCTTGCGCATCGCCCCCTGGGAAATCTGGAAACTGCTTTGTGGCTTGCCGGGATCGGCCAGCGTCGGAAAATCGGCGGCCGGCAGGGTTTGTAGGTTGAAGCGGCTTTTGCCGGCCTTGACCTGTAGCCGGTTGCTGGCGAGCTCCAAGCCCACTTCACTGTCATCCGGCAGCGCACGCAGGATATCGACCAGTTTGCGTGCCGAGACGGTCACCGCCTGTGCTTCTCCGGTTTTTTTGTCGAGCCCGGTGGCGGTGGCAATCTGCAGTTCAAGGTCAGTGGCTACAAAACGCAGCTTTTCTGCATCACGCTCGATCAACACGTTCGACAGGATCGGCAGCGTATGACGCCGTTCAACAATGCCGGTCACAGCCTGCAATGGCTTGAGCAGGGCATCGCGGTTGATCTGTACGAGTTTCATAGGTTTTATATCTTTAAGAATAGTAATAACTAATAGAGGGCCCACTGCACTGTTGAAACATGGCGTTCAGTGCTGATTGAACAGACATTATTTGAATCACAGACCGGTGTCCAAGCTGGGGATGGACTGTGGACAAAAAGGGATGATTTCTCCATATGAGGCATCAGGGCCTGCTTGTTCACAATGGGTGCACAGGTTATCAACTGCGTAATACCTTGAGCAGGGAAGCAATATCACTGGTCATTTCATTGCTGGATCCGCGCAGTTCGGCAATTTTGCGGCAGGCATGCAGTACCGTGGTGTGATCGCGCCCACCAAAGGCTTCACCGATGTCCGGGAGACTCATCTGTGTCAGCTCTTTGGCCAGCGCCATCGCGACCTGCCGGGGACGCGCAACATTGCGCGTGCGTTTTTTCGAATACATCTCCGACACTTTGATCTTGTAGTAGTCAGCAACTGTTTTCTGGATGTTCTCGATGCTGACCAGTCGGCTTTGTGAAGCGAGTACGTCACGCAACGCTTCCCGCGCCAGATCTACAGTTACCGGCTGGCCGGTGAAGCGCGAGTAGGCGAGCACCCGTTTCAGGGCGCCTTCAAGTTCGCGGATGTTCGACTGGATATGTTTGGCAATAAAAAAGGCGACATTCTCATCCAGCACAAGACCGTCGGCTTCGGCCTTTTTCAGCAGGATCGCCACGCGCATTTCAAGCTCAGGTGGTTCGATTGCGACAGTGAGTCCCCAACCAAAGCGTGAAATCAGGCGGTTCTCAATGCCGGAAATTTCCCTGGGGAAGGTGTCGCAGGTGATGATCACCTGCTTGTGTGCTTCAATCAGTGCGTTAAAAGCGTAGAAAAACTCTTCTTGGGTGCGATTTTTGCCGCTGAAGAACTGAATGTCATCAATCAGCAGCAGATCCAGGGAATGGTAGTAGCGCTTGAAGTCGTCAAATGCCTTGTGCTGGTAGGCACGGACCACGTCTGAAACATATTGCTCGGCGTGGATATAGCGGATCTTGCTTTCCGGCGCATGGGCGCGCAGATGGTTGCCGATGGCGTGGATCAGATGGGTCTTGCCGAGGCCGACACCACCGTAAATGAACAGGGGGTTGTAGGCTGAGCCGGGTTTTTCAGCAACCTGGCGCGCGGCTGCTCGCGCAAGATCGTTGGCCTTACCGGTGACAAAAGTGTCGAAATTGAAATCGGTATTCAGGCGAGAGACATCACGCACGGTCGCAGCAGGTTTGACCGGACGCACTTCTGTGACGGGTTCTGCAATGCTTGCGGTCTGGCGCCGGGCAAGCTCGAATTCCACGCTCGCCGCAGCACCCAGACGCTCTCGCGCCAGTTCGGTGATGCGGCCCTGGAAGCGGTCACGCACCCAGCGCTGCACAAAACCGTTGGGAGCGACGATGGTGACCCTGCTGCCGTCGATCGCGCAGTGCAGTGGCTGAATCCAAGTGACGAATTGCTGTTGCCCGAGCTCCTGTTCGAAGGCGGAAAGACAGTGTTGCCAGAAGTCGTTCATTCGTCCCTGTGGGGTCTCTGGAGGGCGCTCGGGTTGTAATCCTGGCGACGCATGGGGTGTCGCAGAATGACCGCCGATTTTACCTTTAGTCGGGGGTCCCGACCAAGCTCAAAAGGGGGGCGAGGCGCGCTCGGAGAGGGTGATTTCGGTGTCTTGCTGGATTGACAAGAAAGGTTACGTACAGGTCTAATGACGAGTTTTCCGGAACACCAGATCAGGATATCCCATGAAGCGCACCTACCAACCGTCCAAAACGCGACGCCAGCGTACCCATGGCTTCCGCGTACGCATGAAAACGCGTGGCGGCCGCGCTGTTATCCGTGCCCGTCGTGCCAAGGGCCGGGCCCGTTTGAGCGTTTGACCCTCGAGGGGGATCACCGCCAGCTTCCCGCATTGCGCCCTGGTCAGTTGACCAAGCCGGCGCAGTTCGAGGCCGTACTGGCTGGCGGCAAACGTTCTGGCAGCCGACTATTTCTCGCGCGATGCCTGCCCAATTCGGAAAATTGTTCCCGTCTCGGGCTGATCGTCGGCAAGAAAGCTGCGTCCCGCGCTGTTGACCGCAACCGGGTAAAACGCCTGACCAGAATTGTCCACCGGCGGCTGGCCGCAGAACTCGGGACTCTGGATGTTGTGGTGCAGCTGCGTGGCAGCCCCCGTGGCCGTGACAACGCTGAATTGTTCAAGGAACTGGAGCGGGTGATGCGCGGCCTGCTGCAGGGCGCTGAACGCTGAACCCGCAGGGAAGTTTATGGACTCGCAACGGCTGGTACTTTTTTTTGTGTTCACGATGTCGGTGTTCCTGCTCTATGAGGGCTGGCAACGCGATCTCCAGGCCACCGCCAAGGCGAATGTCGTAACCACGGCGATTCCCCAACCTTCGACTGACGCTGCCGCCCAGTCCAAGGGCGGAGTGGCGCCGCCGGTGCCCAGCGCGCCACTGACCGCGCCTGCCGCAGCCCCTGTTGCCTCAACGCCGGCGACCTCTGCTGTCAGGACCATCAAGGTCGAGACCGACATCTATCTCGCCGAAATCAGCACTGCCGGCGGTGATTTGATAGGGCTGCGCCTGAAAAAACACGGCGGTACGCTGGATCCCAAACAGAACTTCATCCTGTTCACGCGTGCGGCAGACCACACCTACATCGCCCAGTCCGGCCTGATCGGCAATGGCCTGCCCAATCACCAGTCGGCCTACACCGTCTCTGCCGAAAGCCTTGTGATGGCCGACGGCCAGGACAAGCTCGAGGTGCGACTCGAAGCCGCCGACGGATCCAAGGGCGCCAAAGTCTACCGTTTCCAGCGCAACAACTATGTCATTGACGTTCGCCACGAGCTGACCAACAACGGCGCAGCGCCGGTTGATGCGCACGCCTATTTCCAGCTGCTGCGCGACACCAAGGCGCCCGAGGGCGATTCGGCGATGGTGCCGACCTACACCGGCCCTGCGGTCTACACCGACAAGGAAAAATTCCAGAAGGTTGCCTTCAGCGACATCGACAAGAACAAGCAACCCTATCCGAAAACCGCCAATGACGGCTGGATCGGGATCGTCCAGCATTACTTCCTTGGCGCCTGGCTGCCGAAGGAGGGTGCGCCACGCGAGTATTACACCAAGTCAGTGCAGGCCGGACTTTACGCCGCCGGCGTGATCGTGCCGGTTGGAACCGTAGCACCCGGCGCCAGCGCCGTGGTGTCGATGCCGCTGTATGCGGGCCCGCAGGAGCAGGAAAAACTGGCTGCGCTGGCGCCTGGACTGCAGCTTGCCGTCGACTATGGCTGGCTGACGGTTATCGCAGCGCCGCTGTTCTGGGTGCTGCAGTGGGTGCACGGCTGGACCGGCAACTGGGGCGTGGCAATCATCATTCTGACCATAATGATCAAGTTGCTGTTCTACCCGCTGTCGGAAGCGAGTTATCGCTCGATGGGCAAGATGCGCGTTGTTGCTCCGAAAATGCAGAGCCTGAAAGACCGCTACGGGGACGACCGTCAGAGGCTGCAGCAGGCGATGATGGAGTTGTACAAGACCGAGAAAATCAATCCGCTGGGCGGCTGCCTGCCGATACTGGTGCAGATTCCGGTGTTCATCGCCTTGTACTGGGTGCTGCTCGCCAGCGTCGAAATGCGCCAGGCGCCGTTCGCGCTGTGGATCACCGACTTGTCGACGCCGGATCCCTGGTACATCCTGCCGCTGCTGATGGGCGCAACGATGATCATCCAGACCCGGCTCAATCCCGAGCCGCCGGACCCGATCCAGGCGAAGGTGATGAAGATCATGCCGGTGGCCTTCAGCATTTTCTTTTTCTTCTTTCCAGCGGGTCTGGTGCTTTACTGGCTGGTCAACAACATCCTGTCCATTGCTCAGCAGTGGAAAATCAATCGCGCGCTGGAAGGCGCCGCGAAGCCCGCACGCAAGTCCTGAGTGCCTGCGGCGCTATACTCGCCGCGCATGATTTCCCGCGACATCATCGCCGCCATTGCCACCGCACCGGGCCGCGGCGGCATCGGCGTGGTTCGGGTCTCGGGACCTTCGCTGACTGCATTCATCGCCGCCTTGCCGGGCTGTGCGCTGCAACCCCGGCTCGCCACCCGGACTGTCTTCAATGATCAGGCAGGGCAGGCCATTGACGATGGCCTTGCGCTTTTTTTTCCGGCGCCGCATTCCTACACCGGCGAAGACGTGCTCGAGCTGCAGGGGCATGGCAGCCCGGTGGTGCTGGCGCAACTCCTGCACCGCTGTGTCGAACTCGGCGCGCGGCTGGCACGGCCCGGCGAATTCACCGAGCGTGCCTATCTCAACGGCCGCATCGACCTCGCCCAGGCAGAAAGTGTGGCTGATCTGATCGAGGCTTCGAATGCCACGGCAGCCAGTGCTGCGTTGCGCTCCCTGCGTGGAGAGTTTTCTCAATTAATTCAATGTCTTAGTGATAAAACCATCACTTTGCGCATGCTGGTCGAAGCGACGCTGGATTTTCCCGAAGAGGATGTTGATTTCCTCAACGCCGGACGTGCTGCGGAGCAGTTGCAGGCGCTGCGTGAACAACTGACGCAGGTGCTCGGCGCCACCCGCCAGGGGGCATTGCTGCGTGAAGGTATCCACGTGGTGCTGGTCGGCGAACCCAATGTCGGCAAGTCGAGCCTGCTCAATCGTCTGGCCGGTGACGACATTGCCATCGTCACCGACGTACCGGGAACCACCCGCGATACCCTGCGCGAGCAGATCGATATCGACGGTCTGCCGGTGCACATCATCGATACCGCCGGGCTGCGCGAATCCGGCGACAAGGTCGAGCGCATTGGTATCGAACGCACCTGGGCGGCCATTGCCAGGGCCGACCTGGTGCTGTTGCTGGGTGATGCGGCGCGCGGAGGGGAAGGCGGCAACACCGCAATCCTCGAGCGGCTACCGGCTGCTTTGCCGCGCCTGCAGGTGCTGAACAAGATCGACCTCGCCGGGCATGCTGCCGGTCTGGAGCGATTGGCCGGCGAGACCCGGATCTGGCTGTCGGCAAAGACCGGCGAAGGCCTTGGCGATCTGAAACAGGCGATCCGCGAGCTGGCTGGCTGGCAACCGGCCGGGGAGGGGCTGTTCACGGCCCGGGCCCGCCATGTCGCCGCCCTGCAGACTGCAGCCGGCCATCTTGACCGGGCCGCGGCACGCACCGCCGAGCTGGAGCTTTATGCCGAGGAGTTGCGTCTTGCGCATGAGGCGCTGGGAGCAATTACCGGTGAATTTACCGCCGACGATCTGCTCGGCGAAATCTTCTCCCGCTTCTGCATCGGCAAGTAGCCCGGCATATCGCGGGTCCGTGGTGGTTTCACGTGAAACATCATTTACTGGAACTCGCCGGTAGTGGCGATGTTTCACGTGAAACCACGATGCTTGCCCGGTCTCCGGCCTTCGCGGTGGCAGTAATCTGGGCTATCATTCGCGCCCCGATGCAGCAGCGTCCGGCGGTTCCGTGGTGGTGGTAGCCTGCAAAATGACGCAATTCCCTGAAAAATTTGATGTAATTGTCATTGGTGGCGGCCATGCCGGCACCGAGGCGGCGCTCGCCAGCGCGCGCATGGGGCAACGCACGCTGCTGCTGACGCACAGTGTCGAGACGCTGGGTCAGATGTCCTGCAATCCCTCGATCGGCGGCATCGGCAAGGGCCATCTGGTCAAGGAGGTTGATGCCTTGGGCGGGGCGATGGCCGCGGCCACCGATGAGGCCGGCATCCAGTTTCGCATCCTCAATTCGCGCAAAGGTCCCGCGGTACGGGCCACCCGCGCCCAGGCTGACCGTGTACTTTACCGGCAGGCCATCCGCGGCCGGCTCGAGAACCAGCCGAATCTGCAGATCTTTCAGCAGGCGGTTGATGACCTGATCGTTCAGGGTGATCGCGTTACCGGCGTGGTGACCCAGATCGGCCTGCGCTTCGAGGCGCGTGCGGTGGTGCTGACCGCAGGCACTTTTCTGGCTGGCCTGATCCACGTCGGCCTGCAGAATTACCAGGGCGGCCGCGCCGGCGACCAGCCGGCGCTGAGCCTGGCTGCGCGGCTGCGCGAGCTGCAACTGCCAGTGGGCCGGCTGAAGACCGGCACGCCGCCGCGCATCGACGGCCGCAGCATCAATTTCAGCGTGATGACCGAGCAGCCCGGTGATGATCCGGCGCCGGTGTTCTCCTTCCTCGGCCGGCGCGAACAACATCCGCGGCAACTGCCGTGCTGGATCACCCATACCAACGAGCGCACGCACGAGGCGATCCGCGGTGGTCTCGATCGCTCGCCGATGTTTACCGGCGTGATCGAAGGTGTCGGCCCGCGCTACTGTCCGTCGATCGAAGACAAGATCCACCGCTTCGCCGACAAGGATTCACACCAGATCTTCCTCGAGCCGGAAGGGTTGACCGTGCACGAGTACTATCCCAACGGCATCTCGACCAGCCTGCCTTTTGATGTGCAACTGGCAGTGGTGCGTTCGATCCCCGGTCTCGAACAGGCGCACATCACGCGCCCCGGATACGCCATTGAGTACGACTATTTCGACCCGCGCGGCCTCAAGGCTTCATTGGAAACCAAGGCCATCGGCGGTTTGTTCTTTGCCGGCCAGATCAACGGCACCACCGGTTACGAAGAAGCCGCAGCCCAGGGCCTGCTTGCCGGCATCAACGCGGCGCTGCAGACCAGCGGCCGCGATGCCTGGCATCCGAGCCGCGACCAGGCCTACCTCGGTGTGCTGGTCGATGACCTGATCACCCGTGGTGTGTCCGAGCCCTATCGCATGTTCACCAGCCGCGCCGAATACCGGCTGTCGCTGCGCGAAGACAACGCCGACCTGCGCCTGACCGAGATCGGCCGCAAGCTCGGTGTGGTCGATGACCAGCGCTGGGAAGCCTTTGAGCGCAAGCGCGAAGCCATCGTGCTGGAGCAGCAGCGGCTGAAGTCGATCTGGGTCAATCCCCAGAAGCTACCAGAACAACAAGCTATTGATTTAATTGGTAAAACTATAGAACGTGAGTATTCACTCCATGATCTGCTAAGACGTCCTGAAGTGGACTATGCACGGCTGATGACCCTGCCACAGGCGGGTCCCGGCACGGCTGATGCGCAGGTTGCGGAGCAGGTGGAAATCCAGGCCAAGTACCAAGGCTATATCGAACGCCAGCATGCCGAGATCGAACAGCGCGCCCAGCAGGAAGCCCTGTCACTGCCGGCCGATCTTGATTACGCCCAAGTGCGTGGCCTGTCGATTGAAGTCCGGCAGAAACTGAATCGTGCCAAACCCGAAACCCTGGGCCAGGCCTCGCGGGTGTCCGGTGTCACGCCGGCAGCGATCTCGGTATTGCTGGTGCACCTGAAGCGGCATGCAGCCGCATTGAAGAAAAGCGCATGAACCTTGCCACCGGTCTGGCCGAAGGTGTCGCTGCGCTTGATGTCGCGGTGACGGCTGAGGCGCAGCAACGCATGCTGGATTATCTGGCGCTGGTCATGAAGTGGAACAAGGCCTACAACCTGACCGCAGTACGCGATCCGGAAAAAATGCTGACTCACCACCTGCTGGATTCACTCGCGGTGCTGCCGCATCTGCGCGGCCCGCGGGTACTCGATGTCGGCACCGGTGCCGGCCTGCCCGGCATTCCGCTGGCGCTGGCGCGTCCGGACCTGAAGTTCACGCTGCTCGACTCGAATCAGAAAAAAACCACCTTCCTGCGCCAGGCGGTGATTGAGCTGAAGCCGGGTAATGTCGAGGTGGTGTGTGAACGCGTCGAAAGCTGGAATGCAGGCACGCTGTTCAACACCGTGGTGACACGCGCGTTTTCCGGGCTTTCCGATTTCATCGCCCTTGCCGGGCGGCTTTGTGCAAAGGATGGTGTGGTGATTGCAATGAAGGGGGTCTATCCGCACGATGAACTTGCACAGTTGCCACAGACGTTCCGCCTGTGCAGCGTGGTACCGCTGCACATCCCGGGCCTGGGCGCCGAACGCCATGCCGCACTGCTGCAACCGGCGGAGGCGGCATGAGCCGCAACGGCACACGCAGCGTTGCGCGCACCATCGCCATCACCAACCAGAAGGGCGGTGTTGGCAAGACCACCACCGGTGTGAATCTCGCCGCGAGCCTGGCCGCAACCCAGCGCCGTGTGCTGCTGGTTGATCTGGATCCGCAGGGTAACGCGACCATGGGCAGCGGCATCGATAAACGCACGCTCAGCGCGTCGGTTTATGAAGTTCTGCTTGGGGAAAAAACCGTGGCCGAAGCACGCCAGCGCGCCAATGCGGGTTATGACGTGCTGCCCTCCAACCGCGAGCTGGCCGGCGCTGAAGTCGAGCTGATCGAAGTCGATCACCGTGAAACGCGGCTGAAGGATGCGTTGGCAACGGTGGCCGCTGATTACGATTTCATCCTGATTGACTGCCCGCCGGCGCTGAACCTGCTGACGGTGAACGGACTCACCGCGGCGCAGGCGGTGATGATTCCGATGCAGTGCGAGTACTACGCACTTGAAGGCCTGTCCGACCTGGTCGGTACCATCAAGCGGGTGCGCGCCAATCTTAATCCAGACCTCGAGATCGAAGGCCTGCTGCGCACTATGTACGACCCGCGCAACACGCTGGCGCAGCAGGTCTCGGCGCAACTGCTGCAGCACTTTGGTGACAAGGTTTACCGCACGGTGATTCCGCGCAATGTGCGTCTGGCCGAAGCGCCCAGCCACGGCCTGCCGGCACTGGAGTTTGATCGCAGCTCGAAGGGTGCCCAAGCCTACCTTGCCTTGGCCGGCGAAATGTTGAATCGCGCCGAAGTAACCCAATAAGTTATTGTATTTAAAGGGATTTAATGGTCAAGCCTAAAGGATTGGGGCGTGGACTGGATGCCTTGCTCGGGGGTGACACTGCGCCTGCGCCTGCCTACAGTTCAGGTGATGCCACGGCAACGTTGCCGGTGACGGCCCTGCAGCCCGGCAAATACCAGCCGCGCTCGCGCATGGACCAGGAGGCGCTGAATGCGCTGGCGGCCTCGATCAAGGCCCAGGGCATCATGCAGCCGATCCTGGTGCGCCCGGTCGGTGGCGGCAAGCATGAAATCATCGCCGGTGAGCGGCGCTGGCGCGCAGCGCGCATCGCCGGCCTGTCGAGCGTGCCGGTGCTGGTGCGCAATGTGCCGGACCAGCAGGCATTGGCGGTGGCGCTTATCGAGAATATCCAGCGTGAAGACCTGAATGCGCTGGAAGAAGCCGTCGGTCTTGATCGCCTGATCCGCGAATTCTCGCTGACCCACCAGTCAGTGGCCGATGCCGTGGGCAAATCACGGACCGCCGTGACCAATCTGCTGCGCCTGCTCGAACTGCCGCAGCCGGTGCGTGAACTGCTCGGTGAAGGCCGGCTCGACATGGGCCATGCCCGGGCATTGCTGGTGCTGCCCGCCGAGCAGCAGATGGCGCTGGCACGTGAGATCGCCAACGAAGGCTGGTCGGTGCGCGAAGTCGAGCGCAGGGTTGGCGAGCTGCTGAAAAAAGCCAGTCCGTCAGCGCGCAAAGTGGTGCGCAAGGACCGCGACGTGGCCCGGCTTGAGGAAGAATTGTCCGACAAGCTGGGTACCGCGGTGCAGATCAAGACCGGCGCGCGCAAGGGCAGCGGCCAGCTGGTCATTGCCTACCGCACGCTGGAACAGCTCGATGCCCTGCTCGGCCGGCTCAAATAAAGACTTAGGACGCAGTGCAGCAAAAGTTACTGATTTGACGCTATGTCGCATGCAATTGTAAAATTTAGAGCTATCCATGAGCTGGAATGGCTGCGGCACGGCTCATGGCACACCCGGCAGTTTTCCTAGTGGCGTCCTTGGTTGTTGCACTGCAGGCATTGATTGCAGGGGTCGGCGCCGCGATCGGCTGGATCTGGTTTGATGCAGCGGTTGCCACTGCGGTGGCGGCCGGTTCGGGCTGCGCCCTTACGGGCAGTCTGGCCTACGTCGCCGGGCAGCGCCTGATTCCAGGGCGCAGCGCCTCGCGGTTGCTGTGGGGGCATCTCACAGGTGAAACGCTGAAGGTTGCCGTGGCGCTGGGCTTGCTGTTCTGGGGGTTGAGTATGGAGCGCGGATTCGCTGCGGCTCCGTTTCTGACCGGATTCATTGCGGCATTGCTGGCCTATCCGCTGGCGATGGTGCTGGTAACAAGTAAGTAAACAAAGAGACTTATCGTGGTCACCATGGCTGCCGGCCAAGCGCCCCAGAATGCGGGCGAATATATCGGTCATCACCTGACCAACCTGCGTTTCGGTGAAGGGTTCTGGACCTTTCATCTCGACACCATCCTGATGGGCTGGATCACCGGCCTGCTCGGCATCGGCTTTTTTTATATTGTGGCGCGCGGGGCGACCGCCGGCGTGCCCGGCCGTGTCCAGGGTTTCATCGAACTGATCGTTGAATTCGTTGATGACACGGTCAAGGGCGTGTTTCCCGGGGACCGCAAGTTCTTGGCGCCACTAGCCCTGACGATTTTTGTCTGGGTATTCATGATGAACCTGATGGACCTGCTGCCCATCGACTGGGTGGCAACCGTCACCGGCGCCACCGGATTGCCATACTGGAAGCCGGTGCCGACCACAGACCTGAACACCACCTTCGCGATGTCGCTGACCATCTTCCTGCTGACGATATTCTTCAGCTTCAAGGCCAAGGGTGCCGGCGGCTTCATGCACGAGCTGTTCACCGCGCCCTTCGGCAGCCATCCGCTGCTTTGGCTGCCCAACCTCGCGCTGAACATCATTGAATACCTGTCCAAGCCGGTGTCGCTGGCGATGCGGCTGTTCGGCAACATGTATGCCGGTGAACTGATCTTCATGCTGCTCGGCCTGCTCGGCACGCTCGGGGCGCTGAGCGGCGGCGGCATCATCGCCGGTGCCGCGGCCGGTGCGCTCTACTGGGGCTGGGCGGTCTTTCACATCCTGATCATCCTGCTGCAGGCCTTTATTTTCATGGTGCTGTCATGCGTGTATATCGCGATGGCGCACGAGCATCACTGATCCAGCGTATTTAAAACCTTGTAATTACTTCGTCCGAAACACCTGAAAGAAAAGAAAGGGAAATTCAAATGGAACAATTCGCCGCCGTCATCCAGGGCTACACCGCGCTTGCCATCGGCATCATCATCGGCCTTGGCGCCATTGGTGCCTGTATCGGCATCGGCATCATGGGCAGCAAATTCCTGGAAGCCGCCGCCCGCCAGCCCGAGCTGATCCCGCAACTGCAGAAATTCATGTTCCTGCTCGCCGGCCTGATTGACGCCGCGTTCCTGATCGGTGTCGGTATCGCCATGTTCTTCGGCTTTGCCAACCCGCTGCTGAGCGTGCTGGCCAAGTAATTTTTCTCCCGACAGGGGTTTAAGCCATGAACATCAACGCCACCCTGCTCGTCCAGGCACTGTCGTTTGCCGCGCTGATCTGGTTCACCGTTCAATTCGTGTGGCCGATGATCACCAGCGCGATGGACGAGCGCACCAAGCGCATCGCCGACGGCCTGGCTGCCGCGGAAGCCGGTCAGCAGTCGCTCGAGCGTTCGGCCAGGCAGGTCGAGGAAGCGATCAACCAGGCGCGCAGCCGTGCCGCGGAGATCGTCAGCCAGGCCGAAAAGCGCGCCAGCCAGATGATCGAGGAAGCCAAGACCTCGGCCAGAACCGAAGGCGAACGCCTGGTTGCCGGTGCCAAGGCCGAAATCGACCAGGAAGTTGCCCGTGCCAAGGAAACCCTGCGCAGCCAGGTTGCGGCGCTCGCCGTTGCCGGGGCCGAGCAGATCCTCAAGCGCGAAGTCGACGCCAAGGCCCACGCCGAGCTGATCGCCGCGGTGCAAAAACAGCTCTGATCACGACATGGCCGAACTCGTCACCATCGCCCGTCCCTACGCCGAAGCCGCGTTCAAGCTCGCCCGCGAGCAGAACACGCTGCCGGCCTGGACAGACGCACTGGCACTGATCGACACCGTGGTTGCGGACCCGCAGCTTGCCGCGCTGATCGATGCGCCGCAGGTGGGTGCCGCCCAGATCGAAGCACTGATCATCGGCGCCATCGGCAAGCATCTCTCCGGCGAAGCGCGCAACTTTGTGCAGGTGCTGGCGCAGAACCGCCGCCTCGGCGTCGCCGCGCAGATCCGTGCTTCCTTCGAAGAACTGCGCCGCGAGCACGAGGGCGCGATGGAGGCCACGGTGATTTCTGCGCTGCCGATGGACGATGCGCAGCTGAAATCACTGGTAGTGTCACTGGAAAAGAAATATGGCCGCAAGATCACGGCCAAAGTCGAACTCGATCCGCAACTCATCGGCGGCCTGAAGATCATGGTCGGCGACAAAGTCATCGATGCAACGGTGCGCGGCAAGCTGGACGCCATGGCCGCCGCGCTGACCCACTAGGAGCAACACCATGCAACTGAATCCTTCCGAGATCAGCGAACTCATCAAGAGTCGCATTCAGAATCTCGCCGGCTCCACCGAAGCGCGCACCCAGGGCACGGTGATTTCCGTGACCGACGGCATCTGCCGCATCCACGGCCTGGCCGATGTGATGCAGGGCGAGATGCTGGAATTCCCGAAGAACACCTTTGGCCTCGCGCTGAACCTCGAGCGTGACTCGGTCGGCGCGGTGATTCTGGGTGAATACGAGCATATCTCCGAGGGCGACACCGTGAAGACCACGGGCCGCATTCTCGAGGTGCCGGTCGGCCCCGAGCTGATCGGCCGCGTCGTCAACTCGCTGGGCCAGCCGATCGACGGCAAGGGCCCGGTCAACGCCAAGATGACGGACGTGATCGAGAAGGTCGCGCCAGGCGTGATCGCGCGCAAATCAGTGTCACAGCCGGTGCAGACCGGTCTGAAATCAATCGACTCGATGGTGCCTGTCGGCCGCGGCCAGCGCGAACTGATCATCGGCGACCGCCAGACCGGCAAGACCGCGGTGGCGCTCGACACCATCATCAACCAGAAGGGCAAGGACCTGATCTGCATCTATGTTGCGATCGGCCAGAAAGCCTCGTCGATCAAGAACGTGGTGCGCAAGCTCGAAGAACACGGCGCGATGGACTACACCATCGTTGTCGCCGCCACCGCTTCCGAATCCGCCGCGATGCAGTTCATCGCGCCCTACTCCGGCTGCACCATGGGCGAATACTTCCGCGACCGCGGCCAGGACGCGCTGATCATTTATGACGACCTGACCAAGCAGGCCTGGGCCTACCGCCAGGTGTCGCTGCTGCTGCGCCGGCCGCCGGGCCGCGAAGCCTACCCCGGCGACGTGTTCTACCTGCACTCGCGCCTGCTCGAACGCGCCGCACGTGTGAACGAGGAATATGTCGAGGCCTTCACCAAGGGTGCGGTCAAGGGCAAGACCGGTTCGCTGACCGCGCTGCCGGTGATCGAAACCCAGGCCGGCGACGTGACCGCCTTCGTGCCGACCAACGTGATCTCGATCACCGACGGCCAGATCTTCCTGGAGACCGACCTGTTCAACGCCGGCATCCGTCCCGCGATCAACGCCGGCATCTCGGTGTCGCGAGTCGGCGGCGCCGCGCAGACCAAGGTCATCAAGAAACTCGGCGGCGGCGTGCGTCTCGCTCTGGCCCAGTACCGCGAACTCGCGGCCTTCGCCCAGTTCGCTTCCGACCTCGACGAAGCCACCCGCAAGCAGCTCGAGCGCGGCCGTCTGGTCACCGAACTGATGAAGCAGCCGCAGTACGAGCCGCTCCAGGTCTGGGAAATGGCGCTGACGCTGTTTGCCGTCAATGGCGGCAATCTCGACGATGTCGAAGTGAAAAAGGCGCTGGCTGCGGAACGCTCGCTGCGTGAATACGTGAAGTCCAAGTACGCAGATCTGGTGAAACGCATCGAAGACACCAAGGACCTGTCGAAGGACGACGAAGAGAAGCTGACCGCCGCGATCAAGGACTGGAAGCAGAACGGTTCTTATTGAGCTGCAGTGAGCACTAACTCCAAGTCACGTAACAGTAAAATAATCGTTTAAAAACATATACTTACGATATGCCCGGTTCGAAGGAAATCCGCACCAAGATCAAGAGCGTGCAAAACACGCGCAAGATCACCAAGGCGATGGAGATGGTGGCGGCCTCGAAAATGCGCCGCGCGCAGGAACGCATGCGCACCGCGCGCCCGTACAGCGAGAAAATCCGCAACGTCGCGGCAAACATCAGCCATGCCAATCCCGAGTATCGCCATCCCTTTCTGGTGGACCGTGACTCTGTGAAACGTGTCGGCATCATTGTCGTCACCACCGACAAGGGCCTGTGCGGCGGCTTGAACACCAATGCGCTGCGCCTCGCGCTGAACAGGGTCAAGGAACTCGAAGCGCAGGGTGAGGAAATCGAAGTCTGCGCGATCGGCAACAAGGGCCTTGGCTTCATGCAGCGGCTCGGTGCCAAAGTCGTGTCTCAGGTTGTCGCGCTGGGTGACAAGCCGAACATGGACAAGCTGATCGGCGCGGTGAAGGTAATGCTCGATGGCTACACCCAGGACCGTTTCGACCGCCTGCTGATCATCTACACCCGGTTCCTCAACACGATGAAGCAGGAGGCCGTGGTCGAACAGCTGCTGCCGCTGTCGGGTGATGCGCTGGGTGCCCCGGAGAGTTCCTGGGACTACATCTATGAACCCGATGCGCAGGCGGTGCTCGACCAGCTGCTGACCCGCTATATCGAAGCACTGATTTACCAGGCGGTGGCCGAGAACATGGCCTCCGAGCAGTCGGCACGGATGGTGGCAATGAAGGCGGCCTCGGACAACGCCGCCAATGTGATCGACGAATTGACTCTGATTTACAACAAGTCCCGCCAGGCCTCCATTACCAAGGAGCTGTCGGAGATCGTGGGCGGCGCTGCAGCCGTCTGATCGTATAAAGAATTTTTTATCCAGGAATTGACCATGAGCCAGGGAAAAATCGTTCAGTGTATCGGCGCGGTGATCGACGTCGAATTCGCTCGCGACCAGATGCCGCATATCTATGACGCGCTGAAAATGGATGGCAGCGAGCTGACGCTGGAAGTGCAGCAGCAGCTCGGCGACGGCATCGTTCGCACCATCGCGCTGGGTTCCTCCGACGGCCTGCGCCGCGGCATGATGGTGTCCAACTCCGGCGCGCCGATCATGGTGCCTGTGGGTCCGGCAACACTGGGACGCATCATGGATGTGCTGGGCCGCCCGATCGATGAAGTTGGTCCGATCAAGGCCGAAAAATCGATGTCGATCCATCGCAAGGCGCCCAGCTTCGAAGAGCTGTCGCCTTCGCAGGATCTGCTCGAAACCGGCATCAAGGTGATTGACCTGGTCTGTCCCTTCGCCAAGGGCGGCAAAGTCGGCCTGTTCGGTGGTGCCGGTGTCGGCAAGACCGTGAACATGATGGAACTGATCAACAACATCGCGACCAAGCACTCGGGCCTGTCGGTGTTCGCCGGTGTCGGCGAGCGTACCCGCGAGGGCAACGACTTCTATCACGAGATGATGGAAGCCGGCGTCGTGAAAAAGGAAGACCTGACCCAGTCGAAAGTGGCGATGGTCTACGGCCAGATGAACGAGCCGCCGGGCAACCGCCTGCGGGTGGCGCTCACCGGCCTGACCATGGCCGAAGCCTTCCGCGATGAAGGCCGTGACGTGCTGTTCTTCGTCGACAACATCTATCGTTACACACTGGCCGGTACCGAAGTTTCGGCGCTGCTTGGCCGGATGCCGTCGGCGGTGGGTTACCAGCCGACGCTGGCCGAGGAAATGGGCCGCCTGCAGGAGCGCATCACCTCGACCAAGACCGGCTCGATCACCTCGATCCAGGCGGTATACGTGCCGGCGGACGACCTGACCGACCCCTCGCCCGCGACCACCTTCGGCCACCTCGATTCGACTGTCGTGCTCTCGCGCGACATCGCCTCGCTGGGTATCTACCCCGCGGTGGATCCGCTGGATTCGACCTCGCGCCAGCTCGACCCGCATGTTGTCGGTGAAGAACACTACGGTGTTGCCCGCCAGGTGCAGGCCACGCTGCAGCGCTACAAGGAACTGCGCGACATCATCGCGATTCTCGGCATGGATGAACTGTCGCCGGAAGACAAACTGGCGGTGTCCCGTGCACGGAAAATCCAGCGTTTCCTGTCGCAGCCTTTCACCGTGGCGGAAGTCTTCACCGGATCGCCCGGCAAGTATGTGTCGCTGAAAGACACCATCAAGGGCTTCAAGATGATCGTCAACGGCGAGTGCGATGCACTGCCGGAACAGGCCTTCTACATGGTCGGCGCGATCGAAGAAGCCTTCGAAAAAGCCAAAACCCTGCAATGAGCCCTGCAGTAAACGGCAAACCGGGCAAGGAAACCGTACATGGCTGAAGCAGCACACACCCTGCACGTCGACGTCGTCAGCGCGGAAGAGCAGATCTATTCCGGCGAAGCGGAGTTCGTCGTGCTGCCGGGCGAGACTGGCGAGCTCGGCATTTATCCGCGCCACACGCCGCTGATCACCCGCATCAAGCCCGGTGAAGTGCGCATCAAGCCGGCCGGCGGTGGTGCCGAAGAGTTGATCTTTGTCGCCGGTGGTGTGCTCGAAGTGCAGCCCGGCGGTGTTACCGTTCTCGCCGACACCGCAATCCGCGGCGCCGATCTTGACGAGGCCAAGGCCGTCGAAGCACTGAAGCAGGCCGAGGAAGCGCGCAAAAACGCCCAGGGCAAGCAGGAAGTCGCCACGGTCGAAGCCGAGCTGGCGATGCTCGCGGCCCAGCTCGCGGCGGTGCGCAAGCTGCGCGGCAAGCGCTGAGCCCGGCGTTGTCAGGTAATCAGGGCGGCTGCAGCCGCCCTTTTTTTTGGCTGTTTGTTTTCAGTAGCCGGCGTCAGCCGCCGACCTTGTTCATGCGATAATTTTCGGATGAAATTCCAGGTTGTCATCCTTGCCGCGGGCAAGGGCAAACGGATGAATTCCGATCTGCCCAAGGTCCTGCATCCGCTCGCCGGCCGTCCCCTGCTCTCCCATGTCATTGCCACCGCGCGCGCGCTGGCACCGGAACGGATATGTGTGGTGCATGGCCACGGTGGTGAACAGGTACGTGCCGCGATGGCCGGCGCCGACCTGCGCTTCGCCCTGCAGGAACCACAGCTCGGCACCGGCCATGCCGTGCAGCAGGCGCTGCCCCAACTCGGCGATGCCGAGCAGACACTGGTTTTGTACGGGGACGTACCGCTGGTGCGTGCCGAGACCCTGCGCGGCCTGCTTGATGCCGCCGGCAAGGGCGTCGCGATCCTGACCGCGGAGCTTGCGGACCCCGCCGGTTATGGCCGCATCCTGCGCAACCGGCAAAAGAAGGTCACCGGCATCGTCGAGCAGAAGGATGCAACGGCAGCGCAGCGCAAAATCCGCGAGATCAATACCGGCATCATGGTGCTGCCCACCGCGAAGCTGAAGCAGTGGCTGCCAAAGCTGCGCAACAAGAATGCGCAGAACGAGTATTACCTGACCGACCTGGTTGCACTGGCGGTGAAGGACCGTGCTGCGGTCACCGGGATCAAGGTGGCCGACGCCGGGGAAACCGAGGGCGTCAACAGCCGCGTCCAGCTCGCCCAGCTTGAGCGCATGTTCCAGTCCCGTCTGGCGCTGCGCCTGCTCGAGGCTGGTGTCACGCTGGACGATCCGGCGCGCATCGACATCCGCGGCGAGCTGAGTTGCGGCCGCGACGTGCGCATCGACGTTGGTTGTGTGTTCGAAGGCAAGGTCAGCCTGGCCGATGGTGTATCCGTGGGTGCCAACTGCATGCTGAAAGACATCGCCATCGGTGCCGGCACCCGCATCGAGCCCTTCTGCCATCTCGACAGCGCCACCGTCGGTGCCGGTGCGCGCATCGGGCCCTATGCCCGGATCCGACCCGGCACCGAGCTCGCGGACGAAGTGCACATCGGCAACTTTGTCGAGGTCAAGGCGAGCACGCTGGGCCACGGCTCCAAGGCCAACCATCTGGCCTATGTCGGTGACTCCACCGTCGGTCGCGACGTCAACATTGGTGCCGGTACCATCACCTGCAATTACGACGGCGCGAACAAGCACCGTACCGTGATCGAGGACAATGTACACATCGGTTCCGACGTGCAACTGGTGGCGCCGGTGCGTGTGGCGCGCGGCACCACCGTCGGCGCCGGCACCACGGTGTGGCAGGACACCGCGCCGGATGGCCTGGTGATCAATCCCAAGCGGCAGGAGCAGCGTGGTGATTGGCAGCGGCCGCGCAAGTCGCCGAAAAAGTGAATAACAGGAGCCATTGATCCATGTGCGGCATCGTCGGCGCCATTGCCGGGCGCGATATCGTCCCGGTCCTGATCGAAGGGCTGAAGCGGCTCGAATACCGCGGTTATGACTCCGCCGGCATTGCCGTCAACGACGGCACGCTGAAACGCATCCGCAGCACCGGCCGGGTCGCCGAGCTGGAGCGCATGGCGCAGACCGCCAAGGTCGGCGGACCGCTGGGCATTGCACACACGCGCTGGGCCACGCACGGTGTGCCTTCTGAAAAAAATGCCCATCCGCACATCTCGGGCGGCATTTCAGTGGTGCACAACGGCATCATCGAAAACCATGAAGCGATGCGCGAGCAGCTGCGTGCCGCCGGTTATGTCTTTGTGTCGGATACCGATACCGAAGTCATTGCGCACCTGGTGCATCACCAGCTCAAAACCAGCAAGAATCTGTTCGAAGCCGTGCAGCGCAGCCTGCGTGAACTGGTCGGTGCCTATGCCATTGCCGTGATCGATGAAGCGGAAGCGGAGCGCCTGATCGTCGCGCGCATGGGTGCGCCGCTGCTGCTTGGACTGGGTGACGGTGAAAACTTCGCCGCTTCTGACGCGTCGGCGCTGGTGCAGGTGACCCAGCGCATCATCTATCTCGAAGAAGGCGACTGCGCGGAACTGACCCGCGATCAAATCCGCATCGTTGATGCTGGTGGCCGCGCCGCGATCCGCCCCGAGCAGCGTTCGCAGCTCACCGCCGAAGCCGTCGAGCTCGGCCCGTACAAGCATTACATGCAGAAGGAAATCTTCGAACAGCCGATGGCGGTCGCCAACACGCTGGAAATGGTCACCAATGCGAGCGCCATTTCGCCGCAGTTGTTTGGTGCAGGCGCAGAAAAAATATTCAACAAAATCAATGGGTTGGTGATACTTGCCTGCGGTACCAGTTATCACGCGGCGATGGTCGCGCGCTACTGGGTGGAGTCCATCGCCGGCCTGCCCTGCGCGGTCGAAATCGCCAGCGAATACCGCTACCGGGAACCGTACAACGATCCCGATGCGCTGGTGGTGACCATCTCGCAATCCGGTGAAACCGCCGACACGCTGGCGGCGCTGCAATACGCCAAGGCGCGAGGCCATCACTACAGCCTGTCGATCTGCAATGTGCCGGAATCGGCACTGGTGCGCGCTTCGGACCTGCGCTTCCTGACCCGCGCCGGTCCCGAGATCGGAGTGGCCTCGACCAAAGCCTTCACCACCCAGCTTGCCGCGCTGGTGCTGCTGACCATGGCGCTGGCCAAGCAGCGCGGCCGCCTCGATGACGCGCGTGAGCGCGAGTTGCTCACCGCGCTGCGCCATCTGCCCGCGGCGCTGACCCATGTGCTGCAGGTTGAGCCGGCTATCGCGCAATGGGCAAAACATTTTGCGCAAAAGGAACACATGCTGTTCCTCGGCCGTGGCATCCATTACCCGATCGCGATGGAAGGTGCGCTGAAGCTGAAGGAAATCACCTACATCCATGCCGAGGCCTATGCCGCGGGTGAACTCAAGCATGGGCCGCTGGCGCTGGTTGACAGCAACATGCCGGTGGTGGCGGTGGCGCCCAAGGATGCGCTGCTGGAGAAGCTCAAATCCAATCTGCAGGAAGTTAAGGCGCGCGGCGGCGAATTGTATGTGCTGGCCGACCAGGACACGAAGATCGAGGCCGGGGATGGCGTGCACGTGATCCAGCTCGCCGATCACGCCGGACTGCTGTCACCGATCCTGCACACCGTGCCGCTGCAGTTGCTGGCCTATCACACCGCCCTGCACCGCGGCACCGACGTCGACAAGCCGCGCAATCTGGCGAAGTCGGTGACGGTCGAATAATGCTCTAGGGCTTAATGCTCGCGCCGCGGCTTGCGTCCTGATTTAGCCGCCAGCGGATCATAGATCCAGCGCGGCAGTACATGCATCAGCCGCGCCACCACCGCCATCTGCCAGGGAATCACCGCATAGGTCTTGCGCCGCGCGATGATCGCCGCGATTTTTGCCGCGGCGGTGTCGGCGCTCATGATGAAGGGCATGCGGTAGGGATTTTTTGAGGTCATCGCGGTGACGATGTAGCCGGGGCAGATGGTGATCACGCTGACGCCGCTGCCGCGTAATTCCACCCGCAGGCTTTCGAGGTAACTGATTACCGCGGCCTTCGATGACGAGTAGGCTCCGGAGCCGGGCAGCCCGCGATAGCCGGCGACACTGGCAATGCCCACCAGCACGCCGTGGCCGCGTGCACGCATTGCGGCTGCGTAAGGCTGGAAGGTGTTCATCATGCCGATGACGTTGATCTCGAACACGTCGCGGAAAGCCTGCTCGTCCTCGGGCGCCTCGGTCAGAGTCCCGATACTGACGCCCGCATTGGCGATGACGATGTCAGGCAGCCCCTGTGTGGCGGCGAGTGCTTCGGCCGCGGCGCGCATCGTTGCCGAGTCGCGGACATCGGCGGCCTGCAGCCGGTACTGCGCCGGGTGTTCTGCGGCGAGCGCCTGCAATTCACTGCTGCGGCGTGCAATCAGGCCTACCGCGGCACCGTCAGCGGCATAACGGCGAGCGATTGCTGCGCCAAGTCCGCCGGAAGCTCCGGTGATGACAACGGTCTGGCGCTGGCCGATGTCCATGCGGCGAGCTTTCGCTCAGCGGATCGCCCGCACCCGTGCAACCAGGCCGTTGACGATCGGAATCAGGCCGTCGAGGGTCTCGGCCATGTTGCCCGAGGTCAGGTAACGGCCATCGACGACCAGCGTCGGTGTGCCGGTGACATCGTAGACGCGGGTGAGCCTTGCGGCTTCCGCCACCTTGCGCATGACTTCGGCCGACTGATAGGCGGCGTCCCAGCGTTCACGCGCGATACCGTGGCGTACTGCCCAGTCCGACATCACCTCGGGGCGGCTCATGAACAGCTCCTCGACGTGATAGCCGTGATAGACCTGCTGGTGCAGGCGTTCGGCCTCGCCCAGCGCCTCGAGGGTGTAGTAGATGCGCGCATGCGGCGCCCAGTTGTCACGCAGGATCACCGGAATGCGACGCACCACGACATCAGCCGGTTTGCCGCGGATCCAGCGTTCGAGTGCCGGTTGCAGGCGGTAACAGTAGGGGCAGCCGTACCAGAAAAAATCGATGACTTCGACCGGACCCCTGGGGTCGGTCGGCTGCGCGGGGATCACACGGTAGTCGATCTCGGCGCGAACGATGTAGGGCGTGGCCGGCTGGGCTGCTGCAAATCCGCTGCCGAGCAGCAGCAACGCCAGCACGCAGCAGAAACGCACGAGGCCTGAAGCCAGTGCGCGCGTCATGGCTTATTTGGCCTTGCTTTTGCGCGCTTCGGCAATCAACGCGTCGACCACCTGGAAAAAGCGGTCGTAGTCGATGACACGGTCGCCCTTGAGCACCATCGATGGTGCGGTGACGTATTTGCCATCGATGGCAATGGCCGGGGTGCCCGGGATGTCGTACTTGCGGGTGAGGTCGATAGAACGCTGCAGGCGGCCGTTGATGCCGAAGGAATTGTAGGTATCGGTGAATTTCTTGCGGTCCACGCCCTTGCCGGCGGCCCAGTCGATGATCGCATTGGCGTCGCGCAGGCTGGCCTTCTGTTTGTGGATGGCGTTGAACAGCTCCTGGTGCAGCTTGTCGGTGAGCCCCATCGTCTCGATGGTGTAGTAGGCGCGGGTCAGCGGCACCCAGGAATCCTGGAACACCGCCGGTACATGCTTGAACTCGACATCTGCGGGCTTGCGCTTCAGCCAGCCTTCAAGGAAGGGCTGCAGGTTGGCGCAGTGCGGGCAGCCGTACCAGAAGAATTCCAGCACTTCGATCTTGTTGCCACTGTCGGTGGGCTGCGGCGGCTTGACCAGCTGGTATTCCTTGCCGGCAGTGAGCTGGGCCTGGGCGGGAAGGGTAAATCCGAAGGTGAGGCTTGCGGCCAGCAGCAGCTGGCCGATGACGGCGGTGAAACGCATGAAATTTCTCCGAGCGGGTTATTTGTCGGTCTTATTTGTCAGCATCACGGACCTTGATCAGCGTGGTGTCGATACCGTTGCTCTTAAGAGTGTCGCGCGCCTTGTTCAGTTCCTCGACTCCGGTGTACGGACCCAGGCGGACCCGGTGCCAGACGCCGCGCTCGGGCAGCGTTGTGGTCTGGATCGAGGCCTGCACGCCGAGCAGCGCCAGTCGTGCCTTCAGGTTGTCCGCATCTGGCGCGTTCTGGAAAGCGCCGGCCTGCAGGTAAAACGATTCCTTGGCCGCGGTGCTGCCGCCCTTGGCGTCGCGCAGCTGCTGGTCGGTCGCCGGTTCTTCAACGCCGGGCAGGATCTTGTAGAAATCGAAGCGCGGCTTGGCCTCGCCGCCTTTGTCACTCTTGTCACCTTTGTCGCCCTTTTCTGCCGCCTTGCCTTCGGCCTTGCCGGCCACCGGTTTTTCCTTTTGCTGGAAGGGGCTGGGCGCCTTGTAGATGTACCAGGCCACGCCGAGCGCGATGCCCAGACCGAGCACCAGGCCGATCAGGATGCCGATGAACATCGA
The DNA here is from genome assembly GCA_001464815.1 of Betaproteobacteria bacterium Ga0077527. GTDB lineage: Bacteria > Pseudomonadota > Gammaproteobacteria > Burkholderiales > SG8-41. The sequence continues at coordinate 100,148 of LNDW01000024.1, read as the reverse complement.
ACCGCCACCCCGTGCTGCGGGTTTGCGGTCATGATTTTTATAGTCTCTGCTCACGGCGGCCATCTTACATTTTTTCCGGTGCGCCCACACCCAGCAGGGCAAGGCCATTCTTCAGTGTCTGGCTGACCGCGAGGGCCAGCGCGAGTCGAGCCCGGGTCAGAGCTTCATCCTCGAGCAAAAAACGCTCGGCATTGTAGTAGCTGTGGAATTCGCCTGCGAATTCCTTCAGGAAAAACGCGATGTTGTGTGGCGCCAGGTCACGCGCCGCGCCTTCGACCACTTCCGGGTATTCCGTCAGCCGCTTGAGCAGCGTTGCTTCATGCGCCGACTGCAGCGCCGAGGTGTCGGCATCGCGCAGCGTAGCGGTGTCGCCATTCCATTGTGCGAGCACGCTGCACACCCGGGCATGGGCGTACTGGATGTAATACACCGGGTTGTCGTTGCTCTGCGACTTGGCGAGATCAAGGTCAAAGTCGAAATGCTGGTCGCTTTTGCGCAGCACGTAGAAAAAACGCGCGGCATCTACGCCGACGTCGCCATAGAGTTCTTCCAGCGTCACGTAATTGCCGCTGCGTTTGCCCATGCGTACCGGCTCGCCGTCGCGGAACAGCGCGACGAGCTGGATCAGCGGCACGGTCAGCTTCGCCGCGTCTCCGCCGAGTGCGGTGATCGCGGCCCTGACCCGCGGAATGTAGCCGTGGTGATCGGCACCCCAGACATCGATGATCTGCTCGAAGCCGCGGGCAAGCTTGTCGGCATGGTAGGCGATGTCAGAGGCGAAATAGGTGTAGAGGCCGTTGTCGCGGCGGACCACGCGATCCTTGTCATCGCCGAAATCGGTGCTGCGGAACCAGGTGGCGCCATCCTTTTGATACAGATGTCCCGCGGCCTGCAGTTGTTCCAGCGTCGCTGCGACCTTGCCGTCGGTATGCAGCGATTGCTCGGAATACCAGCGGTCAAAGCCCACACCAAAACGCTCCAGCACGTCGCGGCACTCGGCAAGCTGGCTTTCGAGCACGCGGGCAAACATCTGTGCAAAGGCATCACCCAGCAGCGCCTTCATGTTGGCGATCAGCACGTCCATCCGTGCTTCATGCAGCGCATCAATTTCTTCGGTGCTTTCGTTGCCACGCGCCTGTGGCAGATTCCGTTCGACGGCGGCGACATCACGTTCCAGTGCTGCGCCCTGTGCGGCACGCAGCTCGGCGGCACGCTGGCGCACATACTCGCCCTGATAAGCGTTGGGCGGAAAGCTGACATTGACACCTGCGGCTTCGAGATAACGCATCCATACCGAGACCAGCAGGATGTCCATCTGCCGGCCGGCATCGTTGACGTAGAACTCGCGCTGTACGTCGAAGCCCGCGGCGGCAAGAATCGCTGCGAGGCTGGCGCCATAGGCCGCGCCGCGGCCGTGGCCGACATGCAGCGGGCCGGTGGGATTGGCGGAGACAAACTCAACCTGGATGCGGCGTCCCGCGCCCAGGGCGCCGCGGCCGTAGGCATCACCCGCGGTGAGTACGCGCGATACCACGCGCTGCTTGTAATTTTGGGCCAGGAAAAAGTTGATGAAGCCGGCACCGGCGATCTCGGCTTTCTCGAGATCGGGTGAGGCTGGCAGCGCGGCGATGATCTGCTGTGCGATCGCGCGTGGATTGCTGCGCAGTTGCTTCGCCAGTTGCATCGCGATGTTGCAGGCGAAATCGCCGTGCTGGGCCTGCTTCGGGCGTTCTAGCTGGATGCCTGCACTGGTGCCGGCAGGAACGATGCCGGCAAGGGCTTGTTCAATCAGGCCAACGAGCAGGGTGCGGGCGTCGGCGGGCGCGGTGGTCATGTCAGGTTCTTGAAGTGTGGGCAGGCCATGCTGCCGGTGTTGCGCCAGGCATCATTGCCGAGGCTGCAGGGGCGCGCAGTTTAACATGGCAAGCTGCTGTTTTTAATCAGAAATCCTGTGGGTCGACATCCAGCGCCCAGCGCGCCCTGGTGCTGCTGGCGGCCAATGCCTGCTGCCAGTGGCCGAGGAATTCGCGCAGTCTCGCGCGTGATGTGCATTGCACCAGCAGTTGCGCACGCTCGCGGCCGGCGCGGCGCATCATGCCAGCTGGTACCGGATCGTAGAGCGTGATGCCGTCGGCATGGGGCGTGGCAGCTCGTGTCGCCGCGGCGAGGAAATCGAGCGCGGTGTCGATTTTTGCGGCTTCGGCACGCAACAGTGCCTGATGTACATAGGGCGGGAACCCGGCGCTGCGCCGTTCATCAAGCTGGGCCTGTGCATAGGCGGCGAAATCCTGGGCCTGCAATGCCTGGTACAGCGGGTGATCCGGGAACTGGGTCTGCACCAGCACCTGGCCTCGGGTAGCGCCGCGTCCGGCACGGCCGGCAACCTGGGTGAGCAGGGCATACAGCCTTTCGGCGGCGCGGAAATCGCTACTGTAGAGCATGCTGTCGGCATTGAGGATGCCGACCAGATTCAGGTGCGGGAAATCGTGGCCCTTGGCGAGGATCTGGGTGCCGACCAGGATGTCGACGTCGCGCTCCTGGATGCGGTCGCGCATTTCAGTCCAGGCCTGTTTCGCACGTGTCGAGTCGCGATCGATGCGCAGGATGCGTGCTTTCGGAAACCTTTGCACCAGCGCGGCCTCGACCCGCTGTGTGCCCTGCCCCAGCGGCGCGAGGTCGGCATCGCCGCAATCCGGGCAGGTTGTCGGCACCGCACGATCGTGACCGCAGTGATGGCAGCGCAGCCGGCGTTCACGCAGGTGCAGGACCAGGCGCGCTGAACAGCGCGGGCAATCCGACATCCAGCCGCAGCTGCCGCAGGTCAGCACCGGCGCGTAGCCGCGGCGATTGATGAACACCAGGCTTTGTTCGCCGGCGGCCAGGCGCTGGCTGAGTGCGGCGAGCAGCGGCGCCGAAAGGCCGTCTTCGGATTTCTGCTGGCGCAGGTCGATATAGTCGATGCGTGGCGGCGCGGCATTGATGCGGTTGCGCAGCTCGAGCAGGCGGTAGCGGCCTTCGGTGGCGTTGCGCCAGCTTTCGAGCGACGGTGTTGCCGAGCCAAGCAGCACCGGAATCCCGCGCTGGCTGGCGCGGACCACCGCGAGGTCGCGGGCCGAATAACGGAAGCCCTCGCCCTGCTTGAAGGAGCCGTCGTGTTCCTCATCGACCACGATCAGGCCCAGCTGCGGCAAGGGGACAAATACCGAGAGCCGGGTGCCGAGCACGATGCGCGCGCGGCCCTCGCGCGCTGCCTGCCAGCGCTGCGCACGTTCACCTTCGGCGAGATTACTGTGCAGCGTGGCCAGTCCGATTCCGGGAAAACGCGCACGTACCAGGATTTCGAGTTGTGGCGTCAGCGCGATTTCCGGCACCAGCAGCAGCACCTGCAGGCCCTGCTCCAGCGCCGCAGCCGCTGCGTGCAGATAGACCTCGGTCTTGCCGCTGCCGGTGAGGCCGCGCAGCAGCAGCGGTTGGAAACGGCCGAAGGCGGCGATGGTTTCGGTGACGGCGGCTGATTGTTCTGCATTCAGCGCTGGAGCAGCATCCGCTTTGATTGCAGCCGCCGCCGGTGCGGCGGGGTTTGTTTTTTCGCAGGTGATGACCCAGCCGGCATCGCAGAACGCGCGCAGCGCCTTGCGCAGGGCCGGTGTTGCCGTGGCTTCGGCATGGGCCAGCGTGCCTGAAGTTCGCAGCAGTTCGAGCAAACGCTGCTGCGCGTATGCACGTGGCGGCAGTTGATCAGCGCTGACGGTCTGGCCTTCGGGGCTCAATGTCCAGCCTTGCGGCGGCGGATCGCGCTTGGGCACGCGGCGCAGTGCCGCGGGCAGCGCGGTCATCACCACGGCACCCAGCGGATAGGCATAGTACTCGGCGGCAAAGTGCAGCAGGCGCAGTGTGTCGTGGTCGAGCAGGGCTTCACGGTCGAGTACGCGTTGCGCCAGTTTCAGCTTGTTTTCGGCGACATCGCTCAGTTGTGGCCGCTCGACTATCACGCCGATCATCCGCCGGCGCCCGAAAGGTACCAGCACACGCGCCCCCACCACGGCCGCCGCATCGCTGCAGCGATAATCAAAGAGTTGCGGCAGCGGAACGTCAAGGGCGACGCGGATCAGCAGGCTCACACCGGGATCACAGTTAGCGGCGAAACCTGTGCGGCTTTCTCGAAACAACCGCCAAGTGGTTTAGCCAGCATGATTTTTTGCGTCTCAGGCCTGTGGAAAACACTGTTGATGAATGGCGCAAGTTTCATCGGCAGGTAAGGATTGGGCCTGTTTCTCCGCCAATCCCAGTAGGGGCAATAAAAATAGTTGTTTAAAAACAAGGTGTTAGTAAACGATATCGACCGTGCTCGGACTTGGGCCAGGCCATCGTCGCTAAGCCCTTGCTGTGTATAAGATTTTTACCGAAGTCGCGGCGCCAAGCTGCCAATCCGGCTGTTAATGATAGCGGCGACTGTGGCTGTGTACGGCTTCGACCAGCGCCGCGACATGTTCGGGGGGGGTGAACTGTGAAATGCCGTGTCCGAGGTTGAAGACATGTCCGCTGCCGCTGCCATAGGCATCGAGTACGCGACCGACCTGACCGGCGATAGCCGCCGGCGGGCTGAACAGCACCATCGGATCAAGATTGCCCTGCAGCGCGACTTTGTCACCAATGCGGCGGCGTGCTTCGCCGATATCCACGGTCCAGTCGAGGCCGACGGCATTGCTGCCGATGGCTGCGATGTCTTCCAGCCACAGGCCGCCACCCTTGGTGAACACGATGCTGGGTACGGTCTGGCCGTTCCACTCGCGATGCAGGCCGGCGATGACACGCTGCATATAGGCCAGCGAGAATTCGCGATAGGCCGCTGCCGGCAGTGAGCCACCCCAGGTATCGAACACCATCACCGCCTGTGCGCCGGCTTCAATCTGCGCATTGAGATAGGCGATCACCGCCTGCGCATTGATGTCGAGGATGTGGTGCAGCAGTTCGGGCCGTGAGTAGAGCAGGGTTTTGATGGTGCGGAAATCATCGCTGCCGCCACCCTCGACCATATAACAGGCCAGTGTGTACGGGCTGCCCGAAAAGCCGATCAGCGGCACCTTGCCGTTGAGCGCGCTGCGAATCTGTTTTACTGCGTCGAGCACATAACCGAGTGATTCACGCGGATCGGGTACGCGCAGCGCACGGATAGCAGCTTCGTCGCGCAGCGGGCGTTCGAATTTAGGCCCCTCGCCTTCGGCGAAATACAGGCCGAGGCCCATTGCGTCGGGCACGGTGAGGATGTCGGAGAAGAGGATTGCCGCATCCAGCGGAAACCGCGCCAGCGGTTGCAGCGTGACTTCGGTGGCGTAGTCCGGGTTCTTGGCAAGGCCAAGAAAGCTGCCGGCACGTTTGCGCGTGGCGTTGTACTCGGGCAGGTAGCGGCCCGCCTGGCGCATGATCCAGACGGGGGTGTACGGCACCGGCTGGCGCAGCAGCGCGCGGATGAACGTGTCGTTCTGCAACGCCGACATCAGCGCGGCAGCTCGCTCGATCCCGTCAGGAATTCATCGACCGCGCGGGCGCACTGGCGTCCTTCGCGAATCGCCCATACCACCAGCGACTGGCCGCGGCGCATGTCGCCGGCGGCGAAGACCTTGGCCACCGAGGTCTTGTAGTTTTCGGTGTCGGCCTTGACGTTGCCGCGGCTGTCTTTCTCGACGCCAGCCTGTTCGAGCAGACCGGCCGGAAGCGGACCGACAAAGCCCATCGCCAGCAGCACCAGGTCGGCCTTGAGCGTGAATTCGGAGCCCGGTACTTCCTGCATCTTGCCGTCCTTCCATTCGACGCGGGCGGCAATCAGTTTCTCGACCTTGCCGTTCTTGCCTTCGAAACGTTTGGTGGCCACCGACCAGTCGCGCTGGCAGCCTTCCTCGTGCGAGCTGGAAGTGCGCAGCTTCACCGGCCAGTACGGCCAGACCATAGGCTTGTTTTCCTGCGCGGGGGGCTGCGGCAGCAGTTCGAACTGGGTGATCGAGGCCGCGCCGTGACGGTTGGAGGTGCCGACGCAGTCGGAACCGGTGTCACCGCCACCGATGACGATGACGTGTTTGCCGGTGGCCTTGAGCTGGCCGTCGATCTTGTCGCCGGCAACCACCTTGTTCTGCTGCGGCAGGAAATCCATCGCGAAATGAACGCCTGCGAGTTCGCGGCCAGGCACCGGCAGATCACGCGGCTGTTCGGCACCACCGGTCATTACCACGGCGTCGAATTCGTCGACGATTTTATTCATTGCAATGTCCTTGCCGACATGCTGGCCGGTGCGGAATTCAACACCCTCGGCGCGCATTTGTTCGGCCCGGCGGTCGATCAGGTGCTTTTCCATCTTGAAATCGGGAATACCGTAGCGCAGCAGGCCGCCGATACGATCGGCCTTCTCGAACACCACGACATCATGGCCGGCGCGCGCCAGTTGCTGCGCGCAGGCGAGGCCTGCGGGGCCGGAACCGATCACCGCCACACGTTTGCCGGTTTTTGTCGCGGCCGGTTGCGGTTTCACCCAACCCGACTGCCAGGCCCTGTCGATGATCGCGTGTTCAATCGATTTGATGCCGACCGGATCGTTGTTGATGTTCAGCGTGCAGGCAGCTTCGCAGGGCGCCGGGCATACACGACCGGTGAATTCCGGGAAATTGTTGGTCGAATGCAGGGTGTCGATGGCGCTTTGCCAGTCCTGCTTGAACACGAGGTCATTCCAGTCCGGGATGATGTTGTTGACCGGGCAGCCGCTCATGCAGAACGGCGTGCCGCAGTCCATGCAGCGTGCACCCTGGGTGCCGGCATCCTGGTCGCTCAGGTGGCCGACGAATTCGCGCCAGTGCTTGAGCCGTTCCTGCGGTTGTTCCGCAGCCTCGTGCAGCCGCGTGTATTCCATGAATCCCGTGACTTTGCCCATCGTGTGCGCCCCTGGTCAGTGCTGAGCCGTTTTAATCATCTATAACAAAATTATGCGGCAATCTTCTTGCCCTTGACCGCGAGCTCACTCAGCGCGCGGCGATATTCGTTGGGGAATACCTTGACGAACTTGCCGCGCGCCGCGGCCCAGTTGGCGATGATCTGCTGGGCACGGACGCTGCCGGTGAGGCGTGCGTGGTTTTCGATCAGGCGCTTCGCGGCGATTTCGTCGGTTTCGCCCCGGTGCCAGATGTCACGCGGCACCTTGGCTTCCTGTTCCGATTCAGTCAGCAGAGGTTCAAGCTGCACCATCGAAGTGTTGCAGTAGGACTTGAAGCTGCCGTCTTCGTCGTAGACATAGGCGATGCCGCCGGACATGCCGGCCGCGAAGTTGCGACCCGTCTGCCCGAGTACAACCACGGTACCCCCGGTCATATACTCACAGCCGTGGTCGCCGGTACCTTCAACCACGGTACTGGCACCGGAGTTGCGCACGGCGAAGCGCTCGCCGGCCACGCCGCGGAAATAGGCTTCACCGGCAATCGCGCCATAGAGCACGGCGTTGCCGGTGATGATGTTCTGCCCGGCATCACCGCGGAATTTCGGTGATGGCTGCACCGTGATGCGGCCGCCCGAAAGGCCCTTGCCGCAGTAGTCGTTGGTATCGCCGATCAGGTTGAGCGTGATGCCGCGCGACAGGAAGGCGCCCAGACTCTGTCCGGCAGAACCGGCAAAGGTGGCGCGGATGGTGTCGTCGGGCAGTCCATCGTGACCATAGCGCCTGGCGACCTCGCCGGAGAGCATGGTGCCGACGGTGCGGTTGATGTTGCGAATCGGCATGTCGATGCTGATTTTTTCACCGCGCTCCAGCGCCGGTTTAGCGAGTTCGATCAGACGATGATCGAGCGCCTTGTCGAGGCCGTGATCCTGGCTTTCGATGTGGCGCTGAGCGACTTCCGGACCAACCTGCGGCTGGTGGAAGATGCGGCTGAAGTCGAGGCCGCGCGCTTTCCAGTGCTCGATGCCCTTGCGGGTGTCGAGCAGGTCGGCGCGACCGATCAGGTCGTTGAATCTGCGGATGCCGAATTGCGCCATCAGCGCGCGGATTTCCTCGGCGACGAAGAAGAAGTAGTTGATGACGTGTTCCGGCTTGCCAGAAAACTTCTTGCGCAGCACCGGATCCTGGGTGGCGACTCCGACCGGACAGGTGTTGAGGTGGCATTTGCGCATCATGATGCAGCCCTGGACCACCAGCGGTGCTGTGGCAAAACCGAACTCGTCGGCACCGAGCAGCGCACCAATGACAACGTCTCGGCCGGTTTTCAGCTGGCCATCAACCTGCACCGCGATGCGGCTGCGCAGGCGGTTCAGCACCAGCGTCTGCTGGGTTTCAGCGAGGCCAAGTTCCCACGGCGTTCCGGCATGTTTGATCGACGACCATGGACTGGCTCCGGTGCCGCCATCGTGGCCGGAGATGGTGACGTGGTCGGCTTTGGCCTTGGCCACACCTGCGGCCACTGTGCCGACGCCGACCTCGGACACCAGCTTGACGCTGATCGAAGCCGCGGTGTTGCTGTTCTTCAGGTCGTGGATCAGCTGTGCCAGGTCTTCAATCGAGTAGATGTCATGGTGCGGCGGCGGTGAAATCAGTTCGACGCCGGGTGTCGAGCAGCGCAGCTCGGCAATGTATTCCGACACTTTTTTACCGGGAAGCTGGCCGCCTTCGCCGGGCTTGGCACCCTGTGCCATCTTGATCTGTATCTGCTCGGCACTGGCGAGGTATTCCGCAGTGACGCCGAAGCGGCCCGAGGCCACCTGTTTGATTTTTGATTTCAGCGAATCGCCGGCCTTCAAGTCGAAGTCAGTTTCGACGCGGCCCTGGCCGAGGCGGGACATCAGCGTCTCACCGGCCTTGATCGGGGCAAAACGGCGGCGGTCTTCACCGCCCTCGCCGGTGTTCGATTTGCCGCCGATGCGGTTCATCGCGATCGCAAGAGTGGTGTGCGCCTCCGTGGAGATCGAGCCCAGTGACATCGCACCGGTGGAAAAACGCTTGACGATTTCAGCCGCCGGTTCTACCTCCTCGATCGGCACCGGGGTGCAGCGGTCGAGGCGGAATTCGAACAGCCCGCGAAAGGTCATGTGCCGCTTCGACTGGTCATTGATGATCTGCGCGTATTCGAGATAGGTTGCCGCGTTGTTGGCTCGCGTTGCGTGTTGCAGTTTGGCAATCGCGTCCGGTGTCCACATGTGCTCCTCGCCGCGTACGCGCCAGGCGTATTCACCGCCGGTATCGAGTGCGCCGGCGAGAACGGGGTCGTTGCCAAAGGCGCTGCGATGGGTGCGAATGGCTTCCTCCGCGACTTCGAACACGCCGATGCCGCCGACATTGGACGCAGTGCCCGCGAAATATTTGTCTATCAGCGGACTTGACAGGCCGATAGCCTCGAAAATCTGTGCGCCCGTGTACGACATGTAAGTGGATATGCCCATCTTGGACATCACCTTGCGCAAGCCCTTGCCGATGGCCTTGACCAGGTATTTGACCGCCTTTTCCGGATCTTCCGGCGACAGCTGCATCGCTGTTTCCAGGGCCAGGTAGGGATGTACGGCTTCGGCGCCGTAGCCACCGAGCAGAGCGAAATGATGTACTTCACGCGCCGAGCCGGTCTCGACAACCAGGCCGGCGCTGGTACGCAGCCCCTTGTCGACAAGGTGATGGTGGACGGTGGACAACGCGAGCAGCGCAGGGATCGCGACATGGTCGCGACCGACATGGCGGTCGGAGACAATGACGATCGAGTAGCCGCTGCGTACGGCGTCCTCGGCTTGCGAGGCGAGGCTGGCGAGCCTTGCTTCGATAGCCTCCTTGCCCCAGCTCACCGGATAGGTGATGTCGAGCTCGAAGGCTTTGAACTTGCCGTCGGTGTAGTGCTCGATGTTGCGGATCTTTTCCATCTCGTAGAAATCAAGCACCGGCTGGCTGACTTCGAGGCGGATCGGTGGGTTCATTTCGTCAATGCCGAGCAGATTCGGTTTTGGTCCGATGAACGACACCAGCGAGGTCACCATCTCCTCGCGGATCGGATCGATCGGCGGATTGGTGACCTGGGCGAAGAGCTGCTTGAAATATTGATAGAGGTTCTTGTTCTTGGCGGAGAGAACAGCCAGCGGAGAGTCGTTGCCCATCGAGCCCACCGGTTCTTCGCCATTGGCCGCCATAGGCGCAAGCAGGAACTTGAGGTCTTCCTGGGTGTAGCCAAAGGCCTGCTGACGGTCGATCAGCGGCACATTGCTGCGTTCCGGGGTTTTTCTCTGGCTTTCGACGTCGTCGAGCTTGACACGGATGCGCTCGATCCACTCGGCATAGGGTTTGCTCGAGGACAGCGATTCTTTGAGCTCCTCGTCGTCGATGATGCGGCCTTTCTCCAAGTCAACCAGGAACATCTTGCCCGGCTGCAGGCGCCACTTCTTGACGATCTTCTCTTCGGGGATCTGCAGGCAGCCGCATTCCGAGCCCATGATCACCAGGTCGTCGTCAGTGACAATGTAGCGGGCCGGGCGCAGGCCGTTGCGGTCGAGAGTGGCGCCGATCTGACGTCCGTCGCTGAAGGCGATCGCCGCGGGGCCGTCCCACGGTTCCATCATCGCTGCGTGGTATTCGTAGAAGGCACGGCGGTTGGCGTCCATCAGCGTGTGGCCTTCCCACGCCTCCGGAATCATCATCATCATCGCGTGCGCGATCGAGTAGCCGCCCATCACCAGCAGTTCGAGCGCGTTGTCAAAGGACGCAGAGTCGGACTGGCCGGGGTAAATCAGCGGCCACAGTTTTTCGAGGTCGTCGCCAAGCACCGGGCTGGAGATCGCACCCTGGCGCGCGCGCACCCAGTTGACATTGCCGCGCACAGTGTTGATTTCACCATTGTGCGCGATCATGCGGAAGGGATGCGCAAGGTCCCAGGTCGGGAAGGTATTGGTCGAGAAGCGCTGGTGCACCAGCGCCAGCGCCGACACCACGCGCGGGTCCTGCAGGTCCTTGTAATAGGTGCCGACCTGGGAGGGCAGCAGCATGCCCTTGTAGACGATGGTACGCGCCGACATTGAGGGCACAAAAAATTCGGTGCCGTGGGCGAGGTGAAGGGCGCGGATGGCATGCCCGGCGCTCTTGCGGATCACATATAACTTGCGCTCAAGGGCATCGGTGACACGGATTTCGGAGCTGCGGCCGATAAATACCTGGCGAATCGCGGGTTCGACTTTTTTCACCGATTCGCCGAGATCTTCACTATCGACCGGAACGTCGCGCCAGCCGAGCAGGGTCTGCCCTTCGTCCTTGATCGCGCGTTCGATTTCCTCCTCGCAGGCCAGACGCGAAGCTGGCTCGCGGGGCAGGAACACCATGCCGATGCCGTACTGGCCGACCGGTGGCAGCTTGACGCCCTGCTTGGCCATTTCCTCACGGAAAAACGCGTCGGGAATCTGGATCAGGATGCCGGCACCATCCGAAGCCTTGGGGTCGGCGCCCACCGCGCCGCGATGGGTCAGGTTGCACAGGATGGTCAGACCCTGGTCAACGATGTCGTGGCTTTTTTTGCCCTTGATGTTCGCCACAAAGCCGACGCCGCAGGCGTCGTGTTCGTTGGCACTGTCGTAAAGACCTTGGGCTGGGGGCAGGTTCGGATGGGACATCGAGGGCCTCGTTAAAACACGTTTAAAATCAATGGGTTACAGCACAAATTGCTGCGATGCCGCAGGCCATGACCATGAAAACGCAAAAAACGGAGTGAAACCCGATAAGTGTATCGCCATCAAAGGGTTGGTTCAACAGCTTGGCGCTGTTGCGCCGCGAGAAAATCTCAGCTGACGTCGATAGCAAAAAGGCGTCGGTGCTCGACGATGGCGTAACGGTCAGTCATGCCGGCAATGTAGTCGGCAATGGCGCGCGGCGTGTCTTCACGGGCGCGAGCCTGGAATTCCGGCGGCAGCAGCTGTGGCTCGGCGAAAAAGGCTTGGAACAGGTCGGAAACAATGCGTCGGGCTTTGGTGCTCATCCTGCACACGCGGTAATGACGGTAGAGATTGGTGTGCAGAAAACGCTTCAGCTCGGCCTGTTCAAGGCGGATGCGTTCCGAAAAACGGATCATTTGCGGCGCCCGGCGCACGTCATCCAGAGTCTGCGGGCCCGCGTCGCGTATGCAGGCCTTGCTCTGGCGGACCAGATCGGTGACCAGGGTATCGATCATCCTGCGCACGGTTTCGTGGACAAGGCGCCGGCCGTCGATGTGCGGAAACTCCTTCAGCGCGGCGCGCATGTGGCGGCGGAAGATGGCAACTTCCGACAGCTGGTCCATCTGCAGCAATCCCGAGCGCAGGCCGTCATCGACATCATGATTGTTGTAGGCGATTTCATCAGCCAAATTGGCGATCTGAGCTTCGAGGCTGGGCCTTTGTTTGCGGATGAAACGCTCGCCGACGTCACCGAGCTGTCGCGCGTTTTTCAGCGAACAGTGCTTGAGCACGCCTTCGCGGGTTTCGAAGGTCAGGTTCAGTCCGTCGAAGGCACCGTAACGCTGTTCCAGCACGTCAACCACCCGCAGCGATTGCAGGTTGTGCTCGAAGCCGCCATGGGGCTTCATGCAGGCATTCAGCGCATCCTGACCGGTGTGGCCGAAGGGGGTGTGACCGAGATCATGGGCAAGCGTAATCGCTTCAGTCAAGTCTTCATCCAGTGCGAGATGACGGGCGACGGAGCGCCCGATCTGCGCCACCTCGAGGCTGTGTGTGAGTCGCGTGCGGAACAGATCACCTTCGTGGTTGACGAAAACCTGGGTCTTGTATTCGAGGCGGCGAAATGCAGTGGAGTGGATGATGCGATCACGGTCGCGCTGGTATTCACTGCGGCCGCGCGGAGGGGCTTCCTTGAAGCGACGGCCGCGGCTTGTCTCCGTGCTGGCGGCATACGAAGCAAGTTCAGGTCGCATCGACACCCTCGCCTTCCAGTACCAGTTGCAGTATTTCCCGCGGCACATCCGCGGTGACAAAGGCTTCACCCAGTCCGCGCAGCAGCACGAAGCGGGTCTTGCCGCCTTCCACTTTTTTGTCGTGGCCCATCAGTTGAAGGTAGCGTTCGGCACCCAGTGCAGGGCCATGCACCGGCAGTTGCGCTCGCCCGAGCAGCGACAGCGTGCGATTGACCAGTTGTTGATCAATCAGCCCCATGCGGCGCGAAACAAGCGCTGCAATGGCCATGCCTGCCGCCACGGCTTCACCGTGCAACCAGACACCGAAACCCAGACCGGCTTCGATGGCGTGGCCGAAGGTATGGCCGAAGTTCAGGTGCGCACGCACACCCTGCTCGCGTTCATCCGCGGTGACCACCACGGCCTTGTTGCGGCAGGATTGCTCAATGGCGTGGGTCAGCGCCTCCGGCTCCCCGGCAAGCAGGCGGTCAATGTTGACTTCAAGCCATTCGAAGAACGACGCATCACCGATCAGCCCGTACTTGATGACCTCGGCCAGACCGGCGGAGAGTTCACGCGCAGGAAGTGTCTTCAGCGTGTCGGTATCTGCAATGACCACCCGAGGCTGGTAAAACGCGCCAATCATGTTCTTGCCGAGCGGGTGGTTGATCGCGGTCTTGCCGCCGACTGATGAATCAACCTGGGACAGGAGCGTGGTCGGAATCTGCACAAAAGGTACACCGCGCTGATAGGTTGCTGCGGCGAATCCGGTCATGTCACCGATCACGCCGCCACCGAGAGCTACCAGCGCCGTCTTGCGTTCGGCGTTGCGGGCAAGCAAGGCATCGAAGATGCGGTTCAGCGTCTGCCAGTCCTTGTGATCTTCACCGTCCGGCAAGATCACCACTTCATTTTCAATTCCTTCACGGGCAAGGCTTTTGCGCAGTACTTCGAGGTACAGCGGCGCCACGGTGGTGTTGGTGACGATGACGGCTTTTTTCTGAGGCAAGTGCCCAGCGATAAGGTCGACTCTTGTGAGCAGCCCCGGGCCGATGTGAATCGGATAGCTGCGCTCTTCGAGACGGACTTCAAGTGTGGCGTGGGCGGGCATCAGGATTCCGGATGTGTGGCTGCTGCGGCGCGGGTGACATCGAATTCATCAAGCCGCTGAAGAATCTGCGTAGTCAGCGCCGAGATGCTTTGCGAGCCGGTATCCACGATCAGTTCGGCCACTTCGCGGTACAGCGGATCGCGCTGCTGATGCAGATCGCGCAGGCGTGACAGCGGATCAGCGGTTTGCAGCAGCGGACGATTGCGGTCGCGTCGCGTTCTGCGCCACAGATCCTCGGGAGTCGCGCGCAGATAAATGACCCGGCCACGCGAACGAAGCAATCTTCGGTTGTCAGCGGAAAGCACGGCACCACCGCCGGTGGCCAGCACGACGCCGGGACGCCCAGTCAGAAGAGCAATCATTTTTTCTTCACGTGCCCTGAACCCGGATTCACCTTCAATTTCGAAGATCACCGGTATTTTTACGCCCGTCGACAGTTCCACCTCGGCATCGGCGTCCAGGAATTCTTTTTGCAGGCGACGTGCAAGCATCTTGCCCACGGAAGTCTTGCCTGCACCCATCAGGCCAACCAGGAATATCCGGTCATTCCTGCCGGGATCGGGATTCATATTGTGTCCACTGCGGCATGCATCCGCAGATTCTAGCCGAACCTTCGTCAGCACCATCTGCAAACAACAAAAAAGGCGGCGCATGCGCCGCCTTGTTCGCCAGGCGGGGAATCAGCGCAGCGATGCACCGTCCTTGATGATCCGCGGCGATATGAAGATCAGCAGTTCGCGACGGTCGTCAACCCGCTGGTTGTTCTTGAACATGAAGCCGATGTAGGGCAGATCGCCAAGCACCGGTATCTTGGTCGTGGTCGAGCGCTCGTCCTGGGTGTAGATGCCGCCGATCACCACCGTGCCGCCGTTTTCCACCAGCACTTCGGTTGCGACCTGCTTGGTGTCGATCGACGGGCCCGACAGCGTGTTCTGGCCGACACTGTCCTTGTTAACGCGCAGCGTCATGATCACGTTGTCGTCCGGCGTGATTTGCGGCTTGACCTTCAGCGACAGGGTCGCCTTGCGGAAGGACACGCTGGTTGCTCCGCTGGATGTGGCCTGCTGGTAGGGGATTTCCGTGCCCTGCTCGATGGTGGCCTCGATCTTGTCGGCGGTGATCACGCGCGGGCTGGAGATGATCTTGCCCTTGCCGTCAGCCTGCAGTGCCGACAGTTCCAGGTTGAGGAACTTGGTGCTTCTGTCGTTGAACAGCAGGAATGAGAACACGCCAGGGTTGGCGCCGGAGAGACCCTGGGACGGCAGGTTGACCATCAGACTGTCGTTGAAAGTCGTGGCAGCGGTTGTCTGGTTGGTGCGGAAAGCGCTGTTGGCGAGGGAACCGCCAAGTACGTTTGCGTTCACGCCATTGCCGCTGCCCACGCGGAAGCCCTGGCCGGTTGTGTCATTGAAGCCCAGACGCGCGCCAAGGTTTCGGCTGAATGTGTCGTTGGCCTCAACAATCCGCGACTCGATCATCACCTGGCGCACCGGTATGTCAATTTGGCGCAGCAGCTTGCGCACCTCCTCAAGCCGGGAGGGCGTGTCCTGCACGAACACCGTGTTGGTGCGCACATCGACCACCGCGCTGCCGCGCTTGGAAAGAATGCGCTGCTTGGGATCCGAAAGCAGGGACTGGAAGTCCGCAGCCTTCTGATAATTGACCTGCATGCTTTCGGTGCGCAGGGGCTCAAGGTCGGCGATTTGAGAGCGTGCTTCGAGCGCGAGTTTCTCCCGTGTGGCAAGTTCGTCACGGGGGGCAATCCACACCACATTGCCGGTCTTGCGCATGTCGAGGCCCTTGCTTTGCAGGATGATGTCCAGGGCCTGATCCCAGGGCACGTCCTTCAGTCGCAGAGTCAGACTGCCACCGACGGTGTCGCTGGTGATGACATTGAGTCCGGTGAAGTCGGCAATGACCTGCAGCACCGCGCGCACTTCAACGTTCTGGAAGTTGAGCGAAAGCTTCTCGCCGGTGAAGCCGGGTTGCACCAGACGGTTGGCGTCGTCGGCAACCCGTTTGACTTCAAGAATGAAACGGTTGTCTGTCTGGAAGGCAGAATGTTCCCAAGCTCCGCGCGGCGTGATCACCATGCGTGTGCTATTGCCTTGGGCGAATGTCTCGATGGTGTCAACGGGTGTGCCGAAATCAACGACATCAAGACGTCGCGTCAGGTTTTTGGGAACGGAAGTATTCAGAAAATCAACAATCAGCGAGCGCCCCTGGATACGCAGATCAATGCCGACTTGGTTGTCCGACAGATCAACAACAACGCGGCCTTCACCGGTCTTGCCACGGCGGAAATCGATGTCACGCAGGCTGTGTTTCCCGTCATTGGGGCGGGCCTGTGCGAAGGTCTGCGCTGCCGGCGCCGGCGCAGCGGAGGCGGAGGTTGCCGAACCACCCAGGGTGACCAGGACGGTGTTGCCTTCGATCCGGGTGTCGTAGCCGACCTGGCGACTGGTTTCCAGAACGAGGCGCGAACGGTCACCGGCCTGGACGATATTTACCCGGCGGACATCACCTTCGTTGAGATCGTGAATGTTTTTGCCCGAGCCGTTGGCAGTGTTCGGAAAATCGAAAGCAATACGAGGGGGATTGTTGACCACAAAGCTTGCCGGTGCCGTGGCGGGCGCGCCTTTGAGGGTGATGCGAACCACAGTGGAGCCGCCGGGCTGCGAAGTGACGTTGACAGCCTCGATACTGTTCTGGGCCAGCACCGGTGCCATACTAATGGCCAGAATCGCCGCAGCGATCCATCGGGTCATTCGAACCAGCAGATTGTGAGCGTGCATCATTTACCACCTCCCTGTTCCTGCAGCATCAGCGCCTGTTCCTTTTCTTCCCAGTTGCCGCCGCTGTCTTGAACGATTTCCTTCAGTTTGATATCGGTTTCGCTGATGGCCACGATGCGCCCGAAATTCTGGCCCATGTAGTTGCCGGCCTTGACCCTGAACAGGGCGCTGTCCGGTGAGCGCACCAAAGCGAAGGTCTGACCTTTTTGCTGCAAAGTGCCGACCATCTTCAGGTTTTCCAGCGGAAAGGCCTCAAGCGCCTCACGCTGACGGTTGAAGTCGGGTTGCAGCCCGCCCTTGACTGTCGACTTCGGAGGCTCGATCTTGCGCGGCCGGAACGGGTCGGTGAGTTCATAGGCGTTGTAGGCGAAAGGCTCGTAGGGCTTGACTTCGGGCAGCGGTGGAATGCGTCCGCCGGGAAGTTTGTCCGACTCGCGTACGAACTGGCGCAGGTCCGAGTGTTCCTCGCTGCTGCAGCCACCGAGCAGGGCAGTGAAGCCGAGTACGGCGATGATCAGGGTTTTGCTGTTCATTTTTTCGCCCCGCCCTTGGCACTCTTGCGCTGGGCTGCGAGTTCGCTGTCATCCAGGTAGCGGAAGGTCTTGGCAACCGCGTCCAGCGTCAGTCCATCCTTGCCGGCGTTCAGCGAGATGTCGTTCAGCGTGACGATGCGCGACAGGCGGCCAATATCGCTGGCGAAAGCTCCAAGGTCGTGATAACTGCCGGATACTTTCAGCGTGATCGGCAACTCGGCGTAAAAATCACCCTGCGTCTCGGATGCCGCGGGCTTGAACAACTCAAACTGGAGGCCCCGGCCCAACCCGGCCTGGTTGATGTCGGTGAGCAGGGCGTCCATTTCCGAGCGGCCCGGAAGCTGTTTGAGCAGGGCACCGAACTGGGATTCGATATCCACCAGCTGCTTGCGGTAGGCCGGCAGGTCGATGGCCTGTTTTTTCTTGTCGAGGAAGGTGGTGCGCAGCTGCTCTTCCTTGGCTTTGGCATCATCAATCTGGGCCAACTGGTCCTGCCAGTCAAACCAGTAGCTGGCGCCGACCAAAACGATCAGCAGCAAAAGCAGGACACCGAGCTTGGGCAGGATCGGCCAGCTGCCGATCTTGTTGGGGTCCAGTTTCTTGAGTTCGTCAAGCGTCATGGTTTAGCCCTTTTTGCCGCCTTTCTTGTCGCTGGATTCAGCGGCAGCACGGGTCACGTCGATGTTCATTGTGAATTCGTTAAGGCGCTGTCCCCCCTGGGAAACAGACTTGATTTCCACCAGGCTTGCGTTCTGCAGGTACTGCGAGCTTTCCAGGTTGCGCATCAGCGTTGAAACCCGTGCCTGAGACTGTGTGAAACCGCTGATCGACACCTTGGTGCCTGATTGCTTGATCGATTTCAGGTACATGCCGTCTGGAAGCTGTCGCACCAGCTGGTCTAGCAGGTGCACGACTTCGGCACGGTTGCTCTGCAGGGTTTCGACCACCTGTTTGCGTTTGAGCAATGCGGCAATCTGTTCCTTCAGCTTGTTGATTTCTGCGATTTCCTTGTCGATCTTGACGATTTCCTCTTCAAGATACTTGTTGCGTGCCTGCTGGTTGTTCAGCACACCGTCAAGGTAGGTGTGCACGCCAAACCAGATCGCGGCACCCGTTACGACAACCACGCCCAGCATGACCAGGAAATGCTGCTGCTGCTGCTTGCGCCGCATCTCGCGATGCGGCAGCAGATTGATTCGGGCGGTCATTTGTCGAATCTCCTCAGCGCCAGGCCGCAGGCAACCATCAGGGAGGGCGCGTCCTGTTCGAGATTCTTGCGGCGGATCTGGGCCGACATGCCCATGTTCGCGAAGGGATTTGCAACGGAGGTTTCCACCTGCGCGCGCTTGGATACCGCTTCTGCGATGCCGGGGATCGCCGCACAGCCGCCGCAGAGAATGATGTGATCAACCTTGTTGTACTGGGTCGATGAAAAGAAGAACTGGATCGCTCGAGCGATCTCTAGCCCCATATTGTCGAGGAAGGGCACCAGCACTTCGGATTCGTAGTTTTCAGGCAGGCCGCCGGCGCGTTTAGCCGCTTCGGCTTCTTCGGCGGAAAGCCCGAACTTGTTCTGTATTTCCTGCGTCAGCTGGACGCCGCCGAAAGGTTGATCGCGCAGGTAAATCGACTGATCATTGCGCAATACGTTGACGCTCATCGTGGAGGCACCAATGTCCACTACCGCGATATTGAGGTCGCGGCCACGTTCGGGCATCGTGCTTTCGATCAGTTCGAAAGCAGCCTGTGCGGCGAAAAGATCAACATCCATGACCAGCGCCTTGAGGCCGGCCCCCTCTGCGACAGCAACACGATCTTCAATCTTGTCCTTGCGCGAGGCTGCAATCAGCACCTCGACATCCTCAGGGCTGTTCGGCGCAGGGCCAACCACCTGGTAATCAAGATTCACCTCTTCCAGCGCAAACGGGATGTATTGATTGGCTTGCAGCTCCACTTCGTTGCCCAGGTCATCATCTGACTGGCCGGCAGGCACGAGGATTTTTTTGCTGATCACAGCCGCATTGGGCAGCGCGAGGGCCAGATTCTTGTAGTTACTGCCAAGCCGCTTGTGACATCGTTTGACAGCTTCGATGACAGCGTCAAGATTGTTTACATTGCCTTCGACCACCGAATCATGGGGCAGGGGTTCGATGGCGTAACGTTCAAGGCGATAAGCCCCTTTGCCGGCGTCACCGATCTCCACCATCTTCACCGCCGAGGAGCTGATGTCGGTGCCGATCAACGGCGGTGTCTTGGGCTTGAAAAGAGCCTCAAATGCGTCGAAATTAAGGCTTATTTTGCCAATGGCCATAACGGTTTATGGATATTTATTCAGAAAACACTTTAATTAATTCTGACAACTTATTGTCAGAACACACTTTTCTGCCGCATTTCTTTTGCGGAATGTTGCGCCTATAATGCAGCGCGATTGACGTAACTGTGCAGGATTTTCCGGCCCAGCGCAATAAGATTTTGCATGAGATGTGGCGCGTAACCCACAGATTTCTTTGACTTTTTTCACAAAATCGGTTTTCCACTAGATGTCCGTCCGTTGGTGGGTCTTCCCACTATTACTGGTGTTTTTGCTGGCTTCGGCCGCGGTATTGGTGCTCGGATTCGCCGCCGTCCTGATCTCGCCGACCCTGCCGTCGCTGGAAATTCTGACCGATTACCGGCCGAAAATCCCGCTGCGGGTATATAGCGCAGATGGCAAGCTGATTGGTGAATTTGGCGAGGAGCGGCGGGCGGTGGTCAAACTCGAACAGGTGCCCAAGCCCCTGATCAACGCCATTCTCGCCGCAGAGGATGAGCGCTTTTTCCAGCACGGTGGAGTCGATTATCTAGGTGTCGCACGTGCCGCGCTGTCGAATTTCACTTCGGGTGGTGTGCGCCAGGGGGCTTCGACCATCACGATGCAGGTGGCCCGCAATTTTTTCCTGTCCAAGGAAAAAACGCTCACCCGAAAATTCAACGAAATGCTGCTGGCGTTCAAGATCGAGTCCAGCCTGAGTAAACAGCAGATTCTCGAGCTCTACATCAATCAGATATACCTGGGGCAACGCGCCTACGGATTTGCCGCCGCCGCGCAGATCTATTACGGCAAGACGCTGAATGAGCTTTCAGTGTCGCAACTGGCGATGCTGGCCGGCCTGCCCAAGGCCCCTTCCCGCTTCAACCCGGTCGCCAATCCCGCACGCGCCAAGCTGCGCCAGCAGTATGTGCTGCGGCGCATGCGCGAACTTGGCACGATCACACCCGAGCAACTCGCCATGGCGGACAAGGAGCCGCAGGCGGTGCGCGCAGGCCTCAGCGAATTCGCGGTGCGTGCCGACTTCCTGGCCGAGATGGTGCGCGCCCAGATGTTCGAACGTTTCGGGGAGGATGCGTATACCCGGGGCATCAAGGTGTACACCACGCTCCTGGTGGACCACCAGAGGGCCGCCTACGAGGCGCTGCGCAAGGGCGTGCTCGATTATGATCGCCGTCACGGCTATCGCGGTCCCGAAGCCTTTGTCGAGATCGGCAAGGACGTCACCGACGAAAAACTTGAAGACGCGCTTCAGGATATTGCTGACAGCGACGAGTTGTATCCGGCGATCGTTCTCGAGGCTTCGCCGAAACAGGTCCGGCTGTACCGGTCTGGCGGAGAACGCATCACCATCGGCGAGGAGGGACTGAAATTTGCAGCCCGGCTGCTGGCGGAAAATGCCCAGGCCAGCCAGCGCATCCGCCGTGGCGCTGTGGTGCGCATCAACAAGGACGATAAGGGCCGCTGGCAGTTTGCCCAGTTGCCGCAGGTGGAATCGGCACTGGTTTCCGCAGACCCGCGCAGTGGCGCGATCCGCGCGCTGGTCGGCGGGTTTGATTTTGGCCGCAATCAGTACAACCACGTCACCCAGGCGCTGCGTCAGCCGGGTTCAAGCTTCAAGCCTTTCATTTATTCGGCGGCCCTGGAAAAAGGATTTACGGCGGCAACCGTCATTAATGATGCGCCTTTGACCTTCACCGCGGCGCAGACCGGCTCAGAACCCTGGGAGCCGAAAAATTACGATGGCAAGTTTGACGGTCCGATGCGCCTGCGCACCGCCCTCGCCAAATCGAAAAACCTGGTGTCGGTGCGCATTCTGCAGGCGATCACGCCGCAATACGCGCAAGACTATGTTTCGCGCTTCGGCTTTGATCCGAAGCTGCATCCGCCGTACCTGACGATGGCACTGGGTGCGGGCAATGTGACGCCGATGCAGATGCTTGGCGCCTACTCCGCTTTTGCCAATGGCGGCTTCCGTGTCGCACCGTATTTCATCGAACGTATCGAAGACGACAAGGGTGCGCTGCTGTTCTCCAGCCAGCCGGCGATTGCCGGTGAAAGTGCAGAACGCGTCATCGATTCACGCAACGCCTTCATCATGTCGAGCCTGATGCGTGATGTCGTGCGCAGCGGCACGGCAACCCGCGCCCTGCGACTGAAGCGTGGCGATCTGGCCGGCAAGACAGGAACCACCAATGAATTCGTCGATGCCTGGTTTGCCGGCTATCAGCCGACGCTGGTTGCGATTGCCTGGATGGGTTTTGACCAGCCGCGCAGCCTGGGACGCAACGAAACCGGCGGCAGTGCAGCGCTGCCGATCTGGATCGATTACATGGCAGTAGCGCTGAAAAACGTACCCGAGGAGCCGCTGACCCCGCCGCCGGGCGTGATAGCCATGCAGATCAATCAGGACACCGGTCTGCGGGTCACGGATGGCGGCATCAGCGAATACTTCTATCAGGAGTACGCGGCGCCATCCGCCGAGAGTGGCGCCGAAAAACTGCCCGAGGACGCGCGCGGACAGTTGTTCTGAACATCGGTACTGCCTTGACGGCTGCCCCGCTTTTGCCGATGCTGTCGGCGTTGGCTGTACGCTGCGGAGTATGAAGATGTCGAAGGCGAGAATTCGCGATGATGTTCGCAGCGCGATCGCCGTGCAGGCGGCGCGTCTTATGGCCGAGGATGGCATCGAGGACTATGGCCTCGCAAAACGCAAGGCGGCCCGCCGGCTCGGCCTGCCGGATAATGGCAGCCTTCCCAACAATGCCGAAGTCGAGGCGGCACTGCGCCAGCACCAGGAGATCTACCTGCCCGATGATCAGCGGCGGCGCGTCGCCGCCTTGCGGGAACTGGCCCTGGAACTGATGCACGGATTCGAGCTTTTCAATCCCCATCTGACTGGTTCCGTGCTGTCGGGCATTGCAGGACCTTATGCCACGATCCAGCTCCAGTTCTATACCGACAATTCAAAGGCGGTCGAATTGTTCCTGATCGACAGGGGTATGGCGTACCGCACCTCAGAAACGAGACTGTTCCTGGGTGGCGAGATGCGCGCGGTGCCGGTGTTCACGTTCGACAATGACGCCACTGAAGTGGAACTGGTCGTCCTTGAAGCTCGTGACCTCAGGGCGCCGGTGCGGGCCTCTGCGGAAGGTCGCATCATTGAGCGTGCAAAAACCGCGGTCGTCGAGACCCTGCTCGGGCGTTAGCCCCTGGCGTCTTCCGTCAGCCAGCGCGCGGCGTCGAGCGCGTAGTAGGTCAGGATGCCATCCGCGCCGGCACGTTTGAATGCAAGCAGCGCCTCCAGCGCACATTGGCGTTCATCAAGCCAGCCCTTGGCTGCAGCGGCTTTCAGCATAGAGAACTCACCGCTGACCTGGTAGACATAGGTCGGTGCGTGGTATTGATCCTTCACCCGGCGCACGATATCAAGGTAGGGCATGCCGGGTTTAACCATCACCATGTCCGCCCCTTCCTGCAGGTCAAGGCCGACCTCCCACAGCGCCTCGTCGCTGTTTGCCGGATCCATCTGGTAGGTGCGCTTGTCGCCCTTGCCGAGTTGTTTCAGCGAGCCCACGGCGTCACGAAACGGTCCGTAAAAGCCGGAGGCGTACTTCGCGGAATACGCCATGATCCGGGTATGAATGAACTTGCGGCTGTCGAGCACTGTGCGGATTGCGCCAACCCGGCCATCCATCATGTCTGAAGGGGCAACAATATCGACACCGGCATCAGCACAGACCAGCGCCTGCTTTTCCAGCACCGCCAGTGTTTCATCGTTGAGCACATAACCCTGACTGTCGACGACGCCATCATGGCCATGAGTGGTGTAGGGGTCGAGGGCGACGTCAGTGATCACGCCAAGCTCGGGCAGGCGCTTTTTTAAGGCTGCCACCGCGCGGGGAACCAGTCCCCGCGGGTTTACGGCCTCGCGGCCATCGGCGGTTTTCAAAGAGCGTTCTATGGCGGGAAACAAGGCGATGGCTGGAATCCCGGCACGCAACGCGGTTTCAGCCTGCTTCAGCAAACGATCAATCGTGTAGCGCTGTACGCCAGGCATCGAATCGACCGCAACCGCACTTCCCTTGCCTTCAATTACAAACAGCGGATAAATCAGGTCATCGCTGCTGAGGCGGTGCTCCCGCATCAGACGTCGCGAAAATGCGTCCTTGCGCATCCGGCGCATCCGCAGCGCGGGAAATCTGCCTAATGGGAGCATGAATCCAACCTCATGTTTAATATGAATATTTTTGAATAAATTCAGCGGGAACTAATCCCGATTATAGCTATCAGAGTAAACAGACAGCTCTGCTGTCTCCCGCTTCCCTCCCTGAGCGGGAACCTTCATGCTAGTGAAGGCCCTTCGCCCCCGGTTTACTCCCCTTTACCGGGGGCTTTTTATTGCTTCAGCGATTTGGCGATGACGGCCTGGGCTTCCTGCACGCCGGTCTTGCGTAACCCGGAAAACAATTGGTGAGAAATGATGCCGGGGCAGGTGGCAAGTTCAGCGGCCGCTGAACGCAGCGCTGCATCGGCTTCGCGCCGTGTCAGTTTATCGACCTTGGTCAACAGCACATGAACCGGCTTGCCAGTGGGGGCCAGCCACTCCAGCAGGTAACGATCATAGGGTGTGATGCCTTGCCTCACATCTGCCACTAAGATCAGTAATTTCAAAACCTTGCGCGTAGTAATGTAAGTGCTGACCAACTCGGTCCAGCGCGCCTGCTCCTGAGCTGGAACCGCAGCGTAGCCATAGCCTGGCAAATCGACCAAGTGCCTATCCGCCCCCATGTCGAAAAAATTGAGCGCCTGGGTGCGCCCAGGTGTCTTGCTGACAAAAGCCAGTTTTTTGCGGTTGGCCAAGGCGTTGATAGCCGTGGATTTGCCGGCATTGGAGCGGCCTGCAAAAGCGACTTCGGCGCCACGATCAGGAGGCATGTCGGCAGGTAGGTAGACGGCGTAGCGAAACTCCAGTTGCGAGAACAGGGACACGGCGGGATTCCTTGGCGCCGCAGCGAGCGACCCCGTTAAATGCTATAGAATACAAGCCTTTTTTGCAGACTGCTGAATTTAGGAGCTTGTAATGAATCATCCTCGTCGCATCCGCCGGCCACTTTTTGCCGGCCGGCACTGGGTCGGCGTGATGATCACGCTGCTTGCATCGCATGTTGCGGCGCAGGGTGTAATCAAGGGTGATCCGGCCAAAGCCCAACAGATCGTGACCCAGGTCTGTGCGGCCTGCCACGCCGCCGACGGCAACAGCCCGTCACCAGCCAATCCCAGCCTTGCCGGACAGCATCCCGAATACCTTTACAAGCAACTGCGCAATTACAAGTCACAAAATGGCAAGCCACCGGAACGCAACAACGGCGTGATGGCGGGCATGGTCGCTGCATTGAGCGACGACGATATGAAAAACCTCGCCGCCTATTACGCCGGCCAGAAACCGAAGCCGCGAGCTGCCAAGGATGCCAAGCTGGCCAAGCAGGGCGAAGCGATCTACCGCGGGGGCATCATGGCCAAGGGTGTGGCGGCCTGCGCTTCCTGCCACGCCACCAACGGAGCGGGTATGCCGGCACAGTTTCCGCGCCTTGCCGCGCAGCATGCCGAATATACGGCAGGGCAGCTCAAGGCCTTCCGCAGCGGCCAACGCGCGAACGATGCTGCGGCGATGATGCGCACAATAGCCGCCAAGATGAGCGACCAGGAAATCGCAGCGGTATCTGAATACATTGCAGGTTTGCGTTGAACTGAACGACGCCTGATACGTCAATCAAGGGAGACCCTCCAAGTCTCCCTTTTTTTCGCTGCAGAGAACCTGACATGGCCCAGCAACCGACCGTCCGCGCGTTCTACGACCTCCTTTCGTCGATGCGTTTCGCGATCAGCCTGCTCACCGTGCTGGCGGTGGCTTCCGTGGTCGGTACGGTACTGAAACAGGCGGAACCCTATCCCAACTATGTCGCGCAATTCGGTGCGTTCTGGTTTCCGGTGTTCGAGACACTTGGGCTCTACAACGTCTATAACGCAGCGTGGTTTTTGCTGATTCTCGGCTTCCTGGTGCTGTCGACCAGCACCTGTGTGTTGCGCAACGGCCCGTCCATGCTGCGCGAAATGCGCAGCTTCCGCGAGCAGGTGACCGAGCGCTCGCTGCAGCACATGCCGTTACATGCCGAACTGTCCTGCGCCAACACGGCGGGGACTGTCAGCCTGGTGACAGCCTACCTGCGGCAATCGGGTTATCGCTTTCGCGAACAACAGCGCAGCGGCGAAGCCGGCACGCTGATAGCCGCAAAAGCCGGCAGCTATCATCGCGCCGGGTATCTGCTGGCGCACTGCGGTATCGTGATCATCTGCATCGGCGGTCTGCTCGACGGCAACATCCCGTTGAAATTGCTGCAACTGACCGGTCAGAAGGTGATCGAGACCCGCAATCTTCCGCAAAGCCAGGTGCCGCCGCAGAGCCGTCTGTCGCCATCCAACCCGTCATTCCGCGGCAACATCAATATTCCCGAAGGCAGCAGCGCCAACGTGGTGTTCATGAACGTTGCGGACGGCTACCTGGTTCAGGACCTGCCATTCACCATTGCGCTCAAGCGCTTTCACATCGAGCATTACTCCACCGGCCAGCCGCGGGATTTTGCCAGCGACATCACGGTGATCGACCGCGAAACCGGTGAAAAATTTGACCGTACCATTCGCGTCAACCATCCATTCATTCACCGTGGCGTCGCCATTTACCAGGCCAGTTTTGCGGATGGCGGCACGAGGATGCAGTTGCGTGGCTGGCCCCTGCTCGCCCCGCGCGCCAGCGCTTTCGATGTGGCCGGCGCGGTCAACGAGGCCACCGTCGTGCGCTCGGGTGACACCGAGATCCGGGTCGAATTGAACGATTTCCGGCCTTTCAATGTCGAGGACCTGTCATCCAATGAAGGCGGCTCTCGGGTGAATACCGCCAGCGTCTCGAAAAAGGTGCTCGATCAGCTTGGTTCCGGTGCCGCTGACCTTTCAGCCAAGGACCTGCGCAACGTCGGCCCGAGTTTCCAGTACCGGTTGCGCGATACCCAGGGCCAGGCACGGGAATTCAGCAACTACATGTTGCCGCTGCAACTGGATGGCGCCTGGTACCTGATGAGCGGTGTGCGCGGCAACCCCAACGAGGGTTTCCGCTACCTGCGGCTGCCTCTTGATGCCGAGGGGCGCGTGGACAGCCATATGCAGTTGCGTACCCTGCTGCTCGATGAAAAGCTCTGGCCCGAACTCGGCCGTCGTTTTGCCCGCAGTGCCGCAAGCAGCAGTCCTGCATCATCGACGCTGCGAGAGCGGCTCGCCGAAAGTGCCGAGCGCGTACTGCAGATGTTCGCCGTGCGTGGTTTCGAGACCGTGGTGCAGTTCATCGAGAAGGGCGTGCCGGAGGCCGAACGCGAGAAGGCGGCTGATGTCTACATCCGCATCCTCGAGAGCGTGGCCCTGGAGGCGTTGCAGCTGGGGCGGGCCCGCGCCAGACTGGCGCCCCTTGAGGACAATGAAAAGACCCAGCGTTTTATCCGCGACAGCCTGATTTCGATCAGCGACAGCTTTGCCTACGGCGCTCCGTTTTACCTGCAACTTCTGCAGTATGAAGAGGTCAAGGCTTCGGGGCTGCAACTCACCCGTTCGCCAGGCAAGAACATCGTCTACGGCGGCTCGCTGCTGCTGGTGCTGGGGGTGTTCGCGATGCTTTATATTCGCGAACGGCGGCTGTGGGTGCTGGTGCGGGAGGATCGCGGCACCCTGTTGATGGCAATGGCTGTCAACCGCCAGACGCTGGAAAATGAACGCGAGTTCGAACAACACCGTGCCGCGCTGGCCGCGGCGGTCAAATCCGGAACACGAGGCTGAACATGGAAATCACCCACACCCTGCCGCCTTCACGCAACTGGCTGCGCCAACTGACCTGGTTCGACTGGTTGTATGCAGCGGGCCTGATGTTCGGAGCGGTTTACGCTCTGAAGCTTTATGCGCCATTCATGGATGGTTACGAAAAAGCGATCCTGGCCGGTACGGCCCTTTCGCTTGCCGGGTTTGGCTGGCACTGGAAGGGCGTCCGGGTGTTGATCATCGTAATCGCCGCGGTGAGCCTTTGGAGCATCTCGCTGTACCAGGGTGATCTTGCGCGGGCCGACCAGGTGTTTTTCCTGAAGTACATGATCTCCAGCCAGACCGCGATCATGTGGATGTGTTTTCTGTACGCGATGGCTACGGTGGCGTATTGGGCGGGACTTTTTGCCAGGTCCGAAAACATCTCCCAGGCCGCCACCGGACTGACCTGGAGCGCAACAGCCATGGGCTTCATCGGCCTGATGGTGCGCTGGTATGAGTCATATCTGATCGGTCCCGATGTCGGTCATATTCCGATCAGCAATCTCTATGAGGTCTTCGTGCTGTTCTGCATCACCACCGCGCTGCTGCACCTGTACTACGAGGGGCACTATGCCACACGCCGCCTCGGCGCCTTTGTGTTGCTGATCATTCTCGCCGCGGTATGGTTCATCCTCTGGTACACCTTCGACCGGGGCGCGCATGAAATCCAGCCGCTGGTCCCGGCACTGCAGTCGTGGTGGATGAAAATCCATGTGCCCGCAAACTTCGTTGGTTATGGCGCCTTTTCGATTGCGGCGATGGTCGCCGTGGCCTATCTGCTGTCCAGCAAGGGCTGGCTCACCCGGGTGCTGCCGCCGGCCACGCTGATGGATGATGTGATGTACAAGACCATCGCTATCGGCTTCATCTTTTTCACCATTGCCACCATTCTCGGCGCGATGTGGGCGGCCGAAGCCTGGGGCGGCTACTGGTCCTGGGACCCGAAGGAAACCTGGGCGCTGATCGTCTGGCTGAACTACGCGGCCTGGCTGCACATGCGGCTGATCAAGGGGCTGCGCGGACCGGTGCTCGCGTGGTGGGCGATTGTCGGCCTGCTGGTCACCACCTTCGCCTTCATCGGCGTCAACATGTTCCTTTCGGGCCTGCACTCCTACGGTTCGCTGTAACCCCGGTCAAGGCATCAGCGGTGTTGCAGGCGGCAGTTTGAAGCCGGCCTGCGCGGCGAGTTCGCGCAGGCGGTCGGGATAGTCGGAGATGATGCCGTCAACGCCGAGTGCAAGCATGCGCTGGATGTCATCATCATCGTTGACCGTCCAGACAATCACCTTCAGCCCCAGTGTCTTGGCTTCGTGAAGCGATTGCCCGGTTAGGTCGCCGTGGTGCGGCGACCAGATTTTTCCGCCTGCCGCCTGCACCATGCGCGGCACCGAGCCGCCATGCTCACTGACATGTCGCCCCGCCGTCCATGCTGAAGCCCGTTCGCCGGCGCGGATGTTGTCCATCCAGTCCCGCTGCGCACTGAGGTATACGGTGGCGATTTCCGGTGCATCACGCTGCACGATGTCGAGCGTTCGCCAGTCAAAGGACTGGATGGTGGTGCGGGACTGCAGGCCCGCGGCACGTATTTCCGCGATCAGCAGTTTTGCGAATCGTTCAGGTGATGGTGCGAGGGCCGGATGTTCCGGTGAAATCTTGGTCTCGATATTGAAGCGCACAACATCGTTGTTCGCCCGCCGCGCCAGTGCAAGAACCTCTGCCAGTTTCGGGATTGCCGTGCCGTCGACCGCCTGCTGCCGCGGGAAACGCCGGGCATAGTTGCTGCGCGGGTCAATGTGGCCGACGTCGTAGCGCTGCAGTTCCCAGTAATTCAAGGCATGAATGGCCAATGCCGTACGCGGGTCCAGCCAGCGTCCGTTTTCTCGCGTGATCTCGGGATTGAGCAGCAGATCGTGACTGACCACCAGCACCTCATCAGCGGTGACCGCGACATCGAGTTCGAGAGTGCTGACGCCGAGGGACAATGCGGCGGCGAAGGCGGGCAGCGTGTTTTCCGGGTACAGGCCGCGCGCGCCGCGATGGCCCTGAAGGTCAAGTGCAGCGGCGGGAATCGCGCCCATCAACAACGCTGCAACGATGATCCGGTGCAGCCGCACATCAGCTCACTCGCCGGCGGCGAGAAAGGAAGTCAGGCGCCAGCCTGCTTCAGTCCTGCGAAAGCAGGCCAGTTGTTCGATCGGGCTGCGGATATGTTCTTCCGGCACATAACCGGCGCGGTCGCGATAACGGATACGCACCCATTTCTGCTTGACCCCGGGATCGCGATCCGCCACTTCCCAGTCAGCAACACCGACAATGACATGCCCGATGCGGCCGCGGATCTCGGCATCACCCGAGGGCTCAGCACGTACATCGGTCTCGCGGACGGTGACCGCACCGTTGCCGTGCGGATCGATATCGATGGGCCATTGCGGCAGCACATAGGGCGCACACAGGCTGCGCGGCATCTGGTCATGACGGTAGTAAGCCGAAGGCAGTTGCAGCGCGCGGGCCAACTCACGCCACAGCGGGCCGTCGTCGGCATCGGGTTCCCATTGGCGGCGGAATTCCTCGAGTCCGCGAGGCCGTTCCAGGCCGTTGCGGATGTTGCGATCAATCACAGTCATCAAGAATTTGCGGTCGCGCTGCTGTACGGCTGTCAGCAGGCGGTCACGAAACCGGGTCCAGCCCGGATCAGCAGCACCTTCATCACGCGGCACGTAAGGTATTTCCTGTGCCGGCACCACGGCGGGCACGGACAGGATGATGGCGGCGAGCAGCAGGCGAGTGAAGCGGAAGCAATTCATGGCGGGATGATGCCAGGCGTGGCGTGCGCGAAAGCCCGCATCTTAGGGGTGCGGCCCGCGGCAGACAACCTGCGTGGCGGCTGATCAGGCGGCGGAAGACACGTCCTGCTGGCTGCGCAGCAACTCCACTGCGGCATCACGCGAATCGAGCACGCGGCGACGAGCGATACGTTCCGCGGCATCACCATCACCATCACGGATGGCCTGCAGCAATTGCTGCCAATGCTGCACCGACTGCCGGCGGCGCTGCGGCGTGGACAGGCCGAGGCGGGTGTAACGCACGGTCTGCACGGCCAGTGATCCGAGGATGGCCTGTAACCGGTGGTTGCCGGCGGCGTGGGTGAGCAGGCGGTTGAGCCGGGTCACGATTTCGACATAGTCGTCGCCCAGGCCCGGCAGTTCCGCAACCTGCTGCAATTGCGCGATTTCCGGTTCGAGCTGGGGAATCAGCGCATCGCGCGACGGGTTCTCGGCAATCATGCGGTCGCGCAGCCCGTTGAGCATGGCGCGGATGTCGAAGATCTCGTTAACCTCTTCGATCGTGGGATTGGTGACCTGGGCGCCGCGCCGGGGAAGGATGATTACCAACCCTTCTTTTTCCAGCAGCCGCAGCGCCTCACGCACCGGACCACGGCTGACTTCAAATTCAGCGGCGACCCCCTGCTCCATGATGCGTTGGCCCGGCGCATAGGCGCCGGACAGGATGCGTTCCGACAGCCGGGCGGCAATCTGTTCGGCCAGCGACTGGGTCAGTGGCAACGTGGCCAGCGTGACGGAGGCTGCAGGAGCACGAGAAGTCATGGGTAAAGACTATGTCCACTTTGTATGATTGTCAACAATCTTCTTGACAACATAATGAGGGCAGACCTAGTATCCCGCCACCCCATTTCGAATTTTCCGAGGAGCAAAACCATGGCCCGCATCGAAGTCAAATCCGAAATTACCGGCACCGTCTGGCAGCTCAAGGCCAAACCCGGCGACCAGGTCGAGGGCGGCGATGTGCTGATCGTCATCGAGTCGATGAAGATGGAAATTCCGGTCATCACCGAAGACGGCGGCAAGGTTGTTGAAATCCTGGTCAAGGAAAAAGACCCGGTGTCCGAAGGCCAGGTGGTTGCGATCATCGAAGAGTGAGTGGTTGCTATCTATAACAATGCAGGCACACACTTACATTATAAATAATTGTTTTTAAACATATATTTTTATACCGGCGCCGATGAGCTGGATGCCTGAAATCGAAGAACTGCAACGCCGCCGCCAGCTGGCAGAGGCCTGTGGCGGGGTCGATGCAGTGGCCAGGCACCATGCCCACGGCAAGCTGACGGTACGCGAGCGTATCGCCGGACTGGCTGATGCCGGTTCGTTTCGTGAGGTCGGCAAGTTGGCCGGCAAGGCAACTTACGATGCGACGGGCCAACTGACGGGTTTCGAGCCGGCACCCTATGTCATGGGTATTGCCCGGATCAATGGCCGTCCGGTCGCGATTGGCGGCGAGGACTACACCATCCGCGCCGGCACCGGTTTCGGCAGCGACCGCCGCAAGGGTGGGCAGGGCGGCTTCATCGAAGACCTCGCCCATGAATACCGCATTCCGCTGATCAACCTGATTGATGGCACCGGCGGCACGGTCAATACTGCCAAGCGCAAGGGCTACACCGTGGTGCCTGGTTACGGACAGGACGGCATCGAACGTTCGGTTGAACTGCTGGGCGAGGTGCCGGTGGTGTCTGCGGTGATGGGTACCACCGCGGGTGGCCCGTCAATGCGCGCCATCCTCGCCCACTGGTCGATCATGGTGAAAGGCACCGGACAGATTTTCGCCGCCGGGCCGCCCGTGGTTGAACGCGCCTTCGGCGACAAGCTGCACAAGGACGAACTTGGCGGCACCAGGGTCGCGGTCGATACCGCGGGCACCATCGACAACGTCGCCGAGAACGAGCAGGACTGCTTCGACCAGATCCGCCGTTTCCTGTCGTACATGCCGCAGAACGTCTGGGAACTGCCGCCGGTGGTGATGGGCGGCGATCCGGTGGACCGTTGCGAAGACGCGCTGGCGGGCATCGTGCCGCGCTCCAACCGTCAGGCCTACAACATGAAAAAGCTGGTCGGCCTGATTGTTGATCGTGATTCGTTTTTCGAAAT
Organism: Betaproteobacteria bacterium Ga0077527; assembly: GCA_001464815.1. Classification (GTDB taxonomy): domain Bacteria; phylum Pseudomonadota; class Gammaproteobacteria; order Burkholderiales; family SG8-41. The sequence continues at coordinate 67,675 of LNDW01000024.1, read as the reverse complement.
CCAGCCCACCTTCGGCAAGGCGGTGATCACCGGACTGGCACGGATGAACGGCAAGGTCGTCGGCATCATCGCCAGCAACCCGATGGTCGGCGGCATCATGGACTTCAAGGCGGCGCGCAAGCAGGGCCACTTCGCCGAGCTGTGCGACCAGTTCAATATCCCGATCATCCTCTTCGCCGACATCCCCGGCCTGATGGTGGGACGCGAGTCGGAGTCCGATGCCATTCTGCGCGAGGGCGTGCGCACGCGCTACATCCTCGGCAACGTCAAAGTCCCAATGTTCACGGTGATCGTGCGCAAGTGTTATGGCGTGGCGGGCGGGGGCTTCATCGACCGCGCCGGGCTAAATTTCAAGATTGCCTGGCCTTCGGGCGAGTGGGGATCGCTGCCGGTGGAAGGCGGGGTCAAGGCGGCCTACCGCAAGGAGATCGAAAACGCGCCCGATCCCGCGGCCCGCGAGCGTGAAATCGAGGCCGAGCTGAAAAAGCTTGCTTCGCCCTTCCGCACTGCCGAGGCTTTCGCCATCGAAGACCTGATCGATCCGCGAGAGACGCGCCCCTATCTTTGCCAGTTCATTGACGCGATGCAGGGACGGCTGGCCAGCCAGCTCGGACCGAAGTGGCGTGCAGGCGTACGACCTTGAAGTCGAAACAGCTAAAAGCAGCCACAGAGGTCGCAGAGGACACAGAGAAAAACCGCAAAAGTTCACAGCAAGCCGCCACAAAAGGTTTTGCAGTTCTCTGTGCTCTCGGTGACCTCTGCGGCTAAAGTTTTTGACCTTGATCTTGACCTGATCCGAAAGCACAACATGGCTCACGAAGCATTGCTGCAGGAATACGAAGCCCGCCGCGCCAGGGCACTGGCCGGAGGTGGTGAAGAGAAATACGCCAAACGTACGGCCAAGGGCGTGTGGAATGCGCGCCAGCGCATCGACTATTTGATGGATCCGGGTTCTTTCATCGAGTCCGGGCTGTTCGGTTCTTCGGGTGTGTATGCGGAGCAAGAGAACGAAACCCAGACCGACGGCAAGCTTGCCGGCTTTGGCCGTATCCAGGGCCGCGATGTCTGCGCCGTGATCAACGACTTTACGGTGAAGGGCGCCTCGACTTCAGCCACCAACAGCAAGAAGGTCGGACACATGAAGCGTGTTGCGACCGAGCGCGGCATGCCGCTGGTGCTGATTGGTGAATCCACCGGCGCGCGCCTGCCTGATGCGATGGGTTCACGCGGGATGGGCCTGCTGCTCGGCAACGACAACACCCAGTTCCGCCGTCTGCGCGAAGTGCCGACCGCGGCGGCGGCCTTCGGCCCGTCCTTCGGTTCTTCGACCTGGCTGATGTGCCAGTCCGATTTCGCGATCATGCACAAGAGCGCGATCATGGCGGTGTCGAGCCCGGGCCTGGTGTCGATGGCGCTGGGTGAAAAAGTGTCCGCCGAAGACCTCGGCGGCTGGCGCCTGCACGCCGAGACCACCGGCCTGATCGACCAGTTTGCCGACACCGAGGAAGAGGTGTTCGACCAGATCAAGAAATTCCTGTCGTACATGCCCAACCACCACAAGGAGGCACCGGCAGATGCGCCGGTTCCGGCCGGTTCCGGCGAAGACATGCACAAGGTCTTCGACATCCTGCCCGAGAGCCGCACCCAGGTGTACGACATGAAGCGGGTCATCAAGTGCATGGTCGACAAGGATTCGCTGTTCGAGATGAAACCGCGCTTCGGCAAGAGTGCGGTCACCGCGCTGGCGCGGCTCGGCGGCAAGTCGGTCGGCCTCATCGCCAACAATCCGCTGCATCGTGGCGGCGCACTCGATGCCGACGCCTGCCGCAAGATCGTCGACTTCATCGTGATGTGCGACTCCTTCAACATCCCCTTCGTGATGCTGGTGGATACCCCCGGTTTCCAGATCGGCACCGAGGCCGAACGTGCGGGCGCGCCGGGCAAGATCATGAATTTCATGAATGCGATGACCCTGGTCACCGTGCCGCACCTGACGGTGATCGTGCGCAAGAGCTACGGCCGCGCCTATGTCTGCATGGGCGGTGGACGGCATTCGGACGAGGTGGCGGCCTGGCCCAGCGCCGAGGTCAGTTTCATGAGCCCGGACTTCGCCACCAAGATCGTGCATGGCGTCGGCCACGGCGAGCCCGGCTTCGAGGAGGCGCTGGCCGATATCCGCAAGGGCGCCGATGTCTGGGGCCTGGCCGCTGTGTATGCCGCGCAATCAGTGATCAAGCCGCAGGACACCCGTGACTACCTGATCCGCATGCTCGACGTCTACAAGTTGCGCATGAGCAAGGGTGTCGGACAGCACCTGATGCGCAGCTGGCCGACGAGTTACTAACATCAACAGCATTAAGCCACAGAGGACACAGAGAGCACAGAGAACTTCAAAAACATCACGGCAGCGTTATCGATTGCCGGATAGTTTTTTCTGTGCCCTCTGTGGCTAAAAAGGTTTTCAAATGTTTAACAAAGTTGTTATAGCCAATCGTGGCGCTGTCGCCGCCCGTGTGCTGCGCGCGCTGAATGCGATGAACATTCCGTCGGTCGCGGTGTATTCCGAGGCCGATCATCACGCACCCTATCTGGAAATGGCCAGCCAGACCTTTGCCATCGGTCCCGCGCCCGCACGCGAAAGTTATCTCAACCAGGACACCATCATCGAGGTGCTGAAAAAATCCGGCGCTGACGGCCTGCATCCGGGGTACGGCTTCCTGTCCGAAAACGCCGGCTTTGCGCAGAAGGTCATTGATGCCGGTTCGCATTTCATCGGGCCGTCGCCGAAATGGATAGACGCCATGGGCCACAAAACCCGTGCCCGCGACATCGCCGCGCAGTACGGCATGCCGATGTCGCAGGGGTCCGACGTCTTGCCCGATGACAACGATGCGATCCTCGCCGCCGCGCGCAAGATCGGCTTTCCGGTGCTGGTGAAACCCGCGGGTGGTGGTGGTGGCATCGGCATGCTGCCGGCGAAGGATGAAGCCGAACTGCTGACTGCGGTTGAGCGCTCCCGTTCGATGGCCAGCCGCGGCTTTGGCACCAGCGAGGTCTATCTGGAAAAACTGATCGAGCGGCCGCGCCACGTTGAATTCCAGATCCTCGGCGACCAGCACGGCGGCGCGATGCATCTGTTCGAGCGCGACTGCTCGACCCAGCGCCGCAACCAGAAAGTGGTCGAAGAGGCGCCGGGGCCGCTGATTCCGCGCGACAAGGCGGTGGGTGTTGCCGACCAGATCGCCGGCATCATGCGTACGATGGGCTACGACAACATCGGCACGGTGGAGATGCTGCTCGGCGCCGACGGCTCGTTCAACTTCCTTGAAATGAACACACGGCTGCAGGTCGAGCACGGCGTGACCGAGGAGGTCACGGGTGTCGATCTGGTGCGCGCGCAGATTCGTTCCGCGGCCGGTGAAAAACTGGCCGACATCCTGCCCGGGAAACCCGAGGTGAAGGGCCATGCGATCCAGGCGCGGGTTTACGCCGAGGATCCGAAAAACTTTTTCCCGTCGCCGGGCAAGCTGACCGTGTTCCGTCCGCCCGAGGGCGAAGGCATCCGTGTCGATACCGGTTATGCCGAAGGCCGCGATGTTACGCCGCACTACGATCCGATGATCGCCAAGGTCATCGTGCGCGCAGCCACGCGCGAGGCGGCGATCGACAAACTCGTGGAGGCGCTGGAAGGTTTCGACATCCAGGGCCTCAAGCACAACATTCCCGCGGTGGTGAACATCCTGCGTTCGGGCCAGTTCCGTGAAGGACGTGTCCACACTGGCATCATCGGCGAAGTGACCGGCAGAAAAATATGATTAAAAATCAAATAGATACGATTGTTTTGGCAGCCAAAGCCGCGGGCCGTAATGCGCTCGACGAAAGCGCCGGCAAACAATTGCTCGGTGCGTATGGCATCCGGGTGCCGCAATCGCGGGTCGCGAAGGGTGTGGCCGATGTCGATGCGGTGATGAACGGCCTGCAGACCCCGGTGGTGGTGAAAGTGATGTCACCGGACATCCTGCACAAAAGTGATGCCGGCGGCGTGAAGATCAATCTGCGCTCGGCCGCCGAAGTGAAGGCCGCGATCGAGGGCATGCTTGCCGCGCCGAAGATCAAGGGCGCGCGCATCGAAGGTTTTCTGGTCGAGGAAATGGCGCCGTCCGGACATGAACTGGTGATCGGCGGCCTGCGCGACCCGCAGTTCGGGCCGCTGGTGATGGTCGGCCTCGGCGGCATATTTGTCGAAATCTTCAAGGACGTATCCTTCCGCCTGTGCCCGATCGCGCGCATCGATGCCGAAGAGATGCTCGACGAACTGAAGGCTGCGGCGATCCTCAAGGGGGCGCGCGGCGGCAAACCGGCTTCGCGCGAAGCCATCATCGATGTGCTGATGAAAATCGGCGGCGAAGACGGCCTGCTGCTGAAACACGCGGCCGATATCAGCGAGGCGGACATCAATCCGCTGATCGTGTCCGAGTCCGCGGCAGTCGCGGTCGACGCACGCTTCATTCTGGGCTAGGCATATGAACATCCTCGAACAATTCACGCCGCTGTTTGCGCCCAAAACCGTTGCCGTCATTGGCGCCTCAACCAAGGGCAATGCGCTGCCCAATGTCTTCATCCGCCGCATCCGCGAGTTCGGTTTCAGCGGCGACATCTATCCGATCCACCCTGCCGCGGCGGAAATCGACGGCCTGACCGCCTACAAGACACTGGCCGACACACCGAAACCGGTGGACTACGCCTACATCGCGGTGTCCGGCGCGCAGATTCCGGGCATGCTTGCCGCGGCAAAAGGCCATGTGCGTTTCGCGCAGGTGATTTCCAGCGGCTTCGGTGAGGTTGATGAGGGCAAGGGCCTGCAGGATGAACTGGTGCAGGCGGCGAAAGCCGGCGGCATGCGCCTGCTCGGGCCGAACTGCCTCGGCATCTACACACCACGCGGCCGCGTGACCTTCGCCGAAATCGGCCCAAAAGAAGTCGGGCACGTCGGCATCGTGTCGCAAAGTGGCGGCCTCGGCACCGACATCATCCGCCGCGGCCTGTCGCGCGGGCTGAAGTTCTCGGGCCTGGTCACCGTCGGCAACTGCGCCGATGTGACCCCTTCCGATCTGCTCGAGTTCTATCTCGCCGACCCGCAGACCAAAGTCATTGGCATGTATATCGAAACCGCCAAGGACGGTCGCCGCCTGTTCGACATCCTGCGCAATGCCAAAGCCTCGAAACCGGTGGTGATCCTGAAGGGCGGCCGCACGCAGCAGGGTCTGGCCGCTGCCGCCTCCCATACCGGCTCGCTGGCCGGTGACGACCGTGTGTGGGTGGCGCTGGCGCGGCAGACCGGCTGCATGCTGGTCGATACGCTGGACCAGTTCATCGACACACTGCTGATATTCCAGACCCTGACGCCGCGTGCACAGCGGCCGACACAGAACGTCGTGTTGTTTGGCAACGGCGGTGGCACCAGCGTGCTGGCCACCGACTGTTACGCGCGACTCGGGCTGGATGTGACGCCGTTCGCGCAGGATGTGATCGACGCACTGGCGGAACTCAAGCTGCCTCCCGGCACCAGCATCACCAATCCGGTGGACTGCCCGGTCGGAACGCTGCAGCAGGATGACGGCCGTGTCGCCGAAAAAATCCTCGACATCATCTGCGGCCAGGGCAAGCCCGAAGCGCTGGTGATGCACCTCAACCTTTCGGCCTTTGTCGGACGCACCAAGCCCGAAGTACTCGACAACCTGGTGGCTGCTGCGATGCGGGTGCAGCAAAAATATCCGGGGCAGTCGCATTTCATTCTGGTGCTGCGTTCCGACGGTGAACCCGGCCTCGAAGCACGCAAACGCGAATTCCGCGACAAGGCGGTGGCACTGGGTGTGCCGGTGTACGACGAGATGGCCAACGCCGGACATCCACTGGCTGCGCTGGCGGGCTTCGAGCGCTACCAGGCGGCACGCGCCGGATGAGCTACCAGCACGATTTCCGTGCCACCGGCTATCCGCTGCGCCTGTACAGCGGCCTCGACGCGCTGGAAAACCTGCCGGCGGAAATCAAGCGGCTGAAGTCGCAGAAAGCCTTCGTTGTCTGCGGCCGCAGCGTGTCACGCAAGACGAAGCTGGTTGATCGAATCCAGCACATTCTTGGTCCGGCCTATGCCGGGCGTTATGACGAAATCGAAAAAGACACCACACTGGCTTCGGTGCAGGCCGCCGCCGCCGCCGCGCGTGCAGCGAATGCCGATCTGCTGATTGCCGTCGGCTCCGGCAGCGTGATCCAGGGCACGCGGGTGGTGGCGATCCTGCTCGCCGAGCAGGCCCCCGTTGATCAATTGATCACCCGCTACCCGGACAACGCACCTGCGATCAGCCCCAAGCTGCTGGCGCCGAAACTGCCGGTCATCAATGTGCTGACCGCGGCAACCACCGCACAGAACCGCGCCGGTTCGGCGGTGAAGGATCCGGCACGGCCCAACCGCATGGAATTCTTCGATCCCAAGACCAGGCCTGCCGCGCTGTTCTGGGACGAAGAGGCCCTGCTCACCGCGCCGGTTTCGCTGGTGCGCACCACCGGTACTTCGGTGCTGTGGCGCTCGATCATGAATCTTGGCGCGCCGCGCATGGCGCCGCTGTCGGAAGGCGACCGCCTGCAGGCTTTCCGCCTCGCACGCGGCGCATTGGCACGCATCAACGATCCGCTGGATGCCGGCGCACGCATCGAAATGTGCGCGGCGGCCTTTCTGCAGAACCGCGATGCCGATGACGGCGGTGCGCTGACCGAAAAACACTGGCCGGCGCGTGTGGTCTATGCGCTGGCCACGGCCTTGTTCAACCTGCACGCCCATGTCGGCCAGGGCGAGGCAAACTCGGCACTGACCGCGACGGTGATGCGCCATTTTGGCAGCCGCGATACCGAGGCGATGGCGCTGATCGCACAGGCTTTCGATGCCGGTGGTGATGCCCCGGCGCATCTGCGCGCCGCTGATGCCGTCGAACGGCTGTTTTCGGAGGCCGGCATGCCGCTGCGGCTGCGTGACCTGAACATCCCGCGCGACAGCCTTGCTGCAATACTTGAAAGTTCGCTGATGAATTTCAACGCCGATCCGAAGCGCGAGTTTTTGCGCGAGCGCGATACCCTGATGGCCGCGCTGCAGTCGGCCTGGTAATTCCCTGCAAAAAACCACTGGAGCAGACATGAACGTCGGATTCATCGGACTTGGCACCATGGGGGCTTCGATTGCGCTCAATGCGATCAAGGGCGGTTTCACTTTGACCGTACACGACCTGCGCAAGGCCGCGGCCGAGCCGCATCTGAAGGCGGGGGCGACCTGGGCAGACACAGTCGAAGATGCCGGGCGCGATGCCGACGTGGTGCTGACCTCTTTGCCAGGGCCGAAGGAAGTGAAGGCCGTCGGCGAAAGCCTGATCAAGGTAATGAAACCGGGTTCTGTGTGGTTCGACCTGTCGACCAATTCGCCGACCGTGGTGCGTGAACTGCATGCCCGTTTTGCGGCGAAACAGGTCTCGGTGCTGGATGCCCCGGTCAGCGGCGGGCCGGCAGGCGCGAAGTCCGGCAAGCTGGCATTGTGGGTCGGTGGCGACCGGGCCGAGTTCGAGCGCTGCCGCAAGGTGCTCGATGCCGTCGGCGACCAGGTCATTTACATCGGACTGATCGGCGCCGGTTCAGTGGCCAAGCTGGTGCACAACTGCGCCGGCTACGCGATGCAACTGGCGCTGGCCGAGCTGTTCACCATGGGCGTCAAGGCCGGCGTTGATCCGCTGCCGCTGTGGGCGGCGATCCGCCAGGGTTCGCTCGGGCGCAAGCGTTCCTTCGATCGCATGGGCGACCAGTTCCTGCAGGGCAAGTTCGATCCGCCGGCTTTTGCGCTGGAGCTTGCACACAAGGATGTCACGCTGGCCACGGAACTCGCGCGCGAAATCGGCGTGCCGATGCGTCTTGCCAACATGACTCATGCCGAAATGACCGATGCGTTGAACCGCGGCTGGCAGAAGCGCGATTCGCGTTCCTTCCTGATTCTGCAACAGGAACGTGCCGGGCTGAAGATCAAGGTGCCGGCAGAAGACATCGAGGCCGTGCTCAAACGCGACGGCTGAGCCTGCCGTCCCCTTGCTGCTGGCAGGGCGGGCACAGGTCGCCTATACTGAAAACCTGTTTGGCTCGGGGTTCCGCTTTCCTTTTTTCACTGCGGGATGCCGGCGCGAAGCCCGCGGACAAATAAGCCGCGGCGCCGCACCCGTTTCCAGGCGAATTCAATTTTCCGAGGTTTTCATGTCCCGAATCGTCATGTTTTTCCTGAGTGTGGCGTTCGCCTGCTCGGCGGCAACCGCCACAGCCCAGTCCGGCCCCACCACCAATACCCTGGAGAAAATCCGGCAGTCAGGAACAATCACCATGGGCTATGTCAGCGGCAGCGCGCCTTTTTCTTCGCGCACCGCGGGTGCTGAGCCGCGTGGCTATTCGATTGCCCTGTGCCGGGAAATCGCCAGCAGCATACGCGGCCAGCTCAAGCTGGAGAAGCTGGATATCCGCTGGATCGAGCTCACGCTGCAGGACCGGCTCGCCGCGGTTCGCAGCGGCAGGGTGGATATCGAGTGCAGCACGACCACCAACACCTTGTCCCGCCAGGCCGAGGTCGACTTCAGCCTGCTCACCTTTGTCGATGGTGGCGGCGTTCTGCTTCGTGTGGATTCCGAGCTGCGCCGACTGGCGGATTTTTCGGGCAGGCGCATTGCCGTGATTTCAGCCACCACCACCGAGGCCGTTCTCAGAAAGACCCTGGCACAGCGTGGCATCAGTGCGACGATCGAGACGGTTGCGGATCGCGAGGCCGGTATCCGCCTGCTCGAGCAGCGCAAGGTGGACGGGTTTGCCTCGGATCGCATTGTGCTCATCGGCGCGGTTTTTGCCGGCGGCAAACCCAGGGGCGCCTTCCAGTTGCTCGACGAGGATTTTTCGGTCGAGCCTTATGCTTTTGCGCTGCCCCGCAACGACGCTGATTTCCGGCTGGCTGTGAATCGCGCCCTGGCGGGCCTGTATCGTGGCGGCGGTATCGACAAAATCTACACCGAGTGGTTTGGCGCACTGGGTCCGCCAAGCCTGCTGCTTTCGGCGGCCTACTTTCTGCAGGGTCTTGCAGAGTGAGCGTACCTGGCATCGCCCTGCGCCGGCTGGGTACATTGTTTTGCTGCGTTGCCGTGCTGTGGATTGCGCCATCACAGGCGCAATATCTGCAAATTCCCGATTTTCGCCACTCGGCGCCGCCGCGCGAAACCGCCGCGCAGCCCTGTGACCGCTGTGGCGTCATCCGCTCGGTCCGCGAAACCCGGGTGCAGCGGCCACAGGCACAGACTTTGTCCTCCAGCCTGTCGAATCCGGCGATCAGCAGCGGTGGTCCGGAACCGGATGTGCGGGTCGGTGCGGTGATGGCCTTGCCGATGGGCGGACAGGATCAGGTTTTTGTTGGCGGCGTTGGCACTCCGGAGATGCGTTCACGCTTCGAAGAATCGACTTACGAAATCACGGTGCGCCTCGACAACGGCTCATTCGGCGTATACCAGCGCCGGGACGGCGGACGCTTTCGGATCGGTGATCGAGTCCGCATCCAGGGTGTCAATCTGGAGCTGATCGCAAGCCCTTGAAACGGGTAGAAAAGACCTCCCGTACCGCGGTCATTTTCCGGAATGACCCGGCAGCAGCCAGGCCCGGGCACATGGATGCTGCTTGCGACGGCCATTTGTCGCGGCTAAGATTTCGTCGTTGGAGATGTTCGGGGTTGGTGAAACTGCTGCGGGGACTACACAAATGTTTGCCATTGTCAGCAAATCCGACGGATTTCCGGTCAGCCGCAATCCGGGCGATGATCGCCCCGCGCTGATTGTTACCTGGACTTCAAATGCCGGTGCCCAGGCTTTCATCTCGGCCAAGGGCATTGATGCCGATTACCAGGTGGTGGCCCTGACCGAATCAACACTCAACAACATGGCCGCCGCACTTGGCTGCGCGGCCGATGCGATCGACTTCGACGCCTATCCCGAGCAGTAATCCCCGGCGGCACCTGCAAAGCCATTTTCAACCATCAAGGCGGCGGCCGGTTGCGGCAGCCCGGCATCCATGGAAACCCTGAAAGTCGGCATGACCCATGTCGCCGAGCGCGAAGTCAGCGAGGCGATGACCACCAAACGCGGTGATTACCGCGTGTTCTCGACCCCGTCGATGGTACAGTTCTGCGAAGCCTCGGCGGGTGAACTGATCGCCCCGCACCTCAAGCCGGGCCAGGGCCAGGTTGGCGCGGTGGTCACCATCCGCCACATGGGGCCGACGCCGATGGGCAAGCGCGTACGTGCCGAAGTCGAGGTGCTCGGCATCGACCGCCGCCGGGTGAGCCTGAAGATCAAGGTGTTCGACGACGTCGAGCAGGTCGGCGAATGCGAGCACGACCGTTTTGTCGTCGACCTCGACAAGTACCAGGCCAAACTCAAAAGCAAGATCGAGGGCAAGGCGTGAGTCCGGTGATCGAACTCGCTGTCTGCGACATGGCCGGCACCACGGTGCGTGATGCCGGCCAGGTGCCGCGCGCCTTCACCGAAGCACTGGCCGCTCACGACATCGCGGTGACACCACAGGCGATCAACAGCCTGCGAGGCGCAAGCAAACGTCTGGCGATCCTCAATTTGGTGCCCGAGGGCAGCGGCCGTGAAGCACGCGCGGCGCTGGTCTACGCCACCTTTGTCAAAAAACTCGCCGAGGTGTTTGCCGGCACCGTTGAACCGGTGCCCGGCGCACCCGAAGCCATCGCCGCGCTGCGCAAGGCCGGCACCAAGGTCGCGCTGAACACCGGCTTCGACCGCGAAACCACGGAACTGCTGCTTGATGCGCTGGGCTGGCGGCAGGGTGTGGTGGATGCCGTGATCTGCGGCGATGAAGTGGCGCTGGGCCGCCCGGCGCCGTACATGATCTTCCGCTGCATGGAAGCCGCGGGTGTGACCGATGTGCGCCGCGTCGCCAATGCCGGCGACACCGTGCTCGACCTGCAGGCCGGCCACAACGCCGGGGTTGCGCTCAATGTCGGTGTGCTCTCAGGCGCGCATGGCCGCGACCAGATGCAGGGTGAGCGGCATACCCATCTGCTCAACAGCATTGTCGAACTGCCGGCACTGGTTGCGGCGCAGCGCGCTTAGGGCGAGAGTCTAGAAACCCTCATCCTCGCGCAGATAGCGCCACTGGCCGACCGGCAGGTCGCCGAGCATGACCTTGCCGATGCGCACGCGCTTGAGTCCGTTCACGCGCAGATCAACCAGTTCGCACATGCGGCGGATCTGCCGTTTCTTGCCCTGGCGCAGCACAAAGCGCAGCTGGTCGCGGTTCTGCCAGGACACCTGCGCCGGCCGCAGTTTTTCGCCGTCGAGCTCGAGGCCGTGGTTGAGGCGGGCGAGGCCTTCGGCGGAAAGCCGGCCGCTGACCCGCACCAGATATTCCTTTTCGACTGCCGAGTTTTCGCCGATCAGCTGCTTGGCGATGCGCCCGTCCTGGGTCAGCACCAGCAGGCCGGTGGAGTCGATGTCCAGCCGCCCGGCGGGCGCCAGCCCCTTCAGATGCTGTGGCGAGAAGCGCAGCGGATGGCGGTCGTTCTCGTAGCGATTGGGCGCGGTGACCAGGGCCACCGCGGGTTGGTAGTCCTTTTCGGGCTGGCTCGAGACATAACCCACCGGCTTGTGCAGCAGGATGGTGACCCGGGCCTGCTGGCGGTGCTGGGCAGCAGCAGCCAAGGTGATGGCCTGGCCAGGCAGGATGCGGGTACCGAGTTCGGTGACCGGCACACCATCGACCAGCACCCAGCCACGCTCGATATAGCTGTCGGCCTCGCGCCGTGAGCACAGACCCTGCTCCGACATCAGCTTGGACAGACGGACTTTTTCCATGTCTGGTTGTTCATGCTGCAACAGCTTGATTGCTGCAGCATGGATGCAATTTATAAGTAATTGATTTTATTAATTATTTTATTTTACTGCAACTCAAAGTGCAGCAAAGACTGATGTTGCGGCCTTGATCGTGCGCTCGATTTCAGCCGTACCGTGGGCCGCCGACACGAAGCCTGCTTCATAGGCTGAAGGCGCCAGATAGACCCCTTCGGCGAGCATGGCGTGAAAAAAGCGGTTGAAGGTCTCCTTGTCGCATTCCATGACTTCGGCGTAACTGGCCGGTGGTGTGGCGCGGAAAAACAGGCCGAACATGCCGCCGACGTGGCGTGCCGAGAACGGGATGTTGCGGGCCTGGGCTGCTGCGGTCAGGCCGCTGCACAACTGGTGTGTGGTGGCCGCGAGGCGGTCGTGGAAACCCGGCGCCTGGATCAGTTTCAGTGTCGCCAGTCCGGCCGCCACTGCCACCGGATTGCCGGACAGCGTGCCGGCCTGGTACACCGGGCCGAGCGGGGCGATACATTGCATGATGTCGCGGCGGCCACCGAAGGCGCCGACCGGCATGCCCCCGCCAATGACCTTGCCCAGCGTCGTCAGGTCGGGCTTGATGCCATAAAGCGCCTGCGCGCCGCCCAGCGCAACACGGAAACCGGTCATCACCTCGTCAAAAATCAGCACGGCGCCATGCTGCGTGCACAGCTCGCGCAGGGTTTCGAGGAAGCCCGGCACCGGCGCCACCAGGTTCATGTTGCCGACTACCGGTTCAACAATTACTGCAGCAATTTCACTGCCTTCGCGGGTGAAGGTTTGCTGCAGCTGTGCCGCGTTGTTGTAATCGAGCACCAGGGTGTGCGCCGCGGTTTCCGCAGGCACGCCAGCCGAGGACGGCTGGCCGAAGGTCAGCGCACCCGAGCCGGCCTTGACCAGCAACGCGTCGGCATGGCCGTGGTAACAGCCTTCAAACTTGATGATCTTGCTGCGGCCGGTGTAGCCGCGGGCAAGACGGATCGCGCTCATCGTCGCCTCGGTGCCGGAGCTGACCAGACGCACCTGCTCCAGTGACGGCACCAGCTCCCGCAGCAATTCGGCCATTTCCACTTCCAGCTCGGTCGGCGCACCGAAGGACAGTCCGCGCTCCGCGGTCTGTTGCACGGCGCGTACCACATCGGGGTGGGCGTGGCCGCAGATCAGCGGCCCCCAGGAACCGACATAGTCGATATAGCTGTTGCCGTCGGCATCCCAGACCAGGGGGCCCTTGCCGCGCTGGAAAAACAGCGGGGTGCCGCCGACGGAACGGAAGGCGCGCACCGGGGAATTGACACCGCCCGGGATGGCGAGCTGGGCATGGTTGAACAGCTTCTGGTTTTTTTTCATGCGCATTTCACAGATATTCAGTGCAATTCAAACAGGGATTGGACTTCGCGCGCCGCGGCTTCGATATCGGCCGCTGCGAATATTGCGGAAATGACCGCGACCGCATCGGCGCCGGCGCTGATCAGCTGCGGCGCATTGGCCGCGGTGATGCCGCCGATGGCCACCAGCGGCATGGAAAAACGGCGCCGCGCTTCGGCCAGCAGTTCCAATGACGGGCGCACCGCATCGGGCTTGATGCCGGATGCAAAAAAACTGCCAAAGGCGACATGGTCGGCGCCGGCTGCGAGTGCACGTTCAGCCAATTCGAGCCGGTCGTAGCAGGAAGCGCCGAGCAGGCGATCCGGCCCCAGCGCGGCGCGGGCGGCGGCGATGTCACCGTCGTCGCCGCCGAGGTGCAGGCCGGCGGCACCGGTCTGCAGCGCGAGGTCCAGGTGATCGTTGAGAATCAGCGGCACGCCGCGCGCGGCGCACAGGGTCTGCAGGGCCTGCGCCTGCTGCAGCCGCAGTGCCGGGCCTGCGGTCTTGTTGCGGTACTGCAGCACACGGGCACCGCCCGCCAGTACGGCGCGCACGCGATAGCAGAGATCATCGGTGTCATCGAGATCCGGTGTGATCGCATACAAGCCGGCGATTCTGGTGTTCACGCTGCTGCTGTTCAAACTGCTGACGTTCAAGTTATTTTGTCGCCGCCGTCACCATCCGCTTCGGGGGCGGCGTCCTCTTCCCGCGCCCAAAACAGGCGGTCGGGGATGTGCTGGCCCATGCCGGGCCGGAAGGCCAGTTTCAGGGTCTGCCAGGTGTATTCCTGGGCGTCGCGCACGGCTTCCTGCATTTCGACGTCGTTGGCGATGGTCGCGGCCAGCGCCGATGCCAGGGTACAGCCCGAGCCGTGATAACTGCCGGGCAGCCGCGGCCAGCTGTCGCTGCGCAGTGCGCCATCACTGTTGTACAGCGTGTTCACCACTTCCCCGGTGTTTTCGTGGGTGCCGGTAATCAATACGTATTCACAGCCCAAGGCGAGGATGCGTTTGGCGCATTCGGCCAGATCCGGATCGGCGCTGTCGTCTTCACCGTCATCGGCGAGACGCCTGGCTTCAAGGCTGTTGGGCGTGACCACCGTGGTCTGCGGGATCAGCAATTCGCGGATGGCGTTGAGCATCTCGTCGGACGCCAGCTCATCACCCCGGCCGGAGGCCAGCACCGGATCGAGGATCAGCGGAATCTCGGGATAGTCGGACACCACTTCGGCCACTGCCGCCACGGCTTCAAGGCTGCCGAGCACGCCGATCTTGAATGCAGCCACCGGCATGTCTTCAAGGATGGCGCGCGCCTGATCGGCGACCCATTCGCCGTCGATCGGCAACACGCCATCCACACCCATGGTGTCCTGGACGGTGATCGCGGTGACCACGGAGACCGGATGGCAGCCCATGCTGGACAACGTCATGATATCGGCTTGAAGGCCTGCGCCCCCGGTGGGGTCGGTGGCGGCGAAAACCATCACGATGGGTGGTGAATCGGTCATCAATGAATACGGGCGCGGAGGGATCGGCTAAAATTGGAGTGCATGACGCACGCTGTCTGCCATGGTGGAATGCAGCCTGCGAATTGTAGCCCACCACGCCAGAAGACGCTGATGACCACCGAGAATTCCCCCTTCAAAAAATACATGTGCCTGATCTGCGGCTACATCTATGACGAAGCCGCCGGCGTGCCCGAAGAAGGCATCGCACCGGGCACCCGCTGGGAGGACGTGCCAATGAACTGGACCTGTCCGGAGTGCGGCGCGCGCAAGGAAGATTTCGAGATGGTTGAAATCTGAAAAGAGGTCGCAGATGCGCCTGCTGCATACCATGATCCGCGTTGGTGACCTGCAACGGTCGATCGATTTCTACACCCAGGTGCTGGGTATGCGCCTGCTGCGCAGGAGGGATTATCCCGGTGGCCGCTTTACCAATGCCTTTGTCGGCTACGACGACGAGTCGCGTGCCGCGGTGCTCGAGCTGACCCACAACTGGGATACCACCTCGTATGACATGGGCAGCGGTTTCGGCCATGTCGCGATCGAGGTCGAAGACGCCTGCAAGACCTGCGATGAAGTCAAAAAGCGCGGCGGCAAGGTCACCCGCGAGCCGGGGCCGATGAAACACGGCACCACGGTGATTGCTTTCGTCGAGGATCCCGACGGGTACAAGATCGAGTTCGTGCAGCGCATGCCTGCTGCAGGCTGAAGTCGTTCAGGCGGTTGCTGCAAGGGCATCCGCAATGCGTACGAAGTCCGCCACCTCCAGCGCCTGCGCGCGTGCTCCGGAATCGATGCCCAGGCCTGCGAGCAGTGCATCATCCACCAGTCCCTTCAGCGTGTTGCGCAGCGTCTTGCGGCGCTGAGCGAAAGCGCGGCTCACCACCTCCGCGAACATCGCCTCGTTGCGTGCGGGATGGGGGAGCACGGCATGCGGGGTCAGCCTGACCACGGCAGAGTCGACCCTGGGGGCGGGGTCGAAGGATTCCGGCGGCACCTCGATCAGCATTTCCATGTCGAAGCGATACTGCAGCATCACTGAAAGGCGGCTGAATTCGGAGTCACCGGGCGCCGCGACCATGCGCTCGACCACTTCCTTTTGCAGCATCACGTGGATGTCGCGGACCAGTGATGCATGGCCCGCGAGGTGGAACAGCAGCGGAGTGGAGATGTTGTAGGGCAGGTTGCCGACGATGCGCAGCCCCTGGCCGACCGCGGAAAAATCGAAAGCCAGCACATCACCCTGATGGACGGTCAGCCGCTCTGCAGGCCATTGTTTGCGAAGCCTGGCGATCAGGTCGCGGTCGATTTCAACCACGTGCAGGTGGTCAAGGCGCCCGAGCAGAGGCACGGTCAGCGCGCCGAGGCCGGGGCCGATCTCGATCACGTAATCACCGCGCTGCGGCGAGACCGCGGCGATGATGCCGTCAATTACCCCGTCGTCGATCAGGAAATTCTGGCCGAAGCGCTTGCGCGCGATGTGGCCACTGCCGTGGACGGACATCAGGTCCGGCGGCTGCGCCGCGCGAGGTTGGCGGCGAGGTCGATGGCCGCGAGCAGGCTGTCCGGCCGTGCCTTGCCGCCGCCGGCAAGGTCGAGCGCGGTGCCATGATCGACCGAGGTGCGGATGATCGGCAGCCCGAGGGTGATGTTGATGCCTTCGCCGAAGCTGGCGTACTTCAGTACCGGCAGTCCCTGGTCGTGATACATCGCGAGCACGCAGTCGCAGCCGCGCAGCCTTTCCGGCTGGAACAGCGTGTCTGCAGGCAGCGGGCCGGTCAGCACATGGCCTTCACCTCGCAGGCGCTCCAGCACCGGGATGATGACGTCGATCTCCTCGCGGCCGAGGTGGCCCGATTCACCGGCATGCGGGTTCAGGCCGGCGACGATGACATGGGGCCGCGGGATGGCAAAACGGTTTTTCAGGTCGGCCAGCAGTACGCGCAGCACACTTTCAAGCCCGTCGGCGGTGATCGCCGCGGCGACCGCCTGCAGCGGCAGATGGGTGGTGACGAGCGCCACGCGCAGGCCGCCGCCGGCAAGCATCATCACCACCTTTGGCGCGCGCAGCCGTTCGGCGAGAAATTCGGTGTGTCCGGTGAAGCCGATGCCGGCATCGTTGATCACGCCCTTGTGCACCGGCGCCGTGGCCAGTGCGTCAAAGCGGCCGTCGGCACAGCCATCGCTGGCGATTTCCAGCGTGCGCAGCACATAAGGGCTGTTGGCGGCGTTGAGGATGCCGGCCCGTGCCGGAGCCGCCAGCGGCACATCGAGAATCGAAACCGGATGCGGCTTTTGCGCGTCAAAATCAGCGGCGGTGAAAGGCAGGCCAAGCTGTGCCGCGCGTGATTCGAGCAGCTGGCGGTCGGCGATGAACACCACCCGTGCCGGCAAGGGGCGGGCGGCGATCATTGTGCAAAGATCGGGGCCGATGCCGGCGGGTTCGCCGGGCGTGACCGCGATCAGCGGTGGTTCGGCCATCGCCATGGCGGGCGGCGTTGTTCAGCCGCGGTCGAGCCGCTGTTCGACATAGGCGCGATCACGAAGCTGGCGCACCCATTCCTGGTAGGCGTCGTCGGTCTTGCGTTCACGCAGCGCCTGGCGCGCGTTCATGCGCTGGCCTTCCTGGGTCATGTCTTCGGTGCGCCGCTCCAGTACCTGGATCAGGTGCCAGCCGAAGGGACTGCGCACCGGCCCGCTGATTTCATTGAGTTTAAGCGCGTTCATCGGCTGTTCGAATTCCGGCACCGTGTCGCCGGGTGAGAGCCAACCGAGGTCACCGCCGCGTGATGCGCTGGTGTCCTCGGAACGGGCGCGCGCCAGCTCGGCAAAGTCGGCCTTGTTGTCGAGACGTTCCTTCAGTGCAAGCAGGCGGTTGCGTGCCTCGGCCTCGGAGACCAGTTCGTTGGTCTTGATCAGGATGTGCCGGGCGCGGGTCTGCTGCACCAGCATTTTCTGGGCGCCGCCGCGGCGTTCGTTGACGCGCAGGATGTGAAAGCCGTTGGCGCTGCGCAGCGGTTCGCTGACCTGGCCGGGCTGCATCGGCCGCACCGCGTCCAGGAACAGCGTCGGCAGCCGCTCCGCCTCGCGCCAGCCGAGCTGTCCGCCCTGCAGGGCTTCGGGGGCGTCGGAGAATGCAGCCGCCACCTGGCGGAAATCGGCGCCCTCGCGGATCTGCCGCAGCGCCTGCTCGGCACGGTCGCGCCGCGCCTGCAGCTGCTCCGGGGACGCGTTTTCCGGCACCGAAACAAGGATGTGCGACAGGTTGAATTCGTCGCGTGACGATCCGCCCTGCTGGGCCTTGATCAGGGTGTCGATTTCCGAATCGGTGACCACGATTTTCTGCGCGACTTCACGTTCACGCAGCCGCGAAAGGGTGATTTCACCGCGGATATCCTCGCGGAATTTGTCGAAAGGCACATTGTCGCGGGCCAGCACCTCGCGCAGTTGCGGCAGCGTGAGCTTGTTCTGCTCGGCGATGCGCTCCAGCGCGCGGTCAAGCTCGACATCACTCACCCGCATGCCGAGTTCACGTGCGTGCTGCATTTGTACGCGATCGTTGATCAGCCGCTCAAGCACCTGACGCTCAAGGGCGTCGCGCGACGGTGCCGGCGCCTTCTGCTCGCGCAGTTGGCGCAGCGCGAAATCGACGCGGGCCGCGAGTTCGCGTTCGGTGATGACTTCGTTGTTGACCACGGCGACGATACGGTCGATGGTGACTATCTGCCGCGGTTTCGGGGCCTGTGCTGCAGCCTGGCCGGCGGGCAGCAGTGCAAGCAGGGCGATTACAGGAATGAAAAAGGGTCGCATCGTTGATCCGGATCAAAAAAGTGCGCTGGGGTGTCCAGCCGAGCCAAAGCCTGATCAGGGCTCAGTAGAGTACACCGGGTACATTGTATTCGACCGGCACCGGGTTGCGCGGATCGAACTGACGGTAGCCGCCGATGTTGCGCTTGAGCACTTCCAGTGGATTGGTGCCGATGCGCGAGACGCCGTAGAGCTCCAGTTGCAGGAAGATCGAGGTACTTTTCGAGGCTGTGGTGACCGCGAACTGGTGGGCCACCAGCCGCAATGACCAGCACTGGTCGTTGTATTCGATGCCGGCGAGCGTCTCAATGGCGCGGTTATCCCTGAAGGAATAATTCCAGCGCCCCAGGGCATTCCACCCTGATTTCATGTGCCACTGGGTGGAAAGATCAACCTGACGGACGTTGTCCCGTGTCTCGCGGAACGAAGCATTCATCACCCGTCCCGGTTCGGGTTGGTAGCGGCTGCCCACATTGAAGCGCTGGGTTTGACGGGTATCGGTGTTGAACTGCCAGCCCGCGTCGAGCACCCAGTTCCTGGCCAGGCTGCCGCCGACGGCGGCAAGAAGATCCGAGTTGCTGGACGTGCGGGGTACGCCGCCAGGGAGGGTCACGCGCTGGTCGTCGAAATAAAAACGCTGCGCGAGCGCGGCGCGGAAACGCTCTATTCCCGATTCGGCGCTGATGAAACGCGAGGTCGCGCCCAGGGTGATCTGGTTCGCATCATTGACGCGATCCTGGCCGCTGAACTGGTTTTCGCTGAAGATGGTGGCGAAATTGATGTCCTGCAGGCCGCTTTCGAAGTTGGGCAGGCGGGACTGGTCCTTGTACGGGATGTAAACGTAGAAAGCCTTCGGTTCGAGGGTCTGGAAAACGCGATTGCCCGAGAAGCTCGTTTCCCTTTCGAATATCAGACCCGCCTCTGTGCTGAACACGGGCAGTGCCCTGGTGGCATCACCAAGCGCCGCGGTGTTGTTCTTGCCGATGGAGTAGCGGGTCAGGTGCGCGGAGAGTTTCGGCAGCACATAGGAATAGGATGTCTGCAGGGGTATCGAATAACCGGGCTGCATGAACGTGCGCTGTCCACTGACCAGTGTTGGATGGTCGAACGCGGTGTAGGAGCCGGCGAAGTCGAAGTCGCCCCTGCCCTCGCCCAGCCGCTGTGCTGACAGATTGAACTGGGGCAGACGGCTGTAGGGCGGCGTCAGCGGGGCCAGCGGGTCTTTTTGCAGCGTCTGCCAGCGCTGGGCAAACGCTGAAACGCCGTAGGTGCCTTTATCCCCCCACAAGCCTCCGGTGCCGATGGTGCCGTCTGTATTCAGGAAACTCTGCGAGGTGACCGCGATCAGCGAGGAGAGGTCGGTGAAGTAATTGCCGTCCGACACGCGGTTGACATTGGCTGCTGTGGACCAGCGGCCGAAGTTCTGCTGGTGTTTGGTGAACAGCCCCCAGCGGTCGCGGGAAATCTGCTGGTCGTTGGGCAGGATTTCAGCGCGTGCTTCGCCGCGTCCGGTGCGATTCAGGTAGCGGAAGTCGCCGCTCAGTTGCACGCCGCGTTTGGTCATGAAACGCGGGTACAGTGTCGCGTCCATTTCTGGCGCGAGGTTCAGGTAGTACGGCACCGTGAACTCAAAGCCGGTGGTGTTCGAGCTGCGGTAGCTGGGCGTCAGGAATCCCGATTTGCGTTCTTCGTGCAGCGAGAAAGACAGATAGGGCGACCAGAAGATGGTCTTGTCGAAAAACACGATGCTGGCGTCGCGCGCGGTGCCGATATCGCGCTCGCGGTCGAGGTCGAGTTGCCTGGCGCGCACGAACCAGGCGTTGTTGCCCGGGGCGCATGTGGTGTATTCGGCCGTTTCCGCACGGTAGCGGCCGGGGCCCTGGAACAGCATGCGTTCCGCGGTGCCGCGCGCGTCGAAGGGCGGCAGCGGTCCGCTGCCGGCGGGTCCCCGCGGCGGCGTGCTGATCAACTGGTAGCGGGGGCTTTCCATGAAGCCGCGGTCGGTGGCGATCTCGTAACGCAGCACCGTACCCTCAATGATCTCGCGCCCCTGTTCAATGCGCACATTGCCCTTGGCATCGAGTATGTCCCTGGCAACATCATGGCGCATCCAGTCTGCGGCAAAGGATTGCCCGCGTTTGCGCAGGCGCACATTGCCAAAGGCTTCGAAGTCCTTGTCCTGCACCCCCTGCATGCGGTCGGCTTCAATGAACAGCGGGACTTCCTCCGGCGTCAGCGGTTCGGGCAGCAGCCAGGACTGCGGGCGCAGCTTGATACCGTCATCGGCCATGGCCAGTGCCGGCAACGCGCACAACACGGCGAGGGCGATTCTTGTTTTTCGGCGGAGTCGCAAGGTGATGAACAGCAGGGGGGAGCTGCGGGAGTTGATTGCGGATGAGATGGTAAAATCTCACAATTCACAGCGTGAAGCAACGCAATAAACAACGCGTGAAATACACCGAATCCCCGCCATTTTCCCGCTCCGGGCATGATGCCTGAAATGTCTGCTTGAAACCCGTTTCGACCGCCACCGATGATCGACGACGCGAGGCGCTGCAGGCCTGGCTGGCCGCGCGTTTTCCTGAAGAAGACCTGACGCTGGAGCCGGCTTCGGCGGATGCGAGTTTTCGCCGCTATTTCCGCGTTTTTTTTGCTGCGGGTCCGCGCATCGTGATGGACGCGCCGCCGCAGAGCGAGGACACCGGTCCCTTCATCCGTGTTGCCGCGCTGATGCATGAGGCCGGCCTGCATGTGCCCGAGGTGCTTGCCGCGGACGCTGCGCAGGGCTTTCTGCTGCTCACCGACCTCGGCCCTGCCACCTATCTGAAGGTGATCGACGAGAACAATGCCGATGCGCTGTTCGGCGATGCAATCACCGCGCTGATCACCTGGCAGCGTGCCAGCCGTCCGGACGTGCTGCCGCCATATGACCGCGCGCTGCTGCAGCGCGAACTGGATCTTTTCCCTGAATGGTATGCCGGGCGTCATCTCGAGACGACGCTCAGTGACACGCAGCGTGCCGTGCTGGTGCGGGTCAACAATCTGCTGATCGACAGCGCGCTGGCGCAGCCGCAGGTCTATGTGCACCGTGATTACATGCCGCGCAACCTGATGCTTTCCACGCCCAATCCTGGCGTGCTCGATTTCCAGGACGCGGTGTACGGCCCGATCACCTATGATCTGGCTTCGTTGTTCCGTGATGCCTTCATCAGCTGGCCGGAGCCACGGGTGATCGACTGGGTGGCACGCTACTGGGAGCAGGCAAAACGCGCAGGTCTGCCGGTGGATGCGGATTTTGGCGAGTTCTACCGTGCCTTCGAATGGATGGGCCTGCAGCGCCACCTGAAAGTGCTCGGCATATTCGCGCGTATTCGTTATCGCGATGGCAAGCCGGCCTATCTCGAGGATGCGCCGCGTTTCCTGCGCTATGTACGCGAAGTTGCGGTGCGTTATTCAGCGCTGTCACCGCTGCTGCAACTGCTCGACGAGCTTGAGCAGCGCCGGCCGCAGGTCGGCTACACCTTCTAGGGCGCATCCGGTGAAGGCCATGATCCTTGCGGCGGGGCGTGGTGAACGGATGCGGCCGCTGACCGACCATACTCCCAAGCCCTTGCTGAAAATCAATGATAAGCCATTGATTTTATTGATAATTAATTCCCTGCGCGAAGCCGGTATCAAGGATCTGGTGATCAATCTGGCGCACCTCGGCGCTCAGATCGAGGCCGCGCTGGGTGATGGTGCCGCGCTGGGCGTGCGCATCCGTTATTCGCATGAAGCCGAAGCGCTGGAAACCGCGGGCGGCATCACGCAGGCCCTGCCCTTGCTCGGCAGTGAACCTTTCCTGGTGGTCAACGGTGATGTCTGCAGTGACTACGATTTCTCGGCGGTAAAACAGGCCGCCACAGGGCTCAGCGCCACAGGCAGGCTGGCGCATCTGGTACTGGTGCCCAATCCGCCGCAGCATCCGCGTGGCGATTTTGCGCTTGACCGCGATCGTGTGCTCGCCGATGGCGGCGAGCGCCATACCTTCAGCGGCATCGGTGCCTATCATCCGGCACTGTTTGCCGGGGTTGCTGCCGGGTCCAAGGCGCGGCTTGCCGACCTGCTGCGCCCGGCGATGCACGAGGGCCGGGTCAGCGGCGAGCTGTTCGGCGGGATCTGGCAGGACATCGGCACGCCGCAGCGCCTGGCCGAAGCCGACCGTGCCGCACGTGCTGCCGCGCGCTGAAGCGCCAGGGATCGCGCCGCTATAATCAATACATGAGTGATTCTTCAGGCCACGCAGTACAGGTGCAGCGCCGGGCCCGGCTGGCGGCGGCCATCGGCAACGGCATTGCGGTGATTCCGACCGCTCCGGAGCGCATTCGCAACCGTGATGCGCACTATCCCTATCGCTTCGACAGCTATTTTTACTATCTCAGTGGTTTCCGCGAGCCGGAAGCGGTGCTGGTCATCACCGGCGGTGCGACGCCACGCAGCATCCTGTTCTGCCGCGAAAAAAACCTCGAGCGCGAAATTTGGGACGGTTATCGCCACGGGCCCGAAGCGGCGCGTGAAGTCTTCGCTTTCGACGAGGCTTATCCGATTGCCGAGCTCGATCAGCGCATACCCGATCTGCTCGCCGACCGTGATGCCCTGCATGTACATCTCGGCGAGGATTCGGTATGGGATGGCCGCGTGCTGGGCTGGGTCAATGTTGTGCGGGGCCGCTCCCGTGCCGGTGTCGCCGCGCCGGCGGCGATTCACGATGTACGCGGTCTGCTCGATGAAATGCGCCTGATCAAGGATGCGCAGGAGCTGGCGCTGATGCGCCGCGCCGGAACGATTTCCGCGGCAGCCCATCGCGCGGCGATGGCCGCCACAAAACCGGGCGCCAGCGAATATGAAATCGAAGCACTGTTGCTGCATGAATTCCGCCGCAGCGGCGCTCAGGCACCGGCCTATACCTCGATTGTCGCCGGCGGCGCCAATGCCTGCGTGCTGCATTACGTCGAAAACAGCGCGCAATTGGCCGATGGCGACCTGCTGCTGATCGACGCCGGCTGCGAGCTCGACGGTTATGCCGCCGACATCACCCGCACGTTCCCGGTGAACGGCCGTTACAGCGGGCCGCAACGCGCGGTCTATGAGCTGGTACTGGCGGCGCAGGCGGCGGCCATTTCCGCGGTGAAACCCGGTGCCCGCTGGAACGAGCCCCATGATGCAGCAGTGAAGGTGCTGGCGCAGGGCTTCATCGACCTCAAGCTGTTGTCCGGCCCGCTGGATGCCGTGCTCGAGCAGGAGAGTTATCGCCAGTTCTACATGCACCGCACCGGCCACTGGCTGGGGCTCGATGTACACGACGCCGGTGATTACAAGCGCGACGGACAATGGCGCGAACTGCAGCCGGGCATGGTGCTCACCGTTGAGCCGGGCTGCTACATCCGTCCGGCACCGGGTGTACCCGAGGCGTTTTTCAACATCGGCATCCGCATCGAAGACGATGCGCTGGTCACCAGCGGCGGCTGCGAACTGCTGACTGCTGAAGCACCGAAGGCGGTCGCCGACATCGAGGCGCTGATGCGTGAACACCGCCGCTGAAACCGCGGATGTTGTGATTGTCGGCGGCGGCCCCGCTGGCAGCGCACTGGCGCTGGCCCTGGCCGGGGCGCAGCGCCGGGTGGTGGTGCTTGAGGCACGGGCCGCCGCGACCACGGAATACCGGCCGCTGGCACTGTCCCATGGCAGCAGTCTTTTTCTGCAGCGTCTGGGAGTGTGGCCGCAACTGTCGGCGGCGGCGACGCCGATCCGCCGCATCCATGTCTCGCAGCGTGGCGGGTTTGGCCGCAGCCAGCTTGAGGCCGGTGAGCTGGCGTTGCCGGCGCTGGGTTATGTCGTCGACTACGGTGTGTTGTCCGCTGCACTGGCGCAGGCGGCGGCGCAGGTGGCCGATTACCGCAGCGGCGTCAGTGTCGCCGACTGGACTGCCGGCGATCCGGCGCAGGTAAGTGTTGACCGCGATGGTGCCGCCCAGTCGTTGGTCACGCCACTGCTGGTGATTGCCGATGGCAGCGGTGTGGCCGATGCCAAAACGGTGGATTACGGGCAATGCGCAGTGACCGCACGCATCAACTGCGACCGCGATGCCGGCGACATCGCCTATGAACGTTTTACTCCGGAAGGTCCGCTGGCCCTGTTGCCGGATCGCGGGCAGTGGGCGCTGGTGTGGACAGTGGCGCCGGAACGGGCACTGCAGTTGTGCGCGCTGGACGCTGCGGGCTTTTGCGCGGAACTGCAACAGGCTTTCGGCCGGCGCGCCGGCCGTTTCAACGGCGTCAGCCACCGCGCCAGCCATCCGCTGCAGCTACGGCGCAGCGCGCAACAGGCATTGCAGCACGCGGTGTTGATCGGCAATGCCGCGCAGACCCTGCATCCGGTGGCCGGACAGGGCTTCAACCTGGCGCTGCGTGATGTCGCCGTGCTGGCGCGGCAAGTGCTGGAAGAACCGAAGGAGCTGGGTTCCCTGCGCTGGACGGCACGTTACCTTGCCGCACGTGAATCCGACCGCGGCATGATGGCCGGCTTCACCCACGGTTTGGTCCGGCTGTTCTCCAATGACATTGCGCCATTGGCCGCAGCACGCGGCACCGCGCTGTCAATACTTGGCAGCCTGCCGCCACTGAAAAAATTTCTGGCCCGGCGCATGACCTTCGGGCTGCGCGGCTGAACCGGCATTACGCCGCCAGGTCCGCGATTTGCGGGCCGCAATGCATGTGTATTCGAGCAGTTCGCGACAAACACACTGATCTGTCGGCATAAATACGAGGGTCAGTGTGTGCCACCCTTGCGAGCGGGGCATGCACCGGCCTGATGCGCGTGGCGTCAATGACACGCCTGCACAAAAAATAAGCAATTTCTCCTTTGCAGCAGCAGCGGCCTTGATTAGAATTGCGCCCTTTCCGTGGTTCCCCGTCCAGACTCAACCATCGTGCGCATCGGTCCCTATCAGCTCAAGAACAATCTGATTGTTGCACCGATGGCCGGTGTCACCGACCGGCCGTTCCGCCAGCTGTGCAAGCTGATGGGCGCTGGCATGGCGGTGTCGGAGATGGTGTCAAGCAATTCACTGTTGTGGGGCTCGGAAAAAACCAGGCGCCGAGCCAACCATGAGGGCGAGGTCGACCCGATCTCGGTGCAGATCGCCGGCGCCGATCCGCTGATGATGGCCGAGGCCGCGCGTTACAACGTCGACCATGGCGCGCAGATCATTGACATCAACATGGGCTGCCCGGCGAAAAAAGTCTGCAACGTGATGGCCGGCTCGGCGCTGCTGAAGGACGAGCCGCTGGTCGGACGCATTCTCGATGCGGTGGTAGGCGCCGTGAATGTGCCGGTGACACTGAAGATCCGCACCGGCTGGGACCGTGAACACCGCAACGCGCGGATGGTGGCGCGTATCGCCGAGAACGCCGGCATCCAGGCGCTGGCGATCCACGGCCGCACCCGCGCCTGCGGCTACACCGGCGATGCCGAATACGACACCATCGCGGCAGTGAAGGCCGAGATCCGCATTCCGCTGATCGCCAACGGCGACATCACCACGCCCGAGCGCGTCAAACACGTGCTGCAGTACACCGGCGCCGATGCGGTGATGATCGGCCGCGCCGCCCAGGGGCGGCCGTGGATGTTCCGCGAGATCAGCCATTTCCTCGAGCACGGCACGCACCTGCCGCCGCCCGAGGTCACGGAAATCCACCGTGTGCTGCTCGGCCATCTGCAGGACCTGTATGCCTTTTACGGCGAACACACCGGTGTGCGCGTCGCACGCAAGCACATCTCCTGGTACACCAAGGGACTGGCCGGCTCGGCAGCCTTCCGCCGCGCGATGAACCAGTTGCAAAGCTGTGCCGAGCAGCTGGAGGCGATAAACCTGTTTTTCGGCGAGTTGTCCGGCCGTGGCGACCGCCTGTCTTATGTTGTTGAAGATCAAAACCAAGAACAAGAGGAACTGGCTGCATGATGAATGAGACCGAAATGGCCCGGGTTGTGCGTCGCGCGATAGACGGTTATTTCCGCGACCTCGACGGGGAAAAGGCCTGCGGCGTGTATGACATGGTGATCGGCAGCGTCGAAAAACCGCTGCTCGAATCGGTGCTGAACAAGGTGCGCGGCAACCAGTCCCATGCCGCCGCGATGCTCGGCATCAACCGCAACACGCTGCGCAAGAAAATCAAGGCGTACAACATCAAGTACTGACCAGGAGGCGTCACGCGCCACGCGTGGCCGCCACAGCATGGCAATCATCAAACAGGCGCTGATCAGCGTTTCCGACAAGGCCGGCGTGATCGACTTCGCCCGCGGTCTTGCCGCACAGGGCGCTGCGTTGCTGTCCACCGGCGGCACCGCGAAACTGCTGCGCGAAGCCGGACTCAAGGTCACCGAGGTCGCCGATTACACCGGCTTTCCGGAGATGCTCGACGGCCGCGTGAAAACACTGCATCCGAAAATCCACGGCGGCCTGCTCGGCCGGCGTGACCTGCCGGAACATGTCGCGGCGATGCAAAAGGCCGGCATCACCAACATCGACCTGGTCTGCGTCAATCTCTATCCCTTTACCCGGACCGTCGCCCGGCCGGACTGCAGCTTCGATGACGCCATCGAAAACATCGACATCGGCGGACCGGCAATGGTGCGCAGCGCGGCGAAGAACCACGCCCATGTCGCGGTGGTCACCGATCCCGCGGATTACCCGGCGCTGCTTGATGAAATGAAATCAACCGGCGGCGCGCTCGGGGCGACCACACGTTTCCATCTCGCCTGCAAGGCCTTCTCGCATACTGCCGCCTATGACGGTGCAATCAGCAATTACCTGACCGCGCTCGGCGCCGATGGACGCAGGGAAGTCTTTCCGGCCCGTCTCAACCAGCAATTCGAACGTGTGCAGACCCTGCGTTATGGCGAAAATCCGCACCAGGCCGCGGCCTTTTACCGCGACCTGGCGCCGGCGCCGGGCAGCCTCGCCGCCTACCGCCAGCTGCAGGGCAAGGAGCTGTCGTACAACAACATCGCCGACGCTGATGCCGCCTGGGAGTGCGTGAAGACTTTTGATGCGCCGGCCTGTGTCATCGTCAAACATGCCAATCCCTGTGGTGTGGCGATTGCCGATACCGTCGCCGGTGCCTACGACAAGGCGCTGGCCACTGATCCGACCTCGGCCTTCGGCGGCATCATCGCGGTCAACCGCGAGCTTGATGCGGCCACGGCACAGGCGATTACCCGGCAGTTTGTTGAAGTGATAATCGCGCCGCGGGTGCTGCCCGATGCGCTGCCGGTGCTGGCACAGAAGGCCAACATCCGCGTGCTCGAAGTGCCGCTGACGGCGGGCGCCAATACCTTTGACATGAAACGTGTCGGAGGCGGACTGCTGCTGCAGACGCCGGATACCCTGAACGTGGTGGTGTCGCAGTTGAAGGTGGTGACCCGCCAGCAGCCGACGGCACAACAGCTCGCCGATTTGATGTTTGCCTGGCGGGTTGCGAAGTTCGTCAAATCCAATGCCATCGTCTATTGCGGCAATGGCCAGACCCTCGGCGTCGGCGCCGGGCAGATGAGCCGTGTTGATTCGGCGCGTATCGCCTCGATCAAGGCTGAAAACGCCGGACTCAAACTGGCCGGTTCGGTGGTGGCCTCGGACGCCTTTTTTCCCTTTCGCGATGGTGTCGATGTGGTCGCCGCGGGTGGCGCAGGCGCGATCATCCAGCCCGGCGGCAGTGTGCGCGACGATGAAGTGATCGCCGCAGCCGACGAACACGGCATTGCAATGGTATTCACCGGCTACCGGCATTTCAGGCACTGACATGAAAGTTCTCGTGATCGGCGGCGGTGGCCGCGAACATGCGCTGGCGTGGAAAATCGCGCAGTCGCCCAAGGTGTCGAAAGTGTTTGTCGCCCCCGGCAATGCCGGCACCGCCCGCGAACCCGCCTTGAATAATGTCGCACTCGGCGAAAATCAGCAAATCATTGATTTTATTGATAAAAATGAAATATCACTGACGGTGGTCGGGCCCGAAGCACCGCTCGCCGGTGGTGTCGTTGATGCGGTGCGCGCCGCGGGACATCGCATTTTCGGGCCGACGCAGAAGGCCGCGCAGCTGGAAAGCTCCAAGGATTACGCCAAGCAGTTCATGGTTCGCCATCACATTCCGACGGCGAAGCACGAAACCTTCACCGATGCCGCCGCAGCACACGCTTATATCGAGCGCGAAGGTGCGCCGATCGTGATCAAGGCTGACGGGCTCGCCGCGGGCAAGGGCGTGGTGGTGGCGATGGATGCCGCCGAAGCCCATGCCGCGGTGGACATGATGCTCATCAGCAACAAGATGGGCAGCGCCGGTGCGCGCGTGGTGATCGAGGAGTTCCTCACCGGCGAGGAAGCGAGTTTCATCGTGCTCGCCGACGGGCGAAACGCGCTGGCGCTGGCGAGCAGCCAGGACCACAAGCGGCTGAAGGACGGCGACCAGGGCCCCAATACCGGTGGCATGGGTGCTTATTCACCGGCACCGGTGGTGACGCCGGAAGTACATGCGCGGGTGATGCGTGAAGTGATCCTGCCGACCATCAACGGCATGGCGGCCGACGGCATTCCGTATACCGGCTTTCTGTATGCCGGACTGATGATTGATGCCAAGGGTGGCATCAAGACCCTCGAATTCAACTGCCGCATGGGTGATCCCGAAACCCAGCCGATCATGATGCGGCTGAAAAGCGACCTCGTCGGCCTGCTCGACGCGGCCATCGACGTCCGGCTTGATGCCGTCGAAGCCGAATGGGATCCGCGGGTTGCGCTGGGCGTGGTGCTGGCCGCGGCGAATTATCCCGAAGATCCGCGCAAGGGTGATGTCATCACCGGCCTGCCGCCGGTGGGCGAGGATTACCACGTGTTCCACGCCGGCACCACGCTGCGCGACAAGGATGTGGTCACCAGCGGCGGCCGTGTGCTGTGTGTTACAGCGCTGGGTCACAACACGCGCACCGCACAGAAACGCGCCTACGAAATCGTCGACCTGATTCATTTCGACGGCCTGCAGTGCCGCCGCGACATCGGTTACCGCGCGATTGCTGCGGGCCGCAAATAACAGCGCTGCGATGGACATCGCGGCAGTCAAAAGTTATCTCACCGGCCTGCAGCAGGCGATTGTCGACCGGCTCGAGGTTCTTGATGGCGGCCGATTCATCCGCGATGAATGGCAGCGGCCGCAGGGCGGCGGCGGCATTACCCGGCTGATCGAAAACGGCGCGCTGTTCGAACGTGGCGGGGTCGGCTTTTCCCATGTCTTCGGTGACAACCTGCCGCCTTCGGCCTCCGCAGCACGGCCCGAGCTTGCCGGACGCTCCTTTCAGGCGATGGGGGTGTCTCTGGTGCTGCACCCGCGTAATCCCCATGTGCCTACGGTGCACCTGAACGTGCGCTGTTTTGTCGCCGAGAAGTCCGGCGCCGATCCGGTGTGGTGGTTTGGCGGCGGCATGGATCTGACGCCGTACTATGGTGTTGCAGAGGACGCGGTGCATTTTCATCGCAGCTGCCGCGACGCGCTGGCGCCCTTCGGTGCCGATCTGCACCCCAAATACAAAGCCTGGTGCGACCGTTACTTTTTCCTGAAGCACCGCAATGAACCGCGCGGTATCGGCGGCATTTTTTTCGATGACCTCGAACGCCCCGATTTTGAAACCTGCTTCGCACTGATACGCAGCGTCGGTGACCATTTCCTGCCGGCCTATGTGCCGATCGTCGAGCGCCGCCGCGATACAGCCTACGGCGAACGCGAACGTGATTTCCAGGCCTATCGCCGTGGCCGTTATGTCGAATTCAACCTGGTGTTCGATCGCGGCACGCTGTTCGGCCTGCAGTCCGGCGGGCGCACCGAGTCAATTCTCATGTCGCTGCCGCCGGTGGTGCACTGGCGCTACGACTGGACGCCTGCGCCGGGTACGCCCGAAGCCCGGCTCTACAGCGAATTTCTGGTGGAAAAGGACTGGCTGGCCTAGGGCAGGTTCAGCCGCGGCCGAACCAGGACTTGACCGAAAGTATGCGCTCGCGCAGTGACGCGATCAGCGAGCCATCCTCCTCCCTCGCGGCGGCGACGCGGTGCTGCTTGAGCAGCTTTGGCGACTTGCGGAAGGACTGGTAACGCGCCAGCGCGGCGTGGACATGCTGCTGCAGCAGTTTCAGGTTCAGCGGTTTGGTCAGGAAGCGGAACACCTGCGCCTGGTTGATCAGGTCGATCACCAGCTCCGAATCCGAGGCATCGGTGATCACGATGGCGAGGATTTCGGGATGATCCTGTTTCAGCAGTTTGAACGCCGCCAGGGCCTTCTGGTCGCCGCGGCCGATGTCGGCGACGATCACCGCGATTTCCTGTCCGGCCAGTACTTCCAGCGCACGGTCGATATCGGGTGCGTGGATCACCGGGCACACATCGCCGACCAGTTCGGTCGCCGCACGGTAGACACTCTGCGCCGCCTCGATCACCAGGATGCCACGATCGAGTTTTTCGGGCAGGATCACCGGACTTGCCGCCATGTCGGCGAGTTCGAGCGCGATCGCCGCAGCTTCGCCGACGGTTTTCTGGATTTCTGTGTTGTCCCAGGGCTTGCTGATGAAGCGGAACACCTCGCCGTCGTTGATGGAGCCGACGATGGAGGCGAGGTCCGAATAGCCGGTGAGCAGCATGCGCACGGTGTTCGGCGCCACATTCTTGACCTCGCGCAGGAATTCGACGCCGGTCATTTGCGGCATGCGCTGGTCGCTGACCACCACATGCGGCTTGAAGCGTTTCATGAACTCCATCGCCTCGGGCCCGCTGCTCGCGGTGAACACCGTGTACTGTGAACGGAACACCGAGCGCAGCGCGGTGAGGATGCGTTCCTCGTCATCGACAAACAACAGCCTGGCCTTTTTGCCGGCGGTGTCGAAGGCCTGCTCCACCGCAGTTGCTGCGGCCATCGGCGCCGCCGCCGCGGGATTCAGTGTCGGTACATTGAGGCCGGCGATGACCCGCGCCGAACTGACCAGTTCCTGGTCGAGGCGCTGCGTGGTTACGTCATCTTCGGATTTGGGCGCGCCAGCCGGCTTGCTGCTGCGCAGGCTTGCCGCGATACCCTGGACAAAGGCCAGCGCGAACTCGCGCGCGGTCTGGAAGCGGTCCTCGCGCTTTTTTGCAAGCGCCTTGTGCACCGCCCAGTCGAGCTGCGCTGAAATCACCGGGTTGAATTCGGAGGGGTTCTGCGGCCGCTCGCTGATCACCTGGCGCATGATTTCGACGTTGCTGCCAATGAAGGGTTTGCGACCGGCCAGCAATTCGAAGGCGATGACGCCGACGGCGTAAAGGTCGGTGCGCGAGTCCGGGTCATCACCGGTGAACTGCTCCGGCGACATGTAGCCGGGCGAACCCATGATCTCGCCGACCTGGGTCAGCGAGGAGGTGTCGATGTGAGCGATGCCGAAATCGCTGATCTTGATGCGGCCGTCGTCGTTGACCAGCAGATTGGAGGGCTTGATGTCACGGTGGACAACGCCCTGGGCGTGGGCATAACCAAGGCCGTCGAGCAGTTGACGGATGATTTCACCGATTTCCTGCAGCTCGAAATTCGCCTTGTTCTGCAGGTGGTCATACAGCGACTTGCCGTTGACCAGCTCCATCACGATGTAGGCGAGATTTTCGTTCTCGCCGTAGTCGTAGATCGCCGCGATGCGCGGGTGGGTCAGCCGGCCGACGGCCTGCGCCTCGTGGCGGAAGCGCGCGATGGCATATTGCAGTTCCGAGGGGTCCATCGCGGATTTGGTGATGGTCTTGATCGCCACCAGGCGGTGGATCGCGGGGTCGAAGGCGCGGTAGACCACACCCATGCCGCCACGGCCCAGTACACCCTGGATTTCGTATTTGCCGATCTTCTCGGGATGGACGTTGCTCATCTCAGCTTTCCAGCGCCCCGGGCTCGGGAGGTACCAGCGGCAGCACGATGCTGAAGGTGGTGCCCTTGCCGACCACCGAATCGACGCTGATCCTGCCGCCGTGCTGCTCGATGATCTTGTACGAAATCGACAGGCCGAGGCCGGTGCCCTTGCCCACTGCCTTGGTGGTGAAGAAGGGGTCAAAAATCTTCGACATGATTTCCGGCGGGATGCCCTTGCCGTTGTCGGCGATTTCGACCATGACATGGCCGGCATCGGCGGCGCGGGTGCGCAGCGTGATCTCGCCGCTGGAGGCCTCGATGGCCTGCGCCGCGTTGTTGATCAGGTTGAGAAATACCTGGTTCAGTTGCGAAGGTGAGCAGGTGATTGCCGGGATGTCGCCGAATTCCTTTTTCACAGTCAGGTGTTTCAGTTCGTGCTTGGCGAGCAGCAGCGAACTTTCCAGGCCTTCGTTCAGGTTGAAGCTCGACACCTTGCTGCGGTCGAGACGGCTGAAATTCTTCAGGTTGAGCACGATTTCCGAGATCTGGTCGATGCCGTAGAGGCCGTCAGTGGCGAGCTGGCCGAGCTCGGCCAGGGCCTGCTGCTCGGCGAAGTGATTGACCAGCTCGCGCACTGAAAGGAACTTGGTCTGCAGCGTGGCCGGGTCGGGGCTGCCGGATTCCATCAGCTTCAGCAGCTTGTTGGTCTCGACGATCAGTTTTTTCACGTCCGGCAATTTGGCGGCGACCGAGCCCAGGCTGTTCTTGACATAAGCCAGCGGCGTGTTGATCTCGTGGGCAATGCCGGCAACCATCTGTCCCAGCGAGGACATTTTCTCAGTCTGGATCAGCTGCGATTCGGATTCCTTGAGCTGGGTCAGCGCGTTCGACAGCTCGCGGGTGCGCTCCTCAACCCGCGACTCGAGCAGGCGGTAGCTCATCGCCAGCTTCGACAGCAGCCAGCCGATCAGGATCAGCATCGCGCCGGCGTAGGCGATCAGGTAGATACGGTAACGCTCGCTGTCGATCTGGGTCGCCGCGGTTTCGGCGCTGAAGGCATCGGTCAGGCTGTCGATGCGCGGGCCGGCCGAGGCCAGAGCGATTTTCTGGAACAGCTCGTCTTCCACCGGCTTCGCGCCGAGCACCTGCTGCACAGTAGCATCCATTCTGGCGAGGCCCTCGCGCAGGCCCTGCGGCATGCCAGCTCCGGCCTTGCGCAGGTCGGCGGCGAACATTTCGACGTTCTTGCGCTCCTCCTCGGTCGGGTCGGCGCAGTAGCGCACGACATGGGCGAACAGCAGTGCCGCGGTGCTTTCGACCGCCACCAGCCGTTCGCGCTGCGGTACCGATTGCCAGGCGCCACGCACCAGGCCGGCAACTTCGGTGTCGAATTCGACGATCTTTGCCAATGCAGAGGTCACGGTGGCGCCGGCGGCGCGGTAACGGGTCAGCAGATCGGTTTTCTGCTCGAAGGCCCGGGTCAGCTCGGGCAGGCCGCCGGCAAGTACCGGGCTGTGGACCTCGGCGGCGGCGTTTTTCAGCCGGCGCAGCAACTCGGGCGCACGGTTGCCCTGCGCCGCGGCAGGGCGTTCACGCCCGGAGGCGCCCTCGATGCGCGCGCGCAGCACTTCTATGTCGCCGCGGCCGTCGATTTCCTTCAGCTCGCGCAGGTAGCCGAGGATTTCGCTCTGCTGGCGGTAATCGACACCCTGGCTTTTCAGATAAAGAAAGCCGAGCAGCGCGATCAGCGCAGCGGCACCGGCGCCGATGGCGAGCATGCGCAGGTTGCGGCGCAGACCGCCGGCGAAGAACTCCGCGGCACCGGTTTTCAGTGCGGCGGCATCCAATTTAAAGGCAGGTTTTTTCATTGCAGCATCCGCAAAGCTCTTTCATGCAGCTCACTTATCCAGCTCATTCACCAAGATACGCCTGCCGCACCCGGGGGCTTGCCAGCAGGGCCGCTGCGCTGTCCTCCAGCACCACCCGGCCGCTTTCCATCACATAGCCGCGGCTGCAGGTTTCAAGAGCCAGCCTGGCGTTCTGCTCGACCAGCAGCAGCGTCACCCCTTCAGCGGCAATCGCGCGCACGGTCTCGAAAATCTTCTGCACCATCAGCGGCGCCAATCCCATGCTCGGCTCGTCAAGCAGCAGCAGCCTGGGCCGCGACATCATCGCGCGTCCGATCGCCAGCATCTGCTGCTCGCCGCCGGACAGCGTGCCGGCGAGCTGGTTGCGGCGTTCAGCCAGCCGAGCGAACAGCGCGTATACCCGGTCAAAATCGTTCCGGATCGCGTCGTGGTCGTTGCGGATGTAGGCACCCATGGCCAGATTCTCGGCAACAGTCAGGAGCGGAAACACGCCGCGGCCTTCGGGCACCAGAGAAAGTCCTTTTCGGACGAGATGATACGCTGGTTTGCCGGTGACATCGGCGCCCTCGTAATGCAGTGATCCGGATTTCGGACGCAGCAGGCCGCAGAGCGCCTTCAGCGTGGTGGTCTTGCCGGCGCCATTGGCGCCGATCAGCGCGACGATTTCGCCGGCGGCCACGGCAAGATCGACACCCTGCACCGCGCGGATGCCACCATAGGCTACCTCGAGTCCGCGCACTTCCAGCAGCTTCCCGCGGCTCATGCGAAAGTGCCCCCGAGGTAGGCTTCGATCACCCGCGGATCGCGGCGCACGTCATCCGGCCTGCCGTCGGCGATTTTTTCACCGTAGTCGAGCACCGCGACCCGGTGTGACAGGCTCATCACCAGCTTCATGTCATGCTCGATCAGCAGCAGCGTGATGCCGTCGCCGAGGATGCGTTCAAGCAGTGCGCGCAGCGCCGTGGTCTCGGTGGCATTCATGCCGGCCGCCGGCTCGTCGAGCGCGAGCAGAAGCGGTTCGGTGGCCAGCGCGCGGGCAATTTCGAGGCGGCGCTGGTCGCCGTAGGGCAGGTCACCGGCGATGGCATCGGTCCTGCCCGTGAGGCCGCAATAGGCCAGTAGTTCACGCGCACGCTCGCGGATCGAGCGCTCCTCGTCTCTTGCGGCGCGGTTGCGCAGCATCGCACCGAGCACGCCGGTGCGCGAGCGCAGGTGGCGGCCGACCATCACATTCTCGAGCGCGGTCATGCTGCCGAAGAGGCGGATATTCTGGAAGGTGCGCGCGATGCCGCACGTGGCGATGGCATGCGGCTTCAGGCCGTCTATGCGTTTTCCGGCAAAGCGGATTTCGCCGGCATCCGGCGCGGTCAGTCCGGTGAGCACGTTGAACAGCGTGGTCTTGCCGGCACCGTTGGGGCCGATCAGTCCGAAAATTTCACCGCGGCGCATCGCGAAGGATACCGAAGACAGCGCGGCAAGGCCGCCGAAGCGCTTGCTGACACCCCGCGCCTCGAGCAGCACTTCAGCTGACATCGGCGGTCTCCGCCGTCTGCGACTTGCGCCGCACCGGCCACAGGCCCTGGGGCCGCAGCAGCATCATCAGCACCAGAGCCAGGCCGAACAGCAGCATGCGCAGGTCGGCGGGATCGATCAGCACCTCGCCCAGCAGGCGCTGCTGCAGCGGGCCGATGTAGCGCAGGGCTTCGGGCAGGGCGGTGAGCAGCACCGCGCCGAGCACCACGCCGGCGACATTGCCCATGCCGCCAAGCACCACCATGCACAGCACCATGATCGAGTCGATCAGATGAAAGCTCTCGGGACTGACAAAACCCTGGAACGCCGCGAAAAGCCCGCCGGCTACACCGCCAAAGGTGGCGCCCATAGCGAAAGCAAGCAGTTTCAGGTTACGGGTGTGGATGCCCATCGCCGCCGCAGCAAGCTCGTCATCGCGGATCGCCTCCCAGGCGCGGCCGATGCGCGAATGCTGCAGGCGTAGCGAGACCACGATCGTCAGCAACGCGAAGAGCAGGAACAGGTAGTAATAATTGTGGGCGGCGGAAAAAGTTAGACCGGCGAATTCCTGTGTCTTCGCCAGCGACAGGCCGCCGATCTGGACCGGGTCGATCAGCGTGATGCCCTGCGGGCCGTTGGTGATATTCACCGGCCGGTTCAGGTTGTTCAGGAGCACCCTGATGATTTCGCCGAAGCCGAGGGTGACGATGGCGAGATAGTCGCCGCGCAGGCGCAGTGTCGGCGCACCGATCAGGATGCCGAACAGCGCGGCGAGCGCGGCACCCAGGGGCAGCAGAACAAGCACCGGCCAGTGGATGCCGAACTGCGGGCTGGCGAGCAGTGCGTAACTGTAGGCGCCGACCGCGAAAAACGCGATGTAACCGAGATCGAGCAGGCCGGCGAAACCGACCACGATGTTTAGGCCCAGCGCCAGCATCACGAACAGCAGCGCCACGGCGAGGATGCGTACCCAGCTGCGGCCGAGCAGGGCTTCGGTGGCGAAGGGCAGTATCAGCAGCAGCAGGGCGATTGCGGCCCACAAGGCCCAGCGCAGCCATGGCCTGCAGCCCGGGTTCATGCGCGGTCGCCCCCCGCCTGCCCCATCAGTCCCGAAGGCTTGATCACCAGCACCAGCACCAGCACCAGGAAGGCGAAGATGTCACGGTAGTTGCTGCCGAGCACGCCGCCGGTCAGGTCGCCGATATAACCCGAGGCCATGCTTTCGATGATGCCGAGCAGCAACCCGCCCATTACCGCGCCGCCGACATTACCGATGCCGCCGAGCACCGCTGCGGTGAAGGCCTTCAGCCCGAGCATGAAGCCCATGAAGTAATGACCGATGCCGTAGTAGAGCACCACCATAAGGCCGGCCACCGCGCCGATCGCTGAGCCGAGCACAAAAGTGAAGGCGATCACCGCATTGGTGTTGACACCCATCAGTCCGGCGACATCCGGATTCTGCTCGGTAGCGCGCATCGCGCGGCCCATTCGGCTGGCCTTGATGAACCACAGCAGCACCGCCATGATTGCGCAGGCGAGCACAAAAATTGCGAGTTGCAGAGTGGTCATCTGTGCTCCGCCGATGTTGATCGCCGCGGGCTCGATCAGTTTCGGCAGCGCGATGTACTGCTTGCCCCAGATCAGCGCCGCGCTGTATTGCAGCAGGATCGACACGCCGATCGCGGTGATCAGCGGCGCCAGCCGCGGCGCGCGGCGCAGCGGACGATAGGCGACACGTTCAATCGACAGGCCAAGCAGGCTGCAAACCAGGATCGCGCAGCCACCGGCGAGCACCAGCACCAGCGGTGCCGGCACCCCGGCCGCGGCCAGTGCCTGGACCACGGTCAGCGCCACCAGTGCGCCGATCATGGTGATGTCGCCGTGGGCGAAATTGATCAGGCCGAGAATGCCGTAGACCATGGTGTAGCCGAGCGCGACCAGGGCGTAGATGCTGCCCAGCACCAGGCCGTTGATCAGTTGTTGCGTGAAAATTTCCATGGCCAGGAATGGCGATCCCCACAGACGGCAACGGCACCCGTTGCGGGTGCCGTTGTGCCTGATGCGGGGTTTGGCGGCTTACTTCTTGGCGGCTTCGGCGGCAGGTGCCGCCGGCGCAGTGGCTGCAGGTGCCGAGCCGGTCGCCGTCGCGGCTGCCTGTGCGGCTTCGGGTTTCACCGTTTCAAGGGCTTCCCATTTGCCGCCCTTGACCACGTAGATGGTGATCGGGCCGTTTTTGAGGTCGCCTTTTTCATCAAAGGCGATCGGACCGATGACGCCCTGGTAATTGGTCTTGCCGATCTCGGGCAGGAATTTCGCCGGATCGGTGGAGCCGGCGCGTTTCATCGCGTCAATGAACACCATCACCGCGTCGTAGCCCATCGGCGCGAAGAGTTCGACCTCCTGGTTGAACTTGGTTTTGTATTTTTCAAGGAAAGCCTTGCCGCCGGGCATCTGCTCCTTGGGCAGGCCGGGGATCGAGGCCATCACGCCCTCGGCCGCGGCATCACCGGCGAGCTTGATGAAATTTGGCGTCTGCATGCCGTCACCGCCGATGAATTTCGCCTTGATGCCGAGGTCCTTCATCTGCTTCACCATCGGGCCGGCTTGGGGGTCAATGCCGCCGAACATGATCAGATCCGGCTTGCGGCCCTTGATCTTGGTCAGGATCGCCTTGAAGTCGGTGTCCTTGTCGGTGGTGTGCTCGCGGGCGACGATTTTCATGCCCAGCGATTTGGCGGTGGCCTCGAAGTTATCGGCCAGACCCTGGCCGTAGGCGGTGCTGTCATCGATCACCGCAACTGTTTTTGCGCCCAGTGTTTTCGCGGCGAAGCGCGCCAGGGTCGGACCCTGCTGGCCGTCATGGGCGACGACGCGGAAGGTGGTCTTGAAGCCCTGCTCGGTGTACTTCGGGTTGGTCGAGGACGGCGAGATTTGCGGGATGCCGGCATCCGAGTAGATTTTCGAGGCCGGAATCGACGCACCGGAGTTGAAGTGGCCGACCACAGCGGCAACCTTGGCGTCCACCAGTTTCTGCGCCACCGTGGTGGCCTTGGTCGGATTGGCTTCGTCGTCCTCGGCGACCATTTCAAACTTCACTTTCTTGCCGCCGATCTCGACATTGGCTGCGTTGGCATCCTCGATCGCGAGCTGCACGCCGTTGCGGATGTCGACGCCGATATGCGCCTGAGGACCGGTCAGCGGCGAGGCGGAGCCGATTTTCACGGTGATCACTTCAGGGGCTTTCGGCGCTTCTGCTTTGGGCGGCGGCGGGGCTTCCTGACCGCAGGCGGCGATCAGGGTTGTGACAAGGGTCGCGATCAATGTGTGGCGCAGGGCTTTGTGCATGTCAGGCTCCAGGCAGGATGAAATCAGCGCGGGAATAACGGATGGTGTCAGGGTCGGGTGCTGTGGTGAATCAGGGATGATTCGGGATCAACATGACAACTTGTAATAACTTGTTGTTACTGAAAGGATTTTGAGCATTATGGTAAGCCCCTGCAGGCTTGTCAATTTGGCGCGGGCAACAAAAAGCCGGCGCAAGCCGGCTTTGGGGTCAGGCGGTAACAGCGCTTTACTTGGTGGCGAGAATCCACTGCACCAACATCTTCGCATCCTCTTCCTTGACGTGGGCGTTGGGCGGCATCGGTGTCGGACCCCAGACCCCCGAACCACCGGAGCGGACTTTCTTGATCAGCAGGACTTCAGCGTTCTTGTCGCTACGGTATTTGGCGGCAATGTCTTTGTAGCTGGGGCCGATGCCCTTGCGGTCCACGGCGTGGCAAGTCATGCAGCCGCTGGATTGCGCAAGTTTGTCGTTGGCGATGGCTTGACCGGCGGCAAATACGCTGCACAGGGTTAGGGCAATGACGGCAGTTTTCATCAGGGCTCCAGGCTGGATAAAAAAGAAAAGCTGAATAACAGATTGATTGTAACGGAAGGCAGGGCTCAGGCGCAGGGTGTCAGGGCTTGCACCGATTATCCGGGATAATATAAATATTTGATTTAATTAATATTTTTTAAGACGTGCCGCATTGGATGATTAAGCTGTGTATCTGCCGCACCAGCAGGCCGGGATTGAAGGGCTTGGTCATCACCAACTGGGCGCCTGCGGCGATACATTCGTCGGCGAATGACTGCGTGTGATTGGCGGTCAGGAAAATCACCGGCACCGAAACCAGCTCGGGTTGCGAGCGCATCCAGCGCAGCACCTTCACGCCATCGGCCACAGGCATGTTGCCGTCAAGCACGGCAAGATCGATTTTTTGCGCGCCCATTGCGGCGATGGCCTCGCCGCCGTCCTTGCACCGGACAATTTCTGCGTTGCGCATGTTCTTAAGATAGAACGTTACGATGCGTGCGATGTCCGGATTGTCCTCGGCGAAGAGAATACGGATCGTACTCGCGGCGCCGGTGTTTTCGGCCATGTCAGTCGGTGACTGCACCCTTGCTGGCTGAGGAGACCAGGCGCGTGAACTTGGCCAACACACCGCGGGTGTAGCGCGGCTTGGGCTGCTTCCATTTCTTTTTGCGCGCCGCGAGCACCGAAGCGGGTACGTTGAGCTGGATCAGCCGCTTGATGGCGTCAATGGTGATTGAGTCGCCTTCGTTGACCAGTGCGATCGGACCGCCCTCGAAAGCCTCGGGCGCAACGTGGCCGACCACCATGCCCCAGGTGCCCCCGGAGAAGCGGCCGTCGGTGATCAGGCCCACCGATTCGCCGAGGCCCTGTCCGATCAGCGCGCCGGTCGGCGCGAGCATTTCCTGCATGCCGGGGCCGCCCTTCGGCCCTTCGTAGCGGATGACGATGACATCACCGGCCTTGATTTTTTTCGCCATGATCGCCTTCATGCACGCAGCCTCGGAGTCGAACACGCGCGCGGGGCCGGTGATCTTCGGTGATTTCAGGCCGGTGATTTTGGCGACACAGCCTTCGGGTGCGAGGTTGCCCTTGAGGATGGCAAGGTGGCCGTGCCTGTACAGCGGATTCGACCATGGGCGGATCACGTCCTGATCGGCGCGCGGCGCGTCGGGCACGTTTTTCAGTTCCTGCGCCAGCGTCCTGCCGGTGATGGTCATGCAGTCGCCATGGAGCAAGCCCTGTTTCAGCAGCATTTTCAGCACTTGCGGCACGCCGCCGGCACGGTGGAAGTCAACGGCAACGTAACGACCCGAGGGCTTCAGGTCGCACAGCACCGGCACCTTCCTGCGCACACGCTCGAAGTCGTCGATGGTCCATTTCACCTGCGCCGCGTGGGCAATCGCGAGGTAGTGCAGCACCGCATTGGTGGAACCGCCGGTGGCCATGATCAGCGCAACCGCGTTTTCAATCGCCTTGCGGGTGACGATGGTGCGCGGCTTGATGTCCTGCTTGATCGCATTAACCAGCACCCGAGCCGATTCAGCGGCGGAGTCGGCTTTTTCCGGATCGGGCGACGCCATCTGCGAGGATCCGAGCACACTCATGCCCAGCGCTTCAAAGGAGGAAGACATGGTGTTGGCGGTGTACATGCCGCCGCAGGCGCCGACCGAGGGACAGGCATTCTTCTCGATGCCGATGAAATCCTCGTCGCTCATCTTGCCGGCGGCGTAGGAGCCTACCGCCTCGAAGGCGCTGACGATGGTCAGGTCCTGGCCCTTCCATTTGCCCGGTTTTATGGTGCCGGCGTAAACGTAGATCGCCGGCACGTTCATGCGCAGGATCGCGATCATGCCGCCGGGCATGTTCTTGTCGCAGCCGCCGCAGACCAGCACGCCGTCCATGGCCTGGCCGTTGACCGCGGTTTCAATGCTGTCGGCGATGACTTCTCGTGATACCAGCGAATACTTCATCGCCTCGGTGCCCATGCCGATGCCGTCGGTGATGGTTGGCACGCCGAACATCTGCGGCATCGCACCCGCCGACTTGAGCGAGGCAATCGCGCGGTCCACCAGCGGCTGGATGCCTGCGTTGCAGGGGTTCATCGTCGAGTGGCCGTTGGCGACGCCGACGATGGGTTTGTCGAAGTCACCGTCACCGAAGCCCACGGCACGCAGCATCGCGCGGTTGGGTG
Source organism: Betaproteobacteria bacterium Ga0077527 (assembly GCA_001464815.1). Lineage (GTDB taxonomy): Bacteria > Pseudomonadota > Gammaproteobacteria > Burkholderiales > SG8-41. The sequence continues at coordinate 25,680 of LNDW01000024.1, read as the reverse complement.
AGCGGGCAACACCCGCGGTGATCAGTTGACTGCGTTTGTTCAACGGCATGGGAGGTCTCCAGATTGCGGCGGCTGAGGTGCGCGGCTTCCGCCGCCGGTGAGTACCAGGGGCGAGAACGAGGACGACGGAATGGCCGCGTATAATCCAGCCTTCATTTTATCGTATCCCTCCGCAAGTCCCCCATGTTCGTGCATCCCCAGTTTGACCCGGTGGCGCTGCAACTCGGCCCGCTCGCCCTGCGCTGGTACGGCCTGATGTACCTGCTCGGCTTCGCGCTGATCTGGCTGGCCGGGCGTTATCGCATCGACCGCAATCCGGGCGGCGTGTGGAGCCGTGCCGACCTCGACGATGCGCTGTTCTTCGGCATTCTCGGCACCATCCTCGGCGGACGCCTCGGTTATGTGCTGTTCTACAAATTCGGCGAGTATGCGGCGACGCCATGGAAAGTGTTTTATGTCTGGGAGGGCGGCATGTCCTTCCACGGCGGCTTTCTCGGCGTGGTGATCGCGATGATCTGGTTCGCGCGCAGCCGCCGCCAGGACTGGCTGCGCATCACCGATTTCATCGCGCCGCTGGTGCCGCTGGGCCTTGCCGCGGGGCGCATGGGCAACTTCATCAATGCCGAGTTGTGGGGCCGGCCGGCCGACCTGCCGTGGGCGATGGTGTTCCCCAATGTCGACCGGCTGGCCCGCCATCCCTCACAGCTCTATGAATTCGTGCTCGAAGGCCTGCTGCTGTTTGTGCTGCTGTGGTGGTACAGCGCGAAGCCGCGGCCCCGTGGCGCTGTTTCGGCGCTGTTCCTGATCGGTTACGGGGTATTCCGCTTCGCTGTTGAATACACCCGCGAGCCTGACAGTTTCCTCGGCTTTCTCGCGCTGGGCCTGACCATGGGCCAGTGGCTGTCGGCGCCGATGGTGATCGCCGGTGCCGCGCTGCTCGCCTGGTCGCTGAAGCGGCGCGCGGCCTGAGCGCACTCAGTTCAGTGTTTTTGGATCGACCGCAGTCTTGCCGCGCAGAGCAGCGCGGCGGTCGAGCAGCCGCTGGAAATTGCCAAGCGACAGCAGGTGCAGATAGCAGCGTGCAAGCACGCCGTTCTGTGCCAGTGTCTTCAGCGTGTCGGCCGGCAGCGCGTGCAGTTTTTCTTCCGACACCCGGTACATGCCGGTCAGCGTCAGCGGCTGTTCGCCGGTCGGGGTGGCCTGCGCGGTGAACGGTTCAAGCACCTGCAGATCGGCCAGCCGGCGGGTCATGTCATCGGTGCGTGCCAGATCGTTCTCGAATTCAAACAGCAACTTGCTTTGCGCCTGCCACGCCGGCAGTTCCCGGCCCTGGGCATCAAACAGCGCGCTGCCGTCGGCGGCCAGCGCTGATTTCTCGACGCAGGCGACACGCTCGTTCTGTTCCTTTCCGTCCACCGAAACCCGGGTCATGCAGAAGGGATGGCGGCGCACATAGGCCGGCAGGTAGCAGGCGGAGTCCCACTGACCGTCGGCGCCGACAAACAGGTTCTGCCGCGGCTCGACTCCGAACAGCGCCATCACGATGAAGCTGCGGCCCTGGTCGCCGGAAATGAAGGTCACCGGGTAATCGCGCAGTGCGGGCGTGAATTCACTGAAGGACAGCGGCAACGCACCCAGCCCGCGGAGCGCTGCCGGCACCATCCGCCCTTCATTGAGGCGGACTTTCTGCGTTTTTACCAGTGGCACGATCTCCTGGTATCCGTAGGGCGGCTTGATGTCCATGGCGAAGCTCCGGTATTAACGCGCTGATTATAAAGGGCTGCACCCCGGTGGCGATTTGCCGCAGGCCGGGCGAGCGGGTAGAATTCGCCCCTCTTTTCGGGGTGGTAGCTCAGCTGGGAGAGCGCCGCGTTCGCAATGCGGAGGTCGGGAGTTCGATCCTCCTCCACTCCACCACAACACTTCAAGCCGGCCCCGTGCCGGCTTGTTTTTTTCAGGTCGTGGATGCGCAGGCCTGCCGGCGCGGGGCGTTACTGGCGCTGGTTTTGCTGTTCAAGCAGGCTGCGCAATTCACCCAGCTCTTTGCGCATCGCGCGCAGTTCGTCGTGCAGCTGCACTTCCGGCGCGGTGACGGCGGCATCCTTGTCGCGGATCTCGATGTCGTGCTCGGTCTGGATCGCGTTGACAATCACCGCGATGAACAGGTTGAGCATGGTGAAGGTCGAGATCAGTATGAACAGCACGAAGAATATCCAGGCCTGCGGAAACACTTCCATCACCGGACGCACGATGCCCATCGACCAGCTCTCGAGCGTCATCACCTGGAACAGGGTGTAGGCGCTGGCGCCGAGGGTGCCGAACCATTCCGGGAAATCTGCGCCAAACAGCTTGGTGGCGATCACCGCCGCAACGTAGAAGATGATGCTGATGATGCCAAACACCGAAGCCAGTCCGGGAATCGCCGAGAGCAACCCGCCGACCACACGGCGCATGTTGGGTACCATGCTGAGCAGGCGCAGCACGCGCAGCACCCGCAGGGCGCGCAGCACCGCGAAGGGGCCGCTTGCCGGCAGCAGTGCGATGGCGACTACCGTGAAGTCAAACACGCCCCAGGGGTCGCGAAAAAAACGCCAGCCATGGGCCGCGATGCGCAGCGCCAGTTCGATCACGAACACGCCAAGAATGAGCTGATCAAGGCCGAGCAGCAGGTTGCCCCAGCGTGACATGATCGCCGGACTGGTTTCGAGGCCAAGAATTGCGGCGTTGATCAGGATCAGCGTGATGATAAGGGCCTGCGCCTGCGGGGCCTCGACGAAGGACGCCAGCTGCTTACGCCAGCCGGGTGTGTTTTCTGCGCTTGAGTGGGTCATCAGTGTCAGGGTTTCCGGTGAAAAGGGGGGGCGGCGAAGGCCGGCCGGGATTGCGCATACTACCGGTAGTGAAGCGTGGCGTTCATGACAGTTGGAGGGCCCGGTCCGGGATGTTCAGTGCGAAAGCCAGTGGTTGCCGGCGCCGAGCAGGGCCAGCACACCCAGTGTGGCGAAGACCAGTGCCGCCAGCGCATGCACCGCGCGCACCGGCAGCCTGCGCGCCGCGGCTTCTCCAAACAGCACCACCGGCACGTTGGCGATCATCATGCCCAGCGTGGTGCCGATGACCACTGCCCACAGCACATCAAAACGCGCGGCGAGCGCAATGGTTGCGATCTGTGTCTTGTCGGCCATCTCGGCGAGGAAAAACGCTACGGTGGTGACGCCAAACACGCCGAGGGGAGCGTGCGGTGTGGCCGCACCGGCATCGAGTTTGTCCGGCACCAGCATCCATGCCGCCATCGCGATGAAGGATGAGCCGAGTATCCAGCGCATCGCTTCCGGTGAAAGCGCCTGCGCGATCCATGCGCCAAGACTGCCGGCAATGGCGTGATTGGCCAGTGTCGCCACAAAAATGCCGGCAATGATCGGCCGCGGCCGGCGAAAGCGCGCGGCGAGCAGCAAGGCAAGCAACTGGGTCTTGTCGCCGATTTCGGCGAGAGCGACCACGGCGGTGGAAATCAGCAGTGCTTCCATACAGCGCGGCTTGTTTGTGCGGTTGCGGGCATGAGGGCGCGCAATGTAGCCGAGCCTGTGACCCGCGGCAATTCGCGCGTGTTGTCCGCATGCTGGGACAGCTATGGCCCCTGTCTCCGGGATTGGGTAATCTCCATGCACAGGCTACTGCAGCGCCAATAAAAATAAATCAATTAAAACAATCAGTTAAATGCGGCGTCCGGTTTGGGGCAATCCGACCGCAGTAGCGGGAGTTGGCCAACAGGTTCCCGACAGGAGAGGCAAGAATGGCTGAACAGAGCGAACACGCGGCACTGCTCGCGCAGAGTGTCGGCGATTATGTGCAACATGGCGCCGATCTGCCGCGGGTGCGCGCGCTGGCGCAGACCCGTACCGAGTTTGACCGCGGACAGTGGAACCAGCTCGCCGAATTCGGCTGGCTCGGCGTGATGGTGCCTGAATCCTGTGGTGGCCTCGGCCTTGGGCTTGCCGAGGCGACGATTGTGGCCGAAGGTATCGGCCGTGCACTGACGCCGGAACCGTACACCGCGGTCGCCATACTCGCCGCGAGCCTGCTCGATGGCCTGCCCGCGGCGGCGCTGCGCGACGAACTGCTTGCCGGTCTGGCCACCGGCGAATGCCTGCCGCTCGCTGCCTGGCAGGAACAGGCCGATGATTTTTGCGGTACACAGCTGGCCTGTCGTGCACTGCCATTTGAGGGCGGCTTCCTGGTCAGTGGCGAAAAACAGTTTGTTGCAGGTGCTGCTGCGGCCGATGGTTTCATCGTCAGTGCGGCAACCGCACAGGGCATTGCAATGCTGTGGGTACCGCGTGATGCGGCGGGTTGCGGTGTGAAATTGCGGCCGCTGGCCGACGGCCGCAGCTACGGCGCGCTGATGCTGAAGGATGTGGCGGTGTCACGAGCGCAAGTGCTCGCCGAAGGTGATGCGGCGCGCGCCGCGCTGGACCGCGCGCTGGACCGTGCTGCGGTGACTGCCGCGGCGGAACTCGTCGGCGTGATGAAGCGCGCCCACGAGATGAGTCTCGATTACATGAAGACGCGGGTGCAGTTCGGCAAGCCGATCGGCAGCTTCCAGGCCTTGCAGCACCGTGCCGTTGATCTCTACATCCAGCAGGAGCTGGCCGATTCGGTGCTGCGCGATGTGGTGCGCCAGATCGAGGCCGGTGCTGATGCCGCGGCGCGCGGACTCGCGGCAAGCCGCGCCAAGTCGCGCTGCGGTGATGCCGCGCTGGCGATCACCCGCGCCGCGATCCAGTTTCATGGCGCGATCGGATTCACCGAAGACTGTGATGTGGGTTTGTATGTGAAGCGTGCGCTGATGCTGGCGAGCTGGCTCGGCAACGGCCGCGCCCACCGCGCGCGTTATGCAAGGCTGTCGGCACAGGTCGCACGGAAGGAGGCAGCATGAGCACCGACTGGAATGCACTGAGCGACGAGGCTTTCCGAGCCGAGACGCGGACGTTTTTCGAAAACGAGTTTCCCGGGCATTTCAAGTTTCTGCCGCGGCGCATGCGCTGGGCGGAATGCCGCGACTGGTACCTGAAGCTGTCGAAAAAGGGCTGGATCGCGCCGAACTGGCCGCGTGAGCACGGCGGCATGGGCCTGTCGCCGACCAAGCTGCTGATTTATTTCGAAGAGACCGAACGTGCCGGCGTCGGCCGCATGCCCGATCAGGGCATCACCATGGTCGGGCCGACGCTGATCCGCTTCGGCAACGATGCGCAGCGTGGCCATTTTTTGCCGCGCATCCTCGCCGGTGACGCGATCTGGTGCCAGGGCTACTCCGAACCGAATTCCGGTTCCGACCTTGCCAGCCTGCGCACCGAGGCCGTGCCCGATGGCGGCGATTACGTGATCAACGGCAGCAAGATCTGGACCTCGATGGCGCACGACGCCACCCATATCTATGTGCTGGCGCGCACCGACAAGGCGGCGAAGAAAAAACAGGAGGGCATCAGTTTTTTCCTGGTCGACATGAAAACACCAGGCATCACGCTGCGCACCATCCGCAACATCGCCGGACACGAAGAGTTCTGCCAGGTATTTTTCGACAATGTGCGCACGCCGAAGGAAAACCTCGTCGGTGAACTGCACAAGGGCTGGACCATCGCCAAGGGCCTGCTCGGTTTCGAGCGCCTGAACATCGGCAGCCCGCGGCGGCCGTTGCAGGCGATGGAAAAACTCGAGGCGCTGGCGCAAGCCCGCGGACTGATGGCTGACGCCGCATTTGCAGAGCGCCTGACCCAGCTCAAGCTCGATCTCGCAGATCTCGGCTCCTTGTATGGTCGTTATGTCGACAAGGCGCGCCGCGGCGAGGCGATGGGCCCTGACGTGTCGATGCTCAAGGTATGGTCGATGGACACCTACCAGAAGCTGTCTGAACTGCTGCTCGAAGCGGCCGGCGAATACGCGCCGATGGAGGGTGAGGTTTCGTTTGGTGACACCGCTATCGATGTACTGTCACCTTTCTACAACTCGCGGCCCGGCACCATTTACGGCGGCTCCAACGAAATCCAGCGCAACATCCTGGCCAAGTACGTGCTCAATCTGCCGTCCTGAGCTTGCCAGGCAAAAAAGCCAAATAAGTCACAGTTGCTCCATCGTGGCGCTTGCCAGCGCCGCGATGCACCGCAATAATTTTGGCCATCGCGGCAATGCTTTTTTTATGCGCTTGCCGAAAAAATACACAAAAACAGGGGGCAGTAATGAAATTTTTCCGGATTTTGCCGGTGGTTACCTTATTTGCAGCATCTGCTGCGTTTGCCCAACAAGCCGCCGCTCCCGGCCCGATAGACCGGGTCAAGATCACCGACAACGAACTGAGCTGCGCCCAGATTCACGGCGAAATCGGCGACATGGACAAGATCGTTGCCGAGGCACGTGTGATTGAAGCCAAGCAGAAAACCAACACCACCGCCGCCAGTGCCGCGGGCACCGCGGCCGAGGTGGCCGGACGCACCGGACTGTTTGGTGCCATCGGCGGACTCACCGGCCACCTGTTCGGGCAGGTGGCGGCGCAAACCGCCGCCGGAGCCGTGCAGCAAACCTCGGCGCAGTCGGCACAGCAGGCGGGCGAACGCGCAAAACAGGCCGGCGCGCGCAAGGAACATCTCACCGGATTGTTTCTCGCCAAGGACTGCAAGGCTTCCGACCTCAATGCCGCCGGCCGTGCACTGAGTGGTGAAGAGCTGCAGAAGCTGACGGTGGCCGGTGCGGCGGCAAGCGCGGCGGCCGAGGGAATGGCGCCGCCACCACCGGCGGATGCCGCCGGTGCCAGCGCCTTGGTCGGCCAGGCTGCGGGCGCTGCTAAATCAGCAGCGGCAACGCCTGTTGAGCTGGGTATCGGCCCCGGCATGAATTTCGGCACACTGGCTTCGCGCGGCCAGAAAGTGGCCGTGGCCGGTTACCGCGTGGCATTCGTGGTGCGCAACAGTGCCAGCGCCTATGCCGGCTCCGGTGTTGCCAACATCGGCCAGTCAACCGGCACCATCCGCACCATCACCCAGGCACAGAACCGGAAAATCGAAGTCGGCCTGCTCAACGTCAACCGCCAACTGATGCAGGCCATAACCGATCAGCTCTATGCCGATTTTGTTGAGCAGCTGAAAGCCTCCGGCAAGACCGTGGTGACCCAGGAGGAGTTGCTGCGCGCGCCTTCGTTCGGCAAGCTCGAGCGCACCGAAGCCACCGGCAATGATGCATATACCGTGAGCCCCACCGGAGATGCGCGGCATTACCAGGTGTTTGCACCCACCAACATGCCGCTGTATTTCATCGCCGGTGAATCACTGGGTGACAAGGGCCCCTTCTCGCAGACCAACAACAAGGTGCTCGGTTCGATTTCGACCGAAACGCAGTCGGTGCTGCTGATTCCGCAGGTGGTGATTGATTTCGCCGAGGTGGAAAGTTCAGGGCGCAGCACTTTCCGCAGCAATGCCCATGTGGATGCCAAACCCGGCATCGCACTGGTGCCGATGCACACCATCGTCTGGGCGGCGCATGCCAACAATCCGATCATCACCGAAATGGGTTCGCGCCGACTCGAGAAGGTGATCGCCTTCCCCGGTGATTACGCCACTGTGAAAACCGTCGACAACTTCAACACCGCGGGCCTTGCCAATTCCCTGACCATGGCCACCGGCCTTCAGGGCGTGCAGCACTTCTCTGAAAAGCGCGCCTACGTCGCTGATCCTGCGCGCTTTGCCGACCTGGTGCTGAAAAGCGGGTTCTCGGCGAATCGGGCGTTTATTGCCTCATCAGCCGCAAGGTAAGGCGGCCGCGTTTAAGTTACTGCACCTTCATCGGCAATATCACCATCTGTATTCCCTGCAGATGAAGCTTCTGCTGCAGGGCCAGGGCTGTCTGATTGTGCAGCCAGCGGGTGAAAAAGTTGTCGTGCACGAAGATCAGCTTTGAGGCGAAGAACACGCAGTTCGGGAAGTCGCGGGTGATCTGCCCGACGAGTTTCAGCAATTCCTCCACCGGTTCAGTGCCGAAACCGCAGTAGCTTTTTGCCGCCAGTTCGTGGCTGTGGCAGAAATTCTCGTAGTAGCGCAGCGAGTTCTCGATCTCGAACTGCAGGGTGCGCAGCGCGCCTGCGCCATCAAAGCGCTGGGCGTCGATCTCGCCGACGCTGACAAACACGAAATTGCGGAAGTGGCCGGGGAACAGGCGCTGCACCCACAGCAGCGCGTGCATGCCGACGCCGCGGTTCTTGCCGACGAAGAACACCGCGGCCGGCTTTTGCGGATCGGGCAGTGGCGGGTTTTCGACCGCTTTCAGCGGCGCGCCGCTGGAAAACAGCTTGTCGATCTTGCGCAACTGCTCGCGGGTTTCGTGGTAATGCCAGCGGATCGCCGCGCACAGCGCGATCACGCCGCCAGTGATCAGCAGCGTCACCCAGCCGCCGTCGAAGAACTTGCCGAAGATCAGCACCAGCAGGATGCCGGAGGTGACAAAGAGGCCGGTCGCCGACAGTGCCAGGCGCCAGCGCCAGTGTTCAGCGGAGCGGCGGTTGCGGACCCAGTACAGGCAAAGTCCCCACAACGCGATGCTGAAGGTCAGGAATACGTTGATGCTGTAGAGCACCACCAGCAGCGCGACGCTGCCTTTGCTCCACAGCAGCACCACCAGCGCCGCCACCGCCATCAGCACTATACCGTTCTGGGTGACCAGGCGGCTGGAGAGCTGGCGGAACTGCCGCGGCACCCAGGAGTCCGCCGCCATGTTTGCAAGCACCGCCGGTCCGCCGAGGAAACCGGTGTTGGCGGCAATGAACAGCAGCCCGGCTTCGAGCAGCAGCACCACCAGCAGCGCGGTTTCGTTCAGCGCCGGGCTGCCGAGGTTGAATTCGTCGATGATCGCGCCGAACACCGTGGCGTTGAGGGTCTGCCCCGGAACCTTTACCGCGTCCCACAACATGTACAGCACGAGGATGCCGCCGGCGGTGAAGGCCAGCGACATCGCCATGTAGAACATGGTCCATTTGCCGGTGCGCACCCGCGGCTCGGCCAGTGTGTTGATGTTGTTGGATACCGCTTCCAGCCCGGTGTAGGTGCCGCCGCCATGCGAGTAGGCGAAGAGCAGTGTCGCGACAACAAAGGTCCAGCCCGCTTCACCGGCCATCGCCTTCGTTTCGGCCAGCGTGGCCGGGATCAGTGTTGGCAGGCGCTCGGCGTGGGCGTAGATGCCCCAGATGATCAGTACGGCGTGAATGACCACAAAACCAACGAATACCGGCAGCAGGATCTTGATCGCCTCCTTGATGCCGCGCAGGTTCAGCGTCAGCAGCACCAGTACCAGCGCGATGGCGAAGGCCACTTTCCAGCTTTGCCACGACACCGGCAGCAGGCTGAACACGGCGTCGGCGCCGCTGGCCACCGAAATCGCGATGGTCAGCACGTAATCGACGATCAGCGCGGCACCGGCGGTGACACCGGCGCGCGGGCCGATCAGCTGGGTCGCCACCTTGTAGCCGCCGCCGCCATTGGGGAAGAGCTCGATCACCTGGTTGTAGGCGAGCGAGATGATGAACACGGTGATGATCGTCGCCGCGGCGAGATAGAGCCCGAGCTGGGTATGCGTGCCCAGCGCGACGTAGGCTTCTTCCGGGCCGTAACAGGCGGAGGAGAGGCCATCCGCGCCGAGGCCGACCCAGGCAAAAAAAGCGATCAGCGCGATGTGCCTGCGAGTCTCCGGATTCATCGGGTCGCGTGGTGCGCCGATGACGATGCTGCGCAGTTTGTTTGGGCTGGCCAAGTTTGGCTGGCGCCTCAGGCGGCGTCGTGTTTCCTGGGCAGGTTTGCCGGGGCGCGGAGTCGCGCTGCGGCAGTTTCGACCGGACGGTCGTTCATGAGGTCGTTTACGATTGGGGCGGTCGCGTACAATGTTCGCGTGTTGCAGAGCATCATATCGTATTTGCACGGTGGCCGGCGATTGCGCCGTCGGTCTCCGGTCCCTGGAGGCGTCGTGACATCACGCAAGCAGCGCCCGCGCCTGCCATGACCGGACCGTCACCGGCGACTGCCGTGCATCCTTCCCTGTCGGGACTGAGCAAGGCGGTGACCGACAAACTCGCCAAGCTCGGCATCGTGCGCAAATTCGATCTGGTGCTGCACCTGCCGCTGCGTTACGACGACGAAACGCGGCTGACTCCGATTGCCGACGCGCTGCCCGGCGCCGAGCTGCTGGTACAGGGCACGGTCACCGATTGCGGCATCCAGTACCGGCCGAAACGCCAACTGGTCTGCCGCATCGCCGAGGGCAATGCCGTGCTGGTGCTGCGCTTTCTCAATTTCTACGGCAGCCAGGTCAAGCTGCTGGCCGAAGGCAACACCATCCGTGCCTTCGGCGCGGTGCGCATCGGCCACCTCGGCGCGGAGATGGTGCATCCACGTTTTCGTGTGGTGGCGGGCGAGATGCCGGTGGCGCAGTCGTTGACGCCGGTGTATCCGACCACCGCGGGCATGGGCCAGGACACGCTGCGCCGCCTGATTGCGCGTGCACTCGCCGGCGAGCCGCTGGGCGAACAGCTGCCTTCCGCCTTGACCGAATCGCTGGGCCTGCCGCCGTTCGCCGACGCGGTGCGCCTGCTGCACAATCCGCCGCCGGATGTTTCGCAACTGCTGCTGCAGGAGCGCACCCATCCGGCATGGCGGCGGATGAAGTTTGACGAGCTGCTCGCGCAACAGTTGTCGATGCGGGTGCATTACCAGCGCCGCCGCGCCGCCGGTGCGCCGGTGCTGCGGGTGAAGGGGCAACTGGTGAAGGCGTTACTGAAGGTGCTGCCGTTCCAGCTCACCGCAGCCCAGAACCGCGTGCTGGCGCAGGTCCGCGATGACCTCGGCCAGTCACATCCGATGCAGCGGCTGCTGCAGGGTGATGTCGGCAGCGGCAAGACCGTGGTGGCTGCGCTGGCCGCGCTGCAGTGTGTGGAAAACGGTCATCAGGCCGCGGTGATGGCGCCGACCGAAATCCTCGCCGAGCAACACTACCGCAAGTTCTCGGAATGGCTGGAGCCGTTGGGCGTGAAGGTGGCATGGCTCTCCGGAAGCCTAAAAAAAACCGATAAAAAACAATGGCTTGCAGAAATTGCTGCAGGGGAAGCCGCCATCGCCGTCGGCACCCATGCCTTGTTCGAGGACGAGGTTGTGTTCAAGAAGCTGGGGCTCGCCATCATCGACGAGCAGCACCGCTTCGGTGTGCACCAGCGTCTTGCGCTGCGCATGAAGGGCAGTACATCGAACAAGGGTGCACAGCCGCACCAGCTGATGATGAGCGCGACGCCGATCCCGCGCACGCTGGCGATGAGCTACTACGCCGACCTCGATGTGTCGGTGATCGATGAGCTGCCGCCGGGCCGTACGCCGGTGGTAACCAAGCTGGTGTCGGAAGAGCGCCGCGACGAAGTGATCCAGCGCGTGCGTGATGCCTGCATCGCCGGACGTCAGGCCTATTGGGTATGCCCGCTGATTGAGGAATCGGAAAAGCTGCAACTGCAGACCGCGCTCGATACCCACGCCCTGCTGCAAGAGACCTTTCCCGAGCTGCGTGTCGGCCTTGTCCACGGTCGCATGAAGGGCGCCGAGAAACAGGCGGTGATGGCCGCGTTCAAGGCCGGCGAATTGCAACTGCTGGTGGCGACGACGGTGATCGAAATCGGCGTCGATGTGCCCAATGCCTCGCTGATGGTGATCGAACACGCCGAACGCATGGGCCTGTCGCAGCTGCACCAGTTGCGTGGCCGCGTCGGCCGCGGCGCCACCGAAAGTGTCTGTGTGCTGCTCTACCAGACACCGCTGTCGCCGATGGCTAAGGAACGCCTAAAGGTGATCTACGAACACACCGACGGATTCGAAATCGCCCGCCAGGACCTGAACCTGCGCGGCCCCGGCGAACTGCTTGGCGCAAGGCAAAGCGGCGTGCCGATGCTGCGCTTCGCCGACCTCGCGCGCGACCTCGATTTGCTCGACGCCGCACGTGATGCCGCGGAACAGCTGTTGCGCGAGCAGCCGGAAGCGGCGAAGGCGCATCTGGCGAGATGGCTTGGTGGAAGGAATGAGTATTTGAAGGTGTGAGGTTTTGGGTTTGCTGATCTTGGCAAACTAAAACCTCCGTTCGCCCCGAGCTTGTCGAAGGGCTGTATTTAACTTCAACTTCGCCGGGGGTAGCCCGGCGGCTAGTCACTTTCTCTTGCTTCGCCAAGAGAAAGTAACCAAAGAGAAGGCGACCCAGGCTCGCCGGTCCTTCGGACTCCCCTGCGCTGCTCGCCAAGCTGGGCGGCTGCGGAACTCGCCCTTGCCGCTGCGCGGCAAGGACTCAGACAGTCCTCGCCGACTACCCCCCAGCTTGACTGCGCTGCTCGGCGGCTTACATGGGGAAGTGGGTGGTGACGATGCAGTGTTTGTATGGGTTGATGGTATGGGTTGATGCGATAATCCCGCAGCAAAAATTCCCACAATCCCGTGAAACAAATCCCCCGAGACACCCTGTGGTGCACCACACCCGTCAACGCCGGTCGCCTGCGTCCCTGGCTGACCGATCGCGGTTCGCTGACGGCGCGGTTGCAGCGGCATGCGGGGGCGATCACGGTCAGGGTGTTGTTCCAGGGGTTGCGTCGGGCTCATCCCGATGAAAATTTTCTGTTCCCGTCACCTGTCCAGCGTGTGCTGGTGCGCGAGGTGTTGCTGATGCAGGGGAAGACAGCGCTGGTGTTTGCGCATACGGTGCTGGCGGCTTCGGCATTACGCGGCGCCTGGCGCAGTGTCACCGGGCTCGGTAACCGGCCCCTGGGTGCGGCCTTGTTCGCCGATCCGCGCATCGCGCGTTATCCGCTGCGCCAGAAAAAAATCGGACGCACGCATCCGTTGCACCGCCGTGCCGCGGCGCAGCTGTCCGCGGCACCAGCGACGCTGTGGGCGAGGCGTTCGCTGTTTGCGCTGGGCCGTTCGCCTATACTGGTCAGCGAAGTCTTCCTTCCTGCGATGGCAACGCTGTGACCCCTGCACTGCCTTTCAAAGAACGGCTCGACGCCTACGAAAAGCTGATGCGGCTCGACAAGCCGATCGGCATCCTGCTGCTGCTGTGGCCCACGCTGTGGGGACTGTGGTTTGCCTCGGCCGGTCTGCCGCCGCTGGATGTACTGCTGGTCTTTGTCACCGGCACGGTGCTGATGCGTTCGGCCGGCTGTGTGATCAACGACTACGCCGACCGCGATTTTGATCCGCACGTTGAGCGCACCAAAAACCGGCCGCTGGCTGCCGGGCTGGTCCGGCCGAAGGAGGCGCTGCTGCTCGCCGGCGCGCTGATGCTGCTGGCCTTCGTGCTGGTGCTGTTCCTGAATGCGCTGACGATCAAGCTCGCAATCGCCGCCGCGGCGATTGCGGTGATCTATCCTTTTCTGAAGCGGGTGTTTCCGCTGCCGCAGGTGTGGCTGGGCCTGGCCTTCGGTTTCGGCATCCCGATGGCCTATGCGGCGGTGTGGAATGCGCTGCCGCCGGTGGCCTGGGCGCTGCTGCTGGCGACGGTGTTCTGGGCGGTGGCCTATGACACTGAATATGCGATGGTCGACCGTGAAGACGACCTGAAGATCGGTGTCAAGTCCTCGGCGATCCTGTTCGGCCGCTTCGATGTGGTGGGCGTGATCGCCGCGCATGCGCTTTTTCTGGCGACGCTGACCTGGATCGGCTGGTGGCAGTTGCGCGGTGTATTCTATTTTGGCGCGCTGACCGCGGCCTCGTTGCTGGTGCTGTATCAATACTGGTTGATCAAGGGGCGCAGCCGCGAGGGTTGCTTCAAGGCCTTTCTCAACAACAACTGGGTCGGCGCGATCATCTTCGCCGGCGCCGCGATTGATTGGTGGCGCTTTCCGCGCATGATGTTATGAGTCAAATACCATGAGTTACCGCGACCTGCGCGACTTTATCGCCGGCCTCGAGCGTGAAGGCCAGTTGAAACGCATCGGCGTCGAAGTCGATCCGCGCCTGGAGATGACCGAGATCTGCGACCGTGTGCTGAAAGCCGGTGGCCCGGCGTTGTTGTTTGAAAAGCCGAAGAACCACGCGGTGCCGGTGCTCGGCAACCTGTTCGGCACGCCGCAGCGCGTGGCGCGCGGCATGGGTCGCGACTCGGTGGCGGCGCTGCGTGAACTGGGCCAGCTGCTGGCGCAGTTGAAGGAGCCGGAGCCGCCGAAGGGTCTGAAAGATGCCTGGGACAAGCTGCCGCTGCTGCGCCAGGTGTTGAGCATGCAGCCGAGGCTGGTGCGTGGTCCGGTCTGCCAGGAAATCACATGGGAAGGCGCCGCCGTTGATCTCGCCCGCTTGCCGGTCCAGACCTGCTGGCCCGGTGATGTTGCGCCGCTGATCACCTGGGGCCTGACAGTGACCCGTGGCCCGGGCAAGACGCGGCAGAACCTCGGCATTTACCGGCAGCAGGTGATCGGCAAAAACAGACTGATCATGCGCTGGCTCGCTCACCGCGGCGGCGCGCTCGATTACCGCGACCATTGTCTTGCGCATCCGCGTGAGCCTTTCCCGGTGGCGGTGGCGCTGGGCGCCGATCCGGCGACCATGCTCGGCGCGGTGACCCCGGTGCCGGACACCTTGTCCGAATACCAGTTCGCCGGACTGCTGCGCGGTGAAAAAACCGAAATCGCAAATTGCATCAGCCACGGCCTGCAGGTGCCGGCGCGCGCCGAGATCGTGCTTGAAGGTTTCATTCATCCCAATGACACCGCACTCGAAGGCCCCTTCGGCGACCACACCGGCTATTACAACGAGCAGGAGCGTTTCCCGGTGTTCACCGTCGAGCGCATCACCACGCGCAAAGACCCCATTTACCACTCCACCTACACCGGCAAGCCGCCGGATGAACCGGCGGTGCTCGGCGAAGCGCTGAATGAAGTGTTCGTGCCGCTGCTGGTGAAGCAGTTTCCGGAGATCGTCGATTTTTATCTGCCGCCCGAAGGCTGCTCGTACCGCATCGCCTGCGTCAGCATCAAAAAACAGTATCCGGGCCACGCCAAGCGCGTGATGTTCGGCATTTGGAGTTTTCTGCGCCAGTTCATGTACACCAAGTTCATCATCGTCACCGATGACGACGTCAATGTGCGCGACTGGAAGGAAGTGATCTGGGCGCTGACCACACGCGTCGATCCGAAACGCGACACGCTGATTGCCGACGCCACACCGATCGACAGCCTCGACTTCGCCAGCCCGGTGGCGGGACTTGGTTCCAAGATGGGCATCGACGCCACCAACAAATGGCCGGCGGAAACCAGCCGTGAGTGGGGTACGCCGATTGCGATGAATGACGAGGTGAAGAAGCGGGTGGATGCGATCTGGGCGCAACTGGGTTTGTAGTTCCAGAGACAAAAAGTTTATAAGTGATTGTTTTAATTGAATAATTTTATTTGCTCCGCAGCTTCGGAGAAAGGGCTGCGATGAGCACCGTGTTGTTGCTGAAATTGTTTCTGGTGCCGGCGCTGATTGCGGTGGTCACCTTTGCCGGCCGGCGCTGGGGGCCGGCGGTGGCGGGCTGGCTGTCGGCGTTTCCGATCGTCGCCGGCCCGATCCTGTGGTTCATCGCGCTGGAGCAGGGGGCTGAATTTGCCGCGGTGGCGGCGGTGGGCACGCTGGTCGGCGTGCTGGCCATTCTCGTTTACGGCATCTGCTACGCCTGGGCGGCGACGCGCTTCGGCTGGCCGGCCAGCCTGACGCTGGCCTATGTGGCTTATGCCTTTGCCGCTGCAGCGGTGGGCGCCGTGCCGCTGGCGCTCTCGGTGTCGACGCTGGCAGTGCTGGCCGCGCTGTTTTTCGCGCCGCGTGCCTATCCCCGGCGCGAGGCGGGCAAGCCGCCGGCCAAACCCGCGAATGACCTGCTGCTGCGCATGGCGCTGGGTGCGGCGCTGGTGCTGGCGGTGACCCATTTTGCGGACAGTCTCGGCCCTTCGCTGTCCGGCGTGCTGGCGATGTTCCCGGTGATGAACACGGTGCTTGCGCTGTTCACCCACCGCAGTGCCGGCGCCGGCGCTGCCATCCAGCTGCTGCGCGGCATGGCCTATGGCCTGTATGCCTTCGCCACCTTCTGCATCGTACTGGCCTGGACGCTGCCGCGCACCGGCACTGGTGCCGCCTTTCTGTGGGCACTCGCGGTCGCGGCGGTGGTGCATGCGCTGTCGCGATTGCTGCTGCAACGCCAGCTGCGGCGCGCGGTGAGCCTGCCGCGCTGAAACACGGTGGTCATGCCCCGCGTTCATCATCGGGGCTTCGCAAAAAGGGGACCGAACATGCGCGGACTGCTGGGGATGCTGCTGCTGTGCGCGGCCTTGTGGCCCGCGGCCGCATCCGCGATTTATAACGAACCCGGTGCCGCCGCGCCGGTGGGTGATGCCGACTTCGACGCCGGCTTCCGGGCGATCGAAGCCCAGCACTGGGCCGAGGCGGTCCGCCGCCTCGAGCCTGCGGCGCGGCGCCACCCGCGCAGCGCCGACGTGTTCAACCTGCTCGGCTTTGCCCACCGCAAGCTCGGCGACCTGCCGGCTTCGTTCCGCCACTACCACCGCGCGCTGGAGATCGATCCCGAACACCGCGGCGTGCATGAATACATCGGTGAAGCCTGGCTGATGCAGGGCAACGTCACCCGTGCCCGCCAGCACCTGCGCGAGCTCGAATTCCTGTGCAAGGCCGAATGCGCGGAATACCACGAGCTCGCCCGGGCCATCCGCGAATTCGAGGCGCGGACCGCGGCCCCGCGCTGAATTCCCGCGCCCGTATCCGCCGCTATTTTTTGCCGGTGCGCATGCGCTGCTGGCGCCCGCAGCAGTTGCTGTCGCGGTTGTGCACCCATTGCAGCAGCGCGTCCATCGCCGGCTGCGCGTTGTGCGCATTGCCGTGGTTGACCATGAACACCACCACCGAGCGGTTGCCCTGCGCATCCAGCACATAACCCGCGATCGAGCGCACGCCGGTGAGCGAGCCGGTCTTGATGTGCGCCTGGCCGGCGATCTCGCTGCTTTTCAGGCGGCGGCGCATGGTGCCGTCGACCGCGGCCACCGGCAGCGAGGCGATCAGTTCGGGCATCACCGCGCTGCCCCAGGCGTTGAGCAGCACCGCGCCGAGGTTGCGCGTGCTGATGCGTTCGATGCGCGACAGCCCTGAGCCGTTTTCGAGCACCAGCTCCGGCGCGCTGATACCTTTCAGCGCAAGCCATTGCTTGACCGCATTGCCGGCAGCGGCCGTGGTCGCAGGCGTGTTGCCGCCCTGCGCCAAAGACAGGAAGAGCTGACGCGCCATCACGTTGTTGGAATACTTGTTCACGTCGCGCACGATTTCCGACAGCGACAGTGACCGCGCATTGCCGGCGACCCGCGCGTTGTCCGGCACCGCGCCGTCGCGCACCTGGCCGCTGAAGCTGCCACCCAGCTCGCGCCACAGCATCGCGAACAGCGCGCCGGTGTACTGGCGATGCCCCATTACGCTGAAGCTGCGCTGGCGTTCGCCGCAGTCCAGTGCATAACCGCCGCTGAAACTGAGCCGCGCGCCATCGGCGTTGCCCTGGGTATCGACCTTGATGCGCGCCAGCCAGTCACCGCAGGCGCCATCCGTAAGCTTCAGGTTGTTGCTGATCTGCAGTTGCGGCAGTGCCGGCTCGGCGACGATGCGCAGCGTGCGTGTCGCCGCATCGGGTATGAATTGCAGCGTCACCGCCTTGAAGTTCACCAGCAGCGCGCTGGGCGCGGTGTTGTAGGGGCGCGTCGGCTGGTCATCGAACTGGCCGGGGTCGGCCGCTTCTTCGGCAAACAGCCGGCGGTCGAGAACCAGGTCGCCGCGGATTTCACGGATACCCCGCGCGCGCAGGTTGCGCAGCAGCAGCCAGAAATTCTCCAGCGTCAGTTTCGGATCGCCACCACCACGAAGGTAGAGGTTGCCGTTGAGCACATCGCCCTGCAGCGTACCGTCGATCAGCGCATCGGTGTTCCAGACATAAGCCGGGCCCAGCAGTTCGAGGCCGGCATAGGTGGTGACGATTTTCATGCTCGATGCCGGGTTCAGCGAGCGTTCGGCACCGACCGAAAGTACCGGCTGCTCGGCACCGATTTCATGGACATAGACACCGATCGCGGCTTCCGGAATGCCGGCCTGCGCCAGCGCGCGGCTCACTGCTTCGGGCAGCGGGGTAGGCAATTGCGCCTGCGCCGTGACCGGCAGCAGGCAGAGCAGTGCAACAAGCAGTGTGCGGAAATCAGGCAGGTGCATGGTGTATCGCTTCCGGTTCAGAGTATGACCGCGCTGTGCGGTGCGGGGATGTCGATGCCGGTCCAGCCGAGGCGTTCACGGATGGTGCCGGCGAAAAGGGTGGCGGTGTCGCGCTCGCCGTGTACGATAAAACTGCGCCGCGGCGGCTTTTTGAAATGGCCCAGCCAGCCGAGCAGTGCGGCCTGATCGGCATGGGCCGACAGGCCGCCGATGGTGTAGATCTCGGCTTTCACCGGCACCGGGATGCCGAACAGTCGCACTGATTTTGCGCCATCAACAATACGCCGTCCCAGCGTGCCCGCGGCCTGGAAGCCGGCGATGATCACCGTCGAATCACGCCGGCCGAGGTTGTGGCGCAGGTGGTGCTTGATGCGCCCGGCATTACACATGCCGCTGGCGGAGATGATCACGGCGCCGTGTTTGATGTGCTGCAGCGATGCGGATTCCAGTGCGTCCTCGACAAAATGGATGCGTGGCTTGCCCTGCCACTTCTGCATCCAGCGCAGCATCGCCGCGGCGTCCTTGTCGAGCAGGTCCCAGTGCCGCGCGGTGATATCGGTGGCTTTGAGCGCCATCGGCGAGTCGACATAAATGTCCATCTCCGGCAGCCGGCCCTGGCGATACAGGTCGACCAGCAGGTAGAGGATTTCCTGGGTCCGTCCGACGGCGAAGGCGGGGATGATGACGTTGCCCTTCTTGCGCGTGATGGTGTCGGTCACCGCGTGCTCAAGTTCGGCCAGTGTGTCGTCGAGATTCTTGTGCAGGCGGTTGCCGTAGGTTGATTCGACCACCAGCACATCGGCTTCGGCGATGGGCGTCGGGTCGCGCACCAGCGGGCGCGAGGGCTGGCCGAGGTCGCCCGAGAACACCAGCTTGTGTGTGCGGCCGCCGTCATCCACCCACAGCTCGATGATTGCCGAGCCGATGATGTGGCCGGCGTCGCGGAAGCGGCAGCGCAGGTTCGGGTGCGGCGTGAGATCGGCGTCGTACTCCACCGGGCTCAACTGGCGCAGGGTGCGCTGCACCTCGGCCACCGTGTACAGCGGAGGGCGTCCTGCACCGCGAGCCCCGGCCTTGCCGCGCCATTCCAGTTCTTTTTCCTGGATGTGCGCGGAGTCGGTGAGCATCACCTGCAGCAGGTCGGCGGTGGCTGCCGTGGCGTAAATACGTCCGCGAAAACCCTGCGCCACCAGCCGTGGCAGCAGCCCCGAATGGTCGATATGGGCGTGGGTCAGCAGCACCAGATCCAGGCTTTCCGGGGCAAAGGCAAAGGGCGCATAGTTCTTGGTGTCGGCATCGCGTCCGCCCTGGAACATGCCGCAGTCGACCAGCACCCGCAGCTGCTCCGTTTCGAGCAGAAAGCTCGATCCGGTGACTTCGCCTGCAGCGCCAAGAAAGGTCAGCTTCATGCGGCAGCCCTCTCTGCGGCGAGCAGTTGCGCGACCACGGCAAGGGCATAAGCGTAAATCTGCGGCTGCTTGCTGGCACGCGGGCCGGCGACATTGAGCGTGCGGACATGGTGGTTCGCGACAAAGTGCGCAATCTCCGCCGCGGCCTGTGTTTCGCTGAAGGTTTCGCGGGCGATGGTGAGGCAGGGCTTGCCGAGATCGAGACAAAAGCGCTGCGTCTGCAGCGAACCACCTTCGAGGGGGCCGCCGTACAGAATCACCGTACCGTCGCTGTCGGCGACATTGGCACGGGTGCGCTCGATGTAACCCGCACCGGGAATTTCGGTGAGCGGATAACGCGCGTCTATCGGGCCGTCTTCGGCGAGGCGTCCGCCCGGACACCAACCGCCGCAGGGCGCACCCGCGGCCAGCGCGGCATCCAGTGCGGCGCGATCAACACCGGTCTGGCCGCCGGAAACGATACGCAGGCGCTCGGCGGTCATGGCGTGGTTTCCAGTGCCGACAGGGTGGTGGCGGCGAGTATTGCCATTTCGTCGTCGCTGATGACATAGGGCGGCATGAAGTAGACGGTGTTGCTGATCGGCCGCAACAGCACGCCGCGTTGCAGTGCGGCTTCAAACAGGCGCCGCGCGAAACCCGGCTGCGTGTCGGCGACCTCGAAAGCCCAGATCATGCCCAGCGTGCGGAAATCGCGCACGCGCGGGTGGGCGGCGAGTTCGCCGCACAGCGCGGTCATGCGCGCGGCCTTGGCGCGGTTGGCGGCGATGACATCGTCCTGCTCGAAGATGTCCAGCGTTGCCAGCGCGGCGCGGCAGGCCAGCGCGTTGCCGGTGTATGAATGTGAATGCAGAAAGCCGCGGGCGACCTCATCATCGTAGAAGGCTGCGTAGACGGTGTCGGTGGTCAGCACCGCCGACAGCGGCAGGTACCCGCCGGTGATGCCTTTGGACAGGCACAGGAAATCCGGGGCGAGTTTGCCAATGAGGCCGGCTTGTTCATGTGCAAAAAAACTGCCGGTGCGGCCGAAGCCGGTCATGATTTCATCGGCGATCAGGTGGACCTTGAAACGAGCGCAGAGCAGCCGTGCCTGGCGCAGATATTCGGCGTCATGCATCGCCATGCCGGTGGCACCCTGCACCAGCGGTTCGACAATCAGCGCGGCGGTGGCCGCGTGATGCTGTTCGAGATGATGTTCCAGCGCTTTTGCGCAGGCGATGGCGTGATCACGTGGAGAAACACCCGCTGCGGCCAGCCGCCAGTCGGGACTGGGCACCTGTACCGAGCCGCGCAGCAGCGGTGCGTAAGTGTCCTTGAACAGCGCGACGTCGCTGACCGACAGCGCGCCCAGGGTTTCACCGTGGTAGCTGCCGGCGAGGCTGATGAATTGAGTCTTTGCCGGTTGCCCGCTGTTGCGCCAGAAATGAAAACTCATTTTGAGCGCGATCTCGACCGCCGAGGCGCCATCGCTGCCGTAAAAACAATGTCCAAGCCGGCCGCCGGTTTTTGCCGACAGGCGCTCCGAGAGTTCGACCACCGGCTCGTGGGTGAAGCCGGCGAGGATCACGTGCTCCAGTTGCTGCAACTGATTCACCAGGGCGGCGTTGATACGCGGCTCGGCATGGCCGAACAGATTGACCCACCAGGAGCTGACCGCGTCGAGGTAGCGCTTGCCGTCGCAGTCGTAGAGCCAGCAGCCAGCGCCGCGGGTGATCGGCACGATGGGCAGCGTCTCGTGCTGCTTCATCTGCGTGCACGGATGCCACACCGCGGTGCGGCTGCGTTCTAGCAGCACACGGTTGCGAGTGCTGGTTTGCATGTGATGCCCGGGTTATCCAATACTTTTGGTGTTCAAACGCGCGCCGGGATGGCCGTTATGGGTATTACAGGCCAAGTGGAGTTTTTGGCACCAGTTTTGCTGTGCGGTTAAGTGAATCATTTCAGCAGTGGTTTGGTGTTTGCAGTGTACCAACAACTACGGGAGATGTTCGCGCATGGAAATCCTCGAACGCATTGAAGACCAGATGTCCTCCACCGGGCTGCCGCTGGTTGGCGTCACGCTCGCCGCAGTGCCCTGCCCGGACACCCCGGTGATCCTGACGCTGCACTGGCACGGCTTCATCACCCAGAAACTGGCCGACATCGAGGGCGCATCACCGGTGGCCTATGCGTCCGTGCCCAGCTCATCGCTGCAACTGAACCAGCGCTGGCGCGACATCAGGGCGGTGGACCACGCCGCGATGGAGGCGGGCTGGGCACTCGGCGCCTGGGATGTCGAGCGCGCCGAGCGGCCGGCCTGTTTTCGTCCGGGCGCAGGAGACACCGAGGAACTGGAGTGTATGCAGGCCTTTGGAACCTACCCCGTCAACATCCACGGCGCGGAAATGGCCGTTGCCGACACGCCGGACGTGGATGACCTGCTCGAGGTGGCTGCGTTGCGGGGTTATTTGATGTGGGTGTTTCGCCCGGTTCGCGGGGGCATCTGGCAGGAAGTGGCCGACGACGCCACCCTGTCCGAGGAAGGCCGGCGGCCATTGCCTTGTCCTCACGTGCCGGTGCCCCCGAAATGCAGTGGCCACCGACGCTTGGTTTATCGCTTTGGCATCCCGCGCGAGCGGTGTTTTCCGGTGCCTTGCGATAAAAATACATAAGCCATTGATTAAAATAATGATTTTTACGTAAGCGGGTATTCACTCTCTGGGTGCTGGCACCGCTCCCCGCGCCCTGCCCCTTGAAATCCGGTTAGTACGTCTTTACTATTAGCACTCGCTTGAGTTGAGTGCTAGCAGCCTCGCTCGCGGTTTTACCGGTCATACCGTTTATTCAACCGTTCTGAGGAGATGTACCCATGAAAATTCGTCCGTTGCACGACCGCATCATCGTGAAGCGGCTGGAAGAGGAACGCAAAACCGCTTCCGGAATCGTGATCCCCGACACCGCCGCCGAGAAACCCGATCAGGGTGAAGTCCTGGCCGTCGGCAAAGGCAAAAAAACCGATGACGGCAAAGTTCTGCCGCTCGACGTCAAGGTTGGCGACAAGATCCTCTTCGGCAAGTACTCCGGCCAGACCGTCAAGGTCAAGGGCGAGGAACTGCTGGTCATGCGCGAAGAAGACGTGATGGGCGTTGTCGAGTAATCCACAGAGACATTCAGGAGAAATTCACATGGCAGCTAAAGACGTCAAATTCCACGACTCGGCACGGCAGAAAATCATCATCGGCGTCAACGTTCTGGCCGATGCAGTCAAAGTCACCCTCGGCCCGAAAGGCCGCAACGTGGTGCTCGAGCGCAGCTTCGGCGCCCCCACCGTCACCAAGGACGGCGTGTCTGTCGCCAAGGAAATCGAGCTGAAAGACAAGTTCGAGAACATGGGCGCCCAGATGGTCAAGGAAGTGGCTTCCAAGACCTCCGACACCGCCGGTGACGGTACCACCACCGCCACCGTGCTGGCCCAGGCCATCGTTCAGGAAGGCATGAAGTTCGTCACCGCCGGCATGAACCCGATGGACCTCAAGCGCGGCATCGACAAGGCGGTCACCGCCATCGTTGGCGAGCTGAAAAAACTGTCCAAGCCCTGCACCACCAGCAAGGAAATCGCCCAGGTTGGTTCGATCTCCGCCAATGCTGACACCGAAATCGGCAAGATCATTGCTGATGCGATGGACAAGGTCGGCAAGGAAGGCGTGATCACCGTTGAAGACGGTTCAGGCCTGGAAAGCGAACTGGAAGTGGTCGAGGGCATGCAATTCGACCGCGGTTACCTGTCGCCGTACTTCATCAACAATGCAGAAAAACAGCATGCCCTGCTCGAGAACCCCTACGTCCTGCTGTTCGACAAGAAAATCTCGAACATCCGTGACCTGCTGCCGGTACTGGAGCAAGTGGCCAAGGCCGGCAAACCGCTGCTGATCATCGCCGAGGAAGTCGAAGGCGAAGCGCTGGCGACCCTGGTCGTCAACAACATCCGCGGCATCCTGAAGACCTGCGCCGTCAAGGCCCCGGGCTTCGGCGACCGTCGCAAGGCCATGCTCGAAGACATCGCCATCCTCACCGGCGGTACGGTGATTGCCGAGGAAGTCGGCCTGTCGCTGGAGAAAGTCACGCTGGCTGAACTGGGCCAGGCCAAGCGCATCGAGGTGGGCAAGGAAGAAACCACCATCATCGACGGCAACGGCGACCAGAAATCGATCGAAGGGCGCGTCAAGCAGATCCGCACCCAGATCGAGGAAGCCACCAGCGACTACGACCGCGAGAAGCTGCAGGAACGTGTGGCCAAGCTGGCCGGCGGTGTTGCGCTGATCAAGGTGGGTGCCGCGACCGAGCTGGAAATGAAAGAGAAGAAAGCCCGCGTCGAAGACGCGCTGCACGCCACGCGTGCCGCCGTTGAAGAAGGCATTGTTGCCGGCGGCGGCGTTGCACTGATCCGCGCCCGTCTGGGCATCGGCAAACTGAAAGGCGACAACGCCGATCAGGAAGCCGGCATCAAGATCGTGCTGCGCGCCGTGGAAGAGCCGCTGCGCCAGATCGTCGCCAACGCGGGTGATGAGCCCTCGGTGGTGGTGAACAAGGTCGTCGAAGGCAAAGGCAACGTCGGCTACAACGCCGCGACCGGCGAATACGGCGACCTGGTGGAAATGGGCGTGCTTGATCCGACCAAAGTCACGCGCTGCGCACTGCAGAACGCGGCTTCGATCGCCGGCCTGATCCTGACCACCGCTGCAATGGTGGCCGAGCAGCCGAAGGAAGACAGTCACGCCGGCCATGGTCACGGTGGCATGGGTGACATGGGCGGGATGGGAATGTAACTCGCAACGCGAGTTACATTCCCTGCGGGAAGATAATCGAGCAGGGGAAACCCAGGTTTCCCCTGAACCCCCTTCCTTGCAGAATGAGAAGCCCCGCGAAAGCGGGGCTTCTTTATTTGGGGCTGCGCGAATTACATACCCCAAGGCTGGACGGGCAGGAGGGAGCCGAAGGTTCCCTCCCAGCCCCCCCTCCTTGTGGTGGCATCAAAAGAAACCCCGCTTCGGCGGGGTTTCTTTTTGGGCGGTTACAATGCGGCGGTCCGCACAAACCGGAAACCTTGGCCATGCCTGTTGAAATCGTCCTGCTGTCGATGCTGCTCGCGCTGGTGCAGGTGGCGCTGTACCTGTTTCTCGGGCGCGGCGCGATGTGGGTGTTCGGCGGCGCGAAGCGCGACCAGAACTTTATTTATCAACTGTTCAAAAAAGGCACCGACCCGCTGATCAAGGCAACGCGCCTGATCACGCCGAAGTTCGTGCTCGACAAACATCTGCCCTTTGTCACCATCCTGCTGCTGGTGTGGATCGGGCTTGCGGTGATCCATTTTCGCCGTGTCGCATGCGTCGCGCAGCAGCTTTCCTGCTGACGTATAGCCTTGACGCAAAACGGTTTTGCGGTTTAAATAGCGCCCTTTCGTCCGCCGGACCGGCCGACGAAATCCCTTCCGCAGCAGTTCCAGCAGCCCTCCGCAGCACGGGGCCGGGTAGCTCAGTTGGTAGAGCAGAGGATTGAAAATCCTTGTGTCGGCGGTTCAATTCCGTCCCCGGCCACCAAAATCAAGCGCCCAACTGTTCTCAGTTGGGCGTTTTCGTTTTGGCGACCGCAAGATGGTGCGGGGTGCGGCGCAATTCTACGTGTGCCATGCCCCTCCTGCATCCGAGCCGGTAACGCCCCCCGAATCTCATACTCCGCTCTCTCTTCTCACAAAACTTCTGCGAACACTGACGAAGTGGCACACGCAGATCGCCTTTTGCGGCAATGACTTATGCGTGTGTCGCATACGAAGGTTTTGCGTTCTACCTGCTGAGGCAAACCATGTGGTTTGTGAGCTGTCGCACACAACGTTGTGAGAATTCGCGAGAAAAGCCCATATTTTTCCGTCCTTGAATGGTGCGGTAGGGGCAGATGTATGTGAACACTTGCTTTGTATTTTTATAGAGATGACCAGTTGCTACGGCTCATGTCGGCCA
>LNDW01000023.1 GCA_001464815.1 Betaproteobacteria bacterium Ga0077527 | reverse complement strand
GCCCGCATTCGCCGCCACGCCGTCACCGGCGGCGAATGCGGGCCGGCTGTTTTTGCGACCATCACCTGACGCCGGATGGAACACACGCCGCCACCGCTGTTCCGCACCGGGCCGACGCCGCTCACCCGGCTGATCATCTTCTCCGCGCTGTCGCTGCTGCTGCTGGTCGCCGACGCGCGCTTCAACTACATCACGCTGCTGCGCCAGGTCACCGCGGTGGTGCTCTATCCGGTGCAGCGCCTTGCCGCCGCGCCGGCGGCGCTGGGCCGGCGCATTTCCGATTTCTTCGTCACCCACGGCGCGCTGCGCGACGACAACCAGCGGCTGACCGCGCAAAACCTGGAACTCGCCCGCGAAGCGCAGCAAACACGCGCGCTGCAGCTCGAAAACACCCATCTGCGCGGGCTGCTCGGCGCAAGTGAACGTGTCAGCTCCCCGGCCCGCGCCGCGGAAATCCTCTACGCCGCGCGCGACCCCTTCGCGCGCAAGGTGATGATCGATCAGGGTCTGCAGGCCGGTATCGAAGCAGGCCGTCCGGTGGTCGATCATGTCGGCGTGATCGGCCAGGTGACGCGGGTCTACCCCTGGCTGTCCGAAGTTACGCTGATCACCGACAAGGGCCATCTGGTGCCGGTGATGAACGTGCGCACCGGACTACGCGCGGTGCTCGCCGGCACCGGTGACGAAGGCAAGCTCGAGCTGCGTTTCATCCCGCTCGCCGCCGACTTCCAGAACGGCGACCAGCTGGTGACCTCGGGTATCGACGGCGTCTATCCGCCGGGGCTGCCGGTGGCGGAAATCACCAACGTCGAACGCAACACCGCCTATCTCTTCGCCAACATCAGCTGCAAGCCGCTCGCCGGTGTGCACAACCACGCCCAGGTGTTGGTGCTCGGCCCGATGCCGGCGAAGGCGGAGCGCCCCTCGGAAAGCGAAACATCGCCGCAGAAAAAACGGAAGAAATCCGGATGAGCGGGAACACGATGACACCTCAGGAACTGCTGCTGCCGGTGCGCTCCGGCTTCATCCTGCTGACGATGACACTGGCGCTGCTCGCCAACCTGCTGCCCTGGGTCGGCTGGACGGCATGGCTGACGCCGGATTTTGTCGCGCTGCTGGTGCTCTACTGGTGCATCCATGAACCGCGCAAGTTCGGCTTCCTCACCGCCTGGCTGCTCGGGCTGATGATGGACATAGCCGACGGCAGCCTGTTCGGCCAGCACGCGCTGGCCTACGTGATTCTCGCCTACGCCGGCATGTTCCTGCACCGCCGGGTTCAACGCTTCTCCATGGCGCCGCAGGTCCTGCACGTGATTCCGCTGCTGTTGTTCACCGACCTCGTGGTGCTGCTGGTGCGCGCGCTGGCCGGATCGGATTTCCCCGGCTTCGCCTATTTCCTCGGCAGCTTCAGTGGCGCCGTGTTGTGGCCGTTGCTGACCCATCTGCTGAAGTTGCCACAACGCCCGCGCCCCGATCCGGACCGTGTCTGAGCTGTCAATCAACCCCGGCATCGAGATTCGCGATTCCGAGCGCGAGCTGCAGCGCTTCCGCGGCCGCCTCGGCCTGCTCGCCGTCTTCGCGCTGACCCTTTTCGGCATCCTGCTCCTGCGCTTTTTCTACCTGCAGGTGGTCCAGCATGGCCATTACAGCACGCTCGCCGAGGCCAACCGCATCTCGGTGCTGCCGATAGCACCCCACCGCGGCATCATCGTCGACCGCAACGGCATAGAGCTCGCGCACAACTACTCCGCGTACACCCTGGAGATCACGCCGAGCAAGGTCGCCGACCTCAACGCCACCATCGACGAGCTGGCAACCATCATCGACATCACGCCGCGTGACCGCCGCCGCTTCCGCAAGCTGATGGAAGAAAGCAAGCGCTTCGAGAGCCTGCCGATCCGCACCCGGCTTTCCGACGAGGAAATCTCGCGCTTTGCCGCGCACCGCTACCGCTTCCCCGGGGTCGAAGCCAAGGCGCGGCTGTTCCGCCAATACCCGCAGGGCGAGATGTTCTCGCATGTGGTCGGCCACATCGGCCGCATCAACCAGCGCGAAGTCGAGCAGCTCGAGACCGAGGGCCGGCTCGCCAACTACCGCGGCAGCGATTACATCGGCAAGACAGGCCTCGAACAAAGCTACGAAAAATACCTGCACGGCACCACCGGCATCGAGGAGGTTGAGGTCGATTCCGGCGGCCGCGCGGTGCGTGTGCTGTCACGTACGCCACCGGTGTCAGGCAACAACCTGGTGCTGAACCTCGACGCCAGGCTGCAGGAAATCGCCTACAACGCCTTCGGCGACCGCCGCGGCGCGCTGGTCGCGATCGACCCCAACACCGGCGGCGTACTCGCCTTCGTCAGCAAACCCGGCTTCGACCCCAATCTGTTCGTCGATGGCATCGACCCGGTGAGCTGGAAGGAGCTCAACGGCTCGATTGACAAGCCACTGCTCAACCGCGCCGCAGCAGGCACCTATCCGCCGGGCTCGACCTTCAAACCCTTCATGGCGCTGGCGGCGCTGTTCTACAACAAACGCCAGCCGCAGCAGGTGATCAGCGATCCCGGCTACTTCATGTTCGGCGGCCATCGCTTCCGCGACGGACGGCCGGTGCCGCTGGGCGCGGTCGACATGCACCGCTCGATCGTGGTGTCCTCCGACGTCTACTACTACACGCTGGCCAACGAGCTCGGCATCGATCCGATCTCGCGCTTCATGGAAAAATTCGGCTTCGGCAGCCGCACCGGCATCGACATCATCGGCGAAGCCGCCGGCGTGCTGCCCTCGACCGACTGGAAAATGCGCCGCTTCAAGCAGAAATGGTACGCCGGCGAAACCATCAGCATCGGCATCGGCCAGGGCTACAACAGCTACACGCCGCTGCAGCTTGCCTCGGCCACCGCGACACTGGCCAACGACGGCGTGATGTTCCGGCCGCACATCGTCAACTATGTCGAGGACATCCGCACCCGCGAGAAGACACCGGTCGAGCCCAAGCCGCTGCGTAATCTTGAGCTGAAGCCCGAGCACCTGAAAATCGTCAAGGACGCGATGATCGGCGTCAACAAGGATGGCACCGGCGCCCGCGCCTTCGCCGGCGCGCCGTACGTCGCCGGCGGCAAGACCGGCACCGCGCAGGTGATCGCGATCAAGCAGGGCGAGAAATACGTCGAGAGCCGTGTCGCCGAGCGCCACCGCGACCATGCCTGGTTCATCGCCTTCGCGCCGGCGGACAAGCCGACGATAGCGGTGGCGGTGATCGCCGAGAATTCCGGCTTCGGCGCCCGTGCCGCGGCTCCCGTCGCGCGCCAGGTCTTTGATTACTACCTGCTCGGCAAGGTGCCGAAGCAGCCGGCGCCGTCCGAGGACAACTGATGCATCCCGCGCTGCGCCGCATCGGCCATTTCTTCACCCGCCACATCGACGGTGTGCTGCTCATCGCGGTGCTGCTGCTGATGATTACCGGCCTGCTCACTCTGTGGAGCGCCTCCAACGCCGGCCTGGTGCGCACCTCCGGACAGCTGATAAACATGCTGGTTGCGCTGGGTGTGATGTGGCTGTTCGCCAACGTGCCCCCCCAGGTACTGCAGCGCCTGGCGGTACCGCTGTTCGTGGTTGGAGTGGGTTTGCTGCTCGGGGTCGCGCTGTTCGGCGAGATCGTCAACGGCGCGCGGCGCTGGCTGGATGTCGGCATCACCCGCATCCAGCCCTCGGAGCTGATGCGCATCGCACTGCCGATGATGCTGGCCTGGTACTTCAACCGCCACGAAGGCTCGCTGCGGCTCAGGCATTTCGGCGTCGCGGCGCTGATGCTGGCGATACCGGCGGCGCTGATCCTGCGCCAGCCCGACCTCGGCACCGCGCTGCTGATCAGCGCCAGCGGCGCCTATCTGATCTTTCTCGCCGGGCTGCCGTGGCGTGTCATCATCGCGCTGGGTGTGGCCGCGGGCTGCAGCGCGCCTTTCCTGTGGTCGGCGATGCACGACTACCAGCGCCAGCGGGTATTGACCCTGATCGACCCCACCGCCGATCCATTGGGCAGCGGTTATCACACCATCCAGTCCACCATCGCCGTCGGCTCCGGCGGCATCCTCGGCAAGGGCTGGATGAACGGCACCCAGACCCACCTCGACTTCATCCCGGAACGCACTACCGACTTCATCTTCGCGGTGTATGCCGAAGAATTCGGCCTGCTCGGCAACCTGCTGCTGCTGGCGATGCTGCTGTTCGTGATCGCGCGGGCGATGATGATCACCGCCAACGCGCCGACGCCGTTCACCCGCCTGCTAGCCGGCTCGATCACCATGACCTTCTGCACCTATGCCTTCGTCAACATGGGCATGGTCAGCGGCATCCTGCCGGTGGTCGGTGTCCCGCTGCCGCTGATCAGCTACGGCGGCACCTCGCTGGTGTCGATCTGCATCAGCTTCGGCATCCTGATGAGCATCAACACCCACAAGAAGCTGGTACAGACTTAGGATTGAGGAATGAGGATCGAATCGTGACGTCTGTTGTTTTTCGGACGGCTTTGATACTGCTGGCCGCGATGCTTGCGGCCTGCGGTGGCACGCCCAAGCGCAGTGGCGGCATTGAACGGCTGCCCGGCGGCAGTGCGGAAGCTCCCGCGCGCAGCAGCGGTGGCGGCGGCTTTTACCTCGACGATGGCCCCGGACCCAATCCGCCACCAAACCTGGAGGCGATTCCCGATGCGGTACCGCGGCTGGAGCCGCTGCATCGCGGCACGATGCGCCCGTACACGGTGATGGGCCGCAGTTATACGCCAATGACACGGCTCGAGCCGTACAAGGCACGCGGCACCGCCACCTGGTACGGCCGCCGCTACCACGGCAAGCTGACTTCATCCGGCGAGCCCTATGACATGTACGGCATGACCGCCGCGCACACTGTGCTGCCGATTCCGAGTTATGTGCGCGTCACCAATCCGGCCAACGGCCGCTCGGTGGTGCTGCGCGTGAATGACCGCGGCCCCTTCATCGGCGACCGGCTGATCGACCTGTCCTATACCGCGGCGTGGAAACTCGGGCTGCTTGCCGCGGGTTCGGGCACTGTTGAAGTCGAAAGCATCATCCCCGGCGCCTCACCCCCTGCCGAGCCGCCCGCACCACCGGTGGCCGTGGTCAAGCCGGTGCCGCCGGCGGTGATCGAGTCGGCACCGCTGCCGCCGCCGGCCGCTGCGCCTGCACCCGCTGTCGCGGCCACGAGCCCGTCATTACAGTTCGGCGCCTTCGGTGTCCGCGAAAATGCCGAGAGTTATCTCGCCCGACTGCAGGGCCAGCTTGAAGGACTCGGCGGCCTGCTGCGTATCGTGCCCGGCGACAATCTGTTCCGCGTCCAAGCCGGTCCCTTCAGCAGCGAGGCCGCGGCGCGCGAGGCGGCGGATCGTGCCGCCGCCGTATTAGGTGGCAGACCGGTCGTTGTTCGTTGAGATTCGCGCCCTGACCCATCAGTGGTGATGCCCCTTCGCGGGCTGTCCCTTGACATCGCGCACTTCAACGCTGAGGTCCAAAGTCTCGCGGCGCTTGCCCGGGAGTTCAATCGTCAGTTTCAGAGGCACCTTGTCGCCGGCGTTCAACGGCTTCACCAGCTCCATCAGCATCACGTGATAGCCGCCGGGTGCAAGGCGCACCGGCTTGCCCGCGGGCAGATCGATGCCGTCAACGGCGTACATTTTCATCACGCCGTTTTCCATTTTCATGTGATGCACTTCAACCACTTTCGCCGCCGGACTGGCCGCGCCGACGAGGCGCGCATTCGATTTGCCGGTGAGCTCCATGAACGCGCCGGTGCCGCTCTGTCCCGGCACCGTGCCGCGGATCCACGCATCTTTCACTGCAACCTCCTGAGCCAGCACCGGGCTCGCAATTACTGCCAGCACCATGGCCAGCAGCGTGGCCTTGATTGGTTGTTTCATAAAATATCCTTTAAAAACAATAGATTACGATTGATATCCGTCTGGGGATATCACACGGGGCGCCATCACGGCACCCGACAAGCAGGGAGGATCAGCCGCGCGGTGGCGCGCGTGGATTGAGGGGCTGCAGTGCCGCAGGATCGGCGGCATCCGGATCATCGTGCAACACCGCGACACGAAGCGTGAACAGCGCGCCGATCTGCAGCGACGCCGTCGGGTCAGCGGCCGGCGGTGCGGCATGGCCCAGGCACATCGGGCAATGCGCCGACTTGAAACGGTCGTGCGCGGTGCCCGGCTGTTGTTCACCGGCGCCGGTATCGAAGCGGCAGATCGTGGCGAAACTGGCGGGATCGATGGCCTGGCGCGCGACCGCCAGAGCTGGTGCGGCCACTCCGAACAGGAAGGCCAGCAGCGCGAAGCCGGCAACCAGCCGACGTTGGGTCCATAACAACATGGCCGTGATATTAAGCGGCGCTCATCTGCCGCGTCAAACCTGCGGCGCCAAACCCGCGACGTTTACAACACGTAACGCGCGAGATCCTCGCTGCTTGCCAGAGTGCCCAGCCGCGCATCAACCTGGCCGGCATCGATCACCACCGTGCGTGCATGGCGCCCGGCATCGAAGGACACTTCCTCGAGCAGGCGCTCCATCACCGTGTGCAGGCGTCGCGCGCCGATGTTCTCGGTGCGTTCATTGACCTGCCAGGCGATCTCGGCGATGCGGCGGATTGCATCGGGCCGGAATTCGAGCGTGACCTCCTCGGTTTTCAGCAGCGCTTCGTACTGCCGCGTCAGGCAGGCATCGGTGGCGGTGAGGATGCGCTCGAAGTCCTCCACGGTCAGGCTCTTCAGTTCGACACGGATCGGCAGCCGGCCCTGCAGTTCGGGAATCAGGTCGGACGGCTTCGACAGGTGGAAGGCGCCGCTGGCGATGAACAGGATGTGGTCGGTGCGGATCAGCCCGTACTTGGTGGTGACCGTGGTGCCCTCGACCAGCGGCAGCAGGTCGCGCTGCACACCCTGGCGCGAGACATCGGCGCCGCCGACCTCGCTGCGCGTCGCCACCTTGTCGATCTCGTCAATGAACACAATGCCGTTCTGCTCGACATTGGTCATCGCCGCGGCCTTGATTTCCTCATCGTTGATGCGCTTGCCCGCCTCCTCATCGACCAGCAGCTTCATCGCCTCGGCGATCTTCAGCTTGCGCGTCCGGCGCCGGCCGGCGCCGAGATTCTGGAACATGCCCTGCAACTGCGAACTCAGGTCCTCCATGCCCGGCGGGGTCAGGATTTCCATCGCCTGCGGCGCCGCGGCGACTTCAATCTCGATCTCTCGCTGATCGAGTTCGCCCTCGCGCAGCATCTTGCGGAATTTCTGCCGTGTCGCCGACTCGCTGTCGGGGGCGCCGTCACGGGCCGGCGTCAGCAGCGTGTCGAGCACACGTTCCTCGGCGCCGTCCTGGGCCTGGTGGCGCACCTGGAGCATCGCCCCGGCGCGGCCGTCCTTGATCGCCGCATCCACCAGATCGCGGATGATGGTGTCGACATCGCGGCCGACATAACCAACCTCGGTGAACTTGGTCGCCTCGACCTTGACGAAGGGCGCATTGGCCAGCCGCGCCAGACGCCGCGCGATCTCGGTCTTGCCGACACCGGTGGGCCCGATCATCAGGATGTTCTTCGGCGTGATTTCATGGCGCAGCGGTTCCGCCACCTGCTGACGACGCCAGCGGTTGCGCAGCGCAATGGCGACAGCGCGCTTGGCGTCATCCTGGCCGACGATATGCTTGTCGAGTTCGTGGACGATTTCCTGCGGGGTCATTGGCGTCATGTTTTTCAGGATCGATGATTGAGGAGTGAGGAAGAACCGGGGGTTTACTCAATCCTCAATCCAAAGTTTCAATGAGGTGATTCTGGTTGGTGTAGATGCACAGGTCACCGGCAATCTGCAGCGACTTCCTGACGATATCGGCAGGTGCGAGGTCGGTGTTCTCGAGCAGCGCGCGCGCCGCGGCCTGTGCATAGGCACCGCCACTGCCGATGGCGACCACCCCGTGCTCGGGCTCGAGCACGTCGCCGTTGCCGGTGATTACCAGCGAATGCTCGCGGTCGGCCACCGCGAGCATGGCTTCCAGCCGGCGCAACATGCGGTCGGTGCGCCAGTCCTTGGCCAGTTCCACCGCCGAACGCATCAGATGACCCTGATGTTTTTCAAGCTTGGCCTCGAAACGCTCGAACAGCGTGAAGGCATCGGCGGTGCCGCCGGCAAATCCGGCGAGGATGCGGTCGTGGTAAATGCGGCGGATCTTGCGTGCCGTGCCCTTGATCACGATATTGCCAAGGGTCACCTGGCCGTCCCCGCCGAGGGCCACGCGATTGCCGCGCCGCGCGGAAAGTATGGTGGTGCCGTGGAATACGGTTTCGCTCATGGTGTCTGCCGTCGGGAAGGTGGCTGGGGATGGCTGCAGCGCAGCCGCGGGAACGGTGTAGATGGAGGCGCTGACCGCGGTTTCAAGTCCGCGCCGAAACAGGCTGCAACATCAGGAGTCCAGCCGGAAGCGCAGCGGCACCCGCGCCCAATCCTCGATGTTCTGGTTGCCGCGCCGCGCCGGCTGAAAGCGCCAGCCGCGCACCGCATCGGCCGCGGCCGCGTCGAGCAATCGTGAGCCGCTGCTGCTTTCAACCTCGACACGCGCCGGCGTGCCTTCGGCAGTGACCAGCACTTTCAGCATTACCACGCCCTCCTCACCATTACGGCGCGCCGCAACGGGATAGGCGGGTGGCGGATTACGCAGGTAAGCCGCCGAGAACGATGGCGGCGTCACCGTTTCGGCTCGTGCTGCGGTTGGCAGTGTGGCAGGAGCCGTGGCAGCGGCTGGAGCAGCGGCGGGCGGCGGCACGCTGACTCGCGCAACCTCTGCGGGTGCCGCTTGTCCGGCGTCGATTGCAATCACCGGCGATGGCGGCGTTTCACTGGAGGAGCGGGATCGTACGGGCTCGGTTCTGCTGTGGGCGACATTCCTCTCGCGCCGCTGTAACGGCATGGTTGTGACAGCCACCGGCTCCGGCGAAGGTGCCGCCAGCAATTGCACATCAAGAATCGCCGCTGGCTGCGCCGGCTCGGCACGCCAGGCACCGGGCAGCAGCCACAGCAGCAGACCGTGCAGCAGCAGGCTGCCCAGCACGCAGACAAACATCAGCCGCGGCGTGGCCTGGCCGATGGCGTGCTCGGGGAAACTGTGGCGGATCGTGCTCACGTGCGGGTCATTTGCAGCAGGACCGACATTATCGCGCTTTCGACGGGCGGTGGATGAACATGCAGCGCCGCAGTTGCCGGTTGCCGCGTTAGAACTGTCCGCGCAGCCCGAGCTGCGCGCTGCGCCGGCCCAGCGGCGCCACGTCCTTCAGGAAAGACACGTGATTACGCGCCTCTTCGTCGAGCAGGTTCAGGCCACGCATGAAAGCCTCCAGCCTGACACCGGGCGCCGGCAGGCGATAGCTGAGGCTGGCGTTGAGCATGGTATAGCCGTCGGTGGGCCGTTCCCCGGCAGCGACGCGATCCTGACCCTCGACAACGATGGCATCAAGGCGCGCACCCATGCGGTCGTAGCGGTAATCAAGGCTCGCGCCATAACGCCAGGGCGCGATCCTGGGCAATGGCCGGCCGGTGCTGGCATCATCCGCCCGCACGTAACCCGCCTGCAACAGCAGATCGAGTATGCCGGCTTTCTCGCTCAGGCGGAATCGGCCCTCACCCTCGATGCCGCGGAAACGTGCCGGCACCGCGCGATAGGCGAATTCGGGCAGGATTTCATCGCCGGTGTTGGCCGAGGTTTCATCTCCGGCATCGGGCGGATTCAGCTCGCCATCGGCGCCGCGGTTGTTACCGGTGTTGAACAGCGTGATGAAGTTGTTGAAACGATTCTGAAACACACCGATGCTGCCTGAGTGTTTTCCTGACTTCATGCGCAGGGCGAGATCCAGTGATTTTGACTTCTCCTTGCCGAAAGCGGCGTTGCCGGTCTCGTAAACACCTGTGGCCGCATGCGGGCCGTTTGCGTAAAGCTCGTAATATGTCGGTGCGCGTTCGGTATAGGCACCGTTGACAGCCAGGGCCAGTCCCGGCGCGAAACTCCACACCGCCCCCAGCGCACCGCTGTTGGCATTAAAGTTGCGCGTCTGCGCAGTATCGAAGCGCGGATTCACGGCACCGAAAGGCACCTCACCACCGCCGGCGCTGCCGACCTCGCTGCGTTCATGTCTGCCGCCGAAGCTGATCCTGACCTTGCCCACGGTGAATTCCTCGTAAAAGAATCCAGCGCGGCTACCGGTATTGGTCGAGGGTACGAAAGCTTCATCACCCAGTGCCGAAAAATCAAAATCCACGACCTGAAACCCGAACGCGCCCTGCAGCGGCCCCAACCTACGGTGAGCCGCCTCGATATGCATGTCGTAACCCTTGTTGCGGAAACGAGTAGCCGGTGTTCCGGCATCGACCTCGACATGAGAGTAATCGGTCTTGCCGGCCTTGAACTTGAGCGCGGTCAGCGGCCCGTTCAAGGCACGCACTTCTCCGGCGAGATCCCAGCGACTGCTCTGCATGTCGATGGTCACCGTCGGCTCGGCCACAGTGCCGTACTTGCTGTTGAATTCGGAGCGCGAGATGCCGATATACCCATCAGTCCAGGTGTGTGACAGCCCGACGGCACCGCCATCGCTGCGTGAAGCACTGTTGGCCAACGTGCCCACAGCCTCCGCCGCCTGAGGATCGGCGGCACGCAACCGCGCCGAACGCGCAAAACCCTTGATCTTCAGGTCATCCGTGTCGCGGCTGTAGAGGTCCGCGTGCAGCGCAAGGCTGCCGTTACCAATATCGACCACGCCGGCGACGGCCCGCTCGCGCTCGGCACCGCCGGCGCGCGCCTCGACGCGGCCATTGACCCCGCGGATCGCCGACTGCGGAATGCGGTTGTCGATGACATTCACCACGCCGCCCACAGCGCTGCCGCCGTAAAACAATGCGGCCGGCCCACGCACCACTTCCGCGCGTTCAATCACCAGCGGATCAATCGACACCGCATGATCAAAACTCAGGGACGAAGCGTCCAGCACGCCGCTGCCGTTCTGCAGGATGCGGACTCGATCAGCGTCGAGACCGCGGATCACCGGCCTGCTGGCGTTGGGGCCAAAACCGGTGGCGGCCACGCCCGGCAGGCCGTCGAGAGTTTCACCCAGGGTGGCACGGCGGCGGCGAAACAGTTCTTCACCCTGCAGCACCGAAGCCGGTGCCGCGAGTTCAAACAAATCGCTGCCCAGCGGATTACCGGTAACGATGACTTCGGGCAGTGTTGCCGGTGCGAAAACTTGCACCTGGGCAAAAGCGCTCTGTACAGCGGCCAACAGCAGCGGCAGCAGAAACGCGGGGTTTCTCGTCATGCTTCTCATCGAATTTCTCCCGGGCGAAAACGCGCAAGCGTTGCCGGTTGGTCACTTGAAAATGCAGGACGCACCGGCAGCGCCGGTGCGCAAGTCACGCAAGGGAGAAGGGGGGATCGCGGGCGTGATGAAGCGGTACAGAGACAGAAGCTGCCGCCCCGGCCACAGGGGTTGCCGCAACAGAGATGGCCGTCTCTGCCGTGTTCCTGCCGTCGACCAGCGGTACGCCGCCAAGAAGCTCGCTGTAAAGCAAGTCAAACGCGCACTGGGAGCCGGCATCAGGTGCGCCGTCATGATGGTGAAACCCTTGACCATGCTCGCAGTTATCGTGGTGGCTGGACACCAGCGATTCAATTTCACCACTGGCGTGGGCCAGCACATGCGTCAGCGCGCCGTGCTGCGCAAAAAGCAGCAATGCCATGAGCACCCAGCGCAGCGTCACTGAGTGCAGTGCCTTGTGCAGCAGACGAATGCCGTGCATTGCAGAAGTGCTCAGCGTGGCGCGGTCACGATCACGGCATCGGTCAGCCGGTAGTAGAGGCCCATCGCATCGTCTTTCAGCACCGCGAAGCGGCCGGAGATTACGACCGGCTCGAAGCCGTATTTCACCGGTGTCTTTGCCTGCACTTCAACCATCTGCTCGGGACCACCGGGCAGGCAGAACGAGCAGCTCGGCGGCAGCATGGCGAGGATGAACCGCGCCTGACGCTCGCCCATGTCGAGCGGCATCATGAAACCCTGGATGCGCACTTCCTTCTTGTCGAGGGAGACGACGCCTTTGCCAAACTCCGGCACGAAGCGGTCTTTCTGCTTCACAGTCTTCACATCGGCCAGCGTCTTCCATGACACCACACCCTTCAACTCAGGCAGCGGCTTCATCGCGTAAGGCGAAGGCGGCAGATTGGCATCGGAGTCCGGCCGTTTCGACAGTTCTTTGGACTGGCCGGGTATGCCCTGTGCCAGCGCAGGCAGGCCGATCACCATACCGATGCCAAGAAAAATGATTGCCAGAAATGTTTTCATTTTACCAATAAAAACAATGAGTTATATACACTCCGCGACAAACGTGAGTCTGCGGTGCCATTCGCCACGGTCAGTGACTGTGTTTCATGCCGCAGTATTTGCCGATTGCCAGGCCTTTGCAATCCTTGGCGAGCTGGCCGTGGCACTCTTTTTCGGACTTGCCCGACTCCAGGCACTTGGCCGCAGTGAGATGGGCCTCGGCCATCGCGCGGTGGTTGGCGATGTCCTTTTTGATGTCCGCCGCGCTGTGGGGCTTTTCCTTGCCCTTCTCGTGGTTGTGCGCGGCCACGGGCGTGGCAACAAGGGCCAGCAGCATCGCAGTCAGCAGGGTTTGACGGGTGTTCATGCTCAATCCTTTCCTCTGGATGAAAAAACGATGTGAAAAACTCAAGTTCAGCCGCGCGCAAGCGTGGCGGCGATATCGGTACGGTAAGCCCGCCAGGCCGGAATCAGTGCCGCGAGCACGCCGACACCCAGCGCCAGTCCGACCACCCATAACTCTTCAATCACAAACACCCGGCCGCTGATCTCGACCTGCTGCGCCGCGCGCAGCACATGGCCGAGGATTTCGGCGAAGCCGTGGCCGAGCGCTAGCCCCAGCGCGGCGCCGATCAGCGCCAGCAGCAGGCCTTCAAACAGCAGCAGGCCCATCAGCGTCGCCGGCCGCGCGCCAAGTGTGCGCATCACCGCGAGGTCATAGCGCCGCTCGTTCATCGCGTTGTAGAGCGCGATGAACACCGACAGACCGGCGCTGAAGATCAGCACCAGCGCGAAGGCGCGCAGCACATCGACGCCGACACCTATGATCGAGAACAGCCGCGCCGTCTCGTACGCCGGCGAGGCGGCCTGCATGCCGGTGTTGTTGTTGATGTAACGCGGCAGCATCGCCACTGCCAGCGGCGTCGCGTACTGCAGCAGCAGCGCGGTGAATTCCTTTTCGTCGTCACCGAGCTGTTTCTCGATGTCGCTTACGTCCTTGATATCGTGGTGCTCGGCATGCACCACCCACACGCTCTGGTATGAAGTCACGATCAGCCGGTCGAGCACGGTGCCGCTGCGTTCAAGGATGCCGACCACTTCATACGGGTGATCCTCGTGGGCATGGCCGCCATCACCAAGGCCGTGTACGCCGTGGAACTTCGTCCCCAGGCCGTGGCCGGTGCGCGCCGCGACTTCGGCGCCGATCACCGCCTCCAGCGGTTTCTGCCAGGCACGGCCACCGGCAAATCTGGCGCCGTAGTGCTGCAGATAGTCGGGCGTGGTGCCGGCGATGCGGAAACCACGGTAGCTGTCGCCGAGCGCAAGCGGAATCATCCGCTTCACCGCGCGATGTTTTGAAATCTCCAGCGCCTGCTTCCACGGGATGTTGCCGGTGGGTACATCAAGGTGATAAATCGCCGACAGGATGATCTGCATCGGGCTGCCCTTGGCACCGACCACCAGATCAATGCCCTGCGCATCGCGGCGCATGCGGTCTTCGAGCTGGTGGGTGGCGAGCAGCAGCAGCACGATTGTGGCCACACCCAGCGCAAGCAGCAGCACGTTCAGCGCGGTGTTCAGCGGCCGCGCCTTCAGATAGGAAAAACTCAACGCGGCGATGTTCATGCGGCTGCTCCCAGCACATGGTGGTTGGGAATACGCGACTTCACCCGCTGGTCATGGGTGGCGATCACCAGTGTCGCGCCGCAGGCCGCGGCCTGCGCCTGCAGCAGTGCCAGCACCTGCGCGCAACGCGCGTCATCGAGGTTCGAGGTCGGTTCGTCGGCGAGCAGCAGCTTCGGCCGGTTGACCACCGCGCGCGCCACCGCGACCCGTTGCGCCTGGCCGAAGGACAGCTGATGCGGTTTGGCGTCCGCCTTGTCAGCCAGATCGAGCCCGGCCAGAACTTCTTGCGCCCGCGCCCGGTCCTGCGCGGCACCTGCCAGCCACTGCGAGAGCAGAAGGTTGTCGATGACACTCAGACTTTCCATCAGATGCAGGCGCTGCAGCACGATGCCGATGTTTGCGCCGCGAAAGCGGTCCAGCCTCGCCCCCTGCATCGCGGCAAGATTCTCACCGGCGATGATGGCGCTGCCCGCGCTCGGCCGCAGAATTCCGGCCAGCACATGCAGCAGCGTCGTCTTGCCGCTGCCCGAAGGCCCCAGCATCAGCCACTGCTCGCCCTGCGCCGCCTGCCAGCCATCGACGCGCAGCACTTCATTGCCGTCGTAGTCGTGGCGGACATTGCGCAATTCAAACAAGTCATTCCTCCTCGATTTTGGTCCATGCCGGAAACGGATCCGGGTAGCTGCTCCAGCGGTTCTCGCCGGCGGCCATTTCGGCATCATCCAGCAGGCAGCGGTCCAATGCCGCGCGGATCGCGGTTTCGTCCATGCCGATGCCGATGAACACCAGCTCCTGGCGCCGGTCACCGCAGCCTTCGACCCACTTCTGTTCGATAAGTTTGCGGTATTCCGGGTCTTTCGGCCACTGTTTGCGGTCCACCGCGGCCCACCACAGGCCGGCCGCCGAATGGCGACACACACCGCCGGCCTGCGACCACGAAGCGGCGAAATCCATGCGCGAGGCCAGCCAGAAATAGCCCTTGGAGCGCAGCACGCCATCCCACTCGGAGTGGATCAGGTCCCAGAAGCGCTGCGGATGGAAGGGCGTGCGCGCGCGATAGACAAAGCTTGATATGCCGTATTCCTCGGTCTCCGGCAGATGCTGGCCGCGCATTTCCTTGAGCCAGCCGGGGGCGGCGGAGGCTTTCTCGAAATCGAAGCGCCCGGTGTCCATGATCCTGTCCAGCGCCACCTCGCCGAACTTCGAGACCACGATTTCGGCGTCCGGATTCAGGGTGTGCAGGATCGACGCGAGCCGCGCCATCTCGTCCATTGTCACCAGATCACCCTTGTTGACCACGATGACATCGGCGAACTCGATCTGGTCGACCAGCAGATCGACGACGGTGCGTTCGTCCTCCTCGCCAAGGCTTTCACCGCGATCCTTCAGGAAATCGCTGGAGCCGTAATCCTTCAGGAAATTGAAGGCATCAACCACGGTGACCATGGTATCGAGCCGGGCCACGTCGGACAGGCCGAGACCGTTTTCGTCCTTGAAGGTGAAGGTCTCGGCGACCGGCAGCGGCTCGGAAATGCCGGTGGATTCAATCAGCAGGTAGTCGAAACGCCCCTCCTTCGCGAGCTTGTTGATTTCAATCAGCAAATCCTCGCGCAGGGTGCAGCAGATGCAGCCGTTGGACATCTCGACCAGCTTTTCCTCGGCACGCGCGAGCTGCGCGCCGCCTTCGCGCACCAGTTGCGCGTCGATGTTCACTTCCGACATGTCGTTGACGATCACCGCGACACGCCGGCCTTCGCGGTTGTTGAGCACGTGGTTGAGCAGGGTGGTCTTGCCGGCGCCCAGAAAACCGGAAAGCACGGTCACCGGCAGCCGTTTTGCATCGGGCAGCACTGCAGTCATGATGTTCTCCGCGGTTTATTGACGGGTCAGCGGCGCGCCGTGATGGCTTTGCGCGACATGGGCGGCGAGCTGCCCGAGCACGCCGGCCACACCCAGCGGGCCGTAGGCATCCACCAGCCGCGGCAGCAGCTCGGCGATCAGCACCGCGTTCACCGTGCCCTTGTCGATGCCGCCGTTTTCGCATCGCGCCAGCGCGCCGCGCAGCTCGGCGACGACCCGTGCGTGCTCCTGTGAAATGCGCCCGGCGATTTCCTCCGCGCGGGGCAGGCCGTTGAAGTCATCGATGTTCATCATTTCACCTCGTTGATGCAAAGCCGCAGGCGGCGCTCGCCGGCATGCTCGACCGGCGGCGAACGGTGGACCACGCCGTTGCCGGCATTGCCCGGATAGGATTCACCCTTCTGCAGCATCACCCACCACGGCCGCGCGCTGCGGATTTGCGCGGGGCGCGGCACGATCTCGCGGTTGGCCATTTCAAAGCTGCGGCCCTGCGCGGTCAGCTCGCCGCGGCGCACGTTGTCGTTGGTAACCCACTGCGTCCCGAAGCCGCTGTAGGTCACCAGCATACGCAACGCGGCGGCATCAACGTGAAACAGCCGGCAGGCATCGGTCTGCACCGTTTCCAGGTGCACCCGCGCCGCGGCCCTGCCGCTGACTTCGCCGAAACGGCGCACCAGGAATTCGATGTCGGCGGCGAGCATGTCGCGCGCGCCGCAGGCCGGCAGATCGGACAGGAACATCCACACCTCCGGCTCGGCACAGCGCAGCACCGCCTCGACATCCAGGTCATGGGCGGCACTAAACTCGTCGACCAGCCGGCCGAGGCCGGGCTCCTGCTCGCGCCGCCACAGCACCAGGTTGACGCCGGGGGCGTGAATGGCGGTGAACTCACCCGCGCTACGTGCGTAGCGGAAATGAAAAGGCACCACCACGTTCAGGGCTTCAGTGGCCATGGACACGCTCGATTTTTTCGCGCCGCTCCTGTGCTTCGACACAGAGAGTGGCAGTAGGACGCGCCAGCAACCGCTGCAGGCCAATCGGTTCGCCGGTTTCCTCGCACCAGCCGTAGCTGCCATCATCGATGCGAACCAGCGCCTGGTCGATCTTGCGCATCATCTTGCGCTCGCGGTCGCGGGTGCGCAGCTCGATGGCCTGCTCTTCCTCTTGAGTCGCGCGATCCATCGGATCGGTGGCGACCTCAACCTGGCGCAGGTGGGCGCTGGTCTGGCTGACATTCTCGATCAGGGCATCACGCATCGCCCGCAGGCGTTCCCGGAAAAACTCCAGTTGTCGCGGATTCATGTAGTCGCGCTCCGGCATCGCCAGCAACTGGTCGGCGCCGGCCAGGGGTCGCTGCCCGCGGCCGGTCACGGCGGCGCTCATGACAGCAATACTCCGGCAGGGTCGGCGGCAACGCCGGCGCGGCACAGGGCGAGTCCCTTTTCAATCAATTCGCGCGGCAGATCGCGGCCGATGAAGACCATCGTGCTCTCGCGCCGCTCGCCCTCGGCCCAGGGTTTGCCCTCGTCGGCGCCGAACAGCATGTGCACCCCCTGGAAAATCACCCGCTGCGGCTTGCCCTCGATGTTGAGCACCCCCTTGTAGCGCAGCAGGTCGGTGCCGTAGGTCTTGAGCAGCAGGCTGAAAAAAGTCTCCAGCCGCTCCAGGTCAAAGGCCTGATTGTCGCGGTG
Organism: Betaproteobacteria bacterium Ga0077527; assembly: GCA_001464815.1. Lineage (GTDB taxonomy): Bacteria > Pseudomonadota > Gammaproteobacteria > Burkholderiales > SG8-41. The sequence goes on along the minus strand of LNDW01000023.1, from coordinate 83,108 downwards.
GACAAACGAGGCGATGTCGTCGTCGTGTTCGTGGCTGACATCCTCGAGGAAGGCCGGATCGACCTGCAGGATGGCATCCAGCCTGAAGCCGTTGATATCGAGGACTTCGGCGATATCGACGCTGCCGAAGGCCACCGGCAGGACCGGCGCGCGCGGATTCATCGCATGCAGCCTTTTGCGCAGCGCCTCGACTTCGGCCGTCTGCACCAGGTCAGTCTTCGAGAGCAGGATGCGGTCGGCGAAACCGACCTGCTCTTGCGCCTCGTGATGCTGATCAAGCTGCTGTGCCGCGTGTTTGGCGTCGACCACGGTGATGATCGCATCCAGCCGGTAATCCCGCGACACGTCGGCATCGACAAAAAAGGTCTGCGCCACCGGCGCCGGATCGGCAAGCCCGGTGGTCTCGATCACCACGCGGTCAAAACGCAGCCGCCCGCTGTTGCGCCGCGACTGCAGCTCGCCGAGGATGCGCACCAGGTCGCCACGCACCGTGCAGCAGATGCAGCCGTTGTTCATCTCGACGATCTGCTCGTCGCGCTCCTGCAGCAGGATTTCGTTGTCGATGCCGGCCTCGCCGAACTCGTTTTCGATGACCGCGATGCGCAGGCCGTGAGCTTCGCGCAGGATGCGGTTGAGCAGCGTGGTTTTGCCCGCCCCGAGAAAACCGGTGAGGATGGTCACCGGGGTCTGCCCGGCCTGTTCCTGTTTCATGGCAATGCTCCCAGGGAAAGTGTCTGTTCAGCGGCGGCGGACGCGGCGGCCGGTTTGAGGCGGATCGCGAGATCGGCGGGCGGCTGAGTCAAATCAACAGCGCGCGAGTAGGCGCTGCGCAGGCCGCCGACACACCAGCCCTGCAGCAGCAGGCCGCGCTGCTCACCATCGACCAGCAGCGCCGTCACCCGCAGCGCGCCGCCGCCAGGCGTGCAGCGATGCCACAGGCCGCCACGCCGCGCCGACCAGAAATGGGCGATGCCGCTGCGCAAGGTCAGTGACAGAGCCTCGCGATCCATCGCCGCGGTGAACAGTACCGCTCCGCTCACCGCGTCCTGCACCACGCAGGGCAGCAAACCGTCGGCACCGAACGCGGGCATGAAGTGCCGTCCGGCGCTGATCTCGCCGGAACCGCCGCGCGGTGAAAACAGCAGCGTGCGTGCATAACGCCGCGCCACCGGACCGCCGCGGTGATCACTGATCCGGTGGTAACTGCGACCGCCGCCGCGCTCAATGCCCATGCAGCAGCACCTGTGAAACCAGGATGGTCACAATGCCCAGCGCCACGAAAAACAACTGCCCCAGCACGCTGCGCGCGTCATTGCGCCGGTGCAGATCGGGAATCAGGTCGGCGAGCGCGATGTAGATGAAACTTGCCGCGGCCAGCACCAGCACGTACGGCGTCGCGGCGCGCGCGTTATCGAGCGCGAAATAACCCGCAAGGCCGCCGGCGACGGCCATCAGGCTGGAGGCGAAATTGAGCAGCAGCGCGCGGCGGCGGCTGTAGCCGGCGTGGAGCAGGATCATGAAATCACCGACCTCCTGCGGCACTTCGTGGGCGACGATCGCCAGCGCGGTCAGCACACCCAGCGCGGGATCGGTGAGGAAGGCCGCCGCGATCAGCACGCCGTCGACAAAATTGTGGAATCCGTCGCCGACCACGATCAGCAGGCCGGCGCGGCTGCGCTCCTGATGCAGCGATTCGGGATGCTCGTGGCCGTGGCGCCACAATGCCGCCTTCTCCAGCAGGAAAAATCCGAGCAGGCCGGCCAGCAATGTTGCCGACAGCGCCTCGATGCTGTCCGCCTGCATGTACGCCTCGGGCACCAGATGCAGGAAGGCCGCGGCCAGCAGCACCCCCACGGCATAACTGACCATCACCGGCACCCAGCGCGCCAGCAGTGTGTAAGAAATGAGCGCCGCGGTCGCCATGCTCAGCGCACCACCGGCGATGGTGGCGAGGATGATCGAATGCAGGGGTGTCAGGCTCAGCATCGCATTTATTTGCAATTGAGTTGCATTTTGAAACAAAAAAACAGCGCGGTTTCAGTGCTGATGCCGGCCATGCGCCGCGGACTTGCCGCGCGACGGACCACAATCGGAGCACAGCCCCTTGATTGTCAGCTCCACCGCCTGCTGACGGAAACCCGCCGGCAGTTTCACCGCCGGCTTCGCCGGCACCGGCTCCAAACACAACACCTGCCCGCAGTCACTGCATTTGAAATGGGCATGGGGTCCGGCGTGCTGATGGGCCGCGGCATTAAACCGCCACACCCGGTCTTCACCGGCGATCTTGTGCGCGAGTCCCTGTTCGGTCAGCCACTCCAGCACACGGTAGATGGTGACGCGGTTCACACCCAGTGCCGCGGGCAAACGGGATTCGACTTCGGTATGTGTCAGCGCGCGCTCGGCGGCGAACAACACGCTCAACACCAGTATCCGTGGCTGGGTCATCCGCGCGCCGGTGCGGCGGATCGATTGTTCGGCGGTGTGGTGATGATCGGGCTTCATGGCGAACTCGGCTGGAGCAGGCCCATTAGACCACAGGGTATTTTCAATAACCACCGGCTTAGAATTATTTATCAATAAAATCAATTACTTACGAATTTTCTTCCAGGGTGTAACTGACTTAAAGGGCGTTCAGCACATCCTCAGAACTTGGTCTGCATGCCCAGTGTCACCGTGCGCGGCGCGCCCGGCGCGACCCAGGTGCGCTGGAAGGACTGCGTGTAGTAGGTCTTGTCGAACAGGTTGTCGATATCCAGTGAGAACCTGAGCCTGGCACTGGCGCGCCAGTAGGCCACCACCTTGGCCAGGGTGTAGGCCGGCAGTTCGAAAGCCGCCGTTCCCGCATTCGCCTGGGCCTGGGTGCGCGCCTCGCCCAGCCGCTCCCCGGTGTGGGTCAGGCCACCGCCGAGGCCGAAGCGGCCCTCGCCCATCACGCCCTCGTACACCAGCAGCACGCTGCCGTTGAGCCTGGGGATGTTGAGCAGGCGGCCGCCGACTTCGAGGGTGTTGTCCTTCTCCACCGAGGCATCGTTGTAGGTGAAGCTGGCGTTGACGCGCCACGATTTGCCGAGCTGCCCCGAGACATCGGCATCAAAGCCGCGGCTGCGCACTTCGCCGGCAGTGATCGAAAAACCGGCGTTGGCGGGATCACTGGTCAGCACGTTCTTCTTGCGGATGTCGAAGGCCGCGAGTGTCGCGCCCAGCCGGCGCGCGGCGTTCTCCCATTTCACGCCCGCCTCGAGCGCGGCGCCGGATTCCGGATCAAAGGCCGCGCCCGCGGCATTGCTGCCGACATTGGGCCGGAACGACTTGCCGGTGTTGCCGAACAGCGTCCACTGGCTGTTGGGCAGGTAACTCAATCCGAGGCGCGGCGTGGTCGCGCTCGGGGTTTGCGTGGTCAGCGCCCTGGTGCGCAGGTTCATCAACTGCTGGTCGTAGCTGTCATGGCGCACGCCGGCGAGCAGGCGCCAGGATTCGCCGAGCTTGAGCACATCCTGCACGTAGAAGGCGAGGTTGCGCTGGTCTTCCTGGGTTTGGGTGTTCGGCGCGGGAACCGGTTGCGCCTGCCCGTAGACCGGGTTGAAGACATTGACCGCATAGGGCGCACCCGCGGTCGGGTTCACGCGCAGCATCAGCTGGTCGAGCTGGAAGCGGTAGGTTTCCGCGCCCAGCGTGAGTTCGTGCTCGATGCCGCCGGCCTTCAGCCGGCCCACCACCTCGCCCTGCAGGGCGAGGTCCTCGGATGCGTAGTCACGGTAGCGCCGCTGCCGGCGCAGGGTCCGCTGATCCGCCTCCAGTGTCGGCTGCGCCTCGGTCGAAAATCCCCGCAGCATGCCGCTCTGGTAGGACAGCGCAAGACGGCCGGTCCATTGCGCATTGAGGTCATGTTCGAGCACGAACTGGTGCGACTGGTTCTCCAGCGTGACCTTGCCGTCCGCCGGCTCACCGAGGAAGCGCTCGCGCGGGATGGCGCCGAGCTGGTTGTTCACCGCGACCACGCCACGATCGAGCGGGGTTTTGTGGCTCAGCCATTCGCCGCTGTAATCGAGGCGCGTGTCGCGGTTGATTTTCCAGGTGAAGGCCGGCGCGAACAGCGAGCGCTCGGTATCGACAAAGTCGCGGAACCCGGCGCGATCCTCGATCGCGATGTTCAGGCGGTAGGCAAAATTTTCGGTCAGCGGCCCGGTCGAATCGACGGTGCCGCGACGGAAACCAAAACTGCCGACATAGGCCTCCAGCGCGTGCGCCGACTGCCACAGCGGACGCTTGGTGACGATGTTCAGCGTGCCTCCCGGCTCGCTGCTGCCATACAGCGAGGACGCCGGGCCTTTCAGGAACTCGATGCGCTCGACATTGGCCATATCGCGCTGCGCCATGAAACCGCGGTTGGCGGAGAAGCCGTTGCGCAGCAGCGACATGACGTTGTTGATGTCGCCGGCGAGGCCGCGGATCGCAATGTTGTCCCACAGTCCGCCGAAACTGTTCTGCCGCGACACCCCGCCGACATAATCCAGTGCGTCATCGAGGCGCACCGCACCCAGATCGTCCAGGGTCTGCCGCGACATCACCCTCACCGCCTGCGGCAGTTCGCGCAGCGGCAAATCCGACTTGGTGCCGCTGGCCTCATCCGCGTGATAGGCGCCGCCCTGCTGGCGGCCGACCACTTCCACCGCCGGAAGCGTGGTGATACCGGCATCCCTTGGCGGCGGGTTTTGCGCCAGGGCCGGCGCCGACGCCAGCACGGCGAGTGCGGCCAGCGCGGCAGACGATTTTTTGTGTGTTTTTTTCATGGTCTTCCCTGAAAGAGCCGTTACCGGGTCGGCACCGGCGGGTGCTCAGTGCGCCTTGTGCTTGATCGCGAAAGCCAGCGTCGCGAACAGGCCGGTCTTGGTGGCCTTGGCCGGATCGTCAGGGGGAGCGTCGTAGGCGGCGCTGATCACATTGAGACCGTCATTGCGCACCCGCAGCGTGACCGTGCCGTCGCGGCCGGTGACCAGCGGCTTGGCCTCGGGATCGCCGACATAGTCGCGGGTGACCTTGGCGCCGGCCACCGGCTTGCCGTTGAACAGCACCCGCACCGTCATCGACTCGTCCTTGTGGTGGGGCAATGCCGCCTTCAGCGGCAGTATCTGCAGCACCTGCCCCGCCAGCGGTTGCAGCGGCGCCCTGGTGGATTCGCGCAGATAGACGGCGTACTTGACGTAGCGGCCGCTCTCCCCGGCGCCGGGCACCTCATCACGGCCCTTGTTCACCCACTTGCCGTCCGGCCCCTTGCTCCAGTAACCGTTGTCGAGCACGCCGGTGATCACCGCCGGCATCGGCTTGGCATCGATCAGCAGCAGATGGTCTGTCTTGCGCAGCGTCACCGGGACCGGCGCCCCCGCTGCGTCATAACCCGCGACTTCCTTCACCTTGTCATGGCGGCGGATCATGTCGAGATCCTCTGCGCCGTGGCCATAGATCATCGCCAGTTGGCCGGAACGCTCGGCAAACCAGACACCATGCGCCTGCACATTCAGGCTCAGCGCACCCAGCAGCACACCTGCCCACACCATCGCGTAGTTCAAAGCACCCTCCTTTATTGCAACAGGGTTGCGATGATAGTGCGGTCCGCGCTTTGGCGCAACCCAGTTGCAAAAAGAGGGAGGCGGGTGACGCTTATACTGAGGGGATGAAACGACTGCTGATTTTTTTGATCGACGCCTACCGCCTGCTGCTGTCGCCTTTTTTCGGCACGCAGTGCCGCTTTTATCCGACCTGCTCAGCCTATGCGCGCGAGGCGATTGACACGCATGGGGCGATCAAGGGGAGCTGGCTGACGGTGAGGCGGCTGGGGAAGTGTCATCCCTGGCATGAGGGCGGGATTGATAATGTGCCGCCGGGGCGTCCTGAAAAACATTGACTCTGCATGTAGACTGATCCGTGCCGGTTTTGCTGCGGATTTAATACGTTATGCAGACTGACGGATGAATTACAAGTATCTGATAATAAATTATTTTCTCTGCGAATCTGGCGGGAAGTCAGGGAGACAGGTCGGCGGGTTATCCGGCAAAACTGTCGACCCCAACTAAAGTTGGACGTCACAAGAGATCCTCACCATTTGAGACTGCAGTGAGTTCATCGATGTTTGGGTCCTAGCATTAAGGGGGTTCTGTTATGACTTACTCTGGGCAGTGCAGATGTGGCGCGATTCGCTATCAACTTTCGGGGGATCCAAAGGTCGTTGCCTTGTGCCATTGCAGCGACTGTCGTCGAAGTGCAGGTGCGCCGATGGTGGCTTGGGCGATGTTTCCCGAAGCTGCCTTGAGCTTAACGAAAGGGGAACCAAAGACGATTAACTCGTCAGGGACCGCTATGCGCAGTTTCTGCGCAGACTGTGGAAGCGGGTTGTTCTACCGGAATGCAGCAGTGCTCCCTGGAATTGTCGACGTACAGTCCTCAACACTTGACGATCCTGAGGCGCTTCCGCCGACAGTGCAAATACAGACGGCTGAACGGCTCGGCTGGATGAAGCATATTCATGAACTTCCTGAATTCGAGCGGTACCCAGCGTAGCCCGACGGTGACGCCCACCGTTAGGCTAAACAAAGACGTGGTGTATACGAAATTATTTGACTATCTGCTAAACCATAAAATTAACGAGATTCAGGGCGAGCTTGCTTCGCAAAGCCACCGATCCCAGGGGAATCAGCAAAATGACTATCTCAGTCTGTCCAGGCGTATTGACCAATTAGTGCTTGTGAACCACTCGATAGCCGAGATCATTTGTCAGAGACTCGGTATTTTCCAACAAGGAAATGGTTGATAAGGTCCTCGAGATTGATATTCGTGATGGAACCCGGGATGAAAAGTACATTGCTTTCGCGAAGGATTGTCCGAAATGTGATGCAAAGATTGCGCGTGACTTCAATCGCTGTCTTTTTTGCGGCCATATAGATGAAGATCCCGGTCAGCTTCCCATTTAATAAAGTGATCGTCCAACTCCGGCATTAAACCCCGACCCGCAACACCAACCCCTTCAAATACTCCCCCTCCGGAAAATTCATCACCACCGGATGATCCGCTGAGGCGTGCAGCCAGTGCTCGATGCGCGCATCGACACCGGCATCGAGCGCGGCACCGGCGACGATTTTCTGGAACAGGTCTGGATTCACACCACCGGAGCAGGAGTAGGTCATCAGCCGGCCGCCGGGATTGAGCAGCTTGAGACCGAGCAGGTTGATGTCCTTGTAGGCGCGTGACGCTTTCTCGGCATGGGCGGCGGTCGGCGCGAATTTCGGCGGGTCGAGCACGATCAGATCAAACTTGCGGCCGCCATCGCGGAATTTGCGCAGGGTCTGGAATACGTCGGCTTCGAGCCACTCGGCCTTATTGCCGTCATTCAACAGCTTGTTGCGCGCGGCATTGGCCTGCGCCGCGGCCAGTGCGGGTCCCGAGCTGTCGATGGCGGTCACTGATTTCGCGCCGCCGGCCAGCGCATTCAGCGCAAAGCCGCCGCTGTAGCAGAAGCAGTCGAGCACGTTCTTGTCCTTGCTCAGGCCACGCAGCAGCCGCCGGTTGTCGCGCTGGTCGAGGTAGAAGCCGGTCTTGTGGCCGTGCTCGGCATCGACCGCGAATTCGAGGCCGTGTTCACGCACCGTCAATGGCCCGGCCGCAGCTTCGCCGCGCAGCAGGCCGGATTGCGACGGCAGGCCTTCGAGTTCGCGCACGTCGGCATCGGAGCGTTCGAGTACGCGCGCAATGCCGGGCAGTGCGGCCAGTGCATCGGCAATTGCGCCGCGCCAGCGTTCGGCGCCGGCGCTCAGCAACTGGAGCACCACGGTGTCGGCGTAGCGGTCGGCGACCACGCCGGGCAGGCCGTCGGATTCGCCGTGGATCAGGCGCACGCCTTCATCCGCCGCGGCATGACGCAGCGCGGCGGCGCGCTGGATGCTTTCAGCGAAAAACGCGGCGTCGATTTCGCGCAGGGTCCAGTCCCAGACGCGGGCGCGGATCTGCGAGTCGGGGCTCCAGGCCGCCACCGCGAGAAATACACCGTCGGCGGAATGCACCTTGACGGTGTCGCCAAGCTTCGGCTGGCCTTCAACTTTGGCGATAGCCCCGGAAAATACCCAGGGGTGGCGGCGCTTCAGTGATTTTTCGCGGCCGGGTTTGAGTGTGATCTGGTTCAAGGTGTTTCTTTCCCCTCACCCCAACCCTATCCCCACGATTCCGTGGGGATAGGGAGAGGTAGAGCGTGTCAGGTTTTGCGTTTGGCGCGCGGATGCGCGGCGTCGTAGATCTTGGCGAGATGCTGGAAGTCGAGCTGGGTATACACCTGCGTGGTCGAGATACTGGCGTGGCCGAGCATTTCCTGCACCGCGCGCAGGTCGCTGCTGGATTGCAGCACATGCGAGGCGAAGGAGTGACGCAGCATGTGTGGATGCACCCGCGCGGCGATGCCCTGTTCGAGGCCGCGCGCCTGCACCCGCGCCTGGATGAAGCGTGGCGAGACGCGTTTGCCCTTGTTGTTGACGAACAGCGCTTCGGCATCGGCGCCGGGCAGCGCGCCGCGTGCATCAAGCCAGGCCTGCAATGCGCGCCTTGCGTGGCTGCCCACCGGCACGATGCGGGTCTTGTTGCCCTTGCCGGTGACCCGCACCGTGGCATCGCTGAAGTGGATGTCACCGGGCGCGAGCCCGGTCAGCTCGGCCAGGCGCAGGCCCGAGGAATAAAACAGCTCGAGCATCGCGCGGTCGCGCACGGCATCAATGTCATCACCTTTGATTTCGACCAGTTGCCGCGCTTCATCCGGCGACAGTGCCTTGGGCAGGCGCTTGGCGCTTTTTGGTGCGCGGATGCCGATGCAGGGATTCTGCGCAACACCGTGGTCGCGCGCGAGGTAATTGAAAAACCCGCGCCAGGCGGAAAGCATGCGCGCGAGGCTGCGGCCATCGAGACCGCGGCTGTGTAATTGCGCGATGGCGCGGCGGATGTCGTGGTTGCGCAGCGCCGCCGGCGGTGTGCTGCCGGACTGGCGCAGCAACGTTTCAATATCGCGGCTGTAGTTTTTGGTGGTGTGCGGCGACAGCCGGCGTTCGTGGGCAAGGTGCCCGAGGTAGGACTGCAGCAGTTGTTGCGCGGCTTCGGGGATGGCGGCCGGCGCGGCCGGGGTTTTCGGGTTTGTCCGTCCGCTCACGCCGTTTCCAGATGCCGCAGCAGGCCTGCCGCGACCAGTTCGCCGATGCGGGTCAGGTACAGCGTGCCCATCTCGGGATAGAAGCGCTGCGCATCTTCACTCGCCAGCGCGAGCAGGCCGAAGGTTTCCTTGCCGCGCAACGCGACATAGGCGAAGGACTTCAGCAGCGGTGCGGCTTCACCGAACAGCGCGGCGGTATCGGCCATCGCCTGCGGGCCGCAATGCGGGTGCAGCAGGCCGGCGGTGAAAGCGCGTGTGGCTTCGCTGGCGTCAGCGGCGGCCGTGGCCGGATGCCACAGCGCCAGCGCGACATGCGGCACCGTGAAATCCTCGCGCAGGTTGAAAGCGGCGGCCTCACGCACCGCCTGTTCGCCGCGCGCGCCGAGCAAGGCCAGCGCAAGCCGGTGCACCTTCTCGCCGATGGCATCGTTTTCTTCACCGAACTGGATCAGCTCGCCGAGTTTGGCTTCGAGCTGCCTGGCGCGCTCGCGCAGGGTGAGGATCTGGCGCTCGCCGATGGAAATGGTGCGGCCGCCGTGCGGATGCGGAATCATCACGTCGGCGACGACGTCGGCATGGTTCTCGAAAAAGTCCGGATGTTCCTTCAGGTAGGCCGCGACGTCGTTGGGATTCATCAGTGCTCAGTCCTTGCTGTGGTTTGCTTTGTTTCGGATTCAGTGCGGCGGCTGCTTCGGCTTCAACCCGGTAGCTTCAATCCGGTATTTCGACCGTACCGTCGAACACGCTGACGGCAGGGCCGGTCATCAGTACCGGTGCACCGGCACCGGCCCATACTATAACGAGGTCGCCGCCGCGCGTCGCGACATGCACGCGCGCATCGAGCAGGCCGCGGCGGATGCCGGACACCACCGCGGCGCAGGCGCCCGTACCGCAGGCCAGTGTTTCACCGGAACCACGCTCAAACACGCGCAAGCGGATGTGGCTGCGGTCGATGACCTGCATGAAGCCCGCGTTCACCCGCTGCGGAAACCGCGCATGCGCCTCGATCAGCGGGCCGTCTTCGGCCACCGGCGCGGTGTCGACGTTGTCGACGAGTTGCACGGCGTGTGGATTGCCCATCGATAAGACATTGATTTTAATGATTTTTTTGTTTACTTCCAGATCGTACAGCGGGGCCTCGGCCGCGGCCGTGAAGGGAATACGCGCAGGCTCGAACACCGGCGCGCCCATGTTCACGGTGACCTGGCCGTCGGCTTCGAGCCGCGGCTCGATCACGCCGCCGAGGGTGCCGACACGGATCACGGATTTGGCGGTCAGCCCGCGCTGGTGCACATAACGCACAAAGCAGCGCGCACCGTTGCCGCACTGCTCGACCTCGCCGCCATCGGCGTTGAAGATGCGGTAATAAAAATCGGTGTCCGCGCTGCGCGCAGGTTCGACCATCAGCAGCTGGTCACAGCCGATGCCGAAATGACGGTCGGCAACAAAGCGCAACTGCGCCGGTGTCAGCGCAACCGGCGCCTGTGTGGCATCGATGACAACAAAGTCGTTGCCGAGGCCATGCATCTTGGTGAATTTCAGGCGCATCGCTGGCGGCGCCTTATCGGCACTGATCGCGGTAGTCGCGATAAATGCAGCGGTCCATGATCACCGTCATGCCTCCGGCCTGCGCGCGCAACGCCGCGGGTTCGTTGACGATGCCTTCCTGGATCCAGATCGCCTTGAGATTCAGCGCCAGGCATTCATCGACCACCCCATCGATGAACTCGGCGCTGCGGAACACATCAACGAGATCGATTTTTTCCGGGATGTCCTTCAGCGAGGGATACACCTTCTCGCCGAGGATTTCAGTGGCGGCCGGATGCACCGGAATCACACGGAAACCGAAATCCTGCATCGCCTTCGACACGCCGTAGCTGGGCCGCGCGGCATTCGGCGACAGGCCGACCACGGCGATGGTCTTCACGGATTTGAGCAGCGCGCAGCGCGCTTCGGCATCGGGGTTGTGGAACATGTTCAAATGGCCTTCACCATCACGAAATCATCCATCACGAATCCGCCGCCGATGTCCTTGACCACTGACTCGCGCACCGTGAAACCGTGCTTGCGGTAAGCGGCAATCGCATTGACGTTGCGGCGGTTCACCGCCAGCACCAGCTCACCGCAACCCGCCTTGCGCGCCACTGCTGCAGCCTGTGCAATCAGCCTGCCGCCACAGCCGCCGCGCTGGCGTGCCGGCTTTACATACAGCTTGTCGATCTTCATCGTGCCCGGCGCGTCTGGCTGCAGTGCCATGAAGGCTGCGGGCACTCCGGCCTCGCGCAACACGAACCACCACACATCGTCGCGCGCCAGTTCGCTGCGGATGACCGCAGGATCGTAGCGCTGCGCCAGCATGTATTTTATCTGCGCATCGCTGATGATGCCCGGGTAATGCGCGTGCCAGACCTCGCCGGCGAGTGCAGTGACTGCCTCGACATCGGCGTCCTGCAGCAGGGTGATGCCGTCGCGGATCTGCGTCATGTCAATAGAACCGGGCCTCGCCCGGCGGCCGCGTCTTGAAGCGTTTGTGCAGCCAGTAGTACTGCGCCGGCATGCCGCGCACCTGCTCTTCGATGAAGGCATTCATGCGCCGGGTGTCGGCGGCGATGTCGCCGCTGGGGTAATTCTCCCAGGCCGGATGAAAACGCAGCACATAACCCTGTCCGCCCGGCTGCTGCGTGGTCACCGCCGGCACCACCACCGCGCCGGTCAGCGCAGCGATACGCGCGAGCCCGGTGATGGTTGCAGCGGGCACGCCGAAAAAGGGCACGAAGATCGAATCGCGCTCGCCGAAATCCATGTCCGGCAGGTAATAGAAAGGCAGACCGTTTTTGATCGCTTTCGCCACCGGGCGGATGCCGTCCTGCCGCGAATACAGCTCGGTCGGCCCCAGCCGCGTGCGCCCGTGCAGCAGGATGCGGTCAAAGGCCGGGTTCTTCTGTTTGCTGTACACCGACACCAGCGGAAATTCGGCGGTGAGCCGGATGCCGCCCATGTCGAGCCCGACAAAATGCGGCGCCAGCCAGATCACCGGCCGGTCGCGCACCGCCTGCCAGTGCTCCATGCCCTCGATGCGCACCAGCTTGAGCACCCGCTCGCGGCTGCCCCACCACAGGATGCCGTGTTCGAGCAGGCTGCGCGCGAACACCGCGAAATGTTCACGGGCAATCGCCTTGTGTTCGGTGTCATTCAAAAACGGAAAACACAGCCGCAGATTGGTCAGCACCACCCGCCGCCGTTCACCGGCCAGCGCATGGAGCAGCGCACCGGCAAAACGCCCCACCGCCGCGAGCATGGGCAAGGGCAGCCAGTGGAGCAGCCAGATCAGGAAGAGTCCGAAGCGGGTCATGCGGGTTGCATCATTGTTGATGACTCCCCGCAGGCTTTTTGTACCGGTTATATCCCCAGAAATACTGCGCCGGCTGCATCCTGATCACGTCTTCGACGGCACGGTTGAGCTGTTGCGGGCCGAGTGGATCCGCCGCGATGCGCCGAAGATGCAGTTGATACCCGGCGCCTGCGGGCAGACGTTCGGCAAAAGCCATCACCACCGCGGCATTGGTGGATTGCTGCAGGCGTCCGGCGAGGGTCATGGTGTAGGCAGGCTTGCCGAAAAAATCCGCCCATTCACCTTCACCGACACCCGGTGCCTGGTCGGGCAGGATGCCGATGGCCTCGCCGCGCTTGAGCGCCTTGATCAGCTGGCGTACCCCGGTGAGTGTGGCCGGCGCCAGCCGTGCCGAGGTGCGCGTGCGGCCGGCAAGCATCAGCGGTTCGAGCCCGGCGCGTTTCGGCGGCCGGTAAAGCACGGTCAGCGGCAAACGGCGCGCGCCATACAAGGCGGACACTTCAAAGCAGCCGAGGTGCGGCGTCAGGAAAATAAGGCCGCGGCCTTCGGCACGCGCGGCCTCGACCACCGCCCAGTCATCACAGCGCACGATGCGCTCCAGTTCATCGTCCGGGCCGAACCAGATGCGCGCGAGTTCGCTCAAGCCCCTCCCCGCTTCGGCGATGGCCGCGAGACGCGTTGGGTCATCGTGATAACCGGCGATCCGCAGGTTTTCGCGCAGGCGGCGGCGATAGGTCGGCGAGGCGGCATAGATCATCCAGCCCAGCCCGGCACCGAAAAAATGCAGTGCCGCCAAGGGCATACGCGCGGTGATGAGGAGCACTGCGTGCAGCACAGTGGTTGACACGGGCATTGGCCAGAAAATCCGTTAATAAATCGGGGGTTATATGCTATTCTAGCCGCCTTTTTGCCCTACCCCCCCCTGCTGCAAAGAACACCTTCCGATCAACCTACAGCGACTACGCACACTGACCATGAGCAACTTTCTGTTTACTTCCGAATCGGTTTCCGAAGGCCATCCCGACAAAATCGCCGATGCGATTTCCGACGCGGTGCTCGACGCCATCATCAGCCAGGACAAGACCGGCCGCGTCGCCGCTGAAACCCTGACCCACACCGGCCTCGTCGTGCTCGCCGGCCAGGTGACCACCAGCGCCCGCGTCGATTACGCGCAGGTTGCGCGCAAGGTGATCAAGCAGATCGGCTACGACGATTCCGACATCGGTTTCGACTACAAAAGCTGCGGCGTGCTGGTGTGCTACGACCAGCAGTCGCCCGACATCGCGCAGGGCGTGGACGAAGGCAAGGGCCTCGACCTCGACCAGGGCGCCGGTGACCAGGGCCTGATGTTCGGCTTCGCCTGCGACGAGACCCCGCAGCTGATGCCGATGCCGATCTACTACGCGCACCGCCTGATGGAGCGCCACGCCGAGCTGCGCCGCGACGGCCGCCTGCCCTGGGCCCGCCCCGACGCGAAGTCGCAGGTTTCCGTGCGCTACGTTGACGGCAAGCCGCACCACATCGACACCGTGGTGATCTCGACCCAGCACCGCGAGGAAGTCACGCACAAGCAGATTGAAGAAGCGATCATCGAGCAGGTTTGCAAGCCGGTGCTGCCGAAGGAAATGATCACCAAGGACACCAAGTACCTGATCAACCCGACCGGCCGTTTTGTCATCGGCGGCCCGCAGGGCGACACCGGCCTCACCGGCCGCAAGATCATCGTCGACACCTACGGCGGCTACTCGCGCCACGGTGGCGGCGCGTTCTCGGGCAAGGATCCGTCGAAGGTTGACCGCTCGGCCGCCTACGCCGCGCGTCATGTGGCGAAGAACATCGTCGCTGCCGGCCTTGCCAGCAAGTGCGAAATCCAGGTCGCCTACGCCATCGGTGTGGCGCGCCCGGTCAGCGTGCTGGTCGATACCTTCGGCACCGGCAAGATTTCGGATGAAAAAATCGCCACCCTGGTCGAGAAACACTTCGACCTGCGTCCGAAAGGCATCATCCAGTCGCTCGACCTGCTGCGCCCGATCTACACCAAGACGGCCGCCCACGGCCACTTCGGCCGCGACGAGCCGGAATTCAGCTGGGAGCACACCGACAAGGCTGCCGCACTGAAGGCCGACGCCGGCATCAAGTAAGTTTCACCGCTTCAATAAAAACGCCGGCTTGCCGGCGTTTTTATTGGTGATTCAGGTCCAGCGGCGGCGCAAGTACTCACGCAAACCTGTAAACGACAACCCCGCCACCACCAGCGACAGCAGGAAGTAATAGACCGGATAGACACTCTGCGCGAGACGCTCGCCGCCATCACCGGCAACCACCGCACCGAGCATCGCCAGATAGGCCGCACACCACACCAGCCACGGTCCCGGCATTTCATTGCCGTGTCGCCAGGTGGTGCGCCAGATCGGTATGAAGCTGACGATGGAGGTCACCACGGCGAAGGCATGAGCCCAGGCCGCGCCGCCGGTGAGGGCGTAGGCGGCATAGGCGCCGAGGTCGGCACTGACCGCGGTGTAATCCGGCCAGCGCGCGGGCAGATACACCGTATCGCTGGAACCTGAGCGCCATTTCGCCAACTGCAGCAGGCCGGTCACCGCGAAGATCGCGCAACAACCGAGAAAACAGGCGAGCGGCAGCGCCGAGGTCGCCCAGTGGCTGTCGATGGCGTCAAAGGTCACATACTCGACCCAGGCACCGACCAGCCACATCAGCCAGCTCGCGGCATTGGGCCGGGTGCGGCCGCGGAAGATTTCGCGCGCATACCAAGCGTAACCCGCCACATGCAGCAGCAGTGCGAGTGCGCCGAAAGCAAGCGGCCATGAAACGGCATCCATCATGCGATGAGTGTTCTCAAAAAATATTATTATAAACAATAAGTTATGAGACATACCGCCCACCGGAGATGGCGCACACGAGCATCGGCTATAATGCGCGCCGCTGAGGAGCGTTGCGACCGGTTACTGCCGGCCAGGCTCAGCAAGAATCAACGGCGCTCGCACCGGCAACGGTGCGAGCGCTTTTTTTCGTTTTCAGTTTTAAACATGCGTACCCCCGAGGGGCGCTGCGACCGGACCGGCACCACGCCGCCGGCCAGGCTCGGAAGGTCACGCTGACAACGGCGCCCGTATTTTTCAGGAGCAGCACAAATGAACGCCAAAGCCGCTGACTACAAGGTCGCCGACATCAAACAGGCCGATTTCGGCCGCAAGGAAATCGCCATTGCCGAAACCGAGATGCCCGGCCTGATGGCGATCCGCGAGGAAAACAAGGGCAAGAAGCCGCTGAAAGGCGCGCGCATCGCCGGTTCTCTGCACATGACCATCCAGACCGCGGTGCTGATCGAGACCCTGGCCGATCTCGGCGCCGACATCCGCTGGGCGTCGTGCAATATTTTCTCGACCCAGGACCACGCCGCCGCTGCGATCGCCGCGGCCGGCATCCCGGTATTCGCCTACAAGGGCGAATCGCTGGAAGACTACTGGGAATATACCCACAGGATTCTCGAATGGTCGGACGGCGGCACGCCGAACATGATCCTCGACGATGGCGGCGATGCCACCCTGCTGGTCACGCTGGGCGCGCAGCACGAGCGCAACAAGACGCTGCCGCCTGAAGGCACGAACGAGGAGGAGCACGTGCTGTTCGCGGCGATGCGCAAACGCCTCAAGGAACAGCCCGGCTACTACTCGAACATCGAGAAGAACATCCGCGGCGTCACTGAAGAGACCACCACCGGCGTGCATCGCCTGTACCAGATGGAAAAAGAGGGCCGCCTGCCCTTCCCGGCAATCAACGTCAACGATTCGGTGACCAAGTCCAAGTTCGACAACCTCTACGGCTGCCGCGAGTCGCTGGTTGACGCGATCAAGCGCGCCACCGACGTGATGGTCGCCGGCAAGATCGCTCTGGTCTGCGGTTTCGGTGACGTCGGCAAGGGCAGCGCGCAGGCGCTGCGCGCGCTGTCTGCCCAGGTCTGGGTGACCGAAGTCGATCCGATCTGCGCGCTGCAGGCGGCAATGGAAGGCTTCCGCGTGGTGACCATGGACTACGCCGCCGACAAGGCCGACATTTTTGTCACCGCCACCGGCAACCTCGGCGTGATCAACCACGACCACATGAAGCGGATGAAGAACAACGCCATTGTCTGCAACATCGGCCACTTCGACTCCGAGATCGAGATCGCCAACCTCAAGCAGTACAAGTGGGAGAACATCAAGCCCCAGGTTGACCACGTGATTTTCCCGGACGGCAAACGGCTGATCATCCTCGCCGAAGGCCGCCTGGTGAACCTCGGCTGCGGCACAGGACACCCGTCCTTCGTGATGTCGAGTTCATTCACCAACCAGACGCTGGCGCAGCTTGAGCTCTACACCCAGGGCTCGAAGTACCAGAACAAGGTCTATGTGCTGCCGAAGCACCTCGACGAGAAGGTCGCGCGCCTGCACCTGAAAAAACTCGGCGTCGAACTGACCGTGCTGAGCGAAAAGCAGGCCGAGTACCTGCACATGCCGGTCGATGGCCCGTTCAAGCCGGAACACTACCGCTACTGACCGGAGCAGGATGCCCTGCACGACCTGCAGGGCATCCACCGCCATGGAATCCCAGAAAAAACACCCCCGCACCTTCAGTTTCGAGTTCTTCCCGCCGAACACGCCGGAGGGCCTGGCCAAGCTCGCCACCACGGCGCAGCAGCTTGCCGAACTCAAGCCGAAATTCTTTTCGGTGACCTACGGCGCCGGCGGCTCCACGCGCGAGCGCACCCTGCGCGCGGTGCTCGACCTGCGCGCAGCGGGCCATGCCGCCGCACCGCATATCTCCTGCATCGGCTCCTCGCGCGATGAGATCCGCGAGATTCTGCAGGGCTACCGCGCGCAGGGCATCCGCCACCTGGTGGCACTGCGCGGCGATCTGCCCTCGGGCACCGCGACTTCGGGCGAGTTCCATTACGCCAACGAGCTGGTGGCCTTCATCCGCGGCGAATTTGCTGGCCAGTTCCAGATTGAAGTGGCGGCCTATCCCGAATACCACCCGCAGGCGAAAAACGCCCGCGATGACCTGCTCAATTTCAAGCGCAAGGTCGAGGCCGGTGCCGACTCGGCGATCACCCAGTATTTCTACAACGCCGACTGTTATTTCCACTTCGTCGGTGAGTGCGAGGCGATGGGCATCAACATCCCGATCGTCCCCGGCATCATGCCGATCGGCAAGTTCTCGCAGCTCGCGCGTTTTTCCGACGCCTGCGGCGCGGAAATCCCGCGCTGGATGCGCAGGAAGCTCGAGGGCTACGGCGACGACAGTGATTCGATCCGCGCTTTCGGCCTTGATGTCGTCACCCGGCTTTGCGACAACCTGCTCGCCGCCGGCGCACCGGGCCTGCACTTCTACACCATGAACCAGGCCGAACTTACCCGAGCGATCTGGCAGCGCCTCGGCCTCTGAGCGGACGGCGCCCGCGCGGCGCCAGTCCCGGCTCGATATACTCCGCTGAATTTCGCACGCTGCAACAACAGCGTTCAGGGGAGTTTTCATGCCACCAGCACAACAACCCGCGGCCGGCCCGGGCCCGGAATCGCATCACGACATCGTCGCCGCGGCCAAGGCGCGTTCACCCGGCGAGGCCGCCGCACTGCTCGCCGGGCATCCGGCGGCGATCATCGCCGCGGTGCTGCAGGACCTGGCCCCGGCGCTGACCCAGGACATCCTGATCGAGCTGCCCGGCGGACTGGTCGATGCGGTGATGCACGCGGCTCCGGCGGAAGTGGCCGCCCAGTGGCGGCTGAACCAGAGCTGCGCGCAGGGCAGCATCGGCCGCATGATGGTGCCGCCGCTGGCGGTGTTCCGCCCCGGCACCCGCGTGCGCGACACTATCGAACAACTACGTCCGATGGTGCGCAGCGCCTTCATCACCTACGGTTATGTCACCGACGACTCCGGCCGCCTGCTCGGCATCATCACCATGCGCGACCTGCTGTTCGCCGATGATGATGTCACGCTCGACGCGGTGATGCACCGCGATGTATTCACGCTGCAGCCGGAGCTGGGACTGGCCGATGCGATGAAGCTGGTGCTCGACCGTCATTACCCCGTATATCCGGTTTGTGACGACGAAGGCCGCCTGCTCGGCCTGATACGCGGCCAGACACTGTTCGAGGAACAGGCCTTCGAGATCACCGCCCAGGTCGGCAGCATGGTCGGCGTCGAAAAGGAGGAACGCCTCGCCACGCCGCTGCCGGGCAGCTTCAGGTTTCGCCACCCCTGGCTGCAGATCAACCTCGCCACAGCCTTTGTCGCCGGCGCGGTGGTGGCGATTTTCCAGGATACCGTCGACCGGCTGGTGATCCTCGCGCTGTTTCTGCCGATTCTTGCCGGGCAGTCCGGCAACACCGGCTGCCAGGCGCTGGCGGTGACGCTGCGCGGCATGACGCTGGGCGAGCTGAAGGCCGGCGCAGAACGTGCGCTGGTGGTCAAGGAGGCCTCGCTGGGCGCGCTGAACGGCGCCTTCACCGGCATCGTCGCCGCGCTCGGCATGTACATCGTCGCCAGCTACCAAAGCA
This sequence comes from Betaproteobacteria bacterium Ga0077527, assembly GCA_001464815.1. GTDB lineage: Bacteria > Pseudomonadota > Gammaproteobacteria > Burkholderiales > SG8-41. Next base: position 64,018 of record LNDW01000023.1, on the reverse strand, counting down.
ATCCGGATGCGCTGATGCTGGCCATCGTGGTGTGGATCGCCCTGGTCGGCAGTTGTGTCGCCAGCGGCATCTGTGGCGCGATGGTGCCACTGACACTGAAGCGCTTCGGTTTCGATCCCGCCACCGCATCAAGCATATTCCTGACCACCGCCACCGATGTGGTGAGCATGGGCCTGCTGCTGGGACTGGCGACGGTACTTGTGCTCTGATGGCCGCAGCCGGCGGATTCGTAGAGCATGTGCTGGAACTGCTCGCCAGCCCGGGCCATGCTGAAGCGAAACGTATGTTCGGCGGCCACGGCGTCTATCTCGACGGGCTGTTCATCGCGATCATCGCAGACGATGAGTTGTATCTGAAAGCCGACGCTGAAACCCGCATCCGCTTCGAGCGCGCCGGCAGCGCACCCTTCATCTACGTCAAACAGGGCAAGTCGATGGCGATGAGCTTTTGGCGCGCGCCCGATGAAGCGCTCGATACGCCACAGTTGATGCGGCCCTGGGCGCGGCTGGCGCTGGATGCGGCGCTGCGTGCCCGCACCGCGAAGTCCACACCCAAAAAAACGGCCGGCCACAAACCGCGGCCGGCCTGACCTCCTCCGAGGAATTCTTCGCGCCGGATCTGCGGCGCGGCACTCCCGCTATTTATGCGGCTTTGGCGGGAGCGGTTTTTTTCTTTGCCTGCGCAGCCTTGGCGTGCATCGAGGCGTAGGCGGCGTGTGCGGCACCTTCGGCATCACCAACGTGCACCGGGTAACCCATGTCTTCGAGCACCGAACCCAGCGCCGACAGGCAGAGCATCACGTTGTCGGGCCGGCAGGAGTAGCCCATCAGGCCGAAGCGCCAGATCTTGCCGGCGAGGGGGCCCAGGCCGGCGCCGATCTCGAGGCCGAATTCGTTGAGCAGCGTCTTGCGCACTTCGGCTTCGTTGACACCCTCGGGGCAGCGCACCGCGTTCATCTGCGGAATCTGGTACGGTTCCTTGACCAGGAACTTCAGGCCCATTGCTTCGAGGCCGGCCTTCAGCGCGGTGTGGTGGCGGGTGACGCGCGCCCAGGCGTTCTCCAGGCCTTCCTCGCGGATCAGCAGCAGCGCTTCGTGCAGCGCGAACAGCGAGTTGGTCGGCGCGGTGTGGTGATAGGTGCGGGTGGTCTCGCCCCAATAGCCGCGCAACAGGTTCATGTCCATGAACCAGGAGTGGATCTTGTCCTTGCGTGCCGCGACTCTGTCAACCACACGCTCGGAGAAGGTCACCGGCGACAGGCCCGGAGTGCACGACAGGCATTTCTGGCTGGCCGAGTAAGCGGCATCGATTTTCCATTCATCGACCAGCACCGGGGAGCCGCCGAGCGAGGTGACGGCATCAACGATGGTCAGCGCGTCATACTTGTGCGCGATCTCGACCAGGGTCTTGGCATCCGACAACACACCAGTCGAGGTCTCGGCGTGGACAAAGGCGACCACGCGCACATCGGGATTCTTTTTCAGCGCGTCCTCGAGTTTCTGCGGATCGACAGGCTCGCCCCACTCGTGCTCGACCACCACCGGCACACCGCCGGCACGCTCGACGTTCTCGATCATGCGGCCGCCGAACACCCCGTTGCGGCAGACGATGACCTTGTCACCAGGCGCGACCATGTTGACGAAACAGTATTCCATGCCCACCGAGCCGGGACCGGAGACCGGGAAGGTCAGCGGATTCCTGGTCTGGTAGGTGTAGCGCAGCAGGGCTTTCAGCTCTTCCATCATCTCGACGAAGACGGGATCGAGGTAGCCGATCGCCGGCTGGCTCATTGTGGTCAGCACGCGCGGATGAATTTCCGTCGGTCCGGGGCCCATCAGCGTACGCTGCGGCGGGTGGAAGGAACTGATGCGTTTGCTCGGTGCGTATTTGTCCATGGTGTATTCACTCCCGGGTTGGGCATTGGCAAAAAAATTCTCCCCGTCGGGCCGCGACTTCAGCTTCAGCGGCTTGCGCGAGGTGGCTTCATTAAGCACTTCGACGGCTGCGACTTCTCCGCCGGTGACCTGTTCGACTTCCATCGCCCAGCGTGCCGGCACATAACCGGACTTCACCCAGTGGTTGACCACCGCGCGGTCTAGCCGGAAACGGCGCGCCACTTCGGCCTGGCTGCCGAAGATTTCCACAAGGCGTGTTGCGCAGTTCATGTCAGGGTGATCGCAGGGCGCAGCGGTTGGTGATGGAAAGACGTGAAAGTTAGCATGGCAAATTTATTTTGACAAGCTGGTTTTAGAATCCGGGAGCGCTTGCGACAAACATAACCTATTGTTTTTATTGCACTTTAATTTCAAGGCAATACCGTAAGAGACTTTAGCCTGGGCCCAAGTCATGTTAACTTCATGCCCGTCAGAAGTACCCCCGATTCCAGCAACACACCCCATATCAGTTGACCGAGGAGTCCCCGAATGAGCCGTCTCGCACTGTTGCCCGCACTGTTCCCCATAACCGCCTGCCTTGCGCTGAGCGCGCCGGCATTTGCCCAGACCGCCGGCTATCCGAACAAACCGATCCGCCTGGTGGTGCCCTTCCCGCCCGGCGGCGGCACTGACTTGGTGTCGCGCATCATGCAGCCGGCGCTGTCCGCCGAACTCGGCCAGCAAATCCTGATCGACAACCGCGGCGGCGCCCAAGGCACCCTCGGCACCGCGATCGCCGCCGACGCCAACCCTGACGGCTATACCATTGTCGTCGCAGAAATCGGCGCCACCGCGGTGGCGCCGGCGCTGATCCCCAAGCTGCCCTTTGACGTGTCCAAGGACTTTGCCGGGATCAGCCAGACGATTGAACAGCCGTACATCATGACCGTGCACCCGAGCGTACCGGTGAAGACGCTGGCCGATTTCATCAAGCTCGCGCTGGCCAAACCGAATTCGATGAACTTCGGCTCCGGCAACGTCACCGCACACATCGCGCAGGAGGCATTTTTCCAGACCGCAAAGGTCAAGCTGACACACATCCCCTACCGCGGCTCGGGCCCCTCGGTCGCGGCAGCAGTCGGCGGCGAAGTGCAGACGCTGTTCTCCGGCCCAGGCGCGGCGATCCCGCAGATCAAGGCCGGCAAGCTGCGCGCGCTGGCGGTGACCACCAATGCCCGCGCCGCGCAATTGCCCGACGTGCCGACGCTGGCCGAATCGGGCTACAAGGGCTTCGCGATTTCGGGCTGGTACGGCCTGATGGGTCCGGTGAAAATGCCGAAGGAGGCCGTGGCCACCCTGAACAAGGCGGTGACCACCGTGCTCAAGGGCGAAACCGGCAAGCTGCTGCGCGAACGCGGTTACGATCCGGTGCCCACCACGCCGGCAGAGTTCGACAAATTCATGCGCGCCGAAATCGTGCGCTGGAGCAAGGCGGTCAAGGAATACAACATCAAGCCTGATTTCTGAACCGGCGCAAACCCCGCGCGATTGAAATCAGGCGGCCTCGCCGGGGACGACGCGCATGCGCCTGAACTCCGCCACTTCAGTCACCCACAGTACGCCATCGCCAGGGCGGCCGGTGTGGCAGGCCTTGTGGATGATCTCCAGCAGACCCGACAACTCCTCGTCGCGGGCGATGATCTCGATCCGCACCTTTTCGGAATAATCGGTCAACTCGGCGCGGATGCCCGGCCGCTGCAGCTTGTCAGGGTGGTAACCCGAACCCTGCGCGCGTGACACGGTCATGCCCGGAAAGTCGGGGATTTTGCGGAATGCCTGACGCAGAACCTCCAGCCGTGACGGCTGGATCACCGCCTTGATCTCTTTCATGCCTCAACCCTCTCCTCTTCGAAGAAGCGATACAGCACCGGCACCACGATCAACGTCAGCACCGTACAGGTGATCAGACCGCCGATCACCACGATCGCCAGCGGCCGCTGCACTTCGGAACCGGGGCCGGTGGAAAACAGGAAGGGGATCAGACCCAGCATCGCCACCGTCGCCGTCATCATCACCGGCCTGAACCGGGCGAGGGCGCCCTCGCGCACCGCATCGGCGACAGCCATGCCCTCGTCGCGCAGCTTGCGGATATAGGTCACCAGCACCACGCCGTTCAATGTCGCAATGCCCCACAGCGCGATGAATCCAACCGAGGCCGGAACCGACAGGAACTCGCCGGACACCGCGAGACCGATGATGCCGCCGATCGAGGCGAAAGGCAGCACGGTGATGATCAGCGCAGCGAACCTGAGCGAGTTGAAGAGCAGGAACAGCAGGAAAAAGATCGCAGCAATGGTCACCGGGATGATCACCAGCAGATGGCCCAGCGCGCGCTCGAGATTCTGAAATTGCCCGCCCCACTCCAGGTAATAACCCTCAGGCAGCTTGACGCGGCCGTCCACCGCCTGCTGCAGCTCGGCGACAAAACCGCCAAGGTCACGGTCCTGCACGTTGATGCCGACCACGATGCGGCGTTTTCCCATTTCGCGGCTGATCTGCGACGGGCCTTCGGTGACCTCGATCTTCGTCAGGCTTTCCAGCGCGATCTGCGCTCCGTTGGGGGCGGTCAGCATCAGCGAACGGATATCGTTGAGGTCGTTGCGGAATTGCTGGGGCAGGCGCACCACCGCCTGGAAGCGGCGCTCGCCCTCGTAAATCTCGGTGGCGACCTTGCCGCCGATCGCCATTTCAATCACATCCTGTACATCGGAGACATTGAGCCCCTGCCGCGCTATTGCCTTGCGGTCGATGGTGAGGGTCAAGTACTGCTGGCCACCGGTGCGCTCGACGCGCATATCACGCACGCCGCGTACGGTGGCGGCCACCGCCGCGATCTCGTTCGCCGTCAGCCGCAGCTGGTCGAGGTCGTCGCCGAACAGCTTGACCGCGACATCGGAGCGCACGCCGGTCACCATTTCATCGACGCGGTCTGAAATCGGCTGCGCCATCACCAGTTGCACACCGGGTATGGTCTTCAGCTTGTCGCGGATCGCCGCGGCGATGTTGTCCTGGGTCCAGCCCTCGGGCCACTGGTCGCGGGGCTTCAGCGTGACAATGGGATCAGCTTCGTTGGGGCCGGCGGGATCGGCGGCGGACTCGCCGCGGCCGATGCGTGACACGGCCATCTGCACTCCCGGCACCTCGAGCACCCGGCGCATCGCCTCGCGTTCCATCTTGATCGACTCTTCAAGTGAAATGTTCGGCACGCGATCAATCGCCGGTGAAATTGAACCCTCCCTCATCTCCGGGATGAAGGCGGTGCCGAGAAAGGGCAGCAGCAGCAATGCGCCAGCCAGGGCAGCCAGGGTGCCGAGTATGGTCTTGCGCTCGTTGCCTAGCGCCCAGTGAAGGCCGCGCACATAGGGCGCCTTGATCTTCGCTATGAACCAGGTGTCATGCTCGGCGCCGCCCTTGAGCATGTACGAACACAGCGCAGGGGTCAGCGTCAGCGACAGCACCAGCGAGATGAACAGCGCGATGGCGATGGTATAGGCGAGCGGCGCGAACATCTTGCCCTCCATGCCCTCCAGAGTCATCAGCGGCAGGAACACCAGGATGATCACGCCGATGCCGAAAATCACCGGGGTCGCCACTTCCTTCACCGCCAGCAGCACGGTGCGCAGGCGCTCCCTGGGGTCGGCATGACCGAGCCGGGCGTAGGTGTTCTCGACCACAACCACCGAGCCGTCCACCATCAGGCCGATGGCGATGGCCAGCCCGCCAAGCGACATCAGGTTGGCCGACAGGCCGTAGTGATTCATCACCATGAAGGTGGCCAGCGGCGTGATCAGCAGCGTTGCCACCACGATCACGCTGGAGCGCAGATCACCCAGGAACAGGAACAGCACAATGACCACGAACAGCACGCCCTCAAGCAGCACCTTGGTCACCGTCCACAGCGCAGCATCAACCAGTTCGGAGCGGTCATAGTAGGGCACGATCTGCAGCCCGCCGGGCAGCATGCCCTTGCTGTTGATCTCCTCGACCCTGGTCTTGATCCGCGACACCACCTCCTTGGCGTTGCCGGCACGGATCATCATCACCACGCCGCCGACCGCCTCGGTATGGCTGCCCTTGATCATCGCGCCGTGGCGCACCTCCTCGCCGAAAGTCACCTCGGCGACATCGCGGATGAACACCGGCGTGTTGCCGACTTCCTTCAACACGATGTTGCGGATGTCGTCGAGGTCCTTGACCAGGCCGACACCACGCACCAGAAACTGCTCGGGTCCCTGCGGCAGTATGCCGCCGCCGGCGTTGGCGTTGTTGCGCGCCAAAGCCTGCCACACGTCCTGGATCGTCACCTTGTAGTAACGCAGGCGGTCGGGGTCGACCAGCGCCTGGTACTGACGAACGTAGCCGCCGGTGGAATTGATCTCGGCCACGCCGGAAATTGAACGCAACAGCGGGCGCACCACCCAGTCCTGCGCGATGCGCCGCTCGATCAGCTCCTCCCTGGTCAGCTCGCGCTGGCCGTCATCCGGCCGCTCCAGCGTGTACTGGTAAACCTCGCCCAGCGCGGTCGATACCGGGCCGAGCACCGGCGTCACACCGGCGGGCAGGCGTCCTCCGGCTTCGATCAACCGTTCAAGCACCAGTTGGCGCGCGAAATAAACGTCGGTTTCATCGGTGAACACCAGCGTGATCAGCGACAGCCCGGGCCGGTTCAGCGAGCGCATCTCGGTCAGCCCCGGCAGGCCGGTCATCGCGATCTCCACCGGCACCGTGACAAAGCGCTCAACCTCCTCCGGCGAGCGGCCCGGCGCCTCGGAGGCGATCTGCACCTGCACATTGGTGACGTCGGGGAAGGCGTCGACCGAAAGATTGCGTGCGGCGTTGACGCCAAACACAAACAGCACCGCGGCGATCACGACAACGATCAGCCGCTGGGTGATGGCGGCACGCAACAATCCGTCCATGGCTTATTGCGCTCCGAGCGCCTGGCGCTTGCGTTCGTTGTTGAGATGAAAGGCGCCGCTCACCACCACCATCGCACCCTCGCGCAGGCCGCTCTCGACCACACGCCGGCCCTGGTACTCGATGCCGAGCTGAACCTGCTGCAGGCGGAAGGTGTTTTCACCGGTGCGCACGAACAGATGATCACGGTTTTCCTCACGCACCACCGCATCGTTGGGCACAGTCTGCCGCTGTTGGGGTTTACCCTGTATCAGCACACTCGCCAGCATGTCGGGTTTGTATTCACGCTTCGGGTTGGGCAGGTCGAGACGGACCTGCACAGTGCGTGTCTGCGGATTTACCACCGGGCTGACAAAGGTCAGCCGGCCGTTGACGGTGCGACCCGGCAGCGCCGCGGTTTCCACCGCCACTTCCTCGCCAACACGAATCGACCCCGCGTTCTGCTCCGGAATATCAGCCACCACCCAAAGATTCGCAAGGTCGGCGACCAGGAACACCGGATCGGCGGGCTGCACCACCTGGCCCTCGGTGACCTTGCGCTCGATCACAGTGCCGCTGACGGTGGCGACGATCTGCGAGATCGAATTGATGCTGCGGGTTTCGGCAAGCCGGTTCACCGCGGCACCGGGCATGCCGAGCACCTTCAGTTGATCGGCCGTGGCGCCGAGTTCAGCCTCGGCCATGACCAGTTCACTCTGCCGGCGCTGCAGTTCGGCGGCGCCGATCACATCGGCGTCGAACAACTGCTTTGCCCGCGCCGCACTGCGCGCCGCCAGTTCACGCTGCGACTGCGCCTTCAGGAAGGCGAGCTGCGAGGATGACAACTCGGTGCTGTTGATCGTCGCCAGCACGGCGCCGCGCCGCACATCCTGGCCGACGGTGGCCTGCAGGTCGGTGATACGTCCGTTGACCGGGGCACCGATACGCGCCATGCGGTTCTCGTCGGCTTCGATACGCCCCGGCACCCGGAGCAGCTCGCGCACCTCGCTCACTCCGAGCGCGGCGATTTCGATGCGCCCCGCCAGTTCGGCGTCGGCGCTGACTGTCAGCGGATCGCGTTCCGCTTTCGCCGGCGCGGGTTGCGGTTTTTCACCACAGGCGGTCAACAGCAGGGCCGCCAGCAGCAATGTCAGGTGCTTCATCGTTTTACCTTTCACTGAACGGGTCCTGGCCCTGCAGGCGTTCGATGTCGATCCACGCGGCATAACGGTCAAACCGCGCCTGGTTGTAGTCGCGGCGCACGCCACGCAGCGTGCGCTGGGCGTCGAGCACCTCGAGGAAACTGCGCTCGCCGAAACGCCATGCGGCTTCGGCCACGCGCAGCGCGGCCTCGGCGCTTTTCAGCAGCCCGCTTTCATAAGTTTCAACCTGACGCTGCACGATGCTCGCCCGCGAATAGGCGGCATCCAGTTCACGCAGCAATTGCGCACGCTGCGCCTCGATCTGCGTCAGCGCGAGATCGATGCTGGCCTGGGCCTGTGCAATCTGGCCCTCGCGGCGATTCCACATCGGCAGGGGCAGGCTGATGCCGAGCATTCTTTGGCGATTCTCCGGGTCCTGCGCCTGCGACAGGCTGATCACCGGCTGGGGCAGGCGCAGGGCGCGTTCCTGGTCGAGGCGCGCGCGCAGCCGGTCTGATTCCGCCGCGAGCACACGCAGGCGGGGGCTTGCATCAAGCATGCGCCCCTGCACCAGCGCCAGATCGGGCAGCGTGGCTGCGGGCGGCAAGACACCGCTGGCTTCGAACTGCATCGGCAGCGCGTTGCCGGCCAGACGGCGCAGCAGTCCGCGTGCTTCTTCGACCATCAGCCGCGCGGCATCGGCGGCAGTACGTGCGGACAGCACCTCGGCCTCCGCGCGCACCAGTTCGAAGCGCGGCGCCTCGCCGGCATCAACCCGGCTGCGCACACGCCCGAGGATGTCATTGAGCAGCGTCAGATTCTCGGCCGCCAGCCGGGCCTCCTCCTGACGGCGCAGCAACTGGAAAAAAGCGGCGCGGGCATCAAAACCGATATCGATGCGCACCAACTCGACATTGGCGTCGGCTGCGCTGACACCAAAACCGGCGGCACGGGCACGCGCTTCGCGTACCGCCGGCAGTTCGACGGGTTGTGCCACCGTCAATTGCTGCGTGCTGCCGGCCGGAGGCGTGTTCGCCCGCGGTTGCCAGCGCCCGGTGGACACACTGAGCTCAGGATTCGGATAAGCCGCGGCGATGCGGGTTTCGGCGGCGGCAACGGCGCGCTGCTGGACCGCAGCTGCAAGCTCGGGATTGTGGGTCTGCACCGCGGCCAGTGCCTGGGGCAGTGTCACCCGCGTCACCGGTGCCGCAACAGGCACCGGCACGGCGGACGGTTTCGCCGGCGCTTCTGCGGCAAATGCCGGTCCCGCCAGACACAACACGATCAACGTCGCCCACAACATGCTGCGCACGGCCCGCCCCTGACATAGGAATTGAATTGATGATTGCCGCGGAAAGATCATCACCGTGGTGATCATCCCCCGCTGCAGAACGGGACTGAGAGTGCAGGCCGGCGAATTTGGTTCCCGGTAACCAGCTCAGTTTTTTCTAAGCCTGTGCTGAACTTGTCTCAGCTTGAAACGTCAATCACCATCAAACGCCGTATCACCATCGGGAACGGGTGTGCCGGTGGCGCGGATTGACGCAAAGTCGACCAGCTGGCGGTCCAGCAAATGCGATGGAATTACATTCTGCAGGCTGGTGAACATGGATTCGACGCGGCCCGGAAAACGTCTTTCCCATTCATTCAACATGGCCTTTACTTCCTTGCGCTTGAGGTTTTCCTGAGAGCCGCACAGCGTGCAGGGAATGATCGGGAACTGCCGCAGTCCGGCATAGGCCTCAAGGTCGCGCTCCTCGCAATAGGCGAGCGGGCGGATCACCACGTTGCGGCCATCATCGGAAACCAGCTTCGGCGGCATGGTCTTCAGCTTGCCGCCGAAAAACAGGTTGAGAAAAAAAGTCTGCAGGATGTCGTCGCGGTGGTGGCCCAGCGCGATCCGTGTCGCACCGAGTTCCTGCGCCACGCGGTACAACACACCGCGGCGCAGCCGTGAACACAGCGAGCACATGGTCTTGCCCTCGGGAATCACCCGCTTGACGATGCTGTAGGTGTCCTGATTTTCGATGTGGAACGGCACACCCAGTTGCGTCAGGTATTCGGGCAGCACATGCTCGGGGAAACCCGGCTGCTTCTGGTCGAGGTTGACGGCGACGATGTCGAAATTCACCGGCGCGCGGCTGCGCAGGTGGAGCAGGATATCGAGCATCGCGTAGCTGTCCTTGCCGCCGGACAGGCAGGCCATCACCTTGTCGCCATCGCCGATCATGTCGAAATCGGCGATGGCCTGGCCGGCGAGGCGGCGCAGCCGCTTCTCCAGCTTGTGCGATTCATACTGATCCCGGCGCTCGCGATTGCTGCGCGGGGTGATGGTGATGACCTGGGTTTCCATGGATGGCTTCCGTGTTGGGCTAGAGCACGATGCTGCGGCCGCCGTCGACGGCGAGGATCTGTCCGGTGACATAGGGCGCGCCGGCGAGATACAGCACCGCACCGGCAATGTCCTCCGGTTCGCCGGTGCGGCCAAGGATGGTGCGACGGATGATTGCCTCGCGCTCGACGGTATTTTCCCATGCCCCGGCCTCGGGCCAGACGATGGCTCCGGGGGAAACCCCGTTGACCCGCACCCGCGGCCCCAGATCCAGCGCCAGCGCCCTAGTCAGCGCGGCGAGCCCGCCCTTGGCGGCGTTGTAGATCACGTGATCACGCATCGGCCGCTCGGAATGGATATCGATGATGTTGACAATCGCGCCGCCCTGCTCGCGCAGCGACGGTGCCGCGGCGCGCACAAGAAACAGCGGCGCCTTGAGATTGCTGCCGATCAGGTCCTGCCACTGCGTTTCGTCCACATCGGCCAGTGGCGTGGCGTAAAAGCTGGAAGCATTGTTGACCAGCAGATCGAGACGTCCAAAGGCGGCAAGGGACTGCCGCACCAGATCCGGCAGCGCCGCAGTATCGAGCAGGTCGGCCACCACGACCGCCGCCGAAGCCGCGCGTATCGCATTCAGCTCCGAGGCCAGCGCTCCGGCCTCGGAGCGCGAACGATGGCAATGCACCACGACGTTGGCGCCCGCGGCATGCAGCCGGCGTACGATCGCGGCACCGACGCGGCGCGCGGCACCGGTCACCAGTGCGCATTGGCCATGCAGTGCATCGCTCATGTTTTGTCCACCCTGAACCCTTCGTAAATGATTGTTTAGTTTAGCGTATTATCCCGCGGTGCCTGTTCTGCCCACGCCTGCCGCACCGCCGCGGCCCGACCCCGAAACCCTTGCCGTCAGCGCACAGTTGCGCGCGCTGATCGATGCCGAAATCACCACCGCCGGCGGCTGGATCGGCTTTGACCGCTATATGCACCTCGCGCTGTACGAGCCGGGGCTCGGTTATTACAGCGCCGGCAGCCGCAAGATTGGCGGTGGCGGCGACTTTGTCACCGCGCCTGAGCTCTCACCGCTGTTCGGCCGCACGCTGGCACGCCAGGTCGCCGACCTGATCCGTGAAGACGTGACCGACATCGTCGAACTCGGCGCCGGCCGCGGCACGCTGGCCGCAACACTGCTCACCGACCTGGAAACCCTGGGACGGCTGCCGGTGCGCTACCGCATCCTCGAGGTCAGCGCCGACCTGCGCCAGCGCCAGCAACAACTGATCCTTGAGCGCGCACCACAACTCGCTGCCCGCGTCGAATGGCTGGATGAACTGCCCGCATCCTTTTCGGCTGTGGTGATCGGCAACGAAGTGCTTGATGCGATGCCGGTGCACCGGCTGCGCCGCGCAGATGGGCGCTGGCTGGAACTCGGCGTGACGCTGTCAGATGGCCAGCTTGCCTGGGCAACACGCCCCGCCACCGCCGCACTCACGGCCGCCATGCCCGCTGACCTGCCCGACGATTACGAAACCGAACTCAACCTCGCGGCCCCCGCCCTGCTGGGCGAGCTGGGCCGGCGCCTCATCCGCGGTGCAGCCCTTTTTTTCGACTACGGATTCCCGGCACACGAATATTTCCACCCGCAGCGCGACCGCGGCACGCTGATGTGCCACTACCGCCACACCGCGCATGGCGATCCCTTCCTGTGGCCGGGACTGCAGGACATCACCGCGCATGTGGATTTCAGCGCACTCGCAGCAACCAGCCATGGTCTTGATCTGCTCGGCTACGCCAACCAGGCGCAATTCCTGATCAACTGCGGCATCACCGATTTACTCTCTGAAGTGCCAGCCGCCGATGCCGCACGTTACGCGCCGTTGGCCTCTGCCGTGCAGAAACTGCTGTCTCCGGCGGAAATGGGCGAGCTGTTCAAGGTCATCGCCTTCGGCCGCGGCATCGCCTCGCCGCTGCGCGGATTCATCCGCGGCGACAAGTCGCACAGCCTGTGATCTCCGGATTCGAAACTGCGCTGACCGTCGAGCTGTGGCTGGCAGTCGCTGCGGTGCTGCTGCTCGCAGGTGTGACGCAAGGCGCACTGGGCTTCGGCTTCCCTGCAATCTCGACACCGTTGCTGGTGTTGATGTTCGATGTCAAGACCGCGATCATCCTCAACCTGCTGCCCAACTTCACCGTCAACCTGATCAGCATCCTGCGCGGCGGCAACTGGAAAGACAGCCTCGGCACCTACTGGCCGGTGGCGGTGTACACGCTGATCGGCGCCTTCATTGGCGCGGCATTCCTGATCCTCGCGCCACAGGAACCGGTACGCCTGCTGCTGGCGTTGATGATCTTCGCCTATCTCTACCAGCAACAGCTGGCGAAACTCGACTGGTCCTGGCTGATCCGTTATCCGCGCAGCGCGGCCGGCGTGTTCGGACTCACCGGCGGATTTTTTTCGGGCAGCGTCAACAACTCGCTGCCGCCGCTGCTGATCTACTTCATGCTGCTCGGTGTCGAAGCCACGGTGATGACGCAGATCCTCAATCTCTGCTTCATCGGCGGCAAGGTGGTGCAGGCGGCGACGCTCGGTGCCGCCGGCGAGATTCAGGTCGCTGCCGCCCTGGCCAACATCCCGCTGACGCTGGTTGCGCTGGGCGGCATGGGGCTGGGCTTGCTGCTGCAGAAACGGATCAGCGCGCAGACCTATACCCGCATCCTGCGCCGGGTGCTGCTGCTGATTGCCCTGCTGCTGATCGGGCAGAGTCTGTGGGGTTGGTTCCTGCGCTAAGATGATACCGACTGGCCGATCTGTGGAGCCGGATGCCGTGATCAAGTTTTATACCTGCCTCATTGCAGCACTGCTGCCGCTGAGCGGTCACGCCGCCGGTGAAATTGAACGTGCGCAGACACTGTGGGCGCAAAGCCCGCACGGCCGCATGCTCGAACGCATCCTGCCGCCCTCTGTCACGCCACAGCAGTTGCCGGAGCCTGCCTCCGAAGGTGCGCGGCTCACTGCGCGCTACTGCGTGCAATGCCACCACCTGCCCAATCCGCAGATGCATGCGCCGGAACGCTGGCAGCCGCTGGTCGAGCGCATGGTGTGGCGGATGCAGGGCCGCGGCAACATGGGCGCGCTGATGAAAGACATGATGGCGCAGGTGCAGGCGCCGACCGATGCCGAGCTGGCGGCGTTGACCGCCTACCTGCGCAAACACGGCCAGCGTGAAATCGACCCGCGGCATCCCGCGCTGCGCAGCCGAAGCGGCCAGATGTTCAGCATCGCCTGCTCACAGTGCCACGCCCTGCCCGACCCGCAGCGCCACAGCGCGCGCGAATGGCCGGCGGTGGTGAAACGCATGCAGGGTCACATGGCCTGGGCCAACACCGTCACCGGTGTTGCCGCGCTGCGCACCAACCCCGAGCTCGACACCGCGGAAATCCTGCGCCTGCTGCAGCAATACGCACGGCGCTGAGCTGCACCCTGGCGTTCAGACCTGCGGCACTGCCATCCCGCGCTGCACCGCGGGCCGCGCCGAGATCACGTCGTACCAGCGCTTCACGTTGCGGAAATCATTGAGGTCGGTCTTGTGCCATTCGTGGCGCGCGACCCAGGGATAGGTCGCCATTTCGGCGATGGTGTATTCGCCGCCACCCAGCCATTCGTTTTTCGCGAGATGGGCGTCGAGTACACCGTAGAGGCGGCGCGTTTCCGTGGTGTAACGCTCGATCGCGTACGGCACCGGCTCTTTTGCCGCGCGCAGGAAATGGTGCACCTGGCCGAACATCGGGCCGACACCCCCCATCTGGAACATCAGCCACTGCAGCGCTTCATAACGCCCGCGCACCGCCTGCGGCAGAAACTTGCCGGTCTTGCCGGCGAGGTAGACCAGGATCGCGCCGGACTCCATCAGCGACATCGGTTTTCCATCGGGACCGTCGGGATCAACAATCGCCGGGATCTTGCTGTTGGGATTGATCGCGATGAATTCCGGCGTGAACTGTTCGTTCTTGCCGATGTTCACCGCATGGGTGCGGTACGGCAGACCGCATTCCTCGAGCATGATCGAGACCTTGCGGCCGTTGGGTGTGGTCCAGGTGTAGAAGTCGATCATTACGTTGTTCCTTTCGCAGTGATACTTGATGATGTTACATAAGTCATTGTTTTATTTATTATTTTATTGAGTTGCGAATGGCGTCCAGGCGCGCCGCAGCCACCGCCGCCTTGATCGCATCGGCCCCGGACTGTGTCCGCGCCACCGCGCCGGCATCCACCGCCAGCGCAGCCCGATGTGCACGCAGCAGGCGGGCACGCGCCGGCGCAGCTTCGGCTTCGCCGGCGAGCGCAGCCTCGACCAGTTCGCAAAAACGCTCCGGGCGCCGCCAGGCATCAGCTGCGTCCATGACTTCGAACAGTTCCTGCCCATCCAGCGCGGCGGCATCGGCCAGCGTATTGCCGTGGCGCGATGCGAGCAGCGCGAGGTCGCGGCAGTTTGCCGGCAGGCGCAGCCGCGCCGAGAGCGCCTCGATCGCGTCCGGCTGCAGCACGCGCAGCAGCGCGGCGACTCGCACCTCGAGCCCGGTCTTCGCCGCGGCAGCGGCATCCAGCGCAGCCAACGCATCCTGTATCGCCGCCTCTTCATACAAGGCATCGAGCTGCGGCAGCACCCGAGACAGCGCGCCGCAGTCGCGCAGCACTGCGAACAGTGTCGAAGGTGCGCGCTCCATCAGCCCCTTCGCCAGTTCCTGCCACACCCGTTCCGCGACCAGCGCATCCGCTTCACCGGCCCCGACCATCTGCTGCATCAGCGTTTCGGTTTCCGGCGCCACGCTGAAACCGAAGCGCGCGGCAAAACGCGCCACACGCAGGATACGCACCGGGTCTTCGGCAAAGGCGTCGCTGACATGGCGCAGCAGGCCCTCGCCGAGGTCTTCGGCGCCATGGTAGGGATCGATCAGCCGGCCATCGTCATCCCTTGCCATCGCATTGATGGTGAGATCGCGGCGCTGAAGGTCCTGCTCCAGCGTGACATCCGGTGCGGCATGGAAGGTGAAGCCGTGGTAACCCGGCGCGGTCTTGCGTTCGGTGCGCGCCAGTGCGTACTCCTCATGGGTCTCCGGGTGCAGGAACACCGGAAAATCGCGGCCCACCGGCTTGAAGCCCTGACTGATCATCTCCTCGGGCGTGGCACCAACCACCACATAGTCGCGATCCTGCACCGGCAGTCCAAGCAGCTCGTCGCGCACCGCGCCGCCGACCACATAGATTTTCATGTGCCGCCCTTTCCGCGGCTAGCGGCCGGCGCGGCTGCGCATCCGGTCGTAGGCCGCGCGCGGGTTGTCCTCGCACAACCAGTCCGGCGCCAGCGCTTCCAGCGCGCGGGCGCGGATGCCGAAAGGAAAGGCCTGGTCGCTGACGTTGTCCACCGCCATCGAGCGCAGGTTGTCGCGGGTCATCAGTTTCACCGGCAGCAGTTCCATCGCCAGTGCCTGGCAGTATGACAGCGTCGCACCGAGGCCGATGATCGGCCGAGGCCGGCCGGTGATGCGGCCCACCCAGGCCACCAGTTCACGCAGGGTGTAGCGCTTCGGCCCACAGAGGTCGTAGCTGCCGCCATAGCTGCCGCGCTCCGTCAATGCCCGGGCAAAAGCTTCGGCGACATCGCCGGCATACACCGGCTGGAATTTTGCATCCGGTGCGGCCAGCGCGAGCACCGGCATCAGCCGCGACAGCAGCGCGAACAGGTTGAGGAAGCTGTCGCCGGGCCCGAAGACCACCGACGGCCGGAAGATCGTCCAGTCGAGTCCGCTGTCGCGCACGATGCGCTCGGCCTCGCCCTTGCTGCGCAGATAGGCACTGGGGGCATCCGGCGCCGCGGCCAGCGCGCTCATCTGCAGCAGGCGGCGCACGCCGGCGGCGCGGCAGGCCGCAACCACGGTGCGCGCGAGTTCAACATGGGCAGTGGCAAAACTGCCGCGGCCACGGCCGTCGTGCAGCACACCCACCAGATTGATCACCGCATCGCAGCCGCGGATCGCAGCGGTCAGTGCCTGCGCGTCATGCACATCGGCTTCGATCACATCCACCGTCGGCAGCAGGAACAGCGCCTTGGCACGTTCGCGGTTGCGGGTGGGCACGCGCACCCGGTAGCCGGCGGTGGTGAGGCGTTCGCAGATCTGGCGGCCGACAAAACCGGAACCGCCGATGACACAGATGCTTTCGATGGACATGAGGCCTGGCTCGGAAAATCAGGGGGTATCACCCAGCGGCTTTTCGCGGTCGCGGGCACGC
Source organism: Betaproteobacteria bacterium Ga0077527 (assembly GCA_001464815.1). Classification (GTDB taxonomy): domain Bacteria; phylum Pseudomonadota; class Gammaproteobacteria; order Burkholderiales; family SG8-41. The sequence goes on along the minus strand of LNDW01000023.1, from coordinate 47,428 downwards.
GGCTCGATGGTGCCGATGCGCGCGCGCAGCGACTGCAGTTGCTGGCTGAAGTTGTGGGCGTAGTAACTGGAATTCGACATCACCCGCTTCACGTAGTCCCGGGTTTCGTTGAACGGAATCGACTCGGCATAAATCGCCGCCTCCATCGACTGGTCGGCACGCCAGGCGCGGGCGCGGCCGGGCCCGGCGTTGTACGCCGCCGAGGCCATCACCGGACTGCCGTCGAGAGTATCGAGCACATGGCGCAGGTAATAGGTGCCGAGACTAAGATTGGTCTCGACATCGGTGACCTGGCCCCAGTGCCAGTCCTTGAGGCCGATCTTGCCGGCGACCCATTTGGCGGTGGCCGGCATCAGCTGCATCAGGCCACTGGCGCCAACGCGCGACTTCGCCTGCGCGAGAAACCGGCTTTCCTGGCGGATCAAACCGTAGACCCAGGCTTCGTCGAGATCGACCTGCTTCGCCGCAACGCGCAACTGTTCGCGATACGGTGCGAGGTAGCGCAGGCCGAAGTCATGCTCGAACACGGTGCGGTCGGCGGTGTTGATTGCACGGTCCCAGATCGAGTGGCGGCGGGCGAGCTCGGCGGCGGCGAGCAACTGCCGGTCGCTCAGGCCGCGGATCGCCCACAGCCATTCACGCACGCCCTCGAGCCGCGCATCGACGCGGAACAGCGCCAGTGAACGCTGGATACCCGGGCGCGCGGCAATCGCCGCGATGTCGGCGTCCGAAACCCTGTAAGCCAGCGGCGGCGACTGTACCGAGCCACCCAGCTCCTCCAGCGCGAGCTGGCCGTAGAAATTAAAATCCGCCGAGAGCGGCTTCAACAGCGCCAGCGCCTCGGCGTCGCGGCCGGTGGCCTTCAGCGCGCGCGCCTTCCAGTACCGCCACGCCGGGTCTTCCGCCTCCTTCGGCGTCATCGCGTTGATCGCCGCCAGCACTTCGGGCCAGCGCTTGGCGCGCAACGCGGCGCGCACGCGCCAGGCATTCTGCAGGTCACTCATGTCGGCGGCGCGCGAAAACCATTCCAGCGCCTGCGCGTCATGGCGCATCGCGCCAAGGTAGGCGATCATGCCCCAGACATAGGCGCGCTCCTCCTCGGAAAAACGCGGCGCGAGCTTGACCCAGTGCGCGGCCGCCTGCTGCGGCGAGCTGCGCGCCAGGCGGTGCACCGCGAACATCACGGTCTCGCGCGCGGCCCGGGTGCGCAATTCGCCGCGCGGCTCGTTGAGGTAGGCCGAGGGGTTGCCGGAAATCGAAGCCAGCACACGTACATCCGGCGCCGTGCCCTTGGGCAGATCGGCGGCTACCCGGCCGGCCAGGCCTGCCTGTCCCGCCTCGAGCGCAAGCCGCACGCGGGCCCAGATGTCCTCCTCGGAAAGCTGCTTGGTTTCAATCAGCCGGTCGAACAGCGGATCGCAGCTTGCCGGCAGGTCACGGGCGACAAACCACAGCGGCCGCGCCTCGCGCAGCGCAAGGCTGTCGACGCGGGCGCGCGCCTGCAGCGCATAGCAGGTGAGCTCGACATCCTCGCCGACCACCGCGGGCAGCTCGGTGTTGAAGGTTTCCCATTGCGCGTTCCTGCCGAGCAGTTTCAGCCAGTCGCGGCGCACCTGGTCGGACAGCGGCGTATCGGCATTGGCGCTGATGTAGCGGCGGATCTCTTCGGCGTCACGCGCCTCAAAACGCTGGCGCAGGCGCCAGTACTGGATGTAGGGCTCAAACACATGACCCTGGAAGCGTGGCGCGAGTTGCTCAAGCCGCTTCGAGTCACCAACCCGCGCCGCCTCACGTGCCGAGACGAAAGCTTCGTCGAGCGCGGCCGGGTTCGACTGAGCCAATGCGGTGTTGGCCAGTGTGCAAAGCAGGACCGCCATCAGCCCTCGGACTTTAATCATAAGAAATTGATTATAAACAATAAATCATGACAAAAAGAGGCGGTAAGCCGGGTTCCGCGTTTCATCGACCCAAGGATAACCGACCTCGGCGAGGAAGGCGCGGAAGCGCCCCTGCTCGGCCGGCGGCACTTCCATGCCGACCAGCACGCGACCGTAGTCGGCACCGTGGTTGCGGTAATGGAACAGGCTGATGTTCCAGCCGCGGCTCATGCTGTTGAGAAAACGGGTCAGCGCGCCGGGACGCTCCGGAAACTCGAAGCGGTAAAGAATTTCATTCTTCGCACGCGGCGCATGACCACCCACCATGTGCCGCACATGCAGCTTGGCAAGTTCGTTGTCGGAGAGGTCGAGTGTCTGCAGCCCGCGCCGGCGCAGTGAACGCACCAGTTGCGCGGTCTCCCTGCGGTCGCGCACCTGCACGCCGACAAACACCCGCGCCTGGCGCGGATCATCAAAGCGGTAGTTGAACTCGGTGACGTTGCGCGGGCCCAGCAGCTCGCAGAAGGCCTTGAAGCTGCCCGGCTTCTCGGGAATGGTCACCGCGAGAATGGCCTCGCGATTCTCGCCCAACTCGGCCTGTTCGGCGACAAAACGCAGGCGGTCGAAATTCATGTTCGCGCCGCAGGCAATCGCCACCAGCGTTGAGCCGCGGGTTTTGCGCCGCGCAGCCCATACCTTGGCACCGGCAATCGCGAGCGCGCCGGCGGGCTCGAGGATGGCGCGGGTATCCTCGAATACATCCTTGATCGCCGCGCACATCGCATCGGTGTCGACGCGGATCACCTCGTCAACCAGCTCGCGGCACAGCCTGAAGGTTTCCACACCCACCTGCTTGACCGCGACACCGTCCGCGAACAGCCCGACATGATCGAGGGTGACACGACGCCCCGCCTTAAGCGACCGGTACATCGCGTCCGAATCCACCGGCTCGACGCCGATGATCTTGATTTCAGGGCGCAGGCGTTTGACATAGGCGGCGATCCCCGAGATCAGCCCGCCACCGCCGACGGCGACAAAAATCGCGTCGATGGGCTGCGGATGCTGGCGCAGGATTTCCATGGCGATGGTGCCCTGCCCGGCGATCACATCGGGATCGTCGTAGGGATGAACATAGGTCAGCCGGTGGCGCTTTTCCAGCCGCCGGGCATGCGCCGCTGCATCGGAATAGGAATCACCATGCAGCACCACCTTCGCGCCGCGGCCCTTCACCGCGTTGACCTTGATCTCGGGCGTGGTCACCGGCATCACGATGGTCGCGGCGCAGCCCAGGCGCTGCGCGGCCAGCGCCACGCCCTGGGCGTGGTTGCCGGCGGAAGCCGCGATCACACCGCGCTTCAATGCCCCGGGTTTCAACTGCGCCATCTTGTTGTAGGCACCGCGCAGCTTGAACGAGAACACCGGCTGCATGTCCTCGCGCTTCAACAGGATATTGTTGCCGGTGCGCCGCGACAGTGCAGGTGCGCGCTCCAGCGGGGTTTCGATGGCGACATCGTAGACGCGGGCGTTGAGGATGCGCTCGAGGTAGTCGCCGGCAGCGGATTTGGCCATGGTGATGTGTCTGGTGAAAACGGTTTGATAAGAAAGACTTTTTCGGGCCTTTAAGGTTATCAGGAATGCCGCCCTGCCGCGACGAAGACCGCGGGCGGATGCGGTATAGTCGGATGATCATTTATTCAGACCAAAAGCATGGGGAATCCAAGGTGAATCAGGACGCGCAAAAACAAGCCGCCGCGAAGGCCGCCATTGCCTGGGTGCTGGAAAGAATCGGGAAAGATACGGAGCAAGGCGCCGTGATCGGTGTCGGTACCGGTTCGACGGTGAATTTTTTCATCGACGAGCTGGCGAAAATCAAGGGCCGCATCGAGGGCGCGGTGTCGAGCTCCGAAGCCAGCGCAAAACGCCTGAAAGCCGCCGGCATCCCGGTATTTGACCTCAATGCGGTGCGTGACATCCCCGTTTACGTCGACGGCGCCGACGAAGTCACCCGTCACCTGATGATGGTCAAGGGCGGCGGCGGCGCACTGACCCGCGAGAAAATCGTCGCCGCGGTGGCGAAGCAGTTTGTCTGTATCGCAGATGGCTCGAAACTGGTCGATGTGCTCGGTAAATTCCCGCTGCCGGTGGAAGTGATCCCGATGGCGCGCTCTTATGTCGCCCGCGAGCTGGCCCGGCTCGGTGGCCAGCCGGAATGGCGCGCCAATATGGTCACCGACAACGGCAACATCATCCTTGATGTGCGCAACCTGACCATCACCGACCCGCCGGCACTGGAAACACTTATCAACCAGATCACCGGTGTCGTCACCAACGGCCTGTTCGCGCGGCGGCCGGCCGATGTGCTGCTGCTCGCCGGCCCCGGAGGCACCGAGACCCTGAAAGGGCCGGGCCCGGCCATCAAACTGTCATAATTTGCGGCTATAAATTGCCTTTTTACGTCGCGGAGCACCGACCATGACCGAACACACCCTGAAGCAGTTCGACACCGAACTCGAGGACATCCGCGCGCGCGTACTGCAGATGGGGGGCCTGGTCGAGCAGCAGATCAGCCGCGCCATCGAAGCGCTGACCAGCGGCAACGTGACGCTGGCCCGCCAGGTGATGGAGGACGACCACCGCGTCAACGCCCTTGAAGTCACCATCGACGAGGAATGCAGCACGGTCATCGCCAAGCGCCAGCCCGCGGCGAAGGACCTGCGGATGATCCTCACCGTGGTCAAGACCATCACCGATCTCGAGCGCATCGGTGACGAGGCGGCGAAGATCGCGCGCATGACGCTGTCGCTGTACAGCACCGACCGCCCGAGCGTGCCACGCACCACCGAGGTCCAGCACGTCGGCGACATCGCAATCGGCATGCTGCGCAACGCGCTTGACGCCTTTGCCCGCCTCGACCTGACCGTGGCCGCCAAGGTCGTGCGCCAGGACCAGCAGGTCGACAGCGAGTTCAAGGCGATCCTGCGCCAGCTGATCACCTTCATGATGGAAGATCCGCGAACCATCTCCCACGCGATCGACGTACTGTTCATAGCCAAGTCGATCGAACGCATCGGCGACCACTCGAAGAACATGTCCGAATACGTGGTCTACCTGGTCAAGGGCAAGGACGTGCGCCACACCGGCGTCGAGGCGCTGGAGCGCGAAGCGCTGGGCTGAGTGCGGCAAAAGCGCCGTGGTACACTGACCGCATTCATCAACACCAGCGGGGTCACCGGTGTACACCATACGCGGCACGCGGTCGATATCCGGGTTCAGTGACTTCGGAGTAATCCGGGGTGGCTGAACAGTCCACCATCGCCGCGATAGACCTCGGCTCGAATTCCTTCCACTGCCAGCTCGCCCGTGTCGATGGCGTACAGTTTTTCCCGCTTGATTCGCTGCGCGAGCCGGTGCGCTTCGGCGCCGGCCTCGGCAAGGACAAGCGCCTCGATGACGAATCCCAGGATCGCGCACTGGCCTGCCTGGCCCGCTTCGGTGAACGCCTGCGCGGGCTCGACCGCCGCGCGGTGCGCGCGGTGGGCACCAACACCCTGCGTGTCGCCAAAAATGCCGGCCAGTTCCTGCGCCGCGCTCGCACCGCGCTCGGGTTTCCGATCGAAGTGGTCGCCGGGCGCGAGGAGGCGCGGCTGATCTACCTCGGCGTCGCGCACAGCCTGCCCGCATCGCGCGAAAAACGCCTGGTCGTCGACATCGGCGGCGGCTCCACCGAATGCATCATCGGCAGCGGCTACAAGCCGCTGCAACTGGAAAGCCTGTTCATGGGCTGCGTGTCTTATTCGATGCGTTATTTCCGGGACGGCCGCATCAGCAAGGGCGCCATGAAAGAGGCCGAACTCGCGGCACGCGCCGAACTCGAACCCATCGTCGGCCATTACAACCGCGGCCACTGGCAGCATGCGGTAGGTTCCTCCGGCACGGTGCGCTCGATCTCGGAGATCCTGCAGCTCGCCGGTTATTCCGACGGCCCGATCACTCCTGAAGCACTCGACAGACTGCGCAGCCAGCTGATCCGTGCCGGTGACCTCAGCCAGATCGAACTGCCCGGCCTGCGCCCCGACCGCAAGCCGGTACTCGCCGGCGGACTCGCCATCCTGCACGCCGTGCTCGACGAACTTGGCATTGAAACCATGACCCCGGCCACCGGCGCGATGCGCCAGGGCATCCTGTGGGACATGCTCGGCCGCTTCCATCATCAGGACATGCGCGACGTCACGGTGGCGCAGTTCATGCAGCGTTATCACGTCGATGCGCGGCAGGCGCGCCGCGTCGGCGCCTGCGCGCTTTCGCTCCACGAAAAACTGGCCGTTGAACCCGACGAAACCGCGCCGCAACTGCTCGGCTGGGCGGCGAAGCTGCATGAAATCGGCATTCCGGTCGCCTACAGCGGCTACCACAAGCACTCGGCCTACATCATCAGCAATGCCGACATGCCCGGCTTCTCGCGCGAGGAGCAGGAGCGCCTCTCGGCGCTGGTGCGCAGCCACCGCCGCTCACTGAAAAAATCCTGGGGTGAACTGCTCGAAACCGACCGCGCCCTGGTGCTGGCGCTGCGCCTCGCCGTGCTGCTCAACCGCGCGCGGCGTGACAGCCGGATGCCGGCACTGGAGGTCAAGGTGCAGCAGGAGCGGCTGCGCCTCGCCTTCGATAACACCTGGCTCGAGGCCAATCCGCTGTCTGCAGGCGCCCTGCGCGAGGAACTCGCCGAATGGGCAAGGCTCGGCCACGACATCCGGATACCGGGTCTTGACGAAATCGTCACTGCCCAGGAGCCTGCGCTGGTCGAATAAGCCTGCTCAGTCGAGCGCCGAGGGCGGCAGCACCGCGCGCAGCAGCGGATCGCCGCCATCGAGACTGATCCACCAGATCGCGCCTTTTTTCACCCGCCACGGCGCAACATGTCCGGTCAGCGCCAGTGCCGCCGCCTCACCCAGCGTCGGCTGATGACCAATCACCAGCACCGTGCCTTTGTCATCCGGCCAGCCGGCCGCGCGCAGGAGACCTTGGGGCGTGGCCGCGGTGGATACCGCGGGCTCAATGATCACATCTTCCGCAAAAGCGGCGGCAGTCTCGCGGGTACGCCGGGCGGGGCTCACCAGTACGCGGCGCGGCGCCGGCAATTGCGCGTCCAGCCAGGCCGCCATCGCCACCGCCTGGCGGCGCCCCCGGGCGGTGAGTTTTCGTGCTTCGTCAGGAACGCCGTCTTCGGCTTCGGCATGCCGCCACAACACCAGGTTCATGGTTTCCCTCTCCACCACGGTTGCCTTTACTGATGAAACCGCGCAGCGTCAGCGCCAGGGCTGCGGCGCCTTCCCGAAAAGACGCCACGCGGCCGGCAGTTTTTTGCGCTGGGCTGCGGCGAGTGTCTGCTGCCATTCGATCACGGCCCGTGCTGCGGATTTGGGCCAGCGCCGGCTGTTCTTCTGGGCACCGCGCAAAACCTGCCGCCGTGCTTCATCGAGCCGCGGCGCAGTCACCGCCGCATCGTTGATGTGGCCCAGTATATCCTGCAGCCGCGTCAACGCCGCGCGCTGCGCCTGTATTGCCGACGCGGCGAACAAACCGCCGAAAAACTCCACCGCATAACGCAGCTTTTTCACCGCGATACGCAGGCGATGCAGCGCCTCGTCATCCTGGCGACGCAGGTGTTTGCCGCGCTTGAGTACACGGGCATGGCGCGCCTCGAGGATCTTCGCTGCCACCTGCTGTGCGCTGCGCACCTTCGCCGCAGCCGCCGGGGTCGTCGCCAGATGACGCCCCAGTGCCAGCATTGTTTGATTATAACTAATTGATTTTATTAACAAATCTGTTTTTCTCTTGGCACTGCCCCGGGCTGCTTCGCAGGCCTTCTGCAAACGCAGTGCAGCGCTGCCTGGCGCAGGCTGCACAAACACCTGGGGCAGGATTTCACCAATCAGCACATCCCAGTCGCGCGCAGCAGACAGACCGCGGCCAATCTCACGCAATGCCGCGGCTTCGGTCTCCAGCGCGCCGCCGAGCTGCGGTGCAAACAAGTCGATCGCGCAGCGCAGGCGACGCAGTCCGACACGCATCTGGTGCAGAAACTCGGGATCGTCATGACACAGCACGCCGTGGCTGTTGGCCTGCACCTGGGCCAGTGCGCCCCCAATCACCGCGCGGCTCAGGGCGCCGGCATCCATTGTCTTGTCGATCAACGCTGCCTGAGCCTTCACCGGCAGCGGCGGCACGGCATCGCGCAGTACGTAACCCCGCTCCGCCTTCGAACGGTGTTCCAGCGTCAGGCCATGCGCTGCAACCAGCCTTGAGGCGAGATCGAACAGCGCCTCCACCGGGCCGGCCTTCAGCTCCAGTTCGAGTTCGCTGACGGCCTCGCGTTTGCCGCCGCTGCTGATCGTACCGCGGTCAAAGGCGAGTTCGATGCGGATGCCGCGGCCCGGCGTGATCACTCGCTGGTGGCGCCGGATGCGCGTCTGCAGCACCGGTTGCAGGGTCTCGCTGGCGAGTGCGGTCCGCAGCAATGCCGTCAAGGCCCCGGTTTGGGCATTAGTCGGCAGTTGTTGCGGCTGCGGTACTGCATCGGCCAGCGGCGCTTCGACTTCGATGCGGGTATGCAGGCCGGACTGTTCGGCTCCACCGCCTTTCAGCGTCTGCACCCAGCGCCGGCCTTCGCGGCGTACGCGGTAGGCGATGCGGTTATGCGACAAGGCGCGTGACGGCGTGTCGAAATAGATGGCTTCGAGCTCGATTTCGCGCCCGACCCGCTCAGCATGCAGCAGAGGGGAAGCCAGCAGCCGCTTCCATTGCGCGGGCGGCACGCGCAGCTTGAGTTCGGTTTCGGTGCCGGCGGGCACTCGACGGCCCGGGCGGCGGACGGCCTCAGACACCGGGTTTATGGGAGAGGCTTTCAAGCAGCCGGTCCTGCGCGCTCGCAACAGCGGCGCGCCCCGGCTGCTGCAAGGCGTAGGCGCCATCACCATCCATGATCCAGGCGCGGCTGTTGTCCTCAAGGTAGGGCAGCAGGCCCTCGTCGATCACGCGCTGGCGCAGCAGCGGATCCAGCACCGGGAAACAGACCTCGACACGGCCGAAGAAATTTCGTCCCATCCAGTCGGCGCTTGACAGGTAGACGCGCGGATCGCCGTCGTTATGAAAAAAGAAAATGCGTGTGTGCTCGAGGAAGCGGCCGATCACCGAACGCACGCGGATGTTGTCCGACAGCCCGGGCACGCCGGGGCGCAGCGCGCAGACGCCGCGCACGATGAGGTCGATCTGCACACCGGCCTGCGAAGCGCGGTACAGGGCGCCGATCACTTCGGGCTCGAGCAATGCGTTCATCTTGGCGATGATCCGTGCTTCACGCCCCGCGGAGGCCGCGGCGGTCTCGGCATCAATCGAGCGCAGCATTTCCTTGTGCAGCGTGAACGGTGACTGCAGCAGGTGGGTCAGCTTCGTCGCGCGGCCGAGCCCGGTCAGTTGCATGAATACCTGGGCCACATCGCCGCAGATTTCCTCATGCGCGGTGAACAGGCCGAAATCGGTGTAGATGCGCGCGGTGCGCGGATGGTAGTTGCCGGTGGACAGGTGCACATAGCGGCGCAGGCCGTCACCCTCGCGGCGCACCACCATCATCATCTTGGCGTGGGTCTTGTGGCCGACTACGCCGTAGACCACATGCGCACCGACATCCTCGAGGCGCTGCGCCCAGTTGATGTTGGCCTCTTCGTCGAAGCGCGCCATCAGCTCGAGCACCACGGTCACTTCCTTGCCGCTGCGCGCCGCGCCGATCAACTCCTCCATCAGCGCCGATTCCGAACCGGTGCGGTACACCGTCATCTTGATCGCGGCCACCGCCGGGTCGCGCGCAGCCTGCTGCAGGAATCCGATCACCGGCTGGAAGGACTGGTACGGATGGTGCAGCAGCAGGTCGCCCTCGCGGAGGGTCTGGAACAGGTCGCGACCATCGATCAGCCGCTGCGGCAACCCCGGCCGGAACTGCGCAAACTTGAGGTCTGGCCGGTCCACCCAGTCGGGGACGCTGATCACCCGCGCCAGGTTCACCGGACCATCGACGCGGTAGAGATCCTCCTCGTCGAGCATGAACTGCTTGAGCAGGAACGCGGTGATCTGCGGCGAGCAGCTGTCGGCAACCTCGAGCCGCACCTCGTCGCCGAAATGGCGCTGCGGCAATTCGCCGCGCAACGCGGCGCGCAGATCCTTGACCTCTTCCTCATCGACAAAGAGATCGCTGTTGCGGGTGAGGCGGAACTGGTAACAGCCGAGCACCTTCATGCCGTTGAACAGCTCGCCAACATGGCCATGCAGCACCGAGGACAGGAACACAAAGTCGTATTCGGCGCCGGCCACGGACTGCGGCAGGCGGATCACCCGCGGCAGCACCCGCGGCGCCTGGACAATGGCGATGCCGGAATTGCGGCCGAAAGCATCCTTGCCCTCGAGTTCGACTGCGAAGTTCAGGCTCTTGTTGAGCACACGCGGAAAGGGATGCGCCGGATCAAGTCCGATCGGCGTCAGCAGGGGCATCACTTCGCGCATGAAATGGCCGCGTATCCACTCCGCCTGCTGCGGCGTGAACTGGCTCCGGCGCAGGAAGCGGATGCCTTCGCGTTCAAGGCTGGGCAGTATTTCGCTGTTGAGCAGCTCGTATTGACGGGCCACCATCTGATGCGCTTCCAGCGCTACCAGCCGGTAGACCTGCTCGGCGCGCATCTGGTCGGGATTGACCGGCGCGCTGCCGGCCTCGATCTCGGCCTGCAGGCCGGCAACCCGAACTTCGAAGAATTCGTCGAGATTGCTGCTGACGATGCACAGGAAACGCAGGCGTTCGAGCAGCGGGTGTTCCGGGTTCTCCGCCTGCGCGAGCACGCGGCGGTTGAACGAAAGCAGACCGAGTTCGCGGTTAAGGTAGTGCTCGGCGGGGAATCCGGTCTTGCCCGGCGTGCGCCGGGTGCGGCGGGTGGCAGCGTTCATGACGCATATCGCCCGCGGCTGTGCTCAGGACTGCGGCGGCACGTAGCCGCTGGCCTGGTCGGCACCGTCGCCGAAAAAATGCTTTTCCATCTGCTGAGCGAGGTAATCACGGGCTTTTTTGTCGGCGAGGTTCAGCCGGTTCTCGTTGACCAGCATTTTTTGCTGCTCGAGCCATTGCTTCCACGCTTCCTTGGAAACGCTGTCAAACACACGTTTGCCGAGCGGGCCCGGGTAGGGCGGAAAATCGAGGCCTTCGGCCTCGCGTTTGAGCTTCACACACACGACTTGGCGTGCCATTTCAGTCCTCCAAGATAAACCTTGATTGTTGCGGAATTGTTGCAGCGGCGCTGCGACGCGTCACAAGCGCTTGGTGAGCACCACCGAACGGCGCTGGAAGTTGTAAAGGGCTTTTTTCTTTTGCGGCAGCGCGGCGACCCCGGTTTCGGTGAAGCCGCGTTCGACAAACCAGTGCTCGGCGCGGGTGGTCAGCACGAACAGATGGCGCAGGCGCAGGCCCCGTGCACGTTTTTCGATTGCCTCGACCAGACGCTCGCCGGCGCCGCGGCCGCGGAAATCCGGATGCACCGCCAGCGCGGCCAGTTCGCCCGAGCGCTCGTCGGCAAAGGGATACAGCGCCGCGCAACCGGTGATCACCCGGTCGTGTTCGAGCACCCAGAAGCGGTCAATCTCCATTTCCAGAAGGTCGCGGTTGCGCTTGACCAGGATGCCCTCGTTTTCCAGCGGTTCGAGCAGGCCGAGAATGCCGCCGATGTCCTCGATGCGCGCATGGCGCAGGGTCTCCAGCGGATCCGGCGTGACCAGCGTGCCCACCCCTTTGTGGGTGAACAGCTCAAGCAGCAGGCTGTCATCGAGATGACCGGAAATCAGGTGGGTGCGGCCGACACCCTGCTCGCAGGCGCGCACCGCCGCCGGCAGGTAGCTGGCAACCTCATCCGATTGCGGCACCCGGCCGCGCGCCAGCAGATTGCCCGCCTCGCGCACCGTCAGTTCGCGCAACAGCTCGCCGCGGCGGCCCTGCACACCCACCGCATCCATCATGAAAATCAGCTTGTCCGCCTTCAGCGCCACCGCGGTTGCCGCAGCAACGTCGGGCATCGCCAGGTTGAACACTTCGCCGGTCGGCGAATAGCCGAGCGAGGGCAGCACCACCAGCTCGTCGTCCTTCAGCCGCCGCTCGATTGCCACCGCGTCGATCTTGCGCACTTCACCGGTGTGCATCAGGTCGATGCCATCGACCACGCCGATCGGCTTGGCGGTGACAAAGTTGCCGCCGGCCACACGGATGTGCGCCCCGGCCATCGGCGAATTGGGCAGGCCCATCGACAGCAGCGCCTCGATCTGCACGCGCAGCTTGCCGGTAACTTCCATCGCCGCTTCCAGTGCCGGACCGTCGGTGATGCGCAGCTTGCCGCAAAAGCGGCTGCGGATTTTCTGCGCCTTCAGTTTGGCCTCGATCTGCGGCCTTGAGCCGTGCACCAGCACCAGCTTCACGCCCAGCGCGGCGAGCAGGTTCAGATCGTGGGTCAGGTGAAAAAAACGGCCGTCATCGACCACCTCGCCACCGAAGCCGATGACAAAGACCTTGCCGCGAAAGGCATGGATATACGGCGCCACTGACTGGAACCAGTCGATGAAACGATCCTGCGCCGACAGCCGCGGACGGCTGCCGCGGCGTTTTTCTCTGTCAATTTCTGGCGGCGTGTCGCCGCGGGCTTCGCTGGTCATCGGTATCGGGAGGCAGGAAAATTACATCATCAAATCAATGATATGCGCTTTCCCGGTCGGGGGAAAGCCGACGCTTCAGAAATCGCCCCACTGCGCCTGCATTGCCGCCAGCAGCGCAACCGCCGCGGTTTCGGTGCGCAGCACGCGTGGCCCGAGGCGCAACGCCTGAAAACCGGCGCGCAGTACGTCAGCGATTTCACCTTCGGCAAAACCGCCTTCAGGACCGGCAAGCATGGTCACTACCGCCGGGCGCTCCAGTTCAAGCAGGCGCAGTGTCGCCTGCGGCGCCAGCAGCAGGCGCAGGCCCGGCTGAGCCGCCGCGGCATCCAGCCATTCGCGCAATCCGAGCAGGGGGCGCACTTCGGGCACGGTGTTGCGACCGCATTGCTCACAGGCGCTGTTTACCACCGCCTGCCAGTGCGCGACGCGCTTCGCCGCGCGTTCACCCGACAGCCGCACCACGCAGCGCTCCGCCATCAGCGGTTGAATGGCACTGACACCCAACTCGACCGCTTTCTGGATGGTGTAGTCCATGCGCTCGCCGCTGGACACCGCCTGGGCCAGCGTCACCGGCAACGGTGATTCGCGATTCTCGTCGCGCGCCGCGCCGATCTGCACCTCGACTTCGCCGCGGGTCATGGTCGTGATCACCGCGTCCCAGGCCGCGCCGCGGCCATCAAACAGCACCACTGCGTCACCTGCCGCGAGGCGCAGCACATGGGCAATGTGGTGGGCTTTCGCCGCCGGTAGCCGGCACCGGCCATGCGCCGGGATCTGGTCCGAAAAGTATATTCTGTTCAAAGGCTTAGCATCATCCGGCAGAGTGGTGATTATGCCACAGCACCCCCTTGCAGACGCAGCTTGCGGGTTACAATGCCGCCGCCCGGCGCTGTGCCCGCGCCGGCTTCGGAACACTATCGGCACGCAACAAGGACAAGACAGGGCCGCAACCGCCGCGCAACCCCCAGGGAGAAACTGTTTTGCGCATCGTCATACTCGGCGCCGGCCGCGTCGGCAGCTCGGTCGCCGAAAATCTGGTCTCTGAAGCCAACGACATCACCGTCGTCGATACCGACCCTGCACGGCTGCGCAAACTGCAGGACCGTCTCGACCTGCGCACCGTGGTCGGCAACGCCGGACATCCAGAAATCCTCGCCCGCGCCGGCGCGCGCGACGCCGACCTGATCCTCGCGGTGACCCAGAGCGACGAAACCAACCTCGTCGCCTGCAAGCTGGCGGCGACGATGTTCAATGTGCCGACCAAAATCGCGCGCATCCGTGCCGCTGATTACCTGTCGCACCCGGAAATGTTCACCGCGGAAAACTTCGCCGTGGACACGGTGATCTGCCCCGAGCAGATTCTTACCGACTACATCGCCAAGCTGATCGAATTTCCGGAATCACTGCAGGTGCTGGAATTTGCGGACGGCCGTGTCAGCCTCGTCGGTGTACGCGCCTTCCACGGCGGACCGCTGGTCGGACAGGAACTGCAGACCATTCGCAAGCATCTACCAAATCTCGACACTCGGGTCGCGGCGATCTTCCGCCAGGACAGCCCGATCATTCCCGACGCCACGACCGTGATCGAAGCGGGTGATGAAGTGTTCTTCGTCGCAGCCACGGAACACATACGCGGCGTGATGCGCGAGCTGCGGCGCATGGACAAGCCGGTGAAGCGGGTGATGATCGGCGGCGGCGGCAACATCGGCCGACGCCTGGCTGCGGCCCTCGAGGAAAAATACGAAGTCAAGCTGATCGAGTACAACCGCAAAAGCGCCGAAGCACTCGCCGCCGACCTCGGCAGGACACTGGTGCTGGTCGGTGACGTCACCGACGAGGAACTGCTGCAGACCGAGAACATCGGTGACATGGACATCTATTGCGCGCTGACCAACGATGACGAGAACAACATCATGTCCTCGCTGCTCGCCAAGCGCATGGGCGCGCGCCGCGTGGTGGCCCTGATCAACCGCAGCTCCTACGTCAACCTGGTGCAGGCCGGCCAGATCGACATCGCGATCTCTCCGGCGCAGACCACCATCGGCACCCTGCTCGCCCACGTGCGACAGGGCGACTGCGTCGCGGTGCACAGCCTGCGCCGAGGCGCCGCCGAGGCGCTGGAACTGGTCGCCCATGGCGACCCGAAATCGTCGAAGGTGGTGGGCCGGCGCATCGAGGAAATCGATCTGCCCAAGGGTGCAACCATCGGCGCGGTCGTGCGTACCCGGGAACGCGGGGAGGCCGACAAAAAGCGCAACGAGCACGAAGTGCTTATCGCCCACCACGACCTCGTGATCGAGCCTGACGACCATGTCATCGTGTTCGTGATCAACAAGAAGATGATGCCCAAGGTCGAGAAGCTGTTCCAGGTGGGCGTCGGCTTCCTGTGAGCGCGCTGCTGACCGTCGCGCCCCTGCTCGGGCTGATCGCGATGGTGATGAGCCTGTCGCATCTGCTGCCGATTGCTGTGTCGTTCTATTACAACGACGGGGCAATCCAGGCCTTCGCAATCTCGATGGCGGTGAATTTTGCCGCCGGCTTCGCAATGTGGATTTCCACCCGCAAGCGCAAGGACGAGCTGACCTCGCGCGACGGCATCCTGCTTGTCGTGCTCGCCTGGTGCGGCGGCGCCGCCTTCGCCACGCTGCCGCTGCTGATGGTGATACCGGGGCTGAGTTTCACCGACGCCTATTTCGAAACCATGTCGGGGCTTACCACCACCGGCGCCACGGTGCTCTCCGGGCTCGACACACTGGAACCATCGATCAACTTCTGGCGCTGCCTGCTGGTATGGCTCGGCGGCATGGGCCTGATCGTGCTTGCAGTGGCAATTCTGCCGTTACTCGGCGTCGGGGGCCGGCAGATTTTCAAGGCCGAAACCCCGGGGCCGATGAAGGACGAGAAACTGACACCACGCATCACCGAAACGGCAAAGGGCCTGTGGGTGGTCTACGCGCTGATTTCGCTGGCTTGTGTACTCGCCTACCGCGGCGCCGGCATGAGCTGGTTCGATGCGGTCGTGCACATGTTCTCGACCATGGGCCTGGGCGGCTTTTCCAGCCACGACGCCAGCTTCGCGCACTGGAACTCACCGCTGATCGAATCCGTGGCGATCCTGTTCATGCTGATCGCCAGCATCAACTTCGGCACCCACTTTCTCGCATTGCGCAACCGCAGCCTGCAGCCCTACCGCGGCGATCCGGAAATCATCTGGTGTCTTGGTGTGATGCTGGCCAGCTGCCTGCTGATCGCCGCCTTTCTGGTATTCAAGGATACTTATTCGGATTTCCTGACCGCCTTGCGCTACGCCAGCTTCAACGTGATTTCGATTGCCACCACCACCGGCTACGCCAGCACCGACTTCAACGAATGGCCGATCTTCGCGCCGCTGTGGATGTTGTTCCTGTGCAGCTTCGCCTCCTGCTCCGGCTCCACTGGCGGCGGCATAAAGATGATCCGCGCGCGTTTGCTCTACGTCCAGGTCTACCGGGAATTCGTCAAATTGCTGCACCCCACAGCAGTGATGCCAGCCAAGCTTTCCGGCCACGTCATCGACAACAAGGTGATTTTTGCGGTGCTCGCCTTCCTGTTCATCTACATCGCCAGCATCGTGGTGCTGACACTGGTGATGACGGCTTCGGGACTCGACGTGCTGACCGCTTTCAGTGCCGTGGTGGCAAGCCTCAACAACATGGGGCCGGGACTGAACGAAGTCGGTCCGGCGACCACCTATGCGGTGCTTGATGACTTCCAGACCTGGGTCTGCACCTTCGCCATGCTGCTCGGTCGCCTCGAACTTTTCACCGTGCTGGTGGTGTTCACGCCGGTGTTCTGGCGCAAGTAAGCCAAACGGGGACCGGCAGGCGCACCCTGCTCAGCCCTTGACCGCCTTGAACAGCTCCAGCGCCTGCAGCCGCGCCGTGGCGTGTTCGACCACCGGCGCAGGATAGTCGCGGCCGATCACGACACCGGCGGCCTGCTGCTCCAGCGGCGTCATCAGCCACGGCGCGTGTATCGCCTTGTTGTCGCAATCCTTGAGTTCCGGCAGGTAACGGCGGATGAACGCGCCATCGGCATCGAAGCGCTGCGACTGCGACACCGGGTTGAAAATGCGGAAATACGGCTGCGCATCGCAGCCGGTGGAGGCCGCCCATTGCCAGCCCCCGTTGTTGGCAGCCAGATCAAAATCGTTGAGGTGTTCGGCAAAATAACGTTCACCCCAGCGCCAGTCGACCAGCAGATCCTTGACCAGAAAAGAGGCGACGATCATGCGCAGGCGGTTGTGCATGTAGCCGGTCTGGTTGATCTGGCGCATCGCGGCATCGACGATCGGATAACCGGTGCGTGCCTCGCACCATGCCCTGAACAGTTTTTTGTCGTTGGGCCAGCGAATCGCGTCGTAAGCCGGCTTGAAGGCTTTCGTCACCACCCGCGGATGGTGGTGCAGGATCATGAAATAGAAATCGCGCCACACCAGCTCCGACAGCCAGGTCGCGGCACCTTCGCTGCGCTGCCCGCCGCTGCCCGGCCAGGCCGCACGGGCGAGTTCGCGCACAGAGATTGTGCCGAAACGCAGATGCACCGACAGGTAGGACGGGCCTTTTTTCGCCGGAAAGTCGCGGGCGTCGCGGTAACGCGCCATGCGTGATGAAAATTCGGTCAACAGTTTTTGTGCGGCGGCAACACCGCCGGCGATACCCAGCGAGCCGATGTTGGTTTTTTCAAAGCCGATATCGGCAAGCTTCAGGTGCCGATCTTTGCCCGGCGCCGGCGCGAGGCCCTTGATGTAATCCGCGACCGGATAAGCCTTGACGTAAAACAGTTCAAGTTTTTTCAGCCAGGCATTCTTGTATGGCGTGAACACCGAAAACGGCGTGCCGCCCAGTGTCATCACCTCGTCCTGCTCGAAAATCACCTGGTCCTTGCGGGTGATGAACTCGATGCCCGCCGCTTTCAGCGCGGCGGCAACCGCGGCATCACGCGCGACGGCCTGCGGCTCATAATCACGGTTGGCGAACACGGCCTGAACACCGAGTTGTTGCGCAAGGCGCGGAATCTCTTCTTTCGCAACACCGTGCAGCGTGACCAGCCGCCCGCCATCGGCTTCAAGCAAGCCGGCCAGTTCGGTGACCGACTGCTCGATGAACTCGACCCGGCGGTCGCTGCGCGAGGGCAGCGCGTCGAGGATTTCGCGATCATAGACAAACACGCAGAAGACGCGGCGCGACGCCTTCAGCGCGGCATACAGGGCGGCATTGTCATCACGGCGCAGGTCGCGGCGGAACCACATCAGCGCGGCATCAAAACGGCTCATCACATCGTCCTGAACCCGGCGCGGTTTCGCGGGTCTGAAGTAAAAGCGGCAAAAGACATCAAGGGAAATCAGCGCGGATCACATTAACAGGCTGCATCAATTGTGGCGCCTGTCACCCGGCCTTACAATGATCACCACATTTTCAATGACCAACCATGACCAGCGTTGACCTGACCCAGCACTTCCTGATCGCCATGCCGGCCATGGTTGATCCGCATTTTTCACGCACACTGACGCTGGTCTGCGAACACAACGAAAACGGTGCGCTCGGCATCGTGGTCAACCGCCCGATCGACCTCAATCTGCACAGCCTGCTTGAGCAGGTGAAAATCAGCGCCGACGGCAATTTCAGGTCGGTGCCGGTGCATTTCGGCGGACCGGTGCAGGTTGACCGCGGCTTCGTGCTGCACCGGCCGGTGGGCCAGTGGCAGTCGACACTGGGAGTCAGCGGTGACATGGGCCTCACCACCTCCAAGGATATTCTGGAAGCGGTGGCCCGCGGCTCCGGCCCCGAACATATCCTGGTCACGCTCGGCTACGCCGGCTGGGCTCCGGGCCAGCTTGAGCACGAACTGGCGCAAAATGCCTGGCTCACAGTGCCGGCGCAGCCAGGCATCCTCTTCGACATGCCGGCCGAAGAACGCCTGCCGGCGGCGATGCAACTGCTCGGCATCGACTACGCCAACCTGTCGGACGTCGCCGGCCACGCGTGAACGCGCAAGCAGCAAAAGGCGCGGTGCTGGCCTTCGATTTCGGCGAAAAACGTGTCGGGGTCGCGGTCGGCGAAATCGAACTCGGCATCCCGCACGCCCTGGCCGTGATCGCCGCCGAGGACAATGACCGCCGTTTTGCCGCGATTTCCGCCCTGATCTCCGAGTGGAAACCGGTGCTGCTGTTGGTCGGTGTGGCCAGCCATGCCGATGGCGCGCCGCACGAGACCGGGCGGCTTGCACGCCGTTTCGGCCAGCGCCTGCACGGACGTTTCAACCTGCCGGTGGCCTATGTCGACGAACGGCTGACCTCGCAAGCCGCCGAGTCGGCGCTGCGCGAGGCCGGACTCAGCGGCGGCCAGCGCGACAGCCGGCTCGACTCGGCCGCCGCCACCGAAATCCTGCGCACCTGGTTCACCACCCCAGCGCCCTGAAACCCCCGCCGCGACACTGATTGCGCGCTGCTTATTACGTGATGAATCCGCGGGGTGATTGTGTTAGGCTTCGGCCCGCACATGAGCCACTGTCATGCCGGTTAACCCGCTCCCCGACGCCGAGTCCCTGCTCGCGTCACTGACCGACCGGATGCGGCCCGCAGTCGGGCCCGCCACCGGGCTGGTTGGCATTTATACCGGCGGCGTATGGCTCGCCGAGCGCCTGCATGCCGCGCTGGGCCTGAAACTGCCGCTCGGCACCCTCGACGTTTCCTTTTACCGCGACGACTTCAGCCGCAAGGGCCTGCGCCGCAACGTCAAGAGTTCCGACATTCCCTTCGACATCGACGGTTGCGACGTGATCATCGTCGATGACGTGCTCTACACCGGACGCACCATCCGCGCCGCGATGAACGAACTGTTCGATTACGGCCGCCCGGAGCGCATCCGGCTGGCGGCGCTGGTCGACCGCGGCGGCCGCGAGCTGCCGATCGCCGCCGATTTTGTCGGCGCCGAAGTGGTCATCGCTGAAGGCGGCAGCATCGAGCTGCATCGTGATGCCGCGGGAAGGCTGGGGCTCGAACTTACACACGGAAACGCGCATGTGGCTTGATCCTGCCAACCCGCAGCTCAACAAAAACGGCGAGCTGCACCACCTGCTTTCTCTGGAAGGCCTGCCGGCCGGGGTGTTGCGCCAGATCCTCGATACCGCGGAGTCTTTCGTCGGTGTCACCCAGCGTGAGGTGAAGAAGGTGCCGCTGCTGCGCGGCAAGGCGGTGTTCAACCTGTTTTTCGAAGCTTCGACGCGCACCCGCACCACCTTCGAGATCGCCGCCAAGCGGCTCTCCGCCGACGTCATCAATCTCGCGATCAATGTGTCCTCGCAGAGCAAGGGCGAGACCGTGCTCGATACCGTGGCCAACCTGGCGGCAATGCAGGCCGACATGTTCATCGTGCGCCACGCCGCCAGCGGCGCGCCGTACCTGATCGCCAAACACGTCGCGCCCGACATCCATGTCATCAACGCCGGCGACGGGCGGCACTCGCACCCGACGCAGGGCCTGCTCGACATGTACACCATCCGCCACTACAAGGGCGACTTCACCAAACTGCGCGTGGCGATCGTCGGCGACATCCTGCACTCGCGGGTGGCACGCTCGCAGATCCATGCGCTGACCACACTCGGTTGCCCTGAAATCCGCGTCATCGGCCCGAAGACGCTGCTGCCGGCGGATGTCGGCCGCCTCGGCGTGCAGGTCTACGGCGACATGCGCGAGGGGCTCAAGGATGTCGACGTGGTGATGATGCTTCGCCTGCAGAACGAACGCATGAACGGCGCCCTGCTGCCCTCGGCGCAGGAGTTCTACAAATACTACGGCCTCACCGAAGACAAGCTGGCGCTCGCCAAAGCCGATGCCATCGTGCTCCACCCCGGCCCGATGAACCGCGGCGTCGAGATCGACTCCAGTGTCGCCGACGGCAAGCAGTCGGTGATTCTGCCCCAGGTCACCTTCGGCATCGCGGTCCGCATGGCCGTGATGAGCATACTGGCGGGGAACTGAGCCGATGAAGATTCATATCAAATCCGGCCGCCTGATCGACCCCAAACACGGCGTCGACACCCAGCGCGATGTGTTCATTGCCGCAGGCAAGGTCGTTGCCATCGGCGACGCGCCGGCGGGCTTCAGCGCGAACCGGGTAATCGATGCCACCGGCAAGGTGGTGTGCCCGGGCCTGGTCGACCTCGCAGTGCGGCTGCGCGAGCCGGGCTTCGAATATCTGGCGACGCTGGAAACCGAAATGAAGGCCGCTATTGCCGGCGGAGTGACCAGCCTCGCCTGCCCGCCCGACACCGATCCGCCGCTCGACGAGCCGGGACTGGTGGAAATGCTCAAGTTCAGCGCGAAAAACCTGAACCAGGCGCACCTCTATCCGGTGGGTGCGCTGACCACAGGCCTCAAGGGCAAGAACCTGACCGAGATGGCCGAGTTGCGTGATGCCGGCTGCGTGGCCTTCTCGCAGGCCGACGCGCCGTTTGCCGACAGCCAGGTGCTGCTGCATGCGCTGCAGTACGCGGCGACCTTCGGTTTTCCGGTATGGCTGCGCGCACAGGACCCGGCGCTGTCGCGTCACGGTGTGGCCCACGAAGGCGAGGTCGCCACCCGCCTCGGCCTGCCGGCGATTCCGGTGATCGCCGAAACCGTGGCACTTTCAACGATCCTGCTGGTGGCGCGCCAGACCGGCGCGCGCATCCATATCGCAAGGCTGTCCTCCGCGGAGGGCGTGGCGATGGTGCGCGAGGCAAAATCACGCGGCATCGCGGTGACCTGCGACATCGGCATCCATCACGCCCATCTCTCGGAGATGGACATCGGCTACTTCGATCCGAACTGCAACCTGACGCCGCCGCTGCGCAGCCAGCGGGACCGCGATGCACTGCGCGCCGGCCTCTCCGACGGCACCATCGATGCGTTGTGCTCCGACCACACGCCGGTGGATGAAGACGCCAAACAACTGCCTTTTTCGGAAGCCGAATCCGGCGCCACCGGCGTTGAACTGCTGCTGCCGCTGGCACTGAAGTGGGCCACCGAATCAAAACTGCCGCTCGCCGCCGCCATCGCCCACATCACGGCAAAACCGGCGGCGATCCTCGGCATCGACGCCGGACACCTTGGTGTTGGCGCCACCGCCGACGCCTGCATCTTCGATCCCGCAGCCGACTGGCGCGTCGAACCGTCGGCATTACACAGCCTGGGCAAGAACACGCCCTTCTCCGGCTACGAGCTGCGCGGCCGTGTGTCCCACACACTGGTCAGCGGCAATCTCGTATTCGAAAGAAAATAGTCAATAAAATCAATAATTTATAGAATCTTCCGGGCGCCACAATGGGCGGAGGCTGCTAAACTCGCGGCCCGAGTTGTGGTCTGACCCCGTGTCTGCTGCTGTCCATGCTGTTCGTTGTTCCTTTTTCTGTCTTCCTGATTAAATCCGATGATGAATCCCCTACTCGATGTTTCGGGCCTGCCCCGCTTTGCCGATTTCAAACCGGAGCTGGTTGCGCCGGCGGTGGACCAGCTGCTGGCGGAGAACCGCGCGTTGATCGCGCGGCTTGCCGCCGACAGCGCGGCACCGACCTGGGAAAATTTCGCCGGCCCCCTGGAAGATGCCAATGAACACCTGCACCGCGCCTGGGGCCAGGTCGGCCATCTCAATGCGGTGGTGAACAGCCCGGAGCTGCGCGAGGCCTACAACGGCAACCTGCCGAAGATCTCGCAGTACTACACCGAGCTCGGCCAGCATGAAGGGCTGTACAAAAAATTCAAGGCACTGCGCTCGTCCGCCACTTTCACCACGCTGTCCACAGCACAGAAAAAAATCGTCGACAACGAGGTGCGCGACTTCCGCCTCGGCGGTGCCGAGCTGGCTGCGGACAAGCGGCCGCGCTACACCGAAATCCGCGACCGGCTGTCAATGCTCGGCTCGCGCTTCAGCGACAACCTGCTCGACGCGACCAATGCCTGGTCGCATTTCATCACTGACGAAACCGGCCTCGCCGGACTGCCGGACGACGCCCGCGAAGCGGCGCGTGAAGCCGCGCAGGCCGACGGCAGGGACGGCTGGAAATTCACACTGCATGCACCCTCATACCTGCCGGTGCTTCAGTATGCCGACGACCGCGCCCTGCGCGAACGCATGTACCACGCCTACGTCACCCGTGCCGCCGAATTCGGCGATGCCAAACTCGACAACACGCCGCTGATCGCCGAAATCGTCGCGCTGCGCCGCGAAATGGCGCAGCTGCTTGGTTTCGGCAGCTACGCCGAATATTCGCTGGAAGCGAAGATGGCCGACACACCGCAGCAGGTGATGCAGTTCCTGCGCGATCTCGCCGTACGCGCCAAGCCTCATGCCCAACGCGATCTGGCCGAGTTGCGCGAATTTGCCGACAAGGAACTCGGCATGGCCGCACTCGAAGCCTGGGACATTGCCTATGTCTCGGAGAAGCTGCGCGGCGCGCGTTACGCCTTCTCCGAAAACGAGGTCAAGCAGTACTTCCCGGAAACCACGGTGCTCCCCGGCATGTTCAAGGTCGTCGAAACCCTGTTCGGTCTGAACATCAGTCCGGCCGAGGCGCCGGTCTGGAGCCCCGACGTGCGCTTTTTTTCGATCCGCGACAAGGCCGGCGCGCTGGTCGGCCAGTTCTACCTCGACCTCTATGCGCGTCCGACCAAACGCGGCGGCGCATGGATGGACGACGCGATCACCCGCCGCGCCACTGCGGCCGGCACGCAGACCCCGGCGGCCTATCTGAACTGCAATTTTTCGGCTCCGGTTGGCGGAAAACCCGCGCTGTTCACCCACGACGAGGTGATCACGCTGTTCCACGAGTTCGGCCACGGCCTGCATCACCTGCTGACCCGCGTTGATTACCTCGGCGTCTCCGGCATCAACGGCGTCGAATGGGATGCCGTCGAGCTGCCCAGCCAGTTCATGGAAAACTTCTGCTGGGAATGGAGCGTGGTGCAGCCGATGACCCGCCACGCCGACAGCGGCAAAACACTGCCCAAAGCACTGTTCGACAAGATGATCGCGGCCAAGAACTTCCAGAGCGGGCTGCAGACCATGCGCCAGATCGAGTTCGCGCTGTTCGACCTGCTGCTGCACCATGATTTCGATCCGGCCGGCGGCAGGACCGCGCTGCAATTGCTGAGTGAAGTGCGCCAGGAAGTGGCGGTGCTGTTCCCGCCCGCCTACAACCGCTTCCCGAACAATTTCTCGCATATTTTTGCCGGCGGTTATGCCGCGGGTTACTACAGCTACAAATGGGCGGAGGTGCTGTCGGCCGACGCCTACAGCCTGTTCGAGGAAAACGGTGTGCTTGATGCGAAGACCGGCCTGCGCTTCTGGGACGAGGTGCTGGGTGTCGGCGGCAGCCGGCCCGCGCTGGAATCCTTTGTTGCCTTCCGCGGCCGCGAACCGAAGATCGATGCGCTGTTGCGACACAATGGCATGACGCTGCAGGCCGCGTGACGTTATCATCAGCGGTGATGCCGCCCCGCAATGACCTGACCGAGGTGCCGAGATGAAAACCCTGGCTTGTGTGATCACGCTGCTGCTGGTCGCCACCGCGGCGCAGGCCGCCCAGCTTTACCGCTGGGTCGATGAAAAAGGCCGCGTCGAATGGCGCGACACGCCGCCGCCCCCCACCGCGAAGAAAGTCGAGCGCCGCACGGTTGGCGGCAGCGTGGTCGAAACCTCGACGTTGCCGTTCAGCGTGCAGCAGGCGGTGCAGAATTTTCCGCTGGTGCTCTACGTCACCGACTGCGGCGACAGCTGCACCAAGGCACGTGCCCACCTCAATCGCCGCGGACTGCCGTTCAGCGAACGTAATCCGCAGGACGACATCGAAACCTACAAGAAACTCACCGACGGTCGTCTCGAAGTGCCGCTGCTGTTTGTCGGCCGCCAGGCGCTGCGCGGTTATGAAGAGGGCGCCTGGGATTCGGCGCTGGATGCCGCAGGTTATCCGCGCGTGGTGATCGGCGCCAAACCGCAGCCCAGGCCGGTGGCAGCACCCGCAGCAAAACCGGCACCGGCTGAAGCACCCGCGGCAGCTGCACCCGGCACTCCGGCTGGAGCAGGAGCGGCAGCGCCGACAGCGGCACCTGCGCCGTGAAGCTGGCAGCGTGGAACGTCAACTCGCTTAAGGTACGCCTGCCGCAGGTTCTGGCCTGGCTGGAGCAACATCAGCCAGACGCGCTGTGCCTGCAGGAAACCAAGCTCGAAGATCACAATTTTCCTCGCGCCGACATCGAGGCCGCGGGTTATCACGTGGTGTTCAGCGGCCAGAAAACCTACAACGGCGTTGCCATCCTCAGCCGCAGGCCGGCGGATGATGTGGTCGCGGGCATTCCCGGCTACAACGATCCGCAGAAACGGATGATCGCCGCCACGCTCGACGGTGTACGTGTGGTTTGCGGCTATATGCCCAACGGCGAGTCGGTGGAATCCGACAAGTACCGCTACAAGCTCGAGTGGTATGCGGCACTGACCACATGGCTGCGCGATGAACTGCAGCGTTACCCGAAACTTGCGCTGCTCGGCGACTTCAACATCGCGCCGGCCGATGCCGATGTCCACGACCCGCAGGCCTGGGCCGGCAAGGTGCTGTGCAGCGACGCCGAACGTGCGGCCTTTCAGGCGCTGCTGGCTTTGGGTTTGAGCGACACCTTCCGCCATTTCGAACAGCCGGAACGCTCGTACTCCTGGTGGGATTACCGGATGAACGCCTTTCGCCGCAAGATGGGGCTGCGCATCGACCACATCCTCGCTTCAAAGCCGCTGGCGGCAGGCTGCACGGCATCCACCATCGACACTGTGCCGCGCGGTAATGAACGACCTTCGGACCACGCACCCGTGGTCGCTGAATTCACGGTCTAGGCCAGCTTCACGCTTCCTCGCCGCGGCCCGGCTCGAGTTTCAGTTCCTGGATTTTTCGAGTCAGCGTATTGCGGCCCAGGCCCAGCAGTTGCGCGGCCTCGATGCGCCGGCCTCCGGTCTGCGCCAGCGCCTTCAGGATCAGCGTACGTTCAAACTGCTGGGTCAACTCGTCCATGATCGCGGTTTGGCCACGATGCAGGCGCAGCTCGGCTTCGCGGCCCAGCGCGGCAGCCCAGTCTTCGGTGCCGGCAACCACTGCTTCGCTGCGCATTTCCGGCGGCAGATCCTTGACCTCGATCATCGCCGCCGGCGCCATCACGGTCAGCCAGTGGCAGAGATTTTCGAGCTGGCGCACGTTGCCCGGCAGATCCTGCATCGCGACGTAATTCAGCGTCGCCTCCGACAGTCGCTTCGGCTCGACGCCGAGGTCACGCGCGCTTTTCTGCAGGAAATGCCGCGCCAGCAGCGGAATGTCCTCGCGCCGCTCTCGCAGGGGCGGCAGGCGCAGACGGATCACGTTGAGGCGGTGGAACAGGTCTTCACGGAACAGGCCCTGCTTGACCCTTGCCTCAAGGTCCTGGTGGGTGGCCGCAATCACGCGCACATTGGCCTTGATCGGCTGGTGGCCGCCGACGCGGTAGAAATGGCCGTCGGACAACACGCGCAACAGCCGCGTCTGCAGCTCCTGCGGCATGTCACCGATCTCGTCGAGGAACAGCGTGCCGCCCTCGGCCTGCTCGAAACGGCCGCGGCGCATGTTCTGCGCGCCGGTGAAGGCACCACGCTCATGGCCGAACAGTTCGGATTCCAGCAA
Organism: Betaproteobacteria bacterium Ga0077527; assembly: GCA_001464815.1. Lineage (GTDB taxonomy): Bacteria > Pseudomonadota > Gammaproteobacteria > Burkholderiales > SG8-41. Next base: position 21,107 of record LNDW01000023.1, on the reverse strand, counting down.
TTCCTTCGGGATCGCCGCGGTATTGATGGCAATGAACGGACGACCGGCACGCGGACTGTGGCGGTGCAGCGCACTCGCCACCAACTCCTTGCCGCTGCCCGACTCACCGGTGATCATCACCGTGGCATGGGACTGTGACAGGCGGCCGATGGCACGAAAAACCTCCTGCATCGCAGGCGCCTGGCCGAGCATTTCCGGCATCGATTCGACCACTTCACCGGTCGAATCCTGGCGTACGCTTTCATCCATCGCTCGGCGAATCAACTCCACCGCGTGATCGACATCAAAAGGTTTGGGCAGATATTCATAGGCGCCGCCCTGGAATGCGGTGACCGCGCTTTCCAGGTCGGAGTACGCGGTCATGATGATCACCGGCAGCGCAGGGTGTTTGGCCTTGGCCTGCTGCAGCAGCTCGAGCCCGGACTCTCCGGGCATGCGAATGTCGCTGACCACCACCTGCGGCACTTCGTCGTCGAGTGCGGTCAGCGCCTCGCGCGCCGAGGAAAATGCCTTGAAGGCGATGTTCTCGCGCGTCAGCGCCTTTTCGAACACCCAGCGGATGGAACGATCATCGTCGATGATCCAGACAGGTTTCATGATCTTGTTTCTTTCATTGTTTTTTCAGTCAATGCTGCGCGGCGGGCCGGGCGTCGTCCTGCACCGGCAGCAGCAGCGTAAAGCAGGTTTTACCGGGCGCGCTGTCAAAGGTGATCGTGCCGCGGTGCTGGGTGATGAAGTTATGCGCAATGGTAAGGCCGAGGCCGCTGCCGCCTTCACGGCCGGAAATCAGCGGCTGAAACACACGCTCCTTCATGTTTTCGGGGATACCGGGGCCGTTGTCGCAGATGTCGATCTGCACGGCATGGCGGTAGCGGCGGCGGGACAGCGTGACCTGGCGCGCAACCCGTGTGCGCAGCCGGATTTCGCCATGGGCCGTCCCCGCACCCTTGATTGCCTGCGCGGCGTTGCGTACGATGTTGAGCACCACCTGGATCAGCTGCTCGCGGTCGCCGGTGAGCAGCGGCAGGCTGGTGTCATAGTCACGGCGCACCGTGATGCCGGAGAACTCGGCCACCATCACGCTGCGCACGCGCTCCAGTACTTCGTGGATGTTCACCGGCCCGGGCAGCGGCAGGCGGTGCGGCGTCAACAGACGGTCCATCAGCGATTGCAGACGGTCGGACTCCTTGATGATGACCTGTGTGTATTCGTGCAACCCCGGACGCTCCAGCTCGCGGTCGAGCAGTTGGGCCGCGCCGCGGATGCCGCCCAGCGGATTCTTGATTTCGTGGGCGAGGTTGCGGATCAGGTCGCGGTGGGCCTGGCTTTGCTCGAGCAGCCGCGCTTCACGCTCGACACGCAATTGGCGGTCGATCTGGCGGAATTCGAGCAGCATCGACGGCCCCTGACCGGGAAATTCGGCGGGGCACACCGTGCAGGCCAGATTCAGCCGCTGGCGGCCGTTGGCGGTGATCTCCAGCTCATGTTCAGTGTAGGCCGCATGATTGACCCGCGACTGGTTGATCGCGGCGCCGAGCACGGCGTTCTCGCCGAGCAGACGCTCCAGCGTCAGGCCGGCCACGCTGGACTGCGACAGCTCGAACAGATTTTCGGCGGAAGGATTCATGTAGAGGACGGATTGCCCGTCGTCGATTACAACCACCGCGGTGGCCAACTGATCCAGTCCGGCGAGCGGGCCTGCTGTCGCGGTGGCGTTCATCAACGCACTCCGCATCCATGAGCAAGATGCAGGCCAGCACCAAGCGTGCCGCGGGACGCGGCACGCAGACTCAGCGCAGGGCGCCGATTTCCTTGCGCAGGTTGGCGATGTTGTTCTCGTGCAAGGCCACTTTTTTCTTGAACGGCTCGAGGCGCTCCAGCACGCGCTGGTAGTTGCGCTCGTTGCCCAGCCGGGTGGCTTCCTGTTCGGCCAGATCGCGACGCGCCTGCTCGAGCAGCCGTTCCTCGTTGGAAAGTTCCTGCTCGAGAATCTTGCGCCGGCCACTGTCGCGCTGCTGCTGGGTCGAGGGGTCGACCTTGGGAAAATCGCCGCCGCTCGCGGCAGACGCCGGTGCCGCGGGTTTGCCCGCACCCGGCTTTGGCGCAGGCACGGTGCTCACCGGCGGCAGATTCATCGGCTTGCAGCCCGCCGCCTCGGATTTGACGTTGGTGAACCGCTTGTTGCCGTCGCGGTCGATGCATTCCCAGATTTCGGCGTGGACAGGCAGCGCCAGGGCGCACAACAGCAGCATTGAACAAGACTGGGACTGGGAAGGCAGGGGCAAGTGCATCTTCGGCCTCGGATAAACCCGCATGCGGCCCGGTTGCTTTTAGGGGCGCGGCGCGCGCGAACAGTAATTTCAACTTCGCCGCTGGCAACATCGGAATGGCTCGCTAAGTCTATGTCAGCAAAGGAAAAGTAGCAATTGCAAACGTCACAGCCTGCGGAAAACAAAAGGGCGGGCAAGGGCCCGCCCTTTTGTCGCAACCTCGATGATCAAAGGCTGTAGTAGAGCTGGAACTCCAGCGGGTGCGTGGTCATGCGGAAGGCGGTGACTTCCTCCATCTTCAGGTCGATGTAGGCATCAATCATGTCGTTGGAGAAGACACCACCGCGGGTCAGGAACTCGCGATCCTTGTCGAGGTGTTCCAGCGCCTGATCCAGCGACGAGCAAACATTCGGCACTTTTTTCGCTTCTTCCGGCGGCAAGTCATAGAGATTCTTGTCCACGGCGTCGCCGGGGTGAATCTTGTTCTGGATGCCGTCGAGCCCGGCCATCATCATCGCGGTGAATGCCAGGTACGGGTTCGCTGTCGGATCCGGGAAGCGCACTTCGATGCGGCGCGCCTTCGGATTGGCCACATGCGGGATACGAATCGAGGCCGAGCGGTTTTTCGCGGAGTAGGCGAGGTTGATCGGGGCCTCGAAACCGGGCACCAGGCGCTTGTACGAGTTGGTTCCGGGATTGGTGATCGCGTTCAGGGCCTTGGCATGTTTGATGATGCCGCCGATGTAAAACAGCGCGAGTTCGGACAGGCCGGCGTAGCCGTTGCCGCTGAACAGGTTCTGGCCGCCCTTCCACAGCGACTGGTGCACGTGCATGCCCGAACCGTTGTCACCGACAATCGGTTTCGGCATGAAGGTCGCGGTCTTGCCATAGGAATGCGCGACGTTGTGCACGGTGTATTTCAGGATCTGGTTCCAGTCGGCGCGTTTCACCAGGCTGGAGAACAGGGTGCCGATTTCGCATTGGCCGGCGGTTGCGACTTCGTGGTGATGCACTTCGACCGGCACGCCCTGCTCTTCGAGCGCCAGGCACATCGCCGAACGAATGTCCTGCAGCGAATCCACCGGCGGAACGGGGAAATAGCCACCCTTGACCGCAGGACGGTGGCCCATGTTGCCGCCTTCCATGTCTTCACCGGAAGACCACGGTGCTTCCGTGCTTTTGATCTTGACCATCGAGCCCGACATGTCGACGCTCCAGGCCACCGAATCAAAAATGAAAAATTCGGGTTCCGGGCCGAAATAAGCGGTGTCACCGATGCCGGTGGACTTGAGATAGGCCTCTCCGCGCTTGGCGATCGAACGCGGATCGCGGTCGTAGCCTTTGCCGTCGGCAGGCTCGATCACATCGCAGGTCAGGATCAGGGTCGCTTCGTCGGTGAAGGGATCCATGCGCGCGCTGTCCGGATCCGGCATCAGCAGCATGTCCGAAGCCTGAATGCCCTTCCAGCCGGCAATCGACGAGCCGTCAAAGGCATGGCCATCGGTGAACTTGTCCTCTCCGAACATCTTGGTCGGCACGGACACATGCTGTTCCTTGCCCCGGGTATCGGTGAAACGCAGGTCAACGAACTTGACTTCGTTGTCCTTCAGCGACTTCATGACATCGGCAGTGCTTCCCATCTGAATCTCCTAACGATTGCGAACGATTGAAGAGGAAAAGAAGATAAATTGGCTCCGCGGCCGGTATGAGCAGGATATGTACCAAGGCGGTGCATGGCTAAGTGATTGACCGGAATGGATTAAATGTGGTGCATCCGCGAATAATTGCACCATTATAGTGCGTCAAGAATGTTCGCGCACAGTTTTTGTGCGGTCTGTCCATCGGGAGCGTCCGTTAGAATCTACGTCTTTCCCTCACCATCTGATAGCCAAGCCAAGACATGAGTGACACCCAAGCCCTGCTTGATACCGCCACCGCCCGTGCCGGCGACATGGGTCTGCCCTACAGCGGCGCCGTGCTCCCCAACGAAGCCCACGCCCTGCTGAAAACCCTGCCTGGTGCAAAGCTGGTTGATGTACGGACCCGCGCTGAATGGGACTGGGTCGGCCGCATCCCTGGCGCGATCGAGATCGAACTGTTGACCTACCCCGGCAGCCGGCCCAATCCGGCCTTCGCCGAACAGCTCGCAGCGCAGGTACCGGCCGATGCCCCGGTGTTTTTCATCTGCCGCAGCGGCGGCCGTTCACACAACGCGGCGATGATCGCAATGCAGTCCGGCTTCAGCGATTGTTACAACGTGCTGGAGGGTTTCGAGGGCGATCGCGACGGTCAGGGCCACCGCAGCAGCGTCGGCGGCTGGCGCGCCGCGGGCCTGCCCTGGGTGCAGGGCTAGATTTATTACCAGCTGCGCATCACCAGTCTATAAATCCGCCGTAAGCACTGATCAGGATGAACAGGCCGAAGCCGATACGGTACCAGGCGAAGGGCCGGAAATCGTGGCTGGCGACATAACGCACCAGCCAGCGGATGCACAGATAGGCGGAAACAAAGGCGGTGGCAATGCCGATGCCGAACATGCCGAGGTCATCGGCGGTGAACAGGGTGCGGTTCCTGTAAAAATCGTAGGCGCCGGCCGCCACCAGCGTCGGCACCGCGAGAAAAAATGAAAACTCGGTGGCGGTGCGCCGCGACAAGCCGAACAGCATGCCGCCGATGATGGTCGCGCCCGAACGCGACACACCGGGCACCAGCGCCACCGCCTGCGCGAATCCGACTTTCAGCGCATCACGCCAGGTCATCTCGTCCACAGAGTCGATGCGCGGCTTGTGGCTGCGGCCTTCGGCCCAGAGGATGACAAAACCGCCGACGATCAGCGCGATCGCCACCGGTACGGCGTGAAACAGATACCCCTTGATGAGGCCGCCGAAGGCGAGCCCGAGCACCGCGGCAGGCACGAAGGCGGCAATCAGGTTGAGCACAAAACGTTGCGCCGGCAATTCCGTCGCCATGCCGCGGATCACGCTGTAAAAACGGGCGCGGTATTCCCAGCACACGGCCAGCATCGCGCCGGTCTGGATCACCAGTTCAAAAACCTTGCCCCTGGCGTCGTTGAAACCGAGCAGGCTGCCGGCGATGATCAGATGGCCGGTACTCGAGATCGGCAGAAATTCGGTGAGGCCCTCGACCAGGCCGAGGATGAAGGCCTTGAAGGCCAGTACGGGGTCCATTAGTCCAACATTTTATGCGAAGCACTTTTCTGAAAAAAGCGACACTGTTAGTGACATATGAGGCAGGGGTTAAACCGCGCTTACCTCATCTATATAGCGCAAGCAAAATCAGATTCACACAGCCTGGTATATCCAGTTCAGTCGTGCGGAGATGGATATCAGGAGATCCCGGGATTTCATATGGACTGTCTATCCCCGTAAAGTTGACCAAATTGCCTGCGCGTGCCTTGGCATAGAGGCCTTTCAAATCGCGCTGCTCGCAAACCTCCAAAGGAGCATCGACAAAAACCTCAATAAACTCACCCTCGACAAATAAATCCCGGGCCATGCGCCGCTCGGCTGTATACGGGGAAATTAACGAGACAATCACCACCAGTCCGGCATCCACCATCAACCGGGCCACTTCTGAGACCCTGCGGATATTTTCCACGCGGTCAGCTTCGGTAAAGCCCAGATCGCGGTTGAGTCCACCACGGACATTGTCTCCATCGAGCACGTAAGTCGCCACGCCACGCTGGTGTAGCGACTTCTCTAACGCATTGGCGATAGTCGATTTGCCAGAGCCTGAAAGGCCGGTCAGCCAGATGCACCGTGGTCGCTGACCCAGTAGCCTCGCACGCAAACTTTTGTCGATATCAAGCACCTGGGGATGCAAATTAGAGGCCCTGCGCAGCGCGAAATCAATCATGCCCGCGCCCAGGGTTTCGCAGTTGAGCCTGTCGATGAATATGAAACCGCCCAGTGTGCGGTCTTCCGTATACGGCAGGAAAACCAGAGGCTCCGCGGTGGCGATATTGACCACACCCATTTCATTGAGCTTCAGGTCTTTTGCCGCGAGGCGCGCGCCATCGTTAACATCAGTACGCCAGCGGATCGAGGTCACCGTGCCGGTAGTTTCCTTGCGATGATGCTTGATCAGGTAAGAGCGGCCTGGTACGAGAGGGTGCGGCGACATCCACAGCACCTGCGCCTCGAACTGATCGGCAACCTGGGCACTGTGCTGGAGATCAACGATGACATTGCCGCGGCTCGCATCGACCTCGTCCCCAAGCACGAGAGTCACCGAATCTCCAGTTCTGGCATCAGCCGTGTAACTCAGCCCTGAGATAATCTGCCGCACGCTTGTCTGTATGCGCGATGGCAGTATCCGCACTGAATCCCCGACCCGGGCCACACCCCCGGCAATGCCGCCGGCCACGCCGCGAAAATCCTGATTGGGACGATTGACCCATTGCACAGGCATGCAGAACGGGCGTTCTTCTGCATCGGGGTCGCCGACATCGACCGATTCCAAGTGGTCCAGCAGGGTCTTGCCCTTGTACCAAGACATGTGAAGGCCAGCCTCGACCACATTGTCGCCCTCCAGCGCCGACAATGGAATCAGCGTGATCCGCGGCAGGTTAAGCGACGTGGCGAAGTGCCTGTAATCCTGTTCGATCTCGCGGAACACCTTCTCGCTGTAGCCGATCAGGTCCATCTTGTTGACGGCAACAACCACATCACGCACACCCATCATCGAAACAATTCGGCTGTGACGGCGGGTCTGGGTCAAGATCCCTTTGCGCGCATCGACCAGAACGATGGCCAAGTCGGCGGTCGAGGCGCCCGTCGCCATGTTCCTAGTGTATTGCTCGTGGCCGGGTGTGTCGGCAACGATAAACCTGCGCTTGGCGGTGGAAAAAAACCGGTAGGCGACGTCGATGGTGATGCCCTGCTCGCGCTCAGCCTGCAATCCGTCAACTAGCAAGGCATAATCGATTCGGTCGCCCTGAGTGCCGAAGCGGCGGGAGTCGATTTCCAGCGCCCGCCATTGATCGTCAAAAATATTCTTGGATTCGTGAAGCAGGCGGCCGATCAGGGTGGATTTCCCGTCATCGACGCTGCCACAGGTGCAAAAGCGAAGGGTCTGCGTCAGCTCCGCATCAAGCAGCCCTGGTTTGGAATTTGTGAACAATTCTGCGGCCATCAAAAGTAACCCTCGACCTTCTTTTTCTCCATCGATGACGGTTGGTCGGTGTCAATGAGACGACCCTCGCGCTCGGAGGAACTAGCCTGGAATGTTTCGTGCACGATCTCGGCCAGTGTGCTCGCGCTGCTTTCCACCGCGCCGGTCAGCGGGTAGCAACCGAGGGTTCTGAAGCGTATTTTTTTCCGCTGCGGCTTCTCACCGGGCTCGAAGCGAAAGCGGCCGTCGTCAACCATGATCCAGGTATCACCCCGGCGAACCACCGGTCGCTCCTCGGCAAAATACAACGGAACGATCGGGATGTTTTCACGATGGATATAACGCCAGATGTCGAGCTCGGTCCAGTTCGACAGCGGAAACACTCTAATGGTCTCGCCCTGCCTGATGCGGGTGTTGTACAGGGCCCATATCTCAGGGCGCTGCGACTTAGGGTCCCAGCGGTGGCCATGGGAACGGAAAGAAAAGATGCGCTCCTTCGCCCGCGATCGCTCCTCATCGCGACGTGCACCGCCGAAAATCACATCAAAACCATGTTGATCAAGCGCCTGACGCAGCGCCTGGGTTTTCATCACGTCGATGTAATAGCTGGAGCCGTAATCGAAAGGATTGATATTGGCTTTGCGGCCCTCCTCGTTGGTGTGTACCAGCAGCTCGACGCCGTAGGTCTCGGCTATCCGTGAACGATAGGCATACATGTCGCGGAACTTCCAGGTGGTATCGACATGCAATAGTGAAAATGGCAAAGGCGCGGGATGGAAGGCCTTCTTCGCCAGATGCAGCATCACTGTGGAGTCCTTGCCGATCGAATACAGCATGACGGGTTTGATCGCATTCAGCGCGGCCTCGCGGATGATGTCGATCGCCTCTGCTTCCAGATAATCCATTCAGAAACCCCTCGCGGTTACAGGCCATTGACTTCCGGCCAGCATTTTACTCGTAGCGCAGCGCCTCGATCGGCAACAGGCGCGAAGCCTTGCGCGCGGGATAAAAACCGAAAAAGATGCCGATCGCCGCGGCGAAGCCCACCGCCAGGAGTACCGGCTCCATGCTCAGCTGGATCGGCCATCCGGCGAACTGGCCGATGGCAACCGTGCCGCCTACGCCAAGCGCGATGCCGAGCAGGCCGCCGATCAAGGCCAGCGTGGTCGCCTCGACCAGGAACTGGGTGAGGATGTCGCGGCCGCGCGCGCCCACCGCCATGCGCAGGCCGATTTCGCGGGTGCGTTCAGTCACCGACACCAGCATGATGTTCATGATGCCGATGCCGCCGACCAGCAGCGATACCGAGGCCACCGCGGCGAGCAGGAGGCCCATGATGCGGCTCGACTCCTCGCGCGCTGCAAGCACCTCCGACAGGTTGCGCAGCGAAAAATCATCCTCCTGCCCCGGCTGGAGGCGGTGGCGCTGGCGCAGCAGTTCGCGGATCTGTTCCTCCGCCGCCTTCATGTCCTCGCCGTCGCGCACCTTGATCGACACCGAGCCCACGGTGCGCAGGCGCCCGCTGGCCTGGCCGAGCACGCGGTTCCTCGCGGTGGAGATCGGCATCAGGATGATGTCGTCCTGGTCCTGGCCCATCAGGCTCTGGCCCTTGCGCTCCAGCGTGCCGATGACGATGAACGGCACCTTGCGGATGCGCACCGTCTGACCGATGGGATCGCTGTCGCCGAAGAGGTTGCGCGCCACGGTATCGCCGAGCAGCGCGACCTTGGCCGAGCCGGCGATGTCCTGCGGCTCGAGGCCGCGGCCCTGCGCCACCACCCAGTTGCGCGCCTCGAAAAATTCCGGCGTCACGCCCTGGAACACCGTCGACCAGTTGCCGCTGCCGCCGACCACCTGACCGGTGCCGCGCAGCGTCGGTGCCGAGGCCTGCACCGCGGGGATATCGCGCTGGATGGCGTAGCCGTCCTCCTCGGTCAGCGTGTTGCGCGAGCCGGCACCCATGCGCACGCCGCCGGTGGTGGTCGAGCCCGGCATCAGGATGATCAGGTTGGTGCCGAGGCCCTTGATCTGGCTTTCGATGCGCTCCTGCGCGCCGGAACCGACAGCGATCATGGTGATCACCGCGGCAACACCGATGATGATGCCGAGCATGGTCAGCGCGCTGCGCAGTTTGTTGATGCGCAGCGCACGCAAGGCGATGCGCATGCTGGCCAGGAGGTTCACGGCTGCACCCCCGCTTCGGCGCGCAATTGCGCCGCCATCGCCGCGGCGTCCCTGGGTGCGGCGACGCGGTGGTCCTCGACCACGCGGCCGTCACGGAAAGTGACCACGCGCTGGGCGAATTCGGCGATGTCGCGCTCGTGGGTGACCAGCACCACGGTCATGCCGCGTCGATTGAGCTGCTGCAGCAGCGCCATCACCTCGCAGCTGGTCAGCGTGTCGAGCGCGCCGGTGGGCTCGTCGGCGAGGATCAGCACCGGATCGTTAATGAGCGCGCGCGCGATCGCCACCCGCTGCTGCTGGCCGCCGGAGAGCTGCGCCGGGTGATGATGGCCGCGCTCGGCCAGCCCGACCTCGGCCAGCCGCGCCGCGGCGCGGCGTTCGCGCTCGGCCGCGGGCACGCCGCAGTAGAGCAGCGGCAGCGCGATGTTTTCCAGCGCGGAGGTGCGCGCAAGCAGGTTGAAGTTCTGGAACACGAAGCCGATGCGGCGGTTGCGGATCGCCGCCAGCGCATCGCTGCCGAGTCCCGACACCCGCTCGCCGGCGAGCAGGTACTCGCCGCCGGAAGGGGTGTCGAGGCAGCCGAGCAGGTTCATGAAGGTGGACTTGCCGGAACCCGAAGGCCCCATCACGGCGACGAATTCGCCGCCGCCGATCTCCAGCGACACCCCGCGCAGCGCCTGCACTTCAAGCCCGCCCAGCGCATAGGACTTGCGCAGTTCGCGGGTGATGATCAGGGGCGCGGTCATGGTCGATGTAAGCGCTGGCTTACTTTAGTTAAGTATTTGATTTTATTGAATAATTAATTAAAAGCCGAAGCGGGGCGGATTGCCGCCCTTGGCCGCGGCGGCGGCCCCGGCGGCGGTGCCGGTCAGCACTTCGTCGCCAGCCTTGAGGTCTTCGCCGAGAACCTCGGTGAGAGTGCCATCGGAGATACCCAGGCGCAGCGCCACCGCCTTGGGCTTGCCCTCGGCATCGAGCACCCAGACCCGGCCGCGCGTGCTGCTGCGGCCGGACTGCTCGGCGACGATGGCGTCGTAGAGCTTGCGCTGCTCGGGGTCGAGGATCTCGGCGATGCGCGCTCGCGATTCGGCGCGCAGGCGGCCGATTTCCTTTTTGCGGTCGGCCGGGTTGTCGCTGGCGATGGCGGCGATCTTCTGACCGGTGTCACGCTGGATGGCCTCGAGTTTCTGCTGCTGCCCGGGATTGAGCTTGAGCTCGCTGGTGAGGCGCTCGCGCAGCGCGGCGCCGCGGTCGCCGCCGCCTTTTTCACCTTTGTCGCCCTTCTCGGCGCGCTCGGATTTTTCACCCTTTTCGGCCTTCGCCGGTTCGGCAGCGCCCGGCGGGCGGAAGCGCAGCGCGGCATTGGGCACGCGCAGCACGTCCTCGCGCCGCGCGGTGACGATGCGCACGTTGGCGGTCATGCCCGGCAGCAGGGTCAGGTCGGGGTTGGGCGCGGCGATCACCGCGATGTAGGTAACCACGTTCTGCACCACCTGCGCCGCCTTGCGCACCTGGGTGATCCTGCCGCTGAAGCTGCGTCCCGGGAAGGAATCGACGGTGAAGGTCGCCTCCTGGCCGACGGCGATGCGGCCGATCTCGGCCTCGTCGATCGAGGCCTCGACCTGCATGTCGGTGAGGTTGCGCGCGATCAGGAACAGCGTCGGCGCCTGCAGGCTTGCGGCCACGGTCTGGCCGGCATCCACGCTGCGCGAAATCACGATGCCGTCCACCGGCGCGCGGATGCTGGTGCGCTCTAAATCCACCTTCGCCTGCGACAGTTGCGCCTCGCGCTGGCGCACCAGCGCCTCGCCGTTTTTCACCTGCGCGTCACCCACCGCGCGCTGCGCCTGCGCCGTCTTCACCTGTTCGCGCGCGGTGGCCACCGCAGACTGCGAGGTTTCCAGCGCGGCCTGCGACACGAAGCCCTTCTCCACCAGCATCTGGTTGCGCTTGAGGTTGCGCTCGGCCTCGGCCAGCGCGACTTCGGCGCGCGAGATTTCCGCCTGCAGCGCGGCGACGTTGGCACGCTGGGTCAGCGCGGTGGCGCGCGCGGCCTCGAGATCGGCCATCGCCTGATTGACACGCAGCGAGAAGGAATCAGGGTCGATGCGCGCGATGACCTGGTTCTGTTTCACCGGCGAGTTGAAATCAACAAAGATTTCCTTGATCTGCCCCGAGACCTGGGAGCCGACCTGCACCGAAGTCACCGGGTTGAGCGTGCCGGTGGCGGAAACGGCGGCGACCAGACTGCCGCGCTCAAGCTTGGCGCTGCGAAAAGCCGGCTGGTCGGACTTCTGGCCGAATTGCCACCAGGCCAGTCCGCCCAGCAGCACCACGGCGGCCACGCCGCCGGCAATCCACAGTTTCTTGTTCAAGCGAGCCCTTTGCGCATCCGTGAGGAAAAGTCACCGCGCCGGCAGCACGCGGTGCGCGCACATTCTAGCTGCTAGCCGGTGTTACTCCGCGGCGCGTGGTGCTGTGGTGAATTCCCGCAACACTTCACGCAAGGCACGCTCCGCAGTGTAGGACAGCGCCAGCCCGAGCAGGGTTCCGCGCTGGCGCAGCTCGCTGCCGGCTTCATCGATGCGGCTGATCAGCGGCCCGGGCATCGCCGGTGCTTCGCGGCCGGCCGCGGCGGCGGCCATCGTCGCGCGCAGATGATCGAATACCAGACTGATGTCGCCGTCGCGGACCACGCCACCCAGCAGTGTTTGCGGAGCGAGAAGGCCTTCAACTCCGGCCTGGGCATCACGATCACCGGCTGCTGCGGGTGTCGCGGTAAACAGCATCAGGAGCAAAAGGGGTAACAGCGGGGATGACATGTGGCGGTTCATGGTCGGACTCCTCCAGACAAGCTGCAACCATAAAGAACGCACGGCCAGCGGCGGCGGTGTACCCGCCGCCCCGTTCTCACCCCATCCCGTCAGGCCTTGCGGTACACCTCGGCGCCCTGCTCGACGAATTCCCTGGCCTTGTCCTGCATGCCCTTTTGCAGCGCGTCCTGCTCGGCGACACCCTGTGCCGCCGCGTAGTCGCGCACGTCCTGGGTGATTTTCATCGAGCAGAAATGCGGGCCGCACATCGAACAGAAATGCGCGAGCTTTGCACCCTGCTGCGGCAGGGTTTCGTCATGGAATTCGCGCGCCTTATCCGGGTCGAGGCCGAGGTTGAACTGGTCCTCCCAGCGAAATTCGAAACGCGCCTTGGACAGCGCGTTGTCACGGATCTGCGCACCGGGATGCCCCTTGGCCAGGTCGGCCGCATGCGCCGCGATCTTGTAGGCCATGATGCCGTCCTTGACGTCGTTCTTGTCCGGCAGACCCAGATGCTCCTTGGGCGTGACGTAACACAGCATCGCAGTCCCGTACCATGGTCATAACCCGGCGCGATGTCGGTGGTCAGCGGCCCCAGCGTGTAGAAGGGTGCTTCATGGCACTCCTTCAACTGGATGTCCATGTTCTCCTTGATCAGCTGCATCGGCACGTGGCCGGGGCCCTCGATCATCACCTGCACATCGTGCTTCCAGGCCACCTGCGTCAGCTCGCCGAGTGTGCGCAGTTCAGAGAGCTGCGCCTCGTCGTTGGCGTCGTAGCCCGATCCGGGGCGCAGGCCGTCTCCGAGCGAGAAGCTGACATCGTAGGCTTTCATGATCTCGCAGATGTCCTCGAAGTGCGTGTAGAGGAAACTTTCCTTGTGATGCGCAAGGCACCACTTGGCCATGATCGAACCGCCGCGCGAAACGATGCCGGTCATGCGCTTTGCCGTCATCGGGATGTACGGCAGCCGCACCCCGGCGTGGATGGTGAAATAGTCGACGCCCTGCTCGCACTGCTCGATCAGCGTGTCGCGGTACATCTCCCAGGTGAGTTCTTCCGCCCGCCCTTCCACCTTTTCCAGCGCCTGATAGATAGGCACGGTGCCGATGGGAACCGGCGAGTTGCGGATGATCCATTCACGGGTTTCGTGAATGTGCTTGCCGGTGGACAGATCCATCACCGTGTCGCCGCCCCAGCGGATCGACCAGGTCATTTTCTCGACTTCCTCGCCGATGCCGGAGGACAGCGCGGAATTGCCGATGTTGGCGTTGATCTTCACCAGGAAATTGCGGCCGATGATCATCGGCTCGGATTCCGGGTGGTTGATGTTCGCCGGAATGATCGCTCGCCCGCGCGCGACTTCGTCCCTGACAAACCCGGGGGTGATGCGTTCGGGGATGGCGGCGCCGAAGGACTCGCCGCGGTGCTGCCTGACCAGCAGTTCCAGCATCCTCGCGCCGGTCTTGCCGCCGGCCTTCAGGCTTTCGATATAGCGCTCGCGCTCCAGGTTCTCGCGGATCGCGATGAATTCCATTTCCGGCGTGATGATGCCGCGGCGTGCGTAGTGCATCTGCGTGACATTGCCGCTGAGATTCGCACCGGTCTTCGCGCGGCGCGGCTTGCGCTTCAGGTTGAAACGCAGCTCGGCGAGCTTCGGGTCGTTCAGGCGCTCCACGCCGTAGCTTGAGCTCGGGCCGTCAAGCATCTCGGTATCGTTGCGCTCCTCGATCCATTGCTGCCGCAGCGGCGCGAGGCCGGAACGGATGTCGATCTTGACCGACGGATCGGTGTACGGGCCGGAGCAGTCATACACAAAGATCGGCGGATTCTTTTCCGCGCCGAAGGATGCCGGGGTGTCCGACTGCGAAATCTCGCGCATCGGCACGCGGATGTCGGGACGCGAGCCTTCGACATAGATCTTGCGCGAATTGGGCAGCGGTTTGACCGCGCCTTCGTCAACACGGGCGGTGGCGTTGAGGAACTTCGGATTGGCATTCATGGTCTCGCTCCAGTAGTAACTTCTGCAGAAAATCATCTGCGGAAGACGGCGGCGGGAGCGGGTGTGCAGTTTTGCACCACGCTTCCCTACGACGGCATTACCCGTATCAGGTCATGAGGGTCTTTCTCACCCTGTCGCGCGGTATTTTTAACGGCTTTCACCGCGCGGCAAGGACCCCTACGTGTGATGTTTAAGCTAATTGAATTATGGGATAATTGCAAGCCTGAACCGCCGTCAATCCGGGCGGTTTTCCCCTTGCCGGACAAGCACTTGCAGACCCACCCCAACCCGTGATGAACGCCAGCCCCGCATTTCCGCCTTCAGTCACCGCGCCCGCCCAGAGCATCGAGCACGCGCGTTTTTTCATGGTCGAGCAGCAGATCCGCACCTGGGAAGTACTCGATCCTGTGGTGCTCGATCTGCTGATGCGTGTGCACCGCGAGGATTTTGTGCCGCCGTCTCACCGCGCGCTGGCCTTCGCCGATCTCGAAATTCCGCTGGGTCACGGTGAAGTGATGCTTGCTCCGAAGGTCGAGGCGCGCATGCTGCAGGCACTGGCCCTGCGCAGCAGCGACACCGTGCTTGAGGTCGGCACCGGCAGCGGACACATGACCGCACTGCTCGCCAGCCTCTCGCGCCACGTCTACAGTGTCGAAATTCAGCCTGAATTCACGCGCAACGCGGCTGCCGCGCTGGCCGGCTCCGGCATCGGCAACATCACGCTTGAAACCGGCGATGCCGCGCGCGGCTGGGACAAACACGGGCCATACGATGTGATCGTGCTCACGGGCTCGGTGCCGGTGCTGCCGGCAGCTTTTGCCCGGCAACTCAAACCCGGCGGACGCCTGCTCGCGGTCTGCGGCGAAGCTCCGGTGATGCAGGCGCAACTGGTGACCCAGGTGGGTGGCGGTGCCTGCCGCACGGTCACCTTGTTCGAGACCTGCATCCCGCAGCTGCGCAACGCGCCGCAACCCCGGCGCTTCGTGTTCTGAAAAAACACCGGCCGATGAAACACATCCTTCTCGCCGCCGCGGCGATCGCGGCGCTGACCGCAGGTCCGCTGGCCAGGGCCGCCGACCTGCTCGAAATCTACCGCCTCGCGCTGGGCTCGGATCCGGTCTACAGCGCGGCACGCGCCAGCCGCGAAGCCGCCCAGGAAAAACTGCCGCAAGGTCTTGCCGGTTTGCTGCCGCAGGCCACTTTTTCCGCGTCGACCCAGCACAATGACCGCGATCTGCGTTTTCGCAATCCGACACTCGCGCCGAGCAACGCCCAGTTCAATTCCAACTCAGCCTCGGTTTCGGTGACCCAGCCGATCTATCGCCGGCAAAGCCTCGTCGCCTACGAACAGGGAAAAACCCAGGTCACGCTGGCCGACGCGCAGTTCGACTCGGCCGGACAGGACCTGATCCTGCGCGTGTCGCAGGCCTACTTCGACGTGCTGCTGGCCATGAGCACCCTGTCCTTCACCGAGGCGCAGAAAACAGCCATCGCGCAGCAGCTTGAGCAGGCCAGGCGCAATTTTGAAGTCGGCAACGCCACCATCACCGACACCCATGAGGCCCAGGCCCGTTTCGATCTGGTGACCTCGCAGGAAATCGCCGCGCGCGCCGACCTCGAGGTGAAGAACCGCGCGCTCGAGCAGTTGATCGGACGCGCCGCGCCGCGCCTCGCCGGCCCGGGCAGGACATTCTCGCCAACGCCGCCTTCGCCCAACGCGATGGATGTCTGGGTCGAACGTGCGCGTGACAACAACCCCGCGGTGCGCATCGCGCGGCAGAATTTTGCCTTCGCCACCCAGGAAGTGGCGCGGAACCGCGGCGCCCACCACCCCACACTCGATGCCTTCGCCACCTATACCGACAGCGGCTCGGGTTCCGGCGTACAGGGCGGCTCCGGCACCGACACGCAGTCCCGCGTGGTCGGGCTGCAACTGGCAATCCCGCTGTATCAGGGCGGCATCGTCAACTCCCGTGTGCGCGAAGCCATCGCCAACGAGGAAAAGTCGCGCCAGGATCTCGACAACGCGCGGCGCAGTGCAGAGCTCTCCGCCCGCCAGGGTTATCTCGGCGTCACCAGCAGCGTGGCGCAGGTGCGCGCGCTGGAAGCCGCGCTGGTGTCGAACCAGAGTTCGCTGGATTCGACCCTGCTCGGCCAGCAGGTGGGCGTACGCACCCAGGTGGATGTGCTGAACGCGCAGCAACAACTGTTCAGCGCCCGCCGCGACCTTGCCCAGGCGCGTTACAACTATGTGCTGTCACTGCTGCGCCTGTATGCAGCGGCCGGCGAGCTCGATGCTGCCGATATCGAGCAGGTCAATCGCTGGCTCGAAAAATAATCAATAAAATCATATAGTTATATATTTTCCGGGAGCAGGCCGAGAATGCGCTGCGCGGCCCCTTGATGAGCCATGGCAAAAGCCCTCCCCGCAGCACCGCAGGCGGCCAGCCGCTGCGGTTCATCAAGCAGACGCAACGCGGTTTCGACACCGCGCGCGAGGTCCGGCACCTGCAGCGCGGCACCTGCAGCCACCGCCGCCGCCGCGGCTTCCGCAAAATTGTAGGTCGAAGGCCCGAGCACCACCGCCCTGCCCAGTGCGCAGGGTTCGATCAGGTTCTGCGCGCCATGGGGCTGGAAACTGCCGCCGAGCAGGGCAACATCACAGGCCGCGTAATAAAAATACATTTCACCGAGACTGTCGCCGAGCAGCACTTCGGTGTCGGCGCCGATTTGCAGTGCCTGGCTGCGCCGCTGCTGGCGCAGTCCGCGCCGGTCGATCAGCGCGGCGACTTCATCAAAACGCTGCGGATGCCTTGGCACGATCACCAGCAATACCTCCCCGCGTGGCGCGGCGGTCCAGGCTTCGAGCAGTTGTGCTTCCTCGCCCTCGCGTGTACTCGCGGCGAGGATCACCGGCCGCGCGCCCAGCGATGCGCGCCAGGCCGCGCCGCGGGCCAGTTCTTCCGCCGGCACCTCGACTTCGAACTTGAGGTTGCCGGCAACGGTGACGTGTTGCGCACCCAGCGCGCGCAGGCGCTGCGCATCGGCCTCGGTCTGCGCAGCGACCGCGTAAAGGCCGCGCAATACATCACGCGCCAGCAGGCCGGTTCGTTGATAACCGCGGGCGGAC
Source organism: Betaproteobacteria bacterium Ga0077527 (assembly GCA_001464815.1). Taxonomy (GTDB): domain Bacteria; phylum Pseudomonadota; class Gammaproteobacteria; order Burkholderiales; family SG8-41. The sequence goes on along the minus strand of LNDW01000023.1, from coordinate 3,575 downwards.
CTCTCGGACAGCCGGGCATTCACCAGGCATAACGGCAGGCCTCGCGCAACGGCGCACGCCACCAGGTTGGGCCACAGTTCGGTTTCCATCAGCAGGCCGAGGCGCGGCTGGAAATGCCCGAAAAAACGCGCCACCGCGCCGGGATAGTCATAGGGCAGATAACACTGCGTCACCGTATCACCGAACAGCGCGGCACCGGTTTCGCGCCCGGTCGGTGTCATGTGCGTGAGCAGGATGCGGTATCCGGGATGGCGCGCGCGCAGGGCGCGGATCAGCGGTTCCGCGGCGCGGGTCTCACCCACCGATACCGCGTGTATCCACAGGCAGGGCCCTTCAATCCGCTGTCGGTAAAAACCAAAACGCTCGGCAACATGTTCAAGATAGGCCGGCTGGCGCCGCGCGCGCCACAGCAGCCGCAGCAGCAACACCGGCAGGATCAGCCACAGCGCCAGCGTGTAGAGCAGCCGCGGCGCGCTCAACGCGTGCTCCACAGGCGTTCGAGCGCGGCGATGACTTCCGCCGGCGCTGGCAGTTGTCCAACGCCGCCAAGGTTGACCGCTCGCGCGCAGCCATGGAGACCGGTCGCCGCGGGCTCGGTGGCGCAGTAGAGGCCGACGGTGGGCACCCCCAGCGCGCCAGCTAAATGGGTGAGGCCGGTGTCGGTGCCGATCACCGCGCGCGCACCTGCAATCAGCACCGCCAGCGGATCGAGGCCGAGGCGCGGCGGCACCATCGCGCCGGCGATGCCTTCGGCAAGACGCTCGCTGCGCTGCAGTTCCGCGGCCGAACCCCAGGGCAGCACCGTAATGAGGCCGCGCGCAGCAAGCTGCGCACCCAGCGCCAGCCAGCGCGCCTCGGGCCATAGCTTGCGCTCGGCGCTGGTGGCGTGCAGCAGCAGCGCGTAATCCGCACCGGGTGGCGTCCAGTCCGCCGCAGCGGCCGGCGCGCGCAGGCCGTAGTCCACCACCGGCGCCAGGGCATAACCCAGCGCCTGCGCGGCCAGGCTGCGGTTGCGGGTCACCGCATGTTGACCCCAGGGCACGGCATACGTGTGATCATAGAACCAGCCCAGCGGCTCGCGCGAACTGGCCCAGTCAAGGCCGTGTTTGGGACCGCAGGCCTGGCGCATGAGCAGGGCAGTCTTGAGCAGACCCTGGGTATCAATCACCGCGTCGTAGTGCTCGCTGCGCAGCGTCGCGACAAATACGCGCCATTCGCTGCGCACCGCCGCGGTCCACGGCGCGCGCCGCCAGCGCCGCAGTGCCACGGGCAGCACGCGACGAATTCCCGGGTGCATGCGCGGAATCGCGGCAAAAGCCTCCTCGACCACCCAGTCGATGGCGACGCCGGGGTATGCCGCCGCCACATCGGTGGCCACCGGAAGGTTGTGCACGACATCGCCCAGTGACGAGGTCTTGACCAGCAGCACACGCCGCATCTGCGATGTATCTCTATGTTATTCTTGAAGAAATTTTCGATTGCCCGCAGCCGCGATGCTTCCGGGCCAAGCCCCTGAATGATACCCTGCGGCTCCGCGCCCGGGCCGTTGCCGGGCTGAACAGAAGCCGCGCAGGCAGACACACAAGGCGGAGCGTACTAACTTGATCCTGGTCACCGGCGGCGCCGGCTTCATCGGCGCGAATTTCGTGCTCGACTGGCTGGCCAGCGAAGGCACGCCGGTCGTCAATCTCGACAAGCTGACCTATGCCGGCAACGCCGGCAATCTCGAATCACTGAGCGGCGACGGCCGCCACCATTTCGTGCACGCCGACATCAACGACCGCGAACGCGTCGGCGCCCTGCTGCGCCAGCACCGGCCGCGGGCGATTGTGCATTTCGCCGCGGAAAGCCATGTCGACCGCTCGATCCATGGTCCCGGCGAATTCGTGCAGACCAACGTCGTCGGCACCTTCAGCCTGCTCGAGGAAACACGCGCCTACTGGTCAGCGCTGGAAGGTGCTGAGCGCGAATGTTTCCGTTTCCTGCACGTATCGACAGACGAAGTCTACGGTTCGCTGGGCATGGAAGATCCCGCATTCAGCGAAACCACGGCGTATGCGCCGAACAGCCCCTATGCCGCGTCGAAGGCGGGCTCCGATCATCTGGTGCGCGCCTACCACCACACCTACGGCCTGCCGACGGTCACCACCAACTGCTCCAACAACTACGGTCCGCTGCAGTTTCCGGAAAAACTGATTCCGCTGATGATCCTCAACGCGCTCGCCGGCAAGGCGCTGCCGGTGTACGGCGACGGCAAGAATGTGCGCGACTGGCTCTACGTCGGCGACCACTGCTCCGGCATCCGCGCCGCACTCGCGCACGGCCGGCCGGGCGAGACCTACAACATCGGCGGCAACAGCGAGAAGACCAACCTCGAGGTCGTACATACGCTGTGCGCGATCCTTGATGGGCTGCATCCGGCGGGTGCACCACACGCGAAGCTGATCACCTTCGTCAAGGACCGGCCCGGACACGACCGCCGTTATGCGATCGACGCCACCAAAATCCGCGACGAGCTGGGGTGGGAGCCGCAGGAGCGCTTCGAGACCGGGCTGCGCAAGACGGTGCAGTGGTATCTCGAGCACAAGGCATGGACCGACAACGTGACCAGCGGCGCCTACCGCCACTGGATTGACGCCAACTACCGCGAACGGGGAACGGCATGAAAGGCATCATTCTCGCCGGTGGCTCGGGTACCCGGCTCTATCCGGCAACGCAGGTGGTTTCCAAACAACTGCTGCCGGTCTATGACAAGCCGATGGTCTATTACCCGCTGACCACGCTGATGCTCGCCGGCATCCGCGACATCCTGCTCATCTCGACGCCGCAGGACACGCCGCGCTTCGAACAACTGCTCGGCGACGGCGCGCGCTGGGGCATCCGCCTGCGCTACGCGGTCCAGCCCGAGCCCAAGGGCATCCCGCAGGCCTTCATCATCGGCGCTGATTTCATCGGCGCCGACCACTGCGCGCTGATCCTCGGCGACAACATTTTCTACGGACATGAGCTGTCGACCGACCTGCAGGCGGCGACCACGCGCAAAGCGACCGGGGCAACGATCTTCGCCTACCCGGTGCATGACCCCGAGCGTTACGGCGTGATCGAATTCGACAAGAACCGCAAGGTGCTGTCGATCGAAGAAAAGCCGAAACAGCCAAAATCGCGTTATGCACAGACCGGCTTTGCAGTCTATGACAACGAGGTGGTCGCAATCTCGCGCGCGCTGAAACCCTCGGCCCGCGGCGAGCTGGAACTGACCGACATCAACCTTGATTATCTGCGCCGCGGCAAGCTCGACGTGGTGACCATGGGCCGTGGCGTGGCCTGGCTCGATACCGGCACCCACGAAGCGCTGCTAGCGGCCTCGATGTTCATCGAAACGATCGAAAAGCGTCAGGGCCTGAAAGTGGCCTGCCCGGAAGAAATCGCCTACCGCATGGGCTGGATCGACGCCGCCGCACTGGAAAAACTGGCGACAGCCATCGGCAACAACCCCTACGCGCAGTACCTGCGCGAGGTACTGCGCGAACAGCCTTGAAAACCATCCTGCTCACCGGCCGCAACGGGCAGGTCGG
>LNDW01000022.1 GCA_001464815.1 Betaproteobacteria bacterium Ga0077527 | reverse complement strand
GGCTCCATCACGAAGCTCGCGCGCCTCCTTCAGGGAGAGGGCCGGGTAGCTGCCGAAGGACATGCGATCGCGCTTGCCGCCCCACGTGAAGCGGAAGTGCCAAGCCTTGGCGCCGTTGGCGGAAACGAAGAGGGAGAGGCCGTCGGCATCGGCCAGCGTGTACGGTTTGCCGGTCGTCTTGGCCTGACGAACCATGAGGTCTGAGAGCATGAGCCCAACTCCTGAGAATCGAGTTGGCTGCATGGTCCTGTTCGTCCCCGCGCTCCTCCAGCAAGAATGCGAAAGTGGGAAGCTCCGCGTTCCGATGTACCACTTGATGTACCGCTTTGTACCGGCAGTCAGTGGTTTTCGCTGGCAGTCACTGGATTCAACGATGGCGAAAAAGCTGAACCGTGACAATCACTTGCGACACTCCATGGTCTTTTCTGGAAGTCCGTGGAAAGTCGAAGTGGAGCGGGTGAAGGGAATCGAACCCTCGTATGCAGCTTGGGAAGCTGCCGTTCTACCATTGAACTACACCCGCGTATCCGGCGATTTTAACGTTGCAGGAGTCTGGGCGCCAATTTGAAACGCTTGCCTGCAGTGATTACCTTGCGGCTGCCGCCTTGGCCCGTTTCGCGTGCAGCTTTTTATAGCTGTCGATCAGCCGCTGGTGCCGGTCGAGCCCCTCCAGCTTCAGGCTCGTCGGCGTCAGGCCGTAAAAACGCACGCTGCCATCGACTGAACCCATCACCGCATCCATCCGCTCATTGCCGAACATCCGGCGGAAATTGGGCAGGTAATCATCCAGCTCCATCGTGTCGTCCAGCAGCACCTCGAGCACCACATTCAGGGCCTGGTAGAACAGACCGCGCTCGACCGTGTTTTCGTTGTACTGCAGGAAGGCGCCGACCAGTTCATGTGCTGCGTCAAACCGCTTCAAGGCGAGGTTGATCAGCAGCTTCAGCTCCAGAATCGTCAGCTGGCCCCAGACCGTGTTCTCGTCAAACTCGATGCCGATCAGGGTGATGATGTCGGTGTAATCATCCAGCTCGCTTTCTTCGAGGCGCTCGAGCAGGGCTTCCAGGCCGGCGTCATCGAGGCGATGCAGGTTCAGGATGTCGGCGCGGAACTGCAGCGCCTTGTTGGTGTTGTCCCAGATCAGATCCTCCACCGGGTAGACCTCGGAATAACCCGGCACCAGGATGCGGCAGGCGGTGGCGCCCAGATCCTCGTACACGGCCATGTACACCTCCTTGCCGAGGTCCTTCAGGATGCCGAACAGGGCCGCAGCCTCTTCGGCATTGGAATTTTTGCCCTGCCCGGAAAAATCCCATTCGACAAATTCGAAATCGGCTTTGGCGCTGAAAAACCGCCAGGACACAACACCGCTGGAATCGATGAAGTGCTCGACAAAGTTGTTCGGCTCGGTCACCGCGTTGCTTTCAAAAGTGGGCCGGGGAAGATCGTTGAGGCCTTCAAAACTGCGCCCCTGCAGCAGCTCAGTCAGGCTGCGCTCGAGCGCCACCTCAAAACCGGGGTGTGCCCCGAAGGAGGCAAACACGCCGCCGGTGCGCGGGTTCATCAAGGTGACGCACATCACCGGAAACTTCCCGCCCAGCGACGCATCCTTGACCAGCACCGGGAAACCCTGGGCTTCCAGGCCCTGAATGCCGGCGACGATGCCGGGGTATTTGGCCAGCACCTCCTGCGGCACGTCAGGCAGCACGATTTCACCCTCGAGAATTTCGCGCTTGACCGCCCGCTCGAGGATTTCGGACAGGCACTGCACCTGCGCCTCGGCCAGGGTATTGCCGGCACTCATGCCATTGCTGAGGAACAGGTTGTCGATCAGGTTGGACGGGAAATACACCACCTTGCCGTCGGACTGGCGGACAAACGGTAGCGTGCAGATGCCGCGCTGCACATTGCCGGAGTTGGTGTCGTAGAGATGCGAACCGCGCAACTCGCCATCCGGGTTGTAAATCCGCAGGCAGTGTTCGTCGAGTATTTCAGCCGGCAATTTGCCCCGGGCACCCGGCTTGAACCAGCGCTCGTCGGGATAATGCACGAACGCCGCGTTGGCGATGTCTTCGCCCCAGAACTGGTCGTTGTAGAAATGATTGCAGCTCAGCCGTTCGATGAACTCACCCAGCGCCGACGCCAGCGCACTTTCCTTGGTTGAGCCCTTGCCATTGCTGAAACACATCGGCGAATGTGCATCGCGGATATGCAGCGACCAGACATTGGGGACGATATTGCGCCACGAGGCGATTTCAATCTTCATGCCGAGGTCCGCCAGCACTCCTGACATGTTGGCGATGGTCTGTTCCACTGGCAGGTCCTTGCCGGCGATGCGGGTGCCCTCGCCTGAAACCGGAGCCATCACCAGCAGGGACTGGGCATCGGCATCCAGATTTTCAACCTCTTCAATCACAAACTCGGGCCCTGCCTGCACCACTTTTTTCACGGTGCAACGCTCAATGGAACGCAAAATGCCCTGACGGTCCGCGGCCGAGATATCCGCCGGCAACTCAACCTGGATCTTGAAGGTCTGCTTGTAGCGGTTTTCCGGATCGACAATATTGTTCTGCGACAGGCGGATGTTGTCGGTGGGAATGTTGCGCGTGTTGCAGTACAGCTTCACAAAGTAAGCCGCGCACTGCGCCGATGACGCCAGAAAATAATCAAAGGGCCCCGGTGCCGAACCATCGCCCTTGTAACGGATGGGTTGATCGGCCACCACCGTGAAATCATCGAACTTCGCCTCAAGGCGAAGCTTGTCCAGAAAATTGACTTTGATTTCCATGGGAATTCCAGGCGGCGTTGATGACGATTGGGGCGTTATTGTCCGCCTTTTCAGCGGAAATTATTGAATCAGCGAATGATTTTTAATGCCGCCCACCGCACTCAGGGCTGCCACACCGGACGCGCAGGTAACAGTCCCTCAAGCGGAGACTGATCGATAAATACATAGGCATCAAAATGGTCGCGCGGCACGATACTGATGCCGTTCTCCATGCCGGCGGCATTGCCGTTCTGCAGCCACCAGCGGGGATGCCTGGACAGGAAGGCGGCTTCACCGGAAAACCACGCAAGACGATGCCCGGCATCGTGCAGCGCCTTGTCCATCGAATCGGCGGCACGCGGCTCCAGCCAGTCGCCCTGCGCGCCTGCCGCCTTGTATGCGGTCAGCGCGATGTTGAACACGCGGCGGCCCGACAGTTTCTGAAAAAAATAAACCCCGGACTTGAGGTCACCGGACTGCCACCAGTCGGCCGGCGAACGGTTGTGTGAAACATGGCTGATATGCGCTGCGAGTATGGCGCGTGGTGCGGCATGGCGTTCCATCAGCAGCATCAGGTTGCGGCCCTGCGCGCGGTCACGTTCGTTCCAGCTCGCCACATCATCCACTGCCGCGTAATGGTGAAAACCCAGCCAGCCCTGCAGCGTGGAGGCCGACAGGGCCAGTTCGTAAGCCGCTTCGCGCTGTGCTTCCTGTTCCGCTTTTTTTCCGGCCACCCGCGCCGCCTCGAGCGCCACATCCAATGCCTGCTGGCAGGCACGCAAGCCGGCATCATCACGCAGCCGCGCCCGTTGCTGCATCACCGCCAGCGCGGCGTCAGCCCCGGCCCAGTCACGTGCAGCGGAGCTGGTGCAGTGTTTGTCGATGGCCGCAATCTGCGCCTCCGGCAACCCCAGCCGTGCGCCGCTGTCGCGTATCTGCCGGTGATGTTCCCAGGGCCGGTCCCAGACATCCATGCCGCGGAAGATGACCGGATCGCGCGGATTTGCCGCGTTGTAACGGCAGGCCCAGCGCCATAACGGACCGTCGGCCTCGACCGGAAAATAAAGTACATCAATCGGTGGCGAAGCATCTGCTGGCGTGCGGCCGCTGGCACAACCCGCCAGCCATTGCGCCAGTTCGCGGCTACGCAACACCGCGGTCTCCCAGACGATCAGACGCAGGCCCTGCTGCTCGACAAGATGCCGGATCAGCCGGGTCTGCACCCGCAGCAGACCGGCCGAACCGTGCACTGTCTCGCCGATGGCGACCACGTCGGCGTTGCGAGCAGCCGTGCCGAACAGTGCGGAAAGTTGGGCATCACTCAAGGCTTCAGGCGCGGCGCGGAATTCACTGACGCCGGGCAGCGCCGCCGCGACACTGCCGCTGAACAGCAGCAGGAGCAGGGCGCAGGCCCTGATCATGTTCAGACGTACTGCTTCAGCCGGCGCGCGACACCCGGCACAGCAGCACCTTGAGGTTGGTCTGGTCAGACACCGGATCGCGCTGGGTCTTGTCGGTCAGGAAATTCACCGGCCGCCAGGGGTTGTACGGCTGGCGCTCACCCCAGCCGATGGGGATGAACACCGCGGTTGGCCGGATGCCGGCATGCACCCAGGCCATGGCTTCGATTTTCCCGTGCGCCGATTCGACACAGACCCGCTCGCCGTCCTTGATGCCGAGCTTTGCCGCCTTCTCCGGATGGATCTGGCAATACAGGTCGGGCCACATTTCCTGCGACTGCCAGAAATAATGCGTCCAGCTGTGGAAATGCGCGGCCGGCGGCCGGCCGGTGACGAGTTCGGTATCAAAACCCCGGGCGCGCAGTTTCGCGCCGGGATGATCCGGGCCGGGCGCGACGATGCGCCCGCGCGCGCTCCCGGTGGCCGGCGAGCAGAACGGCGAAATCACGCCCTCCTCGGCATCGGTTTCGAGCAGCTCCATGTAGGGCAGATCGACCAGCTGTTCGCGTTCGGAATAAAACTCGGGCAATGCCGACAGGCCCAGGATATTGAATTTGGCCTCGAGTTCTTCGGTCCAGAACTCCAGCTTGCCCGAAGCGGTCGGGAAACGCCGTCCCGGCGCGCCGGTCGCCACCGTGGTGCCTTCGAGGTACAGCGTCTCGATTTCCGGTGCGTCCTCGGTCGCGACCGGAATACGCACCCAACGGTGCGGCACCGAATGCAGGCGCTTCTGCGTGCAGCCTTTCATGCCCGGCGTGTCGATGCAGACTTCATCCCAGAACACCGCCGGATCCTTGTATTCCTCTTTCAGCACGTCACCGAAACCGAGGCGTTTGCCGAGCTCGATCCAGATCCAGGTGTCCGATTTGGCCTCGCCCGGCGGGTCAATCATCTTGTCGATCCACACCACGCGGCGGTCGTCGTTGGAGCGGCCGATTTCACCTTTCTCAATGCCGCTCGCCGCCGGCAGCAGGTAATCGGCATAGGCTGAAGTCTCGTTGGCAAAGAGTTCGATGTGCACCATCAGGTCCAGCGATGCAAAGGCGGCGCGTGCAGTTTCCTGGCCCGGCCACTGCGCCAGCGGATTGTTGCAACTGATCAGCGCGCGGATCGGATAGGGCTTGCCGTGCAGCATCGCATCGGTCCAGCCGGCAGGACTGCGTCGCACACGCTGCCGGTTTATTTTCGGCGCGCGGTGCTCCGGCACCTTGGCTGCCAGCGGCGTGCCGGCGCTCATGTTGAAGAAAGCGCCGCCGCGCCGGCCCCAGTTGCCGGTGATCGCGGACAGGAACATCAGTACGCGGTTGGTCTGCGTGCTGTTGGTATGCTGGTTGATGCCACGGCTGGCGAAGATCACGCAACCGTCGGCGGCGGCGATTTCCTCCGCGAGCTGGCGGATGTCGTTCGCCGCCAGGCCGGTGATCGGTGCCGCCCACACCGGCGTGTATTGCCTGCTCAGGATGAATTCGCGCCACTCGGCAAAACCCAGCATCCAGTCAGCGCAGAACTTCGCGTCGTGCAGATTGTTGGCGAGGATGTGCTGGCACAAGGCGAGTGCCAGCGCCATGTCGGTGCCGGGACGGATCGGCAGCCAGCGGTCGGCCTTGGATGCGGTCGCGGTCAGGCGCGGATCGACGGCAACCATCTTCGCGCCGTTTTTGATGCGCCAGTCATTGATCATGCCGAAATAAACGGGACGGGTCTCAGCCTGGTTGTCACCGATGTAGACGTACAACTGCGCCGAGCCGAGGTCGTTCTCGGTATAGCTGTTGCCGCTGCCGATGCTGCCCAGGGTGATTTCAAAAGCGACATTCTTTCCGCTGGCGCAGAAGGGATCGGTGCCGTCCTTGTTCGGCGTGCCGAACAGCTGCGCGAACATCTTGGTCGTCGAACGGTAATCGAGGATGCCGGTGCGGGTGCCGATGTACATCGCCAGCGCTTCGGCGCCGTATTGTTCGCGCACAGCCTTCAGTTTTTCCGCGATCTCGTCCAGCGCCTGATCCCAGGAAATACGCTCGAAACGGCCCTCACCGCGCGCGCCGATACGCTTCTGCGGAAACTTCAGCCGGTGTTCGCTGTGGTACATCTGCAGCGTCAGCTGCGACTTCGGACACACCCGTCCTTTTAACAGCGGATCGTCATCGTTTCCGGTGATCTTCACTAACTCATTGTTTTTAAAGTGAAATTTAACCGTGCAGCAATTGAAGCAGATATTGCAGCCGCCGGGCACCACTCGATCCGCCGCGGCATCCGCGCGCTCCTCGCGATAAGGAAAGCCCGGCTGCTGCGCCTGCACCGCGGTCTGCGCGGCAAGGCCGTCCATGAATGACGGCCGGCGTGAATCATCGGGATGCGCGCGGGCGGGTGTGACCGCAACCATCTCGCCGACTTTCTGCGTATTGGTGCGCTCCAGATAAATCGTCGCCGGCCCGAGCAGAAAATGATCCTGGTCGCGCGGCAAACGGCCCGACTCGCGTGCATCAGCAAGTAATTCGCTGCGTTTGCCGAAACGGATCGCCTGCGTCGGACAGACGCTGGCGCAGGCAGTGGTCTTCTCGCCCTCGGCCCGGCGATCCACGCAGAGATCACACTTCACCGCATGATGGCCCTGCGCGTCAAAACCCATCGCGCTGTACGGACAGGCGATCACGCACTCACCACAACCGGTGCAGCGCGATTCATCGACACGCACGATGCCGGTGAGCGGATCTTTAGTGATTGCTTTCGGATTGACCGGACAGGCGCGCAGGCAGGCCGGGCGCTCGCAGTGCTGGCAGGTCAGCGTGAGGAAGGCGAGTCCCGCCTGCTCCAGCTCACTCGCCCACACCACCTTGTTGCGGTACTCACCGGGGCCGAGGCGATGCTCGGTTTTGCACGCCGCCTCGCAGCTCTTGCAGCCGGTGCAGCGCTCGAGGTCGATCAGCAGCGCGAGGCGCTCGGAAGGTGTGCGTTCAATCCCGTCCATATCAGCCTCCCCAGGCCTTGATGTGCCACCAGGTGATCGGTCCGCCGTCGGCCACATAGCCGGCGAAGAAAGTCACGGTGATGACGTGGATGATCACGCCCAGCACAAACAACCAGGCCAGCGCCATGTGCAGCGGCCGCCACCAGGCCTGCTGCGCGGACACCGCGCCACGTGTGCCGAGCAGCCGTGTTTCCTCACGCGCTAGGCGGCGATAGGCCAGCGCAAGACGCGGGCTGCGGATGAAATGCGGCAGATTCACAGAGAAGGTGGCTTCATTCGCCTGCGGATCGAGCTGTGCCAGCAGTGCACGCTTTTCCGAAATCAGCGCACGCAGGCGTTCACGCGTCGCGGCATCGGGCACATGAAAAGCCGGCGCTTTCGAAGCAAAGGTCGCCGCGATGCGTCGTGAACCGCGCACCCGCGCCCACACACCCAGCGCAGCCAGTGCCAGGAGCGTCAACAACAGCAGTGCCGGCGGCCGGCGCAGGAAACCGCCGGAGTGGATCGCAATCAGCACCATGCCCGCCAGCGAACACAACACATGCGCGTTGAACCAGTTCACCGGATTGGCACCACTGCCGCCGCGCTTGGCGATGACAAAAGCCACCGGCACCAGCAACAAAATCACCCCGGCGACGCCGGCCAGGTACAACTCGGGACTGCCCGGTACGCGCCAGGCTTCGGACAGCAGGCCGCGGCCGAGAAACCACAGCACGATGGCGCCCACAGCTGCGCCGGTAAATGTCAGCAGTCGCTTATCGGAAAGGTCTTTGCGGGCCACGATGGAATCAGCAATGCTGCGATAAAAATTCGTAATGAAGAGGCGTAACTAAGTTGCGACGCAGTGTAGCACCACGGTTGCGGGGCTCCGGCCCGCCATCCACACCGTGGTCAGGATTGCAGCGCCAGCGTCACCAGCCTCACCTGCGGATCGTCATCGCTGTCGCTGATCACAAAACCCAGGCGCTGGCACAGATCGAGCATCGCACGGTTGCTGCTCATCACATGGCCGATCATGGTCTCGAGGCCGCGCCGCCGCGCCACCGCGATCAACTGCGTCATCATCCGCCTGCCAAGGCCGCGGCCCTGCCACGCATCGGCGAGCACGATCGCGTATTCACAACTGGTGGCATCCGGGTTGGTGATGTAGCGGCAGACACCGACCTCGAGTTCGCGGCCTTCATGCTGAATGGTCGCGACGAAGGCCATCTCGCGGTCGTAATCAATCTGGGTGAAACGCACCAGCATCGAAGGTGTGAGTTCGCGCAGCGTGTCCATGAAGCGGTAACGCCGGCTTTCCTGGGACAGGCCGCGGACAAATTGCTGCTCCATCTCGGCATCCTCGGGGCGGATCGGCCGCAGCGTGACCTCAATGCCGTCGGCCGTGGACCAGCGGCTGACCAGTCGCGCCGGATAGGGATGGATCGCCATGTGGCCGTAACGGCCGCGCGCCGGGGTGTACGGCCGCACCACGACACGTGCATCAACAATCACCGCACCCTGCTCATCGACGATCAACGGGTTGATGTCGAGCTCGTCTATCCACGGCAGCTCGCACACCAGTTCCGACACCCGCAGCAGCACTTCCTCCAGCGCCGCACGGTTGATTTCCGGCATGCGGCGGAAGGTGCCGAGCATTTTTGCCACCCGCGTGCTGTGGATCAGTTCGTCAACCAGAAAGGCATTAAGCGGCGGCAGCGCCACCGCGCGGTCCTTGTGCACCTCGACTGTCACGCCACCGCCGCCAAAGGCAATCGCCGGGCCGAACACCGGATCGCGGATCACGCCGACCATCAGCTCGCGGCCGTTGCGGCGCTTCACCATCGGCTGCACGGTGACGCCATTGATGCGCGCCTCGGGTGCATAAGCCACGGCCCCGGCAATGATTTCGGCGTACGCCGCGCGCACCGCGGCGGCATCGGCCAGGTTCAGCTTCACGCCGCCAGCATCGGTCTTGTGGGTGATCTCCGGCGAATCGATCTTCAGCACCACCGGGTAACCCGTCACCGCGGCCTGCGTCACCGCCGCTTCCGCATCGCGTGCCAGCACTGTCGGTGTCACCGGCAGACGGAATGCGGCAAGCAAGGCTTTCGCCTCGATCTCGCTGAACAGCGTGCGGCCTTCAGCGAGCACCGCCTCGATGATTTTTCGCGCGCCCTCGATATCAGGCTGCGCGCGCAGCGCCAGCGGGCCCGGCGTCTGCATCAGCGCGCGCTGGTTGCGGTAGAACGATGACACATGGGCAAACATTTCCACCGCCGGCTCCGGCGTCTGGAACACCGGAATGCCGGCCTTCGCCAGCCGGCGCCTGCCCTCACTGACCGAATCACCGCCCATCCAGCAGGCGAGCACCGGTTTGCTCTGCTTTTTTGCCGCGGCCACCACCGCATTTGCCACTGCTGCCGCCTCGGTCATCGCCTGCGGCGTCAGCAGCACCAGCACGCCATCGACTGCGGGATCGGCAAGGCAGGCGGACACCGCGGCGCGGTAACGCGCGGCATCGGCATCGCCGATCAGGTCCAGCGGATTGCCGTGCGACCAGTTTGCCGGCAGCGCATCCTGCATCGAGCTGATGGTCTGCGCCGACAGTGTCGCCAGCGGAATGCCGAGGTCGGCGGCACGATCCGCCGCCATCACGCCGGGGCCACCGCCATTGGTGACAATGGCCAGCCGGTCACCACGCGGCCGCACATGCGCCGACAAGGCCAGCGCCGCCGCCACCAGCTGGCCGATGGTGGTCACCCGCACCGCGCCGGAACGGCGCACCGCGGCATCAAACACGTCATCGGCACCGACCATCGCGCCGGTGTGCGACACCGCGGCACGTGAACCCACCGGATGGCGGCCGACCTTCATCAGGATCACCGGCTTCAGGCGCGCCGCTGCGCGCAGGCTGGACAGGAAACGCCGCGCGTCGCGCACGCCCTCGATATAAAGCAGGATGTGTTCGGTCTTCGGATCGTTGGTCAGGTAATCAATGACTTCGCCGAAATCAACGTCGCGCGAACCACCCATCGATATCACGCTGGAAAAACCGATGCCGCGCGGCGTCGCCCAGTCGAGCATCGCCGTACACAGCGCTCCCGACTGCGAGATCAGCCCCAGCGTGCCGGGCAGCGCCGAACCGCGGGCAAACGTGGCATTGAGCCCGATCGCCGGACGCATCACGCCCAGGCAGTTGGGGCCGATGACACGCACGCCGTGTCGCCGCGCATGCTCAAGCAGCTCGCGCTCCAGCACCGCGCCCGCCCCGCCGGTTTCGGAAAAACCGGCGGTGATCACCACCGCCGCCGGCACACCGGCGGCGCCGCAATCGGCAATCAGCTGCGGCACCGTCTGCGGCGGCGTGGCAATCACCGCAAGATCGACACGCTGCGGCAAATCGGCAATGCGCGGAAAGCAGGACACCCCCTTGATGCGGCGGTGATGCGGATTGACCGCATACAATTTGCCGCGAAAACCCGCGGCCAGCATGTTCCCGACCAGCACCGCGCCGATCGAGCCGGCCCGCGTGCTGGCCCCGACAATCGCCACCGCCGCCGGCTCGAACAGCGGCGTCAGATAATGGCGGGCAGGCAGATCGGCGGGCATGGTTGTCGTTTCAACACCGATATCGGCGTCGATAATCCCGGCGCAGGCCGGTAAAATCACATTCTAGACCCTGTCATCATCAGCCATGATCGCACTCACCATCAACGGCGCGCCGCGCCATTTTCAACACCCGCTGAGCTGCGCCGAGCTGGTTGATCAGCTGGCGCTGACCGGCAAACGCATCGCGGTCGAGCGTAACGGCGAAATCGTGCCGCGCAGCCGCTTCGCCGACTGTATGCTCGCCGACGGCGACCGCCTCGAAATCGTCGGCGCGGTCGGCGGCGGCTGAATGCCGCTCAACCCTCAATCCGCCATTCTCAATCCTGATCAATGAAACCCAACGAAAACCCTGATCCGCTGATCCTTGGCGGCAAGACCTACAACTCACGACTGCTGATCGGCACCGGCAAATACAGGGATTTCGCCGAAACCCGCGCCGCGGTTGATGCCAGCGGCGCGCAGATCGTCACCGTCGCCATCCGCCGCACCAACATCGGCCAGAACCCGAACGAACCCAGCCTGCTCGATGCGCTGCCGCCCTCGCAATACACCATGCTGCCCAACACCGCCGGCTGCTACAGCGCCGATGAAGCAGTGCGCACCCTGCGCCTCGCACGCGAACTGCTCGATGGCCACGACCTAGTAAAACTCGAGGTGCTCGGCGATCCGCACACGCTGTATCCCAATGTCGTCGAGACCCTGGCCGCGGCAAAAACCCTGGTCAGGGACGGTTTCAAGGTGATGGTCTACACCTCGGATGATCCGATCATCGCGAAACAGCTGGAGGAGATCGGCTGCATCGCGGTGATGCCCCTCGCCTCGCTGATCGGCTCCGGCATGGGCATCCTCAATCCGTGGAACCTGCAGATCATCATCGACAACGCGAAAGTACCGGTGGTGGTGGATGCCGGCGTCGGCACCGCATCGGATGCGGCGATCGCGATGGAGCTGGGCTGTGACGCGGTGCTGATGAACACCGCGGTCGCCGCGGCGAAGCAGCCGGTGCTGATGGCCGAAGCGATGAACCTGGCGGTGCGGGCGGGCCGGGCCGCCTTCCGTGCCGGGCGCATGCCGAAAAAACTGTATTCGGCCTCGCCCAGTTCGCCCACCGGCGGCATGATCGGCAAGCCTTGAAATGCCTGCTGTTGGATTAATCATAAACCATTGTTTTTATTGATTTATTTTTAATCATCGCCGGCGGACTCCGGCGATAAGGCAAATAGCGGCTGCATTGCCCCGCTTTTCGCCGTTTGGCCCCCGGCCACGCCCGTCGAGAATTGGCGGCAATTCCCGACTGGATCAGTCCCTGCGCTTTATCCATCACCTGCGCCGCCATGAATGCCCCACTGCCCAACGCCGACACGCTGCAGCCTGCATCTCAGTCCGCATCTCAGTCCGCAACCGAGCTGATTGCGGAAGCAGACTCGCCGCAACTGCTTGCGATCAAGGAGGCCGTTGCACGCACCCGCGCCGAATACCAGACGCGTATCGAAAGCGAAGCCCGCATCGACTGGGAACAACGCAGCCGCACCCAGGCAGAAGCGCGTCTGCAGGCCGAGATCGAAGCCCGCGAAGCCGCGCGTGACCGCGCCGCCGCGGATGCCGCCGCCGCGGACGAAGCACGCAGCCGCGCCGAAGCCGAACGCAGCGCGACCACCCTGCTCGAACAACGCCGCGCCAGTGAAGCAGAAGCCGCACGCGAGGCTGAAGCGCGCGTTGCTGTCGAACAACAACTCTCGGCGACCGCCCGCGAAGCCGCGCAACGCGAACAGGCGCTGCGCAAGCTCGCCGAAACCAAGGCCGAACTCGAAGCCCAGGCGAGAGCCCGCGCTGAAGACCACCAGCGCATACTCGCCGAATTGCTGCAGGGTGTACGCAGCGCCGAAGCCGCGCGCGTCGCAGAACAGGCGCGCGCCGAAAGCCAGGCGCGCTCGCGCCTTGCCGCCGAGCAGGCAGCGGCCGCCGAGGCGCGTGCCCGCGCTGAAGCTGAAGTCCGCGCGCGCAATGCCGCCGAGGCCCGAACCGCGGCCGAAACCGATGCCCGCGAGCAGGCGCAAAACCGCGGCGACGCGGAACACCGTCTGGCATCGCAGGCCCGGGCGCGCAGCGATGCCGAAGCCACCGCCGCCGCCGAACTAGAAGCCCGCCAGCGTGCCGAGCTGGCCGCGACAGCCGAAGCCGAAGCCCGCAGCGCAGCCGAAGCCCGCGCACGCGCCGCACACGAAACCCGGCTGCGGCTGGAGCGTGAACTGGCCGCGGCCGCCGCCAGCGAGGCCGAAGCCGAACGCGGCAAGGCTGCCGCACTCGAAGCGCGTCGTCAGTTGCTTGTCCGCGAAACCGCCGAAGCCGAAGCCCGGCGCCGCGCCGAAACCGCCGAACGCGAAGCCATCGCTGCGCGCACCGCCGCGGAGCAGGAATACCGCGTACTCGCCGAACAGCGCGCCGAAACCGAGCAAAGCGCGCTCGAGCAATCCGAATTACGGGTGCAGGCCGAAAGCCGCGCGCTGCAGGCCGCACGTTCACGCGCTGCGGCCGATGCCGCGGCTGCTCACGCGGCAGAACAGCGCCAGGCCTCCGACGAGGAAGCAGCACGCCTTGCCGCAGCCCAAACCGAACTCGAACGCCTGACCGCCGAAGTCACCACCGCGCGCAATCGCGCCACGGAACAGGCCATGCGCGCCGCCGAGGCGCGTGTTGCCGCCGAAGCCGAAGCGCGCGGTGAAGCCGAGGCGCGCGCCGCGATCGACATCGAAGCCGCACGCGCCGCCGCCGCGCTGGCCGGCGCCGAACGCCTCGCGCAGCACGCGGCTGAGGCGCGTCAGCGCGCAGCGGTCGCCGCCGAAACAGAAATCCAGGCCCGCGCCATCGAAGACCACCGCCTTGCCACCGCCAGCAGCGAACGTGCTCGGATCGAGCAGGAGGCCGCGACCGCGGCGGCTGCCCGCACCGAGACCGAAAACCGCGCTGCCGAAGAAGCCGCGGCACGCAGCCGCGACGAACTCCTGGCGCGTGAGCAGGCCCTTGCACGCATCGAAGCCGAACAACGCGCACGACAACTGGCCGAACAGCGTATCCGCGATGAGCAGGACGCGATCAGCAGCGCCGAAGCCCGTGCAGCCGCCGAAGCTGAAGCCGCGCAAACCGCCGCCGGCCATGCCGCGGCCAACCGGCGTGAGGCCGCAGCATTACGCGAAAAAACCGAAGCCGACCGCAAGGCCGCGGAGGCGGCTAAGACCCATGCACTGCAACTCGCCGAATACCGGCGTGCCAGCGAGGAACGCGCCGCCGCGGATGCGGCAGCCGCCGCAGCCACCGCCGCGCGTATCGCCGCTGAGCGGCGCCTGCAGCGCGCGGCAGCGGCCCGCCATGAAGCCGAGCAAACCCTCGCCGCCCAGGCCGCGGCCCGCGCGCAGGCCGGGGAGGACGCCACCGCAGCCCGGCAGCGACGTATTGCCGCAGAGCGCAGCGCCGAACAGCTCGCGCACCAGCACGCGCTCGCCGACGCCGAGGCCACACGGCAGGCGGCCGAACGCGCACGCGCCGACGAGCAGGCAGCGATACTGGCCCTGTCGCGCGCCAGCCGCGAGGCCGAGGCCGCGCGTGCCGCGGGATTACGCGCCGAGGCTGATGCCGCTGCGGCGCAGGCTTCACAGCTGCGCCGCGACATGGAAAACGCGGCAAGCCGGCAAGCCGCGCAACGCGCCGCCGCGGAGCAGGTGCTCGCCGCCACCATCGAAACCGCCGTCACCGCGCATGATCAGGCACGCAGCGCCGCCGAACACCGCGCAAAACAGCAGCAGCGCCTGATCGCCGCGGCACGCGCCCGCCACAACGCCGAACAGGATCTAGGCGCCGCTCTGCAGCGGCTGGCCGCCGCGGAACTCGCCGCGTCGACAGCGGCCCGCCGCCGCGAACAGGCGGTGATCGCGCGGGAAGCCGTCGCCAGCGGGAAGGCCGCGGCCGCCGAGGCTGCGGCAAATCTGGCCGAGG
Organism: Betaproteobacteria bacterium Ga0077527; assembly: GCA_001464815.1. Lineage (GTDB taxonomy): Bacteria > Pseudomonadota > Gammaproteobacteria > Burkholderiales > SG8-41. The sequence goes on along the minus strand of LNDW01000022.1, from coordinate 261,620 downwards.
ACGAACTTGCACGCGACAGTGAGGCCCTGCACGCGCAGCAGCAGCACATTGCCGCGGCCAGGGCCCGTGCGGTCGCGGAGCAAAAAGCCATCGCCGCGCTGCGCGAACGCTGCGATGCCGACCGCCGCCGCAGCGATACGGCCCTGGCGCTGGCCGCCGCCAATGCCGCGCGCTGCGCCAGCATCCGCAACGAAGCCGCGGCCCTCGACTCCTGCGCCCGCGCCGGGGCCGCAGCCGCAGCCGCGGCAAAACGGTCCGAGCAACTGGCACTCAGCCGCGCCACGGCAGCAGCCGAAACCGCGGAACAGGAACGCCAGCGCGCTGAACACAACGAGCGGGCCGCCGCCGCGGCACGCGCGCTGCTGGATGCAGAAACGCAAGGTGCTGCGGCAGCCCGCGCGGCGGCCGCTGCGGTCATCACCGCGGCGAACGCCGCGCAGGCGAGAACCGCCGCTGATTTTGATCATGCGCTGGTGATGCAGGCTCGAGCCCGTCAGGATCGCCGCGCCGCCGGCATCGCGCGGCGCGCGGCCTGGGCCGGACGCTGCCGCCACTGGCTGCGCGGTCCGGCGCCGGCCTGGGCGCTTGCGGCGATGATCGCGGCCTGGACCGCGGGCAGCCTGCTGCTCGCACCGGCGCGCGACGAGATGCCGTTGCAGCAGGCCTTATTGCCGCAGCCACTGCTGTTCGGCAACGGCAGCGCGGTTTCGCTGCGCCTTGATCACCAGTTGCTCGCACCGCAGGACATGCCCGCGCGCTGAAGCTGCAGGGGTTTACGCGGCTTTCTTCACGGTTTCCCCGCGCTTTTGCGCGATTCCCCTGCGCTTTTGCGCGATTCCCCCTGCGCTTTTGCGCGATTCCCCCGCGCTTTTCCCGGTAAACTCCGCGGCGATGAATATTGCCCGCCCGATCCGCAGCTATGTGCTGCGCCAGGGGCGCGTTTCGAACGCCCAGCGCCGCGCCCACGACAACCTGATGCCGAAGTACGGCCTGCCTTATGTCGATAGTGCGGTCGAAACCGCGGCCGAAACTGTGCCCGACCTCGACGCGCTGTTCGGCCGCCGCGCACCGCGGGTGCTCGAAATCGGCTGCGGCATGGGTGAAACCACGGTGGCCATCGCCACCGCACATCCGCACATCGACTACATCGGCATCGAAGTGCATACCCCCGGCGTGGGCAGCCTGCTCAAGCAGATCGATGCCGCGGGCATCACCAACCTGCGGGTGATCCAGCATGATGCGGTCGAGGTGCTGGAGCGGATGATCGCGCCGGAGTCCCTCGACGGCCTGCATATTTTTTTCCCCGATCCCTGGCCGAAAAAACGCCAGCAGAAGCGGCGGCTGATCCAGCGACCCTTCGTCGCGCTCGCCGCTTCGCGCCTGAAAAGCGGCGGCTACATACATTGCGCAACCGACTGGCAGGAATACGCGGAACAGATGCTCGCCGTACTCGGCGCAGAACCGGCACTCGCCAACACTACCGCCGGCTTCGCGGCACGGCCCGATTACCGGCCGCAGACCAAGTTCGAGGCGCGCGGACTGCGCCTGGGCCATGGCGTGTGGGATGTGCTGTTCCGCAAGCGCTGAACAAGGCCGGCTGCGGCCTGCACCAACAAAAACGGCGGACCGCCCGGTCCGCCGTTTTTGTTGGTGGCGGGTTCTGTTTACTGGATGGCGCTGATGCCGGCCTCGCGGATCAGCCTGCCCCAGCGCTCGTTCTCCGATTTGAGGAATTCACCGAACTGCTGCGGGTTGCTGTGTACCGCTTCGACGCCATAAATCGCCAGGCGGTCCTTGACATCCTGCGTCACCAGCGCACGGCCCAGGTCGGTTGAAACCTTGTCGATGATCGGCCGCGCCACACCGGTCGGGAACAGGATGCCCCACCAGTTGGCGGCGGCAAATCCGGTGATGCCCTCTTCGGCCAGGGTCGGCAGTTCCGGCGTGAACGGGGTGCGGGTATCACTGGTCACCGCCAGCGCGCGCAGCTTGCCGGCCTTGATGTTGGCCATCACCGGCTGGGCATCGGAGAACATCATCATGATGTGTCCGCCCTGCACCGCGGCAATCGAGAACACGCCGCCCTGGTAAGGCACCGTGGTGACATCGACCTTGGCCAGGCGCTTGAACATTTCGCCGGCAAGGTGCGACATGCTGCCGGCACCGCTGGTGCCGTAGGTCAGTTCGCCGGGACGCGCCCTGGCCAGCGCCACCAGTGCCTTGACGTTTTTCACCGGCAGCGTCACCGGCACGACAAGAATGTTCGCGGCGCGGGTTATCTGGGAAACCGGCACGAAGTCCTTGTCGACGTTGTAGCGCACCTTGGTCATCAGCGGGTTGGCGGTGACCGGACCGAAGTTGCCGAGCAGGAAGGTGTAGCCGTCGGCCGGCTGCTTGGCGGCGTATTCCATGCCGAGGGCGCCGGCAGCGCCGGGCCGGGCCTCGACCAGCACCTGCTGGCCCCAGTACTCGGTGAGTTTGCCGCCAATGATGCGCGCCATCGCATCCGAGCTGCCGCCCGCCGGATAGGTCACCACGAACCGCACCGGTTTTACGGGATAGGCCTGCTGGGCAAAGGCACCGCTGCTGCAAAGCACGAGAGCCGCCACCGACGCGACAATACTGCGCTGGATGCTGCGTTGGATAATGAGCATGAATCTCCTCCGGTCTGACCGCTGGGCCGTGCGGCTGGTCGCCGCCGGCGTTGATATTCCGGCCTCAGAAAACCGGGCCGGTTGCGGACTATTCTATCTGCGGATGACAGAAACGCAACGAAGAAACGCAACAACCCGCGGCCGATGTCAGACGAGGAGACGGGCGATGTCGATGCCCCAGGTTTCGGGTTTTTCGTAGCGCAGGATGCGGTCGCCGCCGGCACCCGGACGTGACAGGTCGAGTTCCTGCGGCGGCAGCGGCCGGTTGCGGCGCGCGCAGTGGATCACCCGCACCAGCGGCTGCAGCAGGTTGCCCTCGCACTGGCCGATGACCACCGCCAGGCGGTCGCTTTCCAGCAGCACCAGCGATCCGGTCGGATAAATGCCGATGCAGCGGGTGAAGGCATGCACCAGCACCGGGTTGAAGTGGAACTTGCCCCACTCGAAGATCTTGCGCATCGCCTCGTTCGGCTCGAGGCCCTTGTGGTAACAGCGGTCGGAAGTGATCGCGTCATAGACATCGACGATCGCCGCCATCTGTCCCATCTGCGAGATTTCGCTGCCTTTCAAACCCAGCGGATAACCGCTGCCGTCATGGCGCTCGTGATGCTGGGCGGCGACCTGCACCGCAGTGGCGGAGATGCCCGGCGTCTGCTCGAGGATGCGCCGGCTTTCGACAACATGGCATTTGATCTGGGCGAACTCCTCATCAGTGAGCCGGCCGGGCTTGTTGAGGATTTCGTCCGGCACGCGGGTCTTGCCGATGTCGTGCAGCAGGCCGCCGATGCCGGCTTCGTGGATATCCTTATGACACATCAGCAACGCACGGCAGAACGCGGTCTGCAGGCCGCAGACGCTGACCGAGTGCTGAAAGGTGTAATCGTCCTTGTTCTTGATGCGGCACAGGCTCAGCAATGCACCGCCGTTGCGCAGGATCGACTGGGTGATGTTTTCCACCACCGGCTCGATACGCTCGCTGTCGATCTGCCGGCCCAGGCGCACATCCTGCATCAGGTCGCGGATCAGCCGGTTGGCTTCGCCCTGGATGCGTTTCGCGGTCTCGGCTTCTTCACGGAATGAAGTCTGCCGCGGCAGCGGCTGCTCGGCCTCGGCAAAAGCGATCATCTCGCGCTCGATTTCCTGCTCGGCGTCGACCGCGTCCTGTCCGGGGCCGTCAAGGCCGCGTGCCGGATCGATATAGACCTCGCGGATGCCGGCATCACGGATGCGAGCGATCTGATCCTCGCGGGTCAGCGAGATTTCCTTGCGCAGGAAGGGGTGATCCATCCAGCCACAGTTCAGATCCTGCACATACATGCCGACACGCAGGTCGGCCACCGCAATCTTCCGGGTCATCACGCATCTCGCGACCGCGCCGGCGTGGCGGGTCTTCTGACGGGATTTACGGCAGCAATCAGGCGCGGCTTGAGTTCAATCCAGGAACAGTGCGATCAGGTCATTCAGAAAACGCCGCCCCAGTAGCGTCGGCGTGACGCGGCGGTGGTCGCGGGTGATCAATCCGCGTGCCTCGGCCGCATCAAGCCGCGGCAGCAGCGGCGTGATGTCGCAACCGGCGCGTGCCCGATAAAGCTCCAGATCGAAGCCTTCGTTCAGGCGCAGCGCATTCATCATGAATTCGCCGGGCAGTTCGGCAGGCGTCAGTTCGCGCTGCTCGCCGAACATCGCTTCAGTGCCTGCCTGCGCCAGATAGGCTTTCGGCTGGCGCAGACGGGATCTACGTAAGATATTGTTTTTAAAAGATATTTTTTCATGGGCGCCGGCACCAATGCCGATATAGTCACCAAAGCCCCAGTAATTCAGGTTGTGCCGGCACTGCCGCCCGGGCCGGGCAAAGGCCGAGGTTTCATAGTGTTGATAACCTGCGGCCGCAAGCTGCGCCTCGACCGCGTCCTGCATTTCCGCGGCAGTGTCATCGTCGGGCACCACCGGCGGCTGGTGGTGGAACAGCGTGTTCGGCTCGATGGTCAGGTGATAGGCGCTCAGATGTTGTGGTGCCAGCGCAACCGCCGCCGCGATGTCGGCCGCGGCCTCAGCCGGCGTCTGCCGCGGCAGTGCGTACATCAGGTCGAGGTTGATGTTGTCAAAGACCTTTAGTGCGAGTTCCGCGGCACGGCGAGCTTCGGCGGCGTCGTGAATGCGGCCCAGCGCCTTGAGGTGGGTGTCATTGAAACTCTGGATACCCAGCGACACACGATTGATGCCGGCGTCGCGGAAGCCGGCGAATTTTTCAGCCTCCACCGTGCCGGGATTGGCTTCCAGCGTGATTTCGGCATCGGCCGCCAGCGGCAAACGTGCACGCACGCCGCTGAGCAGCGTATCGAGTGCGCGCACCGACAGCAGGCTTGGCGTACCGCCGCCGATGAACACCGTCAGCACCGGACGCCCCCAAACCTGGGGCAGCACTGTCTCGAGATCGGCCAGCAATGCGGCTACATATTGATTCTCCGGCAGCTCACCGCGGGCCTCATGGGAATTGAAATCGCAATACGGGCATTTGCGCACACACCACGGCACGTGGATGTACAGCGACAGCGGCGGCAGGGCTTTGAACTGCAGCGGGGAATGCGGAGTGATGAGCGATGAACCGGAAGTCACTGCAGGTCAGCCGCTCTGCAGTTCGCGCAGGCGCTGCGTCAACTGCGACAGCGCTTTACCGCGATGGCTCAGGGCGTTTTTTTCTCCGGGCGTGAGTTCGGCACCGGTCTTGCCCAGCGCCGGAATCAGGAACAGCGGATCGTAGCCAAAGCCGCCCGCGCCGCGCGGCGATTCGAGAATTTCACCCGCCCATACGCCTTCGGCAATCAGCGGCTGCGGATCGTCGGCATGGCGCACCAGAACAATCACGCAGGCGTAGTGCGCACTGCGGTCTGCGGCGCCCGCCAGCGCCCGCAGCAATTTGTCGTTGTTGCGGCGGTCCTGTTCTTCGCGTTGCGCGGAACCCGGGCCCTCGGCATAACGCGCCGAATGTACGCCCGGCGCGCCGCCCAGCGCATCTACGCAGACCCCGGAATCATCGGCCAGCGCCGGCAACCCACTCTGGCGGCTGGCATGGCGCGCCTTGGCCAACGCGTTCTCGACAAAGGTGCAATGCGGCTCCTCGGCCTCATCGATGCCGAGCTGGCCCTGCGCCACCACGGCTATGCCCAGCGGCGCGAGGATGGCGCCGATCTCGCGCAGCTTGCCGGGATTGTTGGAGGCGATGACAAGTTTATTCAAGGTCAAAATCTTTAGCCACAGAGGTCACAGAGAACACAGAGTAAAGCAAAGGAAAGAAACTGCGTCTTGCTCAAAATTTACGGGGTTTCTCTGTGGCTTCTGTGATCTCTGTGGCTGAATTTGAATTTGGGTTTTGGTCACCCCAACGCCGAACGCTGCGCGGCGACCAGTTGCGTGATGCCCAGGTGGGCCAGATCAAGCAGCGACTGCATCTCGGCGCGCGAGAACGGCGCACCTTCCGCAGTGCCCTGGACTTCGATCAGCCCGCCACCTGCGGTCATCACCACGTTCATGTCGGTGTCACAGTCCGAATCCTCGGCGTAATCAAGGTCGAGCACCGGCGTGCCGCGATAGATGCCCACGGAAATCGCAGCCACGGCCTCGCGCACCGGCGAGGCTTCGATCTTTTTTTCGCGCAGCAGGAAAGCCACGGCGTCGCTAAGCGCCACCCAGGCCCCGGTGATGCTCGCGGTGCGTGTGCCGCCGTCGGCCTGGATCACATCGCAGTCCAGGTGAATGGTGCGCGGGCCGAGTTTTTCGAGATCAACCACCGCGCGCAGCGAACGACCGATCAGGCGCTGGATTTCCTGGGTGCGCCCCGACTGCTTGCCGCGCGCCGCCTCGCGGTCGCTGCGGGTGTTGGTCGAGCGCGGCAGCATGCCGTATTCGGCGGTGACCCAGCCACGATCACTGCCGCGCAGATGCGGCGGCTGCTTTTCGAGCACGCTCGCCGTGCACAACACCTTGGTCGCACCGAATTCGATCAGCACCGCGCCTTCGGCGTGGCAGGTGTAATTGCGGGTGATACGTACTGCACGAAGTTCGTCGGGTTTGCGCTGGCTGGGTCGCACGGGATCGCCTCGGTATGCTATGTTCAAGAAACCGTTGATTATAAAGCGCGAAGCCTGATTTCCCGTATGTTCAAATCCTTCAAGTTTCCAGGATGACTGCCGCCACCGTTCACAGCATGACCGGCTACGCCACCGCAGCGCGCGAACTCGCCTGGGGCGCGGTCAGCGTCGAACTGCGCGCGGTCAACCACCGCTACCTCGACGTCACTTTTCGCATGCCCGACGAGCTGCGCGCCGTCGAGCAGGGCCTGCGCGAAATGATTGCCGCCGCGGTTACCCGCGGCAAGATCGAATGCCGTGTCGCCTTTGCCCGCCGCAACAACAACGCGCAGGACAGCGCCGAAATCGATGCCCGCCTGCTCGACCGGCTGCTGGCACTGAATACCAGGGTGCGTGAAGCCAGCAGTGATGCCCGGGCCTTGAGTGTCGCCGACATCCTGCGCTGGCCGGGCATGCTCGGCACCGAGGAACTGCCGGTGGAATCACTGAAAGCCACGGCCCTGGAACTGATGAAGGGCGTAGTCGCCGAGTTCAACGCCGCGCGCGCGCGTGAAGGCGCCAAGCTGGCCGGGATCATCCTCGAACGTGCCACTGAAATGCGCGGTCGCATCGCCGTCGTGCAGCCGCGGATGTCCGGCGTGATCGCTGCCTTCGAACAAAAGCTCAACACGCGGCTGAAGGAGGCCCTGGTCTCCGCGGACGATGAACGGGTGCGCCAGGAGGTGGCCCTGTTCATCAACAAGATCGACGTCGACGAGGAGCTGTCACGGCTCGCCACCCACCTCGACGAACTCGAGCGCATCCTGAAAAAAGGCGGTGCCGCCGGCAAACGCCTGGATTTCCTGATGCAGGAACTGAACCGCGAGGCCAATACCCTGGGCTCCAAATCCGCCGACATCGAAGTCACGCGGGTGGCGATGGACCTCAAGCTGCTGATCGAGCAGATGCGCGAACAGATCCAGAATATTGAATGAAATGCATCGAACGAACCGCATCCAAAATCAACTGCGTCGAATGAAATGAGCGGCAACCTCTACATCGTCAGCGCACCTTCGGGCGCGGGCAAAACCAGCCTGGTCGCCGCGTTGCTCACTGCCGACAGCCAGGTGCGCAAATCGGTGTCATACACCACGCGCGCGCCGCGGCCCGGCGAAATCGACACCCGGCACTACCACTTCGTCAGCGCGGATACTTTCGCGCAGATGGCGGCCGCGGGGGACTTCCTGGAGTCGGCGCAGGTCCACGGCAACCGCTACGGCACCTCGAAACGCTGGGTCACGGAACAACTCGAGGCCGACACCGACATCGTGCTCGAGATCGACTGGCAGGGCGCCGCCCAGGTGCGGCGGCTGATGCCGGCGGCGATCAGCGTTTTCATCCTGCCGCCGTCCTTCGAGGCGTTGCTGCAGCGGCTCAACACCAGGGGCCAGGACAGCCCCGGGGTGATCGCCACCCGGCTCGGCAACGCGCGCGAGGAGATCGCGCATGTCCATGATTTTGATTATGTTATTATCAACAGTGAATTCCGGGTCGCAGCCGCCGAATTGCAGGACATTGTCCGAGCCGGCAGGCTGCGCACGGCGCAGCAACTGGCCCGGCACTCCACACTCATCAACCGATTGACTTGAAGCAGGATCGCCATGGCACGCATTACCGTAGACGATTGCATGAAAATCATCCCCAACCGCTTCGAGATGTCGCTGGCCGCGACCTATCGTGCACGCCAGTTGTCCAATGGCGCGCAACCGATGATCGACGCCACCCGCGACAAACCGACGGTCATTGCGCTGCGCGAACTCGCCGCGGCCAAATTCGGCGCTGAAATCCTCAACAAAAGCCCGACCTGAGCTCCGCGGCCGCGATGTAGGCACGGCGACAGGTCGCGACGGGCTTACAGACCCCGGCCATGACCTCGCCTGCCATCCCCGCTTCTCCAGCCGCCCCCCCGCCTGCGGGAACCACGGCGCCCGCACCGGCGCTGTTCAAGGAATGGTCGGGTTATCTCAAGCCTGAAGATCTGTCGCAGATCCAGGCCGCCTACCACTTCAGCGAATCCGCCCACCAGGGCCAGTTCCGCAAGTCCGGCGAGCCGTACATCGCCCACCCGCTGGCGGTGGCGAACATCCTCGCGCAATGGCATCTTGACTCGCAGGCACTGACCGCCGCGCTGCTGCATGACGTGGTCGAGGACACCGAGGTCACCAAGAGCCAGATCGCCGAGCAGTTCGGCCGGCCGGTGGCCGAACTCGTTGACGGCGTGTCAAAGCTTGACCGCATCCAGTTCGATACCCAGGAGCACGCGCAGGCGGAAAACTTCCGCAAGATGCTGCTGGCGATGGCGCGCGACGTGCGGGTGATGCTGATCAAACTTGCCGACCGCCTGCACAACATGCGCACACTCGATGCCGTGCATCCCGAAAAGCGCCAGCGCATCGCCCGCGAAACCCTGGAAATCTACGCCCCAATCGCCAACCGGCTGGGGCTGAACAGCATTTACCAGGAGATGGAGGACCTGTCCTTCCACCATCTTTTCCCCGACCGCTACCGGGTGCTGGCCAAGGCGGTACGCACGGCACGCGGCAACCGCCGCGAGGTTGTGGGCAAGGTGCTGGAAAGCATCGAACGCAGACTCGGCGAATTCAAGGTCGAGTCCCAGGTCCAGGGCCGCGAGAAACACCTGCATTCGGTGTACCGCAAAATGCGCGAGAAACACCTCTCGTTCGCGCAGGTGCACGATGTGTTCGGTTTCCGCATCATCGTCAAGGATATGCCCGCCTGCTACGTCGCGCTCGGCGTGTTGCACGGCCTCTACAAACCGATACCGGGCAAGTTCAAGGATTACATCGCCATCCCCAAGGCCAACGGTTACCAGTCGCTGCACACCACGCTGTTCGGCCCCTTCGGCAGCCCGATCGAGATTCAGATCCGCACCGCCGACATGCACCGTATCGCCGAGGCAGGGGTCGCGTCCCACTGGCTCTACAAAAGCACCGACACCTCGCTCTCGGAGCTGCAGCAAAAAACCCACCAGTGGCTGCAGAGCCTGCTCGAGATGCAGTCGGAATCCGGCGACTCGGTGGAGTTCCTCGAGCACCTTAAGGTCGATCTCTTCCCTGACGAGGTCTACGTATTCACGCCCAAAGGCAAGATCATGTCGCTGCCGCGCGGGGCCACCGCGGTCGACTTCGCCTATGCCGTGCACACCGATATCGGCAACCGCTGCGTTGCCGTCAAGATCAACCAGGAATTGATGCCGCTGCGCACCGAACTGCGCAACGGCGACCGCGTCGAGATCATCACCGCATCACACGCCAAACCCAACCCGCTGTGGCTAAACTTCGTCGCCACCGCCAAGGCTCGGGCGCATATCCGCCATTTCCTGAAAACCATGCATTTCTCCGAGTCGGTGCAGCTTGGCGGCCGCCTGCTGCAGCAGGCACTGGCTAATTTCAGGAAAACCCCGGCCGATATCCATGATCCGCAGTGGGACAAGCTGGTACGCGACTCCAATGCCCGGTCGCGCGATGAAATCCTCTCCGACGTCGGACTTGGCAAGCGGCTGGCGGTGGTGGTCGCCCATCAGCTGCTGGCACTCGGTGAGCCGCTGCAGCCGGAATCGCGGCCTTCGGGTGCCGTCGTGGTCCGCGGCTCCGAAGGCCTGGCTGTTCAGTTCGCACGCTGCTGCGGCCCGATTCCGGGCGACCCGATCATCGGCATCATCAACAAGGGACAAGGCATGGTAATCCACACCCATGACTGTCCGGTCGCCGCCAAAAGCCACCGCGATCCGGAGCGGGTGCTCGACGTGCAATGGGATGCCAATCCAACCAAGCTCTTCGACGTCGGCATCCGCCTGGTGGTCGCCAACCAGCGCGGCGTGCTGGCCAAGGTCGCCGCGGAGATCGCAGCCGCCGAATCAAACATCCAGAATGTTGCCGTTGATCCCGACGATGGCGGCACCTACACCGTGATGCGGTTCACGGTGCAGGTGCAAAACCGCATGCACCTCGCACGGATCGTACGCGATCTGCGGAAAATCCCTGAAGTGGTGCGTATCGGCCGCAACAAAGGCTGAATCCCGGCGGCATTGCCGGCCCAAAACCTAAAAAATTCTTATCTAAAACAATTACTTGTGTGATAGGGTCAGCCCTGAAGCAGGCGATCATCCGGTTTCGGCTGAATTTCCCCGCTAAAGCCCGGCGCACCCGCCACCGTAAACAGGACACTGCGCGGCATCCGCCGCGGAACGTCATTTTTGCGAGACGCAGACTGCAAACTCTGATCATGCAACGGCCGCAGACACCATCACACGCAGGCACCATGCCGGGCGACGCATGCTTTTGCCCATGCGCTGCAGGGAGTTGGCGATGAGCGCCGCCGCGGTCGGGGAACAGCAATGCATCCGCATACTGCTGGTCGAGGACACGGAAGCCGATGCCGAGCTTGTACTTGCCTCGCTGCGCAGCGCGAAACTCGACATCGAACACACCCGCGTATGGAGCCGCTCGGGCCTCAGTGACGCACTCGGGCACGGCCCATGGGATGTGGTGCTCTGCGATCACAGCATGCCGCAGTTTGACGGCCTGTCGGCGCTTTACATGGTACGCGCCCATGACGCCGACCTGCCCTTCATCATCGTCTCCGGAGCCATCGGCGAAGAAACAGCAGTCGCTGCGATGCGTAACGGCGCGCAGGATTTCGTGATGAAACAGAACCTGCGCCGGCTCGGCGCAGTGGTGGTTCGCGAAATGGAGGAGGCGCGGATGCGCCGCTCCGCCCGTGTTGCCAGCCGCAACCTGCAGGCCAAGGAAGCCCTGCTCGATTCCATCGTCAACACCGCGGCTGACGGCATCGTTGTGGTGACCATCGGCGGCATCATCGAATTCACCAATCCCGCGCTGTGCCGGATGCTCGGCTGCGACGCCTCCGAGCTGGATGGCGTACCGATCGAAAACCTGCTTCAGTCAAACACGCACACCGCGGCGTTCTGGGAATCCCTGTTCTGCTCGGGTGAAGTCGAACAGACTCCGCCGGCAAGCCTGCAGACCCATGCCCGCTCCCGCGACGGCACCATGATCCCGGTTGAAATCCATGCCGGCAGAATGCTGCTCAACGGTGCACGCCGCGCCACCGTGGTGGTGCGCGACATCAGCGAGCGGCTCAACTCGCAGGAGCAGATGTGGCGGCTCGCGCATTTCGACGAACTCTCCGGACTGCCCAACCGCCTGCTGTTCCGCCAGCTGCTGGAACAGGCCCTGATCGACGCCGGTCGCAGCAAAAAGCCGCTGGCCGTGCTGCTGATCGACCTCGACCGCTTCAAGCTGATCAACGACACGCTTGGCCACGACACCGGCGACGAGGTACTGCGCCAGGTCACCGCGCGGCTGCGCCAGTGCCTCAGCGAAACCGACATCATTTCGCGCTTTGGCGGCGACGAGTTTGCCGCGCTGATCCGTGACATTGACGACGCCGATGCGGCGCGCGCCGCCGCCAAACGCGTGCTCGCCGCGGTCGACCAGCCGTACCGACTGAACGGCGAGGAATACCACCTCTCGGCGAGCATCGGCATCAGCACCTTCCCCGGCGACAGCGCCGACGCCACCGCGCTGCTGCGCAATGCCGAGCTGGCGATGTACCGCGCCAAGGACCAGGGCAAGAACAATTTCCAGTTCCACTCGCCGCAGATGAACGCACGCTCCTTCGAGTACGTCGTGCTCGAACGTTTCCTGCGCCGCGCCATCGAGCTGGATGAATTCCTGATCCATTACCAGCCTCAGGTCGAGGTCGGAAACGGAAGGCTGGTCGGCGCCGAAGCACTGCTGCGCTGGAATCATCCGGGCATGGGCATGATGCAGCCCGACAAGTTCATCCCGCTTGCCGAGGAAACCGGCCTCATCGTGCCGATCGGCCGCATCGTGATGATGCGGGCCTGCATCGCGGCAAAACGCTGGCAGGAATGTGGCATGCCCGGTTTCCGGGTGGCGGTGAACCTCTCTCCGCGGCAGTTCGCGCAGAGTGAACTGGTTGCCGATGTGCGTCACATTCTGGAGGACACCGGTCTAGCGCCAGAATGCCTGGAGCTGGAAATCACCGAAAGCATGGTCATGGAGAACCCCGACCGCGCGGCGGCGATCCTGCACGAGCTACGCGCGGTTGGAGTCAAACTCGCGATCGATGATTTCGGCACCGGTTACTCATCACTGGGTTACCTGAAGCGTTTTCCGGTCGATACCCTGAAGATCGACCGCTCCTTCATAAAGGATGTGCCGGCGGATGCCGACGACGTGGCGATCACCCACGCGGTCATCGCGATGGGGCACAGCCTGCGCCTGCTGACTGTCGCCGAAGGCGTGGAAACCAGCGCGCAGGCCGAGTTCCTGGCCACCAACGGCTGCGACCTGATGCAGGGTTACCTGATCAGCAGGCCGTTGCCGATGGATGACATGGACCGTTTCCTTACCAATCGCTGCGGCCTGATCATTCCGCGCACCCAGGCCACCCGCGCCTGATTTTTCCTGTTTTGCCGGCATGAGGATGCCGCACACACCCAAGACTGGTTGTCAGTTCACGGCCGTGGATCAGAGGGGCGCTTCGTTCAGTCCCGCGCCGTCGACCAGCCGCGTCACGCTGTCACCGATCAGCAGGGCGCGTGCCGCCTCGCAGCGCAAACGTTCGCGCAGTGTCTCGATGGCGTTGACCGCGTCACTCATGCAGGATTGCAGTTCCGCAGTCACCGCCGCGGCATCCAGCAGCATCCGCTGCAACTCGTCCGGACTCACCACGCGGCCGCCGGCACTCCCATCAAGCGCGATGATGCGCGCCTGAAACGCCAATTCATCAATCATGCTGGCGATGCTGACCAGGTCGGCGGCATTGAGCTCCGCTCGCCGCACCATAACCGGGGCCCCGGCAATCAGGTCGCCGCAGGCGCCCTGCAGGGTTTCGGCGGTCATGCGTACGTCCTTCGGTGTGCAGATCCCGCGCAGCGCCCCGCCCGGGTTGCGCGGTGTCCTGCAGAAATCGCAGAAATACACATTCCCGGACACGATCAGCGAGCGCCGCCTCGGTTCCAGCATGGAAATCGTCCTCTGGCCTGAACCATTTCCGGATAAGGAAACAGTCCGATTCACAAAAAAGCCGCGGCAATACGGACCCCGGACACGCGGCAACTCCGCGAAGGCCAGGCCGGCCGCGATACTCGACATCTACGGCAAACACCCCGTGATCTTTAGGGCGCCGGGACCGATCAACAAATGCCCGAAATACCCCGCAGGCCGGCGCGTGGCCGACCCCGGCTAGTTGGTTTATCATCAAAGCCTGTCCTGGCTCATTGCCACGGCAATCCGCACCATCCCATCTGTCCGCAACCCTGCCCTTCGACATCAGACCACGGCTACTGAGGAATCCGCCTTGAATCCATGCCGCGTCCTGCTGATTGAGGACACCCGGGACGACGAATCACTGACGCTGCGCGGACTGAAAAGCGCTGGTGATGCGATTGACATCAGCGTGGTCCGCGACGGGGCTGCCGCGCTGGAGCAGCTTCAGGGAGGAGGACCCCTGCCCGAACTGGTCATCGTCGACCTCAAGCTGCCGAAGGTTGATGGCGCTGAGGTGCTGCGGCGGATTCGCGAAGACCCGCGGCTGGGCAAACTGTGCGTGGTGGTATTCACCTCCTCCAGCGAACCGCGCGACGTGGCGCGCTGTTACGCGATGGGTTGCAACAGTTACGTAATCAAGCCGGTGGCTTACGAAAGCTATATCGATGCCGTGCGCCAGATCGGCCGCTACTGGCTGCATCTGAACATGCCGCCACGGGACTGAAATGATGTCACAGGCAACATCGCAGGCGCTGCGCCTGCTGCTGGTCGAGGATTCTCAGGATGACGCAGACCTGCTGCTGCTGATGCTCAGGCGGGGCGGCTACGAAGTCACCCACACCCGGGTCGGCGAAGCCGCCGAAATGCAGGCGGCACTGGATTCCGGCACCTGGGACCTCGTGATCGCAGATTACTCGCTGCCGCAATTCTCAGGGATCGCCGCGCTTGACCTGATGAAAGCGCGGGGACTCGACATTCCCTTTATCATCGTCTCCGGGCATATCGGCGAGGATGACGCGGTCGCAGCAATGCGCCGAGGCGCCCACGACTATGTGATGAAACACAATCTGTCGCGGCTGCTGCCAGCCATCGACCGCGAGTTGCGGGATGCCGCCAGCCGGGATGCCCGGCGCTCGGTGGAGCAGCGCCTGCGCGAGCAGGAGGTGCGGCTGGCCGCCATCCTTTCCAACATTCCGGGCGTGATTTTCCAGCTTCAGCTCGATCACGCGGGCAAACTTGGCTTCAGCTATGTGAGTGAGGGCAGCGAGGAACTTCTGGGCCTGCCGCCGGCGCTGCTGATCAGTGACGCCGGGCACCTGCTGCGGCTGATCGCAGCCGAAGACCGGCCCGCCTTCCATGAATGTATTGCCGGCGCGGGCACCGCCGCGCCGGGAGTGTCTTGGGAGGGCCGCATCCGGCTGGCCGACGGCGGATGGCGCTGGATCAGCCTGCGCTTTTCACCGACCCTGGTCGAAGGTGGCGAGGTGCGCGGCGAGGGCGTGATCACCAGCATCCACGAAATCAAGCTCGCCGAGCAGCAGATTCGCGAATCCCGAACCCGGTTGTCGGAACTGACTTCACACCTTGAACGGGTCAAGGAACATGAACGGGCGCGTATTGCCCGTGAAATCCACGATGATCTTGGCGGCAACCTGACCGCTATCAAGATCGACCTGATGTGGCTGACGGGCCGCCTCGATGCCTCTGAACCGGAAAACCGGGAGGCGCTGACCACCAAAATCCGCCAGATTGACGGCCTGGTCGATGAAACCATACTGACCACCTCGCGCATTGCACGCGATCTGCGTCCCGGAGTGCTGGACCTCGGTCTCGGCGCGGCCATCGAATGGCTGGGGCGTGAATTCGAAAACCGCATGAACATTCCCTGCCGCATCACGATGAAACCCGAGGACCCGGACATCCACTCCGATATCGCTGCCGCGCTGTTCAGCATTTTTCGCGAGGCGCTGACCAACATCAGCAAACACGCCGCGGCAAACGCGGTCGATGTCGAAATCCACGCCAGCCCGGACCTGATCATGCTGCGCATCAGTGATGACGGCCGCGGCATCGCCCCGGCAGATTTGCGCAAGCCCGGTTCCTTCGGGCTGCGCGGCATGGCGGAGCGTGCCGGTCAGCTCGGCGGCACGCTGCAGATCAGCGAAAACGGGGGGGGCGGCACCACTCTGGCGCTGCGCGTGCCGCTGCCGGCCGGAATCGGCAGCACCCCATCACCCGGCGCGACGGAGGCCGCATGATCAGGGTGTTGATCGCCGACGACCACGCGATCCTGCGCAGGGGCCTGCGCCAGATCATCGCCGAGACGGCTGATCTGGCGGTGATAGGCGAGGCAGGCAACAGCGCCGAAACACTCAAGTTCGTCCGTGAGCAGGCCTGCGACGTGGTGCTGCTCGACATCTCGATGCCTGACCGCAACGGCATCGAAACCCTGAAGCTGATACGCAAGGAACGCCCGAAACTGTCGGTGCTGATGTTGTCGATGCACCCGGAAAACCAGTATGCGGTGCGGGCACTGCGTTCGGGGGCCGCGGGTTACCTGAACAAGCAGAGCGCGCCGATGCAGCTCGTCAACGCGATCCGCGAGGTTGCCCGCGGTCGCAAGTTCCTGACACCCCAGGTGGCCGAGGAACTGGCCGACAACCTGGTCCGCGGCGAGGAGGTGCAGCCCGACCATCACGCGCTGTCCAACCGTGAATTCCAGACGATGTGCCTTATCGCATCGGGCAAAACCCCCTCCGAAATCGCCGAGCAGCTTTCGCTCAGCGTGAAGACCATCAGCGTCTACCGCGCCCGCATCCTGGAAAAACTGGGGCTGCGCAGCAACGCCGAAATCACCCACTACGCGATCAAGAACGGCCTGGTCGAATAACAGCGACAACGGCAGCTTGTGCGTTACAGCCGGAATTGGCCCTGACGCGAAGCGCGGCGCGGCTCATATCGCGAATACAAGCAAGCCGCGCTACAAAGTCAGGGCCGGTACCTCTCTATATTGAGTGGCTGTAGGCCGATGATTTCGCTGGGCATTGATGGGCCGTTTGGAACCGGCGCGTTTTTGCGCCGGAGGGGGCGTCGCGGTCCTTGCGAATATTCGCAATATTCGCCGCGGACCACTCCCTGACTGCAGCCCAAATCGTGTCAGCGCATCACGCGTTTCATGCTGTTAGGCGCCCTCCTGGCCATGCAATGTCCGGCGGCGCTCAAGTCGCGCCGCAAAACGTCCGTAATTGCTGCAGTTCCCAAGGCGTCCATCCGGGCGCCACTGACAGGCAAAAAAGACGCTATGGACAGCTCCCGCTTGAATCGAATTACCGCGCCCGGACCCGCCACACCGCACGAAATCGCGCGCGAAACCCTGCGCCGAATGGCCAGCCTCCGCGAGCTGCCAACCCCGGCCAACTACCGCCGCGTTTACCAGGAAGTATCCGGCCAGACCTGCAACGAACAGCAGGGACCCGACTGGCCCGAACTGCTGCTCAGCCTGCAGCGCCAACTGGGAGTTTCACACCAGGGCAGCTCAAGTGCGCAGAAAACCGCCGCGGTTGAAAAAGTGCTGTCCCAGGCCTCGGCCGGGGGTGATCCGGCCAAAATCCATGAAATGCTGCGCCGCCTGGTCCAGCGCTGGTCGCGACTGCCACCGGCGCTCGACGTCGCGACCTCCACCGAGACCGGCGGCGGGGGCTGCGACGCCGAAACGTTGACCACGCTCATCGGCCTCTTCGCCCAGGCACTGGAACGCGGCGTGGTGTCGCGAGTCTCCGGTGCGCCCGAACTGGTCGCTGAAATCCGCGAACTCGCGGCACAGTTACGCGCCGCGCGTAACGCCGCCGCCATCGCCGCGCTGGCCACGCCGCTGCGCCAGCTATGGTATCGCCTGAGCCTCTACGACGACGGCGACGACCGGCTGCGCCAGGGCCTGCTCCGGGTACTGAATCTGCTGATTGAAAACATCCAGGAGATCACCACCGACGACCAGTGGTTGCATGGCCAGCTGGCGGCGATCAAGGACATCATTTCATCACCTCTTTCGATTGAATCTCTGGAACAGATCGAGCGCAGCCTGCGCGAAACCATCGTCCGCCAGGGCGTGTTGAAGCACAGCCTGTGCGAAGCCAAGGACCGGCTCAAGGAAATGGCCGGCACCTTCATCCAGAGCATCGGCGAGCTGTCGTCAATGACCGGCGAATACCACGACAAGATCAACCTGCTTTCCGGACGGCTGCAGGGCACCGACGACATCGGCGAAATCGGCGGGGTGATAGAGGAAATCATGCGCGAGACACGGCAGATGCAGATTCATGCCCTGCAGTCGCGGGACTCGCTGAGCGAGGCACGGCAGATGGTCGAGCTGTCGGAGAAGCGCATCCTCGAACTCGAGGCCGAACTGGTGCAGGTCGGTGAGAAGGTGCGTGAGGACCAGTTGACCGGCACCCTCAACCGTCGCGGCCTTGATGAGGCCTTCGACCGCGAAATCGCGATCCGCAACCGCAGCGGAAGGCCGCTGGCGGTCGCACTGCTTGATATCGACAACTTCAAGGCGCTCAATGACACCTATGGTCACCAGGCGGGCGATGGCGCCCTGGTCCACCTGACCCGGGTGATCCGGCAGACGATGCGGCCGAATGACTCGGTGGCGCGCTTCGGCGGCGAGGAATTCCTGATC
Source organism: Betaproteobacteria bacterium Ga0077527 (assembly GCA_001464815.1). Classification (GTDB taxonomy): domain Bacteria; phylum Pseudomonadota; class Gammaproteobacteria; order Burkholderiales; family SG8-41. The sequence continues at coordinate 243,097 of LNDW01000022.1, read as the reverse complement.
CTGCTGCCCGACTCGACCGCGGACGAGGCGGCGCAGGCCATGATCCGCCTTCAGCGCAGCCTGACCAAGCATTTTTTCCTGCACGACAGTGAACACCTGCTGATCACTTTCAGCGCCGGCGTCACCGAACACACTCCCGACGAGAAGCAGCCTGACGTGATCGGCCGCGCCGACAAGGCGCTGTACCGGGCCAAGGCTGCCGGAAAAAACCGGGTGATCACCGTCCTGCGCGACAGTGCCGCCTAAAGTCCGTCCCCACCCCTGTCGTAATTGCTTGGGCGACGGCGGTTTTTTGCAGACTGGCACACCGTAGTCACCGGCACACCAGCCGTTCAACCACTTCATGACGGAAGGAGATTCAAATGCCCCAATTCATCAACACCAACATTGCCTCGCTCAATGCGCAGCGCAACCTGAACGGCTCGCAGTCCTCGCTCAACGTTGCCCTGCAGCGCCTGTCCACCGGTCTGCGCATCAACAGCGCCAAGGACGACGCCGCCGGCCTTGCGATCTCGGAGCGATTCACCGCGCAGATCCGAGGTCTTAACCAGGCCGCCCGGAATGCCAGCGATGGCATCTCCTTGGCCCAGACCGCGGAAGGCTCCCTTACCGAGATCACCAACAACCTGCAGCGCATCCGGGAACTGGCTGTGCAGTCCGCCAACGCCACGAACAGCACTACTGACCGTGCGGCGCTGCAATCGGAAGTTGCGGATCTCGTGGCTGAAATTGACCGTGTTGCAGCACAAACCGGCTTCAATGGAGTCAAGCTGCTGGATGGCACCTTCTCGTCCCAGTCATTCCAGGTTGGCGCCGATGCCGGACAGACCATCACGGTGTCATCGATTTCCAGCGCGCGCACCGCCTCCCTTGGCGCCAGCTTCTCGGCCTCGGTCACCAGCGGCGTGGTTACTGGCAATGCCATCGCCGCAGGCGATCTGGTGATCAACGGCGTTGATATCGGCGCCATCGGCACCAACGATGCGCGTTCGGTTGCCGCAGCGATCAACGCCATTGGCGGCCACGGGGTGACTGCCACCGCCAACAGCCTCACGGTTTCGGGCGGCACCACCGACGGCGGCACGGCTGGCACCGGCACGCTGACGATCAACGGCTACACCACTGGAACGATCACCATCGGCGCCGGTGCCGCGACAGACCGCGCTTCCCTGACCTCAGCCATCAACGCAATCAGCGCGGCCACCGGTGTGACCGCCGTCAACGATGGCACCGGCATCGATCTCGTCGCAGCCGATGGCCGCAACATTGCCCACTCATTCACCCAGGCCACCGGCACATTCAACGCCACCCTGACCGGTGTCGCCGCAGCGGCGACAACCCGCAGCACGGTATCGCTGGCTGCCAGCCAGAACATCACCATCAGCGGCACGGCGCCAACGGATGCCGGTTTCACCGCGGCCACCACCACGGCCGCCCTGTCAGGGACCGCGCTGTCCAACGTCACGGTAGCAACGGTCAACGGTGCCAACACGACGCTGGCCTCGGTCGATGCGGCCCTGACTTCGATCAACTCCTCGCGCGCTTCACTGGGTGCACTGCAAAACCGGTTTTCTTCGGTCGTGTCGAACCTGCAGACGACCACGGAAAACCTCACGGCCTCCCGCAGCCGGATCCAGGACGCGGATTTCGCCGCGGAGACAGCGTCGATGACCAAGGCGCAGATCCTGCAACAGGCCGGCGTTGCGATTCTGGCCCAGGCCAATGCGTTGCCCAACAACGTGCTTGCCCTGCTCCGCGGCTAAGCCCCGCGCAAAAGCAGCACCGGACAGACCCCGGCCGGCATCCGCCGGCCGGGTGTCCGTTTTGACAGGAGGCCGTCATGCGAGTGGAAACGAATCGTAATGGCCCGTTCTGGAATCAGGCCGGCAGTGTCGCCGAACCCGCCAGCGCGAGGCCGGGAGGCGTCGCGAATGACACCGCGGCTTTGCTGCTCCAGGCCAGCCGCGCGGCGCGCAACGCGCTTGATGCGGTATCCAGCAACCTGCAGTTCCTGACCGACCCCCATTCGGGCCGCACCGTGGTGCAGGTCATCGATGCGAAAACCCGCCAGGTGATCCGGCAACTGCCCAGTGAGGAGGCGCTGGCAATCACCAAGGCCATCGACCGGCTGCAAAGCCTGCTGGTGCGCGAACAGGCATAAAGCTTGCTGTAAAGGCTGCCGTTAACTACAGGAAGCCACCTGAAAACGGTCGCAGCGCAGCCATGGCACTTTCATCTCCGGGAATTGGCTCCAATCTGGACGTCAATTCCATCGTTACCCAACTGATGGCCCTCGAACGCCGTCCGCTGGCCCAGCTCGACAGCCGCGAGGCTGCGTTCCAGGCCCAGCTCACGGCATTCGGCAGCCTCAAAGGTGCGGTCGCCGCGTTCCAAGGTGCCATGGGCAGCCTGCGCGATACCGGCCGCTTCGAATCATTCCGGGTGCAGACCGGCAATCCGGCAGTCCTTGCCGCCACGGCGGCAAGGACTGCCGCCGCCGGCAATTATTCGGTCAATGTCGGCGCCCTGGCGGTACCGCAGGTGCTGCAGGCGCAGGGACTGGCCAGTTCCACGGCAGCGGGCTCCAGCGGCAGCCTCACGCTGCAGATCGGCAGCGGAGCCCTGCATAGCATCACTGTGGACGCCACCAACAACACGCTCTCCGGCCTGCGTGATGCGATCAATGCCGCTCAGGACGATGTCGAAGCCACCATCGTCAACGATGGCAGCGCCACCCCCTTCCGTCTGCTGCTCACCGCCGCTCGCGGCGGCACGGCAAACACCATCACACTGGCACATACGCTGTCGGCGGGCGTGCTCAAGGACGCACTCGACGGCGTCACCGAAGCCCAGGCCGCGGTCAACGCCAGCATCACCGTCAACGGCGTCGCCATTTCCGGCGCCACCAACCAGCTTGCCGACGCCATACCCGGCATCACACTGACACTGAACGCCACCGGCAGCACCACGGTCAGCGTCAGCCGCGACACAGCGCAGCTGCAGACTGCAGTGCAGGGCTTCGTCAAGTCCTACAACGACCTGTCTTCAACGGCGGCCACGCTCACCGCCTACAACGCCGCCACAGGCCGTGGCGGACTGCTGGTCGGCAATTCGACCGCGATCAGCGTGCAGAACCAGTTACGCGCCGCGGCGGGCAGCGCGCTCGCCGGCGTCTCCGGTGAGCTGAGCCGCTTGTCGCAGATCGGCGTCGAATTCGACCGCAACGGCCGGCTCACTCTCGATGCCGCCAGGCTCAATGCTGCGATTTCCTCAAGCCCGGATGACATCGCATCGCTGTTTGCCCTGCGCGGACGCAGCAGTGCAGATCCGGTCCAGTTCGTCAGTTCCGGGGCTGCCAGCCAGCCCGGCGCATACGCGGTGCAAATCACCGCACCGGCCACACGTGCCAACGCGCTGGCCGCCAACGCAGCGGCGCCAACCACCATCATCGACAGCAGCAACAACACCCTTTCGCTCAGCCTCGACGGCACCGCCAGCGGCACGCTCAGCATCCCCCACGGCAGCTACACCCCGGCGCAGCTTGCAGCCACGCTGCAAAGCGCCCTCAATGCGGCGGCACCCCTTGCCGGCGCAAATGCCAGGGCAATTGTCAGCCTTGACGGCGGCCGGCTGCGCATCGCCAGCGAACGCTATGGCTCGGCGTCGGCGGTGACCGCGCTTGACGGCAGCGCGCTTTCGGCTTTGGGCTACAACACCGGTACCGCTGCCACTGGCAGTGATGTCGCCGGATTCTTCGTGCTCAACGGCACCACCGTCGCCGCAACCGGCAACGGGCAGATGCTGCGCGCAGCAGCCGGCGCGCCCGCCGACGAACTGGTGGTGCGTCATACCGGCAGCAGCGCACCGCCACAGGGTGTCCCTGCGGCAACCCTAAACCTGTCGGAAGGTTATGCCGTAACACTGGAACGCGTTGCTTCGCGGCTGCTTGCGGAGAACGGCGGGCTCGACAGCCGCACCGACGGGCTGAGCCGGTCGATCCAGGAGATTGCCGCGCAGCGTACGCGCCTGAACAACCGTCTGGCCGATACCGAGGTGCGCATCCGCACCCAGTTCAGCGCGCTGGACACACTGATCAGCAGGCTCAGAAGCACCAGCAATTTCCTCACCCAGCAACTGGCAAGAATGCCCGGCAGCAGTAATTCCAACACCTGACCGAACCCGCGGAGGCTTCAATGTACGGCACCCAACGCGCCCTGAGCGCATACAAGACCATCGGCGTTGAAACCGGAGTCGAGTCGGCGGACCCGCACCAGCTGGTGCTGATGCTGTTTGACGGCGCGATGATCTCGATCAACGATGCGCGCCGCCACCTCGCCGAAGGCCGTATCGCTGAACGCGGCGCCTCGATATCCAAAAGCATCGCCATCATCGAGAACGGCCTCAAGGCCAGCCTCGACCGCGACGCCGGCGGCGAACTCGCCGAACGCCTGGCCTCTCTCTACGACTACATGCGCACACAGTTGCTTAAAGCCAATCTCGGCGGCAGCGATGCTCCGCTCGCCGAGGTGCATCAGTTACTCGGCGAACTGCGCGAAGCCTGGGCGCAGATGGGCAAGACCGTGCCGGCGCGGATGCAGGGGGCGGCATGAGCGGCACTGGACGGCCCGGCATCATCGAACGCTACGAACTCGTGGCCCAGCTCACCGCGGAAATGCGTGCGGCCGCACAGGCCGGATGCTGGGAGCAGCTGGTCGGCATCGAGGCCGGTTGCCGCGGCATTTTTGAGCAGCTGGTCGCCGACGAGGAAGCGGCACGGCCGCAGCATCCGCCCGAAGTGCTGGAGCGCAAGGCTGCGCTGATCCTGCAGATCCTCGCCGATGACGCGGTCATCCGCCGCCTGGTCGAGCCGCGGCTCGCCGATCTCGAGCAGTGGCTGGGCGGAACCCAGCGCAACAGGCTGCTGCGCGACGCGTATGCGGCGGGCAGCATGGCTTGAGCGGACACGAGCAACGCCAACGCAACATGCAACGCCAACCCGAACCCCGGTTCGAACTGAGCGGGGCCGACGACGACAGTGATTACCATGTCCACTCGCGCCTGGAAATCGCCTCGATCCTGCGCGACGTGATGACCGGAAAATCGCTGGTATCGGCCTATTTTGATGCCGCCAACGCATCCCTGCTCACCGCCATCCTCGCGGTCGAGGCGGCAACGGACCGGCTGCTCCTCGATTGCGGCCCCGATCCCCGGGTCAACGAACGCCTGCTGCGCGCAGACCGCCTGGTCTGCGTGACCTCGCTCGACAAGGTCAAGATCCAGTTTGTGACCGGCACGCCGCGCCGCGCCAGCCACGATGGGCGCGAAGCCCTCCAACTGTCGTTGCCAGCACGCCTGCTGAGGCTGCAGCGGCGCGAGTACTTCCGCCTTGCCACGCCGATTTCCTCACCGTTCAAATGCACCATCACGCCGGTCGATGATGACGGCGGCACCACCCACAACCTGCATATCGCGGACATCAGCGCCGGCGGTTTCGCAGCCAGCGCGGAATCCGAACTGCCTCCGCTCGAGTCCCTTTCGCGCTTTCATGCAGTGATCACCCTGCCCGAGGGCGACGTGGTGCGCGTCGATGTGGAGTTGCGCAACACCTTCGAGATCACGCTGGCCAACGGCCGGCGCCTGCGCCGCTACGGCTGGAAATTCCTGGTGCTGCCGGATCGGGCGCGGATTGTGCTCGAACGCTACGTGATGCAGCAGCAACGGTTTTTAAAGGACCGAAGTGGTTCTCTGACATGAGTCCGGCCGCTTGTATCGCACCCCAGGAATTTGTTTCAAGTAATTGTTTTAATTGAATTTTTAGTGACAACAAACCAAGGGGAATGACTGTGCAGAGCTGCGGGAATGCAGCCCTCCGGGTGCGCCGCGTCGATTGACGGCAGCCGTTTTAGCGTGCGCGCTTGATTCGCCACGAGCCCGCGCGATGATTCTGTTCAGGCACTAGACCTGCATGTTCATGATTTCCTGGTAGGCGGCGACAAGGCGGTTGCGTACCTGCACGGTCTGCTGGAACGAAATATTGGCCTTCTGCAACGAGATCATCACATCGTGCAGTTGCACGTCCGGCGCGCCGAGTTCGAAACTGCGCGCCATGGCTCGAGCCTGCTGCTGGGTTTCGTTGGTGCGCACCAGCGCACCTTTCAGTGCGTCGGCAAACCCTTCACCACGGGTTGCGGTGGCGGAAGGTGCGGCAGGACGGTTGCCCGCCATCGCGGCAGCGGTGCGCATCTGCGCCAGCAACTGATCGATGCTTCGTGTATTCATCGCAACATCCTTTCCCGTAATCGCGTCACATCACTCCGGCGAGGCGATAGCGCTGGAGCTTGTAGCGCAGTGTGCGCTCGCTGATGCCGAGCCTTTGCACCGCCAGCTTGCGCGAACCATTGACCGCGGCCAGTGTGCGCAGAATCAGGTCGCGTTCGACGGCCTTGATGCTGGCGGTGTTGGCGCTGCATTCGCGCGCGGGCACCCCGGCGGCAACGCGGGAAGGCTCAGCCGGTGACAGCGCGCGCAGGTGAATGTCGTCGATCTGCGAGCCCGGCGCCACGATCAGCGCGCGCTGCACCGCGTTGGCCAGTTCGCGCACATTACCGGGCCAGTCCTGGGCTTCCAGGCTCGCCTTGGCCCGGGGGTGCAGCTCGACATGGCGGCCGCCCTCCTCGCAGGCGATGCGCCCCAGCAAGGTCTCGGCCAGCGGTACGATGTCGGCCCGCCGCTCCCGCAACGGCGGCACATGCAGCGGAAACACATTCAACCGGTAATACAGATCCTCGCGGAACCGGCCCAGTTCGACTTCCTCCTCAAGCTGGCGGTTGGTGGTGGCGATGACCCGCACATCCAGCGGTACCGGCCTGCGACCGCCGATGCGCTCGACCTCGCGTTCCTGCAGCACCCGCAGCAGCTTGGCCTGCAGCGACAGCGGCATCTCGGAAATCTCGTCGAGCAGCAGGGTGCCCCCCTGCGCCTGCTCGAACTTCCCCGCTGCGGCCCGCAACGCGCCGGTAAATGCCCCTTTTTCATGCCCGAACAGTGTGGCCTCAAGCAGGTGCTCGGGAATCGCCGCGCAATTGATTGCGACAAAAGAAGCGCCTGCGCGCGCCGAGCAGCGGTGCACGTAACGCGCGACCACTTCCTTTCCAGTGCCGCTTTCACCGCTGATCAGCACCGTCGCGTTGCTGTGCGCCACCTTGCGCGCCAGCGTCAACACCGCGCGCATCGCAGGATCAACCGCGACCGGATCTCCGGCTGCGGCGCCGCCAGCGCACTCGCGCTGCGCAGGTATTGCGCTTTCGGCCCGCATCACGCCGGCGCCCCCTCCACGGTGCATCTGCCCCGCGGCATCGGATTCCGTCAGAAAACCCTGTTCCATCACTGTCACCGCTCCTGTGATTGCTTCCCTGCGGCGGGCGCTTCCCGCCAGAAAACGCCGCAACGGTAGCACCGGGGACGATGCCCGGGCCGCGCAATTACGGCGGGAAATCCCGCTTTATTTGCGGCTTGGACGGGGCGGCGGCTGACCATAATCCGCTGCAAGTCAATCCACCGCCCGCAAAAGCCGGCAGGTGATTTCACCGAACCCGACGGAGCCGCATCAACGTGGACGCTCAATCGACAGCACCCGGCGCACAGGCCACCGGCCTGGTGCCGCGCCTGCAGACGCTGACGCAGATTCCCCTGCAGCAGAAAATCAGCCTGATGGTGGTGATTGCGGTCGCGATCGCCCTCGGCGCCGGCGCCTGGATGTGGAGCAGCACCCCGGATTACCGCGTGCTGCAGGCCAACCTCGCGGAGCGCGAGGGGGGTGCGGTGATCGCAGCCCTGCAGCAGATGAACGTGCCGTACAAATTCATCGACGGCACGCTGATGGTGCCGGCGGCGCAGCTGCATGAATCGCGGATGCGGCTGGCCAGTCAGGGCCTTCCGCGCAGCGGCGGTGCCGGCTTCGAACTGATGGAAAACCAGAAACTCGGGGCCAGCCAGTTTGTCGAGCAGATCAACTATCAGCGTGCGCTGGAAGGTGAACTGGCGCGGTCGATCCAGTCCCTGGGCGGCGTGCACAGCGCTCGTGTCCACCTCGCGCTGTCGCGGCCGAGCGCTTTCCTGCGCGAGCAGCCCCGCACCAGCGCCTCGGTGCTGGTGAACCTGCACCCCGGACGCAACCTTGATGCGATGCAGGTGGCCGCAATCGCCCATTTGATCTCGCACAGCGTGCCCGGCCTGCCGTCGAAGAACGTTTCGATCGTCGACCAGAACGGGACGCTGCTCTCCGGCGACTCCGACAGCGGCGGGAAACGCTCCCTTGATCCCGGCCAGCTCAAGTTCCAGCAGGAGATCGAACAGACTTTCCTGCGCCGCGTCGAAAGCATCCTGGCGCCGGTGCTCGGTGCCGGCAACGTCAGGGCCCAAGTGTCGGCGGAAATCGATTTCACCGAAACCGAGCAGGCCGAGGAAATCTACAAACCGAACCAGCGGCCCACCGACGCCGCGATCCGCAGCCAGCAGACCAGCGAAAGCAGTGGCCCCGGTTCGGCCGCAGCCGGCGGCGTGCCGGGCGCGCTCAGCAACCAGGCACCGGGCCAGGCCTCGGCGCCGATCGTCGCGCCACCTGGCCAGGCCGGCTCGGCGGTCGCCGCCACGGCCCCCGCCTCCGCCGCGGGCGCCCGCCGCGACTCCACGGTCAATTACGAAGTCGACAAGAGCATCCGCCATGTCAAACAGCCGATGGGCCGCGTCAAGCGGCTCTCGGTGGCCGTGGTGGTGAACCACATGACGGTCAACGACGCCAAAGGCAAGCCCAGCACCAAACCGCTGCCAGAGGCGCAGATCGCCCAGCTCACCGAACTCGTGCAGGGCGCGGTTGGCTACAGCAAGGAACGCGGCGACGTGGTGTCGGTGGTCAACAGCCCGTTCAAGGTGGCCGAACCGGAAAAAATAGAGGAACTGCCGCTCTGGAAAAACCCCGATCACATCGAGACCGCCAAAAGCATGGGCAAGCACCTGCTGATCGGCGGGCTGGCCCTGTTCCTGCTGCTCGGCATCCTGCGCCCGGCACTGCGCACGCTGTCGCAGCCACCGCCTTCACCGTTGCTCGCCGCAGGCACCGAGCTCGGCCCCGACGGTTCACCGGTGCGGCTGGGTGCGGCCGGCTATGACCAGAGCCTGCAGAACGCGAAAATGATCGCGCGCCAGGATCCGAAAGTGGTCGCCAACGTGGTCAAGGAATGGGTCAACGGCAATGGATGACGAGGGCATCCAGAAAAGCGCCATTCTGCTGATGTCGCTGGGCGAGGACGAGGCGGCGGAAGTGCTCAAGCACCTCGGACCCCGCGAAGTGCAGCGCATCGGCGCGGCGATGGCGTCCCTGAAATCGGTGTCGCGCGAGCAGATCGCCACCACCCTCGGGGAATTCTGCGAAAACGCCAACAGCCAGAGCGGCATCGGCCTCGCCGCGGACGACTATGTGCGATCGGTCCTGCGCAAGGCGCTGGGCGATGACCGCGCGGCCAACCTGATAGACCGCATCCTGCAGAGCAGCGACAACCACGGCATCGACGGGCTGAAATGGATGGATGCCGGTGCGGTGGCCGACCTGGTGGGCGAGGAGCATCCGCAGATCATCGCGACCATACTCGTGCACCTCGACCGCGATCATGCCGCCCAGGTGCTGCAGAAATTCAACGAGCGGCTGCGCAACGACGTGATGCTGCGCATCGCCACCCTCGACAGCATTCAGCCTGCGGCGCTGCGCGAACTCAACGATGTGCTTTCGCGCCTTCTCGCAGGCGGCGGCAACTTCAAGAAAGAGCCGATGGGCGGCGCGCGCACCGCCGCTGAAATCCTGAACTTCCTGCCCAACACCCAGGAAACCCCGGTGGTCGATTCGGTGAAGGAGTTCGACGCGGAACTGGCCCAGAGCATTGTCGACCAGATGTTCGTGTGGGAGAACGTGCTCGCGCTGGAAGACCGCGCGATTCAGACCCTGCTGCGGGAAGTGCAGTCGGAGTCGCTGATCCTGGCACTCAAAGGGTCTTCGCAGGAACTGCGCGACAAGATCTTCCGCAACATGTCGCAGCGCGCCGCCGAAATGCTGAAGGAAGACCTCGAGGCCAAGGGCGCGGTGCGGGTGTCGGAAGTCGAGGCGCAGCAGAAGGAAATCCTGAAAGTGGTGCGACGCCTCGCCGACGAGGGCCAGATCATGCTGGCCAGCGGCGGCGGCGAAGCTTTTGTCTGACGCCGGAGGCGCAACGCAATGTCGAGCACCGTCATACCGCGAGAAAAACTGTCGGCCTACCAGCGCTGGGAGCTCAACTCCTTTGACGCGGGCGCTGCCGCGGAACCGCAGGCCGAGACAGCCCAGGCGGATGCAAGGAGCCAGCGCGAAGGTTATGAGGCCGGTTACCGCGTCGGCGTCGCGGCGGCGCATGCCGATGTGCAGCGCGCTGCGGCGGCCCAGGCCGCGCAACTGAATGCGCTGCTGGCCGCGGCCAGCCACGAAATCGCGACCATTGACGCCCATCTCGCCGACGAACTGCTGGACCTCGCACTCGCGCTGGCGCGGCGCCTCGCCGGCGAAGCCCTGCGCCTGCGCCCGGAGCTGGTGCTGCCCGTGGTTCGCGAATGCCTGCAGGCCTCGGGCCGCGCCCACGCGCCGGCACAGATTGCCCTGCATCCCGCAGACGCGCTGATCGTGCGCGAGCATCTCGGCGAACAATGCGCCTCCGGTGGCTGGATCATCAGCGAGGATCCCTCGCTTGTCCGTGGCGGCTGCCGGCTGGAAAGCGCCGGTGGATCGCTTGATGCCAGCATCGAAAGCCGCTGGCAGCGCCTGCTTGCCGCCTTCGGGCGCGATGGCGAGTGGCTCGACCCGCCGGCGAACCCGTCATGAGCAACCGCCAGGCCACACTGCGCAAGTTCCTCGGAGACTGCCGCCACGTTGCCGAGGTGACACCGGCGGTCCGGGCCAGCGGCCGCCTGATCCGCGTCACCGGCATGGTGATGGAAGCGGCGGGGCTACGGCTGGCCGTGGGCAGCTGCTGCAACGTGGAATTGCCGGGCGGACAGGCCGTGGATGCCGAAGTGGTCGGCTTTTCCGATGACCGACTGTACCTGATGCCGGCCTCGGACACCTACGGCGTGACGCCGGGCGCGCGCATCGTCGCGCTGGAACCTGCGGTGGAGCGACCGCAGCTGGCCGAACCGCCGCGACCGCGGCGGCGAGCGGCCGATTACGCCAAGCATGTGCCGGTGGGGAGCGGCCTGCTCGGCCGCGTACTCGACAGCACCGGCAAACCGCTCGACGGCCTCGGTCCGCTGCGCACCGAGCGCGCAGTCTCCCTGCACAACCGCCCGCTCAACCCCCTCGACCGCGCCCCGATCAGCGAACCGCTCGATACCGGCATCCGCGCCATCAACGCGCTGCTCACTGTCGGCCGCGGCCAGCGCATGGGGCTGTTCGCCGGCAGCGGCGTCGGCAAGAGCGTGCTGCTGGGCATGATGGCGCGCTACACCAGCGCCGACGTGATCGTGGTCGGCCTGATCGGCGAGCGCGGCCGCGAGGTCAAGGAATTCATCGAGACCATTCTTGGCCAGCAGGGACTTGCGCGCTCGGTGGTGGTCGCAGCGCCGGCGGACGTCAGCCCGCTGATGCGGCTGCAGGGCGCCGCTTACGCGACGGCGATCGCGGAGCATTTCCGCGACCAGGGCAAACACGTGCTGCTGATCATGGATTCATTGACCCGCTACGCGATGGCGCAGCGCGAGATCGCGCTGGCGATCGGCGAGCCACCGGTGACCAAGGGCTATCCGCCCTCGGTCTTTGCCAAGCTGCCGCAACTGGTGGAACGCGCCGGTAACGCCGGCAGGGGCGGCGGCTCGATCACCGCCTTCTACACCGTGCTGATCGAGGGCGACGACACGCAGGACCCGGTGGGCGACAGCGCGCGCGCGATTCTTGACGGCCACATCATGCTGTCGCGCCAGCTCGCCGACACTGGCCATTACCCGGCGATAGACATTGAAACCTCGGTCAGCCGCGCCATGACCTCGCTGATCGACGAAAAGCATTTCGAGCGCGTGCGGCGCTTCAAGCAGCTGTACTCGCGCTACCAGCGCAGCCGCGACCTGATCAGCGTTGGCGCCTATGCCGCCGGCAGTGATCCGGTGCTCGACCAGGCGATCGCCCTGTACCCGGAAATGGAGCGATTCCTGCAGCAGGGCATGAGCGAACAATCACCCTTCGCGCAAAGCACCGCGGGACTGGGTCAGTTGCTTGAGCGCGTCACCGGAGCCCCCTGAGCAATCCCTTTGCGGAGATCTGAATGAGCAAACCCTTTCGCCTGCAACCCATCCTCGACCTGGCCGAACGCGAAGCTGAAAAATCGGCGCTCCGCCTCGGTACGCTGACGGCGCAGGCCGGCCAGCTCGAGCTCAAGCTGCAGCTGCTGCAACGCTACCGCGAGGAATATCTCGAGCGTTTCCGCCAGGCATTGCGTGAAAACCCGCGCAACCTGCCATTCGGCAACTTTCACGAGTTCATGGACAAGCTCGACACCGCGATCAGCCAACAGCAGGTGACGGTGGAACAGGCGCGCGAGCAGGTGGCCGCCGGCCGGCGCGAGCACATCGACCGCCGCCGTCGGGTCAAGGCCTTCGGCACGCTGGCTGATCGCCATCAGAGCGCCACTCAACTCCAGGAACGTCGCGCTGAGCAGCGCGCGCTGGATGAAATCAGCAGCCAGCACAGCAGCCGCAAGGCGCGCAGCGCCTGAACCGCCGCCACCGTCAGGAGCAAGCCATGGATATTCCTGCAATCACTCCAATCACCGCGCCCCCCCCGGCCGGCGCCAGCAGCTCTTCCGATGCCTCGCCAGCGGGTTTTGCCGAGGCCCTTGCGGCTGAAATGCCGGACCCGCATGAGTCTGCGAACGGGCGGGAGCAAGGTGATGCGGCCACGGCCATGCCTGGTGATGCCGCCGCAATCACGCCGCCCCCGGCTCGCGAAACCACGGCTCAGGAAGCCCCCGCCTTCAGCCCTGGCAACAACCTGCCGCCGCCGCTGGCGGTTATCAGCGCCAACGCGGCAAGCCCGGAAGGCGATGCGCCATTGTCCGGCGGCCCGTTGGCTGCGGTTGCCCTGCCATCGGGCACAAGCGCAGGTCCCGCAAGCCCCGGGGCGGCAAAGTCCGCACGGGCCGCACAGTTCGACGCGATGGCAGCGCAGGCGGACGAATCCGATCCGGCGTCCGCAACCAGCGGCGCCGAAGCCGTGCACGATGCTTTGCCGCTTGAAATTATGCCCGGCACGGCATCCCCGGGCCCAAACACCATTGGCGGAACCACCGCGTCGGCTTCAGCACCAATGACCCCGGGCTTGGCGTGGACGCCTGCCGCGACCGCCGCCGCCCACACGCCAGTCCCGCCGCAACTCGATGTGGCGCTGCCATTGCACCATCGCGACTGGGCGGCGGAGTTCTCGGAACGCGTGGCCTTCAGCGTCAGCCGAGGCCTGCAAACCGCCGAGCTGCGCGTCAGCCCGGAGGAGCTCGGACCGATCAGCGTACGCATCTCGCTCGACCGCAATGAAGCCAGCGTGACGTTTGTGGCGGTCCACCCGCAAGTTCGTGAAGTGATTGAACAGGCCTTGCCCCAGCTGCGCGACTCGATGCAGCAGGCGGGCCTGCAACTGGGTGAGGCATCCGTTTCAGGCGGCGAGCAGCGGCACGCCGGGCAGCGCGGGGCGCAACAGAGCGGTACCACGCCACTTATCCATTCCGCGGCCCCCGAGGAACAGCTGCCGGCGGCACCCGCGCGGGCCGCCACCAGCCGACTGCTGGTTGATACCTATGCCTGAGCCGGGCGAAGGCGGGAGATGAAGGGGTTAACGACGTTTACTCCGGCGTTGGCCGCTGCAGGGACGACCGGACAATCTTATTCATGATCAAGCGGGAGGTGTCATGGCGGATGCGGAACAGGCACCGGCGGCAGCCGGGAGCGGCATGAAAAAAATGCTGTTGTTGCTGGTGGGTGCGTTGGCGGTCGGTGGCAGCGGCGGCGGCGTGGCGTGGTGGATGATGGGCCGCGACAGCGGCGCCCCCAAGCCGGCCCCGGTGGTGCAGCCGGCCTTCGTGCCGCTGGAAGTATTCACTGTCAATCTGCGTCCGGATGCAGGGTCGCCCCAGCATTACATGCAGGTCGGCATCACGCTCAAGGTCGCCGGCGACGCGATAGCCGAGAAGGTCAAGGGCCAGATGCCGGAAATCCGCAACCGCCTGCTGCTCGTGCTTTCGGCGAAAAGCGCGAACGACCTGCTGCGGGCCGAAGGCAAGAGCAGGCTCGCCCAGGAACTGCAGCAGGAAGTGGCGAAAATCGTCGATCCGGCCTCACTGAAAAAACCGGCCCCGCCGCCAGTCAACGTCGCGGCGGCCGAAGGTGATACCCGCGCCGACGCACCTGAAGCGGCCGCGGAAACCACTCCAGCGGAAACCGCCGAGACGCCGCGGCCGGTTCAGCCGGTGATTCTGGGTGTGCTGTTCACCTCGTTCCTGATCCAGTAACCCGGTCGCGGCAAGATGAGCACGGATTTCCTTTCACAGGACGAGGTGGATGCCCTGCTCCAGGGCGTCACCGGTGAACCGGACGCAGCCGCCGAACCGCAACAGGTTGAAGGCGTGCGCAGCTTCGACCTGTCGTCGCATGATCGCGGCCAGCGGGGCCGGTTGCCGACGCTGGAAAGCATCAACGAATCGTTCTCGCGGCGGCTGCGCACCGGCATCATTGACTATGTGCGCCGCGCACCTGAAATCTCGGTCGGCCCGGCCAAAATCCAGAATTACGCCGATTTCACCCGCAGCCTGCTGGTGCCGGCGAGCATCAACCTGCTCCGCCTGAAACCCCTGCGCGGCACGGCGCTGGTGGTGTTCGACCCGGCGCTGGTGTCCTCCGTGGTGGACAGCCTGTTCGGCGGCAGCGGCCGCCTGCACACGCCGGTGGACGGGCGCGACTTCACGCACACCGAGCAGCGCATCATCCAGCGCCTGCTCGGCATCGTCACCACCAGCCTCGAAAGCGCGTGGGCGCCGGTGCATCCGCTGACCCCGGAATACTTGCGTTCGGAACTGTCGATGCAGCTTGTCAACACCGGCGCACCCTCCGACCTCGCCGCAGTGACTACATTTTTGGTCGAATTCGGCGCCGACGGCGGCGACCTGCACATCTGCCTGCCCTACTCGATGATCGAACCGATACGCGACCGTCTCTCCGGCGCGGTGCGCGCAGAGGACGCCGAACCTGACCAGGCCTGGATACGCCGCATGTCGAGCGGTGTGCAAAGCGCAGACGTCGAGATGGTGGTCAACCTCGGACGTGGCGAGGTTTCCATCCAGCAGTTGCTGGCGATGCAGATCGGCGATGTGATCAGCCTTGAAATTCCGCAACCGCTGGTGGCCGAGGTGGACCGGGTGCCGGTGATGGAATGCAAGTGCGGAATCCTGAACGGACAATATGCGCTGAAGGTGGAGCGGCTGCTCGCACCCGGCGCCAATTAAGCGGAGCCCATCAGATGAGTGAACAGAACACAGCCGCGGCGCCGGCGGCAGAAGCGAATCTTGCCGACCCCGGCGCCGCCGATCCGGCGCCGATGCGCGGCACCCCGGCGGCCATCTTTGAAAAATTCTCGGGCAGCGGCGCGCGCAACGAGGCGCCGGGTGATATCGACCTGATCCTCGACATTCCGGTCCAGCTCACGGTCGAACTCGGACGCACCAAGGTGCCGATCAAGAACCTGCTGCAGCTCGCCCAGGGTTCGGTGGTCGAACTCGACGGCATGGCGGGAGAGCCGATGGATGTACTGGTCAACGGCTGCCTTATTGCACAGGGCGAGGTGGTGGTGGTGAACGACAAGTTCGGCATTCGCCTCACTGACATCATCACGCCCAGTGAACGCATCCGCAAATTGCGCCGCTGACCCCATGAAGACCCTGCACATTCACGTCCTCGGCGCTGCTGCGCTTGCCGCCGCCGTCCCGGCACACGCCGCGGATGCCGCGTCGTCCCTGTCGTTCGCAGGCCTGCTGCAGATGCTGCTCGGGCTCGGCATCGTGCTCGCACTGGTGCTGGGCATGGGCTGGGTGATGAAACGGATGGCGGGCCACGGCCTCGCCGGCGGCAGCGCGCTGCGCGTGGTCGCTGCGGCCGCAGTCGGCCAGCGCGAACGCGTGGTGGTGGTCGAGATCGGTGGCACCTGGCTGGTGGTCGGCGTGGCGCCCGGCAGCGTCAATGCGCTGCACAGCATGGCGCGCGGCGAACTGCCCCCGCAGTCCGCCGGAGCGCCGGCACAGGCCGCGCGGCTCGCAGACTGGCTGCAGCGCGCGCTGGAGCGCAAGCATGCGCGCTAGGCTCGCCGGCCGCATTGCCGGCGTAATGCTGTTGACGCTGGCATTACCCGTGCTCGCGCAAAAATCGGGGCTGCCGGCGCTGACCAGCACTCCCGCGCCCGGCGGCGGCCAGACCTGGACCCTGTCGATCCAGACCCTGCTGCTGCTGACCTCGCTCACCTTCCTGCCGGCGGTGCTGCTGATGATGACCGGCTTCACCCGCATCATCATCGTGCTCTCGCTGCTGCGCCAGGCGCTGGGCACGCCGACCGCACCGCCGAACCAGGTGCTGGTCGGACTGGCGCTGTTCCTGACCCTGTTCGTGATGTCGCCGGTGCTCGAACGCATCCATGCCGAGGCCTACCAGCCCTACGTGGAGAACAAACTCGACGTCAACCAGGCGCTGGCCAAGGCCGCCGAACCCCTGCGCCAGTTCATGCTGCGCCAGACCCGCGAAACCGACCTTGAACTGTTCGTGCGGCTGTCCGGCGAAACGGCGCCGGCCGATGTCACTGCGGTGCCGCTGAAGATCCTGGTGCCAGCCTATGTCACCAGCGAGCTGAAAACCGCCTTCCAGATCGGCTTCATCGTGTTCATCCCCTTCCTCATCATCGACATGCTCGTCGCCAGCGTGCTGATGTCGATGGGCATGATGATGGTGTCGCCGGCGCTGATCGCGCTGCCATTCAAGATCATGCTTTTCGTGCTCGTCGACGGCTGGAACCTGCTGATCGGATCGCTCGCACAGAGCTTCTATCCGTCATGACGCAAATCATTGAAAAACAAGGAAAATAAATGACTCCCGAAACCGTGGTCGCGCTCGCGCGCTCCGCCATCGAGATGACCCTGCTGGTTTCGGCACCGCTGCTGCTGGCCGCTCTGGCCGTGGGCCTGGTGATCAGCGTGTTCCAGGCCGCCACCCAGATCAACGAGATGACGCTGTCGTTCATCCCGAAGCTGGCCGCAGTGTTCATCATGCTGGTGGTATCAGGGCCGTGGATGCTGACGCTGCTCACCGATTACATGCGCCGCCTCATCACCAGCATCCCCTCCGCCATAGGCTGAAGGCGGATGTCGTGCTGACCATCGGCAGTGCCGAGCTTTCGGCCTGGCTTGCCGCCTTCCTTTGGCCCTTCGCACGCGTCCTCGGCCTGCTCATCGCGGCGCCGCTGTTCGGCAATCCGCGCTTTCCGCTGCGCGTGCGCCTCGGCCTCGCGCTGCTGATCACCGTCGTCGTCGCACCGACCCTGCCGCCGGTACCACAGGTCGCGCCGGACTCACTCGCCGGACTCGGCATCTTTGCCCAGCAACTGCTGATCGGGCTCACCATGGGCTTCGTGGTCAGGCTGATCTTCACCGCAGTGGAAATGGCCGGCGAACTGATCGGTCTGCAGATGGGTCTTGGTTTCGCGATGTTCTACGATCCGCAGAACGCCGGGCAGATGCCGGTGATCGGCCAGTTCCTGGGTGTGCTGGCAACGCTGATTTTCCTTGCCCTCAACGGCCACCTGCTGATGCTGTCCGCGCTCGCCGAAAGCTTCCGTGACCTGCCGGTGGGGATGCTGCCCGGGCAGGGCCGCTGGCTTGACATCGCCGGCTGGGGGGCGGGCATCTTTTCCGCAGCCTTGCTGCTGGCAATGCCGGTGATCGCGGCGCTGCTGACGGTGAACCTCGCGCTCGCCGCGCTGACCCGCGCCTCGCCCCAGCTCAACGTCTTCGCAATCGGTTTCCCGATCACGCTCGCCGTGGGTTTCGCCGCACTGCTGCTGACCCTGCCCTGGCTTTCGCCCGCCATTGAAAGCCTGCTGCGCGAAGCCATGGAAAGGCTGTTCAGCCTCAGCCGCTGATACGGCATCAGCGCAGTTCGATCAGCGCGCGGGCAACCCGCCTCGCAACGGGCACGCCCGAATCAATGCCCTCGCTGTAGGCAGCGACCGCGTAGGCGGCGGCGCCAGCCTCGCGCTGCAGGCGTTCAGCCGCGCGCTGCATGACCTGGTAGGCCTCGCCGTCACCGCCTGATACGAATCGCTTCATGGTCAGCGCCAGGGCATAGCGTCCTTCACCCAGCGCCCGTGTTTCGACCTCCCAGTTTGGCGCCAGGGGGTCGATCACCACGAACAGGATGGCACCGGCGGCAACCGCCTCCAGGGGTACCGACAGCGAAGGGGAAAGGCGCAGCACCTTGTCCGGAATCAGTGGCGCGCGGGTCGCCTCCTCGCTCACCGGCACGCAGGCCGCCAGGGTCAGCGCCGCAAGTACGGCGGCCACTCGGTTGCACAGGCTGCGGCGGTTCACCATCGGCGTCCTCGCTAGATGAAATCGAACAGGCGCAGACGGGTGATCTGCAGGAAGGATTTCTGCACGGCTTCAAGCTGAGCCTGCCGCTGCGTCAGCTCCGACAGCGCCGCGGCATAGTCGAGATCCTGCAGCTTCGACAGGTTCTGCTGGTGGTTGAGCACGGCATCCTCCGCCGAAGTCTGCGCGGTATCGAGCTCGGCCAGCCGCGTGCCGGCACCGGCGCGGACCAGCAGCACGTGATCGAGTGCGTTGTCGATCCCGGCAAGTGCGGTGTCGAGGCGGTTGCGGTAGGCCGCCGCCGATGCCGCCGTGGTGGACTGCCCCTGGCGCAGGCTGGCGATCAGGTCGGACACAATGCCGAACATGTCGCGAGTGGAGGCGGCGCGGACCCCGATGCGATCGCCGTCGGCAGGCGCGCCGCTAACCTTCACGGTCGCGCCGAAATCAAAGGGCGCGGGGTTGGTATCTGGCGGAGCCAGCGTACGCAGCACGACGGGCGCACCCTCGCTGTAGCTGCGCAGGTGCGGCCCCGCCGCCGGCGCCGCGCCGGTGAGCAGCGACACGTTGTTCACCGCATCAACGATGTCATACGTGGTCTGCGCCGGCGTCACCGTGGCATCGACATGGAAACGGATCGAGAAGTCCCGCGGATTGGCGGGATCATTCCAGGCAGCCTCGTTGACTGCAGCGGTGGTGCCGACAATCGCGCTGCCGGCATTGGCCTGTGCGGCGGCGGCGACGATGCGGCCATCCCCCTCACGCACGGTCATGAATACAGCGGCGCCTGAATCGCTGACCGCAACGCGCCGGTTGGCGCCGATCTGCACCAGGCGCTGGCCTTCGTCGCCCTGGTAGCCCACCGCGCCGGTGGCATTCTGCTGGAAGGGCGGCGTGTCGGCCTTGAATCCGGCAAAGAGGTAATGCCCGTTGCCGTCGCGGCGATTGGCGATGGCGAGCAGTTCGTCATGCCGCGCCTGCAGCTCGGTGGCCAGCGCGAGGCGGTCGGTGTTGGAAAGCGCGCCATTGCCCGCATTCACCGCCAGGGTCTTGATGTCCTGCAGCACGCGTGTAGCGTCGCCCAGGGCCTGCTCTCCCTGCAGGAGCGCGCTGCGCGCGCTTTCGATGTTGCGCCCGAACTGCTCCTGCATGGATCGGGACTGGCCGATTTCCAGCGCCGCCGCCGCGGCGATGGGATCGTCTGCCGGTGAATTGATGCGACGCCCGGTGGACACCTGCTGCTGCAGGCGCAGCTGCTGGTCCTGCAGCCGCAGCATGCCGCCGACGCCGGCCTCGTAAAGACTGCTGGTGCTTACGCGCATGACGGCTATCTCCCGGAAATCCCGAGCAGGGTTTCAAACAGCCGCGAGGCCACTTCGACCACCTTGCTCGAGGCCTGGTAGGCCTGCTGGTAGCGGATCAGGTTGGCTGCCTCCTCGTCGAGGTTGACGCCGGACAGCGATTGCTGGGTCTGGCGTGCCTGCGCGGTCACATGGTCCTGGGCTTCGGCCGAAATCTGCGCCTCACGGGTACGCGCACCGGCGCTACCGGCCATCTGACTGTAGGCACTCTGGTAACCGGCACGCCCGCCAACGAGGTTCTGCGCGCCCTGCAGAGCGGCCAGTTGCAGCGCGTTGCGGTTGTCGCCGCGGCCACCGCTGTTGGCCTCGACCGTGAAACTGTCACCGGGCGCAGGCGTGCCGCTGATGCGGATGGTCCAGCCGTTGTAGCTGATATCGGCGCCGGGGGTGTAGGTCAGGCCCGTGGGGTTGCCGGTGCCGGTGCCGCTGACATTAAAAGTGCCCGGACCGGTAAAGCTGATCGTGACCGGCTGCTGCAAATTGGAATTCAGCGGTGCCGGCGGGTTGACGCTGCCCGCGCTGACCGTGGCAGTGCCGGTATTTCCCGCGACGACGGTGGTGCGGATCGGGGCCGCAGCGGCAATTTTCGCGACATCGTTGATCGCCACGCCGAAATTGCGCGCGCCGTAACGCACCGGATCGACGACGAAACTGTCGCCGTCGGCGGGCGTGCCCGAGGAAAGACTGAGCGTCACGCCGCCGATGGTCTGCGGCAACGATGCCCAGGACGTGGTGCTGTTGTCGGACAGCCGGGTCACCAGGTAATTGCCAGCGCTGTAGGTGACGCGATAGGGCGACACTTCCAGCGCCGGGACATCGGCAAGGGCGGCGGCCAGCACTGCGTTGCCGGTATTCGAAACGCGGGCGGCGACAGCGGCCTGCGGTGGATCAAAAAAAACGCCACCCGCCGCGCCGTCAAAGTCCTGGCCGAGGCGGTGCTGTTCATTGAAGGTCGAAGCGAGCACCGTCGCGATCCGGCCTAGCCCGTCGCGGGCCTCGGTCAGCGCGCCATCGCGGAACGCCAGCATCCCGCCGAGGCTGCCCGACTGCAGGCTGCGCGAGGCGATCGGCGCCGCGGAGGAACCCTGGCGATAGGCCAGCTCGAGCCGCGCGGGGTCATCAACAGCCGCCTGCAGCGACAGTGGTGTCCACTGGTTGCCCACCACCAGGCTCTGCCCGCTGCCGATGAAGACATTCAGCGCTCCGTCGCCCTGGATCACGGTGGAGACGCCCACGATGCGGTTGAGTTCGCCGATCAGCCGGTCGCGTTGGTCGAGCAGGTCGTTGGGCGGCTTGCCGGTGGCGCTTTGGGCGACCACGATGCGCTCGTTGAGCAGCGCGATTTCCCGCGCATGGCTGTTGATGCCCAAGACACTGCCGGAAAGCTGCGAATTGATGCCGTCCGCCAGCTCGCCGAAACGGCTGTCCATTTCACCAAAGCGCGTGGCCAGCGTCTGCGCAGCCGACAGCATGGACTGGCGCGAAGGCAGGGAAGCCGGATTCGAGGCCACCTCATTGACCGCGGCAAAAAAAGCCTGCAGGGCCGGCGACAGTCCGGCGGCAGGATCGGCGAGCAGGCCGTCGAGCTGCGCCAGCTGGGCCGACTGTGCGGTGAAAAACGAGGCACGTGCCTCGGCGCGCGTCACCTGGCCGTCGAGAAATGCGCTGTAGTTACGCACCACCGTATCGACATTGACACCCTGGCCGAAAAAACCGGAGCCGGTGAACTGCGGGGTCGCCGCCGACTGCACCACCGACTGCCGGTGATAACCGGCGGTGTTGGCATTGGCGATGTTGTGGCCGGTCGTCACCAGTCCGGCCTGGGCGGCGTTGAGCCCGCTGACCGCAACGCCGAAAATACCGGTTGCCATGTTGTGTTCTCCTCAGCCGTCAGCCAAGCAGGCTCTGCCGCAGCACATTGCTGTTGATGACCCGCGTCAGCTTGTCGGCATAGTTGGGGTCGGTCGCATAACCGGCCTGCTGCAATGCGCGCGCGAAGGATGCGGCGTCGCGCGAGCCCTCGACTACCCCGGCGTAGCGCGGATTGTTTTTCAGCAGTCGCGCGTAATCCTCGAATGCTGCCGCATATGAGTCGTAGGCACGGAAACGCTCCACGGTCTTGCGCGGCACGCCATCGCTGTATTCGGTGGTGGTCACCTCGACGCTGCGGCCTTGCCAGCCGCGGCTGGCCTTGATGCCGAACAGGTTATGGCTGGCGCTGCCGTCGGTGCCGCGGATTTCGCGCGCGCCCCAGCCCGATTCAAGCGCCGCCTGGCCGAGGATGAAATGGGCCGGGATGCCGGTGGCGCGGCTGGCCTCGGCTGCCTCCGGCCACATGCGGTTGACGAAGGTCCGCGCATCACCCACCGGCGAAGTGCCGCGCTGAAGCCCGGCGGGGGCGGCGGCTCCGGCTGCGGGTTCAACCCCGACGGCATCACCCACCCCGTTCACACTGCCGGCATCCCCGGCGGCTGCCGTGCTCTGGCGCTGCAACTGGCGCACCATGATCTCGGCTAGACCGATGCCGCGCGTGGACAGCTTTTCAGAAAGCTGCTGGTCGAGCATCGCGGTGTAGAAACGGGATTGCTCGCTGTCGAACAGGCCCTCCTGCGGCACCGCGTCGCGCATGCTCTTGAGCAGCATGTTCATGAACAGCACTTCGAACTGTTTCGCGGCATCCTTCAGCGCGGTTTCGGGATTATTGCGCGCGCGCAGCCTGAGATCGTCAAGGCCGCGGGTATCCACCGCCAGCGATTGCGGCAGGGCAGGCAGGCTCATCGCCGCAGGCTCCCCGGGGACATCAGATGATCTCGAGCTCGGCGCGCAGCGCGCCCGAGGCTTTCATCGCCTGCAGGATCGCCAGCAGGTCCTGTGGCGTGGCACCGATCGCGTTCAAGGCCTTCACCACGTCGCTCAGGTTGGCGCCGCGCACCATGGTGAGCAGCCCCTTGTCCTGGCGAATCTCGATCTGGGCGCGTTCGGCCTGCACCGTCTGTCCACCCGAGAACGGCCCCGGCTGGCTGATCACCGGCTCGGTGGTGATCACCACCGACAGGTTGCCGTGGGCCACCGCACAGACATCCACGCTCACCGCCTGGTTCATCACCACGGAGCCGGTGCGCGCATTGACGATGACCCGCGCCCGCGCCGAGGCGGCCTGCACTTCGAGACCCTCGATGCGGGCCAGGAATGCCACCCGTTCGCCGGTGCCCGCCGGTGCTGCGACGCGGATGGTGCGGCCATCGACGGCAGTTGCAGTGCCGGCGCCGATATTGCCATTGATGACATCGACGATGCGGCTGGTGGTGGTGAAATCACTGCCGTGCACGCCGAGCAGGATTTCCGCTTCACCGCCCAGCGACATTACCACCGTGCGTTCCACCGTTGCCCCGCCGGAAATGCGGCCTACGCTGAGATGATTGACCTGCACGCTGGTGCCGCCAGCCGAGGCGCCGACACCACCGACCAGGATGTTGCCCTGGGCCATCGCATACACCTGTCCGTCGGCGCCGCGCAGCGGCGTCAGCAGCAGCGTACCGCCACGCAGTGATTTCGCGTTGCCGATGGACGATACCGTGACATCGATGGCCTGCCCGGGTGTCGCGAACGGCGGCAGCATCGCGGTGATCATTACCGCAGCCACGTTCTTCAACTGCAGGCTGGCTCCCGGCGGCAGCGTGACACCGAGCTGGGAGAGCATGGTGGTGAGGCTCTGTACGGTGAACGGGGTCTGCGTGGTCTGGTCGCCGGTGCCGTCGAGGCCGACCACCAGCCCGTAGCCGATCAGCTGGTTGCTGCGCACCCCCTGCACCGCGGCGAGGTCCTTGATGCGCTGCGCCTGCACCGGCGCGGCGGCAACGAGCAGCAGGCCGAGCAATGCGAGCAGCGCCGCGGCGCGGCGGCGGATCGTTGGGAACGGGATCGCAGTCATGTTCAGAACGGCAGGAAATTGAGGAAAAAGCGCGACAGCCAGCCCATCACCTGTGCGCTGTCAAGTGCACCGTTGGCCCGGTATTCGATACGGGCGTCGGCGACGAGGGTCGAGCTCACCGTGTTGCTGCTGGTCAGGTGCAGCGGGTTGACGATGCCGGAGAAGCGGATGAATTCGGCGCCCTGGTTGATGCCGAGCTGCTTCTCGCCACTGATCTGCAGGTTGCCATTGGCCAGCACCTCGATCACGGTCACCGTGATGACGCCGTTGAAATCGTTGTTGCTCGCGCTCTCGCCGCTGCCATCGAAGGAAAAATCCGAGGTCGCGTTGAGGTTGGAGTTGAGGAAACTCTTGCCGGGCAGGCCGGCCAGCGAGGTCACGCCGAACTGATTGTTGCTGGCGCGCGCAGAATTGGTGTTGGATTTGCGGCTGGCCGCAGTGCGTTCGCTGATGGCGATGGTCAGGGTGTCGCCGATGCGGCGGGCACGGCGGTCCTCGAACAGTGCGCGATCGTTGACGCCGGCCTGGAAGATTGCGCCATTCGCGGCCGGCAGGGCAACCGGCTGCACGGGCCTCGCGCTGAGCGGCTGCTGCACGGCCGTGGGAGGCACCGTGTGCACGCAGGCCGCGCACAGCGGCAGCAGCACGGCGGCAAGCAGGGTTCGGTTCATCGACGGGCTCCCGCAATCAGAGCTGGGCCAGACGCTGCAGCATCTGGTCCGAGGTCTGGATGGATTTGGAGTTGATTTCGTAGGCGCGCTGGGTCTGGATCATGGACACCAGCTCCTCGACGACATTGACGTTCGATGTCTCGGCGTACCCCTGGTTGAGCAGTCCGAGGCCATTGGTGCCGGGCGTGTTCGCGCTTGGCGTGCCGGAAGCGGCGGTTTCGAGGTACAGGTTCTCGCCGAAGCTCTGCAACCCGGCCGGATTGGTGAAGCCCACCAGTTGCAGCGCGCCGACCTGGCTCGGCGTGGCGCTGCCCTGGCGCAGCACCGAGACCACGCCGTCGCGGCCGATGGTCACCGACTGCGCATTGGCGGGAATGGTGATCGCTGGCTGCACGGCGAAGCCGCTGGCGGTCACCAACTGGCCCTGGCTGTCGACCTGGAAGGCGCCGTCTCTGGTGTAAGCCGTGGTGCCGTCGGGCATCAGCACCTGGAAAAAACCGTTGCCCTGGATCGCCACATCCAGCGGATTGCCAGTCTGCTGCAGGTTGCCTTGGGTGAAGATGCGCGCGGTGGCCACCGGCTTCACGCCGGTGCCGATCTGCAGGCCCGTCGGCAGCTGTGTCTGCTGCGAGGACTGCGCGCCGGGCTGGCGGATGGTCTGGTAGAGCAAATCCTCGAACACGGCACGGGCGCGCTTGAAGCCGTTGGTCGAGACGTTGGCGAGGTTGTTGGAAATGACGTCCATCTGCGTCTGCTGGGCGTCGAGTCCGGTCTTGGAAATCCAGAGCGAGCGGATCATGGTTGGGCTCCTCGGTTATTCGGGTTTCAGCGGGAGGCCAGCAACTGGCTGGCCTGGCGGTCGTTGTTTTCGGCGTTCTGCATCATCTTGATCTGCAGGTCGAACTGGCGGGCGAGTGCGATCATGCCGACCATCGCATCCACCGCATTGACATTGCTGCCTTCGAGCGCGGCACCCACCATGCGCACCTGCGGATCGGCGGGCGCAACGCCCCCGTCGAGCAGCCGGAACAGCCCGTCGGCGCCGCGAACGAGCCGGGATTCGTCGGGGTTGACCAGCTTGATGCGGCCGAGGGCCGCGACCTGGTTGGGCCGGTTGCCTTCCGGCACCGTGGACACCGTGCCGTCGCGACCGACGCTGACGCGCACATCAGGCGGCACCGCGATCGGCCCCGCTTCTCCGGCGACATTGAGCCCGCCGCGGGTCTGCAGCACGCCATTGCCATTGACCTCGAGGCTGCCGGCACGGGTATAGGCCTCGCTGCCGTCGGCGGACTGGACCGCGATCCAGCCACGGCCCTCGATCGCGACATCGAGGTCGCGTCCGGTGTGCTGGATAGCGCCCTGGCGGAAATCGGCGCCCGGCGTGGAATCGACGGCGAAGGCCCGCGTGGGCAGGCCTTCGCCCACCACCGGCGCGGTGCGCATCGCCACCTGCTGGGCACGGAATCCCGTGGTGGTCAGGTTGGCGAGGTTGTTGGCAACAGTGGCCTGCTGCAGCATGGTCTGCTTCGCGCCGCTCATCGCCACGTAAATCAGGCGGTCCACGTTCTAGCCTCCGGACCTAGCGCAGGTTGACCAGGGTCTGCAGCACCTGGTCTATGGTCTTGATGGTCTGCGCATTGGCCTGGTAGACGCGCTGCGCGGTGATCATGTTGACCAGCTCCTGGGTGAGGTCGACGTTGGAGTCCTCTACCGCAGCCGACTGCAGCAAGCCCAGGCTGCCGGTCAGCGGCTGGCCGACGAGCGCAAGGCCGGAATCGGAGGTTTCCTCCCACTGGTTGTCACCCAGCGCGCGCAATCCGCCCGGATTGGCGAAATTGGCAAGCACGACCTGGCCCAGCTGCAGTGCCTCGCCGTTGGAATAACGGCCGATGATGATACCGTCGGCAGCGATGTTGAATCCGGTCATGCGGCCGGCGGCATAACCGTCCTGGGACAACGCACTGACACCGAAATCGGCGCCGAATTGCGAAGAGCCTGCAAAATTCAGTTCAAAGGCCAGTGGCGATACCGCGCCGTTGGCAAGCGCGAGGTTGACGTTGAGCGGCATCGCCGTGGTCAGCGCGCCGGAGCTGTTGAAGTTGAGCGTCACCGGGTTGCCGGCGCCAGCACCCAGGTTGACGTCACCGACCGGGCCGCCGTCGAGCGTGCCGTGCAGGGTCCACTGGCCCGCGGTCGGGGTTTTCACGAAATACATGGTCATTACATGCGGATTGCCGAGCGAGTCGTATACCGTGCCCGAGGTCGAGCTGGTGTAGGTCGAAGGATCATTGGCCGCGAACGGCAGCGCGATCCCCGTTGCCCGCGAATCAAGGTTGACGGCCGCGTCGAATTCGGTGGTTGCATTGGGCGCGATGTCGGCCGATGACAATCGCAGCGGCTGCGGTGATGACGGAATCACGTTGCCCGCGGTGTCCACCGGATAGCCGGTGACCTGCAGGCCATCACTGTTGACGATGTAACCGCTGTTGTCGACGTTGAACTGGCCGTTGCGGCTGTAGCTGATGGTGCCGTTGTTGCTCAGCCGGAAAAAACCGCCGCCGCTGATCGCAAGGTCGAGCGGGTTGTTGGTGACCGAAATGTTGCCCTGGGTGAACTGCTGCTGCACCTTGCCCACCTTGGCGCCGATGCCGATCTGGCCGGTGCCGCCGCCGTTGAGTGAGCTGGCGAAGACGTCGGCAAAAATCGCGCGCGAGCCCTTGTAGCCGACGGTGCCGGCGTTGGCGACGTTGTTGCCGATGATGTCGAGGTTCTTCGCGGCGACGTTGAGGCCGCTCAGTCCGGATTGAAAACCCATGGTTGCTCCTTTGCCGTATCGGCCCTGGTCAGATTTAGAGGATGCGCCGTACGTCGGCGACATTGAGGTCGCCGCCGCCGTCGAGGTTGAGTTGCACCGCGCCGTTGCTGAGGGAAACGCCGCCGACGCGGCCCGCCGACAGCGGCATTGCCGCCACCGCGCGATTGCCGTCGCTGGCGGTGACCTGGAACACGTAGCTGCCGGACGGTGCGCGGCCGCCGGCATCGGTCATGCCGTCCCACTGGAAGGTTGAAATGCCGCCCGGAAGCGCGCCCAGCTCGAGCCGCCGCAGCACCGCGCCGGCCGGCGTGGCGATGCTGACCTGCACCCGGTCGGCGGCGGCGGGCAGCTCAAGCGCGGCGCTGCCGCCGCTCGCGCCCAGGCTGAGCGTGGCACCGGCTGCCAGCACCTGGCGGCCGATGACGCCGGCGGACTGCAGCGACTGCGCGGCGAGCAGCGACTGGCGCAGGCCGCCGATGCTGCCATCAAGCTTCTCGATGCCGGTGACGGTGCTGATCTGCGCCATCTGCGTGGTCACCTGGGCGTTGTCGAGCGGGTTGAGTGGATCCTGGTTGCGCATCTGCGCCACCAGCAGTTTGAGAAAGCGGTCGCCCTGATCGGCGGCGGTGGCCTGGTTACCGGCGGAAGCGGCGGCGCCTGCCGGTGCCGCGGCCACCTGCGTGGCGCCGTTGCCGCCGCGGACCCAAGAGGACACGGTGTTCACGGCGTTGACCGCGCCGATACCGGCGCTGATCGCTTGAATGACGGGCAATGCCATCGGGTATCTCCTGGTCTGGGGCTGCGTTACTGGCCGATGTTCAGGGTTTTGGTGAGCAGCGCTTTCGCCGTGTTCATCATTTCGGCGCTGCCCTGGTAGGAACGCGATGCTGAAATCATGTTGACCATCTCCTCGACCACGTTGACGTTGGGCATCGAAACATGGCCGCTTTCGTCAGCCGCCGGATGCTTCGGGTCGTAGACACGCCGCAGCGGTGACTGGTCTTCCACCACGCCGGCCACGCGCACGCCGACAGCACCTTCAGTTCCGGCTGCTGCCGTCGTAAACATCACATGCCTGGCGCGATAGGCTCCGCCGCCCGGGGTGGCCACGGAGTCGGCATTGGCGAGGTTGGACGCAGTGGTGTTAAGGCGGTGCGACTGCGCGGTAAGCGCGCTGCCGGCAACATCGAATACGCGGAACAGGGACATGGTCTGACCTCCTTGTGACTTAACCCTGGATGGCTGAAAGCAGGCCACGGATCTGGCCGCTGATGAACATCAGGTTGGCTTCGTAGCGCAGCGCGTTGTCGGCGAACTGGGCGCGCTCGACGTCAATGTCGACGCTGTTGCCATCAACGCTGGCCTGCACGGTCTGGCGGTAGAGCAGCGGGGCGCCTCCCGCGCCGCCGCTGCCGCCGAGATGTCCGGCTGCGGTGCGCGCCAGCGCACCCGCAGATGCACCGGCACCGGGCTTCAGCGCCGCCTCAAGGGTGGAGCGGAAGTCGAGATCGCGCGCCTTGTAGTTCGGGGTGTCGGCATTGGCGATGTTCGAGGCAATCAGTTGCTGGCGTTGCGCGCGCACGTCGAGTGCACGCTGATGGAACGCCAGCGCAGCATCCAGCGGCGAATTCATTGCACGCGCTCCCTTGCGGATTCATCCGCGTGGCGTGCCTTGTGATTCTCCTTGTGATCCTTGTTCATGCGACCTCCGTGGCGCTGGCCATGGCTTTGAGAGTGATCGCATCTTAGGCAGCGTCAGCGCTGCCGCAGCGGTGGATAAAGCGGTGAAAAGCACTTCAATTCCGGCACTGCCCATACCGGTCGCGGCGGCAGAATTTGCCATCGCCGGAAAACCCCGGCCGTTCAGGAGTCACCCCATGATGAATCGCCAGCAATTGTTGATGATGCTTGCCGCCACCCTCGCGGTAGTCGCCGGCGTCGGCCACAGCCGGCCGGTCTCGGCCGCACCGGGCGGAACGGCGATGACCATCGCCATCGACCAGTTCCTGCGCGCCCAGACCGCCGGTCTTCCGGGCACCGTAAGCCACAGCATCGGCGCCATCGACAACCGCTCGCAGCTGCCCGCCTGCGCGGCGCATGAAGTGTTTCTGCCGCCGGGCGCCCGGCTCTGGGGCAAGGGCCATGTCGGCGTGCGCTGCAACGCACCCTCGAACTGGACGATCTATGTGCCGGTTACGGTGCAGGTGCAGGGCAGCTACCTGATGGCCTCGCGGCCGCTGCCGCCGGGACACGCGCTCACCGCATCCGATGTCACCACGGCCAGCGGCGATCTCGCATTGCTGCCTGCCGGTGTTGCCCAGGACCTGTCACAGGTGCTCGGCCGCAGCACCGCGGCGCCCGTGGTAGCGGGCCAGCCGCTGCGTGCCGACCTGCTGCGGTCGCCGATGGTGATCCAGCAGGGCCAGAGCGTAAAGCTGGTGGCGCGCGGACGCGGCTTCGAAGTTTCCGCCGAAGGTCGGGCCCTGGCCCAGGCCCAGCTCGGGCAAGTCGTCCAGGTGCGCGGCCCTTCCGGCCAGACGGTTCATGGCATCGCCCGCCATGACGCCGTGGTCGAAATAAATAACTGAATTAAATCAATTAGATACGATTTATTAAAGGTATCAGATCCAGCTGCCGTTAATGGAACCGTGACGGTCGTTCGCGAAGGGCCTCAAGTCCTGCCGTGTGCTGCCGTTAATGGAATCGCAGTTCATCCCTGACAGGAATCCGATCATGAAAATCACGGTTAATGGCTTGGGTCCGGTGTTGTCCGGCCTCGCCGGCGACGACAAGGGCGCGCAGCCCCGCAACAGCGGCAGCGGCAACGCAAGCGGCAGCTCCAGCGTGCAGTTGAGCACGCTCTCGGCGCGGATGCGGGAGATCGAAAACCGGCTCGGAGAATCCCGGGTGGTTGATGCCGCGCGTGTGGCCGAAATCAAGCAGGCCATCACCGAAGGCCGCTTCAAGGTCAACGCCGATGTGGTGGCCGATCGCCTGCTCGACACCGTGCGCGAGCTGATCAGCTCGCACAAGGCCTGAGGACAGGCTTGAAAGCGGGACGTGAAACGCCTGCGGCGGGCTCTGCAGTCATCATGAGCGGCGCAAACGCACAGCACGGCCTGCTCGATACCCTCGCGCTCGAGCACCAGGCCACAGAGGAGCTGGTCGGGCTGCTGCGCGAGGAACAGAGCGCCCTGGTTGCCGGCGATGCCGACCGCGTGGCCGCGGGCCTGCCGGCAAAAGCCGGGCTGCTCGCGCGTCTGGCCGGGCTCTGCGAACGCCGCACGGCCCTGCTGCAGGCACAGGGCATGACCGGCGAAGCCGCTGCGCTCGAACATCGCCTCGGCGCCGACGAAAATGCATGGAGTCTGTGGCAGGCGCTGCGCGCCGCCACGCGCGAAGCCTGGCGTCAAAACGCCATCAACGGCGCACTGATCTCGGAACGGCTGCTCGCCAACCAGAATGCGCTCGTCGCAATATCACCGCCCGGGCGCAACCTCTACGGCCGCCACGGCCGCAGTGTAGGCAGCTGGGATTCGCGCGAGCTTGGCGCGGCCTGATGCCTGCGGGCCGCCGCGGTCCGCCTTTCCTTCAAGACCTCATACAACGCAGGGAGCGCCGCGAGCGCCTGATGCCGTCCTCAGGCGGCAAGGCGCAGCCGGGTGCGCAGTCGTGCGATCGCCTGGGTGTGCAGCTGGCAGATCCGCGATTCGCTGACACCGAGAATCTCACCGATTTCCCGCAGGTTGAGCTCCTGCTCGTAGTAGAGGCCCATCACGCGTTTCTCACGCTCGGGCAGCGCGTCAATCGCATCGGCCAGCTCCTCGCGCATCGCACGGTCGGCGAGAAAGGCCAGCGGGTCGGGCCGGCCGTCGCTGCAGTAGCGGTCAATGAAGGATTCCTCCTCACCACCCTTGAAATCCTCGTACGACACAAGCTGATAACCGCGCGCTTCCTGCAGCAGGTGCTGATAGTCGGCCAGCGTCATGTTCAGGGCCGCGGCCAGTTCGTTCTCGGTGGGCGGGCGGCAGTGCGCCTGCTCCAGCCGCGAAATCGTCTGCTCGATGCGGCGCAGCGACTGGCGCAGCGAGCGCGGCAGCCAGTCGGCCTGGCGCAGGCTGTCGAGCATCGCGCCGCGGATCCTCTGCACCGCGTAGGTTTCGAACTGCGCACCCTCGGTCTCGGTATAGCGGCGGGCGGCATCGAGCAGCCCGATCATGCCGGACTGGATGATGTCGTCGATTTCCACGGAGGATGGCAAGGAAGCCATCATGTGGTGCGCGATGCGCTTGACGAGCGGCGCAAACTTGAGCACGTGGTGTTCGACTTCGGTTTCATTGCTGGCGTCATACATGGTCAGGCTCCTGCGGCGGCGCGGCGTCCCGTGCCGTGGTGGGTGAATTTCCGGAACAGATTGACGGGGCCGTCGGCGCCGCGTCGCGCCGCCGGCCAGGACAACACCGCGCGGGCCAGCACCTGCAGTGCCACCGCGGCGGGTGACGCCGGATCACTCTCAACCAGCGGCACCCGCCGCGCCGCAGCTGGAGCAAAGGCGGCGTCCCGCGGGATCAAGCCCGCATAGTCGAGCGAGGCGTCGAGAAATCCGCGTGCGGCATGGGTCAGGTTGGCCGCGGCACGATCGGCGATGCCGCTGTCGGAAGCACGGTTCATCAGAGTGCGGAAGCGGTCGATGCCGTGTTCACGGCGCAGTCGCTTCATCACTGCATAAGCCTGCGTGATCGAGACCGGATCGGGCTGCAGCACGATCAGCGCCTCCTGTGCGGCCGCGCCGAACAGGACCTGCTGGCCCGGCGCCGGCTCCTGCGCATCAATCAAAACGATGTCGCACCAGCCATCGCGGATGCCGAGGCCGGCGATGGCCTGACCGCGCGCCAGCGGCGTCATGCGCCCGAGCAGCCGGGCGCCATTGGCAGCCGGCAGCAGCATCAGCCCCGAGGGCCGTCTCTGAACCACCGCAGCAAGGCTGTTGTCACCGCTCAGGGCATGGCGCAGATCGACCCGTGTGCTCACGCCGAGCAGGGTGGTCGCGTTGCCGGGTCCGAAGTGCTCGTCCACCAGCAGCACGCTGCGCCCCGCAGCGGCAAGCGCCGCGCCAAGGCTGACCGCAATGCTGGTGGCACCGCAGCCGGAACGGGCGCCAAATATGGCGATGGTGCGGGTGTGCCCGGTCGCGAGCATCCTGCGCAGCCCCTCCGCCTGGTCGCGCCCGTCAAGCATGGCGCTCCCCCAGGGCGGGCTGGCGCGCGGCCACCAGCAGCGGCAGATCCTCGGCATGGGGACGCAGTCCGGGATCTGCCGGAGAACGCAATGCCCGGTGCAACAGATAAGAACGGTTGGGCAGGTGCACATCCTCGGGCACACGCTGGCCGTTGGTCACATAGTGCAGCATCAGGTCATGACGCAGGCAGGCGTCGAGCGCCGGCGCCACGCTGGCCGCCTCGTCAACCTTGGTGATGATGCAGCCCGGATGCCCGGGGGACACATAGGCACTGATCACTTCGTCGAGCGTGGCGCCACTGGCGGTGGCGTTGAGCAGCAGCAGGCGCTGCACCTGCGGGCCCGCCGCGAGCAGCGCGGTCTGGTCCGCAACCTGGCGGTCGCGCTGGCTCAGGCCCATGGTATCGATCAGGACCAGCCTGCGTTCGCCGAATTCGGCCAGCGCCCTCGCCAGCGCGGCGCCATCCTTCACGGTATGCACCGGCACGCCAAGTATTCCGGCATAGATGCGCAGCTGGTCCTGACCCGCGATGCGGAAACTGTCAGTGGTGAGCAGGGCCACCGAGGCTGCGCCATGGCGCACCACGGCGCGGGCCGCAAGCTTGGCCACGGTGGTCGTCTTGCCGACACCGGTGGGACCGACCAGCGCATACACGCCGCCGCGCTCAATCATTTCGTCCGCGGGTGCGATCGGCAGCTTCTGCTCGACCGCTGCGATCACCCTCCGGCGCGCCACCTCTTCGCTCTCACCCGAGGGCAGCTTCAGTGTCAGCGCACGCGCGGTCGAGGGACTGAAGCCGGCGGCCATCAGATCGCCGAGCAGTGCCGTGGCCACGGGATTGCGGCGGCGCAGGTCGTTCACCGACAGCGCTGCCAGTTCCGCCTGCAACAGGCCGCGCATGCGCTGGATTTCTTCGAGTATCTCCCGGCCCTGCAGGTCGCCACCGGCGGATGGCGGCGCCGCCACGGCGGGCGCAAGCCGTGGCAGCGCGGACGCCGCCGGCAGGGCAGGCATGACCGGCGCCGCTGCAGATGCCGCTGAAATCGCGGCGTCCAGGGCCTGGGCCGGCAGGGCCAGCACCTCCACGCCGTCGGCGACGGCATTGTTGGCGACAATCATCGCGTCGGGCCCGAAGGCGTTTTTGACTTTCTGCAGCACCTCGCGCGAGGTGCGTCCACTGAAGCGTCTGGCGTTCATTACGGGCTCCCTGCGATGGCGGCGACCTTGATCGTGCGGCTGTCAGGTACTTCGCTGTGCGAAAGCACCTTCAATTGCGGAATCGAGCGGCGCAGGAAACGCGACAGCAGTACCCGCAGCGGCTGCGGCACCAGCAGCACCGCGGGCAGCCCCATCTGCTCCTGCTGTCGCGCGGCGACCTGCACGCCGCGCTGGAGGTTGTCGGCCAGCGTCGGCTCGATCACCGCGGTGTCGGTCGCCGCTGCCTGCATCAGCATCCGCTCCACTCCGGGGTCGAGCGCGATCACCTGCATCTCGGCATTGCCCGGAAAATTCTGCTGCGCGATGGCGCGGCCGAGCACGATGCGCACCTCGGCGGTGAGTTCGGCCGCGTCCTGCGTGCGCCCGCCCTGCGCCGCCAGCACTTCGAGGATGCTGCGCATGTCGCGGATGTGCACCTGCTCGTCGAGCAGGTTCTGCAGCACGCGCTGCACCACCGACATCGGCAACAGCTTCGGCACCAGGTCATCGACCAGTTTGGGCGAATCCTTCGACACGTGGTCGAGCAGGTGCTGCAGCTCGCCGCGCCCGAGCAATTCCGAGGCATGGGCATGCAGCAACTGCGAGATGTGGGTCGCGATCACCGTGCTGGCATCGACCACGGTGTAGCCGGCCGCCTGCGCCGCGTCGCGCGACTGGGCGTCGATCCACACCGCGGGCAGCCCGAAAGCGGGGTCGGTGGTGGTGATGCCGGACACCGTCTGCGTGACCCGCCCCGGGTTGATCGCGAGGAACATGCCGGGATGGGCATCGTGGTAGGCGATCTCGACACCCTTCAACAGCACGCGGTAACCGCCGGGACGCAGCTCAAGATTGTCGCGGATGTGAATCGACGGTGGCAGAAAACCGATCTCCTGTGCGAATTTCCGGCGGATCGCCTTGATCCGCTTCAGCAGCTCGCCATCCTGGGCCCGGTCAACCAGCGGCACCAGGCGATAGCCGACCTCGAGACCGAGAACATCCACCGGCTGCACGTCGTTCCAGCCCACCTCGACGGCCTCGGTGGCTGAGGTCGCGGCAGCCTGGATGCGCTCGCCTGCGGGCGCCGGGGCGCCGCTCTTCGACATCCGGTGCGCGGCGTAACCCAGAGCCGCGGCCAGCAGCAGGAAGGCGAAGTGCGGCATGCCCGGCACCAGGCCGAGCAGGCCGATGATGCCGGCGGTGATCGCCATCGCCTGGGGCCGTGCGAAGAGCTGGGAAGCCATCTGCTGGCTCATGTTTTGATCGGAACCGACTCGGGTGACCACCAGGCCGGCCGCGGTCGAGATCACCAGCGCGGGAATCTGCGCGACCAGGCCGTCGCCGATGCTGAGCAGCGTGTAGGTCTTGGCCGCGGCGGAAAACTCCATGCCGTGCTGCAGGACACCGATCGCGAGCCCGCCAATAATGTTGATGAGCACGATGATGATGCCGGCGATGGCATCACCACGGACGAACTTGCTGGCGCCGTCCATCGAGCCGTAGAAATCGGCCTCCTGCGCGATCTCCGACCTTCGCCGCCGCGCCTCTTCTTCGCCGATGAGGCCGGCATTGAGATCGGCGTCGATCGCCATCTGCTTGCCGGGCATCGCATCGAGGGTGAAGCGCGCGCTGACCTCGGCGATGCGGCCCGCGCCCTTGGTGATGACCACGAAATTGATGATGACCATGATCGCGAACACCACAACGCCGACGGCGAAATTGTCACCGACCACGAAATGGCCGAAGGATTCGATGACCTTGCCGGCAGCATCGGGTCCGGTGTGTCCGTGCAGCAGCACGACCCGTGTCGAAGCAATGTTCAGCGACAGCCGCAGCAGCGTGGTCACCAGCAGAACGGTCGGGAAAATCGCGAAATCGAGTGGTTTCACCGTGTACAGGCCGGTGAGCAGCACCATGATCGAAAACGCGATGTTGAAGGTGAACAGCACGTCCAGGGCGAACGGCGGCAGCGGCAGGATCATCATCGCGAGGATCATCACGATGAGCAGCGGCCCTGCCAGGCCGCGCGCGATCTCGGTGCCCGCCGCCGTCAGTCCGATCGCACGCATCAGCGCCCGCCCTCCGCGGGATCAAGGCCCGCCGGCACCGCGACCGGTCCCAGCGGTCGCGGCGCGGCGCCGCCGTGGCTGCGATGGCGGCGCAACTGGAAGACATAGGCCAGCACCTCGGCCACCGCGGTATAGAGCGTTTCCGGGATTTCCTCGCCGATTTCGGCATGGCGGTACAGCGCCCGCGCCAGCGGCGGCGACTCCAGCACCGGCACGCGGTGTGCAGCGGCGATTTCGCGGATGCGGGCGGCCACCAGGTCAGCGCCCTTTGCCACCACCCGTGGCGCCTGCATGCCGCCCTCGGCATAAGACAGTGCGACGGCGAAGTGCGACGGGTTGGTGACCACCACATCGGCCCTGGGTACGTCGGCCATCATGCGCCGGCGCGCCATCTGGCGCTGCTGGCCGCGCACCGCGGCCTTGAGCTGCGGATCACCTTCGGTTTCGCGCATCTCCTTGCGCAGGTCCTCGCGCGACATGCGCAGGCGTGAAAAATGCTGCCACAGCTGCAGCGGCACATCGCCGGCGACAATCAGCAGCATGGTGCCGACCACCACCGCGACACTCCACAGCACGAGATCCGCGGTCGCCGCCATCGCCGACTTCAGCGGCTGTCCGGAAAGACCTGAATAGGCCTCGATCTGCACCCAGATCACCAGCGCGCCCGCGCTGCCGATCAGCAGCGCCTTGGCAAGGGCCTTGGCCAGTTCACCCAACGCATGGGCCGAGCACATGCGCTTGAAACCCTCCAGCGGGTTGAGGCGGCTGAAATTGGGTTCCAGCGGCTGGGTGGTGAACAGCCAGCCGGACAAACCCATCGGCGCCAGCAGGGCCACGGCGCCCAGTACCAGCAACAGGGGGCCTGCGATCAGCCAGGCGTCGAAACTGTCGCGGGCCAGCAGCGCCATCATGCGCTGGGGGTCGGTCACCGAGGCGTCGAAACTGAGCGAACGCGCCATCAGCTCTCCGGCGCCGGCGAACATGCTGCCGCCGGCGAACCAGATGCCCGCGGTCCCGGCGAGCAGCACCGCGAACGCCGTGAGGTCCTGGGAGCGCGCGACCTGACCCTCCTCGCGCGCCTGCTCGAGGCGTCGCGGTGAGGGTGCTTCTGATTTTTCCAGATCGGATTCTTCAGCCATGTTCCGGGTGGAGGGCGATATCGCGGATGAAGGGATTATCCGCAGCGCCTCCGGCCCGGCAGCCGGAAAGAAACCGTGATTTAGGGCCCTATTTCGGGCCTAGAACAAACTCCTCGTCCTCGGGTGCCGGCGATCCGGCCAGCAGGGGTAACCAAGCTGCGGCTGGCCGTACGCCGTACCAGAGCCATTCCCGCGCCGCGGTCAGCGCCACCCGGATCACCCGCGAGCGCACGGCATCGCTGCTGATGCCGAGCAGGCGCCCCGCTTCTTCGTAATCATCGGGCAGCGCCGGATCGTGCCAGCCACGGGCGCTGTGGCGGGCAACCGCCACGGCGTGCACGACGTTGGCCTCGCGCGGCCGGTTGACGCGGTGATCGTCGATCAGGCACTGCAGCACCGAAGGCATGCGCCAGCGCCGGCAGGCCTCGCCGCTCACCTCAAGCAGGGAGACACCGAGCACCGCGCGCTGCGCATGCTCGCTGCGCAGCCTGCGGTCGGCGCGCAGGGCCTGTTCCACCCGCAGCGCCTGCACCGGCGCGGCACACCACAGCATCATTTCCACCACGTCATGCAGCAGCGCCGCGGTCATCACCTCATCAATCTCGATGTCATGGCGCAGCACCGCCCAGTCCCGCGCATAGAGCGCGGCGTGGCGCGCCCGGCTCGCCACCGCGCGCAGCCCGGCGAGTGCCGGTGGAAAGGCGCCCAGCCGCGACTCGACGGTCTGCTGGCTGCGGAAATGCCGGAAAAACGGCTGCAGCCCGAGCATCATCAGGGCATGGGCGATGGTGGTGATCTCGGTACTCTGGCTGGCATGGCGGTTGAGCTGGATGTACTGCAGCACCTTGAACGTCATCAGCGGATCGTGCAGCACCACCGCCGCAACCCGCTGCGGCGTGGCCTGCTCCTCGTCGGCAGCCAGCGCCGCCAGCTCGGCGACCGTGCGCTGGAGCACCGGCATCTCGTTGCGCCCGAGCAACTGCACCCAATGGTCAACGCTGCCCTCGGCGG
Source organism: Betaproteobacteria bacterium Ga0077527 (assembly GCA_001464815.1). GTDB lineage: Bacteria > Pseudomonadota > Gammaproteobacteria > Burkholderiales > SG8-41. The sequence continues at coordinate 204,981 of LNDW01000022.1, read as the reverse complement.
GCTGCAAGACTGCGCCCATGGTTCAGCCCCGCACGCGATAGAGATAAAGCACACCGCCCCACCCGTCGTCGAGCCCGATCTCGCGCTCGGCGGTGACGCCGGGCACGGCAAAGCTGTTGCTGATGAACAGGCTGCCGGGCGCCATCTCGCGGCAGGCCTTCTCCCACAACGCCGCCATCGGCACCGGTGAAAGATAGGCGTACACCAGGTCGTAGCGTCCCAGATCGAGGCGCCACAGGCTGCCCCAGGCGACGCGGCAGCGTGAGCCCAGAGCCCGCGTGCGCCAGCTTGCCAGCAGCCAGGGCAGTGGCGCGTATTCGATGCCAAATACCTGCAGCTGCGGCAGTCGCCGTCCCAGCCTGTGCAGCAGACGCCCGTCGCCGCAGCCGAGGTCGGCAAAACGCAGCGTCCCTGTATCGCCGAGCAGGCCGGCCAGGGCCTGCACCGCCGCCTCGCTGGACAGGAACAGCGGCACGCGGCTGCGCGCCACCCCCCAGTACACCAGCGCCAGCGCCACGAATGCGCACAACCACAGGCTGGCGGGCAATTCGGCGAGCAAAGCCAGCGCCAGCGCGGGTATGAACATCGCGTTGATGGCCACCCACCACGCCGGCAGCGCCAGCGCGAGGCTCGCCAGCGCCGCAAACAGCCCCGCCACGACTGTCCACGGCAGCAGTGGCCACTGCGCGGCGAGCACGAAGCCGGCGGGCACACAGGCGGCGTGCAGCAACAGAGACGTCAGCGCCGGCGGCAAAGGGCGCGCTGCGGCTTCAGGAAGCGCCGTTGACGATACGCGGCAGGTCAACATGGCTGGGCGGGGCGACCTCGATGGCGCCGCCGCTGCGGTTCACCGCCTCTTCGGCCTGCCTGTTCATCACGATCAGGCTGATGCGGCGGTTGAGCGGGTTGTAGGTATCCTTGCGGTCGAGGGGTACCGCCGAGGCCATGCCGACCACGCGCACCAGGCGACCCTCGTCCATGCCGCCCTGGACCAGCGCCCTGCGCGAGGCATTGGCGCGGTCGGCGGACAGCTCCCAGTTGCTGTAGCCGCGCTCGCCGGAGGCGTATGGCGTGGCATCGGTATGACCGGCGATGGAAATCCGGTTCTCGACGCCGTTCAGGGCGCGGCCGATTTCAAGCAGGATGTCGCGCGCGTAGGGCTGCAGCTCGGCGCGGCCCGAGGCGAACATCGGACGGTTGCGGGCATCGACGATCTGTACGCGCAGCCCTTCGGTGCTGATGTCCACCAGCAGCTGTTCACGGAACTGGCGCAACGCCGGGTTGGACTCGATCAGATGTTCGAGCCGGACCTTGAGCTCGGTCATCTTGATTTCCTCGCGCCGCTCCAGTTCCGCCTGCGCCGCCTTGATGTTGATCATCCTCCGGTCGGACTGCAGCTCGCCGTTCATGATCTGTCCCTCGCTGCGCGTCAGGTCCTTGCCGCCGCCCTGGATGACGTGGGAGCTGTCACCGGAGCCGCTGCCGCCGGCAAGCGCCACCTTCAGCGGCGTGTTGAAAAAATCCGCGATGCCCCTCAGGTCGCCCTTGGCGGTGGAGCCGAGCAGCCACATCAGCAGAAAGAACGCCATCATCGCGGTGACGAAGTCGGCGTAGGCGATCTTCCAGGCACCGCCGTGGTGACCCGCGGCGGTCTTCTTGATGCGCTTGATGATGATCGGGCGCTGTGATTCGTCGGCCATGACCGTATCCGTCCCGGGGCCTACTTGCGCTTGACGTGCTTCTCGAGTTCCGAGAAGGACGGCCGCTCAGTGGAATACAGCACCTTGCGCCCGAACTCCACCGCCAACGCGGGTGAATAACCGTTCAGGCTCGACAGCAGGGTGACCTTTATGCACTGGAACATCTTCGTTGATTCGCCGAGCTTCTGCTCGAGCAGTGTCGCCAGCGGCGTGACAAAGCCGTAGGCGAGCAGAATGCCGAGGAAAGTGCCGACCAGGGCGTGTGCAATCATCAGGCCCAGCTCCGCGGGCGGCGCACCGACCGAGCCCATGGTCTTGATCACACCCATCACCGCGGCCACGATGCCGAAGGCGGGCATGCCGTCGCCGAGGCGGGACAGCGCGTGGATCGGGATTTCCCCCTCGTGGTGGTGGGTTTCGATCTCGTTGTCCATCAGGTTTTCGATCTCGAAGGCATTGAGGTTGCCGCCGACCATCAGGCGCAGGTAGTCAGTGATGAATTCGGTGACATGGTGATCGTTGAGGATGCGCGGGTATTTCGAGAACAGCGGGCTTTGCTTGGGATTCTCGACATCGTTCTCGATTGCCATCAGGCCTTCCTTGCGCACCTTGGCAAGGATGTCGTACAGCAGCGCCATCAGATCCATGTACACCACCTTGGTGTACTTGGAGCCGGACAGCGTCTTGGGCAGGGTCTGCAGCGTCGCCTTGATCGCCTTGCCGTTGTTGCCGACAACAAAGGCACCCACCGCCGCCCCGCCGATCATCAGCAGCTCCAGCGGCTGGAACAAAGCGGCAAGGTGGCCGCCGGCGAGCGCAAAACCGCCCAGTACGGAGCCGGTGACGATGAGGTAACCGAGTATGACCAGCACGGCCGCGCGCTTCCTTTTCCTGTTCGCCCTGCTCCGCTGCGGACAAACATGTCCGCGCCAGGGCCGTAGCCCATCCTGCGGACGCCGCTGGCGACCCGCCCGATGGATGGAATTACGTCAGGAATAGCGGTTTCTTTAGGCCTGCCGGCACCACTGCAGGGGAGCGGCCAGTCAGGCAGCGACGGCACTGCGCCGGGGCGCGGCGGCTGGCTGCGGCCTCGCCGCCATGACGGATTTCAGCGGCTCGGATACAGTCTTGCGCGTCTTGCCGGCGCGCGAAGGCACATGGCAGAGGCCGCAGACAAAGTGTTCGTGCAGGTCCATGGCATGCACCACATAACGGCCGCTGCATTGGCGGCATTGAGCCGTGTCCAGCATCTTCGCCTCGTAAAAGCGCACCAGGCTCCATGCCCGTGTGAAGGACAGCGTGGCGTCGAGCCGGTTGATCTGCAGGTGCTCAAGGTAAAGGCGGTAGGCGGTCATCATGGCATCAATGCCCCGCGCAGGCGTGTGTTCGACGAGATAGCGGTAGATGTCGAGATAGAGCGAGGAATGGATGTTCGGCATCCAGCTCATGAACCAATCGGTCGAGAACGGCAGCATGCCTTTCGGCGGCGACTCGCCCTTGACCTCCTTGTAGAGTTTGAGCAGGCGCTCGCGGCTGAGACTGGTTTCGCTTTCCAGCACCTGCAGGCGGGCGCCGAGGCGCACCAGCTCGGCAGCAAGCTGGACTTGGCGGGCATCACTGACGACACTTTTGCAGAGCATGGCTTGATCCAGTCTCAGGGTAAGGTGGTTTGGGTTCGTGCCACTCAGGCGAGGCCGGCGGCCGGCTGGCCGGCCAGCATCACGGCGGCATGGGAAGAGGCCATCAGCTTGTTGTTGCCGTATTCGGTGACCATGCTCATGATCATGCGGTCGTCGAGGCGGAAACGGCACAGCAGCATGTTGGAGGTTGCCATCTTCAGGATCTGGCCCGTGGTCAGCGATTCCAGCACGTCGGCGACATCCTGGCTCACGCCGAGGCGGAACATCGCTGCCGCCTTGTCGGCCTTGATCATCTGCTGGGCAAGCAGCATATAGCCCAGATTGGCTTCGCGGATTTCGTTCATCAGCTTTTCGGTGTCCACCTTGTCTCTCCCTAGTTGATACTTGAGGTTGTTCCCGCAGCCGTTTTCGGCATCAGGTTGAGACGGATTGTGGCCTCTGCTTCAGGCGTACTTGATCAGGCGTCGTCTGAAAGAGACGTGAGTACCGAAGCCGGGGGTTTGTAGGGATTTGTCCTACAAGAATCGCCACGGAGGATGCCGCGATGTGAAAAAAGTCTTGTATTACAGGCGCTTCAGCCACCAGGGGCGGGAACCCGGCGGCAAACAGTTATCCACAGACGGCGCGGCCGCCGTGCTGGTGATCATTAACCGGGAACACCGTCAGCGTCCCTTGCAGGCGACGACACCATCGTTCCAGCCCATCATGTAATCACCCCGCGCGGAATAAAGGCGTTCATCACGACGCTGCGCGCAAGCGTCGCCATGGCCTTTTTTGTAGCTTGCCGAATAGCCGGACAGATTGAATACCGGCGCTTCAGTCGGTGAAGGGGGACGCGCGGCACCGGGCAATCCCCTGCCGGCGCAGGAAGCAAGCAGCAGCGCGCAGACCACCGTGACGAGAACGTGCCGCAGGCGCTCGGCGCTCACGCCCGCTGCGGCTTGAACAGCCGCGGATCGAGCTGGTGACGCTGCAGCAGCTTGTAGAACTCGGTGCGGTTGCGCTTGGCCATGCGCGAGGCGTGGGTGACATTGCCGTCGGTGATTTTCAGAAGCTGCGCCAGATAATCACGCTCGAATTTGCGCCGCGCCTGCTCGAACGGCGCAATTTCAGTGGCTTCCCGCCGGATCGCCTGCTCGACCAGGCTGGCCGGAATCAGCGGCGTGGTGGCGAGTGCCACCGACTGCTCGACGACGTTGTAGAGCTGGCGCACATTGCCCGGCCAGGAGGCGGTGACCAGCAGCTCGACCGCCTCCGGCGCCAGCCCGGTGACCGGCTTCTTGTAACGTCCGATCAGCTCTCCCAGAAAGTGGCTGGTGAGCAGCGCGATGTCCTCGCGGCGCTCGGCCAGCGAGGGCAGGCGCAGCGCCACCACCTTCAGCCGGTAATAAAGATCCTCGCGGAAATTGCCGGCCTCCAGTTCCGCCTCAAGATCACGGTGTGTCGCGGAAATCACCCGGACATCGACCGCCACGTTGTGCAGGCCGCCGACCGGCCGCAGCTGCTTTTCCTGCAGCACGCGCAGCAGCTTGACCTGCAGCGCCGCCGGCATGTCGCCGATTTCATCCAGAAACAGCGTGCCGCCGTCCGCGGCCAGGAACAGGCCGCGGTTGTCGCGCACCGCCCCGGTGAAGGCGCCCTTGACGTGCCCAAACAGCTCGGATTCGAGCAGCCCCTCAGGTATCGCACCGCAGTTGATCGCGATGAACGGGCGGCCGGCGCGTGAACTGGCGGCATGAACGGCGCGGGCCAGCAGCTCCTTGCCGGTGCCGGATTCGCCTTCGATCAGGATTGATGCATCACCCCCGGCCACCAACCGCGCCTTGGCGAGGATGTCCTCCATCGCCGAATTACGGGTGATGATTTCGGCACGCCAGGCACGGTCGTCACGACCTGATCCCGCCGGCACCGCCGAAGTACGCAGCGCGCGGGCGATTTCGTCGAGCAGCGCCTTGGCATCGAAAGGTTTGGCAAGATAGCCGAAAACACCGCCCTTCACCGCCGCCACCGCATCCGGAATCGTGCCGTGGGCGGTAAGCATGATCACCGGCAGCGCGGGATTCTCGGCGCGGATCGCCTCGAACAAGGCGATGCCGTCGATGCCACCCATCTGCAGGTCGGTCACCACAACCTGCGGCCGAGACACTGCAAGCTGTGCCAGCGCGCGTTCGCCGCTGTCCACCGCGGTCACGCGGTAACCCGCGGCATCGAGCCGCAACTCCATCAGGCGCAGCAGTCCTGGATCATCATCGACCACCAGCACCCTCGCCTTGTGCGTGGTGGACGAGCCGGGGCTGCCTGCACCGATACGGCGCGTGTCCTGTTCAATGCGGTCTTCGAGGATGGATTCTGCACCCATGCTTTCACCTTTTGCGTGTAAGGCCGCTGTCGCGGCTGGTCATGCTGCGTTCGAGTTGAAGCAGCGCGTCAAGCTTTTGCTGCAGTGCCTGCGCCTGCATTTCGCTGCGGCGCTGCTCCTGCAGTTGCAGGGACAGCAACAGGGCCAGCGTGTGCAGCGGCGCTTCGGCGTTGCGGGTCAGTGGATCGAGGGCATCCAGCGCGCGCACCAAATCGGTGGCGGCGGCTCCGGGCATGGTCAGCGCCAGCGCACAGCGCATTCGTGTCCGGTCATCCGCCGATTTCAGCAAAGTGCGGCGCGCGAGTTCCTGCTCCTGCTGCAATTCACGCATGCCGGCCCGGCGCAATTGCGCGTGATAGGCCAGCGCTTCCTGAATCTCGCCCGTGGCCGGCGGTGATGCCGCGGGCCGCCAGGAATCTGCGGTTGAGGAAGCAGAAGGCGGCAACTGGCAGCCCGCGAGCGCCACCATCAATACGCTCAGCACCATGCCCCTCATGCCGTCACCCCGGAACGCAGCGGCAGGGTCAGGCGCAGCCTCGCCCCGCCACCCGCGGGCATGTCGACCACCTCCACCGTGCCGCCGTGCGCCTGCACATAATCGCGCACGATCGACAGGCCGATGCCGGAACCCGGGAGACGACCGCCACTGGCGCTGCGCCCGCGATAAAACGGATCGAACACCCGCTCGCGATCGGCCGCAGCGATGCCGGGTCCGTTGTCGCTGACTTCCATAACCAGATGCTCGGCCGTGGCCCTGGCAGCGATGCCGATGGTGCCGCCCTCCGGGGCAAACTTGACCGCATTCGACAGCAGGTTGTCGAGGATCACCCGCAACTTTTCCGGATCGGCCTGCAGCACGATATCTGCCATGCGCGGCGCGATGCGCAGCGCCCGCGCGCGCAGTGCCAGATTCTGATCATCAAGCACCCGCGCCACCACACGGCGCACATCAACCGGCGCCAGGCGCAGCGCGCCGCGGTGGAATTCGGCGGCGCCATAGGACAGCAGGTCTTCGATCAGGCGCTGCAGCTCGATGCTGTTGGCGCGCAGAATGCCGATCACCTCCTGCTGCGATGGTGTAAGCCGGCCCAGCGCGCCTTCGGACAACAGTTCAGAGCCCTCACGCAGGGCGGTCAGCGGTGTCTTCAGTTCATGCGAAACCTGGCGCAGGAAGCGGTTTTTCTGCTGCTCAAGCTCGGACAAACGGTGACGCAGCCATTCGATGCGCCGGCCGAGCTGCTGCAGGTCGCGCGGGCCGCTGATGCCGACCGGCGCCGAGAAATCGCCACCACCCATACGTCGCAGCGCAAAATCGATTTCACGGATGGGACGCGCAATTAACACGGTAAATCCGGCCGCCAGCAGCAGCGCCACCGGCACCAGCGCCAGCATCTGCCACAGCGTGATGCGCTGTGCGCGGGTTGCGGCTTCACGCATCGCCTCGATTTCGCCGGCTATCAGGCGATCGGCGTGCGCCGTGATGTCCAGCGCCTGGGTATTGAGCGCGGCAAAGGCACCGGCGGCGCGCGCCATGTCACGCGGTGATGCGGCGGCATTGGCAAGCACTGCATGGCTGGCCGCTTCGCCCGCGAGTATTGCCCGCAATGCGGCACGCTGCTCCGTGGCAAGTTCAAGCGCGCCGAACTCTGCGGCAGCGCGCAGGAACAAGGCGCGGTTGGCTTCGTAACTGGCAAAAGGTGCACGGTCACCCAGTATCACCATCTGCCGTGCGTTGCGCTCGAGCGTGGACAGCTGCTCCGCGAGACGGCGGCTCGACTGGGTGGCCTGCGCCGCCTGCTGCACGGCACTCTGGCCGCGGTTGGCGAAACGGTCGATCGAGACTGCGTTGTAGAGCAGCGCGATGATCAGCGGCGCTGCAACCATCGCAAAGCCGATGGCCAGCAGCTTAGGAAACGATCCCGGCTGCAACAGGCGCAATGCCAGCGGCTGGCGTGCGCCATCACGCGGCACGGGTGCGGCGTTCGCGGCTTCTGGTGCAAACGTCTGCGCCGTCAAACGACGGCCCCCTGCCGGTTCCTGTCTTCGAGCACCCTGATCAGGCCGTCGATGCCCGAACGCGAGATTTCGCTGGCAAAGCTGCCGCGGTAACTGATCACCAGGCTCGCATTCTCGGCAACGATGTCGATGACTTTCCAGGCCTTGTCGGTGAGTGTCATGCGGTAATCGATACTGAGCGGCCGGCGCCCCGGTTCGCGCACCAGTGTGCGCACCGTGGTGTAGTCGTCACCGGGCTTGAGCGCCGCGGGTTTGACTTCGACCTTGCGCTCGGCATTGGCGGCCTCGCTCAGGGCCGCGGTATAGGTGCGCACCAGCAGGGTACGGAAAGCCTGCTCCAGCGCCTTCTGCTGCGCGGAAGTGGCTTCACCCCAGAAACGGCCAACCGCGAGCCGGGTCATCGCACGGAAATCAAAATGCGGCAGCACCTTCTGCTCGACCACGGTCTGCAGCGTGCGGCGATCCCTGCCCTGGGACAACACGCCGAGCAGATCCTCGACGGTGCTGCGCACCAGTGCATCGGGCGCGGTTGGCACCGCATTTTGCGCATGCGACGGCAATGCCGGCAGCACAAACGCCATCAACACCATCAGGAAGGAAGTGAATTTGCTCATCACCCGGACTCCAGAACAGGTCCCAACATAACCCTGTTAGTCCGGTTGCCGCCATGAAATGTTCCACAGCAGCGCATGAATGTTGGCCAACAACGTGCGGAATATCACAGCCGCCGCATTGTCGGGCAACGGCGACGGTTGTCGCCGGTTGCAGCGGTTACAACTGCTTGCAGCGCGGGAAAACCCGAAGGGCTCAGCCCGTGATCTTTGCGATCTTCAGTTCGCCGGCGAGCTGGTCCAGTGCTGCCAGCAGTGCCGGTGGCATCGGCACACCGTTTTGCTCGCGATCCGCGCGCGCAACATGTGTGCCTTCACCCGGCAGGCGGATGCGGTCGACATTGGGCAGGCGCTGCGAATTGCGGATATCGCGAATCAGTGTGTCCATGCCCGACTTGAATGTCTTCAGATCCTGGAAAGCTTCAATGTTGATTGCGACGATGGCGTGGCCGGTATTGGTCTCGCTGGTGTCATCGTTGTTGAAGTCGATGACGTCCTTGCCCATTGCCGCGCCGTTCAGGTTGCCGGCAAGCAGGCCCATGATCAGCGCCAGGCCGTAACCCTTGTAGCCGCCGATCGGCAGCAGGAAGCCCTCGTTCGCGCGTTTCGGATCGGTCAGCGGATTACCCTGGCGGTCCATCATCCAGCCCTCGGGCATCATCTCGCCACGCTGCGCCTTGGTCTTGACTTTGCCGTAGGCGGCCACCGTGGTTGCCATGTCGAGAATCACCGCCGGCTCTTCACCCGCCGGCACCGCCACCGCAATCGGATTGGTCGACAGCAGCATGTCCAGCCCGCCCCAGGGCGGCAGGTGGTTGGCGCTGCCCACGGCCATGTAGAGACCGATCATGTTGTGCGCCAGCGGCATCGTCGCGTACAGCGACGCCGGACCGGCATGGTTGCTCCAGCGCGCGCCGACCCAGGCCACACCTGCGGTCTTCGCTTTTTCAATCGCTTTCTCGGCGGCAAACTTCATCACCAGATGGCCCATGCCGTTGTCGCCGTGGATCAGCGCCATGCCGGCCATTTCGCGCTCGACGCGGATATTGGGCCTGACGTTGACGGCCTTGCCCTTGATGCGGCGGATGTACTGCGGCAGACGGAACACGCCGTGGCCTTCGGAACCGTTGATGTCGGCCTGCGCCATCAGCCGCGCAATCGACTGGGCATCTTCACGCGGCACATCGACCGCCTCGAAAGCCGACGCGATGAACGCCCTCAGCCTGTCACCCGCAATCCTTTGCTGCTGTTTTTGTTCAGCCATGATCCGTTCCCGTTTCCTCAAGTTCGACCAGCGCCCCCAGAAAATCCTTCGGGTGCACAAAAGCAATACGTTCGCCGTGTACGTTGAGCTGCACCTTGCCGGCGCCGAGCACCTGCACACCGGCGGCAGCGAGTTCCTGCGTGGTCTGCCCGACATCGTCGACACCGAGGCAGAAGTGGTGGATGCCACCCCTGGGATTGCGCTCGAGGAATTTCGCCACCGGCGAATCCGGGCGCGAGGGCTCCATCAGTTCGATCTTCGCATTGCCGAGATCGAGATAGGTCATGCGTACACCCTGCTCTTCATTGACCTTGATCACGCCGGCGGTCAGCCCGTACGTCGCCTCCAGCTTGCGCAAGGCAGCCGCCAGATCGGGGACTACGATCGAAACATGGCTCAGGCCGGTGATCATTATTATAACCTATTGTTTTTAAATGACTTTTTCTTGCCTTAGTGCATCAATGCGGGCATCGCTGAAACCCAGTTCCTCGCGCAGCACAGCCTCGGTGTGCTGGCCCAGCAGCGGCGGCGCGCGGCGGATGCTCGGCGGCGTGTCGCTGAAGCGGAAGGGAATGCCGAGCATTTTCACGGTGCCGGCGGTCGGATGTTCGACCGAAGTCACCATCCCGCGTGCAATCGCATGCGGCGCGGCCAGTGCCTGCGCGACACTGTTGATGCGGCCGCAGGGAATGCCTGCATCCGTCAGTTTTTCGATCCAGGTTTCCGCGCCTTCACGTTTCAATTCGATCTTGATCAAGTCATCCAGTGCATCACGGTTGCCGATACGATCCGGATTTTTGGTGAAGCGCGGGTCGGTCGCCCATTCAGCATGACCGAGCACCGCGGCAAATTTCGAGAACTGGCCATCATTACCCACCGCCACCGCGATCATGTCATCGCGGGTCGGATAGGCGGTGTAGGGCACGATGTTCGGGTGACCGTTGCCGAAGCGGCCGGCGTTTTTACCCGAGATCAGGTGATTGGAAGCCACGTTCGCGAGCATCGCCAGCCCCGAATCGAACAACGACACCTCGACATGCTGGCCGCGCCCGGTCGTGTGCCGCGCATTCAGCGCAGCCAGCACCGAGTTGCAGGCGAGCATGCCGGTGCAGACATCGACAATGGCCACGCCGTACTTCATCGGCGTACCGTCCGGCTCGCCGGTGATGCTCATCAGACCAGACTCGGCCTGCAGGATGAAGTCGTAACCGGGCAAACCGGCTTTCGGGCCCACCGAACCGTAGCCGGTGATCGAGCAGCGGACGAGCTGCGGTGCATGCTCCTGCAGCCAGTCGTTGCCGAAGCCCCATTTCTCCAGGGTACCGACCTTGAAGTTCTCGACCAGCACATCGGATTTTTTTATCAGCCCGGCGAGCACTTCCTGGCCGGACTTCATCGCCATGTTCAGCGTGATCGACCGCTTGTTGCGGTTGACGCCGAGGTAATAAGCCGACTCGCCCTCGGCAAAGGGCGGGCCCCAGCTGCGGGTGTCATCACCGCTGCCCGGCGGCTCGACCTTGATCACGTCGGCGCCCATGTCGCCGAGCATCATCGTGCACAAGGGGCCGGCAAGAATGCGGGTCAGGTCAAGAACACGGACGCCGTGGAGTGCGCCTTGCGGATTGGAGGAAGACATTGCGGGAATTTTAAAAGCCAATCTTAAGAGACAGCCGGTATTCAGGTATTAAAAAACAGTGCTGCAAACGGCAGCGCGGCGACGGGATTCCCGCCGCCGCGCATGCTCCTGCAGTCTGGCTTACTTGCGCTTGCGCCGCATTGAAGGCGGCGCGTTGAGGTCGCGTTCGTAACCGTCGACGTATTTCTCCAGTTCCTTTTTCGCCTGCATGCGGAATTTCTGGAAATTCGGCTTGCGGCCGGCAAGGAAGGCGTCCATTCCCTCGTTTGCCTCGGGCGAACCCCAGACATGGGCCAGCAGCTCCATGCCCTGCTGCCAGGACGAATAAAGGTTGTCGGATTCGAAGTTCAGCGACTTCTTGGTCATGCGGATGGTCAGCGCGCTGTGACCCTTCATGGTTTCGCACCACTTCAGGGTTTCCTTCAGCAAATCCTTTTGCGGTACACATTTATTGATCAGGCCGACTTCGACAGCTTCCTTCGCCGGGAAACGGCGTGCGCAGAAAATCATTTCGCGCGCCAGGCGTTCACCGATGATGCGCGGGATGTACTGGGTGGCACCCACGGTCGGGCAGGCGCCGACTTTTGCACCGGTCTGGCCGAGCACGGCGTTTTCCGAGGCGATCACCAGATCGCACCACAGCGCGAGCTCGTGGCCCCCGCCCATGCACCAGCCGTTGACCATCGCGATCACCGGGATCGGCAGTCCGCGGATGGTCATCGCCAGGCCCAGCATGCGGTCGTTCCACATATAGGCGTTGGTGAAGTTCAGCCGCTTCATCGCGTAGAAATCACCGCCGGCGGAGAAGGACTTGTTGCCCTTGCCGGTGACCACGGCGCAGACGATCGACGGGTCTTCGCGCGTCGATTTCAGCGCGTCGATCATTTCATCGAGAGTCTGCTCGCGGAAGGCATTGAGCACCTTCTCGCGATTGATGGTGATCCAGGCAACCTGGTCTTTCACCTCGAAAATGATGTCGCTGTAGTTTCGACTATTTTTACGGCTCTTGGATTTTTTGGCTTTGGCTGCCATTGGATTCCCCACGGTTGAATTGCGCTGCGAGGGCGCGATTTTAACAAAACCGGCGCGCTGCCCGTGCACCGGCAGCGGGTTGAGTCAGACTTAACCGCTGCTTGAACAAGCCCGCCTCCGGAACATGCATCTGGCAGCAAATATGGCGATATGGCGGATCCGGCGGCCACTTGGTGGACCATTGCCCGCGAGCATAGGCAACATCTTGCTTAGGGATTATGCTGATGCATAAACAAGCCAAGCGTGAACGCCCTGCCCAATCCCGGCGATTCCCGCGGCCTGCAGCCCAACTGCCCTAGAGGAAATCTGATGAAGCACCTGCCGCTCGCAGCGATTGCCCTTTGTGCTGCCTCAGCCGTGTATGCCCAGAATTATCCGGTAAAACCGGTGCGCATCATCGTGCCCTTCGCGCCGGCCGGCCCCACCGACAACCAGGCGCGCTGGGCGGCACAGCAGCTCACACCGGCGCTGGGCCAGCAATTCCTGGTCGAGAACCGTGGCGGCGCCGGTGGCGTGCCCGGCACCGAGGCCGTGGTCAAAAGCCCGGCCGACGGCTACACGCTGCTCGCCGGCAATCCCGGGCCGCTGACCATCTCGCCAAGCGTGCGCAACCAGATGCCCTACGACACGCTGCGCGACCTGGCGCCCATCGTGCTGATCGCACGCAGCGCCAGCTGCATCTGCCTGCACCCCAGCCTGCCGGCCAAAAACGTCAAGGAATTCGTCGCGCTGGCGAAAGCACGCCCCGGCCAGATCAACTACGGCTCGCCCGGCGTCGGCACCGTCGGCCACCTTGCCACCGAACTGTTCGCCTTTCAGGCCGGCGTCAGGCTGAATCACATCCCGTACAAGGGCGCGGCGCAGTACACCGTCGACCTGATCGCAGGCCACATCGAGCTGGCAATCAATCAGTTCGCGATTTCGGCGCCGCTGGTAAAGGCCGGCAAGGTGCGCTGCCTCGGGGCCACCTCGCGCGAGCGCTCACCATTGCTGCCCGAGGTGCCGACCATCGCCGAGCAGGGCATCAAGGATTTTGAAAGCTACAACTGGAACGGCCTGCTCGCGCCTGCGGGTACGCCGCCGGCAATCATCAACCGCATTGCCGAAATTGTCGCGAAGCAGCTCGCCGCGCCCGACGGCAAGGCGCTCTATGCCAGCCAGGGCCACGAAGCCAGCGGCATCACAACCAGCGCTTATGCCGATTTCCTGCGCGCCGAAACCGAGAAATGGGCCAAGGTCGCGCGCGCGGCAAATATTCCAAAGCAATAAACTTCAAAAGCAGCCACAGAGGACACAGAGGGCTCAGAGAAAACCGGTGCTGTCCTCCTCTTGCGAGACGAATGACCGCTTTTGCTTTTGATCTTTCTCTGTGAACTCTGTGCCCTCTGTGGCTAAAGATCTTGATCTTCAAAAACCAAGGACCACCCATGACCGCCAAGAAAGACCCCGCCTATTTCATGTACTTCCCCGGCAACTATCGCTGGTCGTCTGCGTTCATCAATATCCTCAGCTCAGCACCCTACGGCGGATCGGAAATCAGCGAGCTCTATAAAATCGGCGTGCAGTTGAAGGACAAGGCCCCGGACGACGATGAGGCCTGGTTCCATGCCTGTGTATCGGTAGCCGACAAGGTGCGCGCCCATGCCGAACGTTTTGAAGCCTCGAAACACCCGGTATCCGCCGCGAGCGCCTATCTGCGCGCCTGCAACTACTACCAGATGGCCGAACGCTTCCGCACGCCGAAAGACGACATCGCGCTCGCCGCCTACAAAAAGGGGGTTGACTGCTTCCACCGCCATGTTGCTCTGACCGATGTAAAAATCGAGATCGTCGAGATCCCGACCGCCGCCGGACCGCTCCCCGGTTATTTTGTGCATGCGCAAAACGCCAGATCGAAAAAAACACCCTGCGTGGTTTATTTCGACGGTCTCGACGTGACCAAGGAAATCCAGTACGTGCGCGGCGTGCCCGACCTGATCAAGCGCGGCATCTCGGTGCTGGTGATGGACGGCCCGGGCACCGGCGAAGCGATCCGTTTCCGCGGCCAGTACCTGCGTCATGATTACGAAATCGCCGGCTCGGCCTGCATCGACTGGCTGGAAAAACGCGATGATGTCGATGCCAAAAAAATCGGCGTGGTCGCGATCAGCCTCGGCGGTTATTACTCGCCGCGCATGGCGTCGATGGATCACCGCTTTGCCGCCTGCATCGCCTGGGGCGCGATCTGGGATTACCACGCCACCTGGAAAAAACGCATCGACGCGCAGTTCAAGACTTCACTGTCGGTGCCCGGCCACCACATCACCTGGATTCTGGGCGTCGACACACTGGACGAAGCACTAAAAAAACTCGAGCCGTTCAAACTCGACGGCGTGGTGCAAAAAATGAAATGCCCCTTCCTGATCGTACACGGCGCCGACGACGAACAGGTGCCGCTGGCCGATGCCCAGGCGCTGTACGACGCCTCGGGCTCGCCGGACAAGACGCTGCGCGTGTTCACCGCCGAAGAAGGCGGTGCCCAGCACTGCCAGCGCGATTACCTGACACTGGGTGTGGCGGAGATGTGGAACTGGTTTGAGGACAAGCTGAAGCCGTGAGGGTGTACGCGGTCTGCGAACTGCGGCGCTGCCACCAGTGCAACCAGCCGGTCGGCAGCCGGGAACGGTTTTGCGTGCGTTGCGGGGCGAAGCTGCCGAGGGAGCCGCGCATTGGTCAAGCCGCGGTGCCTCAAGCCGCGCCGGTTGACCGCCGTTAACAGGGCATCAACGGATTTAACCGGGACGCCCCATGCTGTTCGCCAGACGAAATACCGAAGGTCACATCGACAGCCTGCACCGTGACCAAATCCACGGCAGCGAGCCGATGCTCTCCGACCACCCTGAAGTGCTCGCCTTTCTCGGTGTCGAAAGCTCGGAGAAATACCAGTTCAGCAGCATGGATGCCCGCCTGGTACGGGTGCTCGAGGATCTGGTCGACACGCTGATCGAACGCAACGTGATCCGGCTGACCGATCTGCCGGAGGACGCGCAGCAGAAGCTGCTCGAACGCAAGCGTTTCCGCGACCGTTCCTGCCGGGATGCGCTGCGGCTGGTACCCGAGGACCATCCGGCCGGTCTGGCCAGCTTCTGACTGCACCCGGCGCCGCAGCCTGGCACCACCACCATGCCTTTTGTCCTGCGCAATGAAGCTGGCGCCATCGTCAGCCTGCATCGCGAGCCGCTTGCCGGCGGCGAGGCCCTGCCCGGCGACCATCCGGAAGTGCAGGCATTCATGCAGGGCAGCCATTCTGCAGTTGCCGCTTTCGACAACCTCGACGCCGGACTGGTGCGGGTGCTCGAAGACCTCATTGAAGTGTTGGTCAGCCGCAATGTGATCCGCATCACCGACTTGCCCGCGGCCGCCCGGAACAAACTGCTCGAACGCAAGGATTACCGGACACGGTTCCGCGAAAACGCGCTGCAACTGCTGCCGCCCGACCTGCACTGAAGCCGCCGGGCATCAGCCCCTCACAGATATTCCGAGACCTCGACCAGGTTGAGATCAGGGTCGCGGAAGTAGACCGAGCGGATCGGTCCCGTCGCGCCGGTCTTGTCGCAGGGACCTTCGATGATCTTGACACCATGCTGCTCCAGTCTGGCCATCACCTGCGCCAGCGGTACCGCGGCGATGAAACAAAAGTCCAGCGTGCCCACACCCGGCGCATCGGCCTTGGGTTCGTATTCGCGGCCTTTGACATGGATGTTGATTTTCTGGCGGCCGAATTTCAGCGCGAGCCGGCCGTTGCCGAAGGTTTCTGCAGTCATGCCCAGCACCCCGGTATAAAAACGGATCACGGCATCGGGCTGGGCCGTGGTCAGGACAAAGTGGTCAAGACGGTCAATCATTGCAGAATCTCCATAAGTATTTGTTTTTATTGAATAATTTATATCACACCCTTGGCACGCAGATCCGCCAGCGTCTCCGCTTTCAACCCTGCGCGCTGCAACACCGACACGGTGTCTTCGCCCAGCCGCGGCGCGGTGCAGCGGATGCCGCCGGGTGTCACCGACAGCTTGGGCACGATGCCCGGCACGTCGACCGCATAACCGTCGCGGGTGGTGATGTTGAGGATCATCTCTCGCGCGCGGTATTGCGCATCGGCGGCAATGTCGGCCACCGAGTAAATCGCACCCGAGGGTACATCGTGATCCGCCAGAATTTTCAGCGCCACGACCTTGTCCTGCGATTGTGTCCAGGCGGTGATGGCGCCGTCGATATCAGCCACCCTTTTCACTCGGCCGTCGTTGCCCGCCATGTCCGGTGATGCCGCGTAATCCTCACGGCCGATGGCCTTCATCAGACGTTTGAAAATGCCGTCGCCATTGCCGCCGATCAGTATCCAGCCGTCCTTGCAGGGATAGGCATTCGACGGCACGATGCCCGGCAGCGCACTGCCCGCGGCTTCACGCACCACATTGAAGGCGCTGTATTCGGGCAGCAGGCTTTCCATGCAGTTGAACACGCTCTCGTAGAGCGCGATGTCGATGACCTGGCCGACCCCGCCACGGGCATCACGGTGATTTCTATCCCTGTGATACAACGCCATCAGGATGCCGATCACGCCATGCAGTGCTGCCAGCGTGTCACCGATGGAGACGCCGACACGCACCGGCACACGCCCTGGCTCGGCGGTCAGGTAACGCAGACCACCCATCGACTCGGCGATGATGCCGAAGCCGGGACGGTCGCGGTACGGACCGTCCTGGCCGTAACCCGAGATACGCGCCATCACCAGCCGCGGATTGAGTTTTTTCAGGTCCTCATAACCGAGACCCCACTCCTCCATCTTGCCGGGGCGGAAGTTCTCGATCAGGACATCGGCCTCTTTCACCAGCAGGCGCAGCACGTCCTGGCCTTCACGCTGCGTAAGGTCCAGCGTGACCGACTGCTTGTTGCGCGACTGCACCTCCCACCAGACTGAATTGCCGTCTTTCAGCAACCGCCACTTGCGCAGCGGATCCCCCTTGCCCGGCGGCTCGATCTTGATGACCTCGGCGCCAAAATCTGCAAGTGTCTTGCCGCAGAAGGGTCCGGCAATCAGCTGGCCGAGTTCAATGACGCGCACGCCGGCGAGCGGGCCGGATGTGGAAGTGGATATGGCGGTCATGGTGCGGTGTCCTTCATAGGAGATTGAAGGATAACGCGAAGGGGAAGCAGCAAGTAGATTGCGCTTTTTGACAAACCCCTCACCCCAACCCTCTCCCCGCACGCGGGGAGAGGGGGAAGGTCATTGTTTTATCGGGACAGGCTTACTTGCCCTGCAGCTCGGCGGCGCGCTTCACCGCCTTGACGATATTGAGGTATCCGGTGCAGCGGCAGAGGTTGCCCTCAAGGCCGTGCACGATCTGCTCATCGGTGGGCGCCGGGTGGTTCTTGATCAGTGCAGCGGTGGTCATGATCATGCCCGGCGTGCAGAAACCGCATTGCAGCGCATGGCATTCAGTGAACGCCGCCTGCGCCGGATGCAGCTTGCCGTTTTTGGCGAGGCCCTCGATGGTCACCACTTCGCAGCCCTCGGCTTGGGCGACCAGCATGGTGCAGGACTTCACCGCACGGCCATCGACATGCACCGTGCAGGCACCGCACTGGCTGGTGTCGCAGCCAACATGGGTGCCGGTCAGATTAAGTTCATCGCGCAGGAAATTGGCGAGCAGCGTGCGGTCTTCAACATCAGCACTGCGTTTCTCGCCGTTTACGGTCAGATTGATTTTTGCCATGGGGTTGTTCCTTGTATCCCTTATTTCTTGCCGGACAGGGCGGCCGCGGCGCGTGTCGCCATGACCTTGGTCAGCTGCGCGCGGTATTCGCGGGTGCCGTGAATGTCTTCGTTGCAGTCATCGGCGGCGAGCGTCAGCTTCTCGATCGCCGCGGCACTGATGCCCTTGGCCAGCGCCTGTTCGGCCTCAGTCCAGCGGAACACGCCCGAAGCACCGGCGCCGGTCACCGCCACCCGTACGCCCGAAGCCGTCTGCGCGATGAACACACCGGCCATCGCATAACCCGAAGCCGGGTGCGGAAACTTGCAGTAGGCCGCGGCCTTGGGCAGCGGGAAGGCGATTTTGACGATCAGCTCGCCCGCTTCCAGCGCGGTGGTGAACATGCCCTGGAAATAATCGTCAGCGGCAATCTCGCGCCTGTTGGTGATGACTTTGGCGCCCAGTGCCAGCACCGCCGAGGGATAGTCCGCCGCCGGATCGTTGTTGGCCACCGAACCGCCCAGCGTGCCGCGGTTGCGCACCTGCGGATCGCCGATGCCGGCCGCCAGACAGGCCAGCGCAGGAATCGCATCCTGCACCACCTTAGATGCAGCAACATCGGCGTGGCGGGTCGCGGCGCCGATGGTCAGCACCCCGCCCTTGTTTTCGATGCCGGCAAGTTCCGCCAGCCCGGCGATATCAACCAACTGGGTAGGCTGCGCCAGCCGCTGCTTCAGCGTCGGGATCAGCGTCATGCCGCCGGACAGGGGTTTGGCTTCATCGTCCTTGCCGAGAATGCCGGTGGCATCAGTCAGCGATTTCGCCTTGCGGTACTGGAATGAGTACATGTCATTTCCCCTTTTTCGCGGCCGAGATCGCCTGCCACAGCTTGTGCGCGGTCAGCGGCATGTCCAGCGGCGGCACACCCAGCGGGCGCAGTGCGTTCATCACGGCGTTGGTCAGCGCAGCCAGCGAGGCAGTGCAGCCAGACTCGCCCATGCCCTTCACGCCCAGCGGGCTGATGGTGCCGAAAGTGGTGTGCTCGGCGATCTGGATGTCCTTGATCCAGCCGGCCTTGGGCATCGTGTAATCCATGAAACTGCCGCTCAGCAGCTGGCCGGTATCGGAATCGTAGACCACGTTTTCTCCGAAGATCTGGCCCCAGCCCTGCGCCACCGCGCCGTGCATCTGGCCCTCGACGATGGTGTGGTTGATCACCGTACCACAGTCATCAACCGTGACATAGGAAACCACCTCGGTGACGCCGGTCTGCGGATCGATTTCGAGCTCCGCGACATGACAGCCATTGGGGAAGGTCGAACCGAACTTGCCTTCACCGGTGACCGTCAGCGGTTTTTTTGCGGCGAGTTCGCCGAGACTTATTTTCTTGTTCGCGGCCGCGGACTTGAATTCGCCCTTGTCGTAAGTCACCTGAGATGGTTCCACGCCCAGCTGCTCGGCAGCGATCGGCGTCGCCACCTCGACCAGTTTTTTCGCGGCGATGTGGCAGACCGTGCCGGCACCGACGATGGTGCGCGAACCACCGGTGTGGTTGCCGATCAGGCCCTGCTCACCGATGCCCTGGCGCAGCTTGACGCGTTCGGCCGGAATGCCGAGGCCGTCGCCGATGATCTGGGCAAAGGTGGTTTCATGGCCCTGGCCCTGCGAATGTGACACCGAGTAGGCGGTGAGGGTACCGTCGGCATGCACCTCCAGCCTGACTTCGTCCTTCGGGAACATGCCGGCGCCGGAATTCTCGATCACCGTCGAGAAGCCGATGCCGCGGAGCATGCCGCGTTTTTCGGATTCGCTGCGGCGTTTTGCAAAACCGGCGACATCGGCCAGCTTCATCGCCTTGTCGAGCACGCCGTGGAAATCGGCAATGTCGTAGACCGAGCCAGTCGGCGTCTTGTACGGGAAGGCATCGGTCGGGATGAAATTGCGGCGGCGGATTTCCGCCGGATCAATCTTCATCTGCGCTGCGGCCTCATCGACCAGCCGCTCGATGGCAAAGGCGATTTCGGGACGCGCCGCGCCACGATAGGCAGACACCGGCGCCGTATTGGTCAGCACCACGCGCCAGCGGCCAAACAGCGCCTGGGTCTTGTAGACACCATTAAGGCAGGTCACCGGGTTGCGCATCGGACTCACCGGACCGGCGGGATGCAGATAGGCGCCGAGATCGGCGATCCAGTCGATGCGCATGCCGAGAAAAGTCCCATCCTTGTCCAGCGCCAGCTCGCCATCAATATAGTTGGCGCGGCCGTGCGAGTCGGACATGAAACCTTCGCTGCGCGAGGACACCCATTTCACCGGGCGTCCCAGCGATTTCGCGGCGAGCATCAGCGCGACATATTCGGGGTAGGCAATGCTGCGCTGGCCGAAGCCGCCGCCGACGTCGCGCGAGACGACCTCGATCTTGTCATCGGCCACGCCGGTATAGGCGGCCAGCTGCATACGCATCATGTTGATGCCCTGCACCGGCGAATGGATCGTGAACTTGCCGCTGCCGGCATCGAAGGTGACGGCGCAGGCACGCGGCTCCATCGGATTTGGCGCGACACGGGTCACATCAAGACGCAGCTTGGTGACATGCGCCGCCTTGGCAAACGCCGCCTCGACCGCTGCAGCGTCTCCGGCCTCCTGCTCAAAAGCCAGGTTGCCGGGCACGTTGTCGTGCAGCTGGGGCGCACCGGCCTTCAGCGTCGCCCGCGGCGATACCACCGCCGGCAGGTCTTCGTATTCGATTTCGATCAGTTCCAGCGCATCCTGGGCCTGCAGCGCGCTTTCCGCGACCACCAGAGCCACCAGATCACCGACAAAGCGCACACGGTCGCCGGTAAGCACCGGCCGCTCCGGAATGTTCGCCTTTTTGCCATCCTTGCCGGCAAAGGTCAGGAAGCTCAGCGGCTTGACATAGCCCGCCTTCACCGCGTCCGCGCCGGTGAACACGCCCAGCACACCCTTCGCCTTGCGCGCGGCATCGGTGTTGATCGACACGATCCTCGCGTGCGCGCGGTCAGCGCGCAGGAAGGCGGCGTGGGCCTGATTGGGCAGAGTCCAGTCCGCGGCATAACAACCTTCACCCTTGATCAGGCGCAGGTCTTCCAGGCGGGACAGGTGCGCGCCGCCCACTTCAAAATGATGATGGTGTTGGTCCATGATGTTGACGCGTACCGCCAGCCTGCCAGGGCTGCGGCATGCTTTCTCCTCCGTTTGGATGGCGATTAGCATAACGCAATTTGCAGCCGCGCCGGTCCGCAGTTGCGCCGGCATGCTCACACCCTCAGAATGAGCCGCCCGCAGTCCATATCGTAAAAATCCAGCAAGCTGATCCGAAAAAGCCGATGAAAAAAGATACGTTACTGACCCAGGTGGGACGCGACCCGCTGCACACCAGCGGCACCGTCAACATGCCGGTGTACCGCACCTCGACCATGGTGTTTGCCGACCTTGAATCCTTCGAAGCCCGCGAACCGGATGATTACAAATCCAAGCGCTATGGGATCCACGGCACACCAACCACCTTCGCGCTGGAAGAGGCGGTGGCGAAAATGGAAGGCGGTTACCTCGCCGCCGCCCTGCCCTCGGGGCTCGCCGCGATCAGCGCGGCACTGTGTGCCTTTGTCAAACAGGGTGATCACCTGCTGGTCACCGACAGCGCCTATGGTCCGACACGGACCTTTTGCGAAAAACAGCTGCGCCTGCAGGGTGTCGATGTCGAGTACTACGATCCGCTGATCGGCGCCGGCATCGCGCGCCTGCTGCGGCCCAATACCAGGGCCGTGTTCTGCGAATCACCGGGTTCGCTGACCTTTGAAATACAGGACATCCCGGCCATCGCCGCCGCTGCCCATGCCCATGGCATCCCGGTGCTCGCCGACACCACCTGGGGCACACCCTACTTTTTCCGCTCCTTCGAGCGTGGTGTCGATGTATCCATCCACGCCGCCACCAAATACATCGTCGGTCACTCCGACGTACTGATGGGCATTGTTGTCACCAACCAGAAATACTGGCTGCCGGTACGACGCACCATCGCCCATTACGGCTATTGCGTCAGCCCCGACGACTGTTACCTCGCCCTGCGCGGCTTTCGCACCATCGGCGTACGCATGAAGCAGCAGATGGCCAATGCGCTGGTTGTGGCGCGTTGGCTTGAGCGGCGCCCGGAGGTAAAAAACGTGCTGTTTCCGGCACTTGAGAGCGACCCCGGACATGCCATATGGAAACGCGATTTCGATGGCGCGGCATCGCTGTTCGGCATCGTGCTGCAGCCGGCGGACCGGACCAAGGTTACGGCCTTCGTCAATGCGCTGAAGCTTTATGCGATCGGCGCCAGCTGGGGCGGCTACGAAAGCCTGGTCACCGCGCCGCAGCCGGAAACCATCCGCAGCGCGACCACCTGGAATCCCGGTGGCCCGACGGTGCGTTTGCACATCGGCCTCGAGGATCCGGACGACCTGATCGCCGACCTCGAACAGGCGCTGGCGCGTCTGCGCTGAACCGGCGAGCGGAACAGCTAGCGCAGTTCGGCGACGGCCTTCGCGATGCGCCGGCCACCCTCGACAACGCTGTCGAGAGCGTAGGCAATCGAAACGCGGATATGCGGACTGACACCATAGGCCGCGCCCTGCACCACCGCCACGCCCGCATGTTCGAGCAGGTGCATCACAAAATCCTCCTCGGCCTGGATGACCTTTCCTGAAGGCGTGGTCTTGCCGATGACGCCTTCAATCCGCGGAAACAGGTAGAACGCACCTTCAGGTTTGTCACAGGTGATGCCGGGCACTGCACTGAGGATCTCCAGCAACCGGTCGCGCCGCTCCTGAAAAGCGGCCGCACGCTCGGCGATGAATTCCTGCGGTCCGTTCAGCGCCTCGACCGCCGCCCACTGGCTCAGAGAATTCACACCCGCGGTGCTCTGAGACTGCATCTTGACCATGGCATTGATCAACGGGCGCGGTCCCGCCGCATAACCCAGCCGAAAACCGGTCATCGCGTAAGCCTTGGACACCCCGTTCACAGTCAGCGTGCGGTCGGCAAGGTCCGGGGCGACCTGAGCCATGGTGCAGAACTCGACGCCGTCAAAACGCAGATGCTCATAAATGTCGTCCGACAGCACCCAGACCTGGGGATGGCGGCGCAGCACCTCGGCCAGCGCCAGCAGTTCGGCCCGGCTGTAGATGGCCCCGCTGGGATTACCGGGTGAGTTGATCATCAGCCATTTGCTGCGCGGCGTGATCGCCGCTTCAAGCTGGCCCGGTGTGATCTTGAAGCCGGATTCCAGCCCGCAGGTCACCACCACCGGCGTGCCGTCGGCAACCAGGGTCATGTCGAGGTAGGAAATCCAGTACGGCGCCGGAATGATCACCTCGTCCCCGGCGCTGAGGGTCGCCTGCAGCGCATTGAACAGTATCTGCTTGCTGCCGGTGCCGACCATGATCTGGTCAACGGCGTAGTCCAGTCCGTTGTCGCGGATGAACTTGTTGCGCACCGCATCCCGCAACTGGGGAATGCCGAATATCGGCGGGTATTTGGTTTCGTTCCTGTCGAGCGCCGCCATCACCGCACGCTTGACGTGCGGGGGCGTGTCGAAATCAGGCTCGCCGATGGTCAGGCCGACAATGTCGCGGCCGGCGGCACGCAGGTCTCGCACACGCTGCGCGGCCAACGTGCTCGGTGAGAGCTTGATGCGCGAAAGCCTGGGGGAAAATGCGATCTCGGCCATGAGGGTCCGGTTTCTTGACAGGAAACAGGAGTGTAGCGGCGGCAATCCAGCCGCGGCAACGAAAAAAGCGCCCCTCGGGGCGCTTTTCGAAACTGCCGGAATCCAGTCCTACTTTGCGACGCCCTGCTTCTTGCCTTTTTCCTTGTGGTAGATGTATCCGGCAAAACCGCCGATCATCGCCACCATCAGTACGGCAAAAACAATCAGGCCGGTGGGATCGGCATTGACCGTTGGTGCCACGACCGCAGCCTCATCGGCGACGGCGGCAGCGGAAGTGATCATGGCAAGAATGCCGGACAGCCATTTGATGTGCATAACAGTCTCCTGGAGGTGATGAACAATCGCCGCCGCCTGAGGCGCCGGAGTGAGTTCATCGTCGCCGCGGCGGCTTGCGACAGCCTTACACCAGCTTGCTGGAAACTTACATGCAGCCCTGGCAGCCTTGAGGCACCGAGTAAAAGATCAGAAATAACCATCCATCATCTTGTCCACCCAGGAGGGCAGGCGCACGTTTTCCTTGCGCTCGAAACCCGGTATGTATGGCTTGATGTCGAGCACCGGCGTACCGTCCAGCGCATCGAGGCCGCGCACCACGATGCCATGGTCATCAACGGTGAGCAACTCCACCGCGGTCACGCCGATCGGATTAGGCCGGAACTTGGTGCGTTGGGCGAAGACACCGACCGGAGCCAGGTCCTCCATGCCGCGGGGATTGCGCGCGATTTGCTTTGCGACATCAAATGGCGGAATGCGGTGGAGATGGAATACCACCATGACATGCGAAAACTCGGCCAGCCCGGACAGCCCGGCGATAAAACGCGGATCCACATCGATGCGTGATTCGACCGTGGCCCAATGCCCCTGCGACATCTCTGTGCGCTCGCTGCGCACCACGCCTACAGCCCCGAATTGCACCATGTCCGGATTCTCCGCTGCCGGGCACCATGGCCCGAAAAAACAAAGGGCCGGTGAATACCGGCCCTTTGCGAACTCTGGTAGGCGGTGCGAGATTCGAACTCGCGACCAACGGATTAAAAGTCCGCTGCTCTACCGGCTGAGCTAACCGCCCTCAAAAAGGGCCGAATTTTAACCGTGTGCAGGGTGGGGGTCAACCTTACCGTCCCACAGTGCCTCAATCCTCCCGCATCAACCGCCAATACTGGTATTTCATGGTGGCGGCGGCACCGGCGACAATCGCGGCAAAAGCGAGAAATGAACCCAGCGCGGTGGTCGATTGGCCGGTGATCGCCTGGCCAAAGGTGCAGCCCATGGCCAGCACACCGCCGACACCCATCAGCACGGCGCCTATCGCGTGGTTGGCGAAATCACCGGGGGAGGCAAACCACTCGACGCGAAAGCTGCGTGTCACCGCGGCATACACCGTGGCGCCGCAGAGCATGCCGGCCAGCGCGACAACACCAAAGTTGATCAATGTGGTGTTTGCCGGCTCCATCAGGTAACGCAACGTGTCACCCATCGGGCTGATGAAGGTGAATGACTGCACCTGCACCCGGCTCGGAACCTCGCTTGCGAAGTCGGCGTATTCCTTCCACGCCTGTGCCAGCGGCCCGCCGGTGATGAACCAGCCGGCGATCACAGCAAGGCCGACACTGACGCCGCCGAGGATATTGTCAAAGCTGGTCCTGAACTCTGCGCTGCGGAACACATAAACCAGCAACGCCAGCGCGATCACAGCGCCGACGGCTGCGGTCAACGCCGGTGAAGGTGCAACCCCGCCCGCGGCGGCAATCAGCGAGCCGATGTCCTGCGCCGCGATGCCATGAGCGGCAAGATCGATGGTGCTCGCCGCAACCCAGGGCTGGAACAGGATGGCATACAGCGGGGAGAACATCATCAGATAGGACATCACCGCGGCAATCACCAGCACCACCAGCGACTTCAGGTTGCCGCCGCCGATGCGGGTCAGCGTCTTGCTGCCGCAACCACTGGCCAGCGTCATGCCGATGCCGAACATCGCGCCGCCGACAAGGTAACGCAGCCAGGCAAAACCACTGGTGCGATAGGGCGGAAAGGTGTCGCTGGCCATCGTGATCACGCCGGCAAGTTCAAGGCCGGCGACGCCGGCCATCGCCACCGCTATCGCCAGCAGCCAGGCTCGCATCCGGCCGGTATCACCGATATTCACCCAGTCGGATACCGCACCCATGGTGCAGAAGTTGGTCTTGTTGACTATTGCGCCGAGAATCAGCGCGACCACGAACACGGTGGCGAGCACCTGGTGGTGTACGGTCAGTTCCATCTTGCCCTCCTTGCGCCGCCCGAAGCGGCATTTTTCCGGGCAGCCACTGCGGCCCGGTCATGGTCGGCGGTATCGCGTCGGATCGCTGATGCCGGCCCCGGCGAATCCGTCGCGGCGCAGCCGGCAGGAATCACAGACGCCGCAGGCGCGGCCCGCAGCATCCGCCTGGTAACAGGATACCGTCAATGCGTAATCAACACCGAGCTTCACTCCGCGGCGGATGATCTCGGCCTTGCTAAGCTCGATGATCGGCGTGTGCAGGCGCAGCGACCTGCCCTCGACGGCGGCCTTGGTGGCGAGATTCGCCAGCGACTCGAAGGCGCGCATGAATTCCGGCCGGCAGTCCGGGTAACCTGAGTAGTCGACTGCATTGGCGCCAAACCAGATGTCGCTGGCGCCAACCACCTCGGCCTCGGCCAGCGCCAGCGCCAGCATGATGGTGTTGCGCGCCGGCACATAGGTCACCGGTATGCCGGGCTGCAGCCCTGCCACCGGCACTGCAATCGCCGGGTCGGTCAGCGCCGAACCGCCCACAGCGCCGAGATCGATGCGCACCACCTTGTGCGCCGCCGCACCCAGCGCCTGCGCGACACGGGCGGCGGCATCCAGCTCGGAGCGGTGGCGCTGGCCGTAATCGATGGACAGGCAATGACAGCGATGCCCCTCGGCGCACGCCATCGCCAGCGTAGTCGCCGAATCAAGGCCACCCGAGAGCAGGACCACTGCGGCAGGTTTCATCGCATTGACCGAATGCCGGGGCACTCAGTGCCCCGGCTGTTCGCCCCACAGCAGCTTGTGCAGCTGCATCTGCATGCGCACCGGCAGGCGGTCGCGCAGTATCCATTCTGCAAGCTGGCGCGGCTCAAGCCGGCCATGCACCGGTGACATCAGTACCGGACAGTGCCGCTCGAGGCGGTGTTCGCGCAGCCGCGCCACCGCCCATTGATAATCAGCCTCGTCGCAAAGCACGAACTTGATCTCGTCGTGCTGGGTCAGGTGTTGCAGGTTGGACCACAGGTTGCGTTCACACTCGCCGGAGCCCGGAGTCTTCAGATCGAGGATTTTGGACACCCGCACATCCACCGCCGAAACATCCAGCGCGCCGCTGGTTTCCAGCGATACCGAATAACCGGCATCCGCCAGACGGCGCAGCAGCAGCGGCGCATGTTTCTGCGCCAGCGGTTCACCGCCGGTGAGTGTCACGTAATGCGCACCGAGCGCAGCGACACGCCCGAGTATCTGGTCCAGCGCCAGCGATTCACCGCCATGAAAGGCATAGGCGGTATCGCAGTAGCCGCAGCGCAGGGGGCAGCCGGTCAGGCGAACAAAGACCGTTGGCAGCCCGCTGCGGCTGGTTTCACCCTGCAACGAATGAAAAATCTCGGTGACCCTCAGGGTCGCCAGTCCTTCTGCGGATTCCGCGGAGCGGTCGGCAACGATGGTGGTCATGATCGGTGAACGCAGTCAGCGAAGGTTGACGACGCGCCGTCGCGCCTTTTCCGCGGCCTCGGAAGCCGGATGGCGCGCGATCAGGCTGTCCATGGTTTTTCGCGCCGCGGCGTTGTCGCCGGACTCGAGCTGGGCGCTGGCGAGGTTGAGCAGCGCATCAGGCACGGAATTGCTGTCCGGATAGGCGGTGAGCAGCCTTTGCTGGCTGGCAATCGCACTCTTGTAGTCGCGCTGGTTGAACTGTGAATCACCAATCCAGTACTGGGCGCGCGGGGCCAGCGGGCTTTTCGGATATTTTGCAATGAAGGCCTGGAACGCGACAATCGCCGCGGGGTAGTTTCCGATGCGGCGCTGCGCCTGGGCGCGCTCGTAGAAATCATTTTCATCATTGGCAATGGCCGCAGCGCCAGCCGCCGGTTTTACGGCGTCGGCCGCGGGCGCCGATGGCGGCGGCGAAACCGCCGCAGCAGGCTGCTCGAAGCGGCGCAGCCTCTGGTCGAGGTCGACATACATGTCGCGCTGGCGCCTGGCCACGCCTTCGATGTTGTTGGCCAGGGTTTCGATTTCGCCGCGCAGGCCGCGCATCTCGTCGCGGAGCTTCTGGATTTCCGCAGCGAGCGCCAGCACCTGCGTCGACCTTGCCGCCTCCTCCTCGATCCTGCCAAGTCTGGCGGCAATACCTTCGGTGTGCTGGCGCAGCTCATCGACACGTTTCTGCTGCTCGGCAACCTGCTTGCGCGCCACATCATCGCCAAACAGCGCCGCGGCGGCGGGTGAAACAGAAACGAGGATTACGACCGCGGCAAGCGCGGCCCGCAGCACGCGGTGGGTCATGAGCGATCAGTCGTTCGGATAGGCAAGATCGGCACGGCGGTTTTCCGCCCAGCTCGCCTCGTCCTTGCCCGTGGCCTTGGGTTTTTCCTCACCGAAGCTGATGGTTTCGATCTGGTCGGCCTGCGCGCCCAGCAGTTGCATCGCCTGTTTCACCGCATCGGCGCGGCGCTGGCCCAGCGCCAGGTTGTATTCACGGCTGCCACGTTCATCGGCATGGCCCTGGATGGTCATCTTGACGCCGCGATTCTGCTGCAGATAGCGGGCGTGTGCCGCAACCACCGGCTTGAATTCCTCCTTGACCACATTGCTGTCCAGCTCGAAGTAGATGCTGCGCTTGGACAGGATGTTCGCCGGGTCTTTCAGCGGGTTGCTGGAAACCACCGAGGGTTTCAAGGGTTGGGTGGTCACGCCGCCGGCCTGTGCCGGCGGTTTCTGCGCGGGGGCGGTGGCGGGAGCACCAGCGCCGCGATCCTCGACCGAGGCCGCGTCCTGTTCCTTGCTTGGGGTGCTGCTGCAGGCAGCCAGTATCGACACCAGCGCTGTTGCGATGACCAGTCGTTTCATTTCAGGGCTCCTTGTCGACAGGGGTGGTGGGCTGAGGTTTGTTCTCGAAAGCGCTGTCAAAAGCTTTTGTGTGAAAGCTTCTTTTGTGCAAGCTTATTTGTTGACCACGGGACTCCACGCAGGTTCGCGCACGTCCCCGACATCCGCAGTAAAACGCTGCTTGATGCGACCGTCGCTCGAAACGGCGGCCAATATACCACGCCCCCGCACCTCGGTCGCATAGAGGATGGTCTTGCCGTTGGGCGCGAAGCTCGGCGATTCATCGATGCCGCCATCGCTCAGCACCTGCAACTGGCGCGAGGCAATATCCTGGATCGCGACATTGAAGCGGCCGCCATTGCGCTGGATGAAGGTGAAGCTTTTGCCGTCGGGGCTGTGCCGCGGCGATACGTTGTAACTGCCGTCAAAGGTCACCCGTTGCGCCGCGCCGCCGTTGACCGACACCCGGTAGATCTGCGGGCCGCCGCCGCGGTCTGACGTGAACAGGATCGATTGGCCGTCCGGCGCGAAGTTGGCCTCGGTGTCAATGGCCGAACTTTGGGTGAGCCGCTGCGGTGCGCCCGAACCGTCGGCGTTGATCAGGAAAATCTGCGAGTTGCCGTCGCGGGTCAATGTCACCGCGAGACGGCGGCCATCCGGCGACCAGGCCGGGGCGCTGTTGCTGCCGCGGAAGTTCGCCACTGCCCTGCGTTCGCCGGTCAGCAGCGACTGCACATAGACCACCGGCTTCTTGTCCTCGAATGAAACATAGGCCAGACGGTTGCCGTCAAAGGACCACGCCGGCGAAATGATCGGCTCGGCCGAACTCAGCACCGTCTGCGCGCCAAAACCGTCGGCATCGGCGACATGCAGCTCGTAACGGCTGCCGCGCTTGACGACATAGGTGATGCGTGTCGCGAACACACCGCTGTCGCCGGTGAGTTTTTCATAGATGACATCGCTGATCTTGTGCGCGGTCAGCCGCAACTGCGCCTCGGTGGCGAAATAGACAAAGCCGGCGATCTGCACCTGCCTGGTGGCATCAAGCACGCGGAAGCGGATGTCGTAGCGGCCATCGGCGGCCTTGCTCACCGCACCGATCACCACCGCATCGGCGCCGCGCGCCTTCCACTGCGGGTAATTGATCTGCTCGGGCTCGTGCGGCACCGGATTCATGCCGCCGGCATCGACCATCCGGAACAGGCCGCTGCGCGCGAGGTTGGCGGCAATCACCGGGGTCAGCTTCTGCGCGAGCCCGTCCTCGGCACGGAACGGCACGATCGCGAGAGGGATCTGTGTAGCCCCGCCACCGATGACCTCGATGCGCAACTGCGCCACGGCGGCCGGGGCAAACCCGGCCCACAGCAGGATCATTGCCAGGGTGATGAATCGTCTGATCATGGCCAAACCTGTCCTCTTCAACTGCAGTTACGACTGCGGCAATCCCGGCAAGTTCTCGCGACCATCAGCTTTGCGGCCGGAATGCCATTGTAAATTCACGGAAATTCCGCTGGAACAGCTCTCCCGATGGCACCTCGAAAGGCTGGGCGCGGCGCACCGCCCGCTCCACCGCCTCGTCATAGGCTGGGTTGCCGCTGGATTTTTTCACGCGCACGTTCAATACCTCGCCGCCGGGCAGCAGAGTGACCACGACCTCGGCCTCGGGATTGCCCTGCACACTGGGTGGCACCAGCACGAAGCGGCGCACCTTGGTCTGGATGCCGGCCAGGTATTTGTCGACCTCGCGCTTTGCAGAAGCGGCTGCTTCTGCGGCCAGTTTGTCCCGCGCCAGTTGTTGCTCCGCGGCGACACGTTTGGCATCGGCATCCGCGGCCTGCTTAGCCTTCAGCGCGTCGGCTTCCGCTTTTTTCTTTTTCTCCAGCTCGGCTTCACGGGTTTTTTCTGCCGCGAGTTTTTTCTTTTCCGCCTCCAGCGCCGCCTGCTCCTTGAGCTTGCGCTCCTTCTCCAGCTTGTCCCTGAGCGCGATGTCGGCCTTCGGCGCCGGCTCGGGCTTGGGCGGCGGTTTGGCTTCAACCTTCGGTTGGGGTGGCGGTGGCACCGGCTTAGCTTCTGGCGCGGGTGGCGGCAGCTCCTCTTTCGGCGGCGCCGACGAGGGCAGGTCGCGCCACAACTCGACCACCTGCGCGGTGTCGACTTTCTGCTGCTGCCAGCTCACACCGAACACCAGCAGGGCCAGCAACAGCAGGTGCACCGTGAAGGTCAGCGCACCGGCCCAGGCCTCTGCGTTTGATCGCAGCGCCAGTGCGGCCATCAGTTGCGGGGACGCGCGAGCAGGCCCACTTTCTGCACCCGGTTCTGCTGCAGCATGTCCATCACTTCGAGCACCGACTCGTAGCGCACATCCTTGTCGGCGGCGATCACCACCGCCTGGTCGGGATTACGCTTCTGCTTGTCGCGGATCGCCGCGATCAGCTCGTCGCGGCTGACCTTGCGTTCGGCGCCGCCGCGGTCGCGGTCACGCAGCATCAGTTTGCCGTCGCGGTCGACCGAGACCTCGAGCGGCGCCACCGGGGGGTTGGCGGTCTTGCCCACCGACGGCAGTTCGATCTGGCCGGGATTGATCAGCGGCGCGGTGACCATGAAGATCACCAGCAGCACCAGCATTACGTCGATATAAGGCACGACGTTGATCTGGTTCATCAGGCGCCGCCCGCTGCGTTTTTCGATCAGCATTGCCGACTCCGCTCGCTCAGCGCACCTGCCGCTGCAGGATGTTGGAAAACTCTTCGCTGAATGACTCGAAACGTATCGCCAGCCGGTTGACGTCACCGGCGAAACGGTTATACGCAACCACCGCCGGAATCGCCGCGAACAGGCCGATCGCGGTGGCGATCAGCGCTTCGGCGATGCCGGGCGCGACATGGCCCAGCGTCGCCTGCGCGACATTGGCCAGCCCGCGGAAGGAATTCATGATGCCCCACACCGTGCCGAGCAGGCCGACGTAGGGGCTCACCGAACCAACCGAGGCGAGGAAGGACAGCGACGACTCCAGGCTGTCCATCTCGCGCTGGTAGGTGGCGCGCATTGCGCGCCGCGTGCTGTCCATCAGCGCCGCGACATCGGCGCCGGGCTCGCGGCGGTGTTTGGTGAATTCGCGGAAACCGGCCTCGAAGATGCGCTCGAGGGTGCCTGAGGATTCGCGGGCATTGCCCGCGCGCTGGTAGAGCTCGTTGAGATCGGCGCCGCTCCAGAACTGGCGTTCGAATTCGGCGGTCTGCTGCGCGGCACGGCGCAGCGTGAAAATCTTCAGGAAGATGTAATACCAGGAAAACAGCGAGGCCAGCAGCAGGGCGCCCATCACCAGCTGCACCGGCACGCTGGCACCGGTGATCAGGCTCAGCACCGACATGTCATGGGACAGCGTAGCGTTCACTCTGAGATTCCTATGGTCCTGTTTTCAGGCAACTTTTAAACTGCTATTTTGGTCCGCAATTCCCGGGGCACCCGCGATGGCTTGAACCCATCCGTTGTCACACACACAACATCGACTGCTGCCGTCACCAGTTCCTCATGTTGCTTTTGCCCGCGCAGCACACGCTGCAGAAAGCGAATCCGGCTGGCGCCGACGTTAACGACTTCCACCGTCACCTGCAAGCTGTCGTTGAATCGCGACGGCCTCAGATATTCGATCTGCACCGCGCGCACCACGAACAGCACACCGTGTTCGGCGGCAAGCCGTGGCTGCTCGAAACCGAGCGCACGCAACCACTCGCTACGGGCTCGTTCCATAAAGCGCAGGTAGTTGGCGTAGAACACCACGCCGCCGGCATCAGTGTCCTCGTAATAAACGCGCACCGGCCAGTAGAAGGGTTGCAGCGGCTGGGGAGATTGGGCTTGCACCGCGTTCACGATCGCGAGGATATTCTTGGATGAAATAATTTATTCAATAAAAACAATGACTTATATATAATCTGCTTAAGCCTGCTTATCAGGTGAACCACCATCCCAAAGGTCACGCGCCGCAGCGGTGCCCGGCTCGACCAGGCCGAAGTGGCGATAGGCCAGCGCGGTGGCGACGCGGCCGCGCAGCGTGCGCTGCAGATAACCCTGCTGGATCAGGAAAGGCTCAAGTACGTCCTCGATGGTGTCGCGTTCTTCGCCAATGGCTGCGGCAAGATTTTCAACACCGACCGGACCACCGGCAAAACGGTCGATCACCGCGCGCAGCAATTTGCGGTCCATGATGTCGAGACCCAGCGGATCGACGTCGAGCATTTTCAGCGCGGCATCGGCGACCTCGCGCGTGACCTCGCCTGAAGCGCGCACTTCAGCATAATCGCGCACCCGCCGCAGCAGGCGGTTTGAGATGCGCGGCGTGCCGCGGGAGCGGCCGGCGATCTCGCGCGCACCGGCAGGATCAACCGTCATCTCGAGCAGCCGTGCCGAGCGCTCGACGATGCGTGTCAGCTCGTCGGCCGAGTAGAACTCGAGCCGGGCAACGATGCCGAAGCGGTCGCGCAGCGGATTGGTGAGCATGCCGGCGCGTGTGGTCGCGCCGACCAGCGTGAACGGCGGCAGATCGAGCTTTACTGAGCGTGCCGCCGGACCTTCGCCGATCATGATGTCGATCTTGAAATCCTCGAGCGCCGGATACAGGATTTCCTCGACCACCGGGGACAGGCGGTGGATCTCGTCAATGAACAGCACATCGTTGGGCTCGAGGTTGGTCAGCATCGCGGCAAGATCGCCTGGCCGCTCGATCACCGGACCCGAGGTCTGGCGCAGATTGACGCCCATTTCGCGTGCGATGATGTGTGACAGCGTGGTCTTGCCCAGCCCCGGCGGTCCGAACAGCAGCACATGATCCAGTGACTCGCCGCGCTTGCGTGCCGCCTCGATGAAAATCGACAACTGGTCACGCACCTTCTCCTGGCCGACATATTCATCGAGTGCCTTGGGCCGCAGCGCACGCTCGATCACCTCCTCCTGGGTCGAGGCGGGTGCAGCGGAAATCAGGCGGTCGGTTTCAATCATCGTCGGGTCCGGTTGCGGGATTTCAGGATTTCGACAGCAGCTTCAGTGCCTGGCGGATGCCGTCCGTCACTGTGGCGCCGCCCGGCAGTTGCGCCAGCGCCCACTGCACCTCCTTGTCGTTGTAACCGAGTGCAGCCAGCGCGTTGGCAATGTCGCTGGCCTCCGGGGCCGCGCCACCCGCACTCACCGCCACCACACCCTTGGGCAGGCGGTCGCGCAGTTCGAGCAGCAGGCGTTCCGCGGTTTTTTTGCCGATGCCCGGGATTTTGGTCAGGCGCGCGCCGTCCTGGCCGCGCACCGCCTCATGCAGCTCGGCCACCGACATGCCGGAAAGCACCGACAGCGCCGTACGTGCGCCGATGCCGGAGATTTTGATCAGCTGCCGGAACAGCGTGCGCTCGGCCTCGGTGGCAAAACCGAACAACTGGTGCGCATCCTCGCGCACTGCAAGATGGGTGTGCAGCGTCACCGCCTCGCCGGTGGCCGGCAACTGGTAGAGCGTGCTCATCGGCACGTCGACCTCGTAACCGACGCCATTGACGTCGACAATGATTTGCGGCGGCTGCTTGGCAAGCAGACGACCGGCGATGCGCCCTATCATGCGTGTTCCCCGGCTGGCGCGAACAGGGCCTCGATAAGGGCCATCGCGTGTTTGGCCATTGTACCAACAGATATCACGGCATCATGCGGCGCTGACAGACAAGCTGGCATCGAAACAGGGATCATCCCAGCCGGCCCTTGCGCCGCCGCGCGCCGCGACCGATGCCGAGGTAACCCTCGCCGCCATGGGCATGGCAGATCGCGCAAGCCAGTGCATCGGCGGCATCGGCACTGGGGTCCCCGGGCAGGCGCAACAGCTTGCGCACCATGGCCTGCACCTGCACCTTGTGCGCCTTGCCGGCGCCGACGACCGCCTGCTTCACCTGCAGTGCCGTGTACTCAGAAACCGGCAGCGACTGCGCCACCGCCGCGCAGATCGCGGCACCACGCGCCTGGCCCAGCAGCAGCGTCGATTGCGGATTGACGTTGACGAAAACCTGTTCAATGGCGACGCAGTCGGGCTGGTAGGTGGCGATGACCTCGGCGAGGCCCTCGAACAGCACCTTGATGCGCGCCGGCAGTTCGCCTTCGCCGCTGCGCACGCAGCCGCTGGCGACATAGGTCAGTTGCTGGCCGGCCTGCTCAATCACGCCAAAACCGCTGACCCGCAGACCGGGGTCAATGCCGAGAATGCGCTGGCCGGGTGCCGCGCTCAAGCCGCCTCGTCGATGACCGCGGTGGTGTAAACCTCCTGCACGTCATCGACGGCTTCGAGCGCGTCCAGGAGTTTTTGCATGCGCAGTGCATCGTCTCCGGCGAGCGCGTTTTCAGTGCCGGGCTTCATCGTCACTTCGGCGAGCTCCGGCTTGAAGCCGGCTTTTTCCAGCACGCCACGCACGACTGAAAAATCGCCGGGGCCGGTGATGACCTCGATGCTGCCGTCATCGTTGGTGATGACATCCTCGGCGCCTGCTTCGATCGCAGCATCCATGAGCTTCGCTTCGTCGGTGCCCGGAGCGAACAGCATCAGGCCACAATGCTTGAACAGGAAGGCCACCGAACCATCGGTGCCTAGATTGCCGCCGTGTTTGGCGAAGGCATGGCGGACATCGGCAACGGTGCGCGTGCGGTTGTCGGTCATGCAGTCGACGATCACCGCGGCGCCGGCAATGCCGTAGCCTTCATAACGGATTTCCTCGTAATTGACACCTTCAAGGTCACCGGTGCCGCGCTTGATCGCGCGCTCGACGTTGTCCTTGGGCATGTTGTTGTCGTAGGCCTTGTCCATCGCCAGGCGCAGCCGCGGATTGCTCCCCGGGTCGCCGCCGCCCATGCGTGCGGCCACCGTGATTTCCTTGATCAGCCGCGTGAAGATCTTGCCCCGCTTGGCGTCCTGCCGCCCCTTGCGATGCTGGATGTTCGCCCACTTCGAATGTCCCGCCATGACCCGTCAGATTAGCCGTTAAAATGAATGTGATCTTAACATAGCGCCTTAAAAACCCTCCCGAAAGACCGCCATGGCCGAACCGATGCTGATCGCAAAATCCGACCACGAACTGCAACTGTTGCCGGGGCTGGCCAACCGCCACGGCCTGATTGCCGGTGCCACCGGTACCGGCAAGACGGTGACACTGCAGCGCATCGCCGAAAGCCTGTCGAGGATCGGCGTGCCGGTGTTCATGGCCGACGTCAAGGGCGACCTCGCCGGACTGTCGCAGAAAGGCGAGCCGAAACCGAAAATCGAAGAGCGCATCAAGCAGCTCGGCATCGAAAACTTCGGCTATGCAGCCTGCCCGGTGGTGTTCTGGGACGCCTTCGGCGCGCAGGGCCATCCGGTGCGCGCGACGATCTCGGAAATGGGCCCGCTGCTGCTGGCACGGCTGCTCAATCTGAATGACACCCAGCAGGGCGTGCTGACACTGGTGTTCAAGATCGCCGATGACAACGGCCTGCTGCTGCTCGACCTGAAGGACCTGCGCGCGATGCTGCAGTTCGTCGGTGAGAATGCCAAAAACTTCACCACCCAGTACGGCAACATCTCGGCGGCCTCGATCGGTGCCATCCAGCGCGGCCTGCTCGAGATCGACCAGCAGGGCGGCGACAAATTTTTCGCCGAACCGGCACTGAACATCCAGGACCTGATGCAGACCGACAGCAAGGGCCAGGGCGTGATCAACATCCTCGCCGCCGACAAGCTGATGCAGTCGCCCAAGCTCTACGCCACCTTTTTGCTGTGGATGCTGTCGGAACTGTTCGAGCAGTTGCCTGAGGTCGGCGATCCGGAAAAACCCAAGCTGGTGTTCTTTTTTGACGAGGCCCACCTGCTTTTCAGTGACGCTCCGCAGGCGCTGCTCGAGAAAATCGAGCAGGTTGTGCGGCTGATCCGCTCCAAGGGGGTCGGCGTCTATTTCGTGACCCAGAACCCGCTCGACATTCCCGAAACCGTGCTCGGCCAGCTCGGCAACCGCGTGCAGCACGCCCTGCGCGCATTCACGCCACGTGACCAGAAGGCGGTGAAAAGTGCGGCAACCACGCTGCGCGCCAACCCCAAACTCAATGTCGAGGCCGCGATCACCGAACTCGGCGTCGGCGAGGCACTGGTATCGCTGCTCGATGAAAAAGGCCGGCCCTGCGTGGTCGAGCGCGCCTTTGTGCTGCCGCCGGGCAGCCGCCTCGGCCCGGTGACCGCCGAGGAACGCGCCGCAACGATCAAAAATTCGCTGATCGCCGGTATCTACGAAAAAACGGTGGACCGCGAATCCGCCTACGAAAAACTGACGCAGCGTGTGCAGGAACAGGCCGCCGCCCAGCCCGCGACCGGGCGGGACAGCGCGGCGCCGGCTGCCAGCGGCGGCATGCTCGGCACGCTGGGTGACCTGCTCGGCGGCAGCACCGGCCCGCGCGGCGGCCGCCGCGAAGGGGTGGTCGAAATGGCGGCAAAAAGCGCGGCGCGGGCGATCGGCTCCCAGGTCGGCCGCGAAATCATCCGCGGAGTGCTCGGCTCGATCCTTGGCGGCGGCAAACGCCGCTGACCGCCACATGTCGGCAAACGAAGCGCCGCGACGCGGCGCCTGGATCGGGGTCGCCTGCGCGCTCGCCGGCTCGATCGCGTTTTCCGGAAAACCGGTGCTGGTCAAGGCCGCCTATGTCCACGGCATCGACACCACCACGCTGCTGACGCTGCGCATGCTGTTCGCTGCGCCCTTGTTCACGCTGATGGCGCTGTGGGCTGGCCGGATGACCGAAAAGGTGACCCGGCGCGAAATCGCGGCACTCACCGGGCTCGGTTTTCTCGGCTACTACCTCGGCAGCTTTCTCGATCTCGCCGGACTGCAACATGTCTCCGCCGGCTTCGGCCGGCTGATCCTGTACCTGTATCCGACACTGGTATTGCTGCTGTCAGCGGTCTTCCTGAAGCAGCCGCTGAGCGGCCGGCATCTGTTGTCGCTGGCGCTGTCCTACGCCGGGATTGCGTTGGTGTTCAGTGACGAAGCGCGGCTCGGCGACGACCTGGGACTGACCGCGCTAGGCGCTGCGCTGGTGTTCGGCAGCGCGGTGACTTATGCGGTGTATCTGGTCACTGGCAGCCGCCTGGTGCACAAGTTCGGCTCGATGCGATTCACCGCCTATGCCTCGCTGATCGCCACCGGCTTCGTGTTCGCGCATTTCCTGGCGACGCGGCCGCTGGAGGCACTGCGCGCGGGGCAGGAGGTTTATCTGCTGGTGGCGGTGCTCGCGGTGTTTTCGACGGTGCTGCCGCTGTGGCTGATGGCGGAGGGATTGCGCCGCATCGGCGCCAGCCAGGTTTCACTGATCGGCTGCATCGGCCCGGTGGCGACACTGGCGTTTGCCGCGATGTTCCTCGGCGAACGGGTTGGTGTGATTCAACTGGCCGGTGCGCTGCTGGTGCTCGCCGGCGTGCTGATCATCAGCATCAGGCCGCGGCCGGCCTGATCAACGCCCGGTGGCGACGTTGGGCCCTTCGCAGTGCTGGGAAAACCGCCGCCCCGGCGGCAGCGCCTCGGCGCAGGCGAGCAGCGGCTCGACATGGGTATGCCGGTATTTCGCCGCGAATTCGCGCGCCGTGTTGCCGTTGTGCACGCGCACGAAGGGATCCGCGCCGGCACGAAGCAGCGCGCGCACCGCTTCGCGGTGACCCTGAATCGAAGCCATCATCAGCGGCGTATTGATATAGGTCAGGCGATTGACGGCATCGGCATCGACCCGCGCGCCATGCTCCAGCAAATAAACCATCGCGCGCAGGCGGTCGTTGTAGGCGGCGTAGGCGAGTGGTGTGTAGTTGTAGGCGTCGTTCTCGACCATCGCGCCGGCCTTGAGCAGGATGCGCACTGCCTGATCGTGGCGCTCCGCGGAATGGGCGCCATCATCACGGAAATAAGCCGCCAGCATCAGCGGGGTTTCGTTGCCCGGGGTGCGCGCGTTGACGTCGGCTCCGGCGCCGATCAGGAAACGCAGGGTGTTCAATGACGCGGCCCGCGCCGCCAGTGCAATCAGCGGCGCGCCTGCCGAGTAGCCGGCGGCGGGGATGCGCTGGTCGGCGGGAATGCCGCCACGCACGGCCGCCGAGACATAACCGGCATCATCGCGGTCAATCGCATTTTCAAGGGCATCGGCATCGGCGCTGGACAGCTTTCCGCCGGTGCCGGCGCAACCGGCAGCCAGTGTGATCAGCAGCGCGGCGCACAGCGCTCGCATCCGCGACACTGTACGGGGACTCAGGGCCGGGGAACAGAATATGGAATGCGTCGAATGCGTGGCCATGGTCGATTCCCTCCGGTGGTCTGACAATGCCGCAGTATAGCCGCTGCCAAAGCCGGCACCAACAGCGGGGCACGCTGCAGGGTGTTGCCGCGGGAGGACGCGGGGGGGTCAGACGTTGAAGCGGAAGTGCATCACATCGCCGTCCTTGACGATGTACTCCTTGCCTTCGAGGCGCATTTTGCCGGCCTCCTTGGCGCCCTGCTCGCCCTTGCCGGCGATGTAGTCGTCGTAGGCGATGACCTCGGCGCGGATGAAGCCCTTCTCGAAATCGGTGTGGATCGCCGCCGCAGCGCGGGGCGCGGCATCGCCGCGATGTATGGTCCAGGCACGGACCTCCTTCGGTCCTGCGGTAAAGTAGGTCTGCAAGCCGAGTAGCGTGTAACCGGCGCTGATGACACGGTTGAGCCCCGGCTCGCTCATGCCGATGTCCTGCAGGAACACCGCCTTGTCGGCATCGTCGAGGTCGGCGATTTCGGCCTCGATGGCCGCGCAGACCGCAACCACCGGCGCATGTTCGCGCAAGCCCAGCGCCTGCACCGCCGCCAGATGCGCGTTGTTTTCAAAACCGCCCTCACGGACATTGGCCACGTACATCGTCGGCTTTTCGGTGATCAGGCACAGCGGCTTCAGCAGGGCCCGCTCCTCTTCATCGAGCTTCAGGGCGCGCACCGGCCTGGCCTCGTTCAGCACGGTCAGGCATTTTTCCAGCACAGGCACCAGCTTGGCCGCCTCCTTGTCAGTACCGGAGCGGGCGGCCTTGGCAAATTTGGCGAGATGACGCTCAACCGCGGAGAGGTCGGCCAGCGCGAGCTCGGTGTTGATGGTTTCGATGTCGGACAGCGGATCGATCCTGCCGGCGACGTGTATGACGTTTTCGTCTTCAAAACAGCGCACGACATGGGCGATGGCATCGGTCTCGCGGATGTTGGCGAGAAACTGGTTGCCCAGCCCTTCGCCCTTCGATGCGCCGGCGACCAACCCGGCGATGTCGACGAACTCGACCACCGCCGGCAGCACCTTCTCCGGCTTGGCGATCGCCGCCAGCGCGTTCAGCCGCGGGTCCGGCACTTCGACGATGCCGACATTGGGCTCGATGGTGCAGAAGGGATAGTTTTCAGCCGCGATACCGGCCTTGGTCAGCGCGTTGAACAGCGTGGATTTGCCGACATTGGGCAGGCCGACGATGCCGCATTTGAGGGACATGGGTGTGTGCTTTCGGTAGAAGAATCAGGGTTTCGGCGCGGGGCCGGAACCGGGTTTGGTGTGCAACAGCAGCATCGCCGCCTGCATGTCGCCCTTCGCGATCAGCGGCCAAGCCTCATGTGCTCGCCCGAGTGCTTCATCAATCGCGCGCCGCTCTTCGGCACGCGGTGCATGCAGCACGTAATCGACGACCTCCTGCTCGCTTTTGGCGAGTTCGCGCGGGTGTCCGATGCCGATGCGCAAACGCCAGAACTCCTGGGTGCCGAGGCGCTGGATCACGTTGCGCACGCCGTTGCCCGAACCGCTGCCGCCGAACTTGAGACGGATGCCGCCCGGCGGCAGGTCCAGCTCGTCGTGCACGATCAGGATGTCTCCAGCCGCTATCTTGTAAAAATCAGCCAGCGCGCCGACGGCCCGCCCCGATTCGTTCATATAGGTGGCGGGCTTGAGCAGCCATACGTCACCCGCGGGTGTGCCGATGCGTGCAACCTCGCCATGAAAACGCGTCTCCAGGCGAAAACCCGCACCGGCGGCGCGCGCCAGCGCGTCCACCCACCAGAAGCCGGCGTTGTGGCGCGTGGCTTCGTATTTTTTGCCCGGGTTGCCCAGGCCGGCGACCAGCTTCATCTCGGAAGTCGTGCTCGGCTGTTTGCAATAAAATGTAAATCTTTGTTTTTAAATAACTTTTTACAAAATAAAACGCCCGCCAGTTGATCGCGATCTGGCGGGCGCCGCAGGGATGCCAGCCCCTAAGGCCGGCCGTTCCCGCTGGGATTGCTCGATTATTTCTTCTCGGCCGGTTTCTTGTCGGCTTCTTTTTTGTCGCCACCCGCAGCGGCAGCGGCGGCGGCCTCGGGTGTCTGGCCGGTGATCTCGGTGACCGGAGCTGCGGCCACTTCCTCCTCGACTGCAACGACCTTCGGCACCTGCACCGTGACCACCGAGGGATTGTCGGTCTTCATCTTCGCCGTCGGCTCGACACCGTTAGGCAGCTTCAGCTCGGCCAGATGGATCGAATGACCGAGCTCGAGATCCTTGAGATCGACTTCAATGTATTCCGGCAGGTTGTCCGGCAGACACTGGATTTCCAGTTCGTTGATGATGTGCTGGACCACGCCCTTGCCCACCTTCACGCCCGGACAGATGTCGGCGTTCATGAAGTGCAGCGGCACCGCCATGTGAATCTTCTTTTTCGGGTCGATGCGCTGGAAATCGACGTGCTGGACCTGCTCCTTCCAGGGATGCATCTGGAAATCACGCAGCAGCACGCGGTCCTTCTGGCCATCCACCGCCATGTCGAGAATCGACGAATGGAAGGCTTCCAGCTTGAGGTGGCGCAGCAGCGCCTTGTGATCGAACTCGACACTTTGCGCGTCCTTGCCGGCACCGTAAATGACTCCGGGGACGCGACCAGACGCACGCAGGCGGCGGCTCGCACCCTTGCCCTCGTTCGTGCGCGGAAACGCGGTTACTTCGATTTTCATGTTGCTCTCCAGTTGTTGCGGAGGGTCCGCGACCAGATCACCCCCGCGTTGCAAAGAAAGCCGGCAAAACGCCGGCTTCCGTAAAAAAACTGTTTATTCGACGAACAGCGAACTCACCGAATCCTCGGCGCTGATACGGCGCATCGTTTCCGCCACCAGCCCTGCCACGGTCAGCACGCGGATCTTCTTGCACTGGCGGCTGGTTTCAGTGAGCGGGATGGTGTCTGTGACCACAATCTCGTCCAGAGCAGAGCCGCTGATGCGCTCCACCGCCGAACCCGAAAGCACGGGGTGGGTGCAATACGCCAGAACCTTCACCGCACCGTGCTTTTTCAGGGCCGCGGCAGCCTCGCACAGCGTGTTCGCAGTGTCGACCATGTCGTCCACCAGCACGCAGGTGCGACCCTCCACTTCACCGATGATGTTCATCACCGTCGCCACATTCGGCCGCGGCCGGCGCTTATCGATGATCGCCAGATCCGCCTCCAGCCGCTTCGCCAGCGCCCGCGCCCGCACCACGCCGCCGACGTCCGGCGACACCACCACGAGATCCTTGAAATTCTGTTTCCAGATGTCGCCCAACAACAGCGGTCCCGAATAGATGTTGTCCACCGGGATGTCGAAAAAGCCCTGGATTTGCTCCGAGTGCAGGTCCATCGTCAGCACGCGATCGACACCGACGCTGCTCATCATGTTGGCTACCACCTTGGCGGTGATCGGAACCCGCGCCGAGCTCGGGCGCCGGTCCTGCCGCGCGTAACCCATGTACGGAATCGCCGCGGTCACCCGCCCGGCGGAGGCGCGCTTCAGCGCATCCACCATCACCAACAGCTCCATCAGGTTGTCGTTGGTCGGAACACAAATCGACTGCAGGATGAACACATCCTTGCCGCGGACGTTCTCGAGGATCTCCACCATCACCTCGCCGTCGCTGAAACGGCCGACCTTGGCGCGGCCGATGTGAATGTCGAGATGGCCGACCACTGCCTCCGCGAGCCGCGGGTTGGCGTTGCCGGTAAACACCATCATCCTGTCGAGTGCCACGACTGACTCCCTGTCGACTGCCACCCAGGGGTGGCAATCCAGATGGCTGGGGAGGAAGGATTCGAACCTTCGCATGCCGGAATCAAAATCCGGTGCCTTAACCAGCTTGGCGACTCCCCAACCGAAACCCTGCCGCGGATGCCCCTGGCTCAGCCTTCAGCAAGGCCCAGCAAGGGATGCAGATCCAGTCCGCGGGCAACAAAACCCTGCATTTCCGGCGGTCGCCGTGCAAACACGGCTCGCGCGGCCTGCGCATCGCCAAAAGCAGCGAACACACAGGCTCCCGATCCGGTCATCTGCGCGGCACCCTGCTGCCCCTGCCAGCGCTGCGACTGCAACCAGGCCAGATGCCGTGCGACCTCCGGATATGCCCGGCAAACCACGCTTTCGAGATCGTTGCCGGGAGGCACGGAAAAGCCTTGTATTTTAACCTTTTCCGAGTCCCTTTTCAATTCAGGGTCGGCAAAAACCGCTGCGGTGGGCACCGCCACCGGCGGCACCAGCACCAGATACCAGGCCGGTGCCAGCGGCAGGGGCTGCAACTGCTCGCCGATACCACCGGCCAAGGCGCTGCGGCCGAATACAAAGACCGGGACATCAGCCCCCAGGTCGAGGGCCAGCTCCTGAAGTTGCCGGCGCGGCACCCCGGTCTGCCACAAGTGGTTCAGCGCCAGCAGCACGGTCGCTGCATCCGAGCTGCCCCCGCCCAGGCCACCGCCCATGGGCAAGCGTTTGTCGAGCGCGATTTCGGCTCCGAGCCGGCAGCCGGTGCGGGTTTTCAGCGCCCGGGCCGCGCGTAATGTCAGGTCATCCGCTTCGCTGACGCCGGCAAGCGGCCGGCCGCGCGTGATCAGACCGTCTTCGCGCAAGGCAATACGTACGGTATCGCCGTGGTCGATGAAGCGAAACACCGTCTGCAGCAGATGATAGCCGTCGGCGCGGCGGCCAGTGACCCGCAGCATCAGGTTCAGCTTGGCCGGCGCCGGAAACGCGGTGAAATTCATGGTCTGGCCGCGCCCGGCGTGTCACCCGGGGCTTCACGCCGTTGGTCAACAACAAGCCTGATCAACTGGCCGTCGCGGCGCAGCTCAAGCCGCCGCGGCAGGGACTGCGCGGCGTCGTAATCCATGCGCAGTGCCCAGCCGCTCTGCTCCAGCCGGTCGAGCCGGCCGGTGG
Source organism: Betaproteobacteria bacterium Ga0077527 (assembly GCA_001464815.1). GTDB lineage: Bacteria > Pseudomonadota > Gammaproteobacteria > Burkholderiales > SG8-41. Next base: position 160,947 of record LNDW01000022.1, on the reverse strand, counting down.
CATCGCGCTGCACGGCCTGTGCCGGCAACAGCGGTGCCGGCACTCCCATAATCCAGTGTCGCAGTTCGGCCAGCGGCAAGGTCCAGCCCAGCGCGCGCTGCGTCAGCGCGGCTGCCGAGCGGTCGCGGAATTCCTGCCGGTCAGCGGTGATCAGCGTGGCGCCGGCGGCCTCGCTGCTGATATGGGCGAGTATCTGGCCCAGTGGCGTCAGCAGCCACAGTTCGTCACGTCCGGCATCATGCTGCCAGCGCAGATTCGAGGAAAAGGCACGGCTATCACCACTCACGAGCACGCGGCCGATGATGTCAAAAGTCGCGGCAGGTGCGCGCTCGACCGGAGACAATCCGGCGCAGGCCGCGAGCAGCAGCGCCGCGAGCGCCGCCGGCACGCAGCGCGGAATCATTGCGGGTTTTGCAGCAGCGCCGGTGCGAATCGCTGCACGGTGCGCTCAAGCACCTCGTTTTTCGGCTGGCCGCGCAGCGCCTCGGACCAGACCTTCTGCGCCTCGGCCTGGCGGCCGAGGACCCACAGTACCTCGCCAAGGTGGGCGGCGATTTCGGCGTCAGGACGCGCGACATGGGCGCGCTGCAGGTAACCCAGTGCACGCTCGTTCTCGCCGAGCCGGTAATAAACCCAACCCAGGCTGTCGATGATGTATGAATCCTCCGGAGCCAGCTTGTGCGCGGTGAGAATCAGCTCACGTGCCTCTTCGAGCCGCTCGTTGCGGTCCGCCAGCGTGTAGCCAAGCGCGTTGAAGGCGTGGGCGTGGGTCGGGCGCAACGCAATCAGCCGGCGCAAATTGGTTTCCATGACGTCGAAGCGGTTCACCTTTTCCGCCGACATCGCGTAGTCGTAGAGCAAGTCGGGGCTGTCCGGCGTTGCAACCAACGCGTTGCCGAGAAAATCGAAGGCTTCCTGATAGGCCTTGGCTTCGCGCAGCAGCGCAGCCTCGGCCAGCGTCAGCTGCAGGCGCTGCTGGGCATCCCCGGGCGCAAGGCCCTGCAGATACTTTCGCGCATCGGCAAGGCGGCCCTGGCGTGCGAGCACCCCCGCGTAACGAGCCTGAGCCGGGATGAATTGCGGACCGTGGGTGATGCTCGAATACCAGCGCAAGGCCTGCTCGTCGCGCTTCAACTCCTCGCTGACCTGCCCGAGATAGAGGCGTATGGTGTCCGGATCCTTGGGATTGATCTCCAGCGCGCGCCGCAACTGCACCTCGGCAGCAACGTAATCCTTGGCCTGCAGCGACAGCGTTGCCACAGCAAGCGCGATGTCGGCATTGTTCGGCGCCTCGCCCACCAGCACCTCGAACTGCTTGCGCGCCTCCGGGAATCGCTTGGCGCTGACCAGCATCCGCGCATAGTTAAGTCGCGCATCGCGGGCACCGGAATTAGCCTTTACGAACTCCTCAAGAAAAACCAGCGCTCGTTCGACCGACTCGCGCTGCAACGCGCGTGCATGGAACAGTGCCGCGAGCTCCCAATCCGGGCGCAACTTGAGCGCCGTATTGGATGCAGCCAGCGCGCCGGCACTATCGTCTGCATTCCACGCGGCCTGGGCCACGGCGAGCTGTACTTCGGCCACTCCGGGATGATCCACGGCCAGGGTGCGCATCAGGCGCAGCACACCGGCCTTGTCCTGATGCCCGCCGACCAGCGAGGACAGCTGCAGAAAATTCTGACCGATATTACCGGGCTCCGCCGCCAGCCATTTGCGCAGATGGGGCAGGGCATCGTCGAGCCGCGACTGGTTGACCAGCAACGCAATCACCGTCTGCCGCGCCCGCACCGAATCCGGCTCGAGCTGCAGCCATAGCGTCGCGGCCTCCAGTGCCGCGGGCAGAAACCGCGCGCTCCAGGCCACCTCGGTGGCGCGACGCGCAAGGCGCGGATCTCGGGTTTCGCGGGCCACCTCCAGAAAAGCCGGCACCGCGACATGCGCCTGGCCGCGCTGCAGGGCGATCTCGGCCAGCGTGATGCGGAACAGCAGGGCCTGTGTCAGTTCGACGCCGGGCAGCGGTGCTGCGCGCGGTGGTTGCGCAGGAACCGGGGGCTGCGCGACCACTTTCGGCAAGGGTTTCACCGGCGCGGCAGCCTCCGGCTTGACCGGCGGCTGCGCGCAGGCGGCCAGCGCAAGGCCGGCAATCGGCGCAAAGATTTTCGCAATGATACGGAACAGTGTCATGGGAGGCTGGATGGCCGGATCGGGCGTGCCGTCTGCGGATGAATCTTTGCTGGAGGCGATGATCTGTTCAAAACCGACGTTCGGGGCGGCTGGCGCTGTGACTGTGCGCCGTTCATAATCACGGCAGTTTAGGTATATTTCCGCCCGACCACAAGGCAACATCACGGCCAATAACCGGGTCAACATCCAGGCAAGCACCGCCTCCAACCACACGGCGCACACCGCTGCGATTGCCGCAGTTGATGACCGCAGTCGATGAATTCACCAACAGCAGAACCGACACTCAGCGCACATGGCCTGACCCGCCGTTACGGCAAGCACCCCGCCGTGGACGGCATCGACATCGAGCTGCGCTCCGGCGAGGTGCTGGGCCTGCTCGGACCCAACGGCGCCGGCAAGACCAGCACCATGCAGATGCTCACCGGCAACCTCGCGCCCAGCACCGGTGCAATCCGCATCTGCGGCATCGACCTGCTGGAAAATCCGGTGGCGGCAAAATCACACATCGGTTACCTGCCGGAAACACCACCGCTGTACCGCGAACTCAATGTCCGTGAATACCTGCAGCTTGCCGCACGCCTGCACCGAGTGCCGCGCGCGCAATGTGCGGCTGCGGTTGACCGCGCGATCGCGCGTTGCAGCCTCGGTAATGTCTCGCGCAAGCTCATCGGCAGCCTGTCCAAGGGCTACCAGCAACGGGTGGGCATCGCCCAGGCGATCGTCCACGAGCCGGAGCTGGTGATTCTCGACGAGCCCACGGTCGGCCTCGATCCGAACCAGATCCTCGATATTCGCGCGCTGATCCGCGAACTCGGCCACAGCCATGGCGTGATGCTGTCCACGCACATCCTGTCCGAGGTCGAGGCGGTGTGCGACCGCGTGCAGATCATGCACCACGGCCGGGAGGTTTTTGCCAGCAGCATCGCGGACCTGCGCGAATTCCAGCGCGGCCGGACGGTGATGCTTAGCCTGCAACGTCCGCCGCCGGCCGAGGTGCTGTGCACAATCAGCGGGGTTGCCGCAGCACAGCATGAAGGTGAAGGGCGTTTCCGCCTGCGCTTCGCACCCGATGCCGACCCCACCGCCGAGATCGTCGCCCGCGCCGGCCGCGAGGACTGGGGCCTGCGCGAGCTGGCGCCGGCACAGACCAGCCTCGAGGAGGTGTTTGTGCAGCTGACCCGGAACAATGAAGGCGTACGCAGTGAAACCAGCGGGGTAACACCGTGATGATCTTCACCATCGCCGCCAAGGAGTTGCGCGCGCTGTTCACATCTCCGCTCGCGTGGCTGGTGCTGACAGTGGTGCAGGTGATCCTCGGTTACGGCTTTCTGAAGCGCCTTGACGATTTCCTGCAGATTCAGGCGCAGCTGGCCCAGCTCGCCAGCCCGCCCGGGGTGACCGAACTGGTGGCTTCGCCCACCTTCGCCACCGCCGCCGCGGTGCTGCTGTTCGCGGTGCCGGTGCTGGCGATGCGGATGATCGCCGAGGAACGGCGCAACCAGACGATGACGCTGCTGATGTCGGCGCCGTTGTCGATGACCGAGATCGTGGTCGGCAAATTCCTCGGCCTGATGGGCTTCCTGCTGGTCATCATTGCGCTGGTGGCGGCGATGCCGCTGACGCTGGCGGCAAACACCAGCCTTGACTACGGCCTGCTCGCCAATCTGACCCTGGCACTGCTGCTGCTCGCCGCCGGCTTTGCCGCGGTCGGGCTCTATGCCTCGAGCCTCACCGCGCAGCCGATCGCCGCCGCCCTGCTCGCCTTCGGCCTGCTGCTGGCGATGCTGTTCATGAGTGATACCGCCGCTGACAGCCTGCGCGCGCGTGGCTGGCAGGTGCCCGCGGCATTTGTCCAGGTGCTGGCGCCACTGCGCAATTTCGAGCCGCTGGGCAAGGGCATCTTTGACACTTACGCCATTGCCTGCTCGCTGCTGCTGACCGCGGCCTTCCTGGTGTTGGCGGTGCGCCGCCTTGACAGCCGGCGGTTGCACGGATGAATACCCCCCCTGCAAAAACCGGCCGCCGGGTCCGCCTGCAGCACGCCGCGCAAAGCAGCCTGTTCGTGCTGCTGCTGGCGACGCTGGTGGCACTCGCCGCCTACCTCGCCCGCGAATACCGCTACGAGCAGGATGTCACGCGTGGCGCGCGCAACACGCTGTCGGCAGCGACCATCGGCGCGCTTAAGCAGCTCGAAGGCCCGCTCACGGTGACCGCCTATGCGCTGCGCCAGGATGCCGGCGGGACCAATGTGCACAAGGCAATTGAGGAACGGCTGCGCCCGTACCAGCGCAGCAAGCCCGACATCCGCATCGAGCTGATCGACCCGCGCGAACAGCCCAAGCTCGCCGCCGAAGCCGGCCTGCGCACACCCAACGCGCTGGTCATCCAGTACCAGCGGCGCAGCGAGCAGATCGCCCTGTCGGAATTCACCGAGCAGGGCTTCGCCAACGCTCTGCTGCGGCTCGCGCGCGGTGCCAACAACCTGGTGCTTTGGCTGGACGGTCACGGCGAGCGCAAGCTCGACGGCGTCGCCAACCACGACCTCGGCGCCTTCGGCCTGCGTCTGCGCGAGAAGGGCTTCAACCTGTCGAGCCTCAACCTCGGCATCGCGCAGGAGGTCCCTGAGAACGCGGCGCTGCTGGTGATCACCCATCCGCAGGTCGAGCTGCAGTCCGGCGAAATCGACAAGCTGATGCGCTACGTCGAGCGCGGCGGCAACCTGCTGTGGCTGATCGACACCGAGCCGCTGCGCGGCCTGCAGCCGCTCGCTGAAAAACTCAGCCTGGTGCTGACACCCGGCACCGTGGTCGATCCTGCACTGGCCCCGCGCAGCGGGCCGCCGGTGTTCGCGGTCGCCGCCAACTATGCAAGGCACCCGGTGGTCGGTGCGCTGCAGTTCAACACCCTGTTTCCGCACGCCCGCCAGATCGCCGCCGATGACGACAGCGGCTGGAAGGTGACGCCGCTGATCGATGTTGCACCGCGCGGCTGGGTCGAGACCGGCAAGCTCGATGACAAGCCGCGCTTCGACAAATCACGCGACCTGCCCGGCCCGGTCAACGTTGCGAGCGCCTTCGAACGCACCGTCGGCGACCGCGAGCAGCGCGTGCTGGTGGCCGGCGGCGGTCACTTCCTGTCCAACACCTTCATCGGCAACGGCGGCAACCTGGCGCTGGGTATCGCCATGCTCAACTGGCTGGCCGGCGAGGATGCGCTGGTCACCATCGACCCAAAGCCCGCCGCCGACACCCGCATTGAAATCGACACTACGCTGCTCTACCTGATCGCCTTTGTCGTGCTGATCCTGCTGCCGCTGCTGTTCGCGGTCTCGGGCATCGTCGTCTGGTGGCGGCGGCGCAACGCGCGCTGAAACCGCATGCTGCACGGCTGGCGGCTCAACCTCTTACTGCTAGTCATCGTGCTCGCGCTCACCGCACTGGTGATGCTCAAGCCAGCGCGCGAATCCACCCCGGCCCCGCTGTCCACGCTGAAACCCGCCGCGGCCACGCGCATCGCGGTGCTGCGTCCCGGACGGCCCGCAATCGAGCTGCGACGGGACGGCGAACGCTGGCTGATCGAAGCCCCTTTCAGGGCGCGCGCCGACGAGTTCCAGGTGCTGCGCATGTTGTCGGTGCTGGAGGCCCGCCCCTCGGCGGAGCTGCCGGCACAGGATCTGGAGCGCTTCGAACTGGATCCGCCCGCCGCAGCACTCGAGATTGATGGCGTTCAATATGCTTTCGGCGCCATCAATACCGTGACGCGTGAACAGTATCTGCGCCGGGGCGACAAGGTCCATGTCGTCGAGCTGCGCCACGGCGCGGCTTTGCCGGCGCGGGCCGAGGCATTGATCCGTCGCGTGCTGCTCGAAGAACAGGAAAAACCGCTGGCAATCACGCTGCCTCAGGGAGGGATACGCAAGGTTGACGGCCGCTGGCAGCGCCAGCCCGCTGCCGATCTTGGCGCCGATGAACTGCAGGCCTATGTCGACCGCTGGCGCCAGGCGGCGGCGGCCAGCATGCAACTGCACGACGGCCGCAACACTGCCGAAAACATCCGCATCACGCTCGAAGACGGTCGCAGCATCGAGCTCGGCATCATGCAGCGCTCGCCGCAACTGGTGTTATGGCGGCGCGACCAGGGCCTGCATTACGTGTTTCTCGAAGCAGCCGGCAAGGCGCTGCTCGACATGCCAAAATAATTAAATAAAATCAATTACTTATGCCAGAACTCCCGGAAGTGGAGACAACCCGGCGCGGACTCGCACCGGCGGTCGAGGCGCGGCGCATCGTACGCGCGGTGGTGCGCCACCGCGGCATGCGCCAGCCGGTGCCGCGCGGACTCGAGCAAAAACTCGCCGGCGCCACGGTGCGCGCGCTGGGCCGTCGCGGCAAATACCTGTTGTTCGACTGCATCACGGCTGACGGCAACCGCGGCACGCTGATCCTGCATCTCGGCATGTCCGGCCGGCTGTGGCTGGTCGATGCCGGAACCGTGGCGGAAAAGCACGATCACTTCGATCTGGTCATCGACAACGATTGCATCATCCGCCTGCGTGATCCGCGGCGCTTCGGCCTGGTGCTGTGGCAGCGCGGTGACGACGCGCTGGTGCATCCCTTGCTGTCCAAAATCGGGCCGGAACCGCTGACCGCGGACTTCGACGGTGACGTGCTTTATCGCGAGACGCGCACACGCAGCGCGGCAATCAAGCTGGTGATCATGGACAGCCATGTGGTCTGTGGTGTCGGCAACATCTACGCCAATGAAGCGCTGTTCCGCGCCGGCATCGATCCGCGCACGCCGGCGCAGCGCCTGAACCGCGCGCGCTGTGACCGGCTTGCTGCTGAAATCAAACGGGTATTGGGCGAGGCCATCGATGCCGGCGGCAGCTCGCTGCGCGACTATGTCGGCAGCGACGGCATGGCCGGCAACTTCCAGAACAACTTTCTTGTCTATGGCCGCAAGAGCGAACCCTGCACACGCTGCGGCACCATGATCAGGGAGCTGCGTCAGGCGCAGCGAGCGACCTGTTATTGCCCGGCCTGCCAGAAACGCTGAGGTTCAACGCCGCTGCCGGGTTGCGCAATCACGCGGCCTTCTGCGCAGTGAGCTTTTCGTATTTCTGCTGCAGCTCCTCGCGGCTTTCGCCATGGCCGGGGTCGAGGGGAATACAATCCACCGGGCACACCTTCTGGCACTGCGGCTCGTCAAAATGGCCGACACACTCGGTGCATTTGTGCGGGTCGATGACGTAGTACTCCTCACCGGCCGAGATCGCCTCGTTCGGGCACTCCGGTTCGCAGACGTCGCAGTTGATGCATTCATCGGTGATCATCAGCGCCATTGCAGCATCTCCACCCGTACCGTCACTTGCCGCCCAGGCCCTGGATCTTCTGGCGCAGACGACCGGAAATCATCGGCGACACGAACTTGGATACATCGCCGCCCATCACCGAGATTTCGCGCACCAGCGTCGCCGAAAGGAACATGTACTCCTCGCCAGGCGTCATGAACACGGTCTCGACTTCGGGATAAAGCTTGCGGTTCATGCCTGCAAGCTGGAATTCATAGTCGAAGTCGGATACCGCGCGTACGCCGCGCAGTACCACCCGTGCCGAATGTTTTTGCACAAAATCCATCAGCAGGCCCGAGAAGCCTTCAACGGATACGTTCTTCAGGTCGGACAGGGTTTCACGCGCCATGTCGATGCGCTCGGCCAGAGTGAACAGCGGTTTCTTGGTGCGGCTGTCGGCCACCGCCAGCACCACGTGGTCGAACAGGCGCGCCGAACGGCGCACCAGGTCCTCGTGGCCGAGGGTCATCGGATCGAAAGTGCCGGGATATACCGCCTTGTTGGTCATGTTTTACTTTCTTCGGCTGCGGCAAACTGCAATAACTGGTAACTGACCTGGCCGGCACGGCCTGAACGCAACACCGTCCAGCCTCCGCCCGGCGCCAGCGCATCGGCACGCTCACAATACAGCCTTGCATGCGGCTTCAGCACCTTCGGCAACGCCGCGAACAAGCGACCCCAGCCATCATCGGCAAATTCCGCAAAAGGCGGGTCGGCGAACACCACGTCATAACATCCTTGATGCCGGCCGAGGAATTCTAGCGCATCGTCGTGCAGCACGGTCACCGCGGCCGCATCCAGCGCCTTGCGATTGTCCTCGAGCGCACGCCAGGCCCGGGCATCGCGCTCGACCATCACCACTTTCGCTGCACCGCGTGAAGCCGCCTCGAAACCGAGTGCGCCACTGCCGGCGAAAAGATCCAGGCAGGACCGGCCGTCGAGATCCTGCCCCAGCCAGTTGAACAGGGTTTCGCGCACACGATCCGTGGTCGGCCGCAGTCCGGGGCGATCGATGAAACGGATGCGCCGGCTGCGCCAGGCGCCGCCGATGATGCGTACTTCGCCCTGCTTCACGGACAGGAACCGCGCGCCGCGCGCATCAGGGCGCGGTTGCGTCATCCGTGGCAACAACCACGGTCACCATGCGCTCGGGATCGATGCGCCGCGCGAATGCCGCCTTGACCTCGGCCACGGTCAGGCGCTGCACCTGCGGCACAAAGGTCTCGAGATAATTGAGCGGCAGGTCGTAAAAGCCGATCATGCCGAGGTAGTCGTGAATCTTGCGATTGCTGTCGATGCGCATCGGAAAGCCGCCAATGATGTTTTGCTTGGCCGCGGTCAGCTCTTTTTCGGTCGGGCCATTGGCGACAAACTCGCGCAGTGTCTTGCGCACCACGGCCAGCGCTTCCTGCGCCTGGTCGCGCTGGGTCTGCATGCCGATGGTGAAAGGTCCGGCGGACAGGGTTGGCGAAAACGTGCTGTAGGCCGAATAGGCAAGGCCGCGTTTCTGCCGCACCTCCTCGGTGATGCGCGACACAAAACCGCCGCCGCCAAGGATGTGGTTGCCGACAAAAATCGCGAAAAAGTCCGGGTCGCTGCGCTTGATGCCGGGCGCGCCGACGTAGATGTGGCTTTGTGATGCCGGATGCGGCACAAACCGCTCAATCCCTTTCATCAGCGGCGCCGGATCCGGCAGCGCGGCGGAGCCCTTGCCGCGCGGCAGCCCGCGGGTCAACTGCTCGGCGATGGCCTCGGCCTGCGCCCGCGTGACATCACCCATGATCGCCACCACCGCGCGGTCGGCGACAAAGAAGTTGCGATGGAAGGCGACGAGGTCGTCGCGTGTGATGCGATCCAGCGCTTCAATCTCGTAGGCACGGCGGCCATAGGGATGGTCCCCGAACACCGCGCGCTGGAACTCGCGGCTGGCCTGCGTCGCCGGCAGGCGCTCCGATTCCTTGAGCCCGGCCAGCAGGCGGCTGCGTTCGCGCTCGAATACCGGCTGCGGGTAATCCGGGGCCGCCAATATCCGGGTCATCAACTGCAGCGCCTCGTCGCGCCAGCGCGGGTCGGACAGGGTGCGCAGCGTCAGGCCGTTGCGGTCACTGTCAAAACGGTTGTTCAGCACGGCACCAATGTCGGCAAGACGGCGCTCGATTTCGTCCTCGGCCAGCCCCTGCGCGCCAAGGCGCATCAGGCTGTTGGTCAGCGCAGCGACCCCCGGCTTGGACGGCAAATCAAAGGCGGAACCGGCCGGAAATTCGACCGACACATCCACCATCGGCAGGCCGCGGTTGGCAACAAAGTAGACCTTGGCGCCGTTGGCGGTGCGCCAGTGCTCGATCGGCAGAATCGCCTGCGCGGCCTGCGCGAACAAAAGCGCCGACAGCAGGGCCACGCAACGAAACAGGACCAGCGGAAAGGATTTAATTGCCATGACGCACTCCTGCCGGCGGTTTGATGCGGGGCGCCGCCGAGTCCAGCGGTTGCGGATCCAGATAGGCCACCGTCAACTGGTCATCGACCAGGTATTTGCGCGCCACCTCGCGCACCTGCTCCGCGGTGATTGCCTGCAGGCGCTCGATGAACAGGTCGAGATCACGGTATGACAGACCGACGGTTTCCAGCACACCGATCAGCCGCGCCTGGAAGAACATCGAGTCGCGCTGGTAGACATCGGCGGAAATGATCTGCGCCCTGACGCGATTGAGCTCCGCCTCGCTGACCCCTTCATCGACCACCCGCTGCAGTTCGCGGCGCAGCGCCGCCTCGATGTCGGCGGCACTGCGTCCGGCCACGGGGGTACCGGCGAGCAGGAAAAAACCGGGGCCGCGCCCGACGCCCTCGTAACCCGCGCCGGCCGACACCGCGATCCGCTGGTCCCGCACCAGGCGCTGGGGCAGCCGGGCCGCGGCGTTGCCGCTCAACACGCCTTCAAGCATGTCCAGCGCATAGGGCTCCCACTCCTCGGCCGGTTTCTGCAGCCGCGGCACACGCCAGGCCATCAGCACCTGGGCCTGCTCCGCGGGCGCCTTCACCGTCAGGCGCTGGATGCCCAACTGCGGCGGTTCGGTCTGCGCCTTGCGCTGCGGCAGCGTCTTGCGCGGGATGCGGCCAAAGTATTTCTGCGCCAGCGCGAACACCTCTTCCGCCACCACATCACCGACGATGACCACGGTGGCATTGTTCGGCCCGTACCATTGATCGTAGAAACGCTGGGTATCCTCCACCGTCAGGGTTTCGAGGTCGCTCATCCAGCCGATCACCGGGTGGCGGTAGGGATGCGCCTTGAGGGCACTCGCCATCAGCCGCTCGTAGAGCACGGATTGCGGGCGGTCGTCGGTGCGCCAGCGGCGCTCCTCCATCACCACCTTGATTTCCTTGGCAAATTCATCCCTGGACAGCAGCAGATTGTTCATCCGGTCGGCCTCCAGGCGCAGCGACAGCGGCAGCTCCGTCTTTTGCAGGATCTGGAAATACGCCGTGTAATCGCGGCTGGTGAAGGCATTGTCACGGCCGCCGGCGGCGGCGATCAGCCGCGAAAATTCTCCGGCGGGCACTCTGCGCGTGCCTTTGAACATCATGTGCTCGAGCACATGCGCGACACCGGTGATGCCGTTATGCTCATCCATGCTGCCCACGCGGTACCAGACCATGCTCACCACCACCGGGGCGCGGCGGTCGGTTTTGACGATGACGCGCAGCCCGTTGTCGAGCTCACGCACCGCGACATCACCGGTCGGACGTGCGGCCAGCAACGGCGATGGCAGCAACAAGGGCAGGGCACACAGTGCGGCGAGCAGCAGGCGGGATCGTGGCATGGTGTTCACAGAGTTGTGATTCGGAGCGGAAAGTCGGGGCGCATAATGACGCCCTGCTAGAATTGTAGCCAATTCAGCTGCCACAACGCGTTCTGCGCCCTGCGTTCTGTCATGCTGTTGTGGCGATTGTCCATTCAGACTGCACTTTTCATGTTTGGTTTCGGAAAAAAAACACCCGCCGATGCCGCACCCGCTACGGCCACGGGCTGGCTGGCACGGCTGCGCCAGGGCCTGGACAAGACCCGCGCCCAGCTTTCCGGGCGCCTCGGCAGCCTGTTTGGCGGAGGCCGCCGCCTCGACGAGGCCTTTTTCGAAGAACTTGAAACAACCCTGCTCGGTGCCGATGTCGGCGTCACCGCGACCACCCGCCTGATTGAAGCCCTTCGCGGCCGGGCCAGGCGCGAGGGATATGGCGAGGCCGCCCAACTGCGCACGGCGCTGCACGAAGAACTGCTGAAACTGCTAAAACCCGCGGAACAGCCGCTGGATGTCGGCAGCGCAAAACCATTCGTGATCATGCTCGCCGGCGTCAATGGCGCCGGCAAGACCACTTCGATCGGCAAGCTGGCGCGGCTGTTCCAGAACGAGGGCCGTTCAGTGCTGCTCGCCGCCGGCGACACTTTCCGCGCCGCCGCGCGCGAACAGCTGCTGGCCTGGGGCGAGCGCAACAACGTTACCGTGATCGCCCAGGAATCCGGCGATGCCGCGGCGGTGATCTTCGATGCGATCAGTGCCGCAAGGGCACGCGGCATCGACGTCGTGCTCGCCGACACCGCGGGCCGGCTGCCGACCCAACTGCACCTGATGGAGGAAATCAGGAAAGTGAAACGGGTGATCAGCAAGGCCCAGCCCGACGCCCCGCATGAGGTGCTGCTGGTGCTCGACGCCAATACCGGGCAGAACGCGCTGTCGCAACTGGCCGCCTTTGACGCTGCGATCGGGGTCACCGGCCTGGTGCTGACCAAGCTCGACGGCACCGCCAAAGGCGGCGTGGTCGCCGCGATTGCCGCGGCGCGGCCCGGCAAGGCGCCGGTGCCGGTGCGCTATATCGGCGTTGGTGAAGGTCTCGACGACCTGCGTCCCTTTGTTGCTGACGAATTCGCCGATGCGCTGATCGGAACATGATCTTCACGCCATGACCCAGATCATGCTCAGCGGTGTCAGCAAGCGTTATCCCGGCGGCCACGATGCGCTGTCGGATATCACGCTGACCGTGGAAACCGGGGAACTGGTGCTGGTCACCGGCCATTCCGGCGCGGGCAAGAGCACGCTGCTCAAGCTGATGGCGGCGATCGAGCGCCCGACCGCGGGCTCGGTGCTGGTCAACGGCCAGAACATCGGCACGCTGCGCGCCCGCGGCATTCCCTTCCTGCGCCGCAATTTCGGCCTGGTGTTCCAGGACCACAAGCTGCTGTTTGACCGCAGCGTGTTCGAGAACTTGATGCTGCCGCTGGACATTGGCGGCTTCGACCGCCGCGAAGGCGCGCGCCGCGCCCGCGCCGCGCTCGACAAGGTCAATCTGCTGCACAAGGAGAAAGCGCGCCCGATCACACTCTCCGGCGGCGAGCAGCAGCGGCTGTGCATCGCCCGCGCCATCGTGCACCGGCCCGCGGTGCTGCTTGCCGATGAACCCACCGGCAACCTCGACAGCGACTACGCCGCGGGCATCGGCCGGCTGTTCGCCGAATTCAACCAGGTCGGCGTGACCATCGTGCTCGCCACCCACGACACGCTGCTCGCCGAACTGCTGGCACCGCGGCAAATCGTGCTGCGCGACGGCAGGCTCCAGTCATGAGGGCGTGGGGCTCGGCGCATTACCGCGCCTGTGCCGGAGCGCTGCGCCGTCTTGCCGCCACGCCGCTGGCGACCCTGCTCAACATCGTGGTAATCGGCATCGCGCTGGCGCTGCCGATGGCTTTTTACGTGGTGCTGGAAAACGCGCGCGGCATGGCCAGCGACTATTCGCCACAACCCGAGCTGAGCCTGTTCCTGGCGCCGGAGGCCTCGGCTGCCGACATCAAGGTGCTCGAGTTGCGCCTGAAAAACCACGCTGGTCTCGCCTCTTACCGCTTCGTGCCCAAGGCGCAGGCGCTGGAGCAGCTGAAGTCGCGCGCAGGCTTGGGTGATGTCGCCGCCGGCCTGCCACAGAACCCGCTGCCCGATGCCTTCATCGTCGCCGCCCGCGACAGCAGCAGCGCCGCACTCGAGACCTTGCGCGCCGAATTCGCCGCCTGGCCCAAGGTCGCCGAAGCCCATGTCGATTCGGACTGGGTGCGCCGGCTCGACGGCCTGATCAGCATCGGCCGCTACGCGGTGCTGATGCTCGCAGCCGTACTGGCCTTCGCACTGGTCGCAATCACCTTCAACACCATCCGCCTGCAGATACTGACGCAGCGCGACGAAATCGAGGTCGCCAAGCTGATCGGGGCCACCGACGGCTGGATCCAGCGCCCCTTCCTTTATTTCGGTGCGCTGGCCGGCGCCGCCGGCGGCATCACCGCCTGGCTGCTCACCGCAGCCGGACTGCTGGTGTTCAACAACCAGCTCAAACCGCTGGCCGCCCTGTATGGCCTGCCGCTGCAACTGAGCCACCTGAACTGGAGCGACAGCGTTTATGCCCTGGCCATCGCGGTGGTTTTGGGCTGGTTCGGCGCCTGGTTGTCGGTGCGGCGGCACCTCAGCGCCCAAAATCCTCGATAGTCATATAACCTGTTGTTTTAATTCAGATATTTTTGATCGCCCCGGAGGAACTCCAGCGCTGTTTGGCACTCTTACCACCAGAGTGCTAAACTTCGAGGCATCAAAGTGGCGCAATACACAACGCGCCGCAACAGCAAGGAGATTGCGATGAACACCACCATGGCCCTGCCCATTCCAGCAGCCGGCAGTCTGGAGACCTACATCCAGACGGTGAACCGCTTTCCGCTGCTCACCCAGGAGCAGGAGACGGACTATGCGCGTCGCCTGCGTGACCATGGCGATCTTGAAGCCGCCCGCCAACTGGTGCTGTCGCACCTGCGTCTGGTGGTTTCGATAGCCCGCAATTACGCCGGCTACGGCCTGCCCCAGGCCGACCTGATCCAGGAAGGCAACATCGGCCTGATGAAGGCGGTTAAACGTTTCGACCCCGAGCGCGGCGTGCGTCTGGTGTCGTTCGCGATGCACTGGATTCGCGCCGAAATCCATGAATTCGTGCTGCGCAACTGGCGGCTGGTGCGCATCGCCACCACCAAGGCACAGCGCAAGCTGTTCTTCAACCTGCGCAGCATGAAGCAGGATCTCGGCACGCTTGGCGCTGCTGAAGTGCAGACCGTAGCCCGCGAACTCGGGGTCAAACCCGAGGAAGTGGTCGAGATGGAAACCCGTCTTGGCGGGCAGGACCTGGCACTCGAACCCGCCGGTGACGACGAGCGCGAGCAGTTCGCGCCGATCAGTTACCTCGCCGCGGAGGACGCCGAACCTGGCTCCGTGCTCGAAGCCGAGCAGAACGCGCGCCTGCGCAGCGCCGGCCTCGAACGGGCACTGGCCAGCCTTGATGCGCGCAGCCGGCGCATCATCGAGGCACGCTGGCTGACCGAAGGCGAAGCGGCAACGCTGCATGAGCTGGCCGCGGAATTCGGCGTATCCGCCGAACGCATCCGCCAGATAGAGGCCAAGGGCCTGGCGAAGATGAAAGGTTTGATCGCCGGCTGACCGGCACCACCCAGCCAAAACCCCGCGCTGCGGGGTTTTTTATTGCGACTTCAGCAGCTGGCGGATGTCATGAAGAAGGGCCGGCGCGCCGATGCCGTATTGCGCAAACAGGCGCAGCCTGCCCTCGCTGTCGAGGATGTAGGTGCCTGCAGAATGGTCCACGGTGTAACCGCCGCTCCCCAGCTTCTGTTTCTGGTAGTGGATCTTGAATTCCCTGGCCACTATCGCGGTTTCTTCGGCATTGCCGAGCAGGCCGAGAAAGGACGGATGGAAGGCCGGCACATAACGCTTGAGCACTTCCGGTGTGTCGCGTTCCGGATCAACGGTGACAAACAGCACCTGCAGGCGGCCGGCATCCGCGCCGAGTTCCTTCATCACCACCGCCATTTCCGACAGTGTGGTCGGGCAGACATCCGGGCAATGGGTGAATCCGAAAAACACGGTGACCACCTTGCCTTTGAAATCGGCCAGCGTACGCCGCTGGCCGTTGTGATCGGTCAGTTCCAGCACCTTGCCGAAGGAGGCACCGGTGACGTCGGTGAGCTTGAACGAGGGGGCTTCGGGCCTGCCGCATCCGGCCAGCAGCGGTACAGCCAACAGCGCAGCCAACAACGCGACAGGAAGTTTCATTGGTTCAGAACAGCAGTTGCAGGTAATGGTCGATCAGCAGCGCGGCGAACAGCAGCGTCAGGTAGAGGATCGAGTAACGGAAGGTGCGCCGCGCAAGGTCGTCGCTGTAATCGGTGTTGATTTTCACCGCGTAGTAAAGGAACACCCCGCCAAGAAGCATCGCCGCAGCCAGATACGGAAAGCCCGAGAGGCGGGTGACAAAGGGCAGGGCCGAACAGGCGAGCAGGATGATCGTGTAGAGCAGCACATGCAGGCGGGTGAACCTGTCGCCGTGGGTCACCGGCAGCATGGGCACGCCGGCCTTGGCGTATTCATGCTTGCGATAAAGCGCCAGCGCCCAGAAATGCGGCGGCGTCCACGCAAAGATGATCAGGAACAGCGTCAGCGCCTGGGGTGTCACCTCGCCGGTCACCGCGGCCCAGCCCAGCACCGGCGGCATCGCTCCGGAGGCACCGCCGATGACGATGTTCTGCGGTGTCATCGGTTTGAGTATCACCGTGTAGATGATGGCGTAACCGACAAAGGTGGCGAGTGTCAGCCACATCGTCAGCACGTTGACCCCGTGGTAGAGCAGCGCGAGGCCGGTGCCGCCGACGATGCCGGCAAAGACCAGGGTTTCCTGCGGCGTGATCTGGCCGCGAGGCAGGGGCCGGAACTGGGTGCGCGCCATCAGCGCGTCGATTTTCTGTTCGACCAGGCAGTTCACCGCGGCCGCAGCTCCGGCGACCAGCGCAATGCCCAGCGTCGCAGCGAACAGGATGTCCACCGGCACCATGCCCGGGGTCGCCAGGAACATGCCGATCACCGCGGTGAACACGATCAGCGACACCACGCGCGGCTTGGTCAGCGCGTAGAACTGCTGGATGCGTGAAGACTGTGGTCCGGGAGCGACGGTGGAGGACATTGTGGCAGGGGTGGGGAGTGAAGGGTGAGGGGTGTGGAGCGAGTCATTGGAGGCCAGCTTACTCAATCTTCAATCCCCGTCCCTCAATCCTGGAATCTTGAGCGAGGGCGAAGTTTATCACCACCGTCACCAGCAATAAAATCGCTGCCCCGGCGTTGTGCGCGGCGGCCAGCCACAGCGGCAGGCTGAACACGACATTGCCGATGCCGATCACGATCTGCAGCAACAGCGCCGCCGCCAGCATCAGGCCCAGCCGCGCGCACCCAGGCTTACGCAGCAACACCCAGGCCAACCCGCCGGCGATCAGCGCGGTGATCAGCGCGCCGACCCGGTGAGTCCAATGGATCGCAGTGATCGCGTCATAACTGAGGTGGGTGCCTGCCGCGGTCATGCCCAGCTCGCGGATCAGCTGAAAGCCGTGGCGGAAATCCATCGCCGGCATCCACTCGCCATGACAGGTCGGGAAATCAATGCACGCCAGCGCCGCGTAATTGGTCGAAACCCAGCCACCCAGCGCGATCTGCGCGATCACCACCAGCAACACCAGCATCGCCCAGGACCGCAGGAGCAGCGCAGCGGCGCTCCTCGCGGCAAAACGCTCCTGGCGCAAGGCCAGCCATGCGAGCAGGGCCAGCGTCGCCATGCCGCCGAGCAGATGCAGCGTGACAATCACCGGTTTCAGCAGCATGGTCACCGTCCACATGCCCAGCGCCGCTTGCAGGGTGACCACGGCAACGATCGCGGTGGCCAGCCACGGCGATCGTTGCGGCTCGTCACGGCGCAGCCATGCCGCGACCGCGATGCCAAGGATCAGCAGACCAAGGGCGCCGGCAATATAGCGGTGGAACATTTCCTTCCAAGCCTTGCCCATCGATACCGGCCCGTGGGTTCCGCCCTGCTCTTCGACCGCCTTGGCGATGTCTTCGCGGGCGTGATGCGGCGTCAGCTCGCCGTAACAGCCAGGCCAGTCCGGGCAGCCCAGCCCGGCATCGGTGAGGCGCACGGTGGCACCAACCACCACCACGAAGAAGGTGTATAGCACTGCAAACCAGACCAGCTTCCTGTACATGTCGAATAGCTTTCAGTTCTTCCCGTTGATCTCAACCGATGCGTGATACGCGGAGCAGCCTTGTCAGGTCCTTGCGGATGCGACTGGGGTCAGCATCGCGCGGATACCGCAGCACCAGATTGCCCAGCGGATCGATCAGGTAGATGTGATCCTTCACATTGCCTTCATGCGGCAGTGTTTCGAGCAGCGCGCTGCGCGCAGCCCTGACCATCCATGTGCCGTCATATTCCTGGAAGAGGCGCTTGTCGGGCTGACCCTCCCCGGTAAGCAGCCACATGCGTTCGATACGCTCCGGATACTTGCCCTGGGTCTTGCGCACCTGGCGGATCTGCCACAGTTTTTTCTCGCAATAGGCATCACAGGCGGCATCATCCACCGTGAGGAATATCCATTTGCCTTCGAGCTGGCGCAGCATGAACCCGCCACCTTCCGCCCGCACCAGCGGTTCCACCGGCAGTTTTTTGCCCTCGATCAGCGTGCCGTAATTGACGCGGCCATCAGGCTGATAAAAATAATAGGCCGCGAACGATGCGATGAAAGGGGCCACGCAGACCGCAAGCACCAGCCACAGGGTGCCGCGACCGGGTGTCTTATTGCCGGATCGGGGGACGTCGTTTGACATGAGTCACCAGGTAGTAAACCAGTATAGCCAGGCTCAGTGCGTACCACTGGAAGGCATAGGCGAGATGGGTGTTGCGTTTGAGATCAGGGCGCGGCCAGTCACGCACCAGGCCGTCCGGCGCGACTCCCTGCTGCTGGATCACGAAAGGCTGGAGCTCCAGCCGCGTGGCTTGGCGGTAGCGCTCGAGACCGAGGTTCTGCCACACCTGGCCTTCAGCGATTTTTGTCGAAAGCTCGAGAAAGCGCTCACTGTATTCCAGGGCGATGCCTTCGATGCGCTGTTCGCCGGACGGCGCCGGCGCCTGCGGCAGGCTGCGATCAGGATTTGCGGCAACCCAGCCGCGGTTGACCAGCACGTAAAGTCCGCCGGCGTTCTGGCCTGTATTGCCGACACCAGGATCACTGCCGCTGATCCGCAGCGGCGTGGCAACATAATACCCGGGCTGGTGCTTGTAGATGCGGTTATCGAGGAACACGGTGTAACGGTCATCAAAGGTGCCCCGCACCTCGACCCGGCGCAGCAGTGTCTGGTCCGCGGACAGCGGCGTGGCACCAACACCCAGCGCCGGCGCCCGAGACAGCTCGTCAAGACGTTGCTGCAGGTCCTGCTTGTACGCGGCCCTGCCGGTCTGCCACTCGCCGAGGAGAAAGGTCAGCACGATGCCGGCCACCGCGAGGACGGTGGTGAGCCATCGCGGTTCATAACGCAGCGGACCAAAATCGAATGCGGGTGCCGGCATGTCCTGGGTTAAACTCCACGTCCTAACTTCCGGGCCATCATGCGCATCGTCGTCATCCTGTTCATCATCGTCATCCTGTTCAGTCTCGGTTCGGCGTTGTTCTACATGATTCGCGACCGCGGCCAGGGTGAGCGCACCGCCAGGGCCCTGACAGTGCGCGTCGTATTGTCGGTGTTGCTGTTCCTGATGCTGATCATCGGCTTCCAGACCGGGCTGATCACCACACGTCTGTAGACCTTCCGCAGCCCGCGGTGTTCCTGTCAGGCATCCCCCGCATCCATCTCAAAAAAAACGCCGCGATACACGCGGCGCCCAGTCCCCGATCGGGGTACCCCCTCCCCGTGCGATCCGTGCTTGCCCGGCTTTTTGTTATGGCCGGATGCGCGGACCGCCGCCTTGACTTTTACCCCGGCCTTACAGCCAGTAGACCACCACAAACAGCAGAAGCCAGACCACGTCGACAAAGTGCCAGTACCAGGCCACACCCTCGAAGCCGAAATGGTTGTCGGCGGTGAAATGTCCGGCGACGCTGCGGAACAGGATCACCCACAGCATGATGGTGCCGACGGTGACGTGAAAACCGTGAAAACCGGTAAGCATGAAGAAGGTGGCGCCATAAGCACCCATTGTCATCTTCAGGTTCAGATCGCTGTAAGCGTGCACATATTCATAGACCTGGAAGCCGAGGAACACCATGCCCAGGGCGATGGTCAGCACCAGGCCCCAGATTAACTGGGTGCGATTGTTCTTAAGCAGACCCCAGTGCGCCCAGGTAAGGGTCACGCCGGAGAGCAGCAGCAATGCGGTGTTGAAAGCCGGAATGCCCCAAGCCCCCATCGGCGAGAAGGTTTCCTTGATGCCGGGGCCGGTGGCTGGCCAGTCCGCCTTGAATCCCGGCCACATCAACTGCTGGTGTTCGAGCGAGCCGAGGTCGGGCACCGAAATGACGCGCATGTAGAACAACGCACCGAAAAACGCGGCGAAAAACATTACTTCTGAGAAGATGAACCAGCTCATGCCCCAACGGAATGAGATATCGACCTGCTTGTTGTAGTGGCCGGCCTCCGACTCGCGGGCGACGGTGGTGAACCAGCCGGCGAACATGAAGAACAGCACCAGAAAGCCGATCAACAGCAGAACATAACCCAGCGGCATCTTGTTGACGGCGAAGGAAGCGCCGAAGCCGAGAAAACCGAGCGCGATCGAGGCCACCAGCGGCCAGTGCGACGGTTCCGGCAGGTAGTAGTTGCCTGTTGCCTGATTTGACATGTTTGCTGTTCTCCCTGAAACCTTTTTACTGAAACCCGGAATTGTCCGGTGGACCCATCACGCCCAGCGCAGCACCAGCCGCACCACCGACAATACTGTCACCACAAATGCCGCCGCGGCGAGCAGGCCGACCAGGACCACCTGCAGCGGCGCCACCTCAAGCCTCTCGTGCTCGGCGCGCTTGCGGATGCCGAGAAAGGCTGAAAGCACCATCTGCAGCACCTCGATGAAGCTCGCCTTGCGCTGCATGTCCCCGCCGGTCATTTCAAACTCATCCCTGCCCGTCACCTTTGGGCAAAGCCGCGCCCTTCACCTCAAAAAAAGTGTATGACAGGGTGATGGTGTTTACGTCCGCCGGCAGCGTCGAATCGATGACGAACTGCACCGGCATGCGTTTGCCCTCGCCGGCCTGCAGCGGCTGCTGCTTGAAACAGAAGCACTCCATTTTTTTCACGTATTGCGCGGCGAGCTTGGGTCCGTAGCTGGGGATCGCCTGCCCGACAATCGCCTTGTCGCCATTGTTGCGAACGTCGTATTCGACATGGATCATTTCACCCGGATGCACGCGGACACTGTTCAGCACCGGCTTGAATTCCCAGTCCAGGCCGTGTGAGTTCGCGTCAAACTCGAGAGTGATGGTGCGCGAACGGTCGATCTGCGTGTTCTCGATCGCCGCGGCCGGCTTGATCAGGTTGTTGATGCCGGTAACCTCACAGATTTTTTCGTAAAACGGCACCAGCGCGAAGCCAAAACCGAACATCAGCACGGCAAACACGGAAAGCCGCGTCAGCAGGCGTCGATTGGCTTTTTCCTTGTTCATCGCGCGAGCAGGTAATACTTGATCATCACACCGAAGAAAAAACCGGCGACAATCAGCCACAGCACTGTTGCCGTGCGCCGATTGTTGCGTTTGACTTCAGCTGGAACCATGGCGTGATCCGGAGGCACTTACTTGATGACCGGCGGGGTCTCGAAGCTGTGCCAGGGAGCCGGCGTCGGCAGATGCGTCCACTCGAGACTGTCGGCGCCATCCCAGGGCTTGTCCGGGGCTTTTTCACCGCTGCGGATGCACTTGATCACGATGTAGAGGAACAGCAGTTGCGACAGGCCGAAACCAAAAGCGCCGATCGACGAGATCATGTTGAACTCGGTGAACTGCAGCGCATAGTCCGGGATACGGCGCGGCATGCCGGCCAAGCCGAGGAAGTGCTGCACGAAGAAGGTAACGTTGAAGAAAATCAGCGACAGCCAGAAGTGCCACTGACCCAGGGTTTCGTCATACATCCTGCCGGTCCATTTCGGCAGCCAGAAATAGATGCCGGCGAAGGCGGAGAACAGCGCACCGGCGACCATCACGTAGTGGAAGTGTGCGACCACGTAGTAGGTGTCGTGAAGCTGCACGTCAACGGGCGTTATTGACAGCACCAGACCGGTAAAGCCGCCCAGCGTGAACAGGAACAGGAAGCCGAGCGCAAACAGCATCGGCGTCTCGAAGGTCAGTGAACCCTTCCACATTGTCGCTACCCAGTTGAACACCTTGACGCCGGTGGGTACCGCGATCAGCGTGGTCGCATACATGAAGTAGAGCTGTGCCTCCACCGGCATTCCGGAGGTGTACATGTGGTGCGCCCAGACCATGAACGACAGGATCGCGATCGAGGCTGTGGCGTAGACCATCGAGGCATAGCCAAACAGGGGCTTCCTCGAAAACGCCGGGATCACCTGCGACACCACGCCGAAGGCGGGAATCGCGATGATGTAGACCTCGGGGTGGCCAAAGAACCAGAAAATGTGCTGGTAGAGCACCGGGTCACCGCCGCCGGCGGCATTGAAGAAGTGGGTGCCGAAATGGCGGTCGGTCAGCGTCATTGTCACCGCGCCGGCGAGCACCGGCATCACCGCGACCAGCAGGTAGGCGGTAATCAGCCAGGTCCAGCAGAACAGCGGCAGCTTCATCAGCGTCAGCCCGGGGGCACGCATGTTGAGGATGGTGGTGATGATGTTGATCGAGCCCATGATCGACGAGATGCCGAGGATGTGCACCGCGAAAATCGTCAGGTCCATCGCCGGACCGGCCTGGGTCGACAGCGGCGCATACATGGTCCAGCCGACACCGGCACCGCCGCCGGGCATGAACTGCGCGGCGATCAGCAGCATCGCGGCGGGGGGCAGCAGCCAGAACGACAGGTTGTTCATACGCGGGAAGGCCATGTCGGGCGCGCCGATCTGCATCGGGATCAGCCAGTTCGCGAAACCGACGAAGGCCGGCATGATCGCGCCGAACACCATGATCAGGCCGTGGTAAGTGGTCATCGAGTTGAAGAAGTCCGGCTGCACGATCTGCAGGCCGGGCTGGAACAGCTCCGAGCGGATGATCAGCGCCATGACACCGCCGACCAGGAACATGGTAAAGCTGAACCACAGGTACATCGTGCCGATGTCCTTGTGGTTGGTCGACTTCACCCAGCGCATGATGCCGCTGGGCTTGTGGCCGTGGTCGTCGTGGGCGTGACCGTGGGCGGGGGCGTGTGCTGCTTCCATTGCGTTCTCCTGGAACCTGGTATCAGTTGCGGGCGGCCTTGATTTCGGCCGGCGCGATCGCTTCGCCGGTCTTGTTCGACCAGGCGTTGCGGGTGTAAGTGATCACGCCGGCGAGATCGACGTCCGACAGTTGCTTGTAGGACGCCATCGCAGTGCCCTGCTTGCCGGCGAGCAGCAGCTTGATCTGCTCGGCCTTGTCGCCGAGCACAACCTTGGAACCGGCGAGCGCGGGAAAGGCATTCGGCACGCCCATGCCGGTGGCCTGGTGGCAGGCGACGCAGTTCTGGGCATAGATTTTCTGGCCATGAACCTTAAGGTCATCAAGGGTCCAGGTCTTGTTCGGATCAACCTTGTTGGCGGCCATCTTTTTCTGCTGCTCGGCGACCCAGGCACTGTATTGGGCGGGCTCCATCACCTCGACAACGATCGGCATGAAGCCGTGGTCGCGGCCGCAGAGCTCGGCGCACTGCCCGCGGTAGATGCCGGCCTTCTCGGCCTTGAACCAGGTGTCGCGGATGAAACCGGGCACGGCGTCCTGCTTCACCGCCAGCGCCGGCACATACCAGGCGTGGATCACGTCGGCCGCAGTCACCAGCACGCGCACCTTCTTCCCGACAGGCACCACTACATGGGTGTCGGTCTCCAGCAGGTAATGCGGATTGGCGTTGCGCCCGGCGATGTCGGTGCCGTCGATCTGGGCACGCGGCGTGGACAGGTTGCTGTAGAAGCTGATGCCCTCGCCCTCGCCCTTCAGGTAGTCATAGCCCCATTTCCACTGGTAGCCGGTGGCCTTGATCGTCATGTCAGGCTCGGAGGTGTCGCGCATCGCGATCAGCGTGCCGGTGGCGGGCACCGCCATTGCGATCAGGATCAGGAAGGGGATCAGCGTCCACGCCACCTCCACGGCGGTGTTTTCGTGAAACTGCGCGGCCTTGTGTCCCACTGATTTGCGGTGCTTGAACACCGAGTAGAACATGAAGCCGAAGACACCGATGAAAATCACGAAGCAGACGATGGTGATGATGGTGTGCAGGTCGTAGATTTTTTCGCCGAGAACGGTCTGCGGTGTCTGCAGATTCAGCTTGTATTCGGCCATCGCCGCAACCGACCAGAGGAACAGCGCGAGGGCTGCCGTGCTCTTTTGCATCCACTTCTTGCTCATTCTTTACCGCTCCCGTTACCTGTTGACCCGCTAAATCCCCTGCGCCCCGAGGCGGCTTCGCAGTTCCCGCACCAGCGCCTGCCGGGTCTGTTCACCACAATAACGCCCGATGACAACCTCACGCCCGTGTGAGCGCAGGGCCAACGAACCGTCCGCAGCCGTTACCAGCTTCGCCCAGCAACGATTCAACTCGGCGCGTTGCAATCGCCCCTGTTCACTGGCCTCGACCAGGATCCGGTCTCCATCGCAGGCGATGCGCTCGAAATCGCGCGAGCGTCGCAACACCCACCACGCCGAAAATGCAAGGCCGGCAACCTCAAGTCCGGCAAACGGAACGATCAGCCACGCGCCAGCAAACGCAAAAACCAGTGACACCGCGATAGAAAAAAATGCAAGGGACCCAAACACCAGACCAAGCAGCCGACCGTCAAACGAACTGCAGCGGCGCCTGAAATAGCGCAAACCGGCGCCTTCGCAGGACACATCCGAGTCGAGAACCGGCCGCTGCGGCCACTGCATCGTTTGCACGCGCAATCACCTTTTGAAACCCTGTTCAATTTAGCACATCGGAGGGTCGGGTCGCAACCCGGAAACCCATTGAATCAGTTCGGTTTTCTCTCTGAAATGACCCGGATCAGCGGGTCAATGTCCAGTCGATTCTCGGACGGCCTCGGATTCAAACCACGCCGATGCGCAACAACGCCGAGCAGGGGCGCATTGATGCGTTCCCGCAGGGCCTCGATGTTTTCAGCGCGCCGCGCCATGCGCGGCAAAACACAGTTGCCGATCCAGCCGGCAAGCTGCAACCCACGCGCCTGCATTGCCGCCACCGTGAGCAGCGCATGGTTGATGCAGCCCAGACGCAGGCCGACCACCAGCACCACCGGCAGTTCAAGCAGCCGCGGCAGGTCGGCGGTATCGCTGTTACTACCCAGCGGCACCAACAGTCCGCCGGCACCCTCGATGACCACGATGTCGGCATTGCGCGCGAGCCTGCGGTACGCCTCGCGGATACGCGGCAGGCTGATCGACACACCGGCCTCGCCCGCGGCAATGTGCGGCGCGATCGGCGGCGCAAAGCAGTACGGATTGACCAGCGCGCGTGGTGAACGGACGCTGGCAGCCGCACGCAGCCGCTCGACATCGTCATTGATCCAGGCGCTGCCGCGGCGCCGCGCGCCGGCGGCCACCGGCTTCATCGCCGCCGTGCGCCAGCCCTGCTCGCCAAAAGCACGCAGCAGCAGCGTCGCCACCAGCGTCTTGCCGACACCGGTGTCGGTGCCGGTTACGAACACCCCCTTGACCGCTTTCACCATCTTCACCGTCAGCCACTCCGGATCTCGATCACCGGCCTGCCGCCGGGACCGGTACGTGGCTGCGGGCACCAGGCATGGCCGTAGATCACCTCGAAGGTGGCCGGCAAACGGCCATCCCTGCGGAAGGCTTCGTAATTGCGTTCCACCGCGGCCAGCCAGGCCTTGCCGGTCAGCGCCGCCGGACGATCCGCCGCAGCGCTGTGCGCGCCAATCGCCTTCAGGTCGCGCATCACCGCGCGTACATCGCCATAGGTCAGCGTGAACGGCTCCATGTCGATCACCGGATCGGCAAAACCCGCGGCGACCAGCATGTCGCCGATGTCATGCATGTCGGTGTAGCGGTTGAACCCACCGCTGCCGCTGTCGGGCTGTGCCGCGCGCAACTCCTTCAGTGTGTCGGGGCCGAAGGTGGTGAACAACAGCAGACCGCCGGGTGCCAGCACCCGCTTCAGCTCACGGAATGCCAACGGCAGGTCATTGGCCCATTGCAGCGCAAGATTGCTCCAGGCGAAATTGACACTGCCTGCCGCCAGCGGCAACTGCTCAAGATCGCCGCAGACGGTGGCGGGCAGCCGCCCCAGCCAGCGCCGGTGCCAGGGCATGCGGCTTTGCGCCTGCCGCAGCATCGCCGGCGCGAGATCCAGTGCCAGCAGTTCAGCGCCTGGAAAACGCAACATCAGCCCGGGCCAGGCATTGCCGGTGCCGCAACCGGCATCAAGCACGCGCCGCGGCTCGAGTTTGATGAACTGCAGCCGGTCGAGACTGCGTGTGCAGACCTCCTGCTGCAGCACCGCGGCCGCATCATAGGTTGCCGCCGCGCGGTCGAAGGAACGGCGCACCGCGCGCTTGTCGATCAGGGTGGCCTCACTCATGACAGCAAATCATTGCAGGAACTCATTGCAGGAACTGCGCAACTTCTTTTCCCACCACTGCCGGCGCCGACAGAAACGGCACATGGGACGCGCCATCGATCATGCACAGCCGCGCCGCTGGCAGTTGCACCGACAGCCATTCACCCGCGGCAGGTGGCGTGATGTGATCTTCACGGCCATGCAGCAGCAGGCAGGGTTGCGCAATCGTGCGGCAAGCGGCGCGCAGATCGTTGTCACGCAACCAGCTCAGCGAATCGCATAACACTGCGGTGCCTGCCGGCGGCGCAGCACCCAGCGCGGCATCCAGCGCGCGCACCACCGTTTTTGCAGCGGCATCTCCCTGCGCCTGGAGGCGCAGAAAACGCCGCCAGGTCGGGCCGGGTTCCCGTGCCAGCGCTTCGGCGAAGGCATTGAAGGTTTCCGCGGTCATGCCCTGCGGCCAGCCGGGCGCAGCGACAAATCGCGGTGTTGCCGCAATCAACACCAGCCGCTCCACCTGTGCCGGGTAACGCGCCGCCCAGGCCAGCGCGAATTGTGCACCCAGCGACCAGCCCAGCACGTGGCAGTGCGCGGGCGCAGCGGCTGCAACCTGCGCCAGCGCCGCATCAAAACTTTTCTCCGGTGCTGACGGACTTGCACCATATCCCGGGAGATTGATTACAAGTATTTGATTTTGCTTATTATTTTTTATCCCCTCGGGCCATACCCGGCTGTCACTCCCCCAGCCGTGCAGGCACACCACCGGCAAGGCCATTACGCCGCCTCGCGCAAGGCCGTCACCAGCCGCGCGACATCTGCCTTGCTGTGATCGGCCGACAGCGAAATCCGCAGCCGCGCGCTGCCCTGCGGCACCGTCGGTGGCCGGATCGCCGGCACCAGCAACCCCTGCTCCGCGAGTTTCGCTGACAGCGCCAGCACCTGCCGGTTGTCGCCGACGATCAGCGGCTGGATCGGTGTCTCCGAGGGCAGCAGCGGCCACGGCAGGCCGGCCAGCCCCTCCTGCAATTGTGCGATACGCGCGCGCAGCTGCGCGCGGCGCTCGTCACCGGCGGCAATGATTTCAAGGCTGGCGAGCAGCGTATGCGCAAGTAATGGCGGCGCAGCCGTGGTGTAGATGTAAGTACGCGCCTGCTGCAGCAGGGTCTCGATGATGACTGCAGAGCCCGCGACAAAAGCACCGCTGACACCAGCGGCCTTGCCCAGTGTCGCCATGTAGACAATGCGCGGCGAGATGATGCTGGAATGGGACAGGTTGAAGTGAGACAACGTGCCGCGCCCCTGTTCACCGAGCACGCCGAAGCCGTGCGCATCATCGAGGTAGAGCAGCGCATCATGCCGCTCGCACAGGGCAAGCAGTTCACGCACCGGCGCGATGTCGCCATCCATGCTGAACACCGCATCGACGGCAACCAGGCGGCGGCGTGCCGGTGTGGTCGCCAGCAGGCGCTCGAGCGCGGCAAGGTCGTTGTGCGGATAACGCTTGAACGCGGCACGCGACAACAGCACCGCGTCATTCAGCGAAGCATGGTTCAGACGGTCGGCGAACACCGCATCACCGCGCCCGACCAAGGCACTGATCACACCGAGATTGGCCATGTAGCCGGTGGAAAACAGCAGTGCCGCGGGCATACCGGCAAATGCAGCGAGTGCATCCTCCAGCTCCTGGTGCGCGCGGCTGTGTCCGAGTATCAGATGCGAGGCACCGGCACCGACGCCATACAGCATCAACGCTTCGCGCGCGGCGGCAGCGAGGCGCGGATCGGCGGCAAGACCGAGGTAATCGTTGGAACAGAAGGCGATGTAATGACGGCCGTCGACATCGACCTGCGCGCGCTGCGGTGTATCCAGCCGCCGGCGCACACGGCGCAGCCCTGCCGCCTCGCGTGCCGCGAGATCGGCGGCGAGTTCCTGCTCGAAGGTCATGGTGATGCCCGGCAGCCTCAGGCCGCGGGCTCGCCCGGCGACGGGTCCAGCGGCTTCAGGCCAAGACGCGCAAACAGCGCGCGGTCGTTCTCGACATCGGGGTTGCCGGTGGTGAGCAGTTTTTCGCCGTAAAAAATCGAATTCGCGCCGGCCATGAAACAAAGGGCCTGCACCGCATCACCGAGTTCCTGGCGGCCTGCGGACAAACGCACCATCGCCTTCGGCATGGTGATGCGCGCGCAGGCAATGGTGCGCACAAATTCCAGCGGATCGAGTTTGTCGGTGCCGTCGAGCGGGGTGCCCGGCACCTGCACCAGGTTGTTGATCGGCACCGACTCCGGGTACGGCGACATGTTGGCCAGCTGGGCAATCAGCTTGGCGCGTGCGGTGCGCGTCTCGCCCATGCCGACGATGCCGCCGCAGCAGACATGCATGCCGGCATCACGCACCTGCTCCAGCGTGTCGATGCGATCCGCATAATCACGCGTCGAGATGATGTTCGCGTAGTTGTCCTCGGCGGTATCGATGTTGTGGTTGTAGTAATCGAGCCCCGCCTCACGCAACTGCCCGGCCTGGCCGGGCTTGAGCATGCCCAGCGTCGCGCAGGTTTCCATGCCGAGGCCGCGCACCGCCTTCACCATCGCGACCACCTTGTCGAGATCGCGCTGCTTGGGGCTGCGCCAGGCGGCACCCATGCAGAAGCGCGTCGCGCCGTGCTCGCGCGCCTGTTTTGCGGCGGCCACGACGTCCTCGACTTCCATCAGCGGCTGGTTCTCGACACCGGTGTGGTAACGCGCCGCCTGCGGGCAGTAACCGCAGTCCTCGGAACAGCCGCCGGTTTTGATCGACAGCAGTGTGGACAGCTGCACCGCATTCGCCGGCTGATGCTCGCGATGCACCTGCTGCGCACGGAACAACAGATCGTTGAAGGGCAGCGCAAACAATGACTCGATTTCGGGCACGGTCCAGCGCGGCGCGCAGCCGGCGCTGTCGGTCTTATTGGCGGCGCAGCCGTTATGGGTATCCAGAGACTGGCTGCCAGGGGTCGAGGTGCTGAGGGTGTCCATGCCGGAGTCCGATCTGAATTTATATATAAAATATCAATAAAAACAATAACTTATAGATAACATCCTGCCAGATGCAAGGGTTTCTGTCAAATTTCAGAGCCGGTCTTTTTGACAAGCTGGGGGCCATTCTTGGCGCCGGCTGCGTCTGTTGCGGCGGTCGCGGTGAAGCTGATGGTTTCTGTGCCGGCTGCCGCGCCGAGCTGCCCTGGCTGGACGCCGCGCAATGCGTGCAGTGCGCACATCCGCTGCCGGCGCCCGGCGTCTGCGGACGCTGCCTCGCCGATCCGCCGCACTTCGATCACGTCATTGCCGCCTGCCGCTACGCCCCGCCGCTCGACGGCCTGATCCAGCGCGCGAAATACGGCGGACGGCTGCATCTGCTGCGCAGCCTGGCAGCGCTGCTCGCACATCACGCACCCACACAAGCCGACCTCATCGTGCCGATGCCGCTGTCGGCCGCAAGACTGCGCGAACGCGGTTTCAACCAGGCGCTGCAACTGGCGCAACTTGCGGCGGGTTCGATGAACATGAACACCCGTATCAATGCCGATGTCTGCATCAAGGTGCGCGACACCGCGCCACAGTCCCGCCTGCCCTGGCAGCAACGCCGGTGCAACATCCGCGGCGCCTTTGTCACGCTCGCCGACCTGCGCGGCCGGCATGTGCTGGTGGTTGATGACGTGCTGACCACCGGTGCAACCATGAGCGAGCTTGCGGGCAGCCTGAAAAAAGCCGGTGCCGCGTCGGTCAGCGGCTGGGTGATTGCACGTACGGTGGCCGGAAAAAACTAGCCGCCGCTGCAGCAATCAACGGGCCCGCTGCTCGGCGTAACCCTGCAAATCCGCCGGCAGATTGCCGCTGGCCCGCGCGCGGCGGAAAGCTTCCTGGGCCTCGTTGCCGCGCCCCAGTGCTTCCAGTGACAGTCCCATGCCGAGCAGCCAGATGCCGTTACCGGGACGCAGGCGCAGCGCGCGGTCGAACATCTCGATGGCCTGGGCATGGCGCTGCTGGCGCTGCAGCAGTCCGGCATAAAACGCCGCGTAATCGGCGTTGTTGCCGGCGTATTCGAGGCTGCGCGCCAGCGTCTGCACGCCGGCATCAAGTTCGCCGCGCTCGACCTGCAGCCGCGCCAGCATCATCGCGAAGCCGGACTGCGACGGCGCCAGTTGCAGCCCCTCCTGCAGCAGCCGCAGCGCATCGCCCTGTTGCCGCGCATCCACCAGCAATCCGACCAGCGCCTGGCGCGCGCTGTGCAGCGCGGGGTCGATCTGCAGGGCCTCCTCAAAGGCGGCGCGTGCTTCGGCGGCCCGCCCCTGGTGCAGCGCGGTGGCACCGCGCGCATATTCATATTCGGCACGCTGGCGCGGTGTCTGCTCGCGGTCACGGCGATTGATCTGCGTCGAACCGGCCGCTGCAGGCTCGGGTTTGACCGTCTTCGCCAGCGCAGCCTCGGTGACCGGCCTTGCTGGCGGGGCGGGGATCACGGGCTGTGGCGCGGTGGCGGTGGCGGTGGCGTTGGCGGGCGCAGGTGCCGGAACGGGATCGGCCGCTGCCGGTTTCGGCGGGCCACCACGCGGCTCGGCCCAGTCCGGCGGCCGGGTGACGATGACCGATTGTGTGCTCAAACCTTCGCCCACCACATCGGCCGGTGATTGCGGCAACTGCGCCAGTTCCAGGCTCATGCGGCGGGTGATGTCGCCGGACTCATCGGCCGGCGGCAGCGTCACCAGTGTCTGCCCCAGGCCGGACGGCAGCCATGGCAAAGCATCACGCCACCACCAGAGCGCGGCGGCGGCGGGCAGCAGCACACACAGCGCGGCGATCACCAGCAGTTGTGGTGATCGCCAGTCGATCACGGGCTGCTGCACTCCGGGCAGGGCGCGCACATGGTCGGGGATGCGGTTGCGTTCCTCACCCGAGGCGCGGCGGCGCTCGAGATCGATCAGCATCTGGTTGATCACACTCATGCCGGCCACCCGAAAAACAGCGCGGCGGCGATCCCCGACACCACCAGCGACAGCAGCAGTACCAGCCGCCAGCGGGGACGGGCCGCCGCCGGCGTATCCGCGGCGGCGCCACGCACATGGCGCGGCAGCACCTGTTGCAGGCCTTCGCCGAACGCAAGCAGCAATGCCTTGTGCGCAATAATGTTCACCAGCCGTGGCGTGCCGCGGCTGGCGCGATGCAGCGCGCGCACCGCGGCCGGCAGGAACAGGCGGCTGCCGCGGTAGCCGGCAACCCGCAGGCGGTGCGCGAGGTAATGCTCAAGCTCGGCGGCAGTGAGCACCGACATCCGGTACTGGAAGGTAATGCGCTGACGCAACTGGCGCACCGAGGACTGCGCCAGACGTTCATCGAGTTCAGGCTGGCCGAACAGCACCACCTGCACCAGCTTGCGCTTTTCGGTCTCGAGGTTGGACAGCAGGCGCAGCGATTCCAGCGTCTCCAGCGGCATCGCCTGTGCCTCGTCGAGACAGACCACCACGGTCCTGCCCTGGCGCGCGAAATTGAGCAGCGCGCGCTGCAACTCCTTCAGCAACTGGTGCTGGTCGGCTTCGCGCGGCAGCTCGATCACCAGTTCCTCGGCCAGCGCGAACATCAGCGTGCGCGGCTCGAGGTAGGGATTGGGCACATAGGCCGAGACAAAACGATCACCCAGCGCGGCCAGAAAACGCCGGCACAGCAGTGTCTTGCCGGTGCCGACCTCGCCGGTGACCTTCATGAAGCCCTCGCCGTTGCGCGCGGCAACAAGCAGCGTGTTCAGCGCTTCCTGATGGGAATTGCAGGCATAGGCAAAGCTGGTGTCGGGCGTGATGCCGAACGGCGGTTCGCGCAGCCCGAAATGCGACTCGTACATGGCGTGCCGCTC
Source organism: Betaproteobacteria bacterium Ga0077527 (assembly GCA_001464815.1). GTDB lineage: Bacteria > Pseudomonadota > Gammaproteobacteria > Burkholderiales > SG8-41. The sequence goes on along the minus strand of LNDW01000022.1, from coordinate 128,916 downwards.
AGCGCGGCTGCGGTGCCGGCGCGGTCATCGAACGGATGCGGTCGCTGGTCTGCTGCAGGTCTTCCTGCCAGTTGCGGTCGCCGTGGATGATGGTCGGCTTCAACAGGATCACCAGCTCGCTCTTGACGTTGCTGCGGTCACGCTGGCGGAACAGGTTGCCGATGCCCGGCGCGTCGCCGAGACCGGGCACCTGGCTGCGGTCGTTATTCGACTGCTGGCGCATCAGGCCGCCGATGGCGACGATGTTGCCGTCCTGCACGCGGACGATGGTGTCGGTGACGTTGACGTCGCTTGACGCCAGCGGCAGCGTGAACGAACCGAGGGTGCCGAGATCGATCACCTTGCGCCGCTCGACCACGCTGCTCACCGAGGGGTTGATGTGCAGCATGATGTTGTTGCCGGCGTCGATCTGCGGAGTCACATCCAGGGCGATGCCCGAGAAAAACGGCGCCACCGTGATCGTCGGCGTCACCGTGGTGCTGGTGCCGGTGGTGCTCGAGGTGGTGCTGACGTTGGTGACGAAGAAATCGTCGGTGCCAACCTTCAACACCGCCTTCTGGTTGTTGATCGTCGCCACCCGCGGGCTCGACAGCACGTTGACGCCGCCCTGGGTCTCGAGGAAGGTCAGCAGCGCCGCAAAATCGCTGGTCTGCAGCGCGAGGCCGAACAGGCCGCCCGCCGCCGAGGCGCCAAGCGACAGCGCGCTGGCCACCCCCGCCACCGAGCCGCCCGCGAAATTTGAGCCGCTCAGTATCGAGCCGTCCGGGGCGCGGCCCGTGGGTGTGCTGATCGCGCCGGTGCGACCCAGCGTGGTGCCGGGCCGGACCACGCCGGCGCCGAAACTGGTGCTGCCGTCACGGAAACCGGCCCAGTTGATGCCGGCCTGGAAAGTATCGCGCAACGTGACCTCGATGATCTTCGCTTCGAGCACGACCTGGCGCTCGACGATGACCTGCATCGCCTTCAGGAACTGCTCGACACCACGCAGCTCCTGCGGCATCGCACGCACCACGATCACGCCGGACTGCGAATTGACGACCACGCTGCGTCCCTGCGCGCCACCAAGGATGGCGATGAGCGAACGCTGCATATCGCTCCAGAAATCGCTGTCCGAACGCGTGGTGACGCGGGTGCTTTCCGCGGCACGGGTGCCGCCGGCGCCGGTGGGGCCGGTGGTCGGCACCGGGATCGCGCCCGGGGCTGCCGCGCCTGGACTCGAAGGCGCGTCGGAGATCGAGCCCGAGCTGATGCGGGTGTCGGTCTGGCCGCGGCGCTGGGCAAACAGGTAGTTGACCTGGAAAATGCGGGTCTGCAGCGCCGCCGGCAGCACGGTGATGCGGTTGCCCTGCACCGTGTAGTCAAAACCGTAGAGGTCGCGCAGCGTGTCCAGCGCCTCGGGCACCGTGACATCACGCAGATTCACCGACAGCTCACCCTTGACCTCGGGGTGCAGCACCATGCTGTAGCGGGTGCCGGAGACGATGGCGAGAAAAACCTGGCTCGCCGGCGCGTTGTTCACCGACAGGTCGAAACGCGGCTCGGGCTTCTGCGTCGATGTCGAAGGCATTTCGACCACCAGCGGCGGCAGCAGGGCGCGGCTCACCGCGTCCGCGGCGGGGGGCGCGGCACGGCGCTGCTGGGCCTGGTCGAGCTCGCGATGGATCGCCTCCAGCGCGGCACTGCGGCCCTGTTGCGGCGGCTCGGCACAGCCCGCCAGCAGTATTCCAAGCACTGGTATCCACCATCCGCGCATCTGCTTCAGTCCCAGGTTCATTGCCTTGTCTTGTTCGCCGGGCTCCGGCCCGCCGCGCCTTTGCCATCCACCGGTTTCTTGTCGACCTGGGGATGCAGCTTCAGCACCACCAGCTCATTGCCGCTTTTGAGCACCGCTTCGGTCTCGCTCAACTTCACCAGCTGCGCGCCACCGTAACGCCCGCCCAGCACCACCATCTCGCCGCTGATCACCGCCACCTTGCGCGTCGGCGACAGCATCACCGACTGCAGCACGGGCCCGCTGCCCGCCGCGGCGGACTCCGCCGAATCGGCGATGACGCCCGGCGGCCGCGTCGGATCGGCAAATCCCTGCGCCATGACCGGCAACGGCGCCAGCAATATCAGCGCAGTAATCGTCGCTTGTATCATACGACCAGCCATACCTTGTTCATGCTCAGCGTATGCACCGTCAGCGTCAATTTCAGCCGCGGGTGGCGCGTCGCGTCGAGCGCCACCTTGCCCCAGAACAGTTGCCAGGGAAGTTTTTCCAGCCGCGCGAGATAGGCATGTAATTCGCCATAGCTGCCTTCGACCTCGATCTCGAAACTGTGCTGGAAAATGCCGCGGTTCGCGGCACCGTCACTGCCTTCGTTTTTGCCGTCGCCCTTGACCGCGCCGGCGGCCTCGAAGCTCTGCACCGGCAGCTTGCGCAGGCTGACCAGGGCCAGGCCGCGTTCCCGCGAGAGTACACCCTCGAGCAGGTTCACCACCTGGTCCGGCGGCACCAGTTGTTTCTGCAGGCCCTGCAGTTTGGTGTCGATCTCGGCGATCTGGCGGCGCAGCTCGTCGCGGTAACGGCGCTTGACCTCGTCGGGATCACTGTCACGGCCGGTGGCGAGCACCTGCTCGCCGGCCTTGATCGCCGCCCGCGCCTCGGCGACCTGACCGGACAGGCGGCGCTGCTGCTGGGCCAGCGGCTGCAGCATCAGCGCATCAAACAGCACCACCACCACCGCGACCAGGCCACCGGCCATGATCGCGCGTTCGCGCAGGGAGCGCGCGGCAAAACGGTCGCTCCATTGTTTCCAGGTCGCGGCAAAACGCGCTGTGGCCGAAGTGTCCATCAGCGCCGCTCCGTGCGTGACTCAGCTGTCATCACCGGCTCGGCGGTGGTCAGCGCAAATTCGATGTAGCGCGGGGTCTCCGCCTTCGGCGGCACCACCTCGCCGCCTGTTGCAGTTGCGGCCGCGGCGGCAGGGGCTGGCGGCGGCCGCTTCAGTTCCAGCGCGGCAAAGGCGCGGCCTTTAAGCGCAGGTTCTCCATTGAGGCGCTGGATGTAGGCCGGCACCAGCTCGGGCCGCAGCACCCTGCCCTCAATCGCGACATCACCGCCACCGGCCACGGTGAAACCGGTCAGCCACAGCCCATCGAGCGACTGCCGCGCAAACGCCTGCATGTAGCGGGCGAAACCATCGCGGTTGCCGAGCGCCCCGCCCTCGAGCACATTCATGCTGTCGCGCGCGGTCTTCAACGTGGCCTCGAGACGCTGGATTTCGGTGTCAAGCTGGTTCGCGCCCTGCTGCCCGCTCTCGCCCTTGAGCCGGCTGGTGTAGATGCTTTGCGCCTTGAGCAACGACTGCGCCGAAGCGAGTTCCTCGCGCAGGCCGTTGACGCGGGTCTGGTCGTGCCCCAACAGCAGCGACATCAGCAGCGCGGCGACCACCGTGAACGCCAGGCTTCGAGCCAGCGACAGCTGCACCCGCGGCTTGCGAAAGGCCGGTGCCAGCAGGTTGATGTATTGCATCGTGGCGGCGGGATGGCTCATGCCGCCGCCTCCGCGCGCATCGCGGCACCGATCAACTGCAGGCACTGTGACTGGCGCAGTGGGTCGCGCAGTTCCGGCACACCCGGAAAATCGATGATCTGCTCGAGATCCAGACCCTCCACCGGCAGCGTCAGGTTGGCGGCCAGATATTCGACAAAGCGCTCGCGGAACGGCACCGCGCTGACCACCACGCGCGACACGGTGACATTGCGGTACTGACGGTCGAAATGATCGAGCGAACGCTGCAGCTCCAGCCCCACGCGGTCATACAGCGCCCCGGTGCCGGCCTCGTTCTCGAAATCCTTAAGCGCAACCTCGATGCGCCGCGACTGGTACAACTCGCCGCCGGCGGTGAAGGTCACCGTCGCCGCGTGGTCATCGACGCCGAACAAAGCCAGGCCGCGGCCCTCGGCTTCGAGCAGCCGCGCGAGATTGCGCTGCGCCAGTTCGGGCACGTCGATCGCCGCCAGTTCGATGTCGGCGTCGTTGAACGGCCGCACCGTGGTGGCGATGGCCTCGTTGCGCGCGGCAACCGCGAGCATCTGCGGTTTGCGGCTGTTGTCGGCGGCGGGCACACTGACGCCATCCACCGTTGCCGCGTCCAGCGGAAAATCAAGGAGATCCTTCAGCGACCAGCGCACAGCCTGGCGCGCCTCGGCATCAGGCACTTCGGGCCGGTCCACCGTGAACATCTGGTAATCGCGGGCCTTGAGCATGGTCAGGCAACGGTAACGGTCAAGGTCGAGCTCGCGGCGCAGCCGCGCCAGCGTCGCCACGTCATCACCTTCCTTGCGGAAGGATTCACAGAGCAGCACTTCCGGCCGCGGACGGCCTTCGACCAGGACATGCGAAAGATCGACGCGGTCAGCGTGCAGGTTCATGCACAGCCAGCCGGGGTGTCGATTTTTACGGAAGAAGTTCATCAATCTCGGGCAATTCGGGACTGGCGCGATGCCGGGCAAACTAGCATATTTTTCAATACTCTCAAAGACTTATGGCGCTTTCTGCGGGTTGCTTGTCCACAGCAAAAATGTAACGCCTTGTTTTTAATCATGAAAATTTCACCCGTCGTGACGCGTCATTTATTGCTCGCGCCGGTAAATCGACTGATCGCTGCTGCGCACCACACCAAAGCGCACCCGCGCTGCCGGATCCTTGCTGAAGGTGCCCGGGGGCGTGCACCACAGCCCGCGCAGGTGTGCGAGATTGCCCGCGGTCGCTGCCGGGGCAAAGCTGTTGCAGGCATCGGCATTGGCGCCGCTGCCGAGGTTGAGCGTGACATCGACGCCGCCGAAATTGGCCGCACCCGGCGCGCTCAGCTGGATCGCGCTGCGGCCTGACTGCAGCGGACTGGCGGTGATCGTCGCCGTGGTCTCGCCGGCAGTGAGGCTGCCGGTGTAGTTGCCGAGGCCGACGTTGCCTGCGGCAAGCGTGGTGCAACTGTCCAGCGTATTGGTGATGAACGACGTGCCGTTCCAGTACTGCGCCTCCACCGGCACCCGCAGCGCCAGCACCTGCGAGCCGCTAGTGCTGCCCAGGCGCAACCGGCCGTAGCGCACGCGTTTGTCGTTGGTGGTGCCGGCGTTGCCGTCGCTGAACAGGATGCCGTTGCCGGCCGTTGCCGCGCCGAAGGCCGCCGGATTGGTCGCGAAAGCGACGCTGTCGGCATCGACGATGCTCAGCGACAACGCAATCTCGGCGTTGAATTCCGCCGCAGGGGCGCCGGGGGCGCGGGTGAAGCGCAGGCCGCTGCCGCCGGAGAAGGTCAAGGTGCCGCCGCCGGTTCCGGAGTCGACAATCGCCGGATCCGCGGTGGTGGCCGGCAATCCTGTCGAATCCAGCGTGCCGCTCAATACCGCATAACGTGCCGATTGTGTCACCGGCGTCAGCGTGGTGTTGGTCAGGCGCCACCAGCTGCCGGTGTAACGCGATGTGGTGTTGCCATTAAAATCGCGAGCGGTGACGGTGATCACCGGCGGGGTGGAATAGTTGAAAGCCTGGCCCTGGTAAGTAAAGCCGGTGCAAGCCGGCGCGAACACCGGCACGTTGTAGGCCACCGCGAAGTTGTCCGGCGTGAAACGGCCGACATTGATCACCGCCGAGGCAATGCGCCGCTCGCCCAGTGTCGAGCCGTCGCTGGCGTCGACCGAGGCAAAATCATCGTCAGTCAACTGCAGGCTGAATGAACCCACGTCGGGATAACTCGCGGTGTCGGTCGCAAGCAATCCCGCGGCAAAGGTGGTGGTGAAGGTCAGCCCGGCCTGGGTGGTGGTGCAGGCCGCGCCAACACAGGTGGAGAGCGTGGCCAGCGGCGATCCGGCGTAGTTGCTGGTGATCACCGAGGCATTGTTCACCGCGCTGGCACGGAAACTGAATGGCCGGCCGGCGTTATGCAGTACCGTGCCGAACACCGTGCTGTTCAGCGGGTTCGTGATGCCGGCGGTGGTGCGTGTGTTGTTGCTCGCAGCAAAACCGTTGATTGAATCCGGGCGGATCGCGAAATTGTCGGTCGAGCAGCTCGTCACCGTCGGCGATCCGGTGGGCCAGCGCACACGCACGCGCACATCACGCCAGGAATTGGCCACCGCGGTGAAATTGACGGTGGAGCGGCCGCTGGTGATGGTCGGATCGGGGCTTACCGTCTGCACCACGGTGAAGCTGGTCGGACAGTTATTGCCATCAAGCGCGACACCGAGCGTGTTGTTGCCAAGCAGATCAACCAGTACGGCATTGGTGAAAGCCGAGTGCTGAGCGCCGGCGAGGATCGCCACCACGTCGAGGCTGAAGGCGACACCGGCGCGCTTGGTGCGGATCACGCCGGTGATCGCCAGCGCGGCAGTGCTGGTTTCAAAGGCATTAAAACTGCCGGGCGCCGCAACCCCGCCTTCGCCGACCTGCAGCTCACCCAGTGCGGTGATGCCGGTGGCCTGGGTGCTGGTCGGGGTCCGCGTGCCCGTGGTAGTGGCCGCCCAAGCCGCACCCGTCCAACGGCGAATGATGAAAATCGAGGTATCGACGCCGGCATCGAGATCACCGGGATTGATAAAGGTCAGTGTCGCGCTGTAATTGGTGAACGCCGGAAGCACGGTGCCGGTTACTCCGGTGGTGGTCAGCCGCCAGTAACGGTTCACGGTGCGGGTCGCGGTGAAACCGGAAGTGGCAATGTTTGGGTGGTCGCCGGTAAATGTGGCCGCAATCAGGCGTCCGCCCCCGACCGCAACACCGGTGAACACCAGCGAGGCCGGGGTGTAAGCACCAGCGCTGCCGATCTCGTAGTTGCAGGTCGAGCCGCCGGCGGGAATCAGTTTCTGGAAATTGCCGACGATATGACCGCTGGTCCGGTTGACACTGGGCGTGGCGCAACTCAGTTCCGACACCAGCACGTTGGCGCCGGTGCTGACCTCGCCGCTGGTCAGCGTGATCACGTTGCGCGCCACGACGTTGCTGCCCAGGGTCACGCCTGCGGCATTGTTGATCACCAGATTGTGAAAACCGTCACCGGCCGTTGTCACCGGCTCCAGCCCGGTGCCCGACAGCGCCTGCGCCGCGGACCCGTTCATCGTCACCGTGCCGCTGCCGCGATTGAAGGTGCCGTTGATGGTGTTGGGTGTGCCGCGCAGGAACAACTGGCCGCCGGCGGTGTTGGTGAAGATGCCGGTGTTGCTGAAACCGCCGTTGGCATTGACGATGCCGGTGGTGCTGATCGTGGTGGTGCCGGTGTTGGTGTAGAGACCACCCGCGGTGATGCTGCCGGTGCCGGACAGCGTGACGGTTTCCGCGGCGGCGTTGCTCAGCGGCCCGGCCACCGTCAGCGAGCCGGTGGATACCGTGGTTGAGGCAACTGCCGTGGCATTGCTGTTGGTATAGGTGGCGGCGGCATTGGTCACCGCGAAAATCCCGACACCCACGGTCATCGTGTCACCGTTGTTGACACCGCCCGCGCCACTGACCGTGATGCGGCTGCTCGCATTGGTCAGGCTGACCGTCGATGAACCGGCCACCGTGGCGTTGACGTTGAGCGTGCCCGAGATGTTGACGCCGGCGCCGACACCGCTGATCCCGGTCACGGTCAGCAGCGCGTCGCGGTTGGCATTGCTGCCGCCGGTGATGGTGGCGGTGCCGCCGACATTCAGGGTGCCGGTGCCGGTGACACTGGCGGTGGCATCTCCGGTGTCAGCTGTGGCCGCAGCGGCGGTGACACTCAGATTGCCCGTGATGTTGATCGTGCCGTTGCCCAGCGTCAGGGTTTTCAGCCCGTTGGTGCGCGAATCAACCACCACGTTGCCGGCGACGGTCAGCGAGCCGGTGGTGACGCTCGTCGTGGCGTTGGTGGTGCTGGCGCCGTTGCCGATGGCGAGTGTCGCAGCGGCGTTGCTGATGTTGAAGATGCCGACACCCACCGTCATCGTGTCGTTGTTGCTGACACCGGCAGCGCCGCTTACCGTCATCCGGCTCGAGGCATTGGTCAGGCTCACCGTCGACGAACCGGCGATGGTGGAGACGATGTTGAGGCCGCCGCTGATGTTGATACCGGCGCCGACACCACTGACGCCGCTGACGGTCAGCAGCGCGTCGCGGTTGGCGTTGGTACCGCCGGTGACGGTGGCGCTGCCGCCGACATTCATGGTGCCGGTACCGGTGACACTGACCGTGGCATCCCCGGTGTCAACGGTGGCCGCGGCGGCAGTGACGTCAAGATTGCCGGACAGGGTCATGGTGCCGTTGGTCAGCGACATCGTCTTCAGGCCGTTGGTGCCGGAGGTCACCGTGGTGTTGCCGGTCACCGACAAGGTACCGGTGGTGACCGATGTGGTCGCCGCGATCGCATTAGCCGCGCTGCCGGTGGACAACGTGGATTGCGCGGTGAAAATGCCCGCGCCAATGGTCAGCGTGTCATTGTTGGTCACAGCACCCGTGACACGCATCCGGCTGCCGGTGCCCAGCGTGACCAAGGACGAGGCGGCAACCGTGGAATTGATGTTGAGGGTGCCGTTGACATTGACCCCGGCGCCCACCCCGCTGGCGCCGGTGATATTGATCCGCGCCACCCTGTTGGCAGCGCCGCCGCCGGTGAGCGTGGCATTGCCGCTGACGTTGATGGTGCCGGTGGTCAGCGTGGTCTGGGCGAAGCTCTGCACCGCGCCGCCGGTCATCACCAGATTGCCGCCGATGTTGACGGTGCCGGTGGTGACCGCGAGCTGGGCGATATTCGCCGCCGAAGCCGTGGTGGTGCCGCCGTTGATGGTGAAATTGCCGGTCACCGTCATGGTCTGGGTGCCGACATTGACCTGCTTGGTGACGCCGGCGGTCGGACTGTTGATGACGACATCACCGCTGCGGCCGCCGGCGTTGGTCACGGTCAAACCGCTGCCGACACCCAGCGTCAGGCTGGTCGCATTGGCACCGGTGTTGATGGTCACCGAGCCGGCCACCGCGCCGGCAATGTTCACCGTCACCGTGGTGTTGTTGATGATCACCACATTGTCGGTGTTGGCCGGTACGCGAGCCGCAGGCAACACCGTGCAGTTCCAGGTGGCGGCAGTGCCCCAGTTGCCGGTGGCGACGTTGGTGCAGGTCTGGGCGTACGCGGCCGCCGGCAGCCACAGCGCCGCGAGCGCACCCAAACACAGCCACCACCGTTTCAGCATCGGTTCAGTCTCCGCAACCCGCGCCGCGAATGGCGGCACCTGCTGTTTGGACAGTGCAAATTATGTGCCGGCATCCAGCCCTGCAAGGACAGACTGGGCAGTTTGATGCGGCATCAGAGAATATATTGTAAGTAATTGATTTTATTGACATTATAATCCGCACTCGTAGCGGGGTGCTGCCGCTGCGGGGTCCTTGCAACGGGCCACAGTGACGGCAATCTGACGTTCCACGTAACCGGATGGCGGGCTGGGCGACGGACAGGTGGCGTTGTTGCAGGCCGTCGCGGTGATTGCATACACGTTGATGGTATTGCCGGCTTCCGTGGCGGTACTGGGTGTGCAGTTGATGACCACGGTAAACGGCGACAGCGTGCCGCCCAGCGTGTTGATGGTGCCGCCGGGACAGGCGGCAAACGATGTCGGGCCCGGCGCGATGGTGTTGTCGGGATCAAGCGCGCGGTAGATCGCCCACTCGGCTCCGGCGCGTGCCGCGTAATAGGCGCGCACGCCCAGCACATCGGCCTGCAGCGTCGCCTGTTGCAGCCCGGTGAAAATCACCATGTACGCACCCAGCGCGGCCAACACCACGATCAGGAAAATCGCGGTGATCAGGCTGAAACCGCGCTGGCGGAATGATCGCGGTTGGTTCATGGCGCGTTGTTGACCTGGGCCTGCTGGAACAGGCGCACCCGCTCCGGAGAGCCGGCGCCGCCGCTGCGCACCAGCGTGAGCAACATCGACACCGTGCCGCTGCGTTCTCCAAGCGAACCGGCGGTGTAGACAAAACTGCAATTGGCGACATCAACATTGCCAGCCAGCACCGCGCTGCTGCCGCCGACCGGCGGCGCGACCTGCGCAGTGTTGTAGGGATAACCCGAGTAGCGGATCAACTGGCCGCCGGTGCAGCCGTAGGTGACCGGGCCGCTGACCACATGGAAGCGCCGCGCCGGTGAACCTTCCGGAAACAGCTTGGAGGTGATGGCCACTGGCGGCGCCGCGGTGCTGGTCAGCGTGGTGCGGTTGTCGCCGGCGTAGGCGTTGGAGGTGGTGCCGGTACTGTTCAGGTTGTAGACGACGATCTGGTTGCCGGTGGCCAGCACCGGCGCGGGGCCGATGACATCAAACGATGTATCCGCAGCGGTGAAGTCGAGGATGTTGCCGGCGCCGCCGCTGTCGAGTTCGGCGCGGTAACGCCCGCCGGCGGTGGTCTCGATGAATTCGACAAACTTGCCTGTGCCATCCACACGGATGCTGTTGGGCAGCGCGGTGCGCAGGTCACGGGTGATCCGGCGCAGCGCGGTGTCGGCCTCGTCGGTCAGCTCGGCACGGCGCGCGGCATCGATATAACCCTCGACCGGACGCTGGATGAACACCGCGACACCGGCGGCGATGATGCCGGTAACGACGATGGTCACCACCAGCTCGACCAGGGTCAGTCCAAGCTGGCGCTGACGCGGATGACGATCAGGGCAGCGCATTGGGGGCATACCTTGTGCGATAGCCGTCGAGCGTCACCGTGGTGTTGGCGGGGCCGGTGACCGTGACCGTGACGCGCTGGCTCGCGGCGGCGGCAACGGTATCTCCACCGTTGCTCAGCGCCTGCCCCACCACGGCCACCGATACCTGGTACGCGCCGAGGCCCCCAATCGCGGTGCCGTCGATGGTGGCTGGCGCTCCGCCGGGGAGACTCGCGTAGTCATTGACGTTGTCGTAGGGCGTGGTGCCGCTGCCGCGGGTTTCGCCCGGCTCGGCACCTATGGCCTCCAGCGTTGCCGAGCAGCGGGTGGTATCCGCGGGATTCACCGCGCCTGCGGATTCGGCGGTCGCAGCATGGACATCGTCGGGATCGCAGTAGGTGAAAGGCATCGCCAATACTTCTTCGAGATAGGCCTCGGCAATGGCCAGCGCCTGCTTCTGGATCAGCGGTTCGGCGCTGCCCTGCGCGGTGACCCGCCACACGCCAAGCACGCCGGCGATGCCGGCGCCGACGATGACGATGAACAGGATCAGCTCCAGCAGCGATACACCGCGCTGGCGGCGTTGTCCGGGATCAGTTGGCGACGACATAACCGGTCTCGGCGGCGACACTGATCTGGCGGTTGATGTCGCCGGGTATCGTGCTGGTGAAGGTGATGGTGGTCGCCGCGCTGGGCCGGCCCAGGCGGTCGAAGCTGAAACTCGCGGCACTCAGCGTTACCCCGGCGGGTGCGATCTCGACGGCATTGCCACCGCTCACCGGATTGGCCAACGGCGTTGCGCAGCCGGCCGCCGTGCCGGCTCTGACCTGGGTGGCGGTGACACAGACAAACACATCGCGCCGCCACGCCACCGCGGTTTTCTGTGCCAACCGCACAATCGCCGCCGCCTTGTCATGGAAGCCGCGCGCATCAAAGCTGTCGCGGCCGATGAAGCGCGGCAATGCCACGGCAGCCAGTACACCCACAATGACAATGGTGACCACCAGCTCGATTACCGTGAAGCCCTGATTGCGCTGAGAACGGTTCATCGTCGACCCAAAACAAAACGGGTGAAGGTTGCGCTTGGCCGCCTTCACCCGTTGCACCATCACCCGCGGTCGCGGGCAGGTCGCGAGGTTATGCTCAGCCGCCGCAGTTCGCGGTGATCAGTCCCGCTGTCGAAACGGCGCCAGTGGTGTCGGTATATGTCACGGCACATGATGCAAAACCCGAGGGAGTGCAAGTCGTTACCGTTCCGGCGGCCGCGCAGGAAATATTTCCGCTTACGTTAAGCGCATTGACCATGCCGGCAGCGGTGGGATAACCGGCGGTGGTACCAGTGCCGGTGGTGACAATCACCGAAGTGCCATCAACAGTAGTCACGGTGGAAACCGTTGTCGAACCCGCCGCATACCACTTGGCGCGAATCACCTCTTTCGCCGAGTTCATGCTGCCGGCCACGCCCTGCATCGAGGCAATACGCGCCTCGGTGCCAATGTTCGCAAACCTTGGAATCGCGGTCGCGGCAAGAATGCCGAGCACGACGATGACCACGATCAGTTCGATAATCGTAAAACCCTGTTGATGTTTCATGACAACCTCCATGCACTAGGCAAAACACAGTGCCGCGGCCAAGGTCCACGGCGCGTTGAAGCGGGGCTCAGCACCCCGAAGTGATCAACACCCCGTAGACCGGCCCTTGGCTGGCCGAGATCGGCGAGGTGTAGGTGAAGCTGCAGTTCGGCGGATCGTTGCCGAGCACCATCACGGTGACCGGGGTGCCGGCCGCAGCACCGCCACCCTGGGTGTTGTAGCCGTCAGGGGACGACGGCCCGACCGTAAGACCGGCCGCGGTGATGATGCCGGCGGCATCGGCCGTCGGATAGGTATTGACCATGGTCACGTTGACGCCCTCCATCAGCACTGTCGCCGTGCATTGCGGTGTTTGCGCAAGACAGGTGGCCTTGGCCAGTGAAGCGGCAGCCTTGACCGAACCCAGCGCGGCATTGAGCTTGGCCACCCGCGCCTGCACCTGCAGGTTGGTGAATCGCGGCAGCGCCGTCGCTGCAAGGATGGCCAGCACGATGATGACCACTATCAGCTCGATCAGCGTGAACCCCCGGGAGTCCCGGAAGGTGTGAACTTTTTCACTTAAAATGGAGTGCATGTCATTGATATTACTGCATTTATGGCCGGAGTATAGCTTAATTTACTGTTACATCCACTGAAAATAAGGCGTGGCTTCCAGCGTTATTCCTGCGACACCGTCCACCCGCCCTCCCGGTGCCAGCACCGGCTGACCGGTGATCAACACGCGAAAACGCAGTTGCAGGGGACGGCGACGGTCGGCCGTACTGATGAAGCGGGTCGAAACCGGGACATAAACCAGTTCATGGCTTCGGGAATCGAAATACCAGAGGCCGTTTTCCGGTTGTGAAGGGTATTCACCGGCATAGGCCGGCGGCGGTTTATCGAGCCAGCGCGCGGGACTCGTACGGCCGAGCTGCCGCAATTCCTGCTCGCGATTGGCCGAGATCAGTTCGGCCATGCGGATCTGCAGGCCGGTTTTGAAGGTCTGCAGGTCAGTCTGGAATCGGGCGTGTTCCGCAGCCTCCTGATGAAAAGTCAGGCGTTCGAGGAACACGCCGCCGAGAATCGCGGCAACAATCACCACCAGCGCGAATTCGAAACGGGTGAAACCGCGGCGGGTGCCGGACACATTCACCATGCCGCGGCTATTTCTTGGCGAGTGCCGCCTGGCCAAGATCCCAGATCGGCAGGAACACACCCAGCGCCAGGATCAGCACCATCACCCCCAGCGCAATGATCAGCACCGGCTCGATCTGCGCGCTGAGGTTCTTGATTTCATATTCGACTTCACGCTGGTAGAGGTCGGCGATTTCCCCGGTCAGGTCATCCAGCGCGCCGGACTCCTCGCCGACCGCGATCATCTGCAGCACCACCGGGGTGAACACCCTGGCGTCACGCGCGGTGCGCAGGATCGATTCACCACGCTCCACGCCTTCGCGCATGCCATTGATCCGGCTCGCGACAAACACATTGTCGACGGTATCGGCCACCATCGACATCGCCGCGGTCAGCGGAACACCGCTCCTCGCCGCCATCGAAAAACTGCGCGCGAAACGCGCCAGTGTCGCCTTGAGCACGATCGGTCCGGCGATCGGAATGCGCAGCTTGAAACGGTCCCAGATCATGCGGCCGCGCGCGGTGTTGACCCAGGCGCGGAAGCCGAAGATCGCGGCAAGCACGGCGGCGGCGATGTAGATCCAGTTCGCCGCGACAAAGTTCGAGAAACCGATCAGCACCTGCGTCATCAGCGGCAGCTCAGTCTTGAAGCCCTTGTAGACCTTGGCGAAGGCGGGAATCACGAAAATGTTGATGACCACGATCGCCACCGCCATCGTCGCCACCACAAAGCCCGGATAACGCAGCGCGGCCTTGATCTGCTCGCGCATGAATTTCTCGAACTCGAGATGCTCGAACAGGCGCAGGAACACCTCCTCGAGGCGGCCGGTCTGCTCGCCGACACCGACCATCGCGGTGTAGAACCCCGAAAACACCTTCGGATGCCGCGCCAGGCACAGACTCAGCTCGTGGCCGCTGTCGAGGTGCTCGCGGATGTCGCGCACCACCGCGGCAAAACCCGCGTTCTGCGTGGATTCCTCCAGACCCTTCAGCGCACCCATGATCGGCACGCCGGCCTTGAGCAGCGTGTACATCTGGCGGCTGAACAGCAGCACCTCGGTATGACTGACCTTGCCGCCACCAAACAGGTTTGCGCGCCAGTCAAACCGCGCGCGGGGTGGCGCCGCCGGCTGGATGTCGAGCGGCACGATACCCATGCCTGAGAGCACACCGGCCACGGCGCCGCTGTCAGCACCCTCGAGCACGCCCTGCACCGCGCTGCCGCGGCCGTCGCGTCCCCTGTAGCTGAAAAACGGCATGGCGTCGGTTGCTCCCGCGTTTATTCGAGCTGGCTGCTGACCCGCATCGCCTCGTCCGGCGTGGTGCGGCCTGCGGCGGCGAGCTCGGCGGCATGGTGGCGCAGCGTGGCGCGGCCGATCTGCTCGCGTGCAACCTTCATCAACTGCGCCAGATCGTCGCGGTTCGCGGCCTCGACCACCGGGCGGGTCATCTCGAGCATTTCGTAGACACCGGTGCGGCCGACGAAGCCGGTGTTGTTGCAGTACGAGCAGCCGCGGCCGCGGCGGTAGCGATGGCTGTCGACGGCATCACCGAGCTCGCTTTTCAGCCACTCGTGCTCGCCGGGCAGCGGGGTGTGAACCTCGGCGCAGTTGTCGCAGACCACACGCACCAGGCGCTGCGCCACAACCAGCTGCAGCGACAGCGCGACCATGTAGCGCGGCGCACCCATGTCGAGCAGGCGCACCGGCGTACTCACCGCATCGTTGGTGTGCAGCGTCGAAAATACCATGTGGCCGGTCATCGCGGCGCGCAGGCCGGTCTCCACCGTCTGCTCGTCGCGCATCTCGCCGACCAGCACCACGTCGGGGTCCTGGCGCAGCGCGGAGCGCAGCACACGGTCGAAGGTGAGTTCGATCTTCTCGTTGACCTGCACCTGGTTGATGCCGGGCAGCCGGTATTCGACCGGATCCTCGACGGTGATGATCTTGCGCTCGGGAGTGTTCAGTTCGTTCAGCGCGGCATACAGCGTGGTGGTCTTGCCGCTGCCGGTGGGTCCGGTGACCAGCACCATGCCACTGGGGCGCTGGATCACCTCGCGCAGCTTGTCGAGCATCGCCGCCGGCATGCCGATGACTTCGAGGCCGAGCAGGCCGCCGCCCTGGTTGAGCAGGCGCATCACTATCGATTCGCCGTACTGGGTGGGCATCGTCGAAATCCGCACGTCGATCGCGGCACCGCGCACCTTGATGTTGAAACGGCCGTCCTGCGGCATGCGCTTTTCGGCGATGTCGAGGCCCGACATCAGCTTCAGGCGCAGCACCACGGCCGAGGCGATCTTGCTGTCGGCCTCGGTCTGCAGATGCAGCACGCCGTCGATGCGGAAGCGGATCTGCAGCCGGCGTTCCTGCGGTTCGATGTGGATGTCGGAGGCCCGCGCCTGCGTCGCATCCTCGAACACGGTCTGCAGCAGCTTGACCACCGGCGCCTCTTCCAGCCCGGGCGTGGTCGCCAGCACGCCGAAGTCGACGGCGTTCGAATCACCCATCTCGGCCTGCAGTTCCTGGGCGAGGCCGCTGATTTCCTCGGTACGGCGGTAACTGCGGTCAATCGCACGCAGCAGCTCGGTTTCGGTGACCACCGCGAGCTCGATGTCGCGCTTCAGCACGCGCACGATGTCGTCGTAGGCATTGAGGTCGGTCGGATCGGCCATGCCGACCAGCCAGGCGCTGCCGCGATCCTCGAGCACCATCGCGCGGAAGCGCCGCGCCTGGGTTTCCGGCAGCTTCGCCACCACCTCGCGGCGGATGTTGTATTGCCTGAGGTCGATGTAGTCGGCACCGAGCTGACGCGCGAGTGCCTTGGAAATCTGCTCTTCGGTGATGAAGCCGAGCTCGATGAATACACGGCCGAGCCGGCGGCCGGTTTTTTTCTGCTCGTCGAGCGAAGCCTTCAGCTGCTCGTCGCTGAGCAGTTTCTGCTGCACCAGAATTTCGCCCAGCCTGATTTTTTCGGGACGGCCCATGTGCTGATCACTCAAAATAGGGTATCGGAGCCGTGCATCGGCAGATTTCCGCACAAGCTTGAGCCTGCTGGTGCAGGCCCCACCCCGACGGCGCGACGCATCTCATTGATAAATAAGGATATCCTGTTCAGCCTCAGGTGACAACCCAACCCCGGCCGTGATGTTCGACATCGTCCTCTACCAACCCGAGATCGCACCCAATACCGGCAACATCATCCGGCTGGCCGCCAACACCGGCGCGCGGCTGCATCTGGTGCGTCCGCTCGGCTTCACGCTGAATGACCGCACGCTGGCGCGCGCCGGACTCGATTACCACGACCGGGCGCAACTGATCTTGCATGATGACTGGGCCGCCTGTCAGGCCGTGCTGGGCAAACGCGGCTGTGGTGCGCGCCTTTACGCATTCAGCACCCGCGGCGTCACACGCCACGACCGCGCGGCCTTTGCCGAAAACGACGTGCTGCTGTTCGGCCCCGAAACCCGCGGCCTGCCGGCGGAATTGCTGGAATCACTGCCGCCAGATCAACGCCTGCGGTTGCCGATGTGCGCCGGCAACCGCAGCCTGAACCTCGCCAATGCCGTGGCGGTGGTGGTCTATGAGGCGTGGCGACAACTGGATTTCAGGGGCGGCGATTAAGCCGGGCGGGGCTGGACCGGCGTTCAGCGCCGCCCGTGCTCGGGCCTGGCATCACGCGCGAGCAGTTCACGCACCACATCGGCGGCACGCTGCGGCGCTTCGAGCACACGGCATACCGCGTCGGTGATCGGCGTCTCGACACCCAGCGCACGCGCGCGGCGCTGCACTTCGGCTGCGGTGAACACGCCCTCGGCGACATGGCCGAGCCCGGCCTGCGCCGCCGCCACCGCCTCGCCGCGCGCCAGCGCGAGGCCGACGCGGCGGTTGCGCGACAGGTCGCCGGTGCAGGTCAGGATCAGGTCGCCGATGCCGGACAAACCCATGAAGGTCTCGGCGCGCGCACCCAGCGCCAGGCCAAGGCGGGTCATTTCGGCGAGGCCGCGGGTGATCAGCGCGGCGCGCGCATTGAGCCCGAGTCCGAAACCGTCACCGACACCGGCGGCAATCGCCATCACGTTTTTCACTGCGCCGCCGACTTCGACGCCGATCACGTCATCGTGTGAATAGACGCGCAGCGTGCCGCCGTGCAGGGCCTGCGCCAGCCGGTTCGCCACCGCGGGCTGCGCCGAAGCCAGGGTCAGCGCCGCGGGCAGTCCGGCGGCCACCTCCTGCGCGAAACTCGGCCCGGACAGCACCGCATGCGGATGGTTGGGGGCCATCACCTCGCTGAACACCTCATGCGGCAATTTTGCCTGCGGCTGCTCGAAACCCTTGCACAACCAGACCACCGGCACGGTCACCGCGGAATCGCGCAATTGCCGGAGGATGCCGCGCAATCCGGCCACCGTCACCGCGACAATCACACACTCGCTGTCACGCAGCGCCTGGGGCAGATCGGTGGCGATCTGCAGTGCTTCGGGAAACGCGGCATCAGGGAGATATTTTTTATTGCGGCGCTCGCGCGCCATCGCCGCGGCCTGGACGGGATCACGCGCCCACAGTGTCACCCGGTGCGCGGCCGCGAGGCTGATCGCCAGCGCGCTGCCCCAGGCGCCGCCGCCGAGGATGGTGATGTTCATCGTTCAGCCGCTGGCGGACAGCCGCTCAGCCGCCCCAGACATCGGCGGCGCGCAGGAAACCGCTGCTGCCGTCGCGGTGGCGCACCTGGACCCAGCCGCCTGCCGGGCGCTCGACCAGTTCGAGCAGTACGTCGCGCCGCACCTCGGCCACCGCGGGCGCATCGTCGGCGGGTTTCTGGCGCAGCGTCGCGCTGGCCGCGCGCACCAGCACGTTGCGGCTGTTGTCGAGCAGCTTCGCCTCGGCCCAGGACAGGGCGCCGGTGGCATCCCGCACCTTGGTCCAGCCTTCGACCTGCACCACCACTTCAAGGGGATAACCGCGGTTGACGATGAACAGCTTGCGGCCCTTGGTAGAGGGGGCGTCGTAGAGGATCACCGCGTTGTCGGCGGCGGCGCGGAACTCGGCCGCGGCCACGGCAAACGGCGCCAGCGCAAGAATCGACACGAAAAGCGGCGCGATAGAAAACGCAAAAAACGGCGCAAAAAACCGCGCGGAACGGCGCGCCGGCATGGTACTCAGCCCGCAGCCCCGGCCGGCGCCGGCTGGCCCTGCTGCGCCTCCTGCATTTGGCGCAGGCGTTCCTGGTAGGCTGCATCAAAACTCATGTGCTGCAGCACCACCGGCGGGAAACCGGCGCGGATCAACACACTCGACACGGTTTCACGGGCGTAGGGCAGCAGCGTGTTCGGGCAGAGGATGCCGAGCACGGCATCCAGTTCCTGCGGCGGCAGGTTGAGTATCTGGAAAATCCCGGCATGCGCGGCCTCGACCAGAAACGCGGTCTTGTCCTTGACCTTGGCGGTCACGGTCACCGTGAGCACCGCCTCGTAGAGCCCGTTCGCCGCATCGAGCTCGGCGGCGCTGTTGTGGACCTGGATGTCGATGTCCGGTGCATCCGGCTGCAGAAAAATCTGCGGCGCGTTGGGAATCTCCAGGGACAGGTCCTTCAGATAGATTTTCTGGATGCCGAATTGCGCTTGCTGGGGCTGCTGCTGGGGCTGTTCGCTCATGCCTGGATTCCGGTGAATGAAGTGGATGCGCTCATGCCGCGAGCAGCGGATCGAGACCGCCGCTGCGGTCCAGAGCGGCGAGATCGTCATAACCGCCGACGTGGGTGTCGCCGATGTAAATCTGCGGCACGGTGCGACGGCCGGTTTTCTGCATCATCTCTTCACGCATCGCGGGATCGGTGTCGATGCGGATTTTTTCGATGTCGGCGACCCCCTTGCCGCGCAGCAGGCGCTCGGCCATCTGGCAGTACGGGCAGACCGCGGTGGAATACATGCGAACCCTGGCCATGAATCAGGTCTCCTGCGGATTCATTTTTTCTGCAGCGGCATCCCGGCCTGCTCCCAGGCGCTGATACCGCCGCGCAGACCAACCGCCTGGTTGAAACCGTTGCGGCGCAGGACATGCACCGCGGCGCTGGCGCGCATGCCGCTGCGGCAGGCGACGACCAGCGCGCGCTCCTTGAATTTCTCCAGCTCCGGCAGGCGCTCGACCAGTTGCCGTTCCGGCAGGTGGCGCGCGCCGGAAATGTGGCCGGCCTCGTATTCGCCGGTATCGCGCAGGTCGATCACCAGCGCGTCGTTGCGGTTGATCAGTTGCACAGCCTCGAAGGGACCGACTTCCTTGCCGGCGCGGAAAGGTTTCACCAGCAGCGGCCACAGCAGCATCACGCCGCTCGCCAGCGCGCCGCCGAACAACATCATGTTGAACGGGCTTTTCTGGATGTAGATGAAAAAGGATTCCATTGCGGGTCTGGGGAGTGGTTGTCAGGCCCCCGCCGCACGTGGCGGCCTCGGCAGGCAGTTCAGGGCTTTGTGGTTTTCGGCGAATTGGCGGCGAATTCTAGCAGAGGCCGCAGCCGCTCCGGCTGGACCACGGCAAAACGCCGCAATGCCTCCTGGTAATCCCGCGGCGGCTGCGGATAGGCGGCAGCCGCAAGCAGCAGCGCCTGCCGCGCCTCCTGCTCGCGTCCGGCCAGCGCCAGCAGCAGCGCCTGACGCCAAGCCAGGCTGTCGACCGGCACATGGGCCAGCGCGCGGGTGTTGGCGTAGAGCTGGCGGTCCAGTTCGTCGATCCGTGGCCGCGCCGGCAGGGTATAGGCGACCTCGACGTAATGGCGCAGCAGCGGATTGCGGTGCAGCCGTGACAGCAAGGCAGCCTGTTCAGCCGCGGAAATCGCCGGGGCGCTGGCACGGAACAGGCCTTCGAAGGCGCGGTATTCCCGCCACAGCACACCCAGATTGAACAGGCCTCCGGCGAGGAGCAGCACACTGGCCATGCGCCACAGCGCCGGCAACCGCAGGCTGCCCGCCGCTTGCGGCGCGGCGCCCAGCAACAGCGCCGCGGGTCCGAGAAAATAGGCGTACCACAGCGGATACTCAAGCAGGCTGTGCAGGCCGATGGTCGCACCCAGCGCCGCCAGCAGCCAGATGTTCCCGCTGTCTCCGGACCGCGCCGCGGGCGCGCGCCGCCAGGCAAACCAGGCCGGCAGCAGCAGGCAGGCCAGTCCGGCAAGTCCGGTTTCGGCGAGCAGCTGCAGCGGCAGGTTGTGGGCGTGGTGGTAGAGCTGATAACCGCCCTCGGGGTAAAACAGCGCCGCCTGCGCGAAAAAACCGTAGGCAAACCGTCCCCACCCGGCCCCCAGCAGCGGATGATCGAGGAACATCAGCCACGCCGACTGCCACAGCCGCAGCCGGTCGTGGATGCTGGCCGCGCCGTCGATCATCCGTTCCGCCGCGGTCACCACTTCGCGCGGCGCGCCCTGCAGCACGCCGCTGCCGACCAGGACCTGCAGCAGCACATAGGCGAGGACATAGGCGACACAGATCTTCACCAGCCGGTCCCTGTCATTGGCACCACGGCCGCGCAGCCATACCGCCAGCAGCAGCGCGGCGAACAAGTACAATGCGGCCGCGCGCGAGCCTGACAGGCCCAGCACCAGCAGCATCGGTGTCGCGGCGATCACCAGCACGATCACGCCGATGCGTGCGCGCTGCTGCAGGTGGGCAAAAGCAAACAGGCCCAGCGTTGTGCAGGCCGCGAAATGGTTGGCCTGCGCGACGTTGCCGAAAATCGCGGCGCTGGTGGCGCGGGCGACCCAGGCGTCGAGCAGCGTCGGCCATTGCAGGTGCTGGATCAGGCCGACCATCGCACCGGCCAGCGCGCCGAACGCAAGCCCCGCCGCCAGGGTGTCGAGCAGAAGATCACGCCCGGCGAGGCGGGTCAGCGCGGCGCCAGCGACCACCAGCAGCGCCGCCCACAGCAGGTACAGCGCTGCGGTCAGTGCCTGGCCAAAATACGGCGAACGGTCGAATACGCCATGCATGAACATCAGCAGCGCCAGCAGCAGGGGCGCGAGCACCAGCCAGGGCAGGCAGTCACCGCTCCAGGCGCGGCGCAGCAGCAGCACCAGCGCAACGCCGCAACCCAGCACAAACGCCAGCCACTCCGAATAAAACGCGGTCAGTGGATTGAGGTGATAGGGCTGCAGGAAGGGCAGCGCGCACAACAGCGCAACCAGCGCAAGGCAGCAGCGTTCGGGCAGCGGGATCGCGGACACGCAGGTAGATGAAATGTGAAGGGTTGAAATGATTTAAAATCACATTGTAACAAGCGCAGCCAATTTTCTGAATAAAATCATGTACATAACATCATGTCGATAACGCCGGCACTGCTTATCATCCTCGACGGTTTCGGTCATCGCGAAGCCTGCGAGGACAACGCCATCTGCCAGGCGCGCAAGCCGCACTGGAACGTGCTCTGGAAAACCTGCCCGCACGGCATCATCGACGCCAGCGAGAAGTGGGTGGGCCTGCCGCCGCAGCAGATGGGCAACTCGGAAGTTGGCCACATGAACATCGGCGCCGGCCGCGTGGTCTACCAGGACTACACCAAGATAGAGCACGCCATCGAAACCGGCGAATTCGCCGGCAACCCGGTGTTCGACCAACTCATCGGCAGTGCAAAAAACGCCACGTTGCACGTGCTGGGTCTGCTCTCACCCGGCGGCGTACACAGCCACGAGTCGCAGATCCACGCCCTGCTTGAGCTGGCCGCGAAAAAAGGTGCCGGACAGATCGCCGTACACGCCTTTGTCGATGGCCGTGACACTCCGCCGCAGAGCGCGGAAGCGTCACTGAAAGCGCTCGGGGAAAAATGCCGCGCGCTGGGCAACGCGCGTATCGCCTCGGTCTGCGGCCGCTATTTCGCGATGGACCGCGACCAGCGCTGGGACCGTGTGCAGGCCGCCTACGACCTTATCGTCGATGGCAAGGCCCCGTACACCGCGCCGGATGCGCTGTCCGCGCTGAAAGCAGCCTATGCCCGCAACGAGACCGACGAATTCGTCAAGGCCACAGTGATCGTGCCCGCCGGCATGCAGCCCGCGCGCATCAGCGACGGTGATGCCGCGGTGTTCATGAATTTCCGCGCCGACCGTGCGCGCCAGCTCACCGCCGCGCTGACCGACCCCGGTTTCAGCGGCTTCACCAGGGCGAGGGTGCCGAAGCTGGCGTACTACTGCACACTGACACGCTACGGCGATGATTTCGACCACCTGCCCGCGGCTTTCGGCCCGCAGGTCATCAACCAGGGCTTCGGCGAGATCATCTCGAAACACGGCCTGCGCCAGTTGCGCATCGCCGAGACCGAGAAGTACGCGCATGTCACCTATTTTTTCAACGGCGGCATCGAGGCACCCTATCCCGGCGAGGAACGCATCATGGTGCCCTCACCCAAGGTCGCCACCTACGACCTGCAGCCGGAGATGAGCGCGCGCGAAGTCACCGACAAACTGGTGGCGGCGATCCGCTCGAAGCAGTACCACGCCATCGTCTGCAATTTCGCCAACGGCGACATGGTCGGCCACACCGGCAACCTTGAAGCCGCCACACGCGCGATTGAGGTGCTCGACGAGTGTATCGGCCGCGCGGTGGAGGCGATGCGCGAAATCGGCGGCGAGGTGCTGATCACCGCCGACCACGGCAACGCCGAGACCATGCGCGACGAGGACTCGCAACAGCCGCATACCGCGCACACGCTGAACCTGGTGCCGCTGCTCTACATCGGCCGCAAGGCGAAAATGGCCGACGGCGGTGCGCTGCAGGACGTGGCGCCGACGCTGCTGGCGATAATGGGGCTGCCCCAGCCCGCGGTGATGACCGGGCGCTGCCTGCTTGAATTTGCCTGAATTCCTGACCGCTGACCCACGCAGCACCGGCCAGTCGCGGCTGGTGACACATCTCGTGCTGTGCGCGGCGCTGCTGCTGCCAGTGGAACCTGCGCTGTCTGCCGCGACCAGCACCAGCGAAGCACGTAACGAGCTGCGCGAACTGCGCGACCGCATCTCGTCGATGCAGAAAAAACTCGCCGCCGCCGAGGAAAGCAAATCCGAGGCTTCCGATGCGCTGCGCGAATCGGAGCGCGGGATTTCGGAGGCCAATCGCGAACTGCGCGAGCTGTCGCGCCAGTCGCGCGAATCCGGCGCCAAGCTCGGCGACCTGCGCAAGTCCGCGCAGGACACCGAGGCCCGGATGCGTGGCCAGCAGGAGGCGCTGGGCCGCATGCTGCGCCGCCAGTACCTGCAGGGCGAGCCGGACGCAATGCGCCTGCTGCTCGGCCGCGAAAACCCCAACGACATGGCACGGCAGATGCATTACATCGGCTATGTCGCGCGTGCCCGCGCGCGCCTGGTCGAGGGCCTGCGCGGCAACCTTGCCGAACTGGAAAGCATCAGCCGCGACATCGCCGAGGAGGCCGCGGCGATCGCGCGCATCGCCGCCGAACAGGAAGCGCAGAAAAAACGCCTGGAAAAGGAAAAACGCGCCCGTGCCGACGTGCTGAGCCGGGTATCCCGTGACATCCGCGCGCAACAGCAGCAGATCCGCTCACTGCAGGCCAATGAAAACCGCCTGACCCGGCTGATCGAGCAACTGACCCGGATCACCCGCGAGCGCCCGGCGCCGCGGCAACCGGCCGCCGCGAGACCGGGGCCGCGCAACGAGGCGCTGCCCGGCGACTCCGGAGGCCGCGCCTTCGCCGCGCTGCGCGGCTCGCTGGCATTGCCGGTGCGCGGGGAACTCGCCGGGCGTTTCGGCAGTCCACGCAGTGATGGCGGCATCACCTGGAAAGGCGTGTTCATCAACGCCCGGAACGGCGAGGAAATACGCGCGGTGGCGGCCGGCCGCGTGGTCTATGCCGACTGGCTGCGCGGTTTTGGCAACCTGCTGATCATCGACCACGGCGACAGCTACATGACACTCTATGCCAACACCGAAGCGCTGCTGAAGCAGGTCGGCGACGCGATCCGCGGCGGCGAGAGCATTGCCACCGTCGGCAACTCCGGCGGCAACCCGGAATCGGGGCTATACTTTGAAATGCGTCATGCTGGAAAGCCTTTCGACCCCTTGAGCTGGGTCAGATTACGTTAGCGGAACCCCCGCAGGAGCAGTAAATGCGCAGCAAAATCAACCAGTTGGGATTGCTCATCTGCGGCGTGCTGATCGGCGTCGCGATCAGCCTGAACTACTCGGCCATCGCTCAACGCGAGGCCAGCCTGCCGCTGCCTATCGAGGAATTACGCGCCTTCACCGAAGTCTTCGGCCGCATCAAAAGCGATTACGTCGAACCTGTCGAAGACAAAAAACTGATCACCGAGGCCATTAACGGCATGTTGACCGGCCTTGACCCGCACTCCGCCTACCTCGACCAGGAGGCGTTCAAGGAAATGCAGGTCGGCACCCAGGGCGAGTTCGGCGGACTGGGCATCGAGGTCGGCATGGAGGACGGCTTCGTGCGCGTGGTGTCCCCGATCGATGATTCCCCGGCGGCGCGCGCGGGCATCAAGGCCGGCGACCTGATCGTCAAGCTCGATGAAACCGCGGTCAAGGGCATGACGCTCAACGACGCGGTGAAACGCATGCGCGGCAAGCCGAACACGCCGATCACGCTGACCATCGTGCGCAAGGGCGAACCGAAGCCGATCGTGGTCACGCTGACCCGCGCGGTGATCAAGATACAGAGTGTCAAATCGAAGCTGCTCGAGCCCGGCTACGCCTACGTCCGTGTCAGCCAGTTCCAGGAGCACACCGGCGATACCATGGCCCGAGCCATCGAGCGCATGTTCAAGGAAAACCAGGGCGCGATGCGCGGCCTGGTGCTCGATCTGCGCAACGATCCGGGCGGCCTGCTCAATGGCGCTGTCGCGGTATCCGCGGCCTTCCTGCCCAAGGACGCGCTGGTGGTCTACACGGATGGCCGCAGTGAAGACGCGAAGATGAAACTGAACGCGGCACCCGAGCACTATCTGCGCGGACGCAACCGTGAGGATTTCCTGAAACGCCTGCCGGCGGAAGTGAAATCGGTGCCGATGGTGGTGCTGGTCAACGGCGGTTCGGCTTCGGCCTCGGAAATCGTCGCCGGCGCGCTGCAGGACCACAACCGCGCGGTGATCATGGGCCAGCAGACCTTCGGCAAGGGCTCGGTGCAGACCATCCTGCCCCTGGGCAACAGCACCGCGATCAAGCTGACCACGGCGCGCTACTTCACGCCCAAGGGCCGTTCGATCCAGGCCCGCGGCATCACGCCGGACATTCCGCTCGATGACGGCGTCAGCGACCGCGGCGCCCTGAAGCTGCGCGAGGCGGACCTGACCAAACACCTGGGCGAGGCGCCCACCTCGGAGAAACCCGAGGACAAGGCGGCAGCGGCAGCAGCCGCTGCCATCAAATTCAAGTTCACGCCGGCACCCCGTCCGAAGAACGTTGATGACAAGCTGCAGCGGCCTGAGCCTGGCGAAATCGTCTCGCCCAACGACTACGAGCTGAACCAGGCCATTGCCTTCCTGAAAAGCCGCGGTGCGGCCAAGGCAAACTGAAGCAGCACACACCCTCGACAACGCCCGGCCGCGCCGGGCGTTGTTGTTTCTGCCGCCGCCGCACTGACATCAATTAATCCGACATCGCCACGATGAACGACGAACAACTGCTGCGCTACAGCCGCCACATCCTGCTGCCGGAAATCGGCATCGAAGGCCAGCAGCGGCTGCTCGACGCCCATGTGCTGCTGATCGGCGCCGGCGGCCTCGGCTCGCCGGCGGCACTCTATATTGCCTCGGCCGGTGTCGGCACGCTGACCGTCTGCGACGGCGACACGGTGGACCGTACCAACCTGCAGCGGCAGATCGTGCACCGCGAATCGGCGATCGGCCGGCCCAAGGTGGAATCCGCGCGCGAGACACTGCTCGCGCTGAATGCCGAAACAAAAATCCGCAGTGTTGCGGAGCGTGTTGAAGGCGCGCGACTTGAAACACTGGTCGCTGAAGCCGATGTGGTGCTCGACTGCAGCGACAATTTCGCCACCCGCCATGCAGTAAACCGTGCCTGCGTCAGGGCACGCAAGCCGTTGGTTTCCGGCGCCGGCATCCGCTTCGACGGGCAGCTCGCGGTGTTCGACCTGCGCCGGGCCGACGCGCCCTGCTACGCCTGCCTGTTTGCCGAGGACGGCGAACAGGAGGAAACACGCTGCGCGGTGATGGGGGTGTTCGCGCCACTGGTCGGCATCGTCGGCGCGATGCAGGCAGCCGAGGCACTGAAGCTGATCACCGCGGCCGGCACCTCGATGAGCGGGCGCCTGCTGTTGCTTGATGTGCTGGCGATGGAATCACGCACCGTGAAACTGGCGCGTGATCCTGACTGCGCGGTGTGCGCGGGACGCTGAAACGCCGCGGAACACTGCGGTCGCATTCCGGGCAATTCGCGGCTCAGGTCATGTCCAGCGAATCACCGGCCGCCGGTGCAGCAGCATTGGCGGTGGCACTTCCGCCGAGCAGTTGTTCGAGGTCGTGTGCGACACGATCAAGGTCCGGCGGGTTGCGTCCAAGCATCTGCAGCAGCAGCCGCGCCGGCATATCGCCCAGCGCAAGCGGATGATTGGAACGGATGCGCGAAGCGCTTTCAAGGATCGGCCGCACATGGGTGGCCTTGAACCCCGCCTTCGAGTTTTCGATCGAGTCGATGATCGCAAGCTGAGCACGTGCGATGCCCATCAGCAATTGCGCCATCTGCTGGGAGGTGATATCGGCCATTGTTGCTTCTCCTCTGGAAAATCAATTTAACGGGATGGACAGGATTCAAAGGATAACTGCAGGATAAAACCTGCCGCGCCTGCGACTAGCATGGTTTTTATCCTGACCCTCCTGCACATCCTGTAAATTAAAAAACTCAGGCGACGACACCCGCGGTCAGCTGCTTCCACTGCTGCGGCCAGAACTCCGCCGGGTCGCGACGGAAACCGCTCTTGGCATACTGGTGCCAGCGGCCGGCGACAAAACTCATCAACGCATTGGCCTGCGCCGCGGCATCGACATCCGCCGCGGTCTCGCCGCGGCTGGCGGCGATGCGCAGCGCCTGCTTCAGCGCGGCTTCGACACGGTCGTGTATCTGGTTGACCCTCGCCTGCAGCGCGTCATCCTCGGTGACCAGCGCGTCCCCGGTCAGCACCCGCGTCATGCCGCGGTTTTTCTGGGAAAAACCGAGCAGCATGCCGATGATCGCCTCGACCTGGCGCAGCCCCCCCTGCTCGTCGCTGGTGATGCGGTTGATCAGCGTGAACAGCGTGTCCTCGATGAAATCGATGAGGCCGGCGAACATGTCGGCCTTGCCGCGGAAGTGGCGGTAGAGCGCGGCCTCCGACACGCCGATCTTCGCGGCCAGCGCCGCGGTTGTGATGCGTTCGGCCGCAGGACCCTCGAGCATCTGCGCCAGGGTTTGCAGGATCTGGGTCTTGCGTTCGCCGCTGCGTGCCATGCCGTCCTCAATGCAGTGATGATGCGGTTCTGGAAAGTTCGCCGATGCCCGCGATGCGCAGGTCGACGTAACCGGGCGCGCGACCGCTGTGCGACACCCACACTGTTTTCATGCCCAGCCGCTTCGCGGTGCGCAGGTTGTCCAGAGTGTCCTCGACCATGATACAGCGTCGCGGCTGCAACTGATGGGCGCGGCAAAGCTGCAAAAAACCGCGGGTATCGGGCTTCGGCCTGAAACGCACACGCTCGATCGAATACACCGCCTCGAACAGATCGGTGATGCCAAGCACCCGCAGCACCGCCAGCGCGTAATGACGTGGCGCGTTGGAGAACAGGTACTTGCGTCCGCGCAACCGGCGCAGCGTGTGGCGCAGCAGCGGCTCATGCACCACCATCCGCGGCAGGTCGGCAAACTGGTGGGTATTCCACAGGAAATGGCCCGGATCGGTGTCGTGGTGACGGATCAGGCCGAGCAGCGTGGCGCCGTAACGCTGCCAGTAGTCGCGGCGCAGGACGCCCGCGCGCACCTCGTCGAGATCAAGATGCCGTTTGATGTAATCGGTCATCGCGCGGTTGATGTGCGGAAAGATGTGCGGTGATGCATTGTGCAGCGTGTTGTCGAGATCGAAAATCCAGGACTGCTCTCCGGACATCACGGGCGGCCCGGATCAGCGGCGCTTGATCAGCGTGCCGACGCCGTCATTGGTCAGCACCTCGAGCAGCAACGCATGCTCGACACGGCCGTCGATGATGTGGCAGGTGTTGACGCCGTTTTTCACCGCGTCGAGCGCGGAGCCGATCTTCGGCAGCATGCCGCCGTGAATGGTGCCGTCGGCGAACAGTTCGTCCACCTTGCGCGAGGTCAGCCCGGTCAGCAGGTTGCCATTCTTGTCGAGCACGCCGGCAGTGTTGGTGAGCACGATCAGCTTCTCGGCCTTGAGGATTTCGGCCACCTTGCCGGCCACCAGATCGGCGTTGATGTTGTACGACTCGCCGTTGGCGCCCACACCCACCGGCGCGATCACCGGAATGAAATCCTGGGTATGCAGCAGGTTGACGATCGCCGGATCGATGCTCTCCACCTCGCCGACCTGGCCGATGTCGACCAGTTCGTCGCTGCCGGCACCACTGCGCAGCTTCATCTTGCGCGCGCGGATCAACCCGCCGTCCTTGCCGGTGAGCCCCACTGCCTTGCCGCCGCAGCGGTTGATCAGGTTGACAATGTCCTTGTTGACCTGGCCGCCCAACACCATCTCGACCACATCCATGGTCTCGGCGTCGGTGACACGCATGCCCTGGATGAACTCGCCCTTCTTGCCGACGCGTTTGAGCAGATCATCGATCTGCGGGCCGCCGCCGTGGACGATCACCGGGTTCATGCCCACCACCTTGAGCAGCACCACGTCGCGCGCGAAGCCTTCCTTCAGCGCCGGGTCGGTCATCGCGTTGCCACCGTACTTGATGACAATGGTCTTGCCGTGGAAACGCTGGATGTAGGGCAGGGCTTCGGCCAGCGTCTTGGCCTTGCTGGCGGCGTTTGAGGCGGACAGGGACATGGCGTTCGGCTCGCGGGCTCGTGAATGGATGAGAATGGAAAACGGAACGGTGTGAGGATTCACTCATTTTAACCGAGGGCCATCGCGGCAAACAAAAAAAACGGCAGGCGTTGCCGCCTGCCGCCGCTTTGAGCGGTCACCCGTCCGGTTGCGGGTTTGTTGATGCCCAGTGGATACTCAGTTGATGGTCAGGCGACGGCTGGCCACTGCCGTCTTTTTCGGCAGCGTCAGCTCAAGCACGCCGTCGGCGTAGCGGGCCTGCGCCTTGTCCTCATCGACGACCTGGCCCAGGGTGAATGCCCGATAGACCTTGCCATAGTGACGCTCGGCACGCAGCACACGCTCGCCTTCCTTCACTTCGCTTTCCTTGCGCGATTCGGCGCTGATCACGATCTGGTCGTTGTCGATGGTGACGTGGATGTCTTCCTTTTTCACGCCGGGGATTTCAGCCTGCACGGTATAGGCCTGCTCGTTTTCACGCACTTCGACACGGAAGGACTGCGTCGGCTGCGGCGCGCCGTCAAAAGCCACCGGCCGCACAAAAAAGCCGCGCAGCAGGTCGTCGATCGAATCGTCAAACGGGTTGAAGCGGGTAACATTGACCATGTTCATCTCCTTCAATGGTTGAGGCGCGGCGCGCCGTTGATAGCAAGATGGGTGGCGCCGCAGGCATTTCAAGAGGGCGCTGCCCTGTCTCCAATAAATCTACTTAAGTTATTGTTTTTCAAGGATAAATTTTGCCTGCGACTGCCGCGGATATTGAAATCCACCGCCCCTACCTGCTGCGTTACGCGCGCCTGCATCTCGCCAACCCGGCACAGGCCGAGGATGTGGTTCAGGAAACCCTGCTCGCCGCGCTGGAAGGTGGCGAACGTTATTCCGGACGCTCGACGCTGCGTACCTGGCTGACCGGCATCCTCAAACACAAGATCATCGACCAGATCCGCCGTGCCAGCCGTGAACAACCGCTGGTGGACGACGAACGCAGTGAAGCGGAAGCCGTGGATGCGCTGTTCGCTGCTGACGGACACTGGCGGGAATTTCCGCAAGACTGGGACAACCCCGAAACCGCGCTCGACAACGGACGGTTCTGGAAAGCCTTCGAACTGTGCCTGCAGCGGCTGCCGGCACGCACCGCCCAGGTGTTCCGGATGCGCGAGGTGATGGAGCTGCCCACCGAGGACATCTGTAAGGCACTGGACATCAGTGCGACCAACTGTTGGGTGATGCTGCACCGGGCGCGGCTGGTGCTGCGTGAATGCCTGCAGCTCACCTGGTTTGATGACGCGCCAAAAACAAAATGATCCCGTCCTGCAAAAAAGCCTCGCTGCTGCAATCCATGCAACAGGACCGTGCCCTCGGTCCGCTGGAGCGCCTGAGCCTGGCCACCCACCTGGCTATCTGCGTACGCTGCCGCCGTGTCGGCCGCCAGCTCGAATTCCTGCGCCTGGCGGTACGGCGCTTCCGCGACCTCGACCCGCCCTGAGGGAACCGGTGCACCCGGGGGCTTGGTTATAATCCCGGCTTTTCAGCCCATGAACCGTTTCCTCCGCGATCACGCCGGCGTTGCTGCCGGCATCCTCTTTTTTGCCGCAGCATTCGGCCTGATCCCGGGCGCCGCCGCGCAGATTCCGATGCCCTCGCCACCCGCGGTCGAGGCCCGTGCCTGGCTGCTGCTCGACGTCAACAGCGGGCAGGTGCTCGCCAGCCACAACGCCGCCGAACGCTTCGAACCGGCGTCGCTGACCAAGCTGATGACGGCCTACCTTGCCTTCGGCGCGCTGAAACAGAAATCACTGAAACCGGAGCAGGTGATCCCGGTGTCGGCCAGGGCCTGGAAGGCCGAAGGCTCGCGCATGTTCATCGAGCCGAAAAAGCCGGTGACCGTGGATGAACTTCTGCGCGGCATGATCATCCAGTCCGGCAATGACGCCAGCGTCGCGCTGGCCGAGGCGATTGGCGGCAGCGAGGAGGTCTTCGCGCAGATGATGAACCGCGAGGCCAAGCGCCTGGGCATGGCCAACACCAACTTCACCAACGCCACCGGTCTCACCAGCGCGGAGCTGCGGTCGACGGCGCGGGACCTGTCGCTGCTGGTGGTGGCACTGATCCGCGACTACCCCGAGCACTACGCCCTGTATTCGCAGAAGGAATACCGCTACAACAACATCACCCAGGCCAACCGCAACCGCCTGCTCTGGCTCGATCCCACAGTCGACGGGGTGAAGACCGGCTACACCGAGAACGCCGGCTATTGCCTGATCACCTCGGCGCGGCGCGGAGAGCGCAGGCTGGTGTCGGTGGTGCTCGGCACCGCCTCGGAATCGGCGCGCGCCACCGAAAGCCAGAAGCTGCTGAACTGGGGTTTCCAGTTTCATGACAGCGTCAAGCTCTACACCCGCAATCAGACAGTGACCCAGCTGCGCGTGTGGAAAGGCAGTTCCGACATGGTCAAGGCGGGATTCACCGATGACCTGTTTGTCGCGCTGCCCAAGGGCCAGGGTGATCGAATCAAAGCCACTGTCGAAAGCCAGCAACCGCTGCTCGCACCAATAGCGCCGGGACAACGCGTCGCCACGCTGAAGCTCGAAATCGACGGCAAGCCCTGGCGCGAAGTTCCGGTGGTCGCGCTGGAACAGGTGGCCGTGGCCGGCATCTTCGGCCGCGCCTGGGACTCGCTGCGCCTGATGTTCAAGTAACACAACAGCTGCCCCCCGAGGATTACGACATGACCGACATCGTTCATCTCAACGGCAAGTTCCTGCCCATCGAAGAAGCCTATGTGCCGGTGCTTGACCGCGGCTTCATTTTCGGTGACGGCGTCTACGAGGTCATCCCGGTCTACTCGAATCAGCCCTTCCGCATGGCGGAGCACCTGCGCCGGCTGCAGCACAGCCTTGACAAGGTCGGCATCCGCAATCCGCACAGCGATGCCGAATGGGCACAGCTGCTTTCTGAAATCGTCAGCCGCAACCAGGGTGACGACCAGTCGGTGTACCTGCAGGTCACCCGCGGCGTGGCCAAACGTGATCACGCATTCCCGAAGGACATCCAGCCCACGGTGTTCATGATGAGCAACCCGCTGGTCACGCCTTCGACAGCTGCGATTGACGGCGGTGTCGCGTGCATCACCGCCGAGGACTACCGCTGGCTCAACTGCGATATCAAGTCGGTGTCCCTGCTCGGCAACTGCATGCTGCGCCAGCGTTCAGCCGAGGTGGGTGCCACCGAAACCATCCTGTTCCGTGACGGTAAACTCACCGAAGCCTCGTCTAGCAACGTCTTCGTGGTCAAGGACGGCGTGTTGTTGTGCCCGCCGAAAGACCACCTGATCCTGCCCGGCATCACCTACGACGTGGTCATCGAAATCGCGCGTAACCGCGAATTCCAGCTTGAGGTGCGTGCAGTCAGCGAAGCCGAGGTGCGCAACGCCGATGAAATCTGGGTCACCTCCTCGACCAAGGAAGTGCTCGCGGTAACCACCCTCGACGGCAAACCTGTCGGCGATGGCCGACCCGGCATGTTGTTCCGCCGCATGCACGCGCTGTATCAGGAGTTCAAGCGCGAGCGGATGCGGCCCGCGGCGTGAGCAATGATGACAAGCAGTGAAAAACCCGGGGACGAGCAGCCCTCGCTGATCGATTACCCCAGCGATTTCCCGCTGAAGATCCTCGGCCACACGCAACCGGGATTTGCTCAGGCGATTGCCGCCGTGGTCAAGAAACACGCGCCCGATTTTGACGAGGCAACCCTGACCATGCGCAGCAGCAAGCAGGGCAAGTACCTGAGCCTGACCTGCGTCATCCGCGCCACTTCACGCCAGCAGCTTGATGCGCTGTACCAGGAACTGAGTGACCACCCGATGGTGGTGATGGCGCTGTAGAGCTCCGGCCGGCACCGGCCAAACCTACTTCGGCAGCTTGCGCTGGCGGAGTATGCGCAGTTCTTCGGCGTATTCCTTGTGGAAGTCCGAGCCAGAGCCGGCCAGATAAGCGCGAAAATCAGCACAACCCTGGCCAATGCCTTCACGCGGCTGCGCCAGCAACTCATCTCGCTCCTTGTTGCGGTATTCGATGACCGCACCCTCGTACTTGCCGAGGTTGCGCAGGTACTCGCGTTCGTGGCGCGACACACCTCGCACCATCAGCGTGAACCGGACATCCAGTTCCTCGAGCAGCGCCTTGTGCCTCGACTGCCAGACGCTGTAAGCCTTTTCATTGGCCGCGGCGTCGCCGGGCAGGGCCTGGTCGCAGGCATCGCGCACCGCGAGCAGGCGCTGGTGGGCAAAATACACCCGCGACAGGTTGCTGCCGTAGTTGCTGTCCGCCCTGGCATCCGCCGGCGATTCCGCCGCCCGGGCAGGAAATATCGCGGCAATAGCCAGCACCGCGGGCAATACCACCACACTCAGAATCCGGCGCACATCCCTCTCCGATCTAAGGTTTTTCCGGAAACATGGCCAGCGCGTCAACGCCATGTTTTTGTCATTATTGCAGCCGCTTTTCAATATAATCGATGCTCATTATCCCGTCATCGCCAACCTCCGGGGTCTGAACGCCCCGCCGGCGCCTGGTCCCCCGCAATCCGCATCTGTCCGCACCGGCCTTTTGTCCGATCTCTCCGCAGCGGCGACCGCAGCCGTCGAAACACCCCGGGTCAAACACCTGGGTACGGTGCCGTACGCGCCGACGCTGGCGCGCATGCGCGAATTCACCACCCAGCGTGATGCGCAAACCCGCGACGAGCTGTGGCTTCTTGAACACCCGCCGGTGTACACCGTGGGCATCGCGGGCAAAGCCGAACACCTGCCGCGCATCGACAACGGCATTCCGGTAGAACGCATCGACCGCGGCGGCCAGATCACCTACCACGGCCCCGGCCAGCTGGTGCTGTACCTGCTGCTTGACCTGCGCCGGCGCGGACTGTCGGTGCGGCCGCTGGTACGGCGCATGGAACAGGCGGTGGTCAGGCTGCTCGCCAGCTACGGCATCGAGGCACGGGGCCGCGACGATGCGCCCGGCGTCTATGTCGGCGCGGCAAAAATCGCGGCACTGGGACTGCGTGTGCGCAACGGCTGCTGTTATCACGGACTGGCGCTGAATGTTGACGTCGATCTCGCCCCTTTTTTCGCAATCAACCCCTGCGGCTACCCGGGTATGGCGGTCACCCGCCTGCATGACCTGGGGGTCACCGACAACCGTGAACAAATCGGCGAGCGCCTGGTCTGTTCGATGATGGAAAAACTGCAATGAGCCTGCAATGACCGCTCCCGGCGAAAAACAGAAGGGTCAGGCCAAAACCGCGCGGATCCCGATCAAGATCGTGCCTGCTGAAACGCTGAAAAAACCGGACTGGATCCGGGTGCGCCTCGGTAACAGCCCGCGTTTCCAGGAGATCAAGGACATCCTGCGCGCGCAGAAGCTGCATACCGTATGCGAGGAGGCAACCTGCCCCAACATCGGCGAATGTTTCGGCAAGGGCACCGCCACCTTCATGATCCTCGGCGACCTGTGCACACGGCGCTGCCCGTTCTGCGATGTCGCGCACGGCCGGCCGAAACCGCCGGATGCCGACGAGCCGCGCCACCTCGCCGAAACCATCGCCGCGCTGAAACTGAAATACGTGGTGATCACCAGCGTTGACCGCGACGACCTGCGCGACGGCGGTGCCCAGCACTTCAAGGACTGCATACACGCGGTTCGCGAACTGTCACCACAGACACGGATCGAAATCCTGGTGCCGGACTTCCGCGGCCGCCTCGACATCGCGCTCGACATCCTGTCGGCCGGACCGCCAGACGTGATGAACCACAACCTCGAAACCGTGCCACGGCTGTACAAGCAGGCTCGACCCGGGTCGGACTACGCACACTCGCTGAAGCTGCTCAAGGATTTCAAGGCGCGTTTTCCGCACGTGCCGGCCAAATCGGGGCTGATGGTCGGCCTCGGCGAAACCGACGAGGAAATCCTGCAGACCATGCGCGACCTGCGCGTCCACGACGTCGACATGCTGACCATCGGCCAGTACCTGCAGCCGTCTTCGCACCACCTGCCTGTGCTGCGTTACGTCGAGCCGAAAGTTTTTGAAATGTACGGCGCCGAGGCTGAAAAAATGGGTTTTCAGCATGCTGCCTGCGGACCGCTGGTGCGCTCCTCATACCACGCCGACCAGCAGGCCCACGATGCCGGGGTGGTTTAGAAAAAACCCGAATCAACAGGATGGGATGGACAGGATTTACAGGATAAAGTCAAAAGCGCCCTTCGTTTTTCTTCCTTAATATCCTGTCCATCCTATAAACAGTTTTTTCCTGTTCCTGAAGGCTCTCACGCCTCTCCCAGCGCCGTGCTGAAACGGCGCAGCAGCGGCCGCAGCAGGTAATTCATCAGCGTACGTTCACCGGTGCGGATCATCACCGTACCCTGCATGCCCGGACGCAGTTGCAGGCCGCGCAGCTTGGCCAGCTCCTCGCCGGAAACCGTGACGCGCAGCGCATAGTAACGGTTGCCGGTGCGCGCATCGGTCAACACATCACCGGACACCACCTCCACCCTGCCCCTGACCACCGGCTGTTCGGCACGCGCCATGAATGCGTCGAGCAGAACCTCGGCCGGCAGACCGGCATGGATGCGATCGATGTACTGCGGAGGCAACTGTGCCTCGAAGATCAAGGCGTCACTGACCGGCACGATGTCGAGAATGCGGTCGCCGGGTTTGATCGTGCCGCCTACGGTGTGATACGCAAGATCCATCACCGTGCCCGCCACCGGCGCCTGGATGGTCAGCCGCTGGTAGGTGTCGCGCTGCGCGGCAAGCCGCTCGCCAAGCGCGGCCAGCTCACGCTGCAGCTCACTCAGCTCGGTTTCCACCTCGCGGCGGTATTCGATCTCGCGCTGCGCGCTGCGCATGCGGAATTCCGACAGGCGGGCGTTGATACCGGCAATATTGGCAAGATCCTCGCTCTGCCGGCTCTGCACCTCGGCCAGCTGGCGCTCGATTTCGAGCAACTGGTTGCGCGATACGAAGCCCTGCTCGCGCAATTTGTTGAATGAAGCCAGCTGTTCGGCAAACAGTTGTATCTGCTTTTCGCGACCGGCCTTCAACTGGTCGAGGTTCTTCAGCTGCACTTCAAGGCCACGCGCCGACTCACGGATGATCGACAGCTCGCCGGCCAGCGCGTTGCGCCGGGCGCGGAACAGCTCACTCTGCGCGCGTATCGCCGAAGCCACATCGGGGTCGCTTGGGGCATCGGCCAGTTCCGGCGGCAGCGCCATCGTCGTGGCCCCGCTGCGTTCCGCCCTGAGCCGTGCTTCGCCGGCGAGCGCAATCTGCCACTGCTTGCGTGTGGCGTTGAGCGCCGCCTGCGCCTGGACTTCGTTCAACAGGATCAGGTCCTGCCCGGCCTCGACCGGCTGGCCCTCTCGCACCAGTATTTTTTCGATGATGCCGCCGGCGGCATGGTCAACACGCTTGCGGCTGCTTTCAACCGAGACATTGCCCGGGGCCGGGATACCCTCATCCAGCGGCGCCAGCAATGCCCACAGCATGAATCCGCCAAAACCGGCGCCAAGCAGCCACAGGCCGCCGCGGGTGGCACGGCGGTAATCAGCGTCCGGCGCGGCAATCACGCCCGGCAGCTCAGGCCGCTCGCTCATCGCTCGGGTCCTGCGGCGCTTTCAGGGTTTCGCACCACCGGCTTCAGTACCTGCTCACGATCACCGAATGCCCTCACCTGGCCGTCAACCAGCACCATCACCTGATCCGCCACCGAAAGCACCGTGGCACGGTGGGTGACCACAAACACCGTGCGCCGCTCCTCCTTCAGCGCCAGCAGGCTGGCACGCAACGCGGCTTCGCCGGCCTCGTCGAGGCTGGCATCCGGTTCGTCAAGCACGATCAGCGCCGGATCGCCGTAGAGCGCCCGCGCAAGTCCGATGCGCTGGCGCTGACCGGCGGACAGCGCCGTGCCGTTTTCGCCGATCACGGTGTCGTAACCCGCGGCAAAGCCGAGCACCATCTCGTGCACACCGGCACGTCTTGCCGCGGTGACGATCTGCTCCGAATCGGCCGCGCCAAAACGGGCGATGTTCTCGGCAATGGTGCCGTCGAAAAGTTCGATGTCCTGCGGCAGATAACCAACCCAGGAACCAAGCTGGCGGCGATCCCAGCCGTGTACGTCGGCGCCATCCAGCCTGACCGCGCCGGCAAGCGGCCGCCAGATGCCGACCAGCGCACGCGCCAGTGTCGATTTGCCCGAGGCGCTGGGGCCGACGATCGCCACCACCTTGCCCGGCATCACCTGGAAACGTGCGCCGCGGATGATCGGATTGCGGCTGCCCGGTGCTGCGACCACCAGTTGCTCGGCCTGCACCTGACCGGCCGGTCGCGGCAGTACGGTGGCCGCTGCAGGCTGGGCCGGATGCTGCAGCAGCAGCACATCCAGCCGATGCCAGGCCTGGCGCGCCGAAACCACGCTGTGCCAGGTACTGATCGCCAGATCCACCGGCGACAACGCACGGCCGAGCAGGATCGACGCGGCAATCATGCCGCCCGGCGTCAGCCTTCCACTCAGCACCAGCCAGGCACCTGCGCCGAGTATCCCCGACTGCAGCAGCAGGCGCGTGAACCGGGTCAGCGCACCGAACACCGCGGCACGGTCGGCGGCAATACCGCTGATGCCAAGGAATCGCAGGTGCTGCGCCAGCCAGCGTTCGCGCAGACTGCCCGCCATCCCCAGCGCGGCGACAATCTCGGCGTTGCGCAGTTGCTTGCCGGCGAGCCTTGCCGCGACATTCTGGCGCTGCGCGGATTCACCAAGCAGCGGCGCGGTCAGGCACTCATTGAACCAGGCCAATGTCAGCAGCAGCACGACCGAGACCAGCGCAAACAGGCCCAGCCAGGGATCGAGCAGGAAAATCACCAGCATGAAAATCGGCACAAAGGGCGCGTCGAAAAACACGAACAAGCCCTTGCCGGCAAGAAACTGGCGCAGCGTTGACAGATCCGCCAGCGCTTCACCGCGTGCCGCGGTGCCGCCGGAGAGGGCGCGCGCAAACGAGGCCTCCATGACGCGCGGATTAAGCTGCAGGTCAAAGGCTGCACCGACCCTGACCATCACCCTCGAGCGGACCCATTCAAGAGCCGCGTCGAGCGCCAGCAGGCCGGCGAGGATCAGCGTCAGCATCAACAGGGTGGTTTCGTTGCGGCTGGTCAGCACGCGGTCGTACATCTGCAGCATGTACACAGCCGGTGCCAGCATCAGCAGATTGATGGCCAGACTGAACACGGCAACCGCGCGGAAGGCGCTGCGCAGCGGGGTGGTCAGCTCTTTGAGTTCGGATGCAGGGGGCACGGTGGATGAATGCGCGGGGGAATTGAATCAGCGGAAAACGGCAGGGCCGCGAACTTTAGCGCAAAGCACGTCGCGCACCGACGAAAAAAAACCGGCGGACAGGCCGCCGGTTCTGGCATGCAGGCCGGATCAGCCTGCGAACAGGTTCAGGTAATCGTAGGCCACATCGACCGCCGCGCCCTGCACCAGCACGCCGCCGGGCACGGCATCGACATCTGGATCGCCATCCATGGCGTAATAGTTGTGGCAGACCGCGCCCCTGATCGCGACACCGAGCAGCGCGCTGTCGGCGGGTATGCCGGGATCGGCCAGGCGAAGCGTGCTCAGCAGCGAGGCCAGTGGGCCGTCGAGGTCATCGTCCATGCCGGGGTCGAGGTTGTACAGGTTGACCGTGAACAGGCCATCCCCGTTGGCGTCGCGGGGGCCGCCGGAAAAATAAAGCGTAATCTGCTGAACATCACCGCACAGCGCCTTGAAATCGGGGAAATTACCAAGTACCGGAGGAGGTGGAGGGGGCGGCGCATCCGGCAAATCAAACTCGCCCAGCAGCTTCACGCTGTCGCAGCGGTTGTTGCCGACGCTGGTGGCGCGGATGCCGAAATCCAGACCGTCAAGGCTGTCCAGCGACACATTCTTCAGGGTGATCTGGGTGTGGCTGATATCGTCCTTGCTGCGGCCCGCGGTGCCGATCTCAAAGCCCTTGTCGAACTTCTGGCCGGTGCCGCTCATCGTGTTGTCGTTGCCACCCACCCTGACCACACTGTCGTTGGCCTGGTTGTTGTCGGTATCCAGGAAAAAGCCGCGCAGATCGGCCTTGCCCGACATCACCTTGATATTGAACACCACGTCGTTGCCGACCTGGGTCGCGTAAACGTTAATGACCAGACCCTTGCCATCGGTCACGGTGCCGACCAATTTGGCCTCGCTCGGGATGCTGGGTTCGTTGTTGTTGCGGGGACCGCAGCCTTTATTCTGGCTGCCCCACGAAGACTTCGAACCCCAACCGCTTTTGCCGCCCATATCACCCCCGAATTCTGCTGCCCCTGACATTGCGCAACCAAAATGGCCGTGATGATTCAAGGCCATATCCAGTCAAGCTTTTGCTTGAAGTTTTATTTAAGGCCTGATGATTGTATTCTTGATTTTTTAGGCTTTTATTCTATTTTTATATTAATAATGTTATGATTTCCAAAATATTGAGAAAAAAAGTGGTTAATTTTCAAAAAAATGGAAAAAAAGCAGTCAATCCCTGAAAAAACACTGCTGTTGGTCAGTGATGACGATTCTTTTCATGCCCTGCTGCGATATGGCCTGGAAAACGAGGGTTACGTCATCACCGTGGCCGAAAGCGGAGCCCGTATGCGCACCGCGCTTGATCGCGGCCACTTCGGATTGATCGTGCTCGGCCTCGACCTGCCCGACGAGGACGGGCTGGTGCTGTTGCGACAATTGCGTACCCGCCTGCAGACCCCTGTGTTGGTGGCTTCAGGCCGCTCCGATCCCGACACCGTGGTCACCGCGCTGGAACTGGGCGCGGACGATTTTGTCGCGCGGCCCTTCGATGCACGCGCGATGCTGCTCAAGATCAAACGACTGCTCGCCCGTGCCGACGAGAAAAAGAACGCGGCGATTCTGAGCAGGCCCAAATTCGAACAGTGGACCCTGGATCTGGCCAGCCGCTGCCTGCGCGACCGGGATGGCAAGGTGCTGAACCTGACGCCCAGCGAATTCAAGCTGCTGGCGACACTGGTCGCCAACGCAGGACATGCCCTGACGCGGGAGCAGTTGCTGGATGCGATCTCGATGGGCGAAAAAACACCATCGACCCGCACCATCGACGTGCTGGTCACCCAGCTGCGCCGCAAGATCGAGCGCAACCGCAGAAAGCCGTCACTGATCTGCACTGTGCACGGCTACGGTTACCGCTTCGACGGAAAAATCGAATAAGCAGGCAAGCAACACATTTTTACAGGATACGCAGGATCAAGTGCGGGGTTTTATCCTGTAAATCCTCCCCATCCTGCCGATGCCTTTTTGCAGCTTCAGGTTTCGCCCAGTTTCTGCTCGAGCAGGGTGTGCAGTTTCACGAAGTCCGGCTCGCCGAGTATGCGCGTCACCAGCCGGCCCTGCCTGTCGATGACGAAGGTGGTCGGAGTCACCTTCACTTCGCCAAAAGCGCGCGCGAGTTCGCCCACAGGATCCAGCGCGACCTTGAACGGCAGCGCGTTTTTTTCGGTGAAATTGATGACGTAGTTGGGCGGATCGTGACGCATCGCCACCGCGATGGTCTCGAAACCACGGTCTCGGTATTTGCGGTAGGTCTCACCTATCGCCGGCATTTCCTTGACGCAGGTCACGCAGTCGGTGGCCCAGAAATTGACCAGCACAACCTTGCCACGCAGGCTGTCGCTTGAGATTTTCTCGCCCTGCAACGTAATGAAGGTCACCGCCGGCGCCACCGGGCGCGCCATCCATGCCGCGAGGCCGGCAAAGGCCAGCGCTGCCGCGACCACCACCGCTACAATCAGGTTTCTGGATTTGCTCATCGGGAATATGTCATGAAAAATTTTGTTGCGCGTATTTTCGGAGTTCTGCCGGCATTTGTCATCGCGTTCGCGGCCAGCACACACGCGGTGGCGGGCATCGCCGATCTCTCCAATGCCGATGCCGCCAGCGGTTTGAGGCAGGCACTGACCGATGGTTCCGCAGCCGCGGTCAAATTGCTGGGTGCCGAAAACGGCTATTTCGCCAATCCCAAGGTCAGGATTCCGCTGCCTCCGAGCCTGCAGCGCATCGAAAGCGGCCTGCGCATGATGGGCATGCGCAAACAGGCAGACGAGCTGGTGCTGTCGATGAACCGCGCCGCCGAAGCCGCGGCGCCGGAGGCCAGACAACTGCTGGTGGACGCCGTCAAAAAAATGTCGGTGCAGGACGCCAAGGCGATACTCACCGGCGGCGATACCGCGGCCACCGACTATTTCCGCCGCACCACGCAGACCCAGCTCACCCAGCGTTTCCTGCCGATCGTGAAAAAAGCCACCGACCGCGCCGGCCTGGCCCAGCAGTACAACAGCCTGGCCAGCCAGGGCGCCTCACTCGGCCTGGTGAAGGCCGAAGACGCCTCAATCGAGACCTATGTCACGCGCAAGGCGCTCGATGGTCTTTATCTGATGATTGCCGAGCAGGAAAAGAATTTCCGCCAGAATCCGGTCGGAGCCACCAGCGACATCGTGAAAAAGGTGTTCGGCGCGCTGCGTTAGCAGTAGCGCAAAATATTCAAAGCGCGCTGCGTTAGCAGTAGCGCAAAATATTCAAAGCGCGCTGCGTTAGCAGCAGTGCAAAATATTCAAAGCGCGCTGCGCCAGCCTGCCGCAGCCTGGTTCACCTTTCAGTTGGCCTGCGCACCGGAGGCCTTGACGATGGGCACCCAGCGCGCGATTTCCGCAGCGAGCAGCTTGCCGAAGGCCGCAGGCGTCAGCGCTTCAACCTGCTGGAAGCCTGCCTTCTGCAGTGAACCACGCACTGCAGGATCGGCAGTGATGCGCAGCAACTCGGTGTTGAGCCGGGTTATCACAGCCTGCGGCGTGCCGGCCGGCGCAAACAGGCCGAACCAGGCATCGACGAGATAACCCTTCAAACCCTGCTCGTCCAACGTCGGAATGTCCGGCACGAATTCGGAGCGCTTGAGGCTGGTCACGCCGAGACCTTTCATCCGCCCCTGCTCGATGTGGCCACGCACCACCGGCACGTTGAGAAAAGTCATCTGCGTCTGGTTGGCAATCACTGAAGTCGCGGCATCGGCCGCGCTGCGATAGGCGACATGGACAATGTCGATGCCGGTCATCGACTTCAGCAGTTCACCCGAAAGATGGTGCGTGGTGCCGGCGCCACCGGAAGCGTAATTGACTGCACCGGGTTTGGCCCTGGCCTGTGCCACCAGATCCATCACCCCTTTTGCCGGATTGGATGGATGTACGCAAAGGATGTTGACCACCGCGCCGAGATTGGCAATCGGCATGAAATCCTTGACCGGGTTGTAACTGAGTTCCTTGTAGAGACCGAGATTGATCGCCAACGTACCGTTGGTGCCGAGCAGCAGCGTATGCCCGTCGGCCGTCGCCTTCGCACCCTGGGTGGTGCCGATGGTGCCGCCCGCACCCGGCCGCAGGTCAACGACAATCTGCTGGCCGAGTACCTTGGTCAGTTCGGCGCCGATGATGCGCGCAATGATGTCAGCGGAACTGCCGGCACCCAGCGGCACGATCAGCCGGATCGGGCGCTCCGGGTAGGCGGCAAGCGCAGGCGCTGCCAGCGGCAGCGCGCACGTAATCAGTGCGGCGCGCACCAGTGTGGACAGGCGAAGACGGAACGACAGTGTACTCATCGGAACTCACCTCGGCGAAAAGTGGAGAAATGCGCAGCCCCGGCCGGCATGACCTCCACCTTGCAAGTTCCGTACCGCGCGATCTGCAGCGGCTTGCGCCGACGTGCACAACAGTGTGTCAGTGCGCGCGGTCCCAGTTTGGTCCTGCACCGACTTCCACAAGCAACGGCACCGCGAGCTGCGCAACGCCGGTCATCAAGCGGCTCAGTCCTGCGCGGACCTGCTCGAGTTCGGCGTCCGGCACCTCAAGCACCAGCTCGTCGTGCACCTGCATGATCAACCGGGTGCCGAGCTTTTCGTCTTCCAGCCAGCGCTGCACCGCGATCATCGCCATCTTGATCAGGTCGGCGGCGGTGCCCTGCATCGGCGCATTGATCGCCGCGCGTTCCGCACCCTGGCGGCGATTGCCGTTGCTGCTGCGAATTTCCGGCAGCCACAGCCGGCGTCCGAATACGGTTTCGACATAACCCTGCCGGTGCGCCTGCTCGCGGGTGACGCGCATGTATTCGGCAACACCGGGATAACGCTGGAAATAGCGGTCCATGTACTGCTGGGCTGCGGCACGTTCGAGATTCAACTCGCGCGCGAGGCCGAAGGCCGACATGCCGTAGATCAGGCCGAAGTTGATGACCTTGGCGTAGCGCCGCTGCTCGTTGTCCACTGCGGCCAGCCCGACACCGAAAATTTCCGCGGCCGTCGCACGGTGAATGTCCTCGCCGGCGGCGAAGGCCTTGAGCAGGCTCTCGTCTTTCGAGATGTGCGCCATGATGCGCAACTCGATCTGCGAATAGTCAGCCGACACGATCTGCGAGCCCGGCGGCGCGATGAAGGCTTCGCGAATGCGCCGGCCCTCGGCCGTTCGGATCGGGATGTTCTGCAGATTGGGATCGCTGCTCGCCAGCCGTCCGGTCACCGCGGTGGCCTGGCCATAGCTGGTGTGTACGCGGCCGGTGCTGCGGTTGATCATGCCCGGCAGCTTGTCGGTATAGGTCGATTTCAGTTTGGCGAGGCCGCGATATTCGAGAATCAGTTTCGGCAGCGGATGGTCGAGCGCCAGCTCTTCGAGTGATTCTTCGTCAGTGGATGGCGCGCCGCCCGGTGTTTTTTTCACCGGCTTCAGGCCC
The DNA here is from genome assembly GCA_001464815.1 of Betaproteobacteria bacterium Ga0077527. Taxonomy (GTDB): domain Bacteria; phylum Pseudomonadota; class Gammaproteobacteria; order Burkholderiales; family SG8-41. The sequence continues at coordinate 84,703 of LNDW01000022.1, read as the reverse complement.
TGCCTTTCAAACAGCACTTCCTGGATCTGTTTCGGCGAACTCAGGTTGAAGGGCTGGCCGGCCTGCTCATGCGCGCGTTTCTCGATCTCCAGCACTTTGGTGCCGAACTCCGCCGACAGTTCGGTCAGCAGTTTTTCGTCGATCAGCACGCCGTTGCGTTCCATCGTGTAGAGCACGCGCATCGCCGGCATCTCGATGTCGGCGTAGATGTGGCGCAGCTTTTCATCGGCAGCGAGGCGCGGGTATTGCGCCTGATGCAGTTGCAGCGTGATGTCGGCGTCCTCCGCGGCGTATTCGGCGGCGCGTTCGACGGCGACCTGCTCGAAACCGATGCGTTTCGCTCCGGTGCCCGTCATTTCATCATAAGTAATTGTTTTTATTGATAAAATTCTTTGCGCTTGGGAATCCATGTCATGCCGCTGATGGCTTTCGAGGACATAGGATTCGAGCAGCGTGTCGTGTGCAATGCCCTGCAGGGTGATGCCGCAGTTGGCGAAGACATGACTGTCGTACTTGATGTGCTGACCGAGCTTGGCGTGTTGCGCGCTCTCCAGCCAGGGCTTGAGTTTGGCCAGCACGGTCGCACGTGACAGTTGCTCCGGCGCGCCGGCATAGGCATGGCCCACGGGAATATAGGCGGCGCGGCCCGCTTCGGTGGCGAGCGAAATGCCAACCAGCTCGGCGCGCAGCGGATCCAGGCTGGTGGTTTCGGTATCGACCGCGGTCAGTTCCGCGGCATCGATGCGCTGCAGCCACTGTTCCAGCAGTTCTTCGCTGAGCACAGTGTCGTAATTCCGCGGATGCTCCACCCGCTGAAGCGGCGCGACGGCGGCATCGGGCGCCGCGCCCGCATCAGCAGCGGCCACATCATCGAGTTCACGCCGCCAGGTCTTGAATTCAAAACGTTCGAACAGCACCGCCAGCTTCGCCTTGTCCTGCGGCTGCGGTCCGAGGCCTTCGACCCGCACCGGCAGCGGCACATCACATTTGATGGTCAGCAACTCGCGCGCTTTGGGCAGCCAGTCCAGTGTCTTGCGCAGATTCTCGCCGACCGCACCGCCGATGGCATCCGCCCTGGCGACGATGGTATCGAGCGTGCCGTGCTCCTTCAGCCATTTCACCGCGGTCTTCGGGCCGACCTTGGGCACACCCGGCACGTTATCCACCGCATCACCGATCAGCGTCAGATAATCGATGATGCGCTCCGGCGACACGCCGAACTTCTGCTCGACGCCGGCGACATCCAGTGTTTCGTTGGACATGGTGTTGACCAGGGTGATCTGCGGCGTCACCAGTTGGGTGATGTCCTTGTCGCCGGTGGAGATCACCACACGCAGGCCGGCGCGCTCGGCCTCGCGCGCCAGCGTGCCGATCACGTCATCGGCCTCGACCCCTTCGATCTCAAGCAGCGGCCAGCCCATGGCGATGATGGCCTCCTTCAGCGGCGCGATCTGCGAAGCCAGTTCCGGCGGCATCGGCGGGCGGTTGGCCTTGTACTCGGAATACAGATCATCTCGGAAAGTCCTGCCCTTGGCATCAAACACACAGGCGCTGTACTCGGCGGGCACGTCCTTGTGCAGCCGGCGCAGCATCATGAGCACGCCGTAGATGGCATTGGTAGGCTCGCCCCTGCTGTTGCTCAGGTCGCGGATGGCATGGAAGGCACGGTAGAGATAGGAGGAACCATCGACCAGGAGCAGGGTTTTCATGCGTGTCTTCAGGAAGCCGATTTGTCGAGCGCGGATTGCGCGGACGAAGAGCATTGATTATCGCAGAGTCATTCCGGCCGCGCCTTCGGTGTCCTCTCTTTCACATTTTTTCTGCTCTTTTCATGTCCTTCTCGCCTTTCAAAAGCCGGGCGAAAGCCGGATAATCACGGTTCAGATCGCCACCCGCCCGCCACTGCCAAAACCATGCGCCCATCCCTCCGCCTCATCGCCCTCGCTGCCCTGCTGGCGCTCACCCTGCCCGCACTGGCCCAGGACCGCTCACGCGCGCAGCCGATTCCGGAACCGCCTCCGCCACCGCCCGGATTCGAAGTCGATCCTGCCCTCGAGCCGCAGGTCACCATCCGCAAGCGCGGCGACGACCAGGTCGAGGAATACCGTGTCGGCGGCAAGCTCTACATGATCCGGGTCACGCCACCGAACGGCCGTCCGTACTACATGATCGATCAGCGTGGCGACGGCAAATTCACCCGCCAGGAATCACACGACAGCGGCATCCGGCCGCCGATGTGGGTCATCCACCAGTTCTGAAACACGGCGCCCCGCTTCAAGGCAGGCGACCGCCGACACATGTCCGTATTCACCACCGTCACCCGCGATGAGCTGAGCATCTGGCTGCGCGGCTATGACGTCGGCGACCTGCAGGACCTGCAGGGCATCAACGCCGGCATCGAGAACACCAATTATTTCGTCACCACCAGCGCCGGCCGCTGGGTGCTGACCCTGTTCGAAAAACTCTCCGCTGCTGAACTGCCGTTCTACCTCGGACTGATGGCGCATCTCGCGCGTCTGGGCGTGCCCAGTGCCAACCCGGTGGTCGACCGCAAGGGCGGTCTTCTCGGCACCCTCAATGGCAAACCGGCTGCGCTGGTGGTGCGCCTTGACGGACGCGATGTCGAGGCACCGTCGGCCGCGCAATGCGCCGCGATCGGCGCGGCGTTGGCGCAACTGCATCTCGCGGGCCTATCGTATCCGGCACAAATGGATAATCCGCGCGGTGCCGCGTGGTGGACCGCGGCGCAGTCCGAAGTCCTGCCCTTCATCAACGCTGAAGACGCCACACTGCTGCGCGACGAAATCGCCTTTCAGGCCGGCACCACCCGCGAACGGCTGCCACGCGGCGCGATCCACGCCGACCTGTTCCGCGACAACGTGCTGTTCAGCGGTGACCGGGTCGCCGGCGTCATCGACTTCTACTTTGCCTGCACCGATGCGCTGCTCTACGACGTGGCGATTGCCGTCAACGACTGGTGCACCGGCAGCGACGGCAGCTTTGATCCGCCGCGCATCCGCGCCTTTCTCGACGCTTATGCCGCGGTGCGCCGCTTCACGCCGGAGGAACAGGTGGCCTGGCCGGCGATGCTGCGCGCGGGCGCGTTACGATTCTGGATATCACGCCTGTACGATTTCCATCTGCCGCGGGCCGGTGAACTGACCCACGCCAAGGACCCCGGCCACTTCCGGCGCATCCTCGCACTGCGTATCCGCGACCAGCGGGTGCCGCCGCAGTTGCCCGCTCAGTTGCCAACTTAATCGCCAACTTAGCTGCTACCCTCAGAGCCATGGAAATTCGCTCCCATACTGCGGCAAGAGGCTGGCAATGGCTGGTTTCCGGCGCCGCCCTGTTCCGCCGTCACGCCGGCTTGTGGCTGGTGATCCTGGGGGCCTCGTTTCTGGCTTTGAAAATCCTGCTGCTGATTCCCTTTATCGGCCCCCTGTTCCTGGTGGCGATGCCGGTGGTGCTCGCCGGCATGATGGAACTGTGCAGGGCCATTGAATTCGGCAAACCCCCGGCCTTTGGTTACCTGCTCGCCGGATTCACCCGCAACACCCGTGCGCTGCTTCTGCTCGGCGCCCTGTCGATCACCTGTAATCTGCTGGTGCTGGCGACGATGATGGCGCTGGGCGGTGATGCGCTGCAGGAAATCATCCGGCTTTCAACACAGCAGCAACTGACCCCGGAGCAGATCGAGCAGATACGCGCTTCCGCGCCGGAGGTGCTTACGGCCATGCTGGCGGGATGGGTGCTGTCGGTCGTGGTGATGATGGCGCTGTGGTTCGCGCCGCTGCTGGTGTATTTCGACGGACTGCCGCCGCTGGTGGCGATGCGCGCGAGCCTGGTAGCCTGCTACCGCAACCCCGGTGCATTTTTTGTCTATGGCCTTGTGCTGTTCGCGGTAATGGTGGTGGCCATGCCCATGGCCATGGCGGCGCGCATGCTCGACCTCGGACTGTGGCTGCTGGCACCCGTCGTGGTGCCAAGCATCTACGCATCCTACCGCGACATCTTCGTCACGCCTGAAGAACCCGCCGACGCCGAATCCATTCAGGATTGAGTCGGGTCGTTACGCTCAGACCGCTTCGAGTTTGGCGTAGGCCAGCGCCAGCCATTTCAGTCCGCTGTTCCTGAAATTCACCTGCACCCGCGCATCGGCCCCGCCGCCCTCGGCATTGACGATGACCCCGGCGCCGAACTTGGCATGGGTCACCGCCTGGCCGATACGCCAGGGCAATTCACGCGACTGCAACGCGGGCGCCGTGGAGGCTTCGCGCCAGGAAGCCGCGGCAGCACCATAGGCCGCTGCGGACTGCCGCGCGAAGGCCGGGGCCTGGCGGATGTGATTGACCCGCTGCAGCAGGTTTTCCGGCAGCTCGCGGAAAAACCGCGACGGCACGTTGTAGCGCGTCTGCCCGTGCAACATGCGGCTTTGAGCCAGCAGCAGATAAAGCCGGCGCCGCGCGCGGGTCAGCGCGACATACATCAGCCGCCGCTCCTCCTCGACACCATCGGCCTCGGTCATGCTGTTCTCGTGCGGGAACAGGCCCTCCTCGAGGCCGGTGATGAACACCGCATGGAATTCCAGACCCTTTGCGGAATGCACGGTCATCAGCTGCAGTGCATCGGCACCGGCCTCGGCCTGGTGCTCGCCGGCTTCCAGCGCGGCATGGGACAGAAAAGCGGTCAGCTCGTCCATTTCCTCTTCCGCTGGCGCGCCTTCAGCCGGAATCTGCGTCGCACGCTCCTCGACGTACAGCGCCGCGGCATTGACCAGTTCGTCCAGGTTTTCCAGCCGGTCCGCGCCTTCCTTCTCGTTGCGGTAGTGCGCGGCCAGCCCGCTGTGCTCGACGACATGGCTGATCGCCTCGGGCAGCGGCAGCCCGGTGGTGGCGATGCGCATCGCTTCGATCAATTTGACGAAGCCCGCGATGCTCGCCGCGGCCTTGCCTGAAAGTGTATTGGCACAGGCCGCCGCCCACAGGCTGATGCCGCCTTCACTTGCCATGCCCTGCAATTGCTCGAGGCTGCGTGCACCGATGCCGCGCGTCGGGAAATTGATCACCCGCAACAGCGCGCCGTCATCCTCCTGGTTGGCAACCAGCCGCAGATAGGCCAGTGCGTGCTTGATTTCCTGGCGCTCGAAAAAGCGCAGTCCGCCATAAACGCGGTACGGCATGCCAGCAGTGAACAGCGCGTGCTCGACCACCCGCGACTGCGCATTCGAGCGGTAGAGCACGGCGATGTCGGCCAGCCGCTCGCCGGCGGCGCGCAGCGCGCGCACCTCTTCCACCACATAGCCGGCCTCCTCGTAATCGGAAGCCGCCTCAAACACGCGCAGCGGTTCACCCTTGCTGTCCTCGGTCCACAGCTCCTTGCCCAGGCGCTTGCGGTTGTGCGCGATCAGTGTGTTGGCGGCCTCGAGAATATTGCCGTGCGAACGGTAGTTCTGCTCGAGCTTGATCACGCGGTCGATGTGAAAATCGCGCTGCAGGTCCTGCATGTTGGCGGTGGATGCGCCGCGCCAGCCGTAGATCGACTGGTCGTCGTCGCCGACCGCGAAAATCGCGCTATCCGGCCCGGCCAGTTGCTGCAACCAGCGGTACTGAAGGCGGTTGGTGTCCTGGAATTCGTCGACCAGGATGTGGCGGAAACGGCCGGCATAATGTTCACGCAGCACATCGTTGCGTGACAGCAGTTCGTAGGATCTCAATAACAGTTCCGCGAAATCGACCACACCCTCGCGCTGGCACTGGCGGTCGTATTCGGCGTAGAAATCGACCATGCGCCGCGAGAAATCATCGTAGGGCTCGACCTTGTCGGCGCGTTTGCCTTCCTCCTTCTGCGCGGCGATGAACCACTGCGCCTGGCGCGGCGGGTAACGTTCATCGTCAATGTTCATCGCCTTCATCAGGCGCTTCACCAGGGCCAACTGGTCCTGGGTGTCGAGAATCTGGAACAGCTGCGGCAGCCCGGCCTCGCGGTAATGCGCGCGCAGCATCCGGTTGCACAGGCCGTGAAAGGTGCCCACCCACATGCCGCGGGTGTTGATCGGCAGCATCGCGGTGAGCCGTGTCAGCATCTCCTTCGCTGCCTTGTTGGTGAAGGTCACCGCGAGCACACCCATCGGGCTGACCTGACCGGTCTGGATCAGCCAGGCCATACGCGTGGTCAGCACGCGTGTCTTGCCGCTGCCGGCGCCGGCAAGTATCAGCGCCGACTGGTGGGGCAGCGTGACAGCTTCAAGCTGGTGGTCGTTGAGACCGGTGAGGAAGGCGGGAGTGGTCAAATGCGGGACTCAGGCGGAAGTCATCGTGCTCGGCAAACGTCCCGACAAAACATGCTCGAAAACGCAATCGAAAAACAAGGCCGATTATACGTGACCCCCTGCCCCCGTCCGGTACTGCCCGCTGCTACAACAGGCCTGCCGTGCGTAACGCGCCTTCCATTTTTGCGGCGTCTTCGGCACTGGCGAGACCCGAGATGTTGACGTCGTAACGCAGCACTTCACCGCTGCGGTAGGCGCGCACCGCGGCCGGATAACCGGCGCTGCGCAGACGGCTGGCAGCCTCTTTTGCCGCGGCGGCATCGATATTGCTCGCCACCGCGATGCGATGTTTGCCGTCGCGGCGGCTGGCGCCGCTGGCCGGGGCGATTTCGGTCTCGGCGGCCCATTCCTTGAGTTGCGCTTCGGGCACCGGCGCCACCGGCAGGCGCGGACCTTCACGGGGCGCGATCAGGAAGGACAGCGGCTCATTCATCGCGAATTTTTCGCCACGGTGTTCGACTTCGATCTTGCCCTCGATCAGGCAGACGATGTCACGCTCGGCGCTGCCCTTGCCCCAGAGGTCGGTGCCGCGGATGCCGGCGGTCACCGTGGCGACCCGGATGTCGAGGTCACGGCGCGAACGCTGATTGCCGAAAAAGCGCGTGGTGAACCGGAAGGCGCCCTGCGCCACACTGAGCGCACCGCTGACCGCACGGCCGGCACCGGTGTTTTTCTCGTCAAGCCGGTCAACTCCGAAGGTGGCGTTTTCGCCCAGCTTCACCGCGCTGCCCTCGGACATGCGCAGCAGCGCGCGCGCGCCGCCGCCGGTGATCACCCGGTCGCCGCTGCGCAGCGCAAGCCCGGGGGTCAGCGGCTCGCGGCTGCCGGTCCCGCGCTCGACCCAGGCCGGGCTCACCACCGCCTCGACGCTCAGCGTCGCAGCCACTGCATTCAGGGCCGACAACACCAGACCCAGCACCACAACGATACGCATCAACATGCCTGTCTCCTGAAGGCCGCGCCTGCGGCCGGAAATGAATGGGAACAAGGGGGGAACCGTTATAATCACCGCCCGAACAAAAACCCGCCGCCGTTTATTCCAGTCCGCACGCGCCGTTCATCGGATCGACGGACACACAACCCGCATCATGCAGCAAAAATACAATCCGCAGACCATCGAACGCGACGCCCAGCAGTTCTGGCAGACCCGCGACTCTTTCCGCGCCGTTGAAGGTGGCGGCAAGCCCAAATACTACTGCCTGTCGATGTTCCCGTATCCCTCGGGAAAGCTGCACATGGGCCATGTGCGAAATTACACAATCGGCGATGTGCTGACGCGTTACCACCGGATGAAGGGGTTCAACGTCCTGCAGCCGATGGGCTGGGATGCCTTCGGTCTGCCCGCCGAGAACGCGGCCATGGCCAACGGCGTGCCGCCGGCGCAGTGGACCTGGGACAACATCGCCTACATGCGCAAGCAGCTGAAGTCGCTGGGTTTCGCCATCGACTGGAGCCGCGAACTCGCCACCTGCAGCCCCGACTACTACCGCTGGAACCAGTGGCTGTTCCTGCGCCTGCTCGAAAAAGGCATTGCCTACAAGAAGACCCAGGTCGTGAACTGGGACCCGGTTGACCAGACCGTGCTCGCCAACGAGCAGGTCATCGACGGCAAGGGCTGGCGCACCGGTGCGACGGTCGAAAAACGCGAGATCCCCGGCTACTACCTGGCGATCACCAAGTACGCCAACGAACTGCTGTCCGCACTCGATACCCTGCCCGGCTGGCCGGAGCGGGTGAAAGCGATGCAGGCGAACTGGATCGGCAAGAGTTACGGCGTGCGCTTTGCCTTCCCGTACACGCTGGACGGCAAGGCCGAAAAACTGTGGGTGTTCACCACCCGCGCCGACACCATCATGGGTGTCACCTTCGTCGCCGTCGCAGCGGAACATCCGCTCGCCGCACGCGCCGCGCAGGGCAACGCCAAACTCGCCGGCTTCATCGACGAATGCAAACGCGGCTCGGTGATGGAAGCCGACCTTGCGACGATGGAAAAGAAAGGCATGCCGACGGGGATTTTTGTCGAGCATCCGCTCTCCGGTGAAAAAATCGAGGTCTGGGTAGGCAACTATGTGCTGATGAGTTACGGCGAAGGCGCGGTGATGGCGGTGCCGGCGCATGACGAGCGCGATTTTCATTTCGCCCGGCAGTACCAGCTGCCGATCAAACAGGTCATCGATATCGAAGGTCAGGCCTTCTCCACCAACGGCTGGCAGGAGTGGTACGCGGACAAGGAACGGGGTGTTTGCAAAAACTCCAATAAATACAATGGTCTAAAGCACTCCGCGGCAGTGGATGCCATTGCCGCCGATCTCGCGGCCAAAGGCCTCGGCGAAAAACAGGTGCTCTACCGCCTGCGCGACTGGGGCGTCTCGCGCCAGCGTTACTGGGGCTGCCCGATCCCGATCATCCACTGCGCGAGCTGTGGCGATGTGCCGGTGCCTGATAAAGATTTGCCGGTAGTGCTGCCCGAGGACTGCGTGCCGGACGGCAGCGGCAATCCGCTGAACAAACGCGCCGATTTCGTCAATTGCAGCTGCCCGAAATGCGGCCAGCCGGCGAAGCGCGAAACCGACACCATGGACACCTTCGTCGATTCGTCCTGGTACTACCTGCGCTACGCCTGCGCCGACAGCAAGACCGCGATGGTCGATGAACGCGTCAACTACTGGCTGCCCGCCGACCAGTACATCGGCGGCATCGAACACGCGATCCTGCATCTGCTGTACTCGCGCTTCTGGAGCAAGGCCATGCGCGATCTCGGCCTCGTAAAGCTGGATGAGCCGTTCAAGAACCTGCTCACCCAGGGCATGGTGCTCAACGAAATCTTTTTCCGCAAACCCGCGGCGGGCCGCATCACCTATTACAACCCGGCCGATGTTGATGTCAGCGTCGATGCCCAGGGTAATCGCAGCGGCGCGGTGCTGCGCGCCGACGGCCAGCCGGTGGAATCCGGCGGCATCGGCACCATGTCGAAATCCAAGAACAACGGCGTCGATCCGCAGGCGCTGATCGAGACCTATGGCGCGGATATCGCGCGCTTTTACATGATGTTCACCGCACCACCCGAGCAGACGCTCGAGTGGTCGGATGCCAGCGTCGAAGGCGCCGCGCGTTTCCTGCGCCGGGTGTGGTCTTTGGGTTTCGAAGCCGCACAACGCGGCAAGGTTGCGCTGCCGGCAACACTGCCGGCAACACTCGCCGCCGCGCGCCGCGAATTGCACGCAGTGCTGAAACAGGCCAACTACGACCTCGGCCGCCACCAGTTCAACACCGTGGCTTCGGCCGCGATGAAAATGCTGAATACGCTCGAAGGCGTGCTTAAGGGCGGCAACGATGATGCAGTCAACGCGGTGCTGCACGAAGGTACCTCGATGCTGCTGCGCCTGCTCTCGCCGATCACCCCGCACATCGGCCACCAATTGTGGATCGACCTCGGCTACGGCAGCGACATGCTCGATGCGCCCTGGCCGGAACCCGATGCCGCCGCCCTGATCGAGTCCGAAACCGAGCTGGTGGTGCAGGTCAACGGCAAAAAGCGCGGCGACATCCGTGTCGCCCGCGATGCCGGCAAGGCGGCCATCGAGGCCGCGGTGCTGGCCCACCCGGAAGTGCAAAAATTCATGGCCGGGCAGCCGGCGAAAAAAGTTGTTATTGTTCCGGGACGTTTGGTCAACGTCGTGGTCTGAACCGATGAAATTTCCGTCAAAAATGCTGTCCGCCGCCCTTGCGCTGGCCGCCCTGCTGCTGGGGGGCTGCGGCTTCCAGTTGCGCGGCTCCGCAACCCTGCCCTTTGACACGCTGTTCGTGCAGGCCGCGCCGACCTCGCAGTTCGCGACCCAATTCCGGCGCGCGGTGACTTCCGGCAGCAGCACCCGCGTGGTCAGTGTGCAGAAGGACGCCGCGGCGACCCTGGTGCTGATCACCGAACTGCGCGAAAAAAACATCCTGTCACTTTCCGGCACCGGCCGCGTGCGCGAGTACCAATTACGCTACCGCGTGGCCTACCGCTTGGTCGACCAGAAGGGTGCTGAAGTGGCGCCGGCCAGCGAGATCGTGCTCAACCGCGATTTTTCCTTCAACGACAACGAAACACTGTCCAAGGAATCGGAAGAGGCGCTGCTGTTCCGCGACATGCAGGCCGACGCCATCCAGCAACTGCTGCGCCGCCTGCAGGCAACGCGACTGCCCACGGCGTAATCCGGTCATCGTCACGCAGCGCGTTTTGCGATAGCATGCGCGGCATCTCATGCGTGTGCCAACCGAACAGCTTGCCGGACACCTGAAGCGGGAATTACAACCGCTGTATACCGTCTTCGGCACTGAACCGCTGCTCGCACTCGAAGCCGGCGACCGCATCCGCGCCAGGGCGCGCGCCGAAGGCTATTCCGAACGTGAGGTGCTGACCGCCGACTCCGGCTTCAAATGGAGCCAGCTTGCGCTCGCCGGCAATTCGCAGTCGCTGTTCGCCTCGAAAAAACTCCTGGAGCTGCGCATTCCCACCGGCAAGCCCGGCAAGGAGGGCGGCGAAACGCTGCAGGCCTACTGCAAATCGCTGCCTCCGGACACCGTGACCCTGATCACCGTGTCAGACCTCGACTGGCGCGGCCAGAAGGCGGCCTGGTTCGAGGCACTGGAACGCGCAGGTATCGCCGTCGAAGCCAGGCCGGTCACACGCAAGGCGCTGCCGCAGTGGATCGCCGCACGGCTCGCCGCCCAGGAACAGGACGCCGATGCCGCGACACTCGACTTCATCGCCGACCGCGTAGAGGGCAACCTGCTCGCCGCCTATCAGGAAGTGCAGAAACTCGCGCTGTTGTACCCGCAAGGCGCGATCACCTTTGACCAGATTCGCGATGCAGTGCTCGACGTTGCCCGCTACGACGTGTTCAACCTCGGTGAAATCATGCTCGAAGGTGACCCGCTGCGCGTGGCGCGCGTGCTCGACGGCCTGCAGGGCGAAGGCACCGCGGCGCCGCTGGTGCTGTGGTCGCTGTCCGAGGAAATCCGCGCCATCGGCAAGATCATCGCCGGTGTCAACGCCGGCAAGCCGGTGTCGATAATGCTGCGCGAGGCGCGCATCTGGGGCCCTTCGCACCAGGGCGCGATGCAGAACAACCTGCGCCGCTTCACACTGGCCCAGGTCACCGAAGGACTGCGCCATGCAGCGCTGATTGACCGCATGGTCAAAGGCCTGGTGCGCGGCGACCCTTGGGACGAGCTGCTGCAGCTCGCGCTGCGCTTCGCGCGCAACAATCCAGGTACCGTCAAAGCCCAGCCGCAGCGGCGAATCTCTGCCGCGGCATTCGCCGCGCATCCCGCGCTGTTTTGAAGCGGCTGCGGCCGCTAGTACGCCTTGCGCACCGGCATCGGGAACAGGCTGTCGAGCAATTTCCACATGCCGGGATCACGCTGCTTCAGGATGTCATTGCGGCAGATCGGTCCGCTGATGCCATCCGGCGGATTGATGCAGCGGTTGGCGTTGAACCAGGTCTGCGTCATCTCCGCAAAATACTCTCCCGCATTCTCATCCATGTAGGTTGATGCGGTGATTCCGGCGGCACGCGCCTCGCGGTAAAGGTGGTTCAGCTTTTCGTCAAACTCCGGCCCCTGCTTGCGCAGCGCCATGAGGTGGATGGTGTGGGCAAACTCATGCATGCAGATCGAGGCCCCGACATAGGGGTCATCAGGCAGCTTGAGCAGGTTCTCCTCGCCGCAGCTCACCGTGGGAATGGCATCGGTGGCACCAACGCCACGGGTGCGCGTGTTCCAGTCGATATGGGGAAACAACCGGTATAGGTCGCGATACTCCGGCAGGGTGGTCGTGAACGCGCGCTGCGGGATGATGGCAAAGCGGATTTCCTGGTACTGCAGCACACCCCGCAGGTCGGGCCGCTTCCCCAGCATTTCGTTGACGATGTCCTTCAGCCGCGACAGCGCGATGTCGCTGACTTCGGGCGGCGCCAGGATCGGAATGCCCCCGGCATCCAGGTATTTGGTGTAGTAGCCGTAGCTTTCGATGTCCGCCGGCAGCGGCCCGCTGGGCACAATCACTTCGCTGGGTTTTCTCGAACAGCCGGGCGATGAGGACAGCGCCAGGCCGAACAATGCCGCGACCAGAAGCCGCGGCACACACCATGAATCTCCGGACATCACCATCCCCCTTTAGCACGCCGCTGCCGGCGATACTCACCGGCGGCCATGCCCATGCACTTGCCTTTATGGACTCAGCCTTGAGTATGCACGCTCCAAGGGGCAGCACCGCCTGCTCCTGCTAGAATCCAGAACATGGATGTCCAGACCTACATGACCGGTGTCGGCAAGGCCGCACGCGCCGCTTCACGCGCGATGGCGGTGGCCGACACGCGCACAAAAAATGCCGCGCTGACGGCAATGGCCGCAGCCATCGAGGACGCGGCCACCACGCTGCAGCGCGAGAACGCGCGCGATCTTGAAGCCGCGCAAGCGAAGGGGCTTGACGCCGCCGCGATCGACCGCCTGACCCTGAAACCGAAGACCATCGCCACCATGGCCGACGGCCTGCGCCAGATCGCCGCGCTGCCCGATCCGATCGGCGAGATCAGCGGCCTCAAGTACCGTCCGAGCGGCATCCAGGTCGGCCAGATGCGGGTGCCGCTGGGCGTGATCGGCATCATCTACGAATCCCGGCCCAATGTGACCGCGGACGCGGCCGGGCTGTGCCTGAAATCCGGCAATGCCGCGATCCTGCGCGGCGGCTCGGAAGCACTGCATTCCAACCAGGCCATCGCCGCCTGTGTGCAGGCAGGACTGAAGGCCGCCGGCCTGCCGCAGGACGCGGTGCAGGTGATCGCCACCGCCGACCGCGCCGCCGTCGGTGAATTGATCACGATGCAGGACTACGTGGATGTCATCGTGCCACGTGGCGGCAAGGGCCTGATCGAGCGCCTGATGCGCGAGTCGCGTATCCCGATGATCAAGCACCTGCACGGTGTCTGCCATGTCTATATTGATGACGAGGCCGACTTCGACAAGGCAATCCGCGTTGCCGACAACGCCAAGACCCAGCGCCTGGGCACCTGCAACACCATGGAAACGCTGCTGGTCGCGCGCGCGATCGCGCCGAAGATCCTGCCGCCGCTGTGCAAAATCTACGCCGACAAGAAGATCGAGCTGCGCGGCGATGACGCTGCGCGCGCAGTCGTGCCCGCGATGAAGGCCGCGACCGAGGAAGACTGGTACACCGAGTACCTCGACGCCATCCTGTCGGTGCGCATCGTCGACGGCCTCGATGCAGCCATTGAACACATCACGCGCTATGGCTCGCAGCACACCGACGCCATCGTCACCGAGAACGTGACCAGGGCGCGCCGCTTCCTGCGCGAGGTGGATTCGAGCTCGGTAATGGTCAACGCCTCGACCCGCTTTGCCGATGGCTACGAGTACGGCCTCGGCGCTGAGATCGGCATTTCCACCGACAAAATCCACGCCCGCGGCCCGGTCGGCCTCGAAGGCCTGACCTCGCTCAAGTACGTGGTGTTCGGCGACGGTCACATCCGCGGCTGATTGCGAACAAATTGTAAGTATTTGATTTTAAAAGAGAATTTTTCATGGGCAAAACCCTGGAAGTGAAGGTCCCGGACATCGGTGATTTCAAGAACATCCCGGTGATCGAGGTGCTGGTAAAACCCGGCGACAGCGTCAGTGCGGAAGACCCGCTGGTCACGCTGGAATCCGACAAGGCGACCATGGACATACCCGCGCCCAGCGCCGGCGTGGTCAAGGCCGTCAGCCTGAAACCCGGCGACAAGGTGTCGATGGGTTCGGTGATCCTGACACTGGAAGAAGCCGGCGCTGCCGCACCTGCGCCGCAGACAGCTGCACCAGCGCCAGCCGCTGCGAAGCCTGCTGCTGCGCCCGCCCCTCAATCCTCCGCGCCCAATCCTGCCGTGAAGGCCGACATCCACGCCGAAGTCGTCGTGCTCGGCGCCGGCCCCGGCGGTTACACCGCGGCCTTTCGCGCCGCCGACCTTGGCAAGAAAGTCGTGCTGATCGAACGTTATCCGACACTCGGCGGCGTCTGCCTCAACGTCGGCTGCATTCCGTCAAAGGCGCTGCTGCACATGGCCAAGGTCATCACCGAGGCCGACGAAGCCGCACACGCCGGCATCACCTTCGGCAAACCGAAAATCGAGATCGACAAGCTGCGCGCGTGGAAAGACGGCGTGATCGGCAAGCTGACCAAGGGCCTCGGCGGACTGGCCAAACAGCGCAAGGTGCAGGTGGTCACCGGCCGCGGTGAATTCGCGTCGGCCAACACCATCCGCGTCGAAACCGCCGACGGTGTGAAAACCGTCGGCTTCGAGCAGTGCATCATCGCCGCCGGCTCCTCGGTCGCGAAGATTCCGGGTTTTCCCTATGAGGATCCGCGCATCATCGATTCCACCGGCGCACTCAAACTCGCCGAAGTGCCGAAACGCATGCTGATCATCGGTGGCGGCATCATCGGCCTCGAGATGGCGACGGTGTACGACGCGCTGGGTTCAAAAATCACCGTCGTCGAATTGATGGACGGCCTGATCCCCGGCGCCGACAAGGATGTGGTGCGGCCGCTGGCGAAACGCATCGAGAAACGCTACGAAAAAATCCTGCTCAAGACCAAGGTCGCGAAGATCGAGGCACAGAAGGGCGGCCTGAAGGTCACCTTCGAAACCACCGACGGCAAGACCAGCACCGACACCTTCGACGCCGCGCTGATGTCCGTCGGCCGCCGCCCCAACGGCCGCGAGATCAAGGCCGAAGCAGCGGGTGTCAGCATCAATGAGCGCGGCTTCATCCCGGTCGACAAGCAACAGCGCACCAACGTGCCCCACATCTACGCCATCGGCGATGTCTGCGGCGAACCGATGCTCGCGCACAAGGCGACCTACGAAGCCAAGATCGCAGCCGAAGTCATCGCCGGCCACAAGGCGTTTTTTGATGCACGCACGATTCCTTCGGTGGCCTACACCGATCCGGAAATCGCCTGGATGGGCCTCACCGAAACCCAGGCCCAGGCGCAGGGGATCGAATACGACAAAGCCGTGTTCCCCTGGGCCGCCAGCGGCCGCGCACTGGCCACCGGCCGCGACGAAGGCATGACCAAGGCTATCTTCGACAAGAACACGCGGCGCCTGCTTGGCGCGGCAATGACCGGCGTCAACGCCGGTGAGCTGATCGCCGAGGCCGTGCTGGCACTGGAAATGGGCGCCGACTCGCACGATATCGGCCTCACCATCCATCCGCATCCGACGCTTTCGGAAACACTGTTTTTCGCTGCGGAAATGGCGGAAGGCACGATCACCGATCTTTACGTGCCCAAGAAACACTGATCCGGAAAATACTGCGTCATGTAACACCAGTTGCACATCCCGGTCGACATCCAGTCCGCCGGCAGCATCCGTACTCTGCGGGGAGATGTGGCATGGGTCATCGCATCAGCATCGGTTTGCTTCTGGCCGGCATTTGCGCATTCGCCAGCGCCGCAGGAGCCATTGCCGCGGAAAAATATCCGAACCGTCCCGTCCGTCTCGTCGTCCCCTATCCCGCAGGGGCCAGCTCCAACGACATCCTCGCGCGGCAGGTCGCGCCGAAACTCGCCGAGCGGCTGGGCATCAATGTCGTGGTGGACAACCGCGCCGGCGCCAGTGGCAACATCGGCGCTGAACTGGTCGCGCGCTCACCGGCCGACGGCCACACGCTGCTCTACGGTACGGGCGGCCTGCTGTCGATCGGCCCGCACCTCTACAAAAAGCTCGGCTACAGCCCCGAGAAAGACCTGGCACCGGTGACACTGATCGCGGTGGTGCCGTACCTGCTGGTAATCAACGCCTCGCTTCCGGTGAAGAACCTGCAGGAGTTCATCGCATACGCCAGGGCAAGGCCGGGCAAGCTGTCCTTCGCCTCCTCCGGCGTCGGCGGCACACCGCATCTGTGCGTCGAAATGCTCAAGGTGATGGCCGGTCTCGACCTGCTGCATGTGCCGTACAAGGGCGGCGCGCCGGCGGTGGTCGACACCATCGCCGGCCAGACCCAGATGTACTGCGCCGGGCTCGCCGCGACGATGCCGCATGTGATCTCGGGCAAGTTGCGCGCACTGGGTGTGACCACGCTTCGCCGTTCGCCAGGTGCGCCGGACATGCCAACCCTGGACGAACAGGGCCTGAAGGGTTTTGACGTCAATTCCTGGGGCGCGGTCTTCGTGCCGGCCAGGACACCGAAACCGGTGATCGACAAGCTGCACGGCTCGCTCGCCGCGGTGATGAACAACGACGACATGCGCAATACCCTGGTCAAGCAGGGCATGGACCCGCTGCTGCTTGGGCCGGCTGAGCTAGGCGCGCTGATCCGCGACGAATCGACGCGCTGGGCACAGGTGATCAAGGCTTCCGGCATACGTGCCGAATAGGCAGCCGGCCCAATATGCGAACCCCGGCAGACCGTCGCCCCGACTAGCCATTACGTGCTGATTCGCGGTATCTTTGCGCCCTTCGCGCGCGCCGTGACGCGCCATGCGTCCACCATGTGCCGCAGACTCTAGATGCAGCAAACTGCGGCCGCCTGACCAAGGAACACCCGATGAGCGACGACCTGAACGCCTACAACATTTTCGACCTGCGCAAAATCGCGATGAAGCGTGTGCCCAAGGGATTCTTTGAATTTGTCGATCGCGGCACCGAAGATGAAGTCGCACTGCGCAACAACCGCGAAGTATTCGACCGCATCCGTTTCCGCACCCGCACCTTCGTTGACGTTTCCAAGCGCAGCCAGGAGACCGAGATCTTCGGCGTCAAACACAAGATGCCGATGGTGATCGCACCGACCGGTGTTGCCGGCCTGCTGTGGCACGAAGGCGAGATCAAGCTGGCCAAGGCGGCGCGCGCGGCTGGCATCCCGTTCACTCTGGCCACCGGCTCGATCACTGCGATGGAACGCGTCGCCGACGAAGCCGGCGGCGACCTGTGGTTCCAGCTCTACCTGTGGCCGGACCGTTCGATGTCGCATGAACTGGTCAACCGCGCCAAGGCTGCCGGCTACAAGACGCTGGTGGTCACCGTTGACGGCGTGTCCTCGGGCAACCGCGAATACAACCAGCGCAACGGCTTCACCATCCCCTTCAGCTTCGGTTTGAAGAACATGTGGGACATGGCCACCCATCCGCGCTGGCTGATGGGCGTGATGGCGCGTTACCTGCTCACCACCGGCATGCCGATGTACGCGAACTACCCCGAGGCCGCGCGCGCCAAGATGACCCGCGGTCCGGTTGGCCGCTCCAGCCTGCGCACCGACTCGATCAACTGGGGCGACCTCGACGCGCTGCGCAAGATCTGGCCGGGCAAGATCATCGTCAAGGGCATCCTTGACCCGCAGGATGCGATCAGCGCGGTCGATCACGGTGCTGACGGCATTGACGTTTCCAATCACGGCGGGCGCAACCTCGACGGCATCGTGTCGCCGATCGAAGTGCTGCCGGAAATCGCCGATGCCGTGGGTGGCAAAACCACCATCTTCATGGACAGCGGCATCCGCCGCGGCAGCGATGTGGTGAAGGCGCTGGCGCTGGGTGCCGACGCGGTGATGGTCGGCCGCTCGACGCTGTACGGCGTCGCCGCCGGCGGCGAGGCCGGTGCCGCGCGTGCACTGCAGATTTACCGCGACGAAATCCACCGCAACATGGCGCTGCTCGGCTGCAACAGCATCGCCGACATCGGCCCGCAATGCCTGCTCTTCGCCGACAAACACGAGCTGCGTGCGCCGAAAGAGCGCCCACAGCTGCGCGTGGTTGAAGGCAAGGCCGCGGAATCCTGACCCCACGGCTCCGCCCAAACCTCCCGCAAACCCGGCCCCGCAGCCGGGTTTGTTTTTGCAGGCATGGCGTCGGCAAAGCCGCGGCATTGATGCCGGACGAGAAACAATTCTTGCAATAATCTCAATTTACTCATCAGTGGCGCGGCCCGATAATGATCCAAAAACAAGGACCGGCCCGACACGGGCAGGGACTGCCGCAAAGCCGGCACCACCACGGGGAGAATCGATGAATAGCGCATTGCGCCTGCTGCGACCTGCACTTGCACTGCTGTTGGCGGCCCCGCTAGCGGTGGCCGCAGCCACCGCGGCCTACCCGCAGCGGCCGGTGCGCATCGTGGTGCCGGTATCCGCCGGCGGCGGCGTCGACAGCCTGGCGCGGCTGATCGCGCAGCACTACCACGCGCTGTGGGGCCAGCCCTTCATCGTTGACAACCGCGCCGGCGCTGGCGGCAGCATCGGCGCCGAAATCGTCGCGCGGGCAGCGCCCGACGGCTATACGCTGATGGTGAGCAGCAGCAGTTACATCACCAACGCCGCGATCCGCGAAGTGCGCTACGACCCTATCCGCGATTTCCAGCCGATCACCAAACTCACCACCAACCCCTACATCATCGTGGTCACGCCCTCGCTGCCGGTTAAAACGGTGGCCGACCTGATCAGCCTGGCCAAAGCCAAACCCGACAGCGTGACCTACGCCTCCTCGGGCACTGGTGGCGTGCTGCACCTGGGTGGCGAACTGCTGACCGCGCTCACCGGCACCCGCATGACCCATGTGCCATACAAGGGCGTGGCTGACGGCTACCCCGCGGTGATCTCCGGCCAGGTCAACTGGATGCTGGGCAGCCCGATCTCGGCGCAGCCGCTGATCAAGGCCGGCCGCATGCGCGGCATCGCGGTGACCACGGAAAAACGGCTGAAGGCGATGCCGGAGTTGCCGACCATCGCCGAAACCGTGCCCGGCTATGAAGTCAGCGCCTGGTTCGGCCTGTTCGGACCGGCGAAGCTGCCCGCAAATCTGGTCGAGCAGTTGTACCGGGAGGCCAGCAAGACCGTCAACGAACCGGCCACCGCGGCGAAGATGGAGGCCGGCGGCACCGAGGTCGTCGGCAACCCGCCGCGTGAATTCACCCAGCAGGCGCGGGCGGAATACGACAAATGGCGCGGACTGGTGAAAAAAACCGGTCTCAAGCTGCAATAACGGAGTCACCCCATGAAGCGAATGCTCGCCCTGATCACCCTGCTGATGCTGGCGCCGCCGGCACTGGCGCAAAGCTACCCCAGCAAACCGATCCGCTTTGTTGTGCCCTCCTCCGCCGGCGGCGGCAATGACTTTGTCGCACGCCTGTTCAGTCCGCGCATCGCGGAAAACTGGGGTCAGCAGGTGCTGGTTGATCTGCGTCCGGGCGCGGCGGGCATCGTCGGCTCCGAGATCGTCGCCAAGGCGCCGCCCGACGGCCATACCATCCTGATCGTCGCCACCGGCTACAGCCTCAACCCCAGCCTTTACGCGAAGCTGCCTTACGACACGATCGAGGATTTCGCGCGCGTCAACCTGCTCGCCTTTTCACCCAATGTGCTGGTGGTGCACCCCTCGCTGCCGGTCAAATCGGTGAAGGAACTGATCGCCTTCGCCCGCGCGCGCGGCGGCGAACTCAACTATGCATCCTCAGGGGCCGGCACCGGCGGCCACCTGTCGATCGAGCTGATGAAACACATGGCCAAAATCAACATGGTGCATGTCCCGTACAAGGGCGCGGGTGACGCCACCGTTGCCGTGGTCAGCGGCCAGGTGCACATGCTGATGACCGCGCCCGGCGCGGCGATCCCCTTCATCCGCTCGGGGCGGCTGCGTCCGCTGGCAGTGGGCTCGGCCAAGCGCGTCAAGGCCCTGCCCGAGGTGCCGACCATGGCCGAAGCCGCGCTGCCGGGCTACGAGGTCGACGGCTATTACGGCATTCTCGCGCCGGGCAAGACGCCGCGGCCCATCGTCGACCGCCTGTATGCCGAGTTCGACCGCGTGCTCAGGCTGCCGGAGGTGAGCCAGCAGATGGAGGCCCAGGGCTTCGATCCGGTGAGCCTGACCCCGGACCGCTTCACCGAGCACGTGCGCCGCGAACTGCAGAAATGGCCGCCGGTGTTCAAGGCCGCTGGCATCAAAGTCAACAACTGACGCCACAGAAACTGGCGTCGCAGACAAGGAAAAACACATGGGCAAGATATTCCTGGTGGCACCGGACGCTCCGCTCGAGCAGGTCGCAGAACTCAAATCCAGCCGCACGCTGGGCGATGCCGGCATCCGCCTCGGCGTGCTCGACAACAGCAAGGGCAATGCTGATCACCTGCTGAATCTGATCATCGAAGGCGTTAAAAAGGATTTCAAGGTCGATTCGGTGGTGATGACACGCAAGCCGTTCTCGAGCAAGCCGGCACCCGACGCGGTGCTCGACCAGTTGGCGAAGGAGGCCGACCTCGTCGTCAGTGCCATGGCCGATTGAGGGTCGTGCACGTCGTGGAGTGTCCACGACATGGCGCAACTGACCAAACGCGGCCTGCTCGCCGCCGTGGTGTGCTCGGATTCATTCATGAAGCTGGGCAAGGCCCAGGCCAAGGTCTTCGGCGTGCCAGACCTGCCTTTGCTCGAAATCAAGCACCCGCTGGGCGGGCTCAACCTGGACCAGGTGCGTGAGCGCGCCGCGGTGGCGATGCCCCAGCTCCTCCGCTTCATCCAATCCTCCCGGAAGCAGCCGTCATGACCGCCCTCACCACCCTGCTGCAGAAACCCGGCGCACTGGTTGAGTGCGACGACGATCCGGAGGCGGTGTTCGAGTTCCTCTGCGCAAAGGGCTGGAGCGACGGCCTGCCGGTGATCCCGCCGACGCCGGAACGTGTCGAACGCATGCTTGCCTACTGCGACCGCGACCTCGACGCCCCGGTGATCAAGATCCCGCCGCGTTTCGGCGCGGCAACGCCGGTGCGCGTGGCCGCCAACGCGGTGATGGCCGGCTGCAAGCCGGAACATTTCCCGCTGGTGCTGCTGGCGCTGGAAGCGCTGGCCGAGGACCAGTACAACCTCTACGGTACGCAGGCGACCACCCATCCCTGCACGCCGATGCTGATTTTCAATGGCCCGGTGGCGCGCGAAGTGGGCATCCACTCGGGCCACAACGTGATGGGCAACTATCATCGCGCCAACGCCGTGATCGGCCGCGCGGTGCGGCTGGCGCTGGTCAACATCGGCGGCGCGATTCCGGGCACCGGCGACATGGCCACCGCCGGCACGCCGGCCAAATTCACCTTCTGCGTGGCCGAAAACGAGGCGGCATCGCCCTGGGAGCCGCTGCACGTGGAGCTGGGCTACCCGCTGGACGCGACCACCGTGACGGTCGTCGCCGCCGAGAGTCCGCACAACATCAACGATCATGAAAGCCTGACGCCCGAGGGCATCCTGCGCATGGTGTCGGGCACCATGGCTACCACCGGATCGAACAATGCCTATTACGCCGGCCAGCCGGTGCTGGCCTTCGGCCCGGAACACGCGGCCACGGTGGCCAGCAAAGGCATGACCAAGGCTCAGGTCAAGCAGTGGCTTTATGACGATGCGGTGATCCCGCTGTCGCGCTTCTCCGAAGAGACCATCGCGCGGCGTTTTCGCCGCAGGAACGCCGACCAGTACGCCAATGCGCCGCTCGATACGCCGGTGCACATGTGGCAGAAACCTGATGACCTGATCGTCATCGTCACTGGCGGCGCGGGCAAACACTCGCAGTACGTGCCGACCTTCGGCATCACCCGTGCCGCGACCAGAGCGCTGAAGCGGGCAGACGGAGTGCTGGTGAAATCGGTCCAGGAATTGAAGCGGGGTTGATGCGGGCCCCGCAGGTGCGCCGCATACTGGTGATGCGTTAAGCTGCGTGCCGCATTCGCGCAGTCACACGCATCGACCCTCAGGGAGAACAACAACGATGAAGCACGCCATGTTTGCCGCAGCCCTGCTGGCTACCGCCACGCTACTGTCCACCGCACCGGCCAACGCACAGAACTACCCTGCCAAAACAGTCAGGGTGATCATTCCCTGGCCACCTGGAGGCCTCACCGACATCGCCGGCCGTCTGGTGTTCGCAAAAATTTCCGAGCAGACCGGTCAGCAGTTCATCATCGACAATCGTCCGGGCGCCACCGGCAGCATCGGCAGCGAAATGCTGGCGAAGTCGGCACCCGACGGCTACACGCTGATGGTCCATTCGACCAGCCACATCAGCAATGCCTACACCTATCCCAAGCTGGGCTATGACACCCTGCGTGACTTCACGCTGGCCGGCTTCCTGGTGGCACAGACCGGCCTGCTAGCAACCCACCCCTCGCTGCCGGTGAAATCGGTGAAGGAACTGGTCTCCCTCGCGCGCAGGCACCCGGACCAGATTCTTTACGCCTCATCGGGCAACGGCAGTTTTTCACACATGGCCATAGCACTGCTCAACTCGATGAGCGGCACCCGAATGCTGCATGTGCCGTACAAGGGCGGCGGCCCGGCGACCACCGCCATGGTGTCCGGTGAATCGCAGTTGATCGCCGGTACGCCGGCAGCCCTGGCAACACAGCTGCAGTCGCAGCGGCTGCGCCTGCTCGCAGTAACCTCGGACTCCCGCCTCAGGCAGTTTCCGGATGCCCCCACGGTCGCCGAATCCGGCGTACCCGGCTATGAATACCGTGGCTGGGTCGCGGTATTCGCTCCGGCAGCCACCCCCAGACCGGTGATCGACCGCCTCAACGCTGAAATCAAGAAAGTACTCGACCGTCCGGACAACAAGCTGGCCGAGCTGGAGCCCTGGCACATGACCCCTGAACAGGCGATGGCGCGCCTGCGATCCGACTACGAAAAACACGGCAAGCTGGTCAAGCTGATCGGCCCCATCTCGCCCTGAGCGATCCACCCCTGCCCTCGCCATGAATTGGGGCGGTTTTTTATCTGGCCGCAACCGCTTGCATCGCGCTTTTCTTCCCTAGGGCAAAGGCGTAGACTTTCCGGCACTTTTGCGGCGGAATTCCCGAAGCAAAAATAGCCCAATAAAAAAAACAACATGTAGCCAACCGCAGGCAGGAGTCTTTTTTGAAGCCGACTGATATCGCGCACCCCGATTACTTCCATAAAGTTGTCGATTGTCAGTGGGCCTGCCCGGCCCACACCCCCGTCCCTGAATACATCCGCTTGATCGCCGCAGGCCGCTACAGCGATGCCTACATGGTCAACTGGAAATCGAATGTCTTCCCCGGCATTCTCGGCCGCACCTGCGACCGCCCCTGCGAACCGGCCTGTCGTCGCGGCCGCGTCGAGGAAGGCAATGTCGAGATGCGCAAGCCAAGCGCGCACGAAGACGGCCCCAAGGCTGAACCTGTCGCGATCTGCCGACTGAAGCGCGTTGCCGCCGACAACAAGGACGACGTCTCGGCACGGATGCCGAAAGCGCCTGCGCAAAAAAACGGCAAACGCATCGCCTGTATCGGTGGTGGTCCGGCCTCGCTGACCGTCGCCCGCGATCTGGCACCGCTGGGCTATGACATCACCATTTACGAAGCCGACCCCAAGGCCGGCGGCTTCATGCGTTCACAGGTGCCACGCTTCCGCCTGCCCGAATCAGTGATTGACGAGGAAGTCGGTTACATCACCGGCATCGGCAACATCACCGTCAAGACCGGCACCCGCGTCGACAGCCTGAAAAAAATCCTCGCCGAAGGTTACGACGCGGTATTCGTCGGCACCGGCGCACCTCGCGGCCGTGACCTCGATGCACCGGGCCGCAAGGAAGCCGCGGCCAATGTTCACCTCGGCATCGACTGGCTGGCCAGCGTGTCGTTCGGGCATATCGAGAAAATCGGAAAACGCGTGATCGTGCTCGGCGGCGGCAACACCGCGATGGACTGCTGCCGATCGGCCAAACGCCTGGGCGGCGAGGACGTCAAAGTCATCGTCCGCTCCGGCTACGAGGAAATGAAGGCGAGTCCATGGGAAAAGGAAGACGCCATTGAAGAAGGCATCCCCATCCTGAACTTCCTGGTGCCGAAAGCCTGCAAGGTCGAGAACGGCAAACTGCTTGGCATGAGCTTCGAGAAGGTCAAAGCCGAATACGATGCCAAGGGCCGCCGCAAGCTGGTATCCACAGGCGAGCCGGATCAGTTTTTCGAGTGTGATGACGTGCTGGTGGCCATTGGCCAGGAAAACGCCTTCCCTTGGATCGAGCGTGATGCCGGCGTTGATTTCGATCAATGGAACATGCCCGTCGTGGACAAGGTCAGCTTCCAGTCAAGCAACCCCAAGGTTTTTTTCGGGGGCGACTCCGCCTTTGGCCCAAAGAACATCATCTGGGCGGTGGCTCATGGCCATGAAGCCGCGGTATCGATCGACAAAATGCTCACCGGGGAAGACCTGAAGGATCGCCCGCTGCCCGCAGTGGCGGTGATGTCGCAGAAGATGGGCATCCATGAATGGAGCTATGACAACGACATTTCGGCGGCGCTGCGCCACAAGGTGCCCTGGCAGGACCAGAAGCTGACGCTGAAAAGCATCAAGGTCGAGGTGGAACTCGGTTTCGACGCCAAATCCGGCTTTGCCGAAGCACAACGCTGCCTCAACTGCGACGTGCAGACGGTATTCGCGCCCAAGCTGTGCATCGAATGCGACGCCTGCGTCGACATCTGCCCGATGGACTGCATCACCTTCACGCCGGATGGCGAGGAGGCTGAAGTCCGCGAACGCCTGACCGCCCCTGCGCTGCATCCCGACCAGGGACTCTATGTCTCCGATCCGCTGCGCATGACCGGCCGCATCATGGCCAAGGACGAGGACGTCTGCCTGCACTGCGGCCTTTGCGCCGAGCGCTGCCCGACAGGCGCCTGGGACATGCAGAAATACCTGGTGCAGATGACCCACGCCGGCCCCGGCTGCCGCAAACCGCAGCGCAAGGCGGCCTGAAAAACAAGATCAAAAGCAGCCACAGAGTTCACAGAGAGCACAGAGAACTGCAAACTGCAAAAAATATAGGGCCACTACTTTTTAGGGTTTTCTCTGTGAACTCTGTGCCCTCTGTGGCTAAAAGGTTTTGAACTTCAATCACCCATTTCCATGACACCCATCACTGCCACCAACGATTTCGTCATCAAGTTCGCCAACGTCAACGGCTCGGGCTCGGCCTCGGCCAACGAACTGTTCGCACGATCGATCCTGCGCATGGGCGTGCCGGTCAGCCCGCGTAACATCTTTCCGTCGAACATCCAGGGCCTGCCGACCTGGTACGAGGTGCGGGTCACCGAGAATGGCTACCTCGGCCGCCGTGGCGGCGTCGACCTGATGGTCGCGATGAACCCGCAGACCTGGGACAACGACCTCAAGGAAATCGAGGCCGGGGGTTACCTGTTCTACGACAATTCCAAACCGCTGCCCGACAGCAAGTTCCGTCCGGATATCACCCGCATCGGCATGCCGCTGACCGAGATCTGCAATGCCACCTATACCGACCCGCGGCAGCGCCAGCTGTTCAAGAACATCATTTATGTCGGCGCCCTCTCCGCGCTGCTTGAAATCGACCCCGCCGTCATCGAACAGCTGTTCTCCGAGCAGTACAAGGGCAAGGAGGCGCTGCTGCAGTCCAACGTCAAGGCGCTGCACCTGGGCCGCGACTACGCTCTGAAGAACCTGTCCTGCCCGCTGGGCCTGCGTGTGAGCAAGTCCGACAATGTCGGCGACCGCATCTTTGCCGACGGCAACAGCGCGGTGGCGCTGGGTGCCGTCTATGGCGGCGCCTCGGTCTGTGCCTGGTACCCGATCACGCCGTCGTCGTCGGTGGCTGAAGCCTTCATGTCGTACTGCAAGAAGCTGCGCACCGACGCCGATACCGGGAAGAACAAATACGCGATCATCCAGGGCGAGGACGAACTCGCCTCCATCGGCATCGCCATCGGTGCCGGCTGGAACGGCGCACGGGCTTTCACCGCGACTTCCGGCCCCGGCATCTCGCTGATGACCGAGTTCATCGGCCTGGCCTACTTCGCCGAAATACCGGTGGTGCTGGTCGATGTACAGCGCGGCGGCCCCTCGACCGGCATGCCGACGCGCACCCAGCAGTCCGACGTGCTGGCCTGCGCCTATGCCTCGCACGGCGACACCAAGCACCCGCTGCTGTTCCCGGAAGACCCGGCCGAGTGCTACGAAATGACGGCACAGGCTTTCGACCTCGCCGAGCGCCTGCAGACGCCGGTGTTCGTGATGACCGACCTCGACATCGGCATGAACACCCGGCTGTGCCGCCCCTTCACCTGGAAAGACGGCCAGCAATACGACCGCGGCAAGCTGATGACCTACGAGAAGCTGGAAGCCGGCACCGACTTCGGCCGCTACATGGAAGTTGACGGCGACGGCATCCCGTACCGCACGCTGCCCGGCACCCACCCGACCCGCGGCGGCTACTTCACCCGCGGCACCACCAAGAACCGCTACGCGATGTATTCCGAAGCCGGCCCCGACTATGTCGAGAACATGACCCGGCTGATGCGCAAGTTCGACACCGCGAAGACGCTGCTGCCGCAGCCGGTGCTCTACCCCTCGGCAAAAACTGCCAGTTACGGCGCGATCTTCTACGGGTCGACCAGTCCGGCAATGCTGGAGGCGCTGGACGTGCTTGCCGAACAGGGCGTCCATGTCAACGCGC
Organism: Betaproteobacteria bacterium Ga0077527; assembly: GCA_001464815.1. Classification (GTDB taxonomy): domain Bacteria; phylum Pseudomonadota; class Gammaproteobacteria; order Burkholderiales; family SG8-41. The sequence continues at coordinate 57,850 of LNDW01000022.1, read as the reverse complement.
TGCGAGTGCGCGGCTTCCCCTTCCCGGAACAGGTCAATGAATTCGTCGCCGCCCACCCCGGCACCTTTGTCATCGAGCAGAACCGCGACGCGCAGTTGCGCACGCTGCTTGTGAATGACTCGAAGATCAATCCGGCGCAGCTGATTTCGATCCTGCACTACGACGGCACACCGATCACCGCACGTTTCATTGTCGACCAGATCACCAGTCACCTCGGCGCGCACAGCGTTGTGCCGCTGAAAAAAGCATCCTGATCGAGGCCCCATGACCTATCTCGCCAAACCGAAACTCCACCACCCCTCGCTGTCGAAAAACCAGGCCGGCTACACGCGGCGCGACTACGAGGGCAAGATCTCGACGCTGTGCGCGGGCTGCGGCCACGATTCGATCTCGGCCTCGATCATCCAGGCCTGCTGGGAGCTCGACATCCAGCCGCACCGTGTCGCCAAGATGTCCGGCATCGGCTGTTCATCGAAGACCCCCGACTACTTCCTCGGCAATTCACACGGCTTCAACAGCGTGCACGGCCGCATGCCGTCGGTGCTCACCGGCGCCAACCTCGCCAACCGCGACCTGCTCTACCTCGGCGTTTCCGGTGACGGCGACTCGGCCTCGATCGGCATCGGCCAGTTCGCCCACTGCATGCGCCGCGGTGTAAACATGGTCTACATCGTCGAGAACAACGGGGTCTACGGCCTGACCAAGGGCCAGTTCTCGGCGACCGCCGACAAGGGTTCGAAATCGAAACGCGGCGTGGTCAATTCCGACGAACCGCTGGACCTGATCGGCATGGCGCTGCTGCTCGGTGCGACCTATGTCGCACGCAGCTTCTCCGGCGACAAGAAACAGCTGGTGCCGCTGATCAAGGGCGCGATCGAGCACAAGGGTTCGGCCTTCATTGACGTGGTCTCGCCCTGCGTGGCTTTCAACAACCACGCCGGCTCGACCAAGTCCTACGAATACGTGCGCCAGCACAACGAAGCGGTGAACCGCCTCGACTTCATTGAAGGCCGCGAGGAAATCACCGCCGATTACGCGCCGGGCGAATCCGTCACCGTCTACCAGCATGACGGCTCGGCGCTGCGCCTGAAAAAACTCGCCGAGGATTACGATGCCACCGATCGCATCAAGGTGATGAACTACCTGCAGGAACACGCCGCGCGCGGCGAGGTCATCACCGGCCTGCTCTATTTCGACTCCCAGGCCGAGGACATGCACCAGCACATCAACACTGTTGATACGCCGCTGAACCAGCTTGGCGCGAAGGAGCTCTGCCCCGGCAATGCCGCGCTGGAAAAAATCAACGCCAGCCTGCGTTGATCGCCCCCTGAATTGATGTAACTTATTGTTTTTATTGAATAATTCTATCGGCGTACTGCGGGCGTCTCGACCCTGAGCGGGCCCGCCCGCTGCACCAGATAAAGCTCGAGTTCAATCAACTCGGGTGCACCGAAGGCCGGCGCTTCCGCGCGCACGCCGGTAAAGCAGGCGCGCAGCCGCCGCTGCAGTGAACCCAGCGCCTGCCACTCCAGCCGGTACGCCGGATAACCGTTGCCATGACCTTCGCTGATGGTATCGCTGAGCAGCTTGCGACCTGCGAGACGATCGTGACAATGCATGCAGGCCAGATTCATCTGGCCCTGACGCCGGAAGTACTGCTCACGGCCGCGCTCGCGTGCCGCCACGCTGGCCACATCTTTCGCCGGGACCAGGCTCTGGCCGCGTGACTGGTGCGCGACGTAGGCCGTCAACGCCAGCAAATCCTCGGATTCGTGGGGCAGCGCTTCGGCCTGCTGCCGTGATTCGCGGCAGCGCTTGATGCGCGCCTCGAGATTGAGCACCGCACCTGCTTCGCGGTCGAAGCGCGGATAACGCGCGGCGACACCCTTCATCGACACCGGCGCTTCGCGATGACAACCAGCGCAGCTCGTCGCGCTGCGCCCCGCCGGGGTGTTCCACAATTTTTCGCCGCGCGCCACCCACAACATGCCGGGATTGGCGAAATCATCGGCCTGCAGTGCACGCACATCAGCACTCGCAAACTCCAGGCCTGAACGCGGTGCCGGCGTCTGTGCGGCAAGCAGCAGCGGCCACAGCAACAGCATGCACAACGCGCGCATCAAACCACGTTCAGCGTTGCGCGTTCGCTGCCTTTGGCGCCGGTATCGTCAACCCAGTCGAAGGTGAATTCACCACCCGCCTCGGCGCGCACATGGAACTGCAGGAAGGGGTTGGCCGAAACACCGGAGCCCATGTCGGCACGAAACACCTCGGCCCCGGCAAAACGCACCACCAGGGTGTGGATCACGTTGCGCGGGATACGTCGCCCGAAATGGTCGGGGCGGTAACCGGTTTCCATCGGATGCTGGATTGCGATGCGGATGGTGATGATCTCGCCGCGTTTCGCCTGCGCAGGCACCTGGATGCGCGCCAGCATTTCAGCCATCCTCCAGGCAGGCGAGTTCAGTGACGATGACGCGTGTGCCGCCCATCCACCAGCTGCCGTCGGAAAACTCTGCCACTGCGATCACCTCCTGGATGTCAGCGAGCCGGATTCGGGTGGAGATTTCGGCGCGCGCGCACAGCGGCCCCAGCACATAGCTGGCCACAATCGGGCGCGGATTGCGCTCGGCGAGGATGGTGATGCGCCGCACCCGTTCAGCCGCGGTCATCGGGCTGTCGATCACCACGCGCAGCGGCACCGAGTGACCGTTGTCTGCCAGCGGTGGTGTATCGACCAGCACACGGCCCGCTGACGGCAGCGGCCCGCCGGTGATCTCGCGCAACAACGCCTGCCGCCGCGGGTCGCCCTGCGCCCGGGAAATCAGCGGCGCCGCAGCCAGCGCGGTGCAGGCCAGCAGGAAACGTCGGCGCGGGATCATCAGCATCATTTTAATGTCTGCAGAAAGGCCACGACGTCTTCAATCTGGGCCGCACTCAGAATCGGCCGACCGCGAAAAGCCGGCGCCACACGATGTAATCCATCCACCTTGTAGTACGACGGCATCACCGTATCGGGATTGAGCCTGGCCTGGTCAACCACACGCAAACGCAGCTGTGCGGCACTGAGCCGCGCACCGACACCACTCAGCGGCAGCGCAATGTCACCCATGAAACGGGCGCCGGTTTCGGGTATGGCATGACACAGCAGGCAATTGCCGTCACGGCTGGCAACGATGTCGCGGCCGCGCTGCACATCAGCGGCAATCGCCGCCAGCGGCGCATGGATGGCATCGCCGTCGATACGGAATGCCGCCAGCGGTGGAAAAGCCGGCTCGGCCGCGACAGCTTGCACTGCCGCGACTCCGCACATCAACACAACCAGGCCAAGCCGCACGCGGATCTCAGACCAGCGTCAGCCCCTGCTTGGAAAGCGGCAGGTTATGCACCGGCTTGCCGGTGGCGGCAAAGATTGCGTTGAGGATCGCCGGCACCACCACGCAGATCGTCGGCTCGCCGACACCGCCCCAGAAGTCACCCGTCACCGGCAGGACGACTTCGACCTTGGGCATTTCTGCGATTTTCATCACACGGAAATTGTGGAAGTTGGTTTCGACCACACGCCCGGCATCGACCGAAATCTCGCTGTGCAGCGTGGTCATGCCATAGGCCACCGAGCCCTCGATCTGCGCCGCCACCTGGTCCGGATTGACATAGTTGCCGCAGTCCAGCGCAAACACCATGCGATGCACCTTGACCTCGCCCTTGCCGCTGACAGAAACCTCGGCCACCGCCGCGGAGTAGCTGCCATAACCCATGAACTGGGCAATGCCACGGAACACACCCTTAGGCAGCGGTTTGCCCCAGCCGGATTTTTCAGCCACGGCATTGAGCACGCCCAGGTGTTTCGGTCGCTCACTCATCAGCTCGCGGCGGAATTCCAGCGGATCGCGGTTGGCGAGTTTCGCCACCTCGTCCATGAAGCACTCCAGAAAAATGCCATTCTGGTTGGTGTTGACGCCGCGCCACGGACCCACCGGCAAATGGGTGTTACGCATCGCATACTCGGTACGCAGATTGGAATGGGTGTAGCCGATCTGCGCATCACCTTCGAGGGTATCCCACAGGCCCTGCAACTGGCGGCGGTCACGTCCCTCCTTGATCGCCGCCGGATTTGCGAAGGCGTTGATCGACTGACCCGAGACACGGACATGCAGTCCGGCAAGTTTGCCCTGCGCATCGACGCCGGCTGACAGACGCGCCATCGCAATCGGCCGGTACAGGCCGTGTGCCTGGTCTTCCTCGCGCGTCCAAAGCATTTTCACCGGCACGCCCGGAAACTCCCTGGCGATCGCCACGCCCTGGCGCACGACATCCTGGCTGCCGATGCGCCGGCCGAAACCGCCACCGAGATCCATGGCGTAGACCTCGCACTTGTCCAGCGGCATGCCGGAACTGCTCGACAACACCGCCATAGAAGCCTCGGCACTCTGTGTCGGGATCCACAGCTCGGCCTTGTCCGCGGTCAGCCGCACCGTGCAGTTCATCGGCTCCATCGTGGTATGCGAAGTGAAAGGCGCGCGATAGACCGCCTCGACTTTCCGCGGCGCTGCCGCGATGGCCTTGATCGCATCGCCGGTATTGATGTCGGCGAAGGCATCGTCCGAAGTCAGTCCGGTGCGCAGATGCGCGTCGATCGACGCGCTGGTGACCTTGGCATTGGGGCCTTCGTCCCAGACCACCGGCAGCGCATCCATCGCTTTTTTCGCCCGCCACCAAGTGTCGGCCACCACCGCGACCGTGATGTCGTTGAGGCGAAACACCTTTTTGACGCCAGGCATGCCCTTGACCTTGCTGTCATCAAAACTGACCAGACGCCCGCCAAACACCGGGCATTCCCTGACCGTGGCATGCAACATGCCCGACAGCTTGACGTCCATCGCATAGACCTTGCTGCCGTTCAGCTTGCTCATTGTGCCGTCGATGCGGCGCAGCGGCTTGCCGGCGATTTTCCAGTCCTTGATCGGCTTCAGCGTGATCGACTTCGGATCGGGCGCGGTCAGCTTCGACGCCGCGGTGGCGACCTTGCCGTAGCTGGTTTTGCGGTTGGAACCGGCGTGGGTGATCACACCATTTGCAACGCTCAGCTCACCGACCGGAACCTTCCACTCCTCGGCCGCCGCCTGCAGCAGCATGGTCCGCGCGGCAGCGCCGCCACGGCGCACATAGTCATGCGACTGGCGGATGCCGCGGCTGCCGGAGGTCGACATGTCGCCCCAGGCGCGCTTGCGCGCAAGGTTCTGGCCGGGTGTGATCTGCTCGGTGGCGACCTTGCTCCAGTCGCATTCCAGTTCTTCGGCAACCAGTTGCGCGAGACCGGTCAGCGTGCCCTGGCCCATCTCGGCGCGCGCGATGCGAATCACGCAGGTCTCGTCAGGCCGCACCACCACCCAGAGATTGATTTCACTTGCTGCCGCGCCCTGTGCAGCAGCCGGCGCGATGCCCGGTGCGATCTCAAAAGGCAGATGCATGCCGAGCACCAGTCCGCCGCCGGCAGCGGCGGAACCAACCATGAACTGGCGGCGTGCGGTGTTCTCCGGCTGGTTTTGTGCCTGTCCGCTACCGATGTTTTCCATGCTTTTTTTCATATTCATCTCCTCCGGCATCAGACAGTGGTGTTGCCGGCGTCGGTCGCGACGTCAGCAGCAGCGGTTTTGGTGCCGGCAGCGCGATGGATCGCGGCGCGGATGCGGTGGTAAGTGCCGCAGCGGCAGATGTTGGACATCGCCTCGTCAATATCCTTGTCGGTGGGCTTGGGTTTTTTGCGCAGCAGCGCGGCCGCTGCCATCACCTGGCCGGACTGGCAGAAACCGCATTGCGCCACATCAAGCTCCGCCCAGGCTTTCTGCACCGGGTGCGAGCTGTCGCGCGACAGGCCCTCGATGGTGACGATGCGGTCGCCCGGTTTCACCGCCGACACCGGCAGCAGGCAGGAACGCACCACTTCGCCATTCAGATGAATCGAGCAGGCGCCGCACTGCGCGACGCCACAGCCGTACTTGGTGCCGGTCAGACCCACCTGCTCGCGGATCACCCACAGCAGCGGGGTATCCGGCTCGGCATCGACCTTGTGCACGCGGCCGTTGATATTCAACTGGAACATGGGCTCTCCTCAACCAGTGGGTGGACGGATAAACAGGATTTTGAAGGCACGAAGTGCACCCGGGTTACGCGATCTGGAGTCACCTGGCCGGGGCAAGGGCCGGGCATGACTGTAAGTCGCAGCCGGTGCCGGGTCAACCCGCGCCGTGGTGGCGCGGCCGCCTGCCGCGGCCGCCCGGCTTTGCTGCAACGCCGCGCCACTCGGAGAGCAGGGTGGCGACGTCGGTGAGACGGCCAAACTCGCCCTTGAGGTAATCGAGGAAAGTACGGCCGACGATGGACAGCGGCCTGCCCTTGGGATGCACCGCATACCACTTGCGCTCGATCGGAAAGCCCTGCACGTCGAGCAGCGCCAAACTGCCACGTGTCTCGTCCATGGCAAGGGCATGTAGCGACAGCACCGCGACGCCAAAGCCGCCGGCGACCGCCTGCTTGATCGCCTCGTTGCTGCCCAGCGCCATGCGCACCCTGGGCTTGAAACCATGGCGCTGGAAATAGCGCTCCGAAGCCATGCGCGTACCGGAGCCGGGTTCGCGCACCAGGAAGGACTCTTCCGCCAGCGCCTCCAGCGGCAGCGCGCGGCGCGCGGCGAGGCGGTGCCCGCGCGGGGCCACGATCACCAGCGGGTTGTCCAGCACCGGATGGGCGTGGATTTCGAGGTCGGTCGGCGGCACGCCCATGATGTAGAGGTCGTCACGGCCCTCGATCAGGCGCTGCACGATGTCGTCCCGCCGCGCCACTTCCAGCGACAGTTCGATGCCGGGATAGGCCTCGGAGAACGGCCCCAGCAGCCGCGGCACGAAATAGGTGGCGGTGGTCACCGCGGACACCCGCAGCGCACCTCTGCGCAACCCCTGCAGGTCGGCCACTGTCATTTCGAAGCGGTCCCAGGTGTCGAACACCGTTCGCGCCGTGGCAAGCAGTTCGGCTCCGGCCGCGGTAAGGCGGATGCGGCGGCCGAACTGCTCGAACAGCGGCATACCCACCGCCGCGGCGAGTTGCCTGACCTGGACAGATACCGTCGGCTGCGACAAATGCAGCTCGTCGGCTGCACGGGTAAAGGACAGGTTGCGCGCCACCGCCTCGAACACACGCAACTGGTGCAGGGTGACCGGCAGTCGTTTCCTTTTTTCCATAGCCTATAGTCTATAAGTTTTATCAGAAAAGATCATTTTTAATAATGGATCAGGGTCTTTAGGATGCGCTGCGTTCACCCAAATCACACGACAGGAGCCCGACCATGGACCTCGCCGATTCCCGCCAGATCACCCGCACCGCCGTCGCCGTAGCCGAAGGCGACGGCATCGGCCCCGAAATTCTCGCCGCGACGATGGCCGTCCTTGATGCCGCAGGTGCGCGCATCGACTGGCAGCCGATCGAAGTCGGCGAGAAGGTGTACAAGAGCGGCATCAGCGCCGGTATCGCGCCGGAAGCCTGGGACGTGCTGCGCAGAACCGGGCTGCTGCTCAAGGCGCCGATCACCACCCCCCAGGGCGGCGGCTACAAGAGTCTCAATGTCACCATCCGCAAGTCGCTCGGTCTCTACGCCAACGTGCGTCCCTGCGTGACCTACCACCCGTTCGTCGACACCCGTCACCCCGGCATGGACGTGGTGATCGTGCGCGAGAACGAGGAAGACCTCTACGCCGGCATCGAGCACCGCCAGACCGACGAGGTCTACCAATGCCTGAAACTGATCTCGCGCCCCGGCTGCGAACGCATCGTGCGTTACGCCTTCGAGTATGCGCGCGCCAACGGCCGGCGCAAGGTGACCTGCTTCACCAAGGACAACATCATGAAGATGACCGACGGTCTCTTCCACAAGGTGTTCGACGAGATCGGCGCGCAGTACCCGGAACTGGAGAAGGAGCACCGCATCGTCGACATCGGCGCGGCGCTGCTCGCCGACGATCCGGGCCGCTTTGACGTGGTGGTGATGCCCAACCTCTATGGCGACATCCTGTCCGACGTCGCGGCGCAGATCGCCGGTTCTATCGGACTCGCCGGCTCCTCCAACATCGGTGACCATGTCGCGATGTTCGAGGCGGTGCACGGCAGCGCGCCGGACATCGCCGGCAAGGACCTCGCCAATCCCTCAGGCCTGATCCAGGCCGCGGCGATGCTGCTCGCGCACATCGGCCAGGCCGATGTCGCCACGCTCGTGCAGAACGCCTGGCTGCGTACCATCGAGGACGGCGTACACACCGCTGATGTCACCGGCCTGCACACCAGTGAAAAAGTCGGCACCCGCGCCTTCGCGCTGGCGGTGATCGCCCGCCTCGGCCAGGCGCCCGAGAAACTCAAGCCGGTGCAGTTCGCTGCGGCCCAGCGCAAACCGGCGCCGGCGCCGGCGCGGGCACCGGCGCGCAAGGCCCTGGTCGGCGTGGATGTTTTCCTGCACTGGCGTGACGGCACCCCGGACGCCCTTGGCGCGGCACTGAACACCGCTGCCACCGGCAAGCTCGGGCTGAAGATGATCACCAACCGCGGCGTCAAGGTGTGGCCTGGCGGCCTGCCGGAAACCCTGTGCACCGATCACTGGCGCTGCCGCTTCATGCCCTTCGATACCGCGGCCGAGATCAGTCACGCCGATGTGGTGAACCTGCTCGGCACGCTGGCAGCCACGGGCTTTGACTTCATCAAGACCGAGCACCTGTGCAGTTTCGACGGCGTGCCCGGTTACTCGCTGGGCCAGGGCCAGTAAGCGGCCTCAGGGTATGGCGGCGCCGTTCATCCGGGCGAGAATGGTCTGGGTGCGGCGCTGCAGGTAGGCGGTGTCGCTGGCAGGCCCGTAGCGACGCGGGCTGGGCACCACCGCGGCAAGGCGCGCCGCCTGCTCGGGGCTGAGCGTGGCGGCGCTGCTGCCGTAATGAAAGCGCGCTGCGGCCTCGGCACCGAACACGCCCTCGCCCCATTCGATGACGTTGAGGTAGATCTCGAGGATACGGCGCTTGCTCATCAGCGTTTCCAGCATCACGGCGATCACCGCCTCCTGCCCCTTGCGCCACCAGGTGCGCTCGCCGGAGAAGAACAGGTTCTTCGCCAGCTGCTGGGTGATGGTGGAGCCGCCGGCGACGATCTCGCCCTCGCGCATGTTTTTCTCAAAGGCCTTCTGGATGCCGTCCCAGTCGAAACCGCCATGGCTCATGAACTTGGCATCCTCGGCGGCGACCACCGCGCGCTTGAGGTGCGGTGAAATACGGTTGTAGGGCACCCACTGCTTGCGCAGCTGCGCCTTCGGGTTCTCTTCCTGCAGGATTTCAAGCCGCACACGCATGAAGGCGGTGGATTCCGGGTTGTGGTTGATCCAGTAGCCTATGTGCACCAGAAACCAGAACTGGATCATTACCAGCAGGCCCAGCGCCAACAGCAGCAGGTAGGCCATGCTACGCAGGATCAGCCGCATCGCCCGCCCGGTCAGGGTTCGGCGCGCAGTTGCGCGATTACCGGCGCGGTCTGCGGCCTCACGCCGCGCCAGATCAGGAAGGCCTCGGCCGCCTGCTCGACCAGCATGCCGAGGCCATCGACGGCACGCACACTGCGGGCCTGGGCAAAAGCAAGAAAAGCGGTGATCCGGCCGTACATCATGTCGTAGGCCAGTGCCCCAGGCGCAAACAGCGTACCGGGCAGCGGCGGCAATGCACCGTCGAGTCCGGTCGAGGTGGCATTGATCACCAGATCAAAGCGCTCGTCGTTTAATGCCGCATAACCGGTCGCCCTGAGAGTCGGTGACAGTGATGCAAAACGTTTGACCAGGGCTTCGGCCTTGTCCGGCGTACGGTTGACGATCACCAGTTGGCGCGGCGCACGTTCAAGCAGCGGCTGCACCACGCCATTCGACGCCCCGCCGGCCCCCATCAGCAGCACGCTGCTGCCGGCAATCCGGATGCCGAGGTTGCGCTCGAGATCAGCCACCAACCCAAGGCCATCGGTGTTGTGACCGATCAGCCGGTTGCCGTCACGCCGTATGGTGTTGACTGCCTCGGCGGTCACGGCACCACCCTCGCGCACATCGACCAGACGCCAGGCCTCCTGCTTGAATGGCACCGTGATGTTGATGCCCGCACCGCCTTCGGCAAAAAACCGCCGTGCCGTGGCGGTGAAATCATCCAGTGGCGCGAGCAACCGGGAATAGGCGATGTCCTGGCCGGTCTGTCGTGCAAAGGCCTCGTGAATCAGCGGCGACTTGCTGTGTCCGACCGGGTTGCCGATCACTGCGTAGCGATCCGTCACAATGAATGCCTACTGGCTGACGAACTGGTCGGCGCGGGTGAAGGTCCAGGTCCGCGTGATGTGCAGGATGTCCACCTCGCGCGAGATGTCGGGCGGCAGCACGGAGAATGGCGCCGCCAGCGTGACGATGCGCACCGTCGCCTCGTCGAGCACCTTGTTGCCTGAAGAGCGGTCGATCTGCACTTTTTCCAGCGTGCCGTCGGCGCGGATAGACACCGTGGCGATCAGGCTGCCGTAGATGCGCTGGTCGCGCGCCGCCTGCGGGTAATTCAGCTCGCCGACGCGCTCGATCTTTTGCCGCCAGTCCTCGATATAACGGGCGTAACGGAATTCCTGGGTGCGTGCACCGACAAACTTGCGCCGCGGCCGCTCCTGATAGGCGTTCCAGTCCTTGCTGATCTGCGCCTCGAGCCGGGCGATGGCGAGGCTGTTCTGGACCAGATCGGTGCTGTTGATATTGGGTGCGCGCTCGGCATTGGGCTGGCTGGGCGTCCGGTTGCTGGCGTTTGCGACTTCGCTGGCTCCGGGGCGGGTCAGCAGTTTTTTCGCTTCCTGCTCCAGCTCGGCAACACGCTTCTGCGCGACCCGCAGCTCGGTGGTTTCGGTATCTTTTGTGATCGCCGGCAGCGGGCTTTGCGCACGCTGCCTGGCATCGGTGTTGCCGCCGCCATCGAGGTTGTGCTGCGCCAGCGCGTCGGCGGTGAGCGGTTTCGCCTGCGATTTGGCGTTGACCAGCACCACCGACAGCGCCGGTGCGGTGTTCTTCAGTTCACGCGGCTCGGGCATCACGAATCCGAGGCCGAACAGCACAAAGACGTGCACCAGCAGCGACACCACGCCGGCGGCACCAAAGCGGGTACGCACAGTCCACTGCGCGTAGCGACGGTCAAAGTCTTCAATACGTCGCTCCAGCTCGGCTACCCGGGCATCCAGCCGGTCCACCGCACCGCCCCATGAACCGCGACGCGGGTGCTGAGCACGACGCGGCAGCTGGATAACCTTGGACTCGGCCTTGGGGGCGGGTTTTGCGCTCATCCCATTATTCTAGACAGGCCTTTGTAAATATCAAGAAAAACTTTTATTTTCAGTGAATTATGGCAATTGCTTAAAGTTTAGTCTTGATAAAAATCCGGCACATACCGTTTGTTTGTGGCCACTAACTTCCGGCCTCAGCTGCTGTCGCCGCATGGGTCAATTCCAGCGTCAGGTCGAGCAGATCGATCGCACCCACGCTCAGCTCAACCCGCGCGCCGGCGGACACGGTGGCCGGCAGTGATGACACCCGTTGCACCACCGGCAGCGCATCGAGACGCAGCAGGTTGTCGCGCAGCACGGTGGCGGTGACCGTGGCGGTCTGTTCCTGCAACAGCCAGCGCAGGCTCCAGTAACGCTCCATCGTACGCTGGTATTCGGCATAGGTCTCGTACGCCGCCTCGAAATCACGCATCGCCGCCAGCAGGGCAGTGTCTTTTGCCTGGTACGGTGGCCGTTCGCCACGGACATGGGCAATCAGTTGGCGCTGGTTGACGAGGTCGGTGTAACGGCGCAGCGGCGAAGTGGCCCACAGGTACTGCGCCACGCCGAGGCCGTCATGCGGCCCTGCCGCGGTGCTGCTGCGCACCTTGCCGCCGCTCTGCACACGGAACAGCGCGCTCAGCCCGGCGGCCTGCAGATCGCCGGCCCAGGTGCTGTTGGCGAGAATCATCAGCTCCGCAACGGCCTGGTCAATCGGTGTGCCGCGCTGGCGGCGCGTGATGCTCACCCGGCCGTCGGTCACGCGGAACACAAACTCCGGCCGGTCTTCCCCGCGCGGCGCATCACCCTTGCGCGCAACCAGGCGCTGCCCGGAGAACTGCCACAGCCAGGCCAGTGCCTCGCCCTGCGGATGGTCAATCGCGCCGCGCGCCAGCGTTTCGGCGTTGAACACCGGTTCCAGCGCATCGTGGCGCAGGTTGTCGGCGATACGCACACGCTCAAGACGAGTCTCATGCCCCAGCAGCGTGAAATCGGGGGCCACATCAAAATAGATCGACAGCGCCGGACAGTCACGGCCGGCGGCCAGCGTGTACGCCGCGACCGCGGCATCGGGCAGCATGGTGATCTTGCCGCCGGGGAAATACACCGTGGACAACCGGTCGCGTGCCACGGCTTCCAGCGGGGAATCCAATGCAATGCCCAGGGCGGGCGCTGCGATGTGGATGCCCAGCCGGCGGTTGCCGCCGGGCAAAGTCTGCAGCGAAAAGGCGTCGTCGATCTCGGTGGTTTCGGCGTCATCAATGCTGTACGCCGGCGCCTCGGCCAACGGCAGTTCACCCGGCGCCGCCGGCAACGGCAGCTCGGGAAATCCCTCACCCTTCGGAAAATGCTCGAACAGGAAACGGCGCAGATGATATTGCTCAAGGTCGGGCAGCGCGCCGCAGCGCTCAAGCAGGCGCACCGGACTCACCTTTGCCGCATCAGCCGCCTCTTCCAGCGCCTTCCACTCGATGCCGTTCTTGTCCGGTTTGTAGAGCAGCTGGTCCAGCACCGGCAGGAAATCAGCGGGCATCCGGCCCGCCGCCAGTTCGGCGACATGTGCATCCCTGGCCAGTGCCTGCAGCCGCTTGCGCTCGACGCTGGCCAGCGCCGCCTTCAGTGCCTCCTCCGGCGCCGCCTTGTAGCGGCCGCGACCCTTCTTGTAGAAATACATCGGCGCGCCGTGCAGTCGCATCAGCACCGCCGCGGATTCCACGCCTGAAGGTGCATGGCCGTAATACTCGGCCGCCAGCCCCTCGTAACCGAACTCGTCGGCACCGCAGCACTGCCAAAGGAAATCAATGTCGATGGCCCCAGCCTCACGCTGCGCCTCGGGCATGAACGCAGTATGTGCGGGCGAAGTGAAGCGCAGCAGCACCGCCGAGGCTTTCACCTTCGAGCGTTTGCCATGCGGTGCCTCGACCTGCAGCGAAGTGTCATGGTCGGCCAGCACGGCACCGACCTTGAATTCGCCGCCTTCTTCGTAAAAAACGTTTGTCGACACGGGATGCAGAGCAGCACGCAGAAGGCATGCCGCGGGGGTGTAGAGGGCCGCGAATTATACGCGCCCGCGCCGCCAGAACGTGATGGTGGTTTCCAGATACGCGGCAAAATCGCGGAAACCGTGATCACTGCCCGGCACCACGATTTGCTCGCAGCCAGCGTAACGCTCGACCCCGGTACGATAATCCAGCACCTCGTCGCCGGTGGCGGTGATCAGCAGATAACGTGACGACGTGATGACATCGACTTCCAGAGCGCGCAGTTCATCGATGTGCTGCGGCGTCAGTTCATAAGCCTCACCGGTGTAGAGATTCTTCTGCGGCCCGACATGCCCGGCAAGCAGCTCATACGGCCGCAGTGCGGGATTCACCAGTACCGCGCGCGCACCAAGCCGCTCCACCAGCCAGGTCGCATAAAACCCGCCCAGCGAAGAACCGACCAGCGTCACCGTTGCCGGATCATGGCCATCAAGCAGCGTTTGCAATAACGCAATCGCCTGCGCCGGACGATGCGGCAATTCGGGACAGGCGTATTGATCCGCCAGCCCCAGTTTCGCCATGTGTTCACGCAGCAGTCCGGCCTTGTATGACAGAGCGGAGCTGTTGAACCCGTGAACATAGATCAGCATTTTCTGGCAACTCTTTGCAAAAGCGGGAACCTGGCCTATTTCGCAGTCGCGAAATAGGTTTTGCAGACCCTGCGCGCCATTGATACAAATGCATGCACCAGCTGGCTGTTGAGATTTGAACGCGAGGCCAGGGCGATCGTGTAGCGCAGGGGGGTTCGTCCCTCGCACAACTGCAGGTAACGAATGCCCGGCATATGCACCTTGCGCATGCATCCCGGAACAATGGTCAACCCGTAACCGCTTTCGACCAGCGCCAGCTTGGTCAGCATTTGCGCGGCATGCAGGGCCACCCGCGGGTAAAACCCGGCACGCTGGCAGGCGGCAATCAGCACCCCCTCGAACTCCACGTTTTCTGGTGCGGGATAAATGATGAAACGCTCCGCCGCCAGCAAATTGACGCTGATGCGCTCCTTGTTGGCAATGGGATGGGCAGCCGGCACCGCCAGGGCAATCTCTTCGCTGCCGAGGACGGTGATATCAAGCATGCGGGAGTCCTGCAGCGGCACCATGATCAACCCGAGATCAACATCCCCGTGTTTCAGTAATTCGACCTGACGCAGGGAAGTGACCGAGGTGATATGCAGTTCGATGGCGGGATACTCCATCCGGAAGCGTGACAGCAGATGCGGCAGCAAACCCAGGTTGGCGCTGGACACGCTGGAAAAACGCAGGATGCCCGAGATGCCCTGGGGCGCGCGCCGGGCCGCGGCTATGGAACGTTCCGCCTGCGCCAGCGTGATCCTGGCCTCATCCAGAAAACGCTGGCCGGCGGCGGTCAACTTGACCTGGTGCTGATTCCGCTCCAGCAGTTTGGTGCCGACGATGCCTTCCAGTTGCCGGATGGCCGCGGTCAGGGGTGGCTGGGTCATGTGCAGACGCGCTGCCGCTCGGCGGAAATGCAGTTCCTCCGCGACGGCAACGAATTGGCGCAGCTGGCGCAGCTCCATCCTGGTGATTCCTTTCGCATATCACGGTACTACAAAATCAGTATTGGACCAATCCATCGGGCCTCCGCAACATGACTTCATCTTCCCAACGGATGACCGCCATGGCCGAAATCCAGTTTTTCAACCCCTCGGGCAAGCTCGACATTTCGCAGCATCACGCGGCCCGCCTGCCCACCCTGGCCGGCAAAAAAATCGGGCTGCTTGCCAACGGCGAATGGCAATCGCTGCGCGCCCTGCGACTGATGCAAGGCCTGCTTGAAGCCGACTTTCCGGACATCAAAGTACTGCCGCCGGAAAACTTCCCGGAAGGTAATGCAGTACTCAGCGAGCCGGGCACGATCCAGATCCTGAAACAGGCTGATCTGGACGGGGTGATCATCGGCAACGCGGCTTGAGGTTCCTGCGCCACCGCTCTGGGCAGAGCGGCAGCCGCGATAGAGATGGCCGGAATACCGACGGTATTGCTGGCAAGGTCGGATTTCCTCGGCGTGGTGAAAAACGCGGTATCCGGGCTCGGCTTCGCGCCGGAGACACCGCTGGTCTCGTTTCCGGTCGACCTTTTCCTTCCTGAAAGCGACCTCGGCATCGTCGAACAGCGCCGCCATGAGTTCTACGCAGGACTGACCTCCTGGAAACTCGGCGGCGACTACGGCTCGCCGGGCACCTCGCCGCCGCTGATCACAGTCAGCGGCGCCACCTACGATGACGCCCTCGATCAGGCACACAACCTGATTCTCTCCAATTTGTGGGGAGACGGGCTGCCGGTACGCCCGGCAACCCCGGAACGTGTGGACTGGATCCTGCGCGGCACCCATCTGCCTCGCGAGCATGTGCTGGGCAAATTTCCGCCGCGCGGCGCCCTGGCCACCATCGAAACCTGCGCCATCGCCCTCGCGATGGCCGGCGGACGCCCCGAATACCTGCCGGTGCTGATCGCCGCAGTGGAAGCCTTTGTCGATGCCAAATCCGGCGGCCAGCAGATGCAGGCGGATTCCGCCAGCGCCTACCCGGTAATCATCGTCAATGGTCCGATCGCGAAGCAGATCCGTCTCAATGCCTCCTTCGGCTGCCTCGGTCCGGACCCGCAGCGGCCTGCAGGGGCCAGCATCGGGCGCGCGTTGCGGCTGATGCAGCAGAACCTCGGCGGCGCACTGCCCGGGGTCGGCTCGATGGGCATGTGGGGTGCGATGCGCTACACCAATGCCGTGTTTGCCGAGGCTGAGGACAGCCTGCCCGAAGGCTGGCGCCCCCACGGCAGCGAACGACATGGTTATGAACCCGGCAGCAATTCCGTATCGCTGATTTTTGCCACCGGCGCCACCAACATCCGGCGCCGCGGGGTCGGCGACGAATCCCGCGAAACCGACGCCCTGCAGGGCATGCAGCGCACGGCGCAATATCTGCGCTCACCCAATCTGGGCTGCCTCATCGGCTGGTCCAACGGCACCCCGGGCGTGTTGATGATCTCGCCGGTGGTCGCCAAGGCGATGGCTGCCCTGGGCTGGAGCAAGAACAGCATCCGCAGCTTTTTATGGGAACAGACCCGCATCCCTGCAGAACAGCTGAAGCGTGACGGCATCGACACCTGGATCAGGGCCGAACCTGATCCGGCGGTCAGGGCCAGCATCGCGCTCGACCCCTGGCCGGTCTCATCACGGCCTGAAAACCTGGTGGTGGTGGTAGCCGGAGGAGGCCATCCCACCAACAGTTACTGGCTGGAGGCTTATTCGCCAGCCGTAACTGGCAGGCCCATTGCACTGCCTGAGTGCTTTGACGCCCTGCTCAGTCAGGCTGACCGCGACCTTGGTTGCGGAGAAGACGCCTGCCTGGTCTGAACCTTGTCCCCCACCACTCCCCGGGAGCCTCACCGCCATGAACAGCCTGAAGCGCAGCACCGCCTATTCCGCTGCATTGATGATTGCATCCCTTTACCCGGGGCTGCCGTGGGGCCCCGGACTGGCTATCGCGCAGGACTATCCGGTGAAGCCGATCCGTGTGGTGGTGCCCTTCGCGCCTGGCGGCGCCACCGACATCACCGCACGCACCGTCAGCCGCAAAATGGCGGAATCGCTGAAACAGAATGTTCTTGTTGAGAACCGCACCGGCGCCGGCGGTGTGATCGGCGCCGACCATGTGGCCAAGTCTCCAGCCGATGGCTACACCATCCTGATCGGCACGCCGGCGGAAATCGCGATCCTGCCCCACATGCAAAAAATGCCCTACGACCCTCTGCGCGACCTGGCGCCAGTATCTCTGGCCACCGCATCGCCCCTGATCCTGGTCGTGCATCCTTCCCTGCCCGTGAGGAACGTGAAGGAGCTGGTGGCCTTGGCCAAGGCCAGACCTGGACAGATGAGCTACGGTTCGGCGGGCACCGGCGGCGTGCACCATCTGGCCGGTGAACTGCTCAAAACCACCTACAAGCTGGATATAGTGCACGTGCCCTACAAGGGTGTCGGCGCGGTAATCCCGGATCTGATCGGCGGACATAACCCGATGTCATTTTCTAGCATGCCGCCATCGATGCCGCATGTGCGCACCGGCAAACTCCGCGCGCTGGGACTTGCCGCGACCAAACGCTCGGCCGCCGCGCCCGAAGTGCCCACCATGGCCGAATCCGGCGCCCCCGGTTTTGTCGTCACCAACTGGTTCGCCTATTTCGCGCCCGCCGGAACGCCAGCCGCAGTCATCAACAAGCTCAACTCGGAAATCCAGCGTGCGCTGGGCCAGCAGGACGTGCGTGAATCCCTGATCACGCTGGGCCTGGAAACGCTGGGCACTTCGGCCGAGGCACTGGGCAAGTTTGCGCGCGAGGAACACCAGAAATTCGGCAAGCTGATCCAGTCTGCCGGCATCAAAATGGATTGATGGCCCTCTGATCGTCAGGCCACTGCATGAAGTTCAGCCAGCGACCTCGCGCACCAGCCTGAGCAGCAGCTCATCATTGCCCCGCCCCGCCACCAGCGACAGCCCGAGCGGGCAGCCGTGCAGGGTCGCCAGTGGCATCGAAACCTGGGGCAGGCCGGCGTGGCCGGCGATGCAGAGGAGGCTCATCGCACGGGCACGGAAATCGTCGAGTGCAGCGCCCGGGGTGTTCAGCAACGGCGCGATGTCGGGCACGGTGGGCAGCACCAGCACTGTATTGCCGGACAGCAGTTGATCCATGCGCGCACGCACGGCATCACGCACGCCTTGTGCTGCGGCAATGTCTTCGGCAGTGATGGTCATCACCCATTGCATGCGTTCGCGCACGCCGGGGCCAAGTTTTGGCTGGGTTAGCGTCACCCAGGCGCCGAGGGTGTCGCGGATTTCGGCGCCCTGCAGCACACGGAAGGCCTGGAACCAGCCGCCCAGACCGGACTCGCTGACGGTCGCTTCACGCAAGGAGCCAAGCACACGCCGCACCCGGTCCAGCGCCGGCCGCAGCGCTGCGCGCGCGGCGTCATCCAGCAGTGCGAAGGCATCAACAGCCAGCAGGGCTTCACCGGCAGCGGCTGCTTCAATATCACCGAGCAGCGCATGGCCGATCTTCTCGAGCAGGGCCGCGTCACGCGCGAACCAGCCCGCGGTGTCGTAACTCGGCGCCAGCGCACAGGCGCCTTGCAGAGACACCCGGCCATGGGTCGGGCGGATACCGTAGATGCCGCAAAAACTCGCCGGCGCGCGCACCGAGCCGCCGGTGTCGCTGCCCAGTGCAAAATCCACCAGGCTGCCGGACACCGCCGCCGCCGAGCCGCTGGAAGAACCGCCGGGGATACGTCCCGGCGCATTGACGTTGACCGGCGTGCCGTAATGCGCGTTCTCGCCGTTGAGGCTGTAGGTCAGTTCATCGGTCTGGGTCTTGCCGGCCATGTCGGCACCAGCGGCGAGCAGGGCCGCAACCGTGGGCGCGGTGCGCTTTGCCGGATCGTGCGTCGCCAGCCAGTCTGGGCTGCCGAAGCCGGTCTTGTGACCGGCGATGTCGTAGATGTCCTTGACGCCGAAGGTCAGTCCCTTGAGCGGGCCGTTGCCAGAACCCTTGAGTGCGACGTGGGTGTGCCGGCAGAAGGCGCCGAGGGGATCATCCGGAATGTTGGCCATGCTCAGCCCTTGAGTTGTTCGAGCAGCTTGCCGTGGATGCCACCGAAGCCGCCGTTGCTCATCACCAGCACGTGGTCACCTTCGCGTGCCCCGGCAGCAATTGCCGCTACCAGCTCGTCGAGGTCGTCATGCACGGCGGCCTTGCTGCCCAGTGGCGACAGCGCCGCAGCGGCATCCCAGCCAAGGCCGCCGCTGTAGCAGTACACCCGGTCAGCATCCGCCAGGCTGCCCGGCAGCGCGGCTTTCATCACTCCGAGTTTCATCGTATTCGAGCGCGGCTCGATCACGGCGAGGATGCGCGCCGCGCCGACCTTTCGCCGAAGCCCGGCGATGGTGGTGGCGATCGCCGTCGGATGGTGGGCAAAGTCGTCATAGACGGCGACACCGCGCGCCGTGCCGCGGACTTCCATGCGCCGGCGCACATTTTTGAACTGGCTCAAGGCATCGACTGCACCAGCCACCGGCACGCCGGCGTGGCGCGCAGCGGCAATCGCCGCCAGCGCATTCATGCGGTTGTGCGCGCCGAGCAGATCCCACAACACATGGCCGCGTGATGCGCCCTGGTGAAAAACCTCAAAGGCACCGCTGTCCGCGGGTTCGCCGGCCTGCCACTCGCCATCACCGCCAAAATGCTGCACCGGCGTCCATGCACCGCGCTCCAGCACACGGGTCAGCGCAGCCTCGGCACCGTTGGCCACAATCAGGCCATTGCCGGGAATGGTGCGCACCAGGTGGTGAAACTGGGTTTCGATCGCGGCGAGGTCGGGAAATATGTCAGCGTGGTCGTACTCAAGGTTGTTGAGCACCGCGGTGCGCGGCGCGTAATGCACGAACTTCGAACGCTTGTCGAAAAAGGCGGTGTCGTATTCGTCAGCCTCGATCACAAAAAACGGGGTTTCGGTGAGGCGCGCCGAAACGCCGAAATTCTGCGGCACACCACCGATCAGGAATCCGGGACTCATGCCGGCGTGTTCGAGTATCCACGCCAGCATCGAGCTGGTGGTGGTCTTGCCGTGGGTGCCGGCCACCGCCAGTACCCAGCGCCCCTGCAACACATGCTCGCGCAGCCACTGCGGCCCCGAGACATAGGGCAGGCTGCGTTCGAGAATCGCCTCCATCAGTGGATTGCCACGCGACACCACGTTGCCGATCACAAACACATCGGGATTGAGTTCGACCTGCTCCGGCTTGAAGCCCTCGATCAGCGCGATGCCCTGGGCCTCAAGCTGGGTGCTCATCGGCGGGTAGACGTTGGCATCACAGCCGGTGACCTTGTGGCCGGCCTCGCGCGCCAGCACCGCGAGCCCGCCCATGAAAGTGCCGCAGATGCCGAGAATGTGGATGTGCATGATGGGGTGCGAGGATAGCAGAGCAGGATTGAGGCGTGAGGATCAAGAAACCGCAAAACCCCACTCAATCCTCAATGCTGCTTTCCTCATGTCTTGAAGATGAAATACACCGCACCCACCAGGCACAACCCGGCATACAGATAATTGATCTTCAGCCCCTGCCCCATGTAGAACACAGCGAAGGGCACGAACACGGTCAGCGTGATCACCTCCTGCAGAATCTTCAACTGGCCGAGGCTCAGCGTGGTGTAACCGATGCGGTTGGCCGGCACCTGCAGCAGATACTCGAACAGCGCGATGCCCCAGGATACGAAAGCGGCGATCCACCACGGCGAGCTGTTGAGGTGTTTGAGGTGACCGTACCAGGCGAAAGTCATGAACACATTGGAGGCGGTGAGCAGCAGCACCGTGGTCAACAGCGGTGGCCATGCGGTCATGGAGAACATAGCAAGTCCTTGTTTTAGCTATGGAATTTTTCAGTGCCGATTGTAGCGAAATCAGCACTGAATATAATCGGTCATGTCTGACCACCACCCCGCCGCCGCTGTTCCGCTGACCGTGATCACCGGCATTGATGCTGCGGCCAAAACACGTGTGGCGCTGGCACTGCTGCGTAGTGGCGGTGCCGGCTGGTCTGTGCTCGACAACGATGGCGGTGCCACGGCCGCTGCAGCCGGTGCCTTGAACCTGCCTTCCGCACAAAGCAGCGGCTGCGCCTGCTGCACCGGACAGGTCCTGATACACGCCGCGCTGGTGCAGTTGCTGCGCCAGCACCGCCCGCGGCAACTGCTCCTGGTGGCGGCGGCGGCGGCCGAACCGCAGGCGCTGCGCCGTGCGCTCGCCCAGGGCAGCGCAATGAAGGCCTGGGAGATCGCACGGCAACTCTGCGTGTTTGATGCCGCCCTGTTCGCCGGCGTGGGCGACGAAGCCCGTGTGCTGTGGCAGGCACAGCAGGATGCGGCGGATGGGGTAATCCAGTGCGGTGCCGCGGCCGATACCGCAGCCATCGAAGCTCAGCTTGACGCAGCGATATCCCTGTCGAAAGCCAGCTCTCGGCGAATCACCTCGTAACGCGCCATCAAGTCGGCGCTGTCACGACCACCGAGATTGAGCACGGCGTAACGGTGGCTGCCCAGTCATTTCATTTCGCGCGCGAGGCTGGCACCGCGTTTCAGATACAGCATCAATCGCGCATCGGGATAACGCCGGTGCATGGCGTCTATCTGTTCGGCACTGGGCACGCTGGCGGGCCCCTGGCCGTCGAAACGGCGCATCACAAAACTGGCTGCGGCACGGAATTCACCTGCGCCGTGCTCGACGCGCGGCGTTTCCCCCAGCGCCAGGTCAAGCAGCATGCGGTAGGGATCGCAGCCATCGACGCGACGATAGAGGTTGACGATCTGCGAGGCCATGCGCGGATTGATCTCGATGACCTTCAACCCGCCCGTCGCCGGATCCAGCATCAGTTCGACATTGAAAAAGCCATGCTCCAGGTGCAGCGCGCCGATCAGCCGCTCAACCAGCGACCCGACACGCCCGCGGGTTTCGGCATCGAGTCGCGTGGGATATTCAAAGCGCATGAATGCCTGGGTGCCGGGATACATCACCTCGTCAACAATGCCCAGCAGCCGCACCTGGCCACGGTCGACAAAACCGTCGATGTTGAGCTGCATGCCGTCGAGCAGCTCTTCGGCGATCATTGCCCGCGCGCCAAGCGTGAACGGTGTGTACTCCGGCATCAGCATATCGAAGGGTCGCACCAGGCGGCCGAGGATCAGGCGCTCCAGCGGCGAGAAACGCAGCAGCGCCTGCAACTGCGCAAGATTTTCGACGCGGCGCGCCAGCACCGAGTAGGTGGCCTTGACCGGCTTGACGAAACAGGGAAAACCCAGCGCCGGCGCCTGCAGCGGCCGGTCATAGGGGAGCGCCTCGAAACGCGGCGTGGCCTCGGGTGCGACACCCTGCAGCAGGCAACGCGCGTAATACTTGTGCTGGGCGGCAATAATCGCCGCCGGATCGGCTCCGGGCAGCCCCAGCCGCTGCGCCAGCACCGCCGCGATCAGCGCGCCGAAATGTTCATTGTTGCTGACCACCGCGTCGATGCGGCCGCGATAACGCCGCAGCAGGCGCGCGATGAAACGGTGTACGTCAAAGGTGAGCAGCCGAGCGTTGTCCGGAAACCGGAACAGGTCGAAGCCTTCGTAGTGAAAGCGGTAACCCTCGGCCGCCAGCCGGTCAAATTCGATGCGGTCCCAATCCTTGGGGAACAACACCAGGATGCGCCGTACGCCCATGCCCCCTCCTTTCCGCTCAGTCGCGGCTGCGCCTGTTTCCTTACAACAGCCGCGAAGGCCTTGCTATTCCGGGTAACGACCCCAGGCGATGAATCCACTGCCGAGCAGGGTGGACTCAACCTTCAGTCCGGGCACATCCTCGGCCAGCAGCGACCACGGCGCATCCAGGCCCTCGGGGTTGCGGTAACAGTCCGCCGACTTGAAGCGGCGGTACCAACGGAAGGGATCGAGCCATCGCGGCGGATGCTTGATACCCGCGGCAGCTACCCGGGCACCAGCCCGCACCTGGCTGCGCACCCGGTCCAGCGCAGCGCGCGAGCGCAGCAGATCATGGGTGTAGTTGAACAGCACGGCATCAACCGGCGGGAACCAGTTCGCGTTCTCCAGCACTGTCCCGAGCAATTGCACATTGGACCAGCCGGCCGCTGCTGCACGGGAACGCGCCAGGCGCATCATTGCCGGACTGGACTCGACCGCAATGATGCGTCCGCTCAAGCCGACCGCAGCCATCAGCAGCGGCAAGCTCAGACCGGTGCCGCAACCGGCGTCAAGCACGGCATCACCGGGCTTCAGTGCCAACAATTCGATGGTGCGCAATCGAAGCGCCATCGTACGCGCTGCGCTGGCGTCGTAACCCGAAGCCTTCTCTTCATCATACCCCGACAGCGACGGGGACATAAGAAATATCCTTTAAAAACAAATATTTATAAATAAATATCGGGCAAGCCTGCCGAACGCGATCCCGGCAGCGGCAGATTGTCGAGCGCGCGATAGGTGAACACCGGCGAAAACTTGATGTGGTCGCTGCTGTTGGCTCCCGCGGCATGAAACAGCCGACAGTGGAAAAACAGCACATCACCCGGCGCGAGTCCGACCTCCACCCTGCTGTCGAGCAGCGACTGGTTCTCCGCAAGATCGGTGCGCAGAAACTGCGCCGCATCGAGACGTTCGGCGGCGAACTCGATGCGCTGCGTGCCCGGCAGCACCATCAGGCCACCGTTGCCGGCGTGCTCCTCACCCAGCGCGAACCACGCCGACACCAGCTCCGGACGATGATATGACCAGTAGCGGATGTCGCGATGCCACAGGGTCTGGCTGCTGTACTGCGGTTGCTTGGTCATCACGCAATTGTGGTGAGCCTGCGCCAGCGCCACCTGCGGCCCCAGCAGCTGGCGCAGCCGGCCGGCAATCGCCGGCGCGGTGGCCGCGTCACGGAAAGCCGCGTCGCGCGCGCAGGCCTGCAGCAGGCGGCGCACGGTGCGCCCGCCGGGCGCTTCGCGCGAAGGCGGCGCACCGGGGTAACGCAGGTCAGCCTCATATTCCAGCGGCTGCACGGCACCGGCAAGATCGCGCTCGGCGGCGGCAAGCATTCGCGCACGCGCGGCTTCCGGCAGCAGGCCACGTGCGATGACAAAGCCGGCACTTGCAAACTGCTCGATTTCTTCGCGATCAAACAAGGTTTCCCTCAATGCGCTGTCTGCCTGCGCTGTTTATCCGTGTTGTTGCCCGGCCACATCCACTTCGCGCGATCTTTTGCCAAACGCCCAGAACCCGAACACCGCGGCGCTGACCGCCAGCGTCAGCAGCGAATAAGCCGGATCCAGCGCACCCGCAGTGAACAACGAGGGCGTGTCGAACACCGAATCTTCGTAGTTCACGGTCAGCGCGAGCAGCACATTGTTCGCCGTGTGGGCGCCAATCGCAAGCTCAAGCCGGCCGTCGCGCAGCGTAATCCAGGCGAGAAACAAGCCCATCAAAAAGTAATTGGCCGCCATCAGCCAGAAACCGTAGGCCGCGACCTCGGGATTGAACAGGTGCGGCAGCATGAAAATCGCGGCGCTGGTGATGATCACGAACCACGGTGCCGCCCACAGCCGGCCCAGCGCCTGCAGCAGGTAGCCGCGAAAGGCCAGTTCCTCGGCCAGGCATTGCAGCGGGGTCAGCAGCAGCACGGCAACGCAGAAAGGCAGCCACAACTGCAAATCGAAGGTCCATTCGTAACGTCCGGGGTGCAGCAGCGCCTCAAGCAGCGAAAACGCCAGCAGCAGGCCACCCCACACTACAGCGGCAGAACCGGCGCGGCGCCAGTCGAAGGCGGGATGCGGCGTTACCAAGGTGCGCCAGGAACGGCCATGCAGCAGGGTCACCACCAGCACTACGGCGACGAGCAGCGCAAGGATGCTGGCATTGAGCGCGACAAAATCAGTGACCACACCCAGCGGCAGTTGCAACGCGGCTTCGTAGGCTTCACCGCCGCCATACAGCCAAAGCAGGACGATCAGCAGCAGGCCCAGCACATAGCGCCAGCCCCAGCGCCCGCCACGGTCGGCGAGCGCGAAAAAACGCGCAGCCGCCGCTTTCATGACATCCACTCAGGCCGCGTTGTAGCCGAGGTTGGGCGCAAGCCAGCGCTCGGCGTCCTCAACCGTCATGCCCTTGCGCCGTGCGTAATCCGCGACCTGGTCGCGGTCGATCTTGCCGACGGCAAAGTACTGCGCGTCGGGATGCGACAGGTAAAAACCGCTGACTGAAGACGCCGGCCACATGGCAAAGGATTCGGTCAGCCGCAGGTCGATGCGCGTGGCCTGCAGCACCTCGAACAGCGGCCCTTTTTCGGTGTGATCCGGGCAGGCCGGATAACCCGGCGCCGGACGGATGCCGCGGTATTTCTCGGCGATCAATGCGGCGGCATCGAGCTTCTCTTCGGCGGCGTAACCCCAGAACTCGCGGCGCACGCGCAGGTGCAGCAGCTCGGCAAAAGCCTCGGCCAGACGGTCGGCCAGCGCCTTCAGCAGAATCGACGAGTAGTCATCGTTCGCCTTCTCGAAGCGCTCCAGATGCTTTTCGATGCCGAGGCCGGCGGTCACCGCAAACATGCCGATGTAATCACGCGCGGTGGAATCCGCGGGCGCGATGAAGTCGGCCAGGCACTGGTTGGCGTTGCCGGTGGGCTTGCGGTTCTGCTGGCGCAGGTTGTGCCAGGTCATCAGCGGAGTCTGGTGCGCCTCGTCGGCATAGATCGCGATGTCTTCATGATCGACCCGCGCCGCCGGAAACAGGCCGTAGACGCCGTTGGCGGTGAGCCAGCGGCCTTCGATGATTTTTTTCAGCATCACCTGGGCATCATCAAACACCTTGCGCGCCTCGGTCCCGACCACCGCATCGTCGAGGATGGCCGGATACGGGCCGGCGAGATCCCAGGTCTGGAAGAACGGGCCCCAGTCGATGTGGCGCGCGATTTCGCCCAGGTCGTAGTTCTTCAGCGGCTTCAGGCCGAGCATCTGCGGCTTCGGCGGTGTGTACGCCTTCCAGTCGATGGCATGCGCGTTGGCGCGCGCTTCCGCCAGCGGTATCAGTTCCGGGCCCTTCTTGCCGGCGTGCTGCTCACGGACGCGTTCGTAGTCCGCAGCAAGGTCGTTGAGGTAACCCTGGCGCTGCTCATCCGAGAGCAGGCTGGAGCAGACGCTGACACTGCGCGAGGCATCCGGCACCCAGACCACGGGGCCGGCATAGTTCGGGGCGATTTTAACGGCGGTGTGCACGCGCGAAGTCGTCGCACCGCCGATCAGCAGCGGAATGGTCATGCCGGTGCGCTGCATCTCGCGCGCGTTGTACGCCATTTCCTCCAGCGAGGGCGTGATCAGGCCGGAGAGGCCGATGATGTCGGCCTTCTCCCTCAGCGCCGTCTCTGCAATGTCCTTCCATGGCACCATTACGCCCATGTTGACGACTTCGTAGTTGTTGCACTGGAGCACCACGGCGACGATGTTCTTGCCGATGTCATGTACGTCACCCTTGACCGTGGCGAGCACGATCTTGCCTTTGGCACGCACATCGCCCAGCCGCGCCTTCTCCGCCTCGATGTACGGAATCAGGTGCGCCACCGCCTGCTTCATCACCCGCGCCGACTTCACCACCTGGGGCAGAAACATCTTGCCGGCGCCAAACAGGTCGCCGACAACATTCATGCCGTCCATCAACGGACCCTCGATCACTTCGATCGGCCGGCCGCTGCGCGCCTCGATTTCGGCACGCATCTCCTCGGTGTCCTCGACGATCCAGTTGGTGATGCCCTTTACCAGCGCATGGGTCAGGCGCTCGCGCACCGGCGCATTGCGCCAGGCAAGGTCCTCTGTCGCGACCTTGCCCTTGCCCTTCACCGTCTCGGCAAAGGTCACCATGCGTTCCGCGGCATCGGGCCGGCGGTCGAACAGGATGTCCTCGACGTGTTCGAGCAGGTCCTTCGGGATGTCGTCGTAGACGCCGATCTGGCCGGCGTTGACGATGGCCATGGTCAGCCCGGCCTTGATTGCATGGAACAGGAAGGCGGTGTGGATCGCCTCACGCACCGGATCGTTGCCGCGGAACGAGAACGACACATTCGACAAGCCGCCGCTGATGCGGGCGTGACGCAGGTTCTCGCGGATCCAGCGCGTGGCCTCGATGAAGTCGATGGCGTAGCGGTTGTGTTCCTCGATGCCTGTGGCAATCGCGAAAATGTTCGGATCAATGATGATGTCTTCGGCGGGGAAGCCGACTTCATTGACGAGGATGTCATAGGCTTTTTGCGAAATCTCGATCCGCCGCTGATAGGTGTCCGCCTGACCCTGCTCGTCAAAGGCCATCACCACCACGGCCGCGCCGTAACGCTTGGCCAGCCGTGCCTGGTGCTTGAAGGGCTCGATACCCTCCTTCATGCTGATCGAGTTCACGATGGCCTTGCCCTGCACGCACTTCAGCCCGGCCTCGATGACCTCCCATTTCGAGGAGTCGATCATCACCGGCACGCGCGAAATATCAGGCTCGGAGGCAATCAGGTTGAGGAAGGTGGTCATCGCCGCCTTCGAATCCAGCATCGCCTCGTCCATGTTGATGTCGATGACCTGGGCACCACTTTCGACCTGCTGGCGCGCCACCGACACAGCCTCGGCATAGTTACCGGCGAGGATCAGCTTGGCGAAGGCGCGCGAACCGGTGACGTTGGTGCGTTCACCGACGTTGACGAACAGCGAGTCGTCGCCGATGTTCAGCGGCTCCAGCCCCGACAGACGCATCTTTTTCCCGATCACCGGCACCTGGCGGGGCGCGACATCCTTGACAATGTCAGCGATGGCGCGGATATGCGGCGGCGTGGTGCCACAGCAGCCGCCAAGGACGTTGACGAAACCGCTTTTCGCGAAATCCAGGACAAAGCCGGCGGTATCGTCAGGCAGTTCGTCGTAGCCGGTCGGCGCCAGCGGATTGGGCAGGCCGGCATTCGGATAGGCGCAGACAAAGGTGTCGGCGATGTTCGACAGTTCCTCGATATACGGGCGCATCAGTTTGGCGCCCAGCGCGCAGTTCAGGCCGATGGTCAGCGGCTTGGCGTGGCGCATCGAGTTCCAGAACGCCTCCGGCGTCTGTCCTGACAGCGTGCGGCCTGAAGCGTCGGTGATGGTGCCGGAAATCATGATCGGGATTTCCAGCTTGTGCTCGGCACAGTACTGGTCGATCGCAAACAGCGCGGCCTTGGCGTTCAGCGTGTCGAAAATGGTTTCGACCAGGAACAGGTCGGCACCGCCGTCGACAAGCCCTTTCACCGCTTCGCTGTAGGCCTCGACCAGCCGGTCAAAGGTGACGTTGCGCGCCCCCGGATCGTTGACGTCAGGAGAGATTGAGGCTGTACGCGACGTCGGCCCCAGCGCGCCGGCGACAAAACGCGGCCGCGACGGGTCTTTTTTCTCGTAGGTGTCTGCGGCAGCGCGGGCGAGCTTAGCCGCCTCCACGTTCATCTCGTACGCCAGATGTTCCATGTGGTAATCCGCCATGGCGACCGAGGTCGAGCTGAAGGTGTTGGTCTCGATGATGTCCGCACCGGCATCGAGATACTGCTCGTGGATCTCGCGGATGATCTGCGGCTGGGTCAGCACCAGCAGGTCGTTGTTGCCCTTGACCTCGTGCGCAAAGTCACTGAAGCGCTTGCCGCGATAGGCCGCCTCGTCCAGCTTGTAGGTCTGGATCATCGTACCCATCGCCCCGTCGAGAATCAGGATTCGGCGTTTGAGCAGCTCGGGAAGTTGTTGAACACGGGTAGGCGGATTCATGACCGGATTGATGCGCCGCAACGGCGTCGGCGAGACATGGAAACTTCGAATTTTATCATGCACTTACGTGAAGACCGGCGGACGCCTATAATTCCGCTTCCGCAGTTTCAGGCAGAAACCATGAAACACCTCGAACCGAAGCAGGCCTATGATTTTCTGAAGCAAAACGCGAACGCGCTGTTCATCGACTGCCGCAGCGAAATGGAATATCTGTTCGTCGGCCACCCGGTGGGGGCGATCCATGTCGCCTGGAACGACGGCCCGAACTGGGACATCAACCCGCATTTCGTCGCCCACGTCAAAAAGGCGGCCAGTGTCGACCGGCCGGTGGTGATCATCTGCCGCAGCGGTAACCGCTCACTGGATGCCGGGCGCGCGCTGGAAGACGCCGGCTTCACCCAGGTCTACAACGTGCTGCATGGTTTCGAGGGTGAACTCGACGACGACCACCATCGCGGATCGGTGACCGGCTGGCGGCATGACGGCCTTCCCTGGGAGCAATGCTGAAAGCCGGTTGAAGCCGCCGGTCTATCGCTTTGCAGGTCGCGCGGCCAGCCACTCGCGGATGCAATCGCGCACCAGTTCGAAACTGCGCTGCTTCTCGAAGTAGAAATGGATTTCACCTTTACGCAGGCCGGACTGCATGGCGCGGTTCATGGTCTGGCCGCTGACGATCAGCCGCAGCGATTCCGGGAACAGTTTGTTCACGCGCGACAAAAACTGCGCACCATTCATGCCCGGCATCGAGAAATCCGAAACCACGATATCTACATGGCGCCCGCCCAGCATTTTCAGCGCCTCATCCGCATTGTCCGCAGTCAGCACCTCATACCCATCGCGCCGCAGCGCCCGGGCAGTCAAGGTAAGCACGTCCGGATCGTCGTCAACCAGTAATACAGCGGGGGTCCTGGAAGCTGTCACCGCCTGCACCACCGGGGGTTCGGCGGCCATCAGCGGCACCAGCGGCTGGCTGCGTACGCCGTAGGCGGCGGGACGGCTGCCGAGGGTGAAATAGAACGTCGCGCCTGAATCCACCGCCGCAACCGCCCAGATGTCGCCGCCATGGCGGCGGATGATCCGGCGCACCGTGGCCAGCCCGACACCGGTGCCGGGAAAATCCTGGTCGGTGTGCAGGCGCTGGAAGGTGCCGAACAGGCGGTCAACCTGGCTCATGTCAAAACCGGCACCGTTGTCGCGCACAAAATAGTTGAGCTGGCTGTCGTTGACGGTACAGCCGAATTCGATATGCGCCTGCCTTGCGCGGCCGGTGAATTTCCAGGCGTTGTGCAGCAGATTTGAAAGCGCTGCGTGCAGCAGGCCGGCATCCCCCGATACGTCCAGTCCGGAGGCGATGCTGATCCGCACCTCGCGCTGGGGATGTTCACGCCTCAGGTCGGAGACGATGCTGTTCGCGATCGCGCTGAGGTCAACTTTCCCGACCTTCAGCTCGGCGCGTGATACGCGGGACAGACGCAGCAGGTCTTCGATCAGCCCTGCCATCCGCGCCGCGGCGCCGCGGATGCGCGCGATGTAGCCCCGGCCTTCCTCGTTGAGCTGCTCTGCGCTGTCCTCGATCAGGACCGCGGCAAGGCCGTCAATGCTGCGCAGCGGCGCGCGCAGGTCGTGCGACACCGAAGAGGCAAAAGCCTCCAGCTCCTCGTTGGCGTTGGTGAGCTGCGCGGTGCGTTCGGCGACGCGCGCCTCAAGCGCGGCATTGAGTTTTTCGACCTCGATCGAACGCCGCTTGAAATCGGTGACATCGCGGCTGATCGCCACCAGGCCGTCTATCCGTCCCTGACTGTCACGCAGCGGAGTCTTGGTGGTGATGAAAAAACGCGGGTTGTCGGGTGTGCCGTCGATGACCTCGCGCGGCGCGCTTGGTGTTCCGGTGACAACCACCGCGCGGTCCTCGGCATCGTAGGTGGGCACCATTTCCGGCGGCAGGAAGTCCCTGTTTCTCAGGCCATGGATGTCCTTGCGCCCCCCGGCCCGCACTTCCAGCCAGGCGGCGTTGGCAAGGACATAACGCAAATCGCGGTCCTTGACACGGATGCGGTCGGGCAGGTTGTCGATCACGGTGCGCAGCAGATTGCGCTCGGCAGCCACTTCCTGCTGCGCCTGGCGCTGCTCGGTGATGTCACGGGCAATGCCCAGAAGCGCGGTGATACAGCCGGAATCATCATGCAGCGGCGCCGCATGGATCTGCAGCCAGCGGCGTTTGCCACGCATGCCGCGGGTCTCGAATTCAAGCATGCCGGTGTTGCCGGCCCGGATGCGCAGTTGCAGCCGCACAAAGGCGCGCCTGTATTCCGGCAGCACCAGTTGCAGAAAGGGCAGACGCTGCAGTTCTTCGAGACTGTCCGCCTCCAGCATGCGCAGGCCGGCGGGATTCATCTCCAGCAGATCACCCTCAGGTGACACGGTGGCCACACACTCCGGCTCGGCGGCAATCACCGCTCGCAGCCGGCCCTCGCTCTCGCGCAGCCGCGCCTCGGCCACCTTGCGCGCGTGGATGTCCTGGTAGGTGCTCATGATGCGCTGCGGCCGCCCGGTTTCGTCGGGCAGTATCGCGACCGACAGCGCCACCCAGCGCAAGGCACCGCCCTTGCACACCAGAGCTTTCTCACGACCGTAGGTGGTCACCTCGCCACCAAGCAGGCTGCTGTTGTCCCTGACCGCGACCGCATGGTCCTCCTCGCGGGTCAAGTCGAAGGTGCTCAGTTGCAACAGTTCCTCGCGCGAGTAGCCGGTGAGTTCGCAGAAGCGGTCGTTGACAGCCAGATAAGGCAATCGGCGGTCATGGGCGTGCCGCACCGAAATGCCGACACCGGCGTGATCGAACACCGCCCTGAACTGCACCTCACCCCGCCGCGCCCGCTGCTCCGCGTCCTTGCGCGCGCTGATGTCCTGGTAAATCGCGATAACGCGGCTCGGGATGCCGTCCTCGTCGGGCAGCGCGGCCGCGGTCAGGCTTGCCCAGATGAAGTCACCATCCTTGCGGCGGATGCGTTTTTCTCGTGAATAGTTGCGAAGTTGCCCACTGCGCATCTGTTCATTGCTTTGATCGGAGCCGGGATTGTCCGTGGGCTCGCTGAGTTGCGAGGTGCTCATGGCCATCAGCTCGGCACGACTGTAGCCGGTCATTTCGCAGAACTTGTCGTTGACCGCGAGCCACGGCAAATTCCGGTCGCGTATGTCGCGCAGCGTGATGCCGAGGCCGGCATGTTCGAAGATGGCACGGAACCGGCTCTCGCTTTCGCGCAATGCCGATTCGCGCCGTTTCAGCTCCGAGACATCGACAAACGAAACCGCGGTGTAACCGCCGGCGGTGCGCACCTCGCGGATCAGGTGGCAACCGCCATCGCGCCGGCGGCGCTCGATGGCAACCCCCCTGGGGTTGCGGTGGGCGGCAACACGGGCGGATACAAAGGCTTCGACATCATCGATTTCACCAATGCTGCACAACTCGACCGCCCTGATGCGGGCGATATCCTCGAAGCGTATGCCCGGAGCCAGTCCGTCGACACCAAGTTGCTGCATGCGCCGGTACGATTCGTTGAAAAAGATCAGCCGGTCGTCGGGCCCGAACAGCGCCAGCCCTTCCTCGATGTGCGCGGTCACCGTGCGCAGCCGCTCCTCGCTCTGCTGCAATGCCTCCTCGGCGCGTTTGCGCACATCGATGTCCTCGACCAGGCTCAGCGTCTGTGCCGGCTGCCCGTCCGGGTAATGCAGCACGGTGATGGTGACCTGGCCCCAGACCCTTCGGCCATCCTTGCGGATGTACTGCTTTTCACGGCCATATATCGTGATCTCCCCGGCTGCCAGCCTGGCATCCGCCTGCATCGCGATGACCTCCTCCTCGGGATCATGGATTTTCGCGGGAGAGAGCTGCAGCAACTCGTCTTCGCTGTAGCCCAGGAAATCACAGAACTTCCGGTTGACTTTTTGCCATGCACGACCGCGTTGGCCGATCGGCCGCAACGCCATCCCGACCGCAGCCTGGTCAAAAGCCAGACGAAACCGTTCTTCACTCTGGCGCAGCACGCCGGAGATCCGGGAGCGCTCGGTGGCATAGGCCCGCTGCCGTGCCTGCGCGCGCAGCAGGGCAAGGGTCAGAAATACCGCCAGCAAAGCAAACGCGAAAACACCCGCGATCAAGCCCGAACGGATGGATGCCAGGCGGTCCTCAAGGTCGAGATCAGGCAGGCCGACGGCCACCACCATCGGATAACCCGACAGCGCGCGGTAGGACCAGATGCTGTGTTTGCCGTTGCCGGAAGCGATATTGCCGCGGATTTGGCCGCGCTCAACCTCGCGCAACAGGAAAGACCAGTCGGTTTCGGGTGCGCGCTCGATGGCGCCCCTGTCTCCGTGCAGCGCGCGGGTGATGCCGTCACGCCCGAGCAGAGCGATCACCGCGCCGTCGTCAAACTGACCCTCCTTCAGCAGCGTCTGCCAGTACGAAAAATCGACGGCGACGATCGCGATGCCGCCGAAGCCGCCGTCAGGCCTGTTGATGCGGCGCGAAACATGGAAAGACCACTTGCCCGATACCCGGCCCTGGACGGGTTTGCCAAAAAACGGCTCGCCGCTGTCGCGTTCGACGTGGGCGCGGAAATGCGGCAAGTCGGCCACCGAGACAGCGGACGGCAATGGCAGGGTGCTCATGACCAGCCGTCCCTGGGCATCCGCAATCGAGGCGACCGCGATGTAGTCGGTGATGTCGCGAAACTCGCCCATCAGGCGCTGCAGGTTGAGCGCCGCGCCCTCGCTCTCGAAGCCCCGCTTGATGCGGCGCGCCGCATCATCGACGCTGATCATGGTGTCGCGTGCATGCACCTCGAGGGTCAGCGCGAGATTGCTGGCCTGCCGCAGCCGGAAAGCCCGTTCAGCCGCGCTGTGTTCGCGATACGACAGCCAGGCGGCAGCTGAAATCAGCGCAATCAGCGCGACACAGCCGGTTACCGCGCAAATCTCGAAGGCGCGGTTGGCCCACAGTTCACGCCAGCGGCTGTAGAAGTTCATCGTCCCTCCCCCCGGCACGAACACCCGTCTGAGCGGGCGTTATCCGGGAAATTACCCAGAATAGTGACCTTGACAGCCGGCCCATCCAACAAGAAGCCATGGTGTTTCAAGGCTTTTCCGGACTGTTTTTCGCGGCTGCCCTGCGATATGCCAGCCAGGTCGCCCAGCCACAGGCCAGGAGCGCCGCCATCGTCAGCGCGAGGGTCAGCGCACTGCCTGAAACCAGAGGCGAAACCAGCCCGGCGGTGAGGCCGGCAAACAGGCTGTGGGCAAAACCCTGCAGCGAAGATGTCATGCCGCGCAACTGGGGAAACAGTTCCAGTGCGAGCAGCGTCGCCCCCGGCATCGCAAAGGACATGCCGATGGTATAGAGCATCACCGGCAACACCGTCCACGGCAGTGCCGGCGGCCACAACGCGCAGTAGGCGAGATTACACAGCACCGCGGCGCACATCACCCTATAACCGATGTGCACTGCGCGCATCGGCGGCATCACCCGCGCCATACGCCCTGACAGGTAGGCACCGATCATCACGCCGCCAATGCCGGGCACGAACAACCAGGCAAAATCGGTTTCACCCAGACCCAGCAGGTTGTAGATCACCGCCGGCGCGGACACGACATAAAGGAAAAAACCGGAAAAATTGAAGGCGATGGTCACGCACAGCAATACCAGCTTCGGGTCACCGCCCAGCCGCAGATAGTTGCGCATCAGCACCGCGGTGCGGAACGGCTGGCGTGCCGATTGCGGGTGTGTTTCGGGCAGGCGCAAGGCGGTGGCGGCGAGCAGGCAGGTACCGAACACGGCGAGGAACCAGAAGATCACGCGCCAGCCGGCAAGGCCCTGCAACCAGCCGCCGACCACCGGAGCGATCGCCGGCGCTATGCCAAAGATCATCGTCACCCAGGACATCAGGCGCTGCGCTTCGTGGCCTTCGAGGCTGTCGCGGATCACCGCACGGCCGACGATGATGCCGGCCCCGGCGGCAAGGCCCTGCACCGCGCGCCAGAACAGCAACTGCGGCAGACCGGCAGCCAGCGCGCAGCCGGCGGAGGCAACGATGTAGGCGGCAAGACTCCACAAAATCACCGGACGCCGCCCGAAGGAGTCGGACAGCGTGCCGTGAAACAGAGTCATCAGCGCGGTGGTGAACAGGTACAGGCTCAGCGTCTGCTGCAACTGTGCCGGAGACGCCGAAAATTCCGCGGCGATATGCGGAAACGACGGCAGATAGGTATCGATAGTGAACGGGCCGATCATGGCCAGCGCTGCAAGCATGATTGCCAGCGCGGGCAGGGTGATCGGCAGGCTGTCCCGCCTGCTTTTGGTGGTGCGGCTTTCGGTCATCGAAATAATTGTGGCGGCAGCGGATCGGGCGGATGCCCTTGCGCGCCATGCCCTCAGGCCGGCTGGCGGTCGAAGTGGCGGTATTGTATGGCTTCAGCCACATGCGGCGCGGCAACACTTGTGCTGCCGGCCAGATCGGCGATGGTACGCGCCACGCGCAGCACCCGGTGAAAAGCCCGGGCGGACAGGCCAAGCCGGGCAACCGCCTGCTTGAGCAGGACCTCACCCGCTGCATCCGGCGCGCAATGCCGGTCGATCTCGCGGGTTTCGAGCATGGCATTGGCCTTGCCCTGGCGCGCCTGCGCGCGGGCCCGTGCTTCGGTCACCCGGCCGCGCACCGTATCGGAAGATTCACCGGCGGCCTGGCGCAACAGATCGGACTCGGGCAGCGCCGGCACTTCGATCTGCAAATCGATGCGGTCGAGCAGCGGCCCTGAAATGCGACCGCGGTAACGCGTGACCTGGTCCGGGGTGCAGCGGCATTTGCCGTTGTGGTGGCCGAGAAATCCGCAGGGACAGGGATTCATCGCCGCCACCAGTTGGAAACGCGCCGGAAAATCCGCCTGGTTGGCGGCGCGCGAAATGGTGATGCGGCCGGACTCCAGCGGTTCGCGCAGCACTTCGAGTACACGGCGCTCGAACTCGGGCAATTCATCGAGAAACAGCACACCGTGCATCGCCAGCGAAACTTCGCCTGGCCGCGGATTGCCGCCGCCACCAACCAGCGCCACTGCTGAAGCGGTGTGGTGCGGCGCACGGTACGGCCGCTGCCGCCAGCGCGCAACCTCGAAACCGCGGCTGCCGATGGATTGCACCGCGGCCGAAGCCATCGCCTCGTCATCACTCATCGGCGGCAGGATTCCGGGCAGGCGCTTTGCCAACATGGTCTTGCCGGTGCCCGGCGGCCCGACCATCAGCAGGCTGTGACCACCGGCTGCGGCAATTTCCAGTGCACGCCTCGCCTGGGCCTGGCCCTTGACATCGAGAAGATCGGCATAGACCGGCTGCAATGCCGCCGGCGCCGGCAGCGCGCCGGCCAGCAGCTCGCGTCCGGCGAGGTGTGCGCAAACCGCAGCCAGCGATGGCGCAGCCAAAACCTGAAGGCCGTCGACCAATGCGGCTTCGGCGGCATTGGTGGCCGGCAACACAAAGGCCCGGCCGTCACGAACCACCGACAAAGCCATCGCCAGTGCACCGCGTACCGGACGCAGTTCCCCGGTCAGCGCGAGTTCACCGGCGAACTCATGCCGCGCCAGCATCTGCGACGGAATCTGTCCGGAAGCCGCGAGGATGCCCAGAGCGATCGGCAGGTCGAAACGTCCCGACTCCTTGGGCAGGTCGGCGGGCGCCAGATTGACGGTGATGCGCCGCGCCGGAAATTCGAAACGTGCATTCTGCAGCGCGGCGCGCACCCGATCCTTGGCTTCCTTGACCTCGGCTTCGGGCAGGCCAACGATGGTGAAGCCGGGCAAACCGTTGCCAAGATGGGCTTCTACGGTGACCAACGGCGCATGCAGTCCGGACAAAGCGCGGCTGTAAAGTACGGCAAGTGACAAGGCGGATCCGGCGGGAGTCTGAGATCAGGCAATCATTGCTTAACGCCGGCCACGGCCGCGCGGCTGACCTTGGCGCGGCTCAGCGCGGGCGGCCGCCAGCCGCTGCCTCAAGCTCGGCGACCTGGCGCTCCAGCTCAACGACCCGGGCGCGGGTGCGAGCCAGTACTTCGCGCTGGATGTCGAATTCTTCGCGGCTCACCAAGTCGAGCCGGGCAAACCAGGCGCCGAGCAATGCCCGCAGATTGCGGTCGATATCAGCCGCCGGCCCTTGCGCCATCAGGTTCCTCAGCCTGTCTCCGAGTTCTTCCATCAACTTGGGGTTCATTACGCCTCCTTAAAAGCGCCTAACCGCATGAAACGCGTGATGCCCTGACACGATTTTGGCTGGAGGCAAGGAGTGGTCCGTAGCGAATATCGGGAATATTCACAAGAACCGCGACGACGCCTCCGGCCAAAATCGCGCCAGCCCTGAACGGACCATCAATACTCAACGAAATCATCGGGTTACGGCCACTCATCATAGAAAGATTCGGGCCCTGGCTTTGTCGCGCAGCTTGCTCATATCGCGATATGAGCCGCGCCGCGCTTCGTGTCAGGGCCGATTCTGGTGTAACGCACACATGTTTCATGCTGTTGGGCACTCTAAGTCCGCAGTGTAACCAATCACCTGCCCCGCCTTGCCGCATCATGCCGAGGCGGCATCGCCATGCTTTGGTGCATCGTTTTGGGGCGCCGCGCACTTTTGGTGCATCACCATACGCCATCAGCCGTGAATTCGCATTTAAGTAATTGATTTTATTTACTAAATATTCTGGCATGGTACCTGCTCTGCTTTATATGCAGTCTTTATATGCACATGTGCCACTACAGAAAAGGGAAATCCATGTTTAAGAAAACCATGATCGCCGGCCTGGTTGCTGCTGCCCTGGCCCCCGCTGTTTCCATCGCCGCGGATTCTCCGCACACGCTGACCGGTAACGTCGGCCTCTACAGCCAGTACATCTTCCGCGGCCTGACCCAAACCAACAAGGATCCCGCCTTGCAAGGCGGCATGGACTACAGCCATTCCAGCGGCTTCTATGCCGGCCTCTGGGGTTCCAACGTGAGCTGGCTGACCGATTCGCCGGCCGCGACCGGCTACACCAGCAGCAGCCTCGAGCTAGACTTTTACGGCGGTTTCAAAGGCACGATCACCGGTGATTTCGGCTTTGACGTGGGCCTGCTCAAGTACTACTACCCCGGCACCCACAACACCGCGGTCAATGCCGGCACGTTCAAGGCCGACACGCTGGAGCTCTACGGCGCGCTGACCTGGAAATGGCTGTCCGCCAAGTATTCGCACAGCATCGAAAAGAAAACCTTTGGTGTCAACAACAGTGAAGGCAGCTACTACTTTGACCTGACCGCGAACTTCCCGGCCACTGACAAGCTGACGCTGATCGCCCACTACGGCATCACCAAATTCAAGGGCACCAGCAACCTCTGCGGCGCCAACACCCCGAACGACCGCTGCGCGTCCTATGACGACTGGAAGGTTGGCGCTTCCTACGCCCTGCCCCAGGGCTTCACCGTGGGCGGCTTTTTCACCGGCACCGACATGAGCCAGGCGCAGAAAACCAACTACACCAACGCCGCCAATGCCGGATCGCGCTTCCTCGGCAAGGACACCTTCACCATGTTCGTGTCGAAGTCGTTCTGATCGCAGGCAAGTCAACGCCATACAAAGCATGAGGTCCGGCGCCCGGCGCCGGACCAACCAACCGGGGACTGAACATGAAACTCGTTACGGCAATCATCAAGCCGTTCAAGCTCGACGAAGTGAGGGAGGCGCTGTCCGCCATCGGCGTGACCGGCATCACCGTCACCGAGGTCAAGGGTTTTGGGCGGCAAAAGGGGCACACCGAACTCTATCGCGGCGCGGAGTACGTGGTGGATTTTCTGCCGAAGATCAAGGTCGAGGCGGCGATCAAGAGCGAACTGCTCGAGCAGGTGATCGAGGCCATCGAGAAATCCGCGAACACCGGCAAGATCGGCGACGGCAAGATTTTCGTGTCCGAACTTGAGCAGGTGATCCGCATCCGCACCGGCGAAACCGGCGCCGATGCCCTTTGATTGGAGAATGAAATGAAAAAACTGATTGCAGCTCTGGCGCTGTTTGGTGTTCTCGGCTTCGCCGGAACACCGGCGGTGGCCCAGGACAAACCGGCTGAAGCACCCGCCGCGACCGCTGCGGCTGCGCCCGCCGCGGCCGCCGCCGCAGCACCAGCCGCTCCCGCCGCCACTCCGGCGCCCACCCCCAACAAGGGTGACACCGCGTGGATGATGGTGGCCACGATACTGGTCATCATGATGACCATCCCCGGCCTCGCGCTGTTTTACGGCGGCATGGTGAGGGCCAAGAACACGCTCTCGGTGCTGATGCAGGTCTACATCGTGTTCGCGATGTGCACCGTTTTGTGGGCGATTTTCGGCTACAGCGTAGCCTTCACCGGCGGTAACCCGTTCTTTGGCGGATTCGACAAGCTGTTCCTGTCGGGTGTTAACGCCGAGTCCGTGGGCGCCACCTTCAGCAAGGGCGTGGTCATCCCGGAATACGCGTTCATCGCCTTCCAGGCCACCTTTGCCGGCATCACTCCGGCACTGATCGTCGGTGCCTTTGCCGAACGCATGAAGTTCTCGGCGGTGCTGCTGTTCGTGCTGATCTGGTTCACCTTTGCCTACCTGCCGATGGCGCACATGGTCTGGTACTGGGACGGTCCGGATGCCATTACCGATGCCGCATCACTTGAAAAGGTGGTCAGCAACGCCGGTTTCCTGTGGGCCAAGGGTGCGCTCGACTTCGCCGGCGGCACCGTGGTGCACATCAATGCCGGTATCGCCGGCCTGGTGGGTGCCTACCTGGTTGGCAAACGCGTCGGCTGGGGCAAGGAAGCGATGTCCCCGCACAACCTGACGCTGACCATGGTCGGTGCCGCGCTGCTGTGGGTGGGCTGGTTCGGCTTCAATGCCGGCTCCAACCTTGAAGCGACCGGCGTGGCCACGCTGGCTGTGGTGAACACGCTGCTCGCCACCGCCGCAGCGACGATGTCGTGGATGATCTTCGAGTGGATGCTCAAGGGCAAACCTTCGATGCTTGGTGCCGCTTCGGGCTCGGTTGCCGGCCTGGTTGCAATCACCCCGGCCTGCGGTTTTGTCGGTCCGATGGGCGCGCTGATCATCGGCCTGCTCGCCGGCGTGATCTGCCTGTGGGGCGTCAATGGCCTGAAGCGCATGCTCGGCGCCGATGACGCGCTCGACGTGTTCGGCGTACACGCGGTCGGCGGCATTCTCGGTTCCATCCTCACCGGCGTGTTTGTCTCGCCGGCGCTGGGCGGCACCGGTGTCTACGACTACGTTGCGAACAAGGTCGGTGACTTCGACATGGGCACCCAGCTCGTCGCACAGTTCTGGGGTGTCGGTGTCGGCATCCTGTGGTCTGCCGTGGTCGCGTTGATCGCCTTCAAGGTGGTCGATCTGATCGTCGGCCTGCGTGTCACCGAGGAAGTCGAGCGCGAAGGCCTCGACATCAACGAGCACGGCGAGAAGGCCTACCACATGTAATACCTCGTCCTCCCCGAGGCCAGCGGGCGCTACGGCGCCCGCTTTTTTTTGGCCTTTCGCGGAGCAAGGGCCGCGGCACGGAGCCGGCAGGGCAATCGGCTACAATCCGCGCCATGACCGTACCGCGACTGACCACTGCACTTACCGGGCCGCTGCAGGAACTCGAGAGCCACATCCTCGCGTCCACCACCAAAATCGAATGCTGGCTGCGCGGCCAGTGGCAGGATCACAGCGCGCCGTTCTACGGCTCGGTGGATCTGCGCAACGCCGGCTTCAAGCTGGCACCGGTGGACACCAACCTGTTCCCGGGCGGCTTCAACAACCTGAATCCGGACTTCCACCCGCTGTGTGTGCAGGCGGCGATGTCGGCCATCGAAAAAGCCTGCCCCGAAGCGCGCGCCATCGCGCTGGTGCCGGAAAACCACACCCGCAACCAGTTCTATCTGCAGAACGTCGAAACCCTGGCGCGCATCCTGCGCCACGCGGGCGTC
Organism: Betaproteobacteria bacterium Ga0077527; assembly: GCA_001464815.1. GTDB lineage: Bacteria > Pseudomonadota > Gammaproteobacteria > Burkholderiales > SG8-41. Next base: position 17,096 of record LNDW01000022.1, on the reverse strand, counting down.
GAAGTGCGCATTGGCAGCCTGTTGCCGGAAATCACCGCAGCAACGGACCTGCCGCTGGCCAACGGCGCGACTCTGCGCCTGGAGCCGCTGAAACGCGAAGGCAACCGGGTCAGGGTCGGCGACATGGATCCCTGCGTGGTGCTGCTCAACAACGACCTCTCCGCCGGTGTGCCGGCGATTCTGCAGAACCTCGAACAGACCGTGCTGCCGCCGCTGCATGCCGGCTGGGCCACCCGCCGCAAGTCGCAGCACTTCGCCGCCTATGACGATGTCACGCGCGACTTCGCCGAACTGATCGGCATCGATCCCTGGCTGATCAATCCCTATTTCGAGCGTTGCGGCAAGATCAATTTCCGCGAGCGCCAGGGCGAGGAATGCCTGGAAGGTTATGTCTCCGAGATCCTTGGCGACATCCGCAAAAAATACGCCGAGTACGGCGTCAAGGAAGACCCTTTTGTCATCGTCAAGGCCGATGCCGGCACCTATGGCATGGGCATCATGACCGTTAAGAACCCGGAGGAGGTCAAAGGCCTCAACCGCAAGCAGCGCAACAAGATGGCGGTGGTCAAGGAAGGCCTCGAAGTCAACGAGGTCATCGTGCAGGAAGGTGTCTACACCTTCGAGACCGTGGGCGAGGCCATCGCCGAGCCGGTGGTCTACATGATTGATCATTTTGTGGTGGGCGGCTTCTACCGAGTGCATACCGAACGCGGCAAGGACCAGAACCTGAATGCCCCCGGCATGCAGTTCGTGCCGCTCGCCTTCGCCGAGCCCTGCTCCTTGCCCAACCCCGGGGACCCCGGCTGCCCGCCGAACCGTTTTTATGCCTACGGCGTGATCGCGCGCCTGGCACTGCTCGCGGCGGCCCTCGAAATCGAGCGCACGGAATCGCCGGTCACGGCATGAAGATCGCCTTCATTGCCGATCCGCTCGACAGCTTCAAGCTCGAAAAGGATTCAACCTACGCGATGATGCGCGAGGCCGCGCGCCGCGGCCATGAGCTCTTTGCCCTTGAACCCTCGGACCTGGCCTGGCACAAACAGTCCGTCATTGGCCATGCTGCGCGCCTGCACCTGACCGGCGAAACCGGAAACTGGTACCGCTGCGACCCTGCACGCGACACTCCGCTGGAGCAGTTCGATGCGGTGCTGATGCGCAAGGATCCGCCCTTCGACATGGAGTATGTCTACAGCACCTACCTGCTGGAGATCGCCGAGGGCCGTGGTGCCAAGGTGTTCAACCGGCCGCGCGCGATCCGCGACTTCAACGAAAAAATGGCGATCGCCCGCTTCGCGCAGTTCACCGCGCCGACGCTGGTGACGCGCCGCGAGGACCTGCTGCGCGGATTTATCGCCGAGCACGGCGACATCATCCTCAAGCCGCTCGACGGCATGGGTGGTTCCTCGGTATTCCGCGTGCGCACGAACGACCCCAACACCAGCGTGATCATCGAAACCCTGACCGCGCTGGGCAGCCGCACCATCATGGCCCAGCGCTACCTGCCGGGGATCAGCGAAGGCGACAAACGCGTGCTGGTGATCGGCGGCGAACCGGTGCCGTTCTGCCTCGCCCGCATCCCGCAGCCCGGCGAAACCCGCGGCAACCTTGCAGCCGGCGGTACCGGTGTCGCACGTCCGCTGACCGCCCGTGACCGCGAAATCGCCACAACCCTGGGTCCACAGCTGATGGAAGCCGGCCTGCTGCTGGTCGGACTCGACGTGATCGGCGACAACCTCACCGAGGTCAATGTCACCAGCCCCACATGCTTCCAGGAAATCAGCCGGCAATCCGGCTTTGATGTTGCCGCTATGTTATTGAATACATTGGAAAAATCAGTCTAACCCGACGGGCGGCAGACTGAATGTTGCGGGGCAGCAAGGGCGGGCGTAGAGTATGGCGCTTTTGTGACTGCCTCAAGCCACACATGATCGGCATCCTCATCATCAGCCACGGCACCCTCGGCGAAAGCCTGATTCACTGTGCCAGCCACATGCTCAACAAACGCCCGCCCCGGCTGCGCCAGATCGGCGTCACCGCACAGGATGACCCGGTGCTGCTGGTACCTCAGGCGGGCAAGATGATCAAAGAGCTTGATGATGGCGATGGCGTGCTGGTGCTCACCGACATGTACGGCGGCTCGCCGTCGAACATCGCAGCCAAACTGGTGATTCCCGGCCGCATCGAAGCCATCGCCGGGGTCAACCTGCCGATGCTGATCCGGGCACTGACCTACCGTGACAAATCAATGACCATGATGGTGACCAAGGCCATCAGCGGCGGTTGTGAAGGCGTGCTGCGAGTACCACCGGTTTTCACCACCATTCAAAATGCTGCAACAGGACGCTGAGATCATCAACAAGCTCGGGCTGCACGCCCGGGCCTCGGCGAAATTGACTCAGACCGCCGGCAATTATGCGAGCGCGGTATGGCTCACCCGCAACGGCCGCAGGGTCAATGCCAAGAGCATCATGGGTGTGATGATGCTTGCCGCGGCCAAGGGCTCGACGGTCACCATCGAGACCGACGGCCCCGACGAGGTTGAGGCGATGACTGCACTGACGACGCTGATCGCCGAGCGCTTCGGCGAAGGAGAGTAAAAAGCGGGGATGAACGCTGAGTGATGACAAGGGCACACCTGAAGCGAAGCAGCGCGGAGCGCTGGCGACGATATACAGTACGTGGTATTAATTCCCCACTCTAGGCTCATCACTCATCACTCATAGTTCATCACTGCCGTCATGAGTTTCACCATCCACGGCATCGGCGTTTCCGGCGGCATCGCCATAGGCCGCGCCCATCTGGTTTCCCACACCAGGCTGGAAGTGGCGCATTACGAGATTCCGCCCGAACAGATCACCGAGGAAATTGCGCGTTTCGACCTCGCGATCAATACCGTTCGTGATGAACTCGGCCAGTTGCGCGGCGCAGTACCGGCAGGGGCCCCCGCCGAATTCACCGCGTTCATCGACCTGCACCTGATGATTCTCGACGACTCGACCCTGTCAGGCGAGCCGCGCGGCATCATCGAGAACGAGCGCTGCAATGCCGAATGGGCACTGCAGACCCAGACCGACGCATTGCTGCAGCAATTCGAGGCAATTGAGGACGCCTACCTGCGCGAGCGCCGCGCCGACGTGCTGCAGGTCGCCGAACGGGTGATGAAGGCGCTGTCCGGACAACCTGGTTATGTACCCCCGCCCGTAGGCGACTCCGAAGAGAACCTGGTGCTGGTCGCCCACGACCTCTCACCGGCCGACGTGGTGCTGTTCAAGCAGCACCGGTTCGCCAGCTTCGTCACCGACTTGGGCGGCGCGACGTCGCACACCGCGATTGTCGCGCGCAGCCTGAACATCCCCTGCATCGTCGCACTGCACCACGCGCGGCAGATGGTGCGCGAGAACGAGATCGTCATCGTCGATGGTTCCGAAGGCGTGCTGATTGTCGATCCCGATCCGCAGGTCCTCGCCGAATACCAGTTGCGCCAGCGCGAATTCGGGCTGGAACGGCAGAAACTCAAGCGCCTGCGCGACACCCCGGCGCGCACCCTTGACGGCATCGATGTCGAGCTGCATGCCAACATCGAACTGCCGGGAGACGTAGCACTCGCCCGCGAAAACGGTGCCGCCGGCATTGGCCTGTTCCGCACCGAATTCCTGTTCCTGAACAGGCCTGAACTGCCGGATGAAGACGAGCAGTTCGAAGCTTACCGCCAGGTGGTGCAGGACATGGAAGGGCGACCGGTGACCATCCGCACCTACGATCTCGGCGCCGACAAGCAGATCGACGACTCCGCAAGGGCCTCGCCGAATCCGGCTCTGGGGCTGCGCGCGATCCGGCTCTGCCTGACCGAACCCAAACGTTTTATCACCCAGCTGCGGGCGATGCTGCGTGCCTCGACCTACGGCCGCATGCAAATACTGATTCCGATGCTGATGAACGCCACAGAGGTCGAACAGGCACTGCTGCTGATCGAACAGGCCAAACGCAGCCTGGATGACGAAGGTATTGCCTACGACCGTGCGATACCGGTCGGCGGCATGGTGGAAATTCCTGCTGCCGCGCTGGCGCTGGGCCTGCTCACCAAACGCCTGGACTTTCTGTCGGTGGGCACCAATGATCTGATCCAGTACATGCTCGCCATTGACCGCACCGACGACACGGTCGCCCACCTCTACGATCCGCTGCATCCTGCGATACTGACAGTGCTGGCCCATGTCTTTGATGCCGCCTCCAGGGCAAAAATACCGGTCGCCGTCTGCGGCGAGATGGCCGGCGATCTTGCACTGACCCGGCTGCTGCTCGCGCTCGGGCTGCGCCGCTTCTCGATGCATTCGGCGCATCTGCTCGACGTCAAGCAACGCGTACTGAAAACCAGTCTCGAGGACATCCGCCCGATCGGCCGGCGCATGCTGCGCGCCACCGAACCGGCCAAACTGAAAAGCCTGCTCGAAAAAATCAACCACTGATTGCCGGTCCCCGTGGTTTGACAAGCACCCGGAGCACAGGTAATGTGCAGCACTGTTGTCGCGCCGATTTGAGATCAGCTTGCGGGCGCGTAATAAATCCGGCTAAAGAGACGACGAAATTCTCGAAACCCCGGAGCGCAGGCTGCGGGGTTTTTTTATGTCCACGCCATCCACTTCATCCGCCATCAGCGCCGCCGCATCGGTCGGCGCCGTAACGCCGCAGACCGCCCGCTTCGACGTGCCGTTGCCCCTGCGCTGCGGCCGCGAGCTTGACGGCTTTGAGCTGGTTTACGAAACCTACGGCACGCTCAACGCCGAACGCTCCAATGCGGTGCTGATCTGCCATGCGCTGAATGCCTCACACCACGTCGCCGGCCATTACGCCGATGAGCCGGGCAATACCGGCTGGTGGGAGAACATGATCGGCCCCGGAAAACCGGTCGATACCCGTCGATTTTTTGTGATCGGCGTCAACAACATCGGCGGCTGCCACGGCTCGACCGGGCCGCTCAGCATCAACCCGCAGTCCGGTCGTGCCTGGGGCGGTGACTTTCCGCTGGTCACGGTCGAGGACTGGGTCGATGCACAGCAGCACCTTGCCAACCATCTGGGAATCACCCGTTTTGCCGCGGTGATGGGCGGCAGCCTCGGCGCGATGCAGGCCCTGGCCTGGGCCACCCGTTACCCGGAACGCCTGCGCCACAGCGTCATCATCGCCTGCACCCCCAGCCTGTCGGCGCAGAACATCGCCTTCAACGAAGTCGCACGCCAGGCGATCATCACCGATCCCGATTTCAACGATGGCAATTACCGCGAAAAGGGCACCGCGCCCAAGCGCGGCCTGCGCGTGGCGCGTATGGTCGGCCACATCACCTATCTGTCCGACGACGAGATGGCGCACAAGTTCGGCCGGCAGCTGAAAAACGGGCGCGTCGGCTATACCTTCGACACCGAATTCCAGATCGAGTCCTACCTGCGCCACCAGGGCAACAAGTTCGCCGATTATTTCGATGCCAACACCTACCTGCGCATCACCCGGGCGCTGGATTACTTCGATCCGGCGCTCGAACATGGCGGCAACCTCGCTGCGGCGCTGAAGCCGGTGCAGGCCGGCGTGCTGGTGGTGTCGTTCAGCACCGACTGGCGCTTCTCGCCGGAACGGTCCCACGAGATCGTGCATGCGCTCCTGAAAAACCGCGCGCGGGTCAGTTATGCCGAAATCGACGCACCTCACGGCCACGACGCCTTCCTGCTCGATGACCCGCGTTACCACGGCTTGATCGGCGCCTATTTCGAGCGCATCCATGCGGAGGTTGCGCCATGAACGCAATCAGTGCGATAAAAGCAGACGGCACCGGCCGCCCTGACTTCGACGCCATCGCAGCCTGGATTCCGCGGGGCGCGCATGTGCTCGACCTCGGCTGCGGCGACGGCACGCTGCTGCGCTTCCTGCAGGAGCAGCGCGCGGTCACCGGCTACGGTGTAGACATCAACGATGGCAATGTGCTCGCCTGTGTGCGCAACGGCGTGCAGGTGATCCAGAGCGACCTCGAACGCGGACTGTCCGATTTCGACGATCACTCCTTCGATTTCGTGCTGCTGTCACAGACGCTGCAGGCCATGCGCAACACCGAACACATCGTGCGCGAGATGCTGCGCGTCGGCCGTGCCGGCATCGTCACCTTTCCCAACTTCGGCTACTGGAAAAACCGCCTGCGCGTACTTGGCGGGCGGATGCCGTTATCGAAAAATCTGCCGTACGCCTGGTTCGACACGCCAAACATACATTTGTGCACGATCCGTGATTTTGAGGATTTCTGCGCCGGGCGCGGCATCCGCATCACCGGCCGCACCGTACTCACCGGCAGCGAACCGGTCACACACCGCGCGAACCTCTTCGGCGAACTGGCGATCTATCAGTTCACGACCTGAGTCTGGGCCTGCGCTGTCGCGGAAAGCCGGGTCACCCAGCGCAGCAGCAACAGACCCGGCAGCGCGATCACCGCGCACAGCAGGAAAAAACCCGACCAGCCCAATGACTGCGCCAGCCAGCCGGTGGGCGCGGCCAGCAGTACCCGCGGCACACCCATCAGGCTGGAAAGCAGGGCGTACTGGGTGGCGGTGAAACGGCGGTCGGTCAGTGCAGCCATGAAACCGACAAACGCGGCAGTGCCGAGGCCGGCAGTGAAATTCTCCACCGCCACCACCGCCCCCAGCGCCAGCTCCGAAGGCGGCAATCGGGACAGCACGACAAAACCCAGCGTCGATATCATCTGCCCGATGCCGAACCACCACAGCGCGCGGTGCATGCCGATGCGCAGTATCCAGATGCCGCCGAGCGTGCCGCCGGCGATCGTCGCCCAGAAACCAAAGAGTTTCACCACCGCGCCGATTTCGGTCTTGCTGTAACCGAGGTCGAGATAGAACGGCACGGTCATCGCCGAAGCCATCGTATCGCCCACCTTGTACAGCAGGATGAAGGCAAGGATCAGCCAGGCGCCGTCACGCGTGAAATAGTCGAGAAAGGGCAGCACCACCGCGTCTCGCAGCGTGCGCGGCCGGTTCTCCGGCGCCTCGGGCTCCGGCGCACACAGCGTGACCACCACACAGGCCGCCATCGCCAGCGCCATGATCCGGTACATCGCGGCAAAGGACAGCCAGTCGGCGAGGATCAACCCTCCACCACCGGCAAGCAGCATGCCGACCCGGTAGCCGTTCACATACAGGGCCGAACCCAGGCCGAGCTCGGCCTCGGCAAGGCTTTCACGGCGGTAGGCATCAACAACAATGTCCTGCGAAGCCGAAAACAGCGCCACCAGGAAACCGGCGGCGGCAAGCAGCGCCAGCCGCTCCGGCGAAGGTTCGGCTGTGGCGAGCAGCAGCAGCGCCGCAGCAACCGCCAGCTGCATCAGCAACAGCCAGCCGCGGCGGCGGCCCAGCGGCAGCACATAACGGTCGAACAGCGGTGCCCACAGGAATTTGAGGGTGTACGGCAACCCGATCAGCGCAAAAAAACCGATCTGCTTCAGGTCAACACCACCATCCTTGAGCCAGGCCTGCAGCACCGAGCCGGTGAGCAGAAGCGGCATTCCCGAGGAAAAACCCATCAGCAGCGCCACCAGCATGCGCCCGCTGACAACGGCGCGCAGGGTTTCCGACCAGCCTGGCTTGGCTTGTTCCAAGGGCTTCAGCGGTATTCGATGATCAACGGCGCGTGGTCGGAAAAGCGCTCGGTCTTGTAGACCGCAGCGCGCTTCGCCTGCGCCGCGAGACCGGGCGTGGCAATCTGGTAGTCGATACGCCAGCCGACGTTCTTTGCCCAGGCCTCACCGCGGTTAGACCACCAGGTATAGGCCTCTCCGGTGGCCTCGGGATGCAACTGGCGGTAGACATCAACCCAGCCCAGCTCATCAAACACCCGGGTCATCCATGCCCGCTCCTCGGGCAGGAAACCCGAGTTCTTCAGATTGCCCTTCCAGTTTTTCAGGTCGATTTCGCGGTGAGCGATATTCCAGTCGCCGCAAAGCACGATTTCGCGACCGGATTTGCGCAGGCGCTCCATCAGCGGATAGAAAGCGTCGAGAAAACGGAATTTCGAGGCCTGGCGGTGTTCGCCGCTGGAACCCGAGGGCAGATACAGTGAAATCACGCTCAGCTTGCCGAAATCGGTGCGCATAAAGCGGCCCTCGGCATCAAATTCGGCGACACCGAAGCCCGCCGCAACCTTCACCGGCTTTTCACGGCTGTAAATGCCGACACCGCTATAGCCCTTTTTCTCGGCGTAATGGAAGTGTCCGTGGTAACCCGCAGGTGCCAGCAGCTCGTCGGTCATGTCCGCGGCCTGGGCCTTGAGTTCCTGCACGCAGATCACGTCGGCACGCTGCTTCGGCAGCCATTCCAGGAAACCTTTGCGTGAAGCCGAGCGTATGCCGTTGAGATTCAGGGTTATAATTTTCATCGTTTCTAATCCGCGCCCGGCACCTGCCGTCGCCACTTCCGCCGATCATGGCCGCCAGCTTCCGTCACGAGTTCATCCGCTTCGCCATCGAGACCCGGGTATTGCTGTTCGGCGAATTCAAGACCAAGGCCGGGCGCCTTTCACCGTATTTTTTCAACGCCGGGCTGTTCTGCGATGGCCGTTCGCTGCGCGAGCTGTCACGATTCTACGCCAAAGCCATCGCCGCGACCGGCCTGCCCTTCGACCTGCTGTTCGGTCCGGCATACAAGGGCATCCCGCTGGTCTCGGCGGTGGCCATTGCCCTCGCCGAGAACAATGTCAACGTACCATTCAGCTACAACCGCAAGGAAGCCAAGGACCATGGCGAAGGCGGCAACACTGTCGGCGCGGCCCTCGCCGGCCGTGTATTGATCGTCGATGACGTCATCTCCGCCGGCACCTCGGTGCGCGAGTCGGTGAACCTGATCCGCGCCGCCAGCGCGACCCCGGCCGGCGTGCTGATCGCGCTCGACCGCATGGAACGCGGCAGCGGTGAACTGTCGGCGACGCAGGAGGTCACACAGCTTTACGGCATCCCGGTGGTGAGCATCGCCACACTGGACGATCTGCTGTCATTTCTCGAACAGGAACAGGGCATGGCGCAGCAGCTTGAAGCGGTCGCCGCCTATCGCAAACAGTACGGAGTCAAGAATGGCTGATTGGTTGAAAAATGGCGGGATGGGTTGTGCCGCGCTGGTGATGGCCGGCGGCCTGGTTTTTGCGCTGCCCGCGGCAAACGCACAGAAAATCGTTTGCTGGAATGACAAGAACGGCAAGGTTGTCGGCTGTGGTGACCGTGTGCCGCCTGAATTCCAGCAAAACCAGTCGCGCCAGCTCGACAGCCAGGGCATCCCGCGCAAGACCAACGTCTCTGCCGAGGAGGCGGCGCGGCAGAAGGAGGAAGCCGAGCGCAAGGCGGCGCAGAAAGCCGAGGAAGACCGCAGGATCGCGGAGCAGCGCCGCCTCGACTCTGCGCTGATGAACACCTATACCTCGGAAAAAGAAATTGATTTGCGCCGTGACCGCGAACTTCAGGTGGTGGACCTGCAGATCCAGCAGCTCAGCGTGTCGCAGAAAGGTGCCAGCGAGGCACTGGCAACCGCACAGAAACGTTATGAGTTCGCGGCAAAAGGCGGCAAGCCTTCGCCCAACCTGCTCGACGAGCTGACGCGCGCCGGCGAGGAGAAAAAGCGCATCGATGCTCGGATCGCCGAAAAGCTGAAAGACAAGGAAGACATCAGCAAGCGTTACGCCGAACAGAAGGCGCGCTTCATCGAGCTCAAAGGCAGCGCGGCGCCACAGCCGCCCGCCGCAGCGGCCGCAAAGAAATAACGCCGCCGCCGGATCAGCCTGGAATTCCTGCCGGTAAATCAGCCCGAGAGCTTGCGCCGCAGGATCTCGTTGACCTGCTGCGGATTGGCCTTGCCCTTGGTCGCCTTCATTGCCTGGCCAACCAGTGAATTGAAGGCCTTTTCCCTGCCCGCCCTGAAGTCGGCCACCTGCTGGGCGTTGGCGGCGAGCACCTGATCGACGATTTTCTCGATCTCGCCGCTGTCTGAAATCTGTTTCAGGCCTCTGGCGGCGATGATGGCGTCTGGATCACCACCTTGCTCGCCAGCACACATTGCGGCGAAAACTTCTTTAGTCATTTTATTGTTCAGCGTGCCGTCGGCGTTTCGCTTGAGCAACATGCCAAGCGCAGGCGCAGAAACAACCGACCGTGTAATGTCTATTTCCTGGCGGTTCAAATAAGCAGCAAGCTCGCCACTCATCCAATTAACAACATGTTTTGCGGCAACCATTTTGTCGTCCGCATTCAACACCTGAAAAGCTAGCTCAAAATATTCCGACCATTCACGAGACTGCGTTATGAGGCTAGCGTCATACGACGATAGCAAATACTCTTTCATGTAACGTGATCGGCGTGCCTCTGGTAATTCCGGCATCGCCGCGCGCACCGCAGCCAGCCGCTCTGCGCTGACTTCCAGCGGCAACAGGTCCGGATCGGGAAAGTAACGGTAATCATGCGCGTCTTCCTTGGTGCGCATCATCCGCGTCTCGCCGGAATCGGGATCAAACAGCACGGTGGCCTGCTGGATTTTGCGGCCATCCTCGATTTCACTGATCTGCCACTGCACTTCGTAATCGATCGCCTGCTGCAAAAAGCGGAAGCTGTTCAGATTCTTGATTTCACGGCGCGTACCGAACTCCTTCGAGCCCAACAGCCGCACCGACACATTGGCGTCACAGCGGAATGAACCCTCCTGCATGTTGCCGTCGCAGACGTCGATCCAGCGCACCAGCGTATGCAGCGTCCTGGCATAAGCCACAGCCTCCTCGGCTGAACGCATGTCGGGCTCGGACACGATCTCCAGCAGCGGCGTGCCGGCACGGTTCAGGTCAATGCCGCTGCGGCCGCTGAAATCCTCGTGCAGTGACTTGCCGGCGTCTTCCTCAAGATGGGCGCGGGTCAGCCGCACGGTCTTTTCGGACTCGCCGACCTGGATGGTCAGCGTGCCGCCCTCGACGATCGGCTTTTCGTACTGGCTGATCTGGTAGCCCTTGGGCAGGTCGGGGTAGAAATAATTCTTGCGCGCAAAAATCGACGGCGAGTTGATCTTCGCGCCAACCGCGAGGCCGAAACGGATCGCGCGTTCCACCGCGCCGGTGTTGAGCACCGGCAGCACGCCGGGCAGCGCGATATCGACGCCACAGGCCTGGGTGTTCGGCTCGGCGCCGAAGGCCGTCGGGGCACCGGAAAAAATCTTCGAGGCGGTCGACAACTGCGCATGGGTCTCCAGCCCGATCACCACCTCCCATTTAGCACTCATCGCTCATCACTCATCATTCATGACTGCACGCCTCCCGGCGCCTTCCGGTGCCAGTCGGTGGCCAGCTGATACTGGTGCGCGACATTGAGCATGCGCGCCTCGTCGAAATAGTTGCCGATGATCTGCAGTCCCACCGGCAGGCCACCATCGCCGAAACCGCAGGGGATCGACATCCCGGGCAGGCCGGCGAGGTTGACCGCAATGGTGTAGATGTCCGACAGATACATCTGCACCGGGTCGGCGCTTTTTTCACCGAACTTGAAGGCGGTGGTCGGGCTGGTCGGCCCGAGGATGACATCGCAGGTTTTGAATGCCTCGACAAAATCCCGGGCAATCAGCCGGCGCAGTTTCTGCGCGCGGATGTAATAGGCATCGTAGTAGCCATGCGACAGCACATAGGTGCCGATCAGGATGCGGCGCTTCACCTCGGCGCCGAAACCTTCAGCGCGGCTGCGCTTGTACATGTCGAGCAGGTCGCCGTATTCGGCGGCGCGATGGCCATAACGCACACCGTCGAAACGCGACAGGTTGCTCGAGGCTTCCGCTGGCGCCAGCACGTAATACACCGGCACCGACAGACCCATATTGGGCAGGCTGACCTCCACCGGCACCGCACCGAGTTTTTTACATTCGGCAATCGCGGCATCGGTCGCCTTCTGCACGTCGGCGGACATGCCGGCACCGAAAAATTCCTTCGGCAGGCCGATGCGCAGGCCTTTCAGCGGTTTTGCGAGGTCACGGTTGTAGTCTTCGGCCGGGCGCTGCAGGCTGGTCGAGTCGCGGGCATCGTGGCCGGCCATCACATTGAGCAGCAGGCCGAGGTCTTCGGCGGTACGCGCCATCGGGCCCGCCTGGTCGAGACTCGAGGCAAAGGCAATCATGCCGTAGCGCGAAACCAGCCCGTAGGTCGGCTTCAGGCCGCAGATGCCGGTGAGCGCCGCCGGCTGGCGGATCGAACCGCCGGTATCGGTGCCGGTGGCGGCGGGTGCGAGGCGTGCCGCCACCGCCGCGGCCGAACCGCCGGAGCTGCCGCCGGGCACACGCTGCGGATCCCAGGGATTACGCACCGGACCAAAATGCGAAGTCTCGTTCGACGAGCCCATCGCGAACTCATCCATGTTGGTCTTGCCCAGCGTGACCATGCCTTCGGCCGCGCAGCGCTCAACGACATGAGCGTCGTATGGCGCGACAAAATTGCCGAGCATTTTCGAGCCGCAGGTGGTGAGCCAGCCCTTGGTGCAGAAGATGTCCTTGTGTGCCAGCGGCACACCGGTCAGCGCCCCGGCATCACCCGCCGCTCGCCGCGCATCGGCTGCTTTCGCCTGCGCCAGCGTGCGTTCGGCATCAACCGTGATGTAACAACCCAGTGAATTATTTAACTCATTGATTTTATTGATAAAATCATGAGACAACTCCACACTGGAACAGGCCTTGCGGGCCAGCAGTTCGGACAGTTCTTTGACGGTGGCATTGGACATGACGGCAAGGGGACGCGGCGTTGCAGCTTCGCCGCAAGCCCGGAAGGACGGCGTTATTCGATGACCTTGGGCACCAGGTACAACCCGGCATCGGTTTCCGGCGCCACCGACTGAAACAGCTCGCGCTGGTTCGGCTCGGTGACCTTGTCCTCGCGCAACCGCAGCGCCAGGTCCTGCGCATGCGACATCGGCTTGATGCCCGACACATCAACGGCCTGCATCTCTTCGATCATGCCGAAGACACGGGTCAGTTGCGCCAGCGTCGCCTCCGCTTCGGCGTCATCAATGGCGATCCGCGCCAGATGGGCGGCACGTCGCACGTCGTCAAGATTGAGGGCCATGGCAGCAGAGGGTGAGTGAAAATCGTTAAAAATCAGACGCTGAAACAGGGGCTGCGTAGGGTATCATACCGGGGCCTCGGAAGGCGCATTGAAAACATGTGCCAAGTACCTGATTCCGACCCCGAATCCGGCCCTGAACCGGTCGCGAATTCGGCCCCAAATTCGCAGAAAAGAAAGAGTCTATGTTCGGTTTTCTGAGTGGTTACTTTAACGATGATCTGGCCATCGATCTCGGCACCGCGAACACCCTGATCTATGTGCGAGGCAAAGGTATCGTCCTCGACGAACCTTCGGTGGTGGCCATCCGCCAGGAAGGCGGTCCCAACGGCAAGAAAGTGATTCAGGAAGTCGGCCTCGCCGCCAAGCAGATGCTCGGCCGCACGCCCGGCAACATCACTGCGATCCGGCCGATGAAGGACGGCGTGATTGCCGACTTCATCATCACCGAGCAGATGATCAAGCAGTTCATCAAGCGCGTACACCGCAGCAAGTTTTTCTCTCCCAGCCCGCGCATCATCATCTGCGTGCCCTGCGGCTCGACCCAGGTCGAGCGCCGCGCGATCCGCGACGCGGCGATCGGTGCCGGCGCCTCGCGCGTGTACCTGATCGAAGAACCGATGGCCGCGGCGATCGGTGCCGATCTGCCGGTGGGCGAAGCCACCGGCTCGATGGTCGTCGACATCGGCGGCGGCACCACCGAAGTCGGCGTGATCGCGTTGGGCGGCCTGGTCTACAAGGGTTCGGTGCGCGTCGGCGGCGACAAGTTCGACGAGGCGATCATCAACTACATCCGCCGCAACTACGGCATGCTGATCGGTGAGACCACCGCCGAGCTGATCAAGAAGGAAATCGGCTCCGCCTTCCCCGGCTCCGAAGTGCGCGAAAAGGAGGTCAAAGGCCGCAACCTCGCCGAAGGCATCCCGCGCAGCTTCACCATTTCCAGCAATGAAATCCTCGAAGCACTGACCGACCCGCTGAACAGCATCGTCTCCGCGGTGAAATCCGCACTGGAACAGACCCCGCCTGAACTCGCCGCCGACATCGCCGAGAAGGGCATGGTGCTCACCGGCGGTGGCGCCTTGCTGCGCGACATCGACCGCCTGCTGATGGAGGAAACCGGCCTGCCGGTGATCATCGCCGAAGACCCGCTGACCTGCGTCGTGCGCGGCTCGGGCAAGGCGCTGGAGAAACTCGAACACCTCGGCAGCATCTTCGCCAACGACTGATGCATTTCCCGCCGGCCCGCCTTCGCTCCCCGGCCTTCAACGGCGGCGAAGACGGGCCGGCGGCGTTTCCGCTCACCGCGTAACGCCTCATGGAACACACGACACCACCGCTGTTCCGCACCGGACTCACACCGCTCGCACGCCTGATGATTTCCGCGCTGCTGTCCACGGTGCTGCTGATCGCCGACGCACGTTTCAACTACCTGACGCCGCTGCGCCAGGCCGTCGGCGTGATCATCTATCCCCTGCAGCGCATTGCCGCGGCGCCTGCGGCAATGGGCGCGCGCATCGCCGACTTTTTCGTCACCCACGCCGCGCTGCGCCGGGACAACCAGGAGCTGTCGTCGAAAAACCTTGAACTCGCGATGGCCGCCCAGCGCACCACCGCGATGCAGGAAGAAAACGCCCGCCTGCGCGGCCTGCTCGGTGTCCGCGAAAGTGTCGCCGTGCCTTCGGTCGCCGCGGAAATACTCTACGCCGCTCGGGATCCCTTTTCGCGCAAGGTGATGATCGACCGGGGACTGCAGGGCGGCATCGAGGCCGGACGCCCGGTAGCCGACCACATCGGCATCATCGGCCAGGTGACCCGGGTCTATCCCTGGCTGTCGGAAGTCACGCTGATCACCGACAAGGGACAGCTGGTGCCGGTGCTCAATGTGCGCACGGGATTGCGCGCGGTGCTGGCCGGCACCGGCGACGACGGACGGCTGGAGCTGCGTTTCATACCCCTGACTGCGGATTTCCAGATCGGCGACCGTCTGGTGACTTCGGGCATCGACGGCGCCTATCCACCGGGACTGCCGGTGGCCGAAGTCACCCAGGTCGAGCGCAACACCGCCTACCTGTTCGCCGGCATCACCTGCAAACCCCTTGCCGGCCCCAACACCGGCACCCAGGTCCTGGTGCTCGGGCCGCAACCCGGTCTGCCGGAGCGGCCGCAGGACAAACCCGACGAGCCGGCACCCAAAAAGAAAAAAGGGAAAACCTGATGGCTGCGCGTCCGATGACACCCCAGGAACTGCTGCTGCCAGTCAAACCCGGCTTCATCATCCTGACCCTGGTGGCCGCGCTGCTCGCAAACCTGCTGCCGTGGTCGGGATGGGGTGCCTGGCTGGTGCCGGACTTCGTCGCGCTGGTGGTCCTCTACTGGTGCATCGAGGAACCGCGCAAGATCGGCTTCCTCGCGGCCTGGGGCCTGGGACTGCTGATGGACATCGCCGAGGGCAGCCTGTTCGGTCAGCACGCCCTGGCCTACAGCATCCTCGCCTTTGCCGGGATTGCACTGCACCGCCGCGTGCGGCGTTTCTCGCTGGCGCCGCAGATCCTGCACGTCATCCCGCTGCTGCTGTTCACCGACCTCGTCGTGCTGCTGGTGCGCGCGCTGTCCGGCTCGGACTTCCCGGGCTACGCCTACTTCCTCGGCAGCTTCACCGGTGCAGCGCTGTGGCCGGCCCTGTATTACCTGCTGAAGCTGCCGCAACGTCCGCGCCCCGATCCCGACCGTGTCTGACCTGTCGATCAATCCCGGCATCGAAATCCGGGATTCGGAACGGGAGCTGCAGCGATTCCGCGGACGACTGGCGCTGCTCGGTGTGTTCGTTCTCGTGCTCTTCGGCCTGCTGTTCACGCGTTTCGCCTACCTGCAGGTCGTCCGGCACAGCCACTACAGCACACTTGCCGAAGCCAACCGCATTTCGGTGCTGCCGATCGCACCCCACCGCGGCGTCATCGTCGACCGCAACGGCGTGCTGCTTGCGCACAATTACTCGGCCTATACGCTGGAAATCACGCCCAGCAAGGCCGGCAATCTTGAAGCCACCATCGACGAACTTGCCGGCATCGTCGAAATCACGCCGCGGGACCGCCGGCGATTCCGCAAACTGCTCGAGGAAAGCAAACGTTTCGAAAGCCTGCCCATCCGTACCCGGCTCTCGGACGAGGAGATTGCCCGATTCGCGGTGAATCGCTACCGCTTTCCCGGCGTCGAGGCCAAGGCGCGCCTGTTCCGCCAGTACCCGCAGGGCGAGATTTTTTCCCATGTCGTCGGCCACATCGGCCGCATCAACCAGCGCGAAATCGAGAAGCTCGAAAAAGACGGCCGGCTCGCGAATTACCGCGGCAGCGACTACATCGGCAAAACCGGCCTCGAGCAGAGTTACGAGACAGCCCTGCACGGAACCACCGGCGTCGAGGAGGTCGAGGTCGATTCCGGCGGCCGCGCGGTGCGCGTGCTGTCGCGCACACCCCCGGTGTCCGGCAACAACCTGGTGCTCAACCTCGATGCCCGGTTGCAGGAAATCGCCTACAACGCCTTCGGCGACCGCCGCGGCGCGCTGGTCGCGATCGATCCGCGCAACGGCGGCGTGCTGGCGCTGGTCAGCAAGCCGGGCTTCGACCCCAACCTGTTCGTCGACGGCATCGACCCGCAAAGCTGGGGCGAGCTCAACGGCTCCCCCGACAAACCGCTGTTGAACCGCGCCGCATCAGGCACCTACCCGCCGGGATCGACATTCAAACCCTTCATGGCGCTGGCTGCGCTGTTCTACGGCAAACGTTCCGCGCAGCAGGTCATCAGCGACCCCGGCTTCTTCATGTTCGGCGGTCACCGTTTCCGCGACGGACGGCCGGTGCCGCTGGGTGCGGTCGACATGCACCGTTCCATCGTGGTTTCTTCCGACGTCTACTACTACACGCTGGCCAACGAGCTGGGCATCGATCCGATCGCGAAGTTCATGGAGAAGTTCGGCTTCGGCAGCC
>LNDW01000021.1 GCA_001464815.1 Betaproteobacteria bacterium Ga0077527 | reverse complement strand
GCGGCGATGTTCTGCGCCTGGCCGGCGCGGTTCTCGACGATGACCTGCTGGCCCAGCGCCTCGGTGATCTGCGGCGCGATCAGCCGGCCCATGATGTCGCTGCCGCCGCCGGGGGCGTAACCGACGATCATGCGGATCGGCTTCACCGGATACTTGTCCGCCGACTGAGCTGTCGCCTGCGCCTGCGCGAGGCCGCTGCTGCCGAATGCCGCAAGCAGCGTGGTCAGTATGATTTTTTTATACATGTCTCCTCCACTGAATTTCATCAACTCTTTTTCATCAACTCATTTCATCAACTCACGGGTTACCGAGGTAATCCCGCTTGCCGACCGGCACGCCATTGTGGCGCAGGATGTTGTAGGTGGTGGTGACATGAAAATAAAAATTTGCTGGCCTTTGTAGGTGGTAGTTTTTTCACCACGCTTCAGCACGATGTCCTTGTCTTCAGTGCCGTCGATCTGCGCCGGCTTGACTGTTTCGATGAAAGCCACGGTCTTGGCGATACGCGCCTTCAGCTCGGCAAGCGTCTGCTCGGTGTCTTCGTGCAGGGGAATATCCACACCCGCCAGCCGCGCCACCGCGCCCTTAGCCGTATCGCAGGCTATCTGCACCTGGCGCGCCATCGTGAACATGTCGGGATACAGGCGATACAGGGTCAGTGCAGAGGCGTCGAGCTTGTGGGCATCAACATGGGCCTGCGCCTTGTCGAGGATCGCGGACAGGTTGTTGAGGATGTTGATGAAACGCGGCGCGCTGGTTTGATACATGGATATGGTCATGGTGGCTTCCTCAAAATGGGGTGGCGAATGCAGCGGTGGATTATGGATGGGCAGCACGCTCCGGACCAGAAAAAATTAATCAATAAAAACAAATACTTAAATAATCCACCGGGATACAGTAGGCGCGATGGGCTGATCTAAAAACACAAGGGGGTTGTAACCGCAACTTCGGAGCTGGAATGGCCGCCACACGGAGGCCCAGCCCCTGCTGCTTGAACTGCATGACGGTCACGCGCCAGATCGCGCGCTTCTCGGCCACGAAGAAACGCAGCCTCTGCCTACCCTGATAAGGCGCTTGCAGCTCACGGGGAAAAAGAACACTCGCAGTGGAATTACCAGGCCAGGGGATCTTTTTTACAATTTTCGTCGAATATCGTCGCTTCGCCTTAATTTGTTTCAAAACGTTAAATACATCCCCGGTGCTAGCTGGTGATGCCCTCCGCACTCGCCAGCCTTTCCACCGCGATTTCGCCAATTCTTCTTGCAACGGATTCAATACCCCTGAACGGAACTCTTGCCGATTCTTCCATTACAAATTCCCTCGGGCCAACCCTCATCACCGCTTTGATTTCATCAATCCGGATCATCGACAAGGGGCCGGCAAACCGCAAAATGCCCCGCGCCGAATAAGTGCCGATCGTGATCACTGCCTCCCGCTTTGGATCGATTGTTTTGCCAGTCTTGATTGCCGCCTTGACATACCCCTCCTCCAGGGCCTTGACAACCTCTGACGGAATATCACAATCCTTGCAGGCTATCCGAACAACAAGCGATGGCACATCAAGCACTTTACTCTGCGAAGCCGCTGTGGGCTTGAAACCACAACCGGATAAATGCAGAAACAAAAATAGCGATAAGGTGACAACCAGATGATTTCGCATACAGCCTCCAATTCAAATAACGTTGATGTCAGGTAAGAATTTTTCTTGTCGCTCCAGCAACCGCTATTGCGAATCCCAACCCCCGCCTAGCGCCTTGATCAACTGCAAGGCGGCGAGTTGCCGCTGTCCCGCCGCGTCCGCCATGGCGCGTTCAGCCTGCAGCCAGCTGCGATAAGCCTCCAGGGCATCCAGAAAGCCCGACCGGCCCGCCTTGACGCGCAGCTCGAAATGACGCGCCGTGGTCAGTGCGCTGGCCTGAGCGCGTTCGAGCATCACATAGCGTTCACCATGCTCGCGGATGCCGACCAGCGCGTTTTCGACGTCGCGGAACGCGTCGATGGCTGATTGCCGATATGCCGCAACCGCCTGTTCATACCGTGCCTCGGCGGCGCGCAGGTTGGCCTGATTACGCCCTCCGGAAAACAGCGGCAACGTGACACTGGGCCCAAAAGCCCAGGCCCTGCTGCCCCAGGTCAGCAAATCCTTCAGTTCAATGCTTTCGAAACCCGCAGAACCGGTCAGCTTCACCGAGGGCAAAAAAGCAGCCTTCGCGGCACCGATTTCGGCCGAGCGGCGCGCGGCGGTGTATTCCGCCTCGGCGACATCGGGCCGCCGTAACAGCAACTCGGAAGGCAGGCCCGCCGGGATCCGCGGCGGCTCGCTCAGCGGCCGCGGATCGTAGGCAATCCGGAACAAGGAGGCAGGTTCACCGCATAACACCGCAATCGCGCTTTCCAGCAAGGCACGGCGGCGGCGCGTATCGATCAGTTCGGCTTCAATATTGGCCAGTTCGGTTTGCACACGGGTCAGATCAACCAAGGTGCCGATGCCCTCACGCAGACGCAATCCGCTCACAGTTAAGGCCTCATCGTTCAGCGCAAGCGTACGCTCCAGCACCGCGATTTCGAGATCGAGCGCCCGCAACTTGAAATAGTTTTCAGCGAGATCCGTGCTGATCGTCAGCCACACCGCTTCACGAGCGACTGTAGCGCCGTCGAGCTGCGCCAACGAAGCCTCGATCTGGCGCTTGGTGGCCCCCCACAAATCAAGGGTGACACTCAGCTCCACTGGTGCACGCAGCCGATCACGCACCAAAGGCCTGCCGGCGATCAGTTGGGCGCTGTTGGCTGAAGTTCGGCTGCGTTCAGCGCTGGGTACGGCATTGATTGCTGGATACCGATCCGCCCCTGCGACATTCACTTGCGCGCGTACTTCATCAACCCTGGCGATCGCGGCTTTTAAATCGAAATTGGCGGCGCGGGCTCGGACCTGCAATCCGTTCAGGGTTTCGTCTCCAAAGGCTTGCCACCAGCCCGAAAGGTTCAGATCCACGTTGATCGTATCGCCCTGACGCCAGGCGGCGGGGACCTCTACTGAAGGCGCGGCAAAGTCGGAGCCGAGCGTGGTACAGGCAGTCAGCACCGGCAGCAGCATCGCGGTGCAACCGAGGCACAGGCGTTTCACAATCCGGCTTCCTCAATGAAGACATCGATCTGCTGACCGACATAAACCGGGCGCCGCATCTCCGCCGGGAATCGATAGATCACCTGCAACACCCGGGTATCCACGCGCTCGGTACTGCCACCGGTGAGACTGCGTTTGGGCACAACATAGGGCTCAATACGCACGAATTCCATGGCTATGGGGTTCCGGGTATCGCCCTTGAGGAAACCCACCGCGCGGCTGCCCGTGCGTACCCGCGGTGCGACCTGCTCATCAACATCAGCGCGCACCTGCATTTCCCGGATCGCCCCCAGCAACATCGGCGGCGTGCTTGATCCTGGACTGACGGCTTCACCGGCCCTGGTATTGATCTGCAGCACCACCCCATCCGCTGGCGCCCGCACCAACAACCGTTCTATCAGCACCTGCGTCTGCGCTACCACCGCTGCCGCGGCATCAACCCGGGCCTTGGCGATGGCCAGTTCGTCATGCCGGCTGTCGGCTTCCTCCAGAGAGACGCCACCTTCCGTGCGCAAACGCTCCGCCCGCTCATGCAATTGGCGAGCCTTGGCCAGCTCGGCCTGCCGCACCTGCAGATCGGCGCGCTGGGTGACCAGCTGCGCCCGCAACTCGCGGTCATCCAGCTGGAACAGCGGGGCGCCCTTGCGCACCTCGTCCCATACTTTGACCGATACCGCCTGCACCAGTGAAGTCGCAGGCGCGGCCACGCTGGTGTTCTCGCGCAGCGACTCCACGATCCCTGCTGCGGAGAGGCTGCGCGTGAATGGCTTCACCGGTGGTGAAGCCGGTGGTGGTGGCGTAGCATCGATCGCGGTGGTCTTGCGCACCATGAAAATCACGATCAACACTCCTATTAAAGCCATCCAGACCGAGGCACGTCGCAGCAACAAGATCATCTCCCTGATTCAGTTCAAAACATGATGCCGGCTCTCGCCGACGCGCAGGATGCGGCCATCTTCCATCTCGGCAATACGGTCCGCGTATCCATAAATCCTCGGATCGTGCGACACCACGATCACCGAACGTGAAGCATCCCGTGCGACTTCACTCAGCAATTTCATGATCTGGTGGCCCGACGCCGAGTCAAGCGCCGATGTCGGCTCGTCGCACACCACTATCGGGGGCTCGTGCACCAGCGCCCGGGCAATGGCGACCCGTTGCTGCTGTCCGCCTGAGAGCCGATTCGGGCGCTCGCCCGACTTTTCAGAGATACCCACGCTGGCCAGCATGCGCGAAGCGCGCTTTACTGCTTCGGCCAGGGGGACGCCCTGGATCAGAAGGGGCACGGCGACGTTCTCCGCGGCAGTCAATGTCGGCAGCAGATTGAACTGCTGAAAAATGAATCCGACATTTTTTGATCTAAACTGGGTCACTTCAGGCTGGGGAATGGCATGCAGGGGCATGCCAAGTGCATGAACCTCACCGTGGTCGGCACGAAGTGTTCCGCAAAGTATCGACAGCAACGTGGTTTTGCCGCAGCCAGAAGGACCGACGATGAACATCACCTCGCCCCGTCGCACCGAAAAATCGACACCCCTTAGCACCAGTGTGCTCTGATCGCCGTTGCTGAAGGATTTGCCGACACCGCGCACATCAATCGCGGTCTCTTCATTGATTACATCGAACGTCATATTTCCCCGACCCTAGCCCCTGAACACTATGGCCGGTTCTATTTTTGAAACACGCCACACACTGACCACCGCCGCAGCCATGCAGATCAGCGTGATGGCGGCGAATACGATCAGCGGAATCTGCCAAAGAAGGATCAAGGGCGCCCGCCCTTCCGGCAGGATCGAGAAAAACAGGCTCATCACCCCAACACCAATGCCAAACCCGACAAAACCGACAATGGCGGCCTGCGTGACGATCATCAGGGTGATCTTTAAATCAGAGGCACCCATTGCTTTCAGGGCGCCGAGATGACGGCTGTTTTCAAGCACAAAGGTGTAGAAGGTCTGTCCTGATACCCCGAGGCCAATCACAAAGCCGATACCGACGATCAGACCCACCACATAGGGAATCGGGCTGTTACGCAGCATCCAGTTGGCACTCATACGCTTGAACTGGGCTTCGGTGAGCGCCTGAAGGCCAGTCTGTGCCTTGATTGCCGCGAGCACAGGGGGTACCGCCACACCCTCGGAAGCTGCGACAAGCACATGTGTCATCATTTTTCGTTGTGATGGCACGTAGTCCTTGGCGCGGTCAAAGGTGGTGAAGACATAGGTGGCGCCCCCCATGCCCTGGGCAACACTGGCGATGCCGACGATCTGCGCCCGGCGATCGTTCATTTCGAAGACATCACCCACAGCAAGGCGCTCGCCACGCGTCTGCTGCATCATTTCGATGAAACGGGCGTCAACGATCACGCCCTGCCCCGTTCTCAGGTCGAGGATGTCGCCTTTGATGATCCTTGTTGGCGCACCAGCAAGTGTGCTGGTATCGAGCCCGATCAGGGTGACCGGCTGGGTCGCGCCGCCACCCAGAAGTTTTGCCTGGGCCCCACCCACAAACAGCGGCGCGGCCCAGGCCACGCCCGGCACTGAACGCACCCGATCAACATCGGTGTCTCGCAACGGCTGGTTGTCACCAACCTGTTGCACCATCGGATCCACCACCCAAATCGGCGCGCGGATATTGGTGGCGGTGGCATAGGAAAAACCCAGGATCCCGAAAAACAGCGCCAGACCCTGTGTCATCAGTATGGTGGCGAAACAGACACCGCTGACCAGCATCGCGTATTTCGCGCGCTCGCCAAACAGCATGCGTAATCCGATTTCGTACATCAGTCACCAGCCTCATGCACTGGCTTCAGCGCAAGAACACCACCCGAAAAATCCGGGCCGCGAAGGACCTGTAACTCCCGCAGCGATAAATGCCTGATCAACCCATCGACCGCCAAAGGCAAATCAATGAGACCCAGCTGATAACGATGCATCCAAATTTTCCATTCGATATCATCATTACATGTCGGCGAAGCACCACCCTCACCAACAGCAGCATTTTTTGCCTCCGCCGGCAATGTATGACCATTGAGCACCGCCTCTACTGCGGGGATATTGATGCGGCTCTCCAGGCCATGGCGTTCGCGCCACTTCGCGGCATCCAGCAAGTCGCTCAAGGCCTGAACCGGACATGGTTCAGCATTCATTGGCATTGGAGTGGCTGAACCCAACCCAAAGACTGACCGCCCCTCTTCACTGGCCAGGGATGCATGAGCCATGCTGGCCCATGGCATCAGCGACAATGCAAGGCATGCTGCCGCAGACACAATCACAGCGGCCCATATCCTGGCGAACCAGGCACGCTGCAGGCTCACGGTACAACTTGCAGCCGGATAAAAACCTGCGCTGCCGAACCGGCTGAATCGATTCATGGCGACCCCGTTGATCTATGTTCGGGGCCAGTGTCATCGCTGACCGCGTAAGCCGTGGTAGGGATCAGGTAAAAATATGTAAACGCCACGTGTCGCGGTAACGGACGCCGTTATCATCCAGCTCGCGACCAAACCCGCGGGTTATTTCAGGCTCGACCACCACCTATGGCTAAAGCAAGGGTACTGCTGGCGGATGATGATGCTGTGCTGGCGTCACTGCTGCAGGAATACCTTTGCGGCGATGGTTTTTCAGTTTCCGTCGTCCTGGACGGCTCCACTGCAGTCAAGGCCGCACTCAAGCACGAACACGATCTGATTGTTCTTGACGTGACCATGCCGGTGATGGATGGCATTGAGGCCTTGCGGCACATCAGGAAAAAAAGTGAGGTCCCGGTGATCATGCTCACCGCCCGCGGTGACGACATCGACCGCATACTGGGCCTCGAGCTTGGCGCGGACGACTACGTACACAAGCCTTGCACCCCCCGAGAACTCTCGGCAAGGATCAGCGCGATCATGCGGCGCCTGCATCCAGCCCAGGCAGACTCACGTGCACTTTGCGCCGGCGTACTTTCATTGTGGCCGGCTCAACGCAGGGTAGAACTCCGTGGCAAACCGATGCGCCTGACCAGCACCGAATTCAACATTCTCGAACTGCTTCTGCGCAAAGCCGGCAGTGTGGTGGACAAGCACGTAATTTCCGAACGTGCGATCGGCCGCAAACTCGCCCGTTTCGACCGCAGCATAGATGTCCACCTGAGCAGCATCCGCCAGAAACTGGGGGAAGATGCCGGAATGATTCTCACCGTCCGTGGCACCGGGTATCACCTGATCAAGGAGTAGCACCGTGGGCAGATTATTCTGGAAGCTTTTTTTTGCGTTCTGGTTGACGCTGGGCGTCACCGTCGCCAGCACCGGCGTAACCACTCTATGGCTGGGTGACATGGAAATCAGGGCCAAGGATAGCGTGCTGGCGGCCGACAAGCGGCATAAGTTCGTCTTGGAGATGGCGGCTTCGCTTCTGCGCCATGGTGGCGCCCAGGCGCTGCGCGAATGGATGGCCGAGGCCTCCACAAACGTGGGCATGGTGCCGCCCCTGTATGCCATCAACGAAGCTGGACAGGACATCCTGCAACGCGAGCCGCCCGCTGACGCGCTGGCACGGGCCAGACAGTTGACGCAAGACAGCGACCAGGCCAGCGGTGCCCTCAGGGTGGCGACACCGGTGGACGGTAGACTGCTGCTGTTCATTCCGCTCGCACTCGCGCCGCAACCGCCGGACAATCGCCCGCCACTATGGGTGTTATTGCTGATGGGTACATTGGCCAGCGCTGCGGTCAGCGCAGCACTCGCTTATTACCTGACGCGACCAATACACAGCCTGCGCTGGGCATTCAACGCCGCGGCGGCGGGTGCGCTCGACACACGGGTGGCTAGCCGTATCGGCAAACGCCGCGACGAAATTGCCGACCTCGGTGGCGATTTCGACCGCATGGTGCACCGGCTGGAAATCCTGCTCGCCACGCAGAAAAGGCTGCTTCGTGACATCTCGCATGAATTTCGCTCACCACTCGCCAGGCTTCACGCAGCAGTCGGGCTTGCCCGACAGGATGACAGCAAGCTGGGAATCTCGCTGATCCGTATTGAAAAAGAAGCTGAACGGCTCGACAAAATGCTGGGTGAAACGCTGACACTTGCGCGACTTGAAAACGGTTGCGCTCAAATGCCTCGTGAATCATTCGATCTTGCCGAGCTGATCGAAGACGTGGCCGAAGATGCTCGATTTGAAGCCTGGCTTTCGCACCGCCAGGTACACTTCCTAAAGATTTCTGGCGTTTTTGTCGATGGCAACCCGGAGATGCTGAGGCGGGCCATAGACAACATCATCAGAAACGCTGTCCGCCATACCGCTGAAGGAAGCGCGGTCGAAGTCTCACTAACCGTGGATTCGGCCGCCAACGATCAGATCGAAATCAAGATCAAGGATTACGGCCAGGGGGTCGCGGAAAGCGATCTTGAACATATTTTCGAAGCGTTTTATCGGGGCCAGGCAGAGCGGACGGCCGATGGCTTTGGCCTGGGCCTTGCCATTGCCGACAGTGCGATACGCGCTCATGGCGGCAGCGTCGTGGCCAGCAATGTCGCCGGCGCCGGGCTGCTGGTGACGATCAGGCTTTCAATTTCCTCAATGACCACTCAACTGGCAGCATGAGTATTGCCATCGAAAAAGCCACTGATCAATTATCCTTCCGCAGTTGACAGAATCATCCCTGCCACAAGGATGATCCAAAGCACTAACACCGGTTTAAGGATATTCATCGCGGCAAGACAACCTCTGCCTCAAGCCCGCCTTCTGCGCGGTTGCACAACAAGATTCTTCCACCATGCAGCTCAACCACGTTCTTCGCGATGGCCAGTCCAAGGCCGGTGCCGCCGGTCTCGCGGTTGCGTGAACCTTCGACGCGATAAAAAGGCTCGAATACCTTTTCCAGTTGATCGGCCGGGAGGCCGGGGCCTTCATCCAGCACCCGGATCTGCAGTCTTTCCGGGCCATCTTCGACCACCACACGCGCCGCTTCGCCATACTTGATCGCGTTTTCCAGCAGGTTGGTGAAAGCGCTCTTGAGCGCCTGCGGGCGACCGTTAAAAGGCGCTGCAGCAAGACCCTCAATGGCGACCACACCGCCTGTTTCAGCAAGATCGGTGCGCAGGCTTTCAAGCAGGGCATTGATGTCCACTGGCTGCAGCGGTTCACCGTTGTCCATGCCGCGCAGGAAATCCAGTGCCGAAGACACCATCGACTCCATTTCCTGCAGATCATGGTCGAATTTGTCGCGCAGCCTCGGATCTTCAAGCAGCTCCGCGCGCAGACGCAGTCGCGTAATCGGCGTCTTCAAGTCATGCGACATCGCCGCCAGTACCTGGGTGCGCTCTCGCAGATAAGCAGCGAGTCGCGACTGCATGGTGTTGAAGGCACGCGCCGCCTGTGCCACCTCAAGCGGCCCGGTCTCGGCCAGCGGCGGGCGGTGGATGTTGCGGCCCAGCTCTTCCGCGGCTCCGGCGAGCGTGCGCAGCGGCCGGGTGACCCAGCGCACGGCAAACAGCGAAACCAGCACCACCGCGACCAGCAGCACGGCGATGCTGCCGGCGAGCCGCAACGGCCAGTGCTCGGTGGCCTGCGGGGTGCGCGCGTCGAAGGTAACCAGGGTGCCGTCCATCAGCGCGACCTGGGCGACGAAACTCAGTCCGCCGCCACCGCTGCCGCCGTGGCGCATCATCGGCGGCGACCAGGCCTCACCTTCCTGTGCCATCCATTTCGGGCCGCGCATGGCGCCACCACCCTTGCCGGGCACAGCGGCGGCCATGCCGACCACGATGTCGCGATCCCCGCCGAGGTAACGGCGCAGCAGAGAGGCAAAAATCTGTGCCCGCGCGGCATCTTCATCGCCGGCATCGGCCGGCTTCAGCGGCGACTGTGCCAGGCTCACCATCAACGGCGGCGCCGCCAGCACCTTGACGATCCGCTGCCGCTCGGACGCCGGCAGCGTGTCGAGCAGGCGCACGATGTCGGCGATACGCTGCGCCGACTGCATGCCGCCCGCCTGCGCCAGCAGCTCGCCGCGGTCGTGCATGTGGATGGCAAAACTGAGCAGTTGCGCGGTGAGCAGGCCGCCGAGCAGCACCAGCGTCAGGCGCGCGAACAGCGAACGCGGCAGCAGGTTCACGCGCCGGCCTCGACATGGGCGGCGAACACATAACCCTGGCCGCGCACGGTCTTGATGATCGCCGGTTCGCGTGCATCCTCGCCCAGGCGCTGGCGCAACCGGCTCACCTGCACATCGATGGCGCGGTCAAAGGGGCCGGCCTCGCGCTCGAGCATCAGGTCGATCAACTGGTCGCGCGTCAGCACGCGGTTGGGGTGGTCGACGAATATCTTCAGCAGCCGGTAGTCGGTGCCGGACAGCGACACCACCACGCCCTGTGGCGAGGTCAGGTTGCGCGTCTCCGCTTCCAGGGTCCAGCCGGCAAAGCGGAAGCTTCCGGAATCACCGCTGCGCAGGTTTTCAGGCAGCGCCCGCGCGCGCCGCAACACGCTCTTGATGCGCGCGAGCAGTTCGCGCGGGCTGAAGGGCTTGGCGACATAGTCATCGGCGCCCAGCTCCAGGCCGACAATGCGGTCGGTTTCATCACCGCGCGCGGTGAGCATGATCACCGGCACTTCGGACCGGGCGCGCAGCTCGCGGCACAGTGTCAGGCCGTCCTCGCCGGGCATCATCACATCAAGGATCACCAGGTCGGGTTGCGAATTCGCCATCGCTGCGCGCAAGCCCCTGCCGTCGGCGGCGGTGCTGACCCGGTATCCCTGCTGCCGCAGGTATTCGCCAAGCAGGTCGCGGATATCGCGGTCGTCATCGACGACGAGGATGTGGTCAGGCACGTTCATCAGCCGTTTATACCGGAGGCCGTTTTTGCCTGCCGGAAATTTTGTATCGCAGTGTAACAAGGCGCGCATCCGCAACTCGGCGATACCAAATGCGCCTTGCCGGTAACACTCCGCTTACAGGTTAATGCGTTAATGCAGTCGTCAGGGACGCCGGCGATGCGCAGGACGAACCTGGACACACTCCACAACAGACACAAAGGAAAAAATCATGAATACGCTGAACAAGGTTTCCGCCGCAATCGTCCTCAGCCTCGGCCTCGCGGCCACCGCCTCGGCACATCCGATGGGCGGCAACGCCGGACAGGGCATGGGTCCGGGCGCCGGCCATGGCGGACAGCATCAGGGCATGCAGGGCGGAATGGGACATGGCATGGGCCACGGCGGCATGAATCACGGCATGGGCGGTGGCATGAAGCACGGCGCCGCCCAGGGCGGACACGGCGATGCCCACGGCCAGGGGCCGCGTGGTCCGCAGACGGGCCAGTCTCTGCTGACTCCGGAGGAACGCACTGCCTTGCGCGACAGGATGCGCAACGCAAAATCCCCGGAAGAGCGGCAGCAGATCGCGCTCGCCAACCGGGCCGAGATGGAAAAACGCGCAGCCGACAAGGGCATCGCACTGCCGGAACACCGCGGACCGCGCGGTCAGGGCAGCGGCCCGGCGGCCGGCGAGCACAAGCACTGAGCCTGGCGGCGTCAGCGGGAGGGGTGCGGCACGGCCCCTCCCTTACCCGATCAGGGCGCAGTACCATGCGCCCACCGATTACGGAGTCCCCGATGATGTTCAAGTCAATTGCCATCGCCACTGCCATTCTTGCCGCGGGTAGCGCAACAGCCCAACCCTACGCCCATGAAAACAGCCACGGCCAGAGCCGGCACCACTCCCAGGGCGCGGGCCACGGCCCGATGATGGGCGCCGGCATGGGCCGCGGCCCGGTGGGCATGCTCACCCGCCAGGACGAACAGTCCGCCACCGACATGGGCCTGGTAATGAACCTGGTTCATGACAACGCGAAAATCAGGCGTACGGTCACCCGCCTGCCGGAAGGCATCCGCACCGTCACCGAGTCCGACGACGCCAAAACCGCGCAGGACATCAAGGCCCATGTCGCCAGCATGTCCGGCCGGCTGGATTCGGGCCGGGAATTCAACATCTTCAGCACCACCTTGCCGGTGATTTTCGAAAACGCCAAAAACATCAAGTCGATCGTCGAATACACGGCGAAAGGCGCCGTTGTGACCCGTACTTCAAAAGACCCGGCGGTGATCGCTGCGCTGCAGGCGCATGCCGACGAGGTCACCGAACTGGTCAACGAGGGTCCGGTCGCCTTCCACCGCGGCATTGACGCGCGCATGGCCATGGGGCCCGGTGGGCCGCGGGGCGCACGCGCCGGCGCCCCGAACCCGGCTGGACAGGGCCGGCAACAACAACATGCGCATTGACGCAGATTCACGGCCGCGCAATACGCGCAGCCGGGCCGCCCTGAAACTTCCTGAGGCACTTCAAATCATCAAGAGCAGGCATGAACAGAAAACCCGAACGGCTTACATCGGCCTGCTGCTGCCCACAGGCTGATCGCCCCCTCCAGAAAACGTGACATGAACTTTACGCGGCCGAAGCAGTCCATCCGTCAGGATTGCACCCGCCGCTCCGGACGCCTACACTTGATCACCATGCGCGCAATTCGCAAGCTGTTCTCGCTGTTGCTGATGCTGGCCCTGCCACTGCAGGGCCTGGCTGCGCTGGCATCGACCGCGCCCTGCGGCGATGAACACGCGGCAATGAGCGGAAATGCCCTGCACTCCGCCCCGGCCCCCGTGCACAGCGAAGCGCACGACAACCATCATGTCAGCCACACGCCTGAGCACGGACCCGGGCATGACGGCGGTGCCAGCAACGGCCACAGTTGCTGCCACCATGTCTTCACCGGCGTGCCGCCGGTGGTGTCACCCACCGCGCCGGAAGCACCAAACGCGGTCACGCCGCGTGTTTCACTGCTCGCGACACTCTTCATCCCCGAACTGCCCCAGCGCCCGCCCCGGGCCTGATTCCCGTCCAGCAGTGCATCGGCACGGCTCGCGCCGCGCCACCCCGGGCAGTGTCATGCCCGCCTCATGCATGGGAATTTGTCATGGATTTCAGACTCGCAGTCACCGGCTGCGCGTGGGTGCTGGCCACATCGGCCACACACGCCCTCGCGCAGCCACCGGCACCGCCACGTGCCGACGCCGCCGACCCCGCAGCCCGGGTGCCTGCGGCCTCCTATTCTTCCGCTTACACCGGCTACCGCGGCTGGCGGGACGAGCCGCCTGTCGCCTGGCGTGAAATCAACGACGAGGTCGCGCGTATTGGCGGCCACCTCGGCATGTTCGGCGGCGGCGGCACGACAAGCACCCCGTCGGCACCGGCAGCGGCCACGACCAAGCCGGCGCCACATCACCACCACGGTCACGGGAGCATGAAATGAGCGCCCGCCTTTCCGCCCTGCTCGCCACCGTGCTGCTGCTCGGCGGCTGCGCGAGCTTCTCCGAAGACGGTGGCACCACCGCCGTCAACGAAGCGCTGACCAGCCGCGGCCTGCAGCAGCCGGCGCCGTGGATACGCAGTCCCGGTGAAGCCGAACGCGCTGCGGTTGAAACCGGCAAACTGCTGGCTCAGCCGCTGACCGCCGACACCGCGGTGCGCGTCGCGCTGCTCAACAACCGCGGACTGCAGGCGCGTTATGCCGAACTGGGCATTGCTGAAGCCGATCTGGTGCAGACGGGACGGCTGACCAATCCCGGCTTCTCCTTTGGCCGGCTGCATCGCGCAGATATCGTCGAATACGAACGGGCTTTTCTGTTCGACCTGATGGGCCTGCTGACCATGCCGTTGCGCTCGCAGATCGAGCGTGAGCGTTTTGCCGCCACACAAAGCCGTGTTGCCGCGGAAATCCTGCAGGTCGCAGCAGATACACGCCGCGCCTGGATTCGTGCGGTGGCCTCGCAACAGAGCGCGGCCTATGCCGAACAGGTGCGCTCGGCCGCTGAAGCCGCGGCCGAGCTGGCTCGGCGCATGGCCGCGGTCGGCAATTTCAGCAGGCTCGACCAGGCACGCGAACAGGCTTTTTATTCCGAGGCCACCACGCGGCTTGCCCAGGCAAGGCAGGCCGCAGTGGCCGAACGCGAGGCACTGACCCGGCTGCTCGGACTGTGGGGCGAATCCAGCGCCTTCCGGCTGCCGGAACGGCTGCCGGATTTACCACCGCAATTGCGCGAGATCAACGACATCGAGCGCCTCGCCCTGCAACAGCGACTCGATGTGCAGGCGGCCGCACGCGATGCCGATGCACTGGCCCGCAACCTCGGCCTCACCCGCGCCACCGGCTGGTTCAGCGTGCTCGAGGGCAAATACATGCGCAACAGCGAAAGCGGCGATCCGCGTCAGACCGGCTGGGAAATCGAATTGCGCATCCCGGTGTTCGACTCCGGTTCGGCCCGTATCAGCCGCGCCGAGCACCAGCACCGGCAGGCGGTGAACCGCGCCGCCGATCTCGCGGTGCGCGCGCGCTCCGAAGTGCGCGAGGCCTGGCAGGCCTGGCGCACCCACTACGACATCGCCCGCCATTACCGCGATGAAGTGGTGCCGCTGCGCGCGCGCATCAGCGAGGAAACCCTGCTCCGCTACAACGGCATGCTGATGAGCGTGTTCGAGCTGCTCGCCGAATCGCGGCAGCAGATCGGCGCGGTGTCGGACGCGATCAACGCACAGCGCGATTTCTGGCTGGCCGACACCACACTGCAGTTCGCAATGACCACCCGCTCGCCGGGTGCCGTTGCAGCCGCAGCCGCACCGCATACGCCAGCCGCGGTTGCGGCCCGGCCCGGACACTGAGGACAAGCCATGAATACCCGCAGAAACTTTCTTCGCACTTCCGGCGCCGCGCTGCTCGGCGCCGCGGCGGTCAGCCGCGCCGCGCAGGGCGCGGTGCCCGAGGCGGCCACACAATCAAAACCCGACACGCAACCGCCGCTGATGCCGGCCAACGGCCGCCCGTACAACCCGGTGGTCACCATCAATGGCTGGACCCTGCCCTGGCGCATGAACAACGGCTGGAAGGAATTCCACCTTGTCGCCGAACCGGTGCGCCGCCAGCTCGCCCCCGGCATGACCGCGCACCTGTGGGGCTACAACGGCCAGTCGCCGGGCCCGACCATCGAATGCGTGGAAGGGGACAAGGTCAGGATCTTTGTCACCAACAAGCTGCCCGAGCACACCACCATCCACTGGCACGGCATCCTGCTGCCCAACGGCATGGACGGTGTCGGCGGACTGACCCAGCCGCAGATTCCGGTGGGCAAGACCTTCGTCTATGAATTCGAGATGAAAAAGTCCGGCACCTTCATGTACCACCCGCATGCCGACGAGATGGTGCAGATGGCGATGGGCATGATGGGATTCTTTGTCGTGCATCCGAAGAATCCGGCATTCATGAAGGTCGACCGCGATTTTGTATTCCTGCTCAACGCCTTCGACATCAAGCCCGGCGCGGCCACCCCCTCGGTCAACACCATGCTCGACTTCAACCTGTGGTGCTGGAACTCGCGGGTATTTCCGGCGATCGATCCCTTCGTGGTCCGCCGCAACGACCGCGTGCGCATCCGCTTCGGCAACCTGACGATGACCAACCATCCGGTGCACATGCACGGCTACGATTTCGAAGTCACCTGCACCGACGGCGGCTGGGTGCCGAAGTCGGCGCGCTGGCCCGAGGTGTCGGTCGATGTCGCGGTCGGCCAGATGCGCGCCTTCGAGTTCACCGCCACCGAACCCGGCGACTGGGCGATCCACTGCCACAAGTCGCACCACACCATGAACGCGATGGGCCACGGCGTGCCGACGATGATCGGTGTTGATCACCGCGGTGTCGCCGAAAAAATCATGAAGCTGGTGCCCGACTACATGGTGATGGGTGAACGCGGCATGGCCGACATGGGCGAGATGGAAATGCCGCTGCCAGACAACACGCTGCCGATGATGACCGGCCGCGGCCCCTTCGGACCTCTGGAAATGGGCGGCATGTTCACCGTGGTCAAGGTGCGCGACGGCCTCGCGCGCAACGACTACAAGGATCCGGGCTGGTTCAAGCATCCAGAAGGCACGGTGGCGCGCGAGTGGACGGGACCGCTGCCCGCCGCCCCCGCAGCGAAGCCGGCACCTGCCGCAGCGGGCCAGGCTGAATTGCGCGCGGTGAAACCCGCATCACACAAACACTGACCGTTCATGGAGATCATGATGAAATTACACATCGCAGCCTTTATCGCCGCCACAGCCGCAATCCCGGCGGCTTTGGCGCATGAAGCCCATCAAAAAGCCGCCGGTGCAAAACCGGCAGCCATCAGCGCCGAAGAAAAAGCCTTCGGCCGCCAGGGCGACCCGAAACGGGCCACCCGCACCATTCACGTCGACATGAGCGACGCGATGCGCTTTTCACCAGCCTCGCTCAGCGTGACACAGGGCGAAACCGTGCGTTTTGTGGTGAAGAACTCGGGCAAAGTCATGCACGAGTTCGTGCTCGGCACACTCGCGGAACTGAAGGAACACGCCGCACTGATGAAAAAATTCCCCAACATGGAACACGACGAGCCATACATGGCGCATGTCGCACCGGGCAAAACCGAAACCATCGTCTGGCAATTCAGCAAGGCCGGCGACTTCCACTATGGCTGCCTGCTGCCCGGACATTTCGAGGCCGGCATGGTCGGCACTCTCAAAGTCAACCGGAGGTAGTGCCATGAATTTCGTCAAAATCAATTTCGTCAAAGTCATTGTCGTTGCACTGTCACTGGTGACCGCCAGCGCCGTGGCACAGACCGATATACCGCTCGCCGACGGCGAAATCCGCCGCGTCGATCGCGAGACGCAAAAAATCACCATCCGCCACGGCCCGATCCCCAATATCAACATGCCGCCGATGACCATGGTCTTCCAGGCGGCGAGCCCAGCCCTGCTCGACCAGGCAAAACCCGGCGACAAGGTGAAGTTCTCGGCGGTGCAGGAGCGCGGCGCCTATATCGTCACGCGTATTGAGCCGGCGCCCTGAATCACGCCGGAGACACACCATAAGTAATTGTTTTTATTGAATAATTTTTGTCGCCCCAAGGTGTAGCCAACAACAGCAATGGCGCTGCATTGACAGCAGCTCAGCCGCCCTCAAGAATGCCTGCGACATGGAACGCCGCGACTTCATCGGTTTTTGCGCTTCAAGCTGCGCCGCTTCGAGCCTGGGCTTCAGTGCCGAGGCACTGGCCAATACCGATGCACGTCCGCGCAGCTACGCGCGAACACTGCTGACCGACAGTGGCGGCCAGCCGCTAAGGGCGAAACAGCTCGCAGCAGGGGAAAACTACGTCTTCCATTACCCCTTCGAGAGCACGCCCTGCTTTCTGCTCAACCTCGGCAAGCCGACCACGCAGAACGTCGCGCTGAAAACCCGCGACGGCACTTCCTACCAGTGGCCCGGCGGTGTCGGCCCGCAGCGCGCGATCGTCGCCTACTCGGCGATCTGCTCGCACCAGCTCACCTACCCGACGCGGCAGATCAGCTTCATCAGCTACCGCGAGCGCTCGACCGCGCCGCAGGGCGGCCGCAACAACATGATCCACTGCTGCTCCGAGCACAGCGAATACGATCCGGCCGCCGGGGCCAAAGTCATGGCCGGCCCGGCGCCGCAGCCGCTGTCGGCGATCCTGCTCGACTACGACGCGGCAACCGACCAGCTCCACGCCACCGGCACGCTGGGCGGAGAGATGTTCAACAGTTTTTTCAGCAAGTTCGAGGCACGCTTGGCACTGGAGCACGGCGGCGGCCGCGCGCAGCAGAAGGTCAGCGGACGCACCGCGGTCACCCCGCTGGCGCAGTTCTGCAAGCAGCAGGTGAAGTGCTAGACTCGCCGGAATGTCACACCCATAACAACAAAGCAACAAACCCGCTCAAGCGGAATCATCCAAAGGAGGCCTCAATGAAGCGCATCGCTTTTGCCGCACTTAGCCTGACCCTCGTTTCCGGCTGCGCCGGTCTCGGCGATTCCGGCCCGGCCAGCGTCACCGCAAAACTCGAACCGCTGGCCGGCAGCAAGGTAAGCGGCAGCGTGACCTTCGCCCAGGCGGGCAAGGACATCGTACGCGTCAGCGGTGAAGTCCGCGGCCACACACCGGGACCGAAGGGTTTCCACATCCACGAAAAAGGCGACTGCAGCGACCCCAAGGGCATGAGCGCCGGTGGTCACTTCAACCCCGGCGGCCACAAACACGGCGGCCCCTACGAGCCGGAACGCCACGCCGGCGATCTGGGCAACATCAATTTCAACAAGGAAGGCGTCGCCACCTTCAACTTCGTGGTCGGCGGCATTTCAGTGAGCAGCAGCAAGAAGGACGGCATCATCGGCCGCTCGGTGATCGTACATGCCGCCGAGGACGATCTCGAGACCGACCCCACCGGCAACTCGGGCGGCCGCGTCTCCTGCGGCATCATCCGCTAGGCCGCCGCGGTTTCATCCGGTGCGCTGACCGGAACGGTTCACCGGATCAGTTCGGCCAGCCCCGGCAGATAGCGGCATAACGCG
Source organism: Betaproteobacteria bacterium Ga0077527 (assembly GCA_001464815.1). Taxonomy (GTDB): domain Bacteria; phylum Pseudomonadota; class Gammaproteobacteria; order Burkholderiales; family SG8-41. Next base: position 251,777 of record LNDW01000021.1, on the reverse strand, counting down.
CTGCCGGGCTGTTGCGCGGCAGGTTGCAGCACATGGATCATGCCGTAAAGGCCCACCGCCGCGATCAGCACCGCCGCGGCATAACGCACGCCGTCACCACCCCTTCGCAGCCGTGACCGGGCCCCCTGCCAGGCGATACCAATCGCAAGCACATTGGGTAGCGTGCCGAGACCAAAGGCAGCAAGCAGCAGCGCACCCTGCACCGTACTGCCCGAGGCCAGCGCGGTGAGAAGCACCGCGTAAACCATGCCGCAGGGCAGCCAGCCCCAGACCGCCCCCAGACCGAGCGCCTGCCAGTCCGAGCGCACCGGCAGAAAACGCCGCGACAACGGCTGCATCCGGCGCCACAGTACAGCACCCGCAGCCTCGACACCCCGCGTCACCGGCGCGAAACCGGCAACATTCAGTGCCACCACCAGCAGCGTTGCCCCCATCATGAACATCAGCAGGTGCTGGGCCAGTGCGCCGCCGCGCAATGCGATGCCGGCCTCGCCCGCGGCGCCTGCCAGCGCGCCGGCGCAGACATAACTGGTAATGCGCCCGGCGTGGTAAGCCAGCGTACGCCGCAGGCTGCGCTGCCCGTCAGGCCCCGGCGCGCAGGTCAGCCCGACAATGCCACCGCACATCGCTGCGCAGTGCGCACCACCAAGCAATCCGGCTGTCAGCGCGGCAAGCATCATCACCTGCAGCCAGCCGTCGAGGGCCATGACGTCAGATCACGCGCGAATAACGCATGGTCTCGCGCTCGCGCTGCAGGTAGCGGTCGAACACCATGCACACATTGCGGATCAGCATCCGCCCGCGCGGCGTGACCTGGATCCACTCGTCGTCGATGAAAACCAGCCCGTCGGCAGCGAGGCTTCGCAGCTCCTCCAGCTCGCGTGCAAAGTATTTGTCGAAATCCAGCAGGTAGGCAATGCCGACCGAACGCTTCGAAACCTGGAACTGGCAGCACAGCGCCTGGATAACCGCGCGCCGCAGCAGGTCGTCGGCCGAAAGTTCCATGCCGCGCGCCACCGGCAACTGGCCGCGGTCGATGGCATCGTAGTAATCCTCAAGCTCGCGATGGTTCTGGCTGTAGGTCGGGCCGATGGCCCCGATCGAGGACACGCCCAGCGCCAGCAGATCACATTCGGCATGTGTCGAGTAGCCTTGGAAATTGCGATGCAGATGGCCGTGGCGCTGAGCAACGGCGAGTGAGTCGTCCGGACGCGCAAAATGATCCATGCCGATGTAGACATAGCCGGCATCCGTCAGCCGCTGCACCGCAAGTCCCAGCAGCTTGAGCTTGGTTTCCGGCATCGGCAGATCGGCCTCGGCGATGCGCCGCTGCGGCTTGAAGCGCGTGGGCAGATGAGCGTAGTTGTAGACCGCGATGCGGTCGGGTGCCGCCGAGATCACCCGGCTCAGGGTACGGTTGAAGCTCAGCAGATTCTGTTTCGGCAGGCCGTAGATCAGGTCGACGTTGACCGAGGCAAAGCCCGAATCACGCGCTGAGTCAATGATCGCCAGCGTCTGCGCCTCGTCCTGGATTCGGTTCACCGCGCGCTGCACCCCGGGGTCAAAATCCTGCACGCCGAGGCTCACCCGGTTGAATCCCATCCCGCGCAGTCCGCGCATCGCCGCCGGGTCGACGCTGCGCGGATCGATTTCAATCGAATACTCGCCATCCGGCGAGAACGTGAAATGACGACGCAACGCGTCAAACAACAGACTGAGTTGATCAATGCTGAAAAAAGTCGGGGTGCCGCCGCCCCAGTGCATCTGCTCCACGCCGCGGTCAGCCGCGAACAGGGGGGCCTGCAGATCAATCTCGCGCAGCAGATAGTCGAGATATTTTTCGCCCTTGGCGCGGTTGCGCGTCACCACCTTGTTGCAGGCGCAATAGAAACATACGGTGCTGCAGAACGGCAGGTGAATGTAGACCGAGAGGCTGCGGCGGATGCCGCCGATGTTGCGCCGGCCCACCCAGGAACGGTATGCCTCAGCATCAAAGGCCTCGACAAAACGGTCGGCAGTGGGATACGAGGTGTATCGTGGACCGTTGCGATCAAGGCGGCGGATCAGGTCGAGATCAACCTCGACGGGCAGCGGATCGGGCGCGGAATTTCGGTTGTTCATGCTTTGGACGTATCAGCGACGGAAAACATCTTTGGCGCCATTGTCGCCACCTGTCCGGTGCCGGTTTTTGACCCAGATCAAGCGAGCGTCAGGATTTTGGCGTAAATTGGAACCATCCTCGAACCAGTCCCGACACACTGATATTCATAGAGCCATGCCGAAAACGGCCACCCGCCTGCGCGTCGTCGAAGTCGACCGCCTGAAAACCGCCTGTTCAACCTGCAGCCTGCAGGAGCTGTGCCTGCCCGCCGGCCTCAACGAGGCCGAACTGAAGACGGTCGATCAACTGATCGACCGCCGCCGCCCGGTGAAGCGCGGCGAATATCTGTTTCGCGCCGGCAGCAGCCTGAATTCGCTGTACGCGATCCGCTCCGGCTTCATGAAAAGCAGCGTGCTGCATGACGACGGCCGCGAGCAGGTTGCCGGCTTTCACATGATGGGCGACCTGATGGGCATGGACGCCATCGGCACCAGCCAGCATCTGTGTGATGCTGTCGCGCTCGAAGACAGCGAGGCCTGCGAAATCCCGCTCAAGGATCTTGAGGCTCTGTCGCGCAACATCCCCTCGCTGCAACAGCACTTTCACCGCATCATGAGCCGCGAGATCGCGCGCGACTACGGCGTGATGCTGCTGCTCGGCAGCATGCGCGCCGAAGAGCGTCTCGCCGCCTTCCTGCTCAATCTGTCCCAGCGCTTTGAAGCGCGTGGTTACTCGCCGCTCGAATTCAACCTGCGCATGACACGCGAGGAAATCGGCAGCTACCTCGGCCTCAAACTGGAAACCGTCAGCCGCACGCTGTCCGGCTTCCAGGCCCAGGGTCTGATCGCGGTGCAGAACAAGCATCTGCGCATCCTTAAAATCGAGTCCTTGCGCGAGCTGGTCAGCCCCCAGGGCTGCCGCAACTGAACACCGTTATTTTTCAGTGTGCCGCAGGTAACTGGTCAGCGCACTCGACGCCGCGGCCACCGCCCAGAACAGGAAAAATCCCGTTGAATAGACCGCGGTTGGCGACCAGTGCACCGGTTGCCCGAGCAGGTACAGCTCCTGCGGGTCGATCAGCGTGAAAAACACGCCCACGGCGATGCCGCCGACCAGGAACGACGGCCACAGTATCCACATCAGTTGTTTGCCCACTTCCTAGCCTCCTTTCCTGCCGCCCTGCTCATCCTCTTCGGCGATACGGCTGCGGAAGAACCACCAGAAACCGACGCCAATCGCGATCACCAGAAGGATCGTCACCAGGCTGAACAGGCCAAAATCCGAACTTACCAGCAGTTGCCAGGCCATTACTTCCTCCTCTTGCGTGGTTTCAGCGCCGGTTCGCGGCCAGCGTGGTGCCGGCCTGCTCCGGATGCTTCAACTCCCCATCGATGCGCCAGGTGGCATCCGCGTCTTCCAGCACCAGCAGCCAGCGTCCGGCAGCCAATTCCGGCACCACCCCGAGATAGCTGCCATCTTTGCCACGGCGCAGCAGCACCAGTGCATCACGCCCGGCACGGGTCGGATGCACCACGCGCAACCGAAGAAGTTCCGGTCGCGGCGCATCGGCCGACGCGCCCAGGTTCAGCGTGACGTTCCGCCCCTCCCCGAAATGCAGCTCGCCACGGTAGCCGCGACGCACCGCCAGCGCCCCGCGGTCCAGCGTCTGGTTGATGGCCAGCCCCTGCTTGTAATAATCATCGGTGACCAGACCATCGCTGCTGACCACCGCGATCCAGGTGGTGATCACACCGGCGATGATCACCAGCACCGGCCCCGCCATCAACAGCCAGGGCCACGGCTCGCGGTACCAGGGCAATGTATTCACGGACATGACGGTTTCCTCTTCATTAACGGATGTAAAAACGCGAGCTTTCGTCAGCCCGCACTTCAGGCCGGTCGGCATCTCTGACATGAAAAGTCACCGGATGCGAACCGGTGGCAATACCCGCCGGGTTGAGCCGCAGAAGCACCGGGTACGCCCGGGTGCTGGCCGCAGGCACTTCGATCGCCTGCGGCAGCACCACCTCCAGCCCGGGCAGGCCGCTGGCCTCGACAACATAACGCCGCGGCGCCTCATCGGCATTGATGAACTGCAGGCGATAGACGTTTTCAAGGCGACCGCCGGCGGCATCACGCACCATCGCGCCCCGGTCGCGCATCACATCCACCTTCAGCGGACTGCGCAGCCACAGCCCGCCAAAAAACGCGGCTATGATCAGCCCCAGAAGCACGACATAAACCAGCACCCGCGGCCGCGCGACATGACGCGGAATGTCGCCATCCGCATATTTGCCGTTGACCGCATTCTCGGTCGAGTACCGGATCAGGCCGCGGGCGTAGCCCATCTTGTCCATCACCTGGTTGCAGCCGTCGATGCAGGCAGCGCAGCCGATGCACTCGTACTGCAGTCCCTTGCGGATGTCGATGCCGGTCGGACAGACCTGCACGCAGACGTTGCAGTCCACGCAATCGCCCAGCCCCATCGCCTTCGGATCAGCCTTGCGTCCGCGCGATCCGCGCGGCTCGCCGCGCTGGGCGTCGTAGGTGATGACCAGTGTGTCGGGATCGAACATCACGCTCTGGAAGCGCGCGTAGGGACACATGTACTTGCACACCTGCTCGCGCATCCAGCCGGCGTTGCCGTAGGTGGCGAAGGCGTAGAAAAAGATCCAGAAGGTTTCCCAGGGCCCGAGAGTCCAGGACGCAAACGAGCCCGCCAGCGTCCGGATCGGCGTGAAATAGCCGACAAAGGTGAAGCCGGTCCAAAGGGCGAGCGCGATCCAGATGCCATGCTTGGCGGCCTTGAGGCCGACCTTGCGCGCGCCTGCCGCCTGCTGGTCCAGGCGCATGCGCTGCACGCGGTCGCCTTCGACCATGCGCTCGATCCACAGGAAGATCTCGGTGTACACCGTCTGCGGGCAGGCATAGCCGCACCACAGCCTTCCCGCCACCGCGGTGAACAGGAACAGCGCATACGCCGATATGATCAGCAGCGCCGTCAGGAAAATGAAATCCTGCGGCCAGAACACCAGCCCGAAGATGTAGAACTTGCGCGAGACCAGGTCGAACAGGATGGCCTGGCGGTCGTTCCAGGTCAGCCAGGCGCCGCCATAAAACGCGATCTGGGTCGCCAGCACCAGGGCCACGCGCCAGCCGGCGAACCAGCCGCTGACGGCGCGCGGATAGATCTTCTTGCGGATCTCGTAAAGCGAAGCCTCCAGCGGCTCGGTCGTGCCTGCCGCCGGAGGCTGCTGCGGCGAGGACATGTCAGCGCGCGGCCTGGCCGGAGATGCCGAGCACGTAGGCGGTCAGCAGATGGATCTTGCCCTCGTCGAGGAAACCCTTGTGCGCGGGCATCTCGTTCATGCGGCCCTTGACGATGGTTTCGATGATCGCCGCCTCGGTGCCGCCATGCAGCCAGATGTCATCGGTCAGGTTGGGCGCGCCCAGCTGCTGGTTGCCCTTGCCCTCGGCGCCGTGGCAGGCCGCACAGGCCGTGGCGAACTTGGGCTTGCCGCGCTGCGCGCGCAGGCTGTCATGGGTGCGCCCGGCCAGCGCCAGCACGTGATGCGCGACATCGCGCACATCCTCGGCACCGCCGACCGCGGCGCCCATCGGCGGCATCATGCCCTTGCGGCCCTCGAGCAGCGTGGTGCGGATGGCCTCGGGCGAACCGCCCCACAACCAGTCGCCGTCGCGCAGGTTGGGGTAGCCGCGCGAGCCGCCGGCGTCGGAGCCGTGGCACTGCGCGCAGTAATTCAGGAACAGGCGCTGGCCGATCTCGCGCGCCTCCGGATCGGCGGCGATCACGGCCACATCCTGCTTCAAAAAGCGGTCGATCACCGGACCAAAACGCGCGGCGGCCTGCTTCTGCTCCTCGCGATACTCGCCGGCTGAAGTCCAGCCCAGATAGCCGCCCCAGGCGCCAAGGCCTGGATACAGCACAAGATAGACCAGCGAGAACACGATGGTGATGTAGAACAGCCACATCCACCAGCGCGGCATCGGGTTGTGCCATTCCTCGAGGTCTTCGTCCCAGACGTGGCCCGTGGTGCCGGGATTTTCACCCGGATCGAGCTTGCGTGTGGACATCAGCCTCAACAGAACCGCGCACGCAGCCAGACTCGCCAGCGTGATGATCGCGATGTAAATTCCCCAGGCTTCGTGAACAAAGTCGGCCATTACCGGCGCCCTCCTTCGGCATGGTCGTCATCCAGGGGCAGCCGTGCGGCGGCGTCGAAATCCGCGCGACGGCGGCCGCTCCAGGCCCAGAACACGATGCCGATGAACACGGCAAACATCAGCGCGGTCAGCAGCGAGCGCAAAACGTTCATATCCATGGTTGTTTCCACCTTACCTCACGTTGCGCAGCGCCGTGCCCAGGCCCTGCAGATAGGCGATCAGTGCTTCGAGTTCGGTCCTGCCCTTGACCGCATCGCTGGCTCCGGCAATGTCGGCATCGCTGTACGGCACACCGAGGCGGCGCAGCGCGCGCATCTTGGCAGGCGCGCCTTCAGCATCGGCCGGTGCCGTGGCGAGCCAGGCATAGGCCGGCATGTTCGATTCCGGCACCAGGTCACGCGGATTGATCAGGTGCACCCGGTGCCATTCATCGGAATAGCGGCCGCCGACGCGCGCAAGATCCGGCCCGGTGCGCTTGCTGCCCCACTGGAAGGGATGGTCATAGACGAACTCGCCGGCCACGGAATAGTGGCCGTAACGCTCGGTCTCGGCGCGGAAGGGGCGGATCATCTGCGAGTGGCAGTTGTAGCAACCCTCGCGGATGTAGATGTCGCGCCCCGAGAGCTCGAGCGCGGTGTAGGGCTTGAGGCCCGCCACCGGTTCGGTTGTCGACTTCTGGAAAAACAAAGGCACGATCTCGACCAGGCCGCCGAAGCTGATGGCGACGATGATCAGCACGATCAGCAGGCCCATGTTTTTTTCGATCACTGCGTGGCCGGAACTGTCCATGGTCAGGTCTTTATAAATTTATCAATTAAAACAATGGTTTATATGCATATTCAGCGAATGTTCAGGCAGCGGCCGGGGCGGGAATCGCAGCCTCGGCCGGCTTCTGCCCGGCCACCGTCTTGATGACATTCCAGGCCATGATCAACATGCCGGCGAAATACAGCACCCCGCCGAGCAGGCGAACCGCGTAGTACGGATAGGTCGCCTTCACCGACTCGACAAAGGCATAGGTCAGCGTGCCGTCGGGATTTACGGCGCGCCACATCAGGCCCTGCATCACGCCGGCGATCCACATCGCGGCGATGTAAAGCACGATGCCGATGGTTGCCACCCAGAAGTGCAGCGTGACCAGCTGCATACTGTGCATTTCACTGCGTCCGTAGAGACGCGGGATCAGGTAATAGAGGCTGCCGATGGTGACCATGCCGACCCAGCCCAGAGCGCCGCTGTGGACATGGCCCACCGTCCAGTCGGTGTAGTGCGACAACGCATTCACCGTCTTGATCGACATCATCGGCCCCTCGAAGGTCGACATGCCGTAGAAGGACAGCGAGACAACGAGGAATTTCAGGATCGGATCAGTGCGCAGCTTGTGCCAGGCCCCCGACAGCGTCATGATGCCGTTGATCATGCCGCCCCACGAGGGTGCGAGCAGCACCAGCGAGAACAACATGCCGATCGACTGCGCCCAGTCGGGCAGCGCGGTGTAATGCAGGTGGTGCGGGCCGGCCCACATGTAGGTGAAGATCAGCGCCCAGAAGTGCACCACCGACAGCCGGTACGAGTACACCGGGCGCCCGGCCTGTTTCGGGATGAAGTAATACATCATGCCGAGGAAGCCGGCGGTCAGGAAAAAGCCCACCGCGTTGTGTCCGTACCACCACTGCACCATCGCATCCTGCACACCGGCATAGGCCGAGTACGACTTGGTCAGCGACACCGGCATCGCCGCACTGTTGACCAGGTGCAGCACGGCGACCGTCAGGATGAACGCGCCGAAGAACCAGTTTGCGACATAGATGTGCGACACCCGACGCTTGGCGATGGTGCCGAAGAACACCACCGCGTACGACACCCAGACCAGCGTGATCAGCACATCGATCGGCCATTCCAGCTCTGCATATTCCTTGCCGCTGGTCATGCCCAGCGGCAAGGAGATGGCGGCAAGCACTATCACCGCCTGCCAGCCCCAGAAGGTGAAGGAGGCCAGCCAGTCACCGAACAGGCGCACGTGACAGGTGCGCTGCACCACGTAATACGAGGTCGCGAACAGCGCCGAGCCGCCAAACGCAAAAATCACCGCATTGGTGTGCAGTGGCCTCAGCCGTCCGTAGGACAGCCAGGAAGCAAGATTGAGATCAGGCCAGATCAGCTGGGCGGCAATGATCAGCCCGACCAGCATGCCGACGATGCCCCAGACCACGGTCATCAGCGCGAACTGGCGGACAACGGTGTAGTTGTATTGTTCCTGCGCCTGCATGGCGTCTCCCGTGACGATGACTGACCCGCGCAGGATAGGCAGGAAGGCAGCGACGCGTTTTGATCTATGTCAAGCCGGCGCCGGATGGCCGGGGCTAAATTGATCCCGTAGCAGAGACACTGCCCAACCACAGACAAGGAGACAATCATGTTCCGCAACATCCTGGTCCCGACCGACGGCTCCGCACTCGCCGGTCGCGCGGTCAAGAAAGCCATCAGCATCGCCCGCAGCAGCGGCGCGAGGATCACCGTATTCCACGTCGCGCCGCCGTACCGCTCGATCATTTATTCCGACTACATTCCGCCCGATTTCGTGAGCCCGTCGGTTTTTGAAAAGGGCACCCGCGAAAGGGTGGGCAAGCTGCTTGATGCCGTATGCCGGCAGGCAAAAGCAGCGGGCGTCAAGGCCAGCGGTTCTTACGTCGCCAGCGATTTCGCCGCCGATGCCATCGTCAAGGCCGCGAAAAAACACAAATGTGACCTGATCGCGATGGCGTCGCATGGCCGCAGCGGCCTGAGCAAGCTGCTGATCGGCAGCGAAACCCAGAAAGTGCTCGCCGCCACCAAAATACCGGTGCTGGTACTGCGCTGAAACACCGGTCACGGCTGTAGTTGATCGATATCAACGACAGCCGTGACTGCGGGGGCTAGCCTGTTCCTGCCACAAATCAGCACCGACAGGCAGACCACAAAGCCCTTCAAGGAATGCAGATGACCATTACCGAACGTATCGACAACATCACACGCGTTCCGGCACAGTACCTGCACGCAAGGCCACCAGCACCGAAAAGCGTCAAGATCGAAATTTCACCCCGCTGCAACTATCGCTGCGGCTTCTGCGCGCTGCGCACGCGCGAGGTGCAGCCGAAGTGGGACATGGATTTCAGCCTGTTCAAGCGCATCACCCGTGAGATGCGCGAAGCCGGCGTCGAGGAGGTCGGCATGTTCTACCTCGGCGAGTCCTTCATGAACCCGCGCCTGCTGGTGGACTGCATCAGCCACTGCAAGCAGGAACTCGGATTCCCCTACGTCTTCCTGACCTCCAACGCCTCGATGGCCTTTCCCGAGGCAGTGGAAGCCTGCATGAAGGCCGGTCTTGACTCGCTGAAATGGTCGATCAACGCCGCCGATGAGGATCAGTTCGAGAAGGTGATGGGCGTCTCAGGCCGTCTCTTCCACCGCGCGCTCGAGAATGTTCGCAGCAGCTGGGAACTGCGCCAGCGCGGCGGTTACCACACGGGGCTCTACGCCTCGTCCATCCGCTACGACGGCGCGCAACAGCAAAAGATGGAAGCGTTGCTGCGCGAGAAAGTCCAGCCTTATGTCGATCAGCATTACTGGCTGCCACTGTATTCGATGGGCGCCTTTGCCACTTCACGCGAGGAGGAGCTGGGCTACCGGCCCACTGCCGGCAACCAGGGGCGGCTCGGCGCCCTGCGCGAGCCACTGCCCTGCTGGTCAGCGTTCACCGAAGGTCATGTCACCGCTGAAGGCAAGCTCTCCGCCTGCTGTTTCGACGCAACCGCGAACTGGACCATGGGCGATCTCAACAAGCTCACGTTTATGGACGCATGGAACTCCGAGGTCTTCGCCAGTCTGCGCGCCGCCCACCTCAAGCGCGACGTGCGCGGCACGGTGTGCGAGAACTGTGTCGCCTACGGCTGAACTGCGAGCCCACCCCCGCATTCCATGACTATCCCGCGGCAACGGACACCCGCCCGCGGGCTTCCGGCCGGCAAGGAGGAGAACGCCAGGTCCGCTGCGGCTCGCGTCTTCAGCAAGACCGCATTCCTGTACCAGCAGCCGCTGTTTCGAACGCTCGACACGGACTGCCTGACACGCATCGCCACCGGCACGCAGATCATCGAGGCGCCCCGCGGCAGCGTCCTGTTCCGCCGCGGCGACCGCTGCAGCGGCTTTCATGTGATTGTCCATGGCCAGGTCAAGCTCGCGGTCAGCGGCAGCCAGGGCTCGGAAAAGATCATTGAACTGCTGGGTAGCGGACAGAGCTTTGGTGAGGCCGTGATGTTCCTCGGACAGCCCTACCATGTCGGCGCCGAAACCCTGGCGGACAGCAAACTCCTGCTGGTCAGCCGCGAAGTCCTGCTCGATGAACTGAAACGTGAGCCCGCCCTCGCCCTGCGCATGCTGGCCAGCCTGAGCGCGCGCATGCACGGACTGGTGGCGGAACTGGAGGCGCAGACGGTGAAATCGGGCAGCGAAAGGGTCGCCGCCTACCTGCTCCGCCTCAGCGACAGTCAATCCGGCCCGGTCCGGCGCCTGCAACTGCCGGCGCGCAAAAACGTCATCGCCTCGCGGCTGAACCTGACCAAGGAACACTTCTCGCGCATCCTGCACGCCCTCTCCGGGGCCGGACTGATCACGGTCGAGGGTCAGCAGATCATGATTCACGATGCCCAGTCGCTGCGCCGCCAATCCGGCGACAGCGGGGCTGTCCGGTGACCCTCAACAGGAAGCGCCACACCGGCCCGGCCGGCCATGCGCACGCCGCGAACAAACAGGAATGCCGATGAAAGCACAACTGCCCTGCTGGAACCTGCGTGGACGCGCCCTGCTGCCTGTCGTGCAGGGCGGCATGGGCGTCGGCATTTCCGCGCACCGCCTCGCCGGCAGCGTCGCTGCGCTGGGTGGTCTCGGTACGCTGTCCAGCGTCGATCTGCGCCACCACCATCCGGACCTGCTGGAGCAGACCGCCGGCTGCCGCGACCGCGAGTCGCTCGACCGCGTCAATCTCGTCGCGCTCGACCGCGAAATCCGCCGGGCGCTGGAACTGTCTAACGGCAACGGCGCCATCGCGGTGAACGTGATGAAGGCGGTCGCCGCCCATGCCGACTACGTGCGCCAGTCCTGCGCCAGCGGCACCCATGCCATCGTGATGGGCGCCGGCCTGCCGCTCGACCTGCCGGACATGACGCGGGATTACCCGGATGTGGCCCTGATCCCGATCCTGTCCGATGCCCGCGGCGTCGGCATCGTGGTCAAAAAATGGATGCGCCGGCAGCGCCTGCCCGACGCCATCATCATCGAACACCCGCGCCACGCCGGCGGCCATCTGGGTGCCACGCGCATCGAGGATGTGCCGGATGCCCGCTTCGATTTCAGCCGGGTGCTGCCGGACATCCGCGAACTGCTGCGCGGCCTCGGGCTTGAGCCCGAACGGATTCCGCTGATCGTCGCCGGCGGCATCCATCGCCATCAGCAGGTGACTGATCTGCTGCGCAGCGGCGCTTCAGCGGTGCAGGTGGGCACCGCTTTCGCGGTGACCGAGGAAGGCGACGCGCATCCGCAATTCAAGCAGGTGCTGGCCGGCGCCCGGCCCGAGGACATCGTCACCTTCATGAGCGTTGCGGGCCTGCCGGCGCGGGCGGTGCTCACGCCCTGGCTGCGACAGTACCTGCGCCGCGAACGCACCCTGCAATCCCATGCCAGGGCCGATGCCCGGCGCTGCGTGCAGGGATTGAACTGCCTGACCGTGTGCGGGCTGCGCGACGGCATCGCCAATGCCGGCCAGTTCTGCATTGACCAGCGCCTCGCCTGGGCCTTGAAGGGCGACGTCGGGAAAGGATTGTTTTTCCGTGGCGCCGAGCCTTTGCCCTTCGGCCGCGCAATCCGTAGCGTCGCGGAGCTGCTGGATTACCTGCTCACGGGCACCATGCCTGCAGGCGCAATCTGAAGGGGCGCAACTCCCCAGCCCGGGGCCCACGGCAGGGGACTGCGCGTCAGCGCCACCGCGACAATGTAGAAAAAAACCGCCTGGGCTGCCAGCCACGCCACCGCCCGCTGCTTGGTTGTGCGGCCCCGCTTCAGCGCGACAGATCCAAGAACGATGTAGAGCAGCAAGGCCAGCAGCTTTGCGGTCAGCCACCCGGCGACAAAAGGATATTGCCGGATCATCGATGCCATCGCCATGGCACTGCCGAGCAGTACCGTGTCGACGACATGCGGCACGATGCGCACCCAACGCCGATGCAGCCATTCCGGGCTGAACATCATCCACAGGCCGCGCAACAGGAACAGCGCGTAACTCGTCACCACGCAGCCCAGGTGCAGCATCTTGAATGTCAAATAATCCATTCGCCCGATGGCTGGCGGCATGACCGGTCGCAGGGCCCGGAGGGGTCAGTAGCCATCCGGATCGGGAGCCACCGCGTCCTGCATGAACCCGACAAGGCCATAGTGTTTTGCATACTTGCCATACACGGTATCGAGCACCGCCTGCGCCACCGCCGGATCACACAGCACCTCTATGCGGATGTTGCTCGACAGGAACGACCTTGCGTCACGCACCCCGCGGACGCCCCTGCCGCGGACCGTGCTGACGGTGTAGCCCTTCGCGCCGCAATCCATGATGTCGTGCCCGATCAGAGGCTCGAGCGCCTCCTCACAGACAATAACCACATACTTGACCGGCCCCATCGTGGCCGCGGTCAAGACATCACCCGGTAGAACCATCGCGTCATCTCCCAGTAAAGCGGCACTCCGACAACCACATTGAAGGGAAAGGTAACCCCCAGGGACGCGCCCATGGAAAGCGCGGGATTGGCCTCGGGAATCGCGATGCGCATTGCCGCCGGCGCGGCGATATAGGAAGCGCTGCCGTAAAGCGTGGCCAGCAGCATCGTGCTGCCCTGAGACAGCCCGAGTACCCAGCCGACGGCGATACCGCCAACAGCCGAAATGACCGGCATCACAATGCCGAAACCGGCGAGGAAGGGCCCGACCCGGCGCAGGTCGTCAAACCGTGCAGCTGTCATCAGGCCCATGCCCAGCAGGAACAGCGCCAGGAATCCCTTGAACAGACCCTCGAAAAACATCACCAGCGATGCCCCGCCTTCGCGGCCCCATATCCAGCCGATCAGCAAAGCGCCAACCAGCAGCAGGATCGCCTTGCCGGTCAGCACTTCGCGCGCCATGCGATGGATGCCCGCGTCCAGCTTGAGGCCGCGTGCGAGCAGCACGCCGATGATGATGGCCGGAAACTCAAGGAACACGAGGAACACCGACATGTAGTTGTCGTATTCGATGTCCTGCTTGATCAGGTACGAGGCACCGACGGCGAAAGTGACCACCGATACCGAGCCATAATGCGACGATATCGACGCCGCATCAGGGTGCGACAGCTTCCCGAGACGGTGCAGAAGCTGATAACTCACCAGCGGCGTGAACGCGCTCATCGCCACCACCACCACGATGGGCAGGATCAGGCTCGTGACGCTCGTCTGCGCCAGCTCAAAACCTCCCTTGAGGCCGATGGCGATGAGCAGATAGACGGTGAGCGTGTCATACAGGCCGCTCGACAACTTCAGATCGGAACCAAGCAGCCCGGCCACCAAACCAAGAATAAAAAAACCGACAACCGGATCCAGGCTCAAAACCAGCCTCCATTGCGCAGCGTCACAGGCAGCCTAACCAGGCCTGCCATCGAGGCGCGGCCGTGTCAGCACCGGCCAGTAGCGCAGTGCGTAGAGCGCCCAGGCGGATGACCACAGCACGCCCGAAGCCACGATGCAAGGCAGATGCAGGGCGTCCGCGCTCAGGCCGCCAAATACCCGCAGCAGCGCCGCCGCCTGAACCAGCAGAAAACACGCGACCTCCCAGCCATCCGCTTCGAGCCGCCGCCCGGTATGCCCGCGCGCAGTACGCACCATCATGCCCAGCGTGAGTCCGCCGATCGCGCCGGCGGTCAGCGCATGCCAGGCCGCGGATTCCGCGATCCAGCCCGCAGCAGCAAGGCCGCGCAGCGCCAGGTGGATGACGATCCAGGCATAGGCGGCATGAAGTATCCACACCAGCGGAACGCGCAGGGTCCGCCACGGCCGCCACAGCAGCAGCCGCGCCCCGTGCAGCAGCGTAGCCGTCAGCGCAAGCATTGCGAGCGGCGCGGACGACAGTTGCAGCAGATCGGCGGCGAACAGCAGCAGCACAGATGCCGGCGCCAGCCGTTCCAGCCAGACCTGCTTCGCGGCGCCGGCTCCGGACACGCCGTTGTTGGTGAACATCGGAATCACGCGCCCGCCGATCACCGCCATGATGAACAGCACGATATCGAGTCCGAGCAGCAGCACCCGCCGCGGCGGCACATCCAGTTGCCCGGACACCGCCAGGTGCCACAGTCCCGACAGCAATGCCAGCACGAGCAGCAACAGCGGGAAAAAGGCGTTGCGCAGGTTGCGCGAAAGATACAGCGGCCTCGCAATGGCAAGCGCCAGCGCCAGTGGAAACGCGATGTTGGCCAGCGCCGACCACAGCGGCCATGGCGCCAGCAGGCGTCCGGCCAGCCACAGCGCGGCCAGCCCCGCCAGCGGCAGTCCGGTGGGCGTGTCCACACCGGTCCAGTTGCGCACCGCCGTGAGCAGGAAACCGGCAATCACGGCGAGCGTGAAGCCGAACAGCATTTCATGGCCGTGCCACAGCGGACCGCGCACCAGCAGCCACGGCAACAGTCCCGCATACTGCAGCGCCCATACGAGCACGCTGAACGCGCCATAGGCGGCAGCCAGCAGGTAAAACGGCCGGAATCCGAGGTTCCACAGCGCAAACCCCGGATCGGCACCGCTGCCCGGATGCACGGATCGCGGCGAGCCGGCCGGCAGGTTGTTCAAGGCAATCGACATCGCCGCCTTACTGCACCAGCGGCGTGTCCGCCGCATCCAGATCAACGCCGAGGATGTCAGCCTCACCGGCCAGCACCGAAAGGTACTGGCGCAGCGCGGTGACGAAACTGTGCTGGCGCAAGACACCGGCCACCGCGCCGCGCACCTCCTCGAAGCCGCGCAGCACGCCGATTTCCCGCTCCAGCACCTCGAATACGTGAAAGCCGAAGCGGCTGTGCAGAAGCCGCGGCAGGACGCCCACTTCGCGCGAACCGAACAATTCACGGACCAGTTCCGGCGCGCAGGCCTCAGGCGTCAGCCAGCCGAGGTCGCCGCCCTGCTCTGCGCTCGGGCAATTCGAAAGCTCGCGCGCAGCCGCGGCAAATACACCCTGAACGCCACCGTCGTGACAGCGCACATCAAGCAGTGCCGCCTCGGCACGGCGGCGCAACGCGGCGACATCCACGCCGGGAGTCACCGCAAACAGGATGTGGCGTGCACGCACGCGGTCGCCGCTGCGATAGCGGTCGGGGTACGCCTCGTAATGGCGCCGGCAGTCCGCATCGGAAACCTCGGGCAGCTTCAATTCACGATCGAGCAGCACCTCGATGGCACGGCTGGCCGCCGCGCTTTGCACGCCGTTCGCCGCAGGAAGGTCGTCAGCAGCGAGCAGCCCCAGCGCCTGTGCGCGCTGGCGCAGCAATTCCTGGCAGGCGCGCTGGCGCAGTTCCTGCGCCGTCGGGGACTCCCCCGGCGCCTGCAGCGCGACATCGTTGACCCGGGGAGTCACTGCAGCGTGGGGGATGGTTGCGGTGTTCATTGCACAATCTCCGGAAATCACAGTGGGTGCGGACGGTCATGGCCGGCCGGCAGGTTGAGGCGGCGGCTGCGCACCAGCTGCTGCGGCCGCAATACGTAGAACAGCGTGGCGAAGCCGCTCCAGACATGCACCAGCCGGCTGAACGGAAACAGCAGGAAGATGGTCATGCCCAGCACCAGATGGATCTTGTACGGCCAGGCCAGCGGGATCAGGCCCTCGGCGGCACCGACACGGAACGTCAGCACGCGCTGCGCCCAGTCGGACAACACCAGCATCACGCTGCCGTCCTTGTGCTCCAGCGAGTACGGCAGGGTGATCATGCCGAGCGTGAGCTGCACCCACAGGATGATCAGGATTGCCAGATCGGTGCGATGGCTGGTGAGGCGGATGCGCGGATCAAAGATGCGCCGGTGGATCAGCAGCGACAGGCCAATGAAGCAGATGAAGCCCGCGATGCCGCCGGCGATGATGGCAAGGAGCTGCTTTTGCGCCGGTGTGATGAAGGGCTCATACATCCAGTGCGGCGTGAGCAGGCCGACGGTGTGGCCGAAAAACAGGAAAATGATCCCGACATGGAACAGGTTGCTGCCCCAGCGCAGGGTTCCGGTGCGCAGCATCTGCGAGGAATCGCTTTTCCAGGTGTACTGGTCGCGGTCGAAGCGTGCGAGGCTGCCGACCAGGAACACCACCATGCAGATGTAGGGATAGGCGCTGAAGAAAAACAGGTGCAGATAATGTTCGAAGGTGTTCATGCGACGGCTCCCGTGTTGGCGTTCTTGCGCACGATGCGCACCGGCTGCGGTGCGCCGGGCCTCGACTGCCCGGCGGTGGAGCAGCCGTCAAATACCGGCGGTTCGCGCCAGCTGTCATCGATCGCGGGTTCGGCCGCGGGCTTCACCGCAGTCAGCGTCTCCCCGGCCAGTTCCACCACCGCGGCCGGCACCTCGGCATAGCGCGAACCGCGTCCCGCCAGCGCCCCGTGCAGGGCATTGAGGATGTGCGCGGTCTCGGCGAGAAAACTGCGCGCCACCGCGGGTGGCTGTGTCGAGGCAAATTCGAGCACCACTGGCAGGTAATCGGGCAACTCGCCCGGCGCAAGAAAAAGTCCTGATTTTTCATAGGTTTGCGCCAGATCTATCATGGCCGGCCCGCGGTCGCGGGAATCGCCGTGCACGTGCTCGAACAGATGCAGCGAAGTGGCGCGCCCGCAGTCGAAGATCTGCACGTATTCAGCCTCCGCCTCGAGCGGGTCGGCGACCGCGATGCGGTCAATCAGGGCCTCAAGGCCGGCGAGCCGCGGCGCGCCGAGTGCGCCTTCGGCGCGCAGCAGTTCACGCATGCCGGGCAGGGCCTCGCGCAGCGCGGCGTCCGGGTAGGCAACGAGCGCGGCGAGCACGCGCAGGGTGCCGGCGACCGGCAGGTTGCGGTTGGCGGAAGTGAACAGTCCCATGGTCAGACCTCCAGCTTGATGGGGATGGTGCGTTTGCGGTCGCTGCCGAACAGGCTGGTCTCGGTGGCGCCCTCCGAACAGCCGTTGCCGAACGAAAAGCCGCAGCTGCCGCGCACGTTGAAGGCGTTCTCCGCATATTCGCGGTGCGTGCTCGGGATCACGAAACGGTCCTCGTAGTTGGCAATGGCCATGATGCGGTACATGTCCTCGGCCATGTCTTCGCTGAGGCCCGCCTGCTGCAGCGCCGCGGTGTTGATGCGGCCCTCGACATGCTTGTCGCGCTGGTAAGCGCGCATCGCCAGCATCCGCTCCAGCGCCAGCTCGACCGGGCGGGTGTCGCCGGCAGTGAGCAGGTTGGCCAGGTACTTGACCGGGATGCGCAGCGACTTCACGTCCGGGATCGCGCCGTTGCTGCCGATGTGGCCGGCATTGGCGGCGGCGCTGATCGGCGACAGCGGCGGCACGTACCAGACCATCGGCAGCGTGCGGTACTCGGGGTGCAGCGGCAGCGCCACCTTCCACTCCATCGCCATTTTCCAGACCGGGCTTGCCTTGGCGGCTTCCAGCCAGTTCTCGGGGATGCCGTCGGCGCGCGCCTGCTCGATCACCTGCGGGTCGTTGGGATCGAGGAACAGGCCGAGCTGCGCCTGGTAGAGATCGCGGTCGTGCTCGACGCTGGCGGCCTCGGCGATGCGGTCGGCGTCATAGAGCAGCACGCCGAGGTAGCGGATGCGCCCGACGCAGGTTTCCGAGCATACCGTCGGCTGGCCGGCCTCGATTCGCGGATAGCAGAAGATGCACTTCTCGGCCTTGCCGCTCTTCCAGTTGTAGTAGATCTTCTTGTACGGGCAGCCCGAAACGCACATGCGCCAGCCACGGCACTTGTCCTGGTCGATCAGCACGATGCCGTCCTCCTCGCGCTTGTAGATCGAGCCGGAGGGACAGGAGGCGACGCAGGCCGGATTCAGGCAGTGCTCGCACAGCCGCGGCAGGTACATCATGAAGGTGTTCTCGAACTCGCCGTACATCTGCTTCTGGATGTCGTCGAAGTTCCGGTCGGCGCTGCGCTTCTCGAACTCGCCGCCGAGGATCTCCTCCCAGTTCGGCCCCCACACGATCTTGTCCATCTGCATGCCGGTGATCAGGCTGCGTGGCCGCGCGGTCGGGCTCGCCTTCATCTCCGGCGCGTTCTGCAGGTGCGCATAGTCGAAGGTGAAGGGCTCGTAGTAGTCGTCGATCTCCGGCATGTTGGGATTGGCGAAAATCTTCATCAGCAGCTTCCACTTGCCGCCCTGCCGCGGCTCGATCGAGCCGTCGGCCTTGCGCACCCAGCCGCCGTTCCACTTGTCCTGGTTCTCCCATTCCTTGGGATAGCCGATGCCGGGCTTGGTCTCGACGTTGTTGAACCAGGCGTATTCCATGCCGGGCCGGCTGGTCCACACGTTCTTGCAGGTGACCGAGCAGGTATGGCAACCGATGCACTTGTCGAGATTGAGCACCATGCCGATTTGGGCGCGTATTTTCATGCGTTTTCTCCGTGAGCCTGGACCTGGGCGACACGCTCCGAGCCGACCGGGGTATCCAGCCAGTCGATGCGGTTCATCTTGCGCACGACAACAAACTCGTCGCGATTGGTGCCGATCGTGCCGTAGTAGTTGAAGCCGTAGCTGAACTGCGCGTAGCCGCCGATCATGTGGGTGGGCTTGAGCACCGCGCGGGTGACCGAGTTGTGGATGCCGCCGCGCACCCCGGTGATCTCGGAGCCGGGGGTGTTAACGATCTTCTCCTGCGCGTGATACATCATCACCATGCCCGGATTGACGCGCTGGCTGACCACCGCCCGCGCCGCGATCGCGCCGTTGATGTTGAACAGCTCGACCCAGTCGTTGTCGACGATGCCGGCGCGTTTGGCGTCATCCTCGGACAGCCAGATGATCGGACCGCCACGCGACAGCGTCAGCATCATCAGGTTGTCGGTGTAGGTGGAGTGGATGCCCCATTTCTGGTGCGGCGTGATGAAGTTGAGCAGGATCTCCGGATTGCCGTTGCCGCGGATGCCGTGAATGCCGGCGGTGGTCTTCAGGTCCACCGGCGGCCGGTAGCTCGACAGCCCCTCGCCGAAGGCGCGGATCCACGGGTGATCGAGGTAGAACTGCTGGCGTCCGGTCAGGGTGCGCCACGGAATCAGCTCGTGCACGTTGGTGTAGCCGGCGTTGTAGGACACGGTCTCGCTCTCGATGCCGCTCCAGGTCGGGGAAGAGATGATCTTGCGCGGCTGCGCCTGGATGTCGCGGAAGCGGATCTTTTCATCCTCGCGGTGCAGCGCGAGATGAACATGGTCGCGTCCGGTGGCCTTGCCCAGCGCCTGCCAGGCCTTGACCGCGACATGGCCGTTGGTCTCGGGCGCGAGCTGCAGCACCACCTCGCAGGCATCGATGTCGGTCTCGATCCGCGGCAGGCCTTTGGTCGGCCCGTCCTCGCGCACGGTGCCGTTGAGCTGACCGAGCTGCTCCACCTCGGTCTGCGTGTTCCAGGCAATGCCCTTGCCGCCGTTGCCGGCTTTCGCCATCAGCGGACCCAGCGCGGTAAACCTTTTGTAGACATTGGGATAGTCGCGCTCGACCACGGTCATCTGTGGCGCGGTCTTGCCCGGGACCAGGTCGCACTCGCCGCGCTTCCAGTCCTTCACATCCACCGCCTGCGCCAGTTCCGCCGGCGTGTCATGCATCAGCGGTGTCAGCACCAGTTCCTGCTCGGCGCCGAGGTGGCCCGGACAGAGTTCGCTGAATTTCTTCGCGAATCCCTTGTAGATGTCCCAATCGGAACGCGATTGCCAGGCCGGATCGACGGCGGTCGACAGCGGGTGGATGAACGGGTGCATGTCGCTGGTGTTGAGGTCGTTCTTTTCGTACCAGGTCGCCGTCGGCAGCACGATGTCGGAATAGAGGCAGGTCGTGCTCATCCTGAAATCCAGAGTCACCAGCAGGTCGAGCTTGCCCTCGGGTGCCTGCTCGTGCCACTCCACTTCCAGCGGCTTCGCGTCATCCGCCCCAAGGTCCTTGCCCTGCACACCGTTGCTGGTGCCGAGCAGGTGTTTCAGGAAGTACTCATGGCCCTTGCCGCTGGAGCCGAGCAGGTTGGAACGCCAAACGAACAGGTTGCGCGGCCAGTTCGCCGGGTGGTCGGGATCGGTGCAGCTCATCTTCAGCGAGCCGTCCTTCAGCGCCTTCACCGCATAGTCCTTCGGCTCCATGCCGGCAGCCCGCGCATCGCGCACCACCTGCAGCGGATTGGTCTGCAACTGCGGCGCCGAGGGCAGCCAGCCCATGCGCTCGGCGCGCACGTTGTAGTCGATCATGCTGCCGGCCCATTCCTTTTTGTCGGCAAGCGGCGACAACACTTCCTCCATGCCCAGTTTTTCGTAGCGCCACTGGTCGGTGTGGGCGTAGAAGAAACTGGTCGAATTCTGCTGCCGCGGCGGCCGCGCCCAGTCCAGCGCGAAAGCCAGCGCGGTCCAGCCGGTCTGCGGGCGCAGCTTTTCCTGCCCGACGTAATGCGCCCAGCCGCCGCCGCTCTTGCCGATGCAGCCGCACATCATCAGCATGTTGATGATGCCGCGGTAGTTCATGTCGCTGTGGTACCAGTGGTTCATCGCGGCGCCGATGATCACCATCGAACGGCCTTCGGTCTTCTCCGCGTTATCGGCGAACTGGCGCGCGACCGCGATCGCCTGGTCGCGCGGCACACCGGTGATGCGCTCCTGCCACGCCGGCGTGTACGGCCGGTTGTCGTCGTAATCGCTGGCGCAGTTTTCGCCGGCGATGCCGCGCGCCACGCCGTACTGGGCGACCTGCAGGTCAAACACCGTCGCCACCAGCGCGTTGCCGGCGGCGGCGATGCGCCGCACCGGCACAGCCCGCACCAGCACGTCGCTTTGCGGGTTGCTGGCGAAATGCTCGTGATCAATGCCGCCGAAATACGGAAAGCCGACCGTGGCGGTTTCCGGGGCTGCGGCGCCGTCCTCCAGCAGCGACAGCTTCAGCCTGACCTCGTCCTCGCGGCGTGCATCGCGCGGCTCCAGGTTCCAGCGCCCGGCATCGCCACGGCCCTCGGGACCCCAGCGGAAGCCGATCGAGCCGTTGTGCAGCACGGCCTCGCCGCGCTGGTCAAGGGCGACGGTCTTCCATTCCGGATTGTTGTCCTGGCCCAGGCGGTCGGCGAAGTCGGAAGCGCGCAGATAGCGGTCCGGCACCATCACCGTGCTGCCGTCGGGCAGTTGCTGCGCCTTTAGCGTGACCAGCATCGGCAGATCGGTGTAACGCCGCGCGTAATCGTCGAAATAGGCGCTGCGGCGGTCGATGTAGAACTCCTTCAGGATCACATGCCCCATCGCCATTGCCAGCGCAGCATCGGTGCCCTGCGTGGGATGCAGCCACAGGTCGGAGAGCTTGGCGACCTCGGAATAATCGGGCGTCACCGCCACCGTTTTCGCACCCTTGTAGCGCACCTCGGTGAAGAAATGGGCGTCCGGTGTGCGCGTCTGCGGCACGTTGGAACCCCAGGCGATGATGAAATTGGAGTTGTACCAGTCGGCGGACTCGGGCACGTCGGTCTGCTCGCCCCAGACCTGCGGGCTTGCCGGCGGCAGGTCGCAATACCAGTCGTAGAAGCTCATGCACACGCCGCCGATCAGGCTCAGGTAACGGCTGCCCGCGGCATAACTCACCATCGACATCGCCGGAATCGGTGAAAAACCGATCACGCGGTCGGGGCCGTGTTTCTTCACCGTATGGATGTTCGCCGCGGCGATGATCTCGTTGACCTCGTCCCAGCTCGAGCGCACGAAGCCGCCGAGGCCGCGCACCCGCTGGTAGTCGCGGCGCGCCTCGTCGGACTCGACGATGGAGGCCCAGGCCTCGACCGGGGCCTTGTCGAGGCGAGCGGCACGCCAGCGCTTGAGCAGCCTTCCGCGCACCATCGGGTATTTGACTCGATTTGCGCTGTAGAGATACCAGCTGTAGCTCGCGCCGCGCGCGCAGCCGCGGGGTTCGTGGTTGGGCATGTCCCAGCGTGTGCGCGGATAGTCGGTCTGCTGGGTTTCCCAGGTGACGATGCCACCCTTGACGTAGATCTTCCAGGAGCAGGACCCGGTGCAGTTCACGCCGTGGGTCGAGCGCACGATCTTGTCGCTGGCCCAGCGGTTGCGGTAGGCGTCTTCCCAGGTGCGGTCTTCGCCGTTGGTGACGCCATGCCCGCCGGCGAAGCTTTCGCGCGGCAGCGAGAAATAGTTGAGTCGGTCGAGGAAATGGCTCACGGCTGCTCCTTGCAGTGCTGGTGATGAACTGGAAACCGGACCCGCTGAAGGCCGGCAAAGGCCCGCGTCCGGACGGATGCTTGCGCGCGGATCAGCATGGCGCCTCCGCGCCCCGCCGCAGGTAGAACCACCAGGTGATCCACGCGCAGCTGAGGTAGAACAGGGTGAATACGCACAGCGCCGCAGCGGGGCTGCCGGTGAGCGCGATCGAGGTGCCGTAGCTCTTGGGGATGAAGAATCCGCCATAGGCGCCGATGGCCGAGGTAAAGCCAAGCACGGCGGCCGCTTCGCGCGTCGCCTCGCGCCTGGCGCGGGCCTGGGCGGGCAGTCCGCCCGTCCCTCCAGCCTGTGTGTGTCGCACCCGGAATACCGCCGGAATCATGCGGAATATCGAGCCGTTGCCGATACCCGAGGTGACGAACAGCATCAGGAAGGCGACGAGAAACGTCCCCGCGCTGCCGGCGTCCGCGCTGCCGGGCAGCGCCTGCAGCGTGACCAGCGCGGCGAGCACCATCGCCGCGAAATTCCAGAACGTCACCCGCGCACCGCCCCAGCGGTCGGCCAGCCAGCCGCCGATGGGCCGCGTCAGGGCACCGGCCAGCGGCCCGAAGAAGGCATAGTGCAATCCGTCGAACTGCGGAAACTGGGTCAGCAGCAGCAGCGGAAAACCCGCCGAGTAGCCGATGAAGGAGCCGAAGGTGCCCAGATAAAGCCAGCACATCAGCCAGTTGTGCTTGCGCACAAAAATCACGGCCTGCTCGGCAAAGCCCGCGCGCGGCCCCGGCAGGTCGTTCATGCCGAACCAGGATGCCAGGGCCGAAGCCAGGATCAGCGGCACCCACACGAAACCCGCGTTCTGCAGCCACAGTTCTCCCGCCGCGGCCGGCTGCGGCGGCCCGGCCAGCGGCCCGAACAGGCTGCCCGCGATCGCCACCGGCACCACCAGCTGCGCCAGCGAAACACCCAGGTTGCCCAGTCCGGCATTGAGGCCCAGTGCGGTACCCTTGAGCGAATCCGGGAAAAAAAAACTGATATTGGCCATGCTCGATGCGAAATTGCCGCCGCCAAGCCCGCACAGCAACGCAAGCATCAGCAGCGCGGGATAACTGGTCGAACTGTCCTGCACCGCGAATCCGATGCCCAGCGCAGGCACCAGCAGCAGCGCCGTGGACACCGCGGTCCACACCCGGCCGCCGATCATCGGCACCATGAAGGCATAGAAGATGCGCAGGGTCGCGCCGCTCAGCGCCGGCAGCGCCGCCAGCCAGAAGAGCTGGTTGGTGGAAAAGCGGAATCCGGCCTGGGGCAGGTGCGCCACCACCATGCTCCACACCATCCACACCGCGAACGACACCAGCAGCGCGAACACCGACAGCCACAGGTTGCGCCGGGCGATGCGCTCCCCGCCAGCGCGCCAGAACTCGGGGTTCTCGGGCTCCCATCGGGAAAGCGGGCTGGCATTCATGCGTCATCTCGCGTCCGTCTGTGTCTCAAGGGTTCTTCACGTAGGCGTCGCGGCGCAGGTAGAACCACCAGTTCAGCACCAGGCACAGCGCATAGAAGGCGGCGAAGCCGTACATCGCCAGTTCCGGCGTGCCGGCCTTGATCTGCTGGCCGATCACCACCGGCGCCACGAAGGCGCCGTAGGCACCGATCGCGCTGGTCCAGCCCAGCACCGGCCCCGCCTTGGCGCGGTCGAAGATCACGCCGATGGTGCGGAAGGTGGACCCGTTGCCGATGCCGCTGGCGGCGAAAATGAGCATGAACAGGCCGATGAAGAGGCCGAAATACTGCTCCGGTGTCGCCGAGTTGTAGGCCAGCATCATCACGTAACCGACCGCCACCGAGGCCACCACCATCACCAGTGAAATGACCTGGGTCACGATTGAACCGCCGACCTTGTCCGAAATCCAGCCGCCGATCGGCCGGATCGCGGCGCCGACGAAGGGGCCGATCCAGGCATAGGTGAACACCGAGGGCGCATTGGGGTTTTTCAGTGTGTGTGTCATCACGCCGTTGGCGTCCGGCACATGACTGACACCGAAGATCACCGCTATCGACAGCGGCAACGCCATCGAAAAGCCGATGAAGGAGCCGAAGGTCACGATATAGAGCGCCGTCATCGACCAGGTGTGCTTGTCGCGGAAAATCGCGAACTGGCGGGCAATGTTTTCCTTCACCGTGCCGAAGGCTGCGAGGCGCAGGATGACCAGCGCCATGATCACGTCGAGCGTGATCGCCACCCACATGTTGAGCAGGCCGAGGCCGGTGGGCGCAGGCAGGTACAGATAGAGGATCGCGATCGAGGGAATGAACGCCAGCGAATAGAGATAGGTAATCCTGACGAAGGCCTTCAGCGGATGGCCGGCGTCCGGCGACACCGTCTTCAGGTTGTTCATGCCGAACCAGCAGGCTATCGCGAGCGGCACCAGCGACACCACCCAGGCGAGGCCTGCGTTCTGGATCCAGGTCGGCGTGCCGGCGGGGATCTTGCCGAAAATCCAGCCACTGTCCTTGAGCAGCAGCATCGGCTCGCCCGACAGCGCGCCGAGAAAAGGCACGGTCATCACCAGCGGAATCACGATCTGCATCGTGGTCACGCCGAAGTTGCCGACGCCGGCATTGATGCCGAGCGCCGTGCCCTGCAGCCGTTTCGGGAAGAAGGTGTTGATGTTGGACATCGAGCTGGCGAAATTGCCGCCACCCACTCCCGACCACAGCGCCAGCAGCTGGAACACCCACAGCGGCAGGTCCTTGTGCTGGAGCGCGATGCCGGTGCCCAGCGCCGGCGCCAGCAGCATGGCGGTGGTCAGGAAAATCGTGTTGCGGCCGCCGGCAACACGGATCAGGAACGAGGCCGGAATGCGCATCGTCGCGCCGGAGATGCCGGCGATTGCGGTCAGCGTGAACAGCTCGGCCTGTGTGAACGGAAAGCCGAGGTTGAGCATCTGCACGGTGATGATGCCCCACATCCCCCACACGGCGAAGGCGCACAGCAGCGCCGGCACCGACAGCGCCAGGTTGCGGTAGGCAATGCGCCGCCCGCTACTGTTCCAGAACGCCTCGTCCTCGACATTCCATTCGGCGATGTCGGCGCCGCGGGGGGCGGCACGGTTCGCGGACTGCGGTGCGGCGATGGTCATGATGATGGCTTTCAGTGGTGAGTGCGAAAAGGGTCAGGCGCCTGCGGCAGCTGCGCCCCCCGAAGCCTGGCGCGCCGGCACGATCTCGGTCCAGTACATCCACACCAGGGAAACCAGCGTGATGCCCCACATCAGCATGAAGATGCTGCTGTTGACGCCGGTGATGTCCACCAATGCGCCGAACATGATCGGCAGCAGGAATCCGCCCATGCCGCCGGCGAGCCCCACGATGCCGGAGATCACGCCGATGTTCTGGCCGTATTCGTCGGAGATGTATTTGAAGACCGAGGCCTTGCCCACCGCCCAGGCCACGCCCATCACGAACATCAGCGCGGTGAACACCCAGACATTGAGGCCGATGTGGAAGGACAGGTCGCCTTTCGCGGTGCGGATCACCAGGTCGGTCTGCGGGTAGGACAGGAAAAACAGGCAGATCCAGGACACCAGCATCACCCACCAGGTCACCGGATGCGCGCCATGGCGGTCGGACAGCCAGCCGCCGATCGCGCGCAGCACGCCGCCAGGCAGCGAGAAGCAGGCGGCAAGCAGCGCCGCGTTCTTGATGTCAAAGCCGTACTCGCCGATGTAGTACTTGGTCATCCACAGCGACAGCGCGACATAGCCGCCAAACACGATCGAGTAGTACTGGCACAGCTTCCACACCTTGGGATCCTTCAGCGCACGGAGCTGTTCTCCCACCGACACCGACTTGCCGACCAGATGCTTCTCGTCGTGGTGAGACAGGAACCAGAACGCAAGCGCGGTGACCAGCATCGCCGCGGCGTAAACCTTGGGCACCATGGTCCACCCATAGGCCACCACCAGGGCCGGGGCCACGAACTTGGTCACGGCAGCTCCGGAATTGCCGGCGCCGAACACGCCCATCGCCATGCCCTGCCGGCTTTTGTCGAACCAGCGTGCGACATAGGCAATGCCGACCGAGAACGAACCGCCGGCAAGCCCGACGAACAGGCCGAGCACCAGGAAATGCCAGTACAGGGTCGCCTCGCTGATCAGCCAGATCGGCACCACGGTGGACAGCATCAGAATGAAAAACACGATGCGGCCGCCGAACTTGTCGGTCCACATGCCCAACGGCAGGCGGATCAGCGAGCCGGTCAGCACAGGCGTCGCCGCGAGCAGGCCGAATTCGGTCTCGTTCAGCCCCAGCGTCTTCTTGATCGGGATGCCGATCACCGCGAACATCATCCACACCATGAAGCACACGGTGAAGGCGAGTGTGCTGCCGCCAAGCACCGACCACTGTTTTGATGTTTGCGACTGCATGTCGCGCTCCCCTTCGATGACGTTGCAGCGAAGATATGCCGCACACGCGAAACGCGACATTCGCAAGAGGGCGGAAGTCGTTCAGGCATCCGCACTAGTGCAGGGGGAGGAAGGCTAGTTCGAAAGGACTAGCGCACAGGCCGGAAAGTGGCGGAAGAGTGCTGCCCGAAGCCCCGAAACTCCGGCATCAGCTCCGGAAGATATGCCGGAATTGAATATAACTATTTGTTTTTATTTATATTTTTTTCAGACAAGCCCTGCTCGACCGCGTAAACCGCGGCCTGCACCCTGCTGTTGAGCTTGAGCTTGCGCAGGATGTTCTGCACGTGGATCTTGACCGTGCTCTCGGCCAGATCGAGCTCGCGCGCCAGCTCCTTGTTGCTTGCACCGCGCGCGAGCTTTCCGAGAATCTCGCGTTCGCGGGCACTCAGACTGTCATGACCGGCAGTAGCCGCGGGCGGCCGGGGCTTCAGCCCTGCGACCAGCTTGCCGGTCATCTCCGGCGATACCACCGACTCTCCCTCGGCGGCGCGGCGGATCGCATCGACGAAATACTCGGCGTCGATGTTCTTCAGCAGATAACCTGCAGCGCCGGCACGCAGCGTGTCGAGCAGATCTTCCGCATCCTCGGACACGGTCAGCATCAGCACCCGCGTCTGCGGCAGCTCATTCACCAGCGCGCGCAGGGCCTCGCCGCCGCTCATGCCCGGCATGTGCAGGTCGAGCAGCACCAGGTCGGGGGCGAGCGCATGTGCCTGCTGCACCCCGTCGAGGCCGTCGGCGGCCTCGCCAACGACCTCGATGTCGGACTGGCGCGCGAGCAGCGCGCGCACGCCGCTGCGAAACAGTTTGTGGTCATCAACCAGCAGCACCCGCAACCGGCCGCTCATGCCGCGCGCCCACTTGCTGACACCGCCTTTTTCTCCATCGACTGCAAGGCGGCGAGCGACAGTGTGATGACGGCACCCTGCCCGGGCGCTGAATCAACCTCGATGGTGGCGCCGATGTGCTGGGCGCGCTCGCGCATGATACGCAGGCCGATGTGGCTCTCGCCTGCCGCGGCACCGGCATCGAAACCCCGCCCATCGTCCCTGACGCTGAACCGGTAAGTACCGTCACGCCGCAAGTCTATAGACACATGCCGCGCCGCTGAATGCTTGCGCACGTTGGACAGCGCTTCCTGGAGTATGTGCAGTACCTGCTGCTGGGTTTCAGCCTGCAGCGGCACTCCGGTTCCCTTCTCGGAGAAGGCGGTGGCGATGCCTGTCTGCGCACCGAAACGCGCCAGCATCTGGCGCAGCGCATCGCCGATGTCCTCGCCGCTGCGGACCCGTGCCCGGAAATGCGTCAGCAGCTCACGCACATCGTCATAACTCTCCTGCACCCCCTCGCGGATACGCGACAACACCTCGGTCATCTCGGCGCTGGCACCACGCGCAAGCGAGTCCTCCAGCATCTGCACCTGGATATTGAGAAAAGCCAGGGATTGCGCGATGGAATCGTGCAGTTCACGTGCGAGCAGGCTGCGCTCCTCGAACACCGCCAGTTCGCGCTCGCGCGAGGCCAGGTGCCTGTTCTCGATCGCAACAGCCAGGTGAAGGCCCAGCGCCTCCAGCAAACCACGGTCTTCCTGGGAGAAACGGCGCGGCTCCGGATAATAAAGGTTGAACACGCCGAGCAGGCGCCCCTTGGCGAGGATCGGGAAAATGGCCACCGTGCGATAGCCGGCGCGGCGACAGTCGGCGGCCACGTCAGCCGGCAGTTCGTCGAGTACATCCACGGCGCTGAGCCGCTGCCGTGCCGCAGCGCCGCACAGGCACTCGCCCATGTCGATGCAGCGCTCTTCCGAAGCAAAATCGCTGGTCAGGCCCTCGTGCGCGAAGAGATGAAGCTGCCGGGTGCCGTCGTCGATCAGGCGCACCGATCCGCCCGCGGCCTGCAGCATGTCCATCAGCCGGCGCAGGAAGGCCCGGCACAACTCCTCCGCGGTCGCCGGCTCGCCGAGCAGCCTTGCGACCTCGTACAGCGCGGCCAGCTCTCGGTTGCGCTCGGCCAGGTCGCGGGTCTTTCCGGCCACGCGCTGCTCCAGCGTGTCGTACAGGTTCTGCAGGCGCTCCGCCATGTGGTTGAAGCCGTCGGCCAGTTCGCCGAACTCGTCATTGGTTTCGACCGAAAGTCGTGCGCCGAAATCGCCTGCGCTCATGCGTTGCATGCCCTGTGCCAGATCACCCACCGGTCGCACG
This sequence comes from Betaproteobacteria bacterium Ga0077527, assembly GCA_001464815.1. Classification (GTDB taxonomy): domain Bacteria; phylum Pseudomonadota; class Gammaproteobacteria; order Burkholderiales; family SG8-41. The sequence goes on along the minus strand of LNDW01000021.1, from coordinate 222,352 downwards.
ACCAGCACGAACATCAGGTAAATCAGCGCCATCGCCCCGGCTATCGCCAGCGCAATCAGGCCGAACTGCATGTAACGCAGTATCGAAATATCACGGGCATTGTTTTCTTCGACCATGCGCACCAGCGCGTCGATGCGCTGCACGAAAACATTGATGTCATGGCGCAGGCGGTCTGAAGCCCTGGCATCTCCTGCGGCGGCGCTGGTCACCAGTGGCTTGACCCCGGCATTCCATTCGTGTTCCAGGAGGTCGAGCGCCTCGACGATCGCACGGTTGCGAGGCAGGAGCAGCGGTCGCACCGGATCCCCTGACTTCAATCCTGCGAGCACCTCCTCGAAACGCAGGATTTCCGCCCGCAAGCCGTCAGCCTCAAAAGAGGCCGGATTGCGCAGGCTCTCGCTGACCAGATATGCGATGTGATAGGAACGCATGCGCTGGCTGCCCATGTCATTGATGACTGCGGCACCGCCCTCAAGCTTCCACGATTCGTATAGCGTAAGACCAATCGCAGTAAGCCCCACACACAGGAAACCGATCACCATCCACAGCAGCTTCGCCCCTAGGCGGGGTTGTGGCATCGAAACAGTCACCACGACAAACCTCGGCCCGCAACCTGTTCAGTGCTTCCGCTCATCTTCGTCCATAAGTATCCGTTGCGCCGGCCCTTCCATGTCCTCGAATTGCCCGCTTTTCAGCGCCCACCAGAATATCGCGCCGATCACAAAGACCAGCAGCAGCGAAAGCGGAATCAGCAGGTACAGGATGTCCATGGTCAATGCATGTTATCGGCAGCAGGCTGCGGGCGCCAGCGCCGACGGCAAATCAGTCGATGGCGGCGCTTGGCCGGCGGGTACGCGCCAGCCGCAGCGCATTGGCCACCACCACCAGCGAACTCGATGACATGCCAATCGCGGCAATAAGCGGCGTCACCAGCCCGGCCAGCGCCAGCGGTACCGCGATCGCGTTGTAGGCCACGGCCCAGGCCAGGTTCTGACGGATCACACGCAGCGTGCGCCTCGCCATCAGCAGCGTGGCCGGCAAAGCCCCGAGTCGATCACCCATCAGCACGATGTCGGCGCTGGTCTGCGCCAGCGCGGTGCCGCCACCGGGCGCCACCGACACCTGGGCCTGCGCCAGCACCGGCGCATCATTGACTCCATCACCCACCATCGCCACCACGGCACCACGCGCCTGCAGCGCGCGCACGTAGTCGAGTTTGCCTGCCGGCGTCGCCGCGCCCTGCCATTGCGCGATGCCGAGTTCACGCGCGGCATGGGCGACACGCTGCGGACGATCGCCGGAGAGCAGCGACACCGCGACACCCGCGGCCTTTAGCGTGGCAATTACCGCCGCCGCATCATGGCGCAGCTGGTCATCCAGCATGAACAGCGCAATCCATCCCTGCCCGTCACCCAGCGCCACCACACTCAGCGCTTCCGGCACCACACTCAACTCTGGCGGCAAGGGCTTGCCGTGCAACGCCGCGACAAACTCCGGCCTGCCGATGCGACAGCGACGGCCACCGATGCAACCTTCAACACCGTCGCCGGCCGTTGTGCTCACCTCACTCGCCACCGGATGTATGCCGGTGGCGGCTGCGGCAATCGCCTGTGCCGCCGGGTGTTCGGACCACGATTCCAGCGCCGCAGCCATCGCCAGGCATTGCCCGCGATCCTCGACCGACAAGGGCGTCACGCCGGCGAGTGTCATGCGACCCGTAGTGAGTGTACCGGTCTTGTCGAACACCACATGCGTGGCGCGGGCCAGCGTTTCCAGGGCATTGCCGCGGGTGATCAGCACGCCTTCACGGTAGGCTGCACCGGTGGCCGCGGTCAGCGCCGCCGGTGTCGCCAGCGACAGCGCGCAGGGGCAGGTCACCACCAGCAGCGCGACTGCGATCCACGGTGCACGCGCCGGATCGATCTGCCACCACAGGACAAAAGCGATCACCGTCAGCAGCAGCAGCCCGGCGACAAAACCCTGGGCGACACGGTCGGCAAGCTGCGCGATGCGTGGCTTGGCGGATTGTGCACGGTCGAGCAAACGCAGGATGCCGGCGAGCACGGTGCCGTCGCCAGCCTGCGTCACCCGCATGGTCAGCGCGCCTTCGAGATTGACCGATCCGCCGGTCAGCTGGTCACCGGCACGTTTGGGCACCGGCCGTGATTCACCGCTCAGCAGCGATTCATCCGCCGCGGATACACCGCTGAGCACCACGCCGTCCGCCGGCAGTGCCGCGCCGGGACGCACCCGCAGACGGTCGCCGGGTTTCAGCGTGGCCGCCGCAACGCGGTGAGTGCCGCCGTCATCAGTAAGCAGTTCCGCAGTCAGCGGCGTCAGCCGCGCCAGGCGGTCCTGGGTGCGCAGCGCCTTCGCCCGTGCGCCGAACTCAAGGTAACGCGCACCGAGCAGCAGGAAAACAAACATCGATACCGAATCAAAATAGACCTCACCTGAAGCCGTCCAGGTTGCCCACAGGCTGGCCGCGAATGCGATGACGATGCCGAGTGACACCGGCACATCCATGCCCGGACGCTTCGCACGCAGGTCGCGCAGCGCACCGCGATAAAAAGGCAGGGCCGCCCACAGTGCCACCGGCAACGTCAGCAGCAGGCCGGCAATACGCATCAACTGTTCGATGTCGGCGGTCATCGCACCATCGGCGATGTACACCGGCACTGCGTACATCATCACCTGCATCATGCCGAAGCCGGCGATGAACAGCCGCCACAAGAGTGCCGAGCGTTCACCCTGCAACTGCGCCTCGGCACGCAGCGGATCGTAGGGCTGGGCCGAATAACCCAGTGCCGACACCGCGGCGAGAATGCGACTCAGCGCCGTTTCGCGCCCGTCCCAGCAGATCCGTGCGCGGCGTGTGCCGTAGTTGACCAGCACTTCTAGCACGCCGGGCAGACGCGACAGCCGCTGCTCGATCAGCCAGATGCAGGCCGCGCAGGTCACGCCATCGATCAGCAGCGAGGCTTCGCGCCGGTGCCCGCCGGCGTCGCTGACAAAACCGCGCTGCACTTCCGGCAGGTCGAACACGCCCAGCTCCGCCGGCAGCAGATCCGCTTGCTGCGCCGATGGCGCCATCGCGCTGCGATTGCGGTAATAGGCCGACAGCCCGCTGTCGGCGATGGTCTTCGCCACCGCCTGGCAGCCGGCGCAGCAGGTATCACGGCTCGCACCATCAATGGTGACAGGAAAAACCTTCGCGCCGACGGGCAGACCACAATGAAAACAACCCGCACCGGCGTTTGCCGGCGCGGGTTCAGAAACGGCATCCTGCCGCGATGCCGCCACCATTACACCTGACTGGTCTTCATGCTCAGAACTTCATGCCGACACCGACACCGAAGATCACCGGATTGATCTTGAAGTTAGCTGCAGTGGCACCGGTAGCGACGGTCTTGACATCGGTATCGATCCAGATTTTTTTCACGTCAACATTGATGAAAAAAGTCTTGTTGACCGGGAAATCGGCGCCCAACTGCAGTGCGCCGCCCCAGCTGCTTTTATCCACGGTGGTCGCGCCGTTTTGCAGATTGATGTCGTAAAAGCGCGTGTAGTTGACCCCGGCGCCGACATAGGGCCGGAACGACGGGCTGTCCGGCGCGAAATGGTATTGCAGCGTCAGCGTCGGCGGCAGGTGGGTGACTTCGCCGATTCGTGTGCCGTTGGAAGTCACATCATGCTGCTTGGTGGCAAGAATCAGTTCCAGGCCGATCTTGTTGGTGATGAAGTAGGTGAAATCGAGTTCCAGCGTGGTCTCGTTGCTGGCATCCAGCCCCAGGGCCGTGGAACTCGCGTCAGGGGCGATATGAATCACCCGCACCCGGCCCAGCCAGTCACCCTGCGCCGCCTGCGCCACACCCGCCGCCAGCGCGAGGGCCAGCACCATCAGCATCCGTAATCCGCCTTTCATTTCTCTCTCCTTGTCAATAAGCCTTGGTCATTGCAGGCATGCTAGCGGCGGCGGGAAAACGGCTTTTTGATGCAGATCAAGAGTGCTCCGCTTAAGGCTTTAGAATTCCCGTCGTGATCCCCTGGCTCGACAAACACATCGAATTCCCGCCGCCGGAGCGTGCCCTGCACGAACCCAACGGCCTGCTCGCCGCCGGTGGCGACCTTTCACCCGGACGCCTGCTCGCCGCGTACCGGCGCGGCATCTTTCCCTGGTACAGCACGGGCCAGCCGCTGCTGTGGTGGAGCCCTGATCCGCGGATGGTGCTGCTGCCGGAGGAATTCCGCATGCCGCGCTCGCTCGCCAAGCGTTTGCGCCGGCGCGATTACGAAGTGCGCACCGACAGCGCCTTCGCCGAAGTCATCGCCGGCTGCGCGCAGCCGCGCGGCGAAGGCGGCGGCTCCTGGATCACGCCGGAAATGCAGGCCGCGTATCGCGACCTGCATGCCCTGGGCCATGTACATTCGGTGGAAACCTGGATTGGCGGCGAACTGGCCGGCGGCCTCTACGGGGTGGCGATCGGAGGTGTTTTTTTCGGTGAATCGATGTTCACCCGCGCGCCCGACGCCTCGAAAATCGCGCTGGCACACCTCGTTCACCAGTTGCGGCGCTGGGGTTACGGCATCATCGACTGCCAGATGAACACCAGCCACCTGGCACGATTTGGCGCCCGCGAAATCCCGCGCGCGGCATTCTCGCGGCAAGTGGCGGAATTGGTAAACTACCCCCAGCCCTCACCCGCCGCATGGTGCTTCGATGGCGACCTGTTCGACAGGCCTTCTTCAATGGACGTGGACACGCTGCGTTGAGCTTCCTTTCCGACTTCCCGCTGTCAGTCCTGCAGTTTTACGCCACGGCGCCCTATCCCTGCAGCTATCTGCCCGAGCGCCTGGCGCGCTCGCAGGTGGCAACCCCGAGTCATCTGATCGACGGCGCGGTCTACAGCGAGCTGGTGCGCGCCGGATTCCGCCGCAGCGGTGCCTTCACCTACCGCCCGCACTGCGACCACTGTCGCGCCTGCGTGCCGGTGCGCGTGGTCACCGATGAATTCCGCGCCGGCCGCACCCAGCGCCGGGCGCAGACACAACATGCCGGACTCGAGCCGCGCGAACTCGAACTGAAATACCAGCCCGAGCATTACGCGCTGTACCTGCGTTACCAGTCGCTGCGCCACGCCGGCGGCGGCATGGACCAGGACAGCCGTGAGCAGTACCGCCACTTCCTGCTGCAGAGCAATGTCGATTCACGTCTCTACGAATTCCGCGAGGATGGCGTGCTGCGCATGGTCAGCATCGTCGACCGCCTGCAGGACGGACTGTCCTCGGTCTACACGTTCTTCGACCCCGAAGTCGCCGGCGCCAGCTACGGCACCTACAACATCCTGTGGCAGATCGAATTCTGCCGCCGCCTCGGACTGCCCTACCTCTACCTCGGTTACTGGATCGCGCAAAGCCGCAAGATGGCCTACAAGATCCGCTTTCAGCCGATGGAAGGCCTGGTCGAGGGCCGCTGGCAGCCGCTCGCAGACTGAGCAGAACCTCCATTGCGCATCCTCATCGTCGAAGACGACGCCACCATCGCCGCCAACCTCTACGACTATCTCGAGGCGCGCGGCCACAGTGTCGATGCCGCCGCCGACGGCCTCGGCGGACTGCACCTTGCGCGCAGGCAGCCTTTTGACGTGATCGTGCTTGATCTCGGACTGCCCGGCATGGACGGACTGTCGATGGCGCGCTCGCTGCGCGAACAGGCGCAGATCGAAACTCCGATCCTGATGCTCACCGCGCGCGACACGCTCGACGACAAGCTTGCCGGCTTTGCCCACGGCGCCGACGACTACCTGGTGAAGCCGTTCTCGCTGAAGGAAGTCGAGGCGCGTGTAACCGCGCTGCACAGGCGCGCCAGCGGCCGCACCACGTCGCGGCCGCTCGAGCATGGCGAACTGTCCCTCGACCCGAAAACGATGACCGTGCGCTGGTCCGGCACCGAAATCAGGTTGCCGCCAAAATGCCTGGCCATACTCGAATTGCTGATGCGCGAACCCTCGCGCGTGGTCAGCCGCGATGAAATCGAGCGTCAGGTCTGGGGGGAGCCGCAGGAGACCAGCGACACGCTGCGCAGCCACCTGCACACGCTGCGCCGCGCGCTGACCGCCGCCGGGGGGAGCGACCCGGTCGAAACCCTGCACGGCATCGGCTACCGCCTGCGCAAGCCCGGCACATGAGCGCAATGCGCCTGCGCGTACGTGTCGCCGCCGCAGTGGCGGTGACCTGCATCGCAGTGGTCGCCGCGCTGGGCCTCGCGCTGCTCGCCGCGTCACAGCGCCTCGAGGACAACCTGGTCAGCCAGATCGTCAACGAGGAAATGACCCATCTGGTGCGCGAATACATGCGCAACCCGCAGGTCGTCGTCTACGAACCCAGTCCCAACATCCAGTATTACATCGCGAGAAGCGCCGCCGAGCGCGGCCTGATGCCGGAAAACCTGCGTGCGCTGGCGGCCGGCCAGCACACCCTGGGCACGGGCCCCCGCAGCGAATTCGTGGTGGTGCGCGATATTGGCAGCGTGCGCTTCGCCGTGGCCTACGATTCAGGGCAGCACAAGGCCCGCGAACAGGAGTTCAAGCGCCTGCTGCTGTTCGCGATCGCCGCGGTGATCGTGATTGCCGCCGGCATCGGTTACTGGATCGCCGGTCTGGTCACGCGACAGATCACCGGCCTCGCCGGCCAGGTTGCGCGCCTCGATCCGGTCGCCCCGCATGTCCCGTTCGCGGCCCTTGGCCAGGACACTGAAGTCGCGGCGCTGGCCGAGGCCTTTGACGATTACCTGCAGCGCATCCGCACACTGATTGAACGCGAACAGGAGTTCACCGGCAACGCCAGCCACGAGCTGCGTACACCACTGACAGCGATCCGCACCAGTTGCGAGCTGCTCGAAGCCGATGCCGGCCTGCCGGACAAGGCGCGCAGTCGCATCGCCGCGATCAGCGCCGCCGCCGAACGCATGACCGGACAGATCGAGACCCTGCTGTTCCTCGCTCGCGCGCAGGCCGTCGGCGACCGCAAGCCGGTGAACATCGCCGAAGCCGTCAACGATGTCGTCGATCCGCTGCGCGGGGAAATCGCACGCAAGGGCCTGCAGTTCGACAACGCCGTCGATTCGGCCGCGCGGATCACGGTGAATGCCCAAGCGCTGCATCTTGTGCTGGCCAACCTGATCCGCAACGCGGTGCAATACACCGATGCCGGACGCATTCGTATTGACTGGCAGGCGCCGACGCTGACCGTCAGCGACACCGGCCTCGGTGTACCCGAGGCGCTGCGCGAGCGGCTGTTCGACCGCCACTTCCGCCGCAGCGACAGCAGCGACGGCTTTGGTCTCGGACTCGCCATCGTCAAGCGCGCCTGCGAGCATTGCGGCTGGAACATCCGCATCGACTCGCCGGCCGAGGGCGGTTCGACCTTCGCGCTGACCTTGAGTTAGCTTTTGATGAAATTATAAGTAATTGTTTTTATTTAATATTTTCAACACCCTCTCTGCCACTGCCCGAACGAAAGCCGACACCGACCATGTATCCCCTGCTGCGCCCGCTGCTGTTCAGCCTTGATGCCGAATCGGCCCACCACCTGACCCTGCAATCGCTGCGGCTTGCCGCGCAAAGCGGCGTGCTGGCGTTGTGTGGCGGCGCGCCTGCAGGCACGCCGCGGCGGGTGATGGGCATCGACTTTCCGAACGCCGTCGGACTCGCCGCCGGCCTCGACAAGAACGGCGAATACATCGATGCACTCGCCGCGCTCGGCTTTGGCCACATCGAAATCGGCACGGTGACGCCGCGGCCGCAGCCCGGCAATGCGCGGCCGCGCATGTTCCGCCTGCCGCAGGCAGAGGCGGTGATCAACCGCATGGGTTTCAACAACCACGGTGTCGATGCGCTGCTCGCCAATGTCGAACGCGCACGCTTTCGCGGCGTGCTCGGCATCAACATCGGCAAGAATTTCGACACCCCGATCGAGCGCGCCGCCGACGATTACCTCGCCTGCCTGCGCAAGGTCTACAGCCGCGCCGGCTACATCACCGTCAACATCTCCTCTCCCAACACCAAAAACCTGCGCCAGTTGCAACAGGGCGACGAGCTTGGCGCGCTGCTCGGCGCGCTGCAGGCCGAGCGCGAGCGCCTCGCCGACAGCCACGGCCGCCGCGTGCCGATGGCGCTGAAAATCGCGCCGGACCTCGATGATGCGCAGATCAACGTGATCGCGGAGCTTCTGGTGCGCCACGGCATTGACGCGGTGATCGCCACCAACACCACACTCGGGCGAGAATCTGTCGCCACCCTGCCCCACGGCAACGAAGCCGGCGGACTGAGCGGGGCGCCGCTGACCGCCGCCGCGCAGCAGGTCACCGCCAAACTCGCCGCGGCGCTCGCCGGTGCGCTGCCGGTGATCGGTGTCGGCGGCATCATGAATGGCAAGGATGCGCAAAAGCGTATCGAGGCCGGCGCGAGTCTCATCCAGCTCTACACCGGTCTGGTCTATGCCGGCCCGTCACTGGTGGCGGACTGCATCCGCAGCATCGGCTGAAGCGGATGGATGAGCTCGCGGCACAGAAGCAATCGACGCTGGAGCAGTCGATTGATGCCGTGCTGCCGCAGACTCAGTGCCGGCAATGCGGCTACCAGGGCTGCAGCCCCTATGCCGCGGCCATTGCCGCCGGTGAAGCCGCGATCAACCGCTGCCCGCCCGGCGGCGATGAAGTGATTGCCGAACTCGCCAGCCTGCTGGGCCGCGCGCCGCTGCCGCTGGATTCCGGCTGCGGCAAAACCGAAGCCCCCGCCGTGGCGCGCATCATCGAAGCGCAGTGTATCGGCTGCACCCTGTGCATCGCCGCCTGCCCGGTCGATGCCATCGTCGGCGCGCGGCAGTTGATGCACACCGTGATCAGCGCCGAATGCACCGGCTGCGCCTTGTGCCTGCCGCCCTGCCCGGTGGATTGCATCGTGCTCGAGCCCACCGGCATGCCGCGCGACCGCGAGCGGCAGCGCCGCGAAGCCCCGCAGCTGCGCGAGCGCCATGCCGCGCTGCTGCGCCGGCGCGGCGCGAAGCCGGCTCTCGCAAAAAATCAGCCGGCAGACAGCCCCTTGAAGCGCAAGCAGGACACCGTGGCGCGCGCCATCGAACGCGCAAGGACGCGGCTCGCCGCACGTGGCGGCAAAGCCTGAACCGGCGGACGCAGGAAATCAGCGTCAGCGGCCGAAAATGCCGCGCAACTGCTGGATGGAGTCGAGCAGCCCCTTGGCGGCGGGCTGCGGCTCGGCTGATGCCGGCGCTGCAGCAGGTGCCGCCGCCGGCGCGGGTGCCGCGACCGCGGATGCAGGCATCGCCGCTGCGGCGGCACTGACCCGGCGGATCACCGGCTCACGCCCGCCGGGCAGCCGCGCCAGTTGCGGTGTGAGCAGATCGGCGAGCGAAGCCAGCCTCTCGCCGGGTTGCGGGTGGGTCTTGAACAGCAGCGCCATCGCGCCGTCGCCGCTGCCGCGCGCCGCCAGCTTGTGCAGCACATCGATCAGGCCATAGGGGTTGTAGCCGGCGCGCGCGGCAAGCACGATGCCGACGGCATCGGCCTCGTGCTCGGCACTCTTGTCGAGGCCGCGGGCAAACACCTCGGCACCGGTGCCGATCATGTTGTTGATCAGCGCACCGCGGTTGTCGCGCTGCGCCAGTTGCGAGCCCGCCGACAGCGCCGCGCTTTTCTGCAGCACCGTGACATGGTGGCGGCGCACGATGTGCGCGATTTCATGCGCCAGCACACCCGCGAGCTGGGCCTCGGTATCGAGGATTTCATACAGGCCGCGGGTCAGCAGCACATAACCGCCGGGCGCGGCAAAGGCATTGATCGCAGGCGACTCGATCACCGCGAAGCGCCACGGCAGGTCAGGACGTTCGCTCTGCAGCGCGATCCAGCGGCCGACGCGGTTGACATAGGCCTGCAGCGCCGGGTCATTGACCAGGGGAGCCGCGCCCAGAACGCGGCCGGCGATTTCGCGGCCCATGCCGATTTCCTCGGCCTCGCTGATGCCGGCGACGGCGGTCACCGCGTCACGGCCGATGCTGAACAGCCGGTTCAGGTCTATGGTCTGCGCAGCGGAAGACAGCGGCAGCAGCAGCGCGCACAGCAGCATGTTGCGGCACATATTCATTCGCGCGCCCCGCCGCCCAGATAATCGACCCGCTCCGCGGCAAGGCCGGCACCGCCGGCATGGGATTGCGCGTCACCGCGGCTGGCGGCAAAGGCATCGAGCTGCCTGACCTGGCCGGCATCGAACTGCGCCTGCTTCAGATCCTCCTCGTCAAGGCCGCGAATGCCGATGGTACTGGTGACACTGACCCGTTGCCGCGGCGCGAAGATGCGGCCGAGCACCGCTCCTGCCCCTTCACCGGCGCCACCCGAGGTGGCTGTGCCAAAACGCAGATTGAAGGAATACAGCCAGCCGGTCAGCGCGCCCGAGCGCACCTGCACCCAGGCGCCCTGGCGGTTGATCGCCTCGCCGGCGGTGCCCAGCGCCAGCTCGCCCACCGTGGCGGCATCAACGCGCGGTTCGCTGCGCAGCACGCTGGCGCGCTCGACCAGCACCGGCTCGGCATGCAGGGGCGATGCCGACAGCAGCAGGAAGAACAGGGGCAATACGCGATGGAATGCGCGTTGGAATGCGCGATGAATCATCAAAGGCTCCGCAAGAGGCTCCGCGCCAGTTCCGGCCATTATAATCAGAACACCCATGAACCCCGCAAAACGCCAGGCCATCTTCGAGCGGCTGCGCGCCGCCAACCCCGAACCGCGCGGTGAGCTTGAATACCGTACCCCCTTCGAACTGCTGATCGCGGTGATCCTGTCGGCGCAGGCCACCGACCGCAGCGTCAACCTCGCCACCCGGGAACTGTACAAAAAAGCCAATACGCCGAAGGCCCTGCTGGCACTCGGGGTCAAGGGGGTGGAGGCTTATGTCAAAAGTATCGGGCTTTACCGCACCAAGGCGAAAAACATCATCGCCACCTGCGCGCAGCTGCTCGAGCACCACGGCGGCGAAGTGCCGCGCGACCGTGAGGCGCTGCAGGCACTGCCCGGCGTCGGCCGCAAGACCGCCAATGTGGTGCTCAACATCGCCTTCGGCGAGCCGACGATCGCGGTGGATACCCATATCTTCCGCATCTCCAACCGCACCGGCATCGCGCCGGGCAAGGATCCGCTGGCAGTTGAGAAAAAACTGCTGAAATTCGTGCCCCAGGAATTCCGCCTGCACGCCCACCACTGGCTGATCCTGCACGGACGCTATGTCTGCCTCGCGCGCAAGCCGCGCTGCCCGGAGTGCCTGATCAGCGGGCTCTGCGAGTTCCGCGGCAAGACCGGCAACGCTTGAACGCGAAAAAAAACCGCGCCGGTAAGCGCGGTTTTTTCAGGGCCGGAAACGCGCAAGTCAATCAGCGCTTGGTGGTCAGGCCCTGCTGACGCGAGTAGTAGGCCGCGAGGTCCTGCATGTCACGGGTGGACAGTCCGGCCGCCAGTCCGTTCATGATCGCGTTCTTGCGCTCCCCCGACTTGTAGTCCTGCAAGGTGCGCAGCAGATAGTCATAGTGCTGGCCGGCAAGCCGCGGAAATTCGCCGCTGGCGCTGTTGCCGTCGGCGCCGTGGCAGGCCGCGCAGGATTTGGATTTTTCCTTGCCTGCGGCAGGATTGCCGGCCTGGGCGGTGCCCGCTGCGAGCGCGGCAATACAACCGGCGATTACGATCATTCTGCTGTTCATGATGCCCTGCTTTTTTGGCATGACTCGATTCCCATCACTTTATTTCTTCGCGGCCGGGGCTGCCGGCGCGGTGTTCGCGTAGTAGGCGGCAATATCGGCCATGTCCTGGTCGGACAGCGTGGCGGCGATGGCGCGCATCGACGGATGCTTGCGGTCGCCGCTCTTGTAGGCCTGCAGCGCCTTGACGATATAGGCGGCATGCTGGCCACCGATCTTCGGCACGTTGTAGGTCGCGGGAAATGCCGTCTTGTAGTTCGGGATGCTGTGGCAACCCATGCACATTGAAATCTTGCCCTTGCCGGCTACTGGATCGCCTGCATTGGCCAGCGCCACCGCCGGAGCCAGCCAGCCGAGGGCGGCAACCAATGCCACGACCAATGTCTGCTTGATCCGTTTCATGAATGCGTTCTTTCCTTTTTGGCAGTCACTTTCAGGTCGCCGATTATAGCCCAAAAGCCGCGCTGATTAACGGTCAAAAATGGCTGATTGTCCTTATCCGCCGTGATCTCCGATAATCAAGTCCGCCATGCGGGAATCCACTTGAGTTCGCCAACACCTCTCGCCAATCCGGTCCGGTCCTGGCCGCAAAGGCTGCTGCCGCTGGCCCCCTTTCTGCGCTGGTGGCCGATGGTCAACCGCGGCACGCTGCGTGCGGACGCACTCGCCGGCCTCACCGGTGCGGTGCTGGTGCTGCCGCAGGGCGTCGCCTTTGCCGCGATCGCCGGGCTGCCGCCTGAATATGGTCTCTACGCGGCGATGATCCCGGCGGTGATCGCCGCGTTGTGGGGCTCGAGCTGGCACCTGGTCTCGGGGCCAACCACCGCGATTTCCATCGTGGTCTATTCCACGGTCAGCGGACTGGCGGTGCCGGGCACCCCTGAATACATCCGTCTGGTGCTGGCGATGACGCTGCTGGTCGGTGTATTCCAGTTGGCGATGGGCCTCGCCCGCCTCGGCGCACTGGTCAACTTCATTTCCCACACCGTGGTCGTCGGCTTCACCGCCGGCGCCGGCCTTCTGATCATCAGCACCCAGGTCCGCCACTTTTTCGGCATCGACATGCCCGGCGGCATCTCCTTCGCCGAAACCCTGCAGCACACACTCGCCGGCCTCGACGACATCGACTGGATCGCCACCGCAATCGGCATGGTCACCCTGCTCTGCGGGCTGCTGGTCAAGCGCCGCTTTCCGCGGCTGCCGCACATGATCATCGCGCTGCTCGCCGGCAGTCTGGTGGCGGCGGCGCTGAAACTGGTGCCCGGCATCGATGCCGCCGGCCATATCCGCATGGTGCAGGCGCTGTCGGGACTGGTGCCGTCTTTCACGCCGCCCGAAATCACGCTGGAGACGCTGCGCAAGACGCTGTCAATCGCGCTGGCGGTGGCGATGCTCGGCCTGACCGAGGCGGTATCGATCGCGCGCGCCATCGCCGGCCGCTCAGAGCAGCGCATCGACGGCAACCAGGAATTCATCGGCCAGGGCCTGTCGAACATCGCCGGCAGTTTTTTCTCGGCCTATGCCTCCAGCGGCTCCTTCAACCGCAGCGGCGCCAACTATGACGCCGGCGCGCGCACGCCGCTCGCCGCGGTGCTCTCCGCGCTGTTCCTGCTGCTGATCGTGCTGCTGGTGGCACCCCTGCTGCAATTCCTGCCGGTGCCGGCGATGGCCGGACTGCTGTTCATGGTCGCCTGGGGCCTGATCGACATCCCTCAGATGCGCGCCATACTGCGCGTGAGCCGCGCCGAGGCCGTGGTGCTGCTGGTGACCTTGCTCGCAACGCTGTTCGTCGAACTCGAATTCGCGATCTACGCCGGCATCCTGCTGTCGCTGATGCTCTACCTGAACCGCACCTCGCATCCGGTGATCCGCGACGTCAAGCCCGACCCGGCGGATGACAGCTACCATTATTCCGCCGATACCGGACTGCCGGACTGCCCGCAGTTGAAATGCCTGCGCATCAACGGCTCGCTGTTTTTTGGCGCGGTTGACCATGTGCAGCAGGCGCTTCTCGAGATCGGCGAGCGCACGCCGCAAAAACACGTGCTGGTGGTGGCGAGCGGCATCAACTTCGTCGATGTCGCCGGCGCCGAACTGATGGTGCAGGAGGCGCGGCGGCGCCAGCGGATGGGCGGCGGCCTGTATTTCTACCGCCTGAAGGACGAGGTGGTGCAACTGCTCGAACGCGGCGGCCACATCGATGAAATCGGCCGCGACCGGCTGTTTCCGGTCAAATCGCGGGCGCTGGCAGCGATCTACCCGAAACTCGACGCCGCGCAGTGCCGGGACTGTACACTTCGCATCTTCCGCGAGTGCCACAACCATCTGCCCGACGGTTCGCCGCGGCAGGCGCCGACATGAACATCAAGGAAAAGCTGCTGCCCTTCCTGTCCTGGTTTCCGCTGGAACGGAAAACCCTGCGCGCGGACTTCGTCGCCGGGGCCACGGTGGCGATGGTGCTGATCCCGCAGTCGATGGCTTACGCCCAGCTTGCCGGCCTGCCCGCCTATTACGGCCTTTACGCCGCCTTCCTGCCGGTGCTGATCGCCGCGATGTGGGGCTCCTCGCGCCAGCTCGCCTCGGGTCCGGTGGCGATGGTGTCGCTGCTAACCGGCTCCGCGCTGTCGCAGTTCGCCGCGCCCGGCAGCGAGCAGTTCATCGCGCTCGCGATCCTGCTCGCGCTGATGGTCGGGGTGATTGAACTGGTGATGGGCGTGTTCCGCCTCGGTGCCATCGTCAGCTTCCTGTCACACCCGGTGATTGTCGGCTTCACCAATGCCGCGGCGATCATCATCGCGCTGTCGCAGTTCAACAAGCTGTTTGGCGTGCACAGCGCGCGCAGCGAGCGTTTCCTTGCCGACATCTGGGATGTGATCCTGCGTCTCGGCGACACCCACTGGCCCACGCTCGCCATGGGCATGCTGGCGATGGCGGTGATCGTGCTGCTCAAGCGCCACCGGCCGGCCTGGCCCGGCGTGCTGGTCGCGGTGGCACTGACCACGCTGCTCAGCTGGGCGGTGGATTTCGAGCGCAACACCAGTGCCGAGGCCGCGCAGTTCAGCGACCCCCAGGTGCGCAATGTCATTGATTCACTGACCGCGCTCAATTCCCGCGCGGCGGAGCTGCGCGGCGACCTCGCGGAAAAAGACGAGGAGATCGACCGCGTCACAAAGGCCGAGGGCCGCAGCCATCCGCGGCTGATCTCGCTCAACGCGGACGTCGAATTCCTGCGTCTGGAGCTGCGCGCGATAGACGCCGAGCGCCGCGTGCGTTTCGCGGAGGCGCGGCGGCTGCGCTTCACCGGCATCACCGATGATGCCGGGATGCCGGCCTTCCGCCTCGCCGGTACGCTGCCGCAGGGCGCTCCGAGCGACGGCCGGCGCTGGGTCATCGCAAAAATCGACAACGGCCGGGTGCAGCTCGCCGGCGGCGGCGAAGTGGTCGGCTCGATTCCCGCGGGGCTGCCGGCGCCGGACATCCCCGAAATCAAATGGGACACGCTGCTCAAGCTTCTGCCGACCGCGCTGGTGATCGCCCTGGTCGGCTTCATGGAGGCGATCTCCATCGCCAAGTCGATGGCGACGCGCACCAAGCAGCGCATCGACCCCAACCAGGAGCTGATCGGCCAGGGCCTGGCCAACATCGTCGGCAGCCTGTTCCAGTCCTTCCCGGTCAGCGGCTCCTTTTCGCGCTCCGCGGTCAATCTCTCCGCCGGCGCCGTCACCGGCCTGTCATCGGTGATCGCGGGCGCGATCGTACTGGTGACACTGCTGCTGTTCACCCCGCTGCTCTACCACCTGCCCCAGGCCGCACTCGCAGCGATCATCATGCTGGCGGTGGTCAATCTGGTTAACTTCAAGGCGATCAAGCATGCCTGGCAGGCGCACCGCCACGACGGCATCGCCGCGGTGGTGACTTTCGCCGCGACGCTGGCCTTCGCGCCCCACCTCGACAACGGCATCCTGATCGGCGCACTGCTCGCGGTGGTGCTCTATCTTTACCGCACGATGCGGCCACGGGTGGCGGTGCTCGGCCGCCATGGCGACGGCACGCTGCGCGACGCGCGCATGTTCAATCTGCCGACCAGTGAAAAGGTGATCATCATCCGCTTCGACGGCTCGCTGTTTTTTGCCAACGTACCCTATTTCGAGGATGCAATCCTCGAGCAGGCGGCACGCCATCCGCAGGCGCGTTACA
Source organism: Betaproteobacteria bacterium Ga0077527 (assembly GCA_001464815.1). Taxonomy (GTDB): domain Bacteria; phylum Pseudomonadota; class Gammaproteobacteria; order Burkholderiales; family SG8-41. The sequence goes on along the minus strand of LNDW01000021.1, from coordinate 206,395 downwards.
TCCTGGTGGTCGGTGACGCGATCAATGAACTCGACGCCTCGGGCGAGGAGATGATCAGCCACCTGGTGATGCGGCTGCGCGAGAGCGGACTGACCATTGTCTTCAGCGGCCTGAAGCGCCAGGTGCTGTCGGTGATGGAAAGCACCGGACTGTATGACCGCATCGGCACGCAGCATTTTTTCCGCACCGAGGAACTGGCGCTGGAATCGATAAGCCGAGCGCTGCAGGACCCTGACTTTGATGCCACGCTGCACGCGCAACACGCAACACGCAGCCGATCCCCTTGATAATCATAAGTAATTTTTTTAAAACATAAATTTATGGCCAATCGACTCTCCAAAATTGTCACCCGCACCGGTGACGACGGCAGCACCGGGCTGTCCACCGGCACCCGCATCGGCAAACACGAACCGCGGGTGGCGGCAATGGGTGATGTCGATGAACTGAACAGCGCGCTCGGCCTGCTGCTCAGCGAAACCCTGCCGCCCGCGGTGCGTGATGCGCTGGAAGGCATCCAGCACGACCTGTTCGATCTCGGCGGTGAACTGAGCCTGCCCGGCCATACGCTGGTCAGCGACGCACACCTCGCGCGACTTGACGGCCTGATCGAAACCTTCAACGCCGGACTGCCGCCGCTGAAGGAATTCATCCTGCCCGGTGGCAGCCGCGCCGCGTCACTGGCCCATGTCGCGCGCACCGTGTGCCGCCGCGCCGAACGCAGCGTGGTCGCGCTCGACCGCGGCGAACCCCTGCCACCGCTGCCGCGGCAATACCTCAACCGCCTGTCCGACCTGATGTTCGTGCTCGCGCGCGTGCTCAACCGCGCCGCCGGCGGCGGCGATGTGCATTGGCAGCAGGGACGCAACCGGATCTGACAAGCATCACCGCCGGCATCAATACGGCTGACGGCTCGCGCGTATGGCATCTAGCTGCGTACACACCTGCCGCGCCGCTTCGAGGATGCGCGGCGTCGGCCGCTGGATGAGATCGGCCGCGATGTAGTGCGCGGGCCAGCGGTTCATCGGCGGCGGCAATACGCGCCAGCGCGCGGCGAAATCCTGCGGGCGATCAGCCGAGGTGCCGCCGAGCACGAGGTCGGGGCGTGCGGCGATCAGCGCCTCGCGCGAGACTTCCGGCGTCAACGGACGCTCGCCGCCAAAGACGTTGACGCCGCCGCACAGCGCGATGATCTCGCCGATGAGGTGGCGGTCGCTCACCGTCATCAGCGGGCGGTCCCAGATTTCGTAGAACACGCGCGGCGGCTTGCCTTCGCTGCGGCGCTGGCGCAGCGCGGCCAGCCCGGCGGTGAACGCCTCGCTCCGGGACCGCGCTTCTTCCGTGCGGCCGGCGAGCCGCGCAATGGCCGCGAGGTTGGCGGCGATGTCATCAAGGCGCCCCGCCGCGGCGACGAACACCGGCAACCCCGCGCGTTCGATGCGCGCGATGGCTTCGTTGGGGGTGCCGCTGTCCCAGGCCAGCACCAGGTCGGCACGCAGCGCGAGCATGCGTTCGAGGTCGAAATGCAGCGCGTCGCTGACCACCGGCAGGCGGCGTGCCTCGGGCGGATGATCGCTGAAGCGCGCGACGCCCGCGACACGGTCGCCCGCCGCTGCGGCGAAAGCGAGTTCGGTCAGATGTGGTGCGAGGGTGACGATGCGTTGCGCCGGCTGCGCGAGGCGGACAGTGCGGCCGCGCGCATCGGTGGCCTCGACCGGCGCCGCGCGTAACGGAGCCGCAGCCGTCAGCCCGCACAGCGCAAGCGCGGCGCAACTCCAGAGGATTTTCATTGGAAAAACAGGCCGTGACTGCTGCAGCCGCCGGCCGAAGCCATCGAGGATCAGCGCGGCTCCGCCATGTAGCGCAGCAGGCGCGCGCTGGTCTGGCGCAGGCGCAGCGAGAGCATGGTCACCATCTTGACCAGGATCTTCGAGCCGAGGCCGGAATGGTCAAGGATGATCTTGGCCATGTTGTCGCGGGTGAGCACGGCGAAGGTGGTCGGCTGCGAGGCCATGCAGGTGGCGAAGCGCGGCTCTCCGTCGATCATCGACATTTCGCCCAGCGTCATGCCGGGGCCGGAGGTGGTCATGTGCTGCTGCTCACCGCGGTGGTTTTTCTTGAGGATGTCGATCTCCCCGCCGACGATGAGCAGCATGAAGTCGCCCTCGTCGCCCTCGCGGATGATGATCTCGCCGGGCAGCGCGCGAAAGACCTCCATGTAGCCGGCCATGGTCGAAATGTCCTCGCGCGAGAATTCGGTGAAGAACTGCGACTTGCCGACCAGCCCGAAAATCTCTGCGGCGATCGCGGTACCCGCACCGACGCGCTCGAGCTTCTCGAGGTTGCCCTGGTCCGAGGCTGGTGCCCGCTCGACCTCGGCGGCGTCATCCTGCATGTCCATGTCCAGTGCCATAGTGGTCCGCCTTTGCGCGAAATCCGTTGCTGGCGCCGGAAGCGATGTCCGGCGCTCAGTCCTTGCTCACCGCGTTGAGGCGGCGCTTGCGCACGCCCTCAGCGAGGTCTTCGAGTACGCCGCGACTTTCGTCCCAGCCGATGCAGCCGTCGGTGATGCTGACGCCATAGGCCAGCGGCTTGCCCGGAACCAGATCCTGACGTCCGGCCTTGAGGTGGCTTTCCACCATCACGCCGAAAATGCGCTCGTCACCCGCGGCCACCTGCCCGGCGACATCCTTGGCCACGTCCACCTGCTTTTCCGGTTTCTTGCTGCTGTTGCTGTGGCTGAAGTCAATCATGATCCGCGCCGGGATGCCGGCCTCGGCCAGGCCCTTGCCCGCGGCATCGACATTCGCCGCGTCGTAATTCGGCGCCTTGCCGCCGCGCAGGATGACATGACAGTCCTCGTTGCCGGTGGTGGAGACGATGGCGGAATGGCCGGCCTTGGTCACCGACAGGAAATGGTGCGGCGCCTGCGCCGCGCGGATCGCGTCAATCGCGATCTTGATGTTGCCGTCGGTGCCGTTCTTGAAGCCCACCGGGCAGGACAGGCCCGAGGCGAGCTCGCGGTGGATCTGCGATTCGGTGGTACGCGCGCCGATGGCACCCCAGGACACCAGGTCGGCGATGTACTGCGGCGTGATCATGTCGAGGAACTCGCAACCGACCGGCATGCCGGTCTCGTTGAGTTCGAGCAGCAACTGCCGCGCGACACGCAGGCCCTCGTTGATCTGGAAGCTGCCGTCGAGTTTGGGGTCGTTGATCAGCCCCTTCCAGCCGACGGTGGTGCGCGGCTTCTCGAAATACACGCGCATCACCACCAGCAGTTCGGCGGCGAATTTTTTCTTTGCTTCCAGCAGCTTGCCGGCGTATTCCCTGGCGGCCTTGACGTCGTGCACCGAGCACGGGCCCATGATCACCAGCAGGCGGTCGTCGGCGCCGTGCAGGATGCGGTGGATGTCCTGGCGTGCCTGGAAGGTGGTGTCGGCGGCTTTTTCGGTCAGCGGAATCTCGCCCAGCAAATGAATGGGAGGTGCGAGTTCCTTGATTTCCTTGATCCGCAGGTCGTCGGTACGGTGCAACATGACTGAATGGCTTTCCCTAAGTTCTTTAAAAACAATGCATTATAAACGATTGCCGGTCACCGGTCAGACCGTGCCGCCGACGGTCAAGCCATCAATGCGCAACGTCGGCTGGCCCACACCCACCGGCACGCTCTGGCCTTCCTTGCCACAGGTGCCCACGCCCGGATCGAGGCGCATGTCGTTGCCGATCATCGAGACCCGGGTCAATGCGTCGGGGCCGTTGCCGATCAGTGTCGCGCCGCGCACCGGATGGGTCAGCTTGCCGTTTTCGATGATGAAGGCTTCAGAAGCCGAAAACACGAATTTGCCGCTGGTGATGTCGACCTGGCCGCCGCCGAAGTTGACCGCATACAGACCGCGGTCGACCGAGGCGATGATCTCCTGCGGGTCCTTGTCGCCATTGAGCATGTAGGTGTTGGTCATCCGCGGCATCGGCACATGGGCATAGGACTCGCGGCGGCCATTGCCGGTGGGCGCCACCTTCATCAGCCGTGCATTGAGCGTGTCCTGGATGTAGCCGCGCAGCACGCCGTCCTCGATCAGCACGTTGTGCTGCGTCGGGTTGCCTTCGTCATCCACATTGAGCGAGCCACGGCGCCGTTCCAGCGTGCCGTCGTCGACCACGGTCACACCGCGCGCCGCAACACGTTCACCGATGCGGCCGCTGAACGCCGATGTGCCCTTGCGGTTGAAGTCGCCCTCGAGCCCGTGCCCCACCGCCTCATGGAGCAGCACGCCGGGCCAGCCCGGCCCGAGCACCACGGTCATCGTGCCGGCAGGTGCCGGCCGCGCATCAAGATTGGTCAGCGCCTGCTGCACGGCCTTCGCCGCAAAATCATCGAGTATCGCGTCGTCAAAATAAGCGTAATCAAAACGGCCGCCACCGCCGGCACTGCCCTGCTCGCGGCGCCCGCCGGACTCGACGATCACCTGCAGCGACAGCCGCACCAGCGGCCGCACGTCTGCAGCCTGCACGCCGTCACTGCGCGCGACCATCACCACCTCGTATTCGCCGGCGAGTGAAGCCATCACCTGCGTCACCCGCGGATCGATGGCCCGCGCCTTGCGCTCCAGCCGCTCGAGCAGCGCCACCTTCTCCGGCGCGCCAAGGCTGGCCAGCGGATCCTGCGGCGCATACAGCGCACGCAGTTCACCCTGGCGCGCCACGGCCGTGCGGCCTTCGCCGCCCTGGCGCGCGATCGCCCGCGTCGCCTGCGCCGCCGCGCTCAGTGCGTTGAAGCTGATGTCGTCGGAATAGGCGAAGGCGGTTTTTTCACCACTCACCGCGCGCACACCGACGCCCTGGTCGATGTTGAAGCTGCCGGATTTGACGATGCCCTCTTCGAGGCTCCACGACTCGCTGCGCGAATACTGGAAATAAAGATCGGCGTAATCAACGCGGTGCGCCATGATTTCGCCGAATACCCGCTGCAGCCGCGCTTCGTCGAGAGCATGCGGTGCCAGCAGGGTCGCACTGGCGGTTTCAAAGACATTCGCGGATTGCAAAATTATTCCTTTAAAAACAATTACTTATGAATAAAATCAGAGGCCGATGGTACGGTGGCTCAAGGCAGGCAGACTCTGGCGCAGACGTTGTATATGGGCCCGGTTCATGCCGGCCACAACCACCCCAGAGCCGCGCGGCAGACGATCCAGCACGACCCCCCAGGGATCGACAATCATCGAATTGCCGTGGGTTTCGCGACCGTTGAGATGATAACCGCCCTGTGCCGGCGCCAGCACATAGGCGAGATTCTCGATGGCGCGGGCGCGGATCAAAGTTTCCCAGTGCGCCTTGCCGGTGGTTTCGGTGAAGGCCGAAGGCACCACGATCAGATCGACCTCCCCCATCGCGCGATACAGCTCGGGAAAACGCAGGTCATAACAAATCGAAAGCCCGATGCGGCCGAAGGGGGTATCCACGGTTTGCACCTGCCTGCCGTGCTCGATGGTGCGCTCCTCGGAGTAACGCTCCTTGCCCATCTCGAAACCGAAGAGATGGATCTTGTCGTAGCGCGCGACGCACTTGCCCTTATCGTCGTAGACCACGCTGGTGTTTAGCACCTTGTCCTTGCTCGAGGCCACCAGCGGCACCGAGCCGCCAACCAGCCAGATGCCGAATTTGCGTGCGGTGGCGGCGAGAAAGGACTGGATCGGCCCGTCGCCGTAATCCTCGCGCACCGCGACCTTGTCGGTGTCCTTCATGCCCATGATGCCGAAGTACTCGGGCAGCGCGACCAGCCGCGCGCCCTGCTCGACGGCCATCTCGATCAGCCACGCCGCCTCCTTCAGGTTCGACTCGACGCGCGGCCCCGAAGCCATCTGCACCGCGGCTATACGCACCGCGCCGGCCTCGGCCGCGGGCTCACCTTTGCGCTGTGCGCGCGTCGAACGCAGTCTGGTACTCACGGTGAATCACTCCCTTTTGTCTCGTCACTGCAGCGGTTAATTCGCGTCCGGTCTTAAATCCCGCCCATCCCGTCCATCGGGTCCTTTAAATGCGACATTCACTCAACAAACTCCAGCCGCAGTCCCGCTGCCGCGTTATCGGCGCGCAGTTGCAGCCGCGATGGGTCCACCGCCAGCGCCACCAGCCAGGCCCGCAGTTCCTCGGCCTGAGCCCTGGTCTCGGCACGGTTGCCGTGCACCAGTTCAAGCCGCGCCACCGGCCGCGCCTGCAGGCGCTCCACCGCGGCACGCAACTGCGGCTGCGCGAGTATCGCCTGCGCAGTACGCGGACGATCCCACAGCTCGGGCGGCAGTTCAGCGGCGGCGGCTGAGCCGGCAAACAGCCCCATGAAAAAAACGCAGCAACGGATCATGGTGTTAACGCCTCGGTTGCCCTCTCGACCTTGGCCACCTGCGGATCAGCCCAGTTGCCGGTGACATCGTACTCATGGGCGGCGATCTGGTTCAATGGATCCTTGAGCAGGCGCTGCGCGATGAACGCGGCAACACCCGCCACCGGGCCGCCGATCAGCGCGCCGGCCACCGACACGGTATCGGAAAGTTGCGGACTGACCTTCACCCGCAACGCCTGGGTTTCCTTCGCCAGATCAACGGTGCCGCTCATCACGATGCGTGCCGCGGGGCCGGCAATACGGAGGTTGTCGGTGCTGGCAATGCCCTTGACCACCTTCACCGCGCCGACGATTTCATCAAAAGCGAGCCCCTCGCTGAAAATGTCGCGGAAATCCAGCGAGATGCGCCGCGGCAGCGACTGCAGGCTGAGGATACCCAGCAGCTTGCCAATGCCCGGATCGAGTTTGACGAACTGCCCCTTCGCCGCATCGAGCACGAAGTTGCCGGAAAGCGTAGGGTAATCAATGCGCTGCGGGCTGCCGGCCCAGGCCAGTGAACCCTCTATTTTCGCGGTGCCGCGGCGCACCCCCTCGGGGTAACCCAGCCGCGCCAGCATCCTGCCGATGTCGACGACATCTAGGCGGACATTGACCTGGGTGCCGGGCCGCGACAGCCATGACTGCCACAGGCCGTCGATGTTCAGCGTGCCGTCGGGATTGGCCACACGCAGGCGTTCGATGCGCCAGTCGCGACCCTGCGGTGTCGCCTGCAACTCAAACCGGCCCAGCACCTTGTCGGCAAGCTGGAATTCGTCGATCACCACATCCAGCGCGGGCAACTCCAGCGCCGCCTGCTCGGCGGCTGCCTGCTGTGCCGCCGGCTGGGCCGCCGCCACCACCGCGGCCTCGTCGCGCGCAGGCAGCACCAGGCGGCGCAGCCGCGCGGTGACGCGCCCGCGACCCTGGCCGCGCCAGGATGCAGCCCCCTCGACCTCGCGCCCCTTCAGTGTCAGTTGCACCACGCCGGGCTGAGGAGTCGCGGTCACCGCGATCGCGCTGAAGCGGCGGTCGAACCACTCCAGCTCGCCGATGCGCAGATCGGCGGTGACCGGCAGGCTGCCGGCACCTCCGCTGTCCTTGCCGAGCAGCGCGATCCAGCCATCGGCATCGAGCTGGCGGATCGAACCGCCGAGCTGCAGGCCGGGGCGGTCCGGTTCGGTGGCAAGGCCTTCGCCAAAACGCACCGTGCCGCGCTCGATGCGCAGTTCGCCGCCCTGGGACCGGCGCAGCAGCACGCCGTTGGTCACGTTGCCCAGCGAAAACGCCAGCCGCTCCTGCTGCGCGCCGGTGAACCGCCGTTCAACGCGCAGCGGCAATGTCTCCGCGGCGGACTTGGCGAACGGTGCCGGCAGGCTGACGGCGAGGCCCTGCAACGAAGAGTCGATGACAAAATCGGTGCGCTTGTTGCGCAGGGTCAGCGTGCCGCGCCAGTCGGTGGCACCGCGGATGTGGCGCAGCCATTCAATGTTGTTGCCGGCGCGGCGCGCGGCATCGGCATTGATCCGCCCCTGGAACTGGATGCTCACCGCGGCGTCGCGCTGGCTGCCGGCGGACACCGTCAGCGGCCCGCCGAGGAACTGCGCGGTGGCGCCCGGCACACGCACCATGGATTCTGTAAATTCGAGTCTGCCGTTGACCTGCTCCAGCGGCGGAAAGCCGGGTTCGGGCGTAAGCTGGTTATTGATGAACTGATAGTTGCCGGCAACCTTGCCGGCCTTCAGTCTGCGCAGCGGCAGTGTGAGCTTCAGGCCGAGCTTGCCGCGGCCCTGGGCCTGCATGCCGTCGGTGAAGCCGTCGATCATGCCGCGCACCGGACTTTGCGCGATGAATTGCAGGAAGTCCGCGGTCTGCCCCTCGGCCTCACCGCTGACATCCAGCACCTCCTCATGGTGCACCAGGTCGGGAATCTGCGCGCGCACCCTGGACAGCCGGACATCGCCGATCATCGCCTGGCGGACATTGATATCCATGCGCTGACCACGGAACAGCAGGTCACCGTCGATACCAGAGATGCGCGGCCAGCCCTCGCCATAATTCAGGGTGCCGTCCTGCATTTTGGCCGCAACCTCAAACACACCAGCCTTTTCACCGGCAAAAGGGAAATCGCGCAGGTCACCCTTCACCCGGAAACGTACGTCGTTCGAACTGCCCGCGGTAAACGCCTGGTCAAGCCAGCCGCGCGAGGTTTGCGCCACTTGCAGCGGCAGGTAATCGGTGACGCGGCGCGCCACGCCACGGGTCAGGTGACCGGTAAGGTCAGCCACCCCGGGGCCATCGGCAGCCGTGCGAAAGCTGCCGAACAGGGTGCCGGCAAGATCGCTGTTGGCATAGGCGAAATTACCGAAGCGCAGCTCGATGCCGCCGGGCTGGCGTGTCCAGCCGAGCTGGCCGGTCAGTGAATCAAACTGCAAGCGCTCGCGAAACACCCTGGGCAGATCAAGCACCGCCCGCTGGCTGCTCACATTAAGGTTGCCGCCGCGCTCGTTGCCGTCGATGTTGCCGCTGAAACCGGTGAATCCGGGCCAGTTACCGTGGCGACGCAACGACAGTTCGTTAAAACGTCCGCGCAGGCTGTAGGTCTTCAGGTCCGGCCACGCGCCGTCCCACTTGACGCTGAGGTCATGCACACCACCGCCAGGGGAATAGGCTTCGAGCGCGCCGCGGAATCCGGCATGCAGTGGCAGGCGGTCGGCCAGCGTAACCAGCGGCGCCAGATCGAGTGAGGTTGCCTGCAGTTCGCCGCGGGTGTAATCACTGCCGCCGCCCGACAGTCGCAGGCTGATGTCAGCCGGCGGCAGCGCCAGATTGTCGCCGGTGATGAAACCGAGACGGCGCGCGTTGAGTTCAAAGCCGCCGGGTGTGCGTTTCAAACCCAACCGCCCGCCCATCTGCCGCAGGTCGAGTTCGGGCAGGTTGGTGGCCAGCCTCGCCCGCACATCGCGCAACTCGGCATCGGCGGTGCCGGCCTGCATCTTGCCATCGGCAAAAGTCATCCAGGCACGCAGGGCTCCGCTGCCCTGGCTCATCTGCACCGGAAAATCGACCCATTGCCGCCATGCCGCGATGTCGATGCTGGCGACATGAACATACCACTGCCCGTTCATGCGTCCGGTCAGTTCGGACCAGTCCTCGCCACGCAGGTCGGCACGCAGGTCCAGCGGCGCGGAAATTGCCTGCGGCGGCTGCGCGCTCAGCGCGAAACGATGGCGCCCGCCTCTGTTGACGATGCGCAGTTGCACCTTGCGCAACTCAAGAACCGGGGCCGCCCTCATCTCGTCGTGCCAGTCCAGCGCGGCATCGAAAATTTCAATTTCGCGCTGGCTGAGCAGCCATTCCGAGAACGCGCCATCCCCCTGTCCGGCGCCTTCCACGGCGACACCACCCACGGTGATCCGGCCAGCGCTGTCGCGGCGTACCTGCAGCTGGGGACGATGGATGTCCAGCGAGTGGAAATTGACCTGGAACAACAACAGAGAGCGCCAAGACAATGTGGCATCGACCCGCGGCAATTCCAGCGCCGGGCGCCCTTCGGCGTCATGCACCACCACCTTGGACAGGGCGAGCTGGGGCCGCAGTCCATCCCAGTTGGCGCTGATGGCGCCTATGCTGATGTTTTGCGTCGCGCCGCGGCTCAGCGCCAGGGCAATGGCCTCACGGTGCTCGCCAATGTCGGGCAGAATCCAGTAGCGCAGCGCAAGAATCACGGCAGCGAACAGCAGGCCGCATCCGAGCACCAGCCAGGTCAGCACGCGATAAATCAGCAGGGTGCTGTTCTGCAGCCGGCGACGCACTTCGTCTACGCTCATGCGCGGGTTCAAAAAAATAATAAAATATAAAACTGAAACAATGACTTAGAACAACCCTGAGCAGCCCGGCCATTCTAGCAGGAGTCACCCGTGAACGCGGCAATATAAGCCCTCGCCGCCCCCGTTAAGACGCCTGCAACGCAGCCGGGTTCATCACTGCCGGACACCACACAACCGTGACCACCAGCAACACCGATTCAAAGCTGAACATCAGCCGCGCCGCTGAATACAGCCGCTACCTGGCTCGGCTGCTCAACGCCGATCCGGAGCTGCTGAGCGCCGCGGAAACGGAGCAACCCTTCACCGCGACCTGCATGCGCAGCGAACTCGCCGCGGCACCGGTGACCGGTGATGCCGCGCTCGGCCGCGCGCTGCGCCGGCTGCGCCAGCGGGTGATGGCCAGGCTGATCACCCGCGACCTGTGCGGTCGCGCGACGCTGGACGAAGTGGTGACGACGGTGACGGCGCTGGCCGAAGTGGCCATCGAAACCGCCGTGGCGTGGCTGCACTGCGACCTCGCCAAAATTCACGGTGAGCCGCGCGGCAGCCAGGGCGCGGTGCAGGCACTGCATGTGGTTGGCATGGGCAAGCTCGGCGGCGCAGAACTCAACGCCTCCTCCGATATTGATCTGGTGCTGGTCTACCCGGAGGAGGGCGATACCGACGGCGGGCGCCCGCTGAGCAACCACGAGTTCTTCACCCGGCTCGCGCGGCGGTTGATCAACGCGCTCAATGAATGGACCGCGGACGGCTTCGTGTTCCGTGTCGATACCCGGCTGCGGCCCTATGGCGACAGCGGTCCGCTGGTGGTCGGCTTTGACATGCTCGAAAACTATCTGGTGACCCAGGGCCGGCCATGGGAACGTTTCGCCTGGATCAAGGGCCGCGTGCTCACCGGCGACCAGGGCGCGGCGCTGACGGCGATGGTGCGGCCCTTCGTATTCCGCCGCCACCTCGATTTCAGCGCTTTTGCCGCGATGCGCAGCCTGCACAGCCAGGTTCGCCAGGAGGTCAATCGCCGCGACCGCCTTGATAACATCAAGCTCGGGCCCGGTGGCATCCGTGAAATCGAATTCACGGTACAAGTGTTCCAGTTGATCCGCGGCGGCCGCGAGCCGGCGCTGCAGCAGCTGGCGACACTGCCGGTGCTGGAGACACTCGCCGGGCGCGGTTACATCTCCGCCGAAGCGGCGGGCGAACTGCGCGGGGCCTATGTTTTCCTGCGCAACCTTGAGCACCGGCTGCAGTACCGCGACGACCAGCAGACCCAGGAACTGCCGGCGGACGCCGCCGAATATGCGCTGCTCGCAGCCAGCATGGGGTTTGCCGACACGGCCGCATTCACCGCCGCGCTGTCGGCACACCGTGCGGCGGTGACGCGCAATTTCGAAGCCATCTTCGGCGACGATGCGGCAGCCGTGCACCCGCTCGCCACGCTGTGGCTGCGCGCGCCCGATGACGACAGCAGCGCCTGTGCCTCAAGGCTCGCCGAACTCGGCTACCGCCAGCCGGAAGAGCTGTGCCGCAGGCTGGCGCTGCTGCGCCATGGCAACCGTTACCGCCAGATGCCGGCGGCCAGCCAGCAGCGACTCGACCGCCTGGTACCCTCGGCCATCGCCGCGGCGGCAGGCCGGCGCGAACCCGACCAGACGCTGGAGAGGCTGCTCGCCCTGTTCGAGAGCGTCAGCCGGCGCGAGGCTTACCTCGCCCTGCTCTACGAATACCCGCACGCGCTGGACCGGGTCGCCGACCTGATGAGCGCGAGCCCCTGGGTTGCCGAATACATCACGCGGCATCCCATCCTGCTCGACGAACTGCTCGACTCGCGCACCCTGCTCGCGGCACCCGACTGGAAGGCGCTGGGCCACACCTTGCGCGCGAACCTCGACACCGCCGATGGCGACCTCGAGCGGCAGATGGACCTGCTGCGCCACTTCAAGAACACCCAGACCCTGCACCTGATCGCACAGGATTTTGCCGGCACGCTGCCGCTGGAGACCCTGTCGGACCACCTTTCCGATCTCGCCTGCGTGATTCTCGGGGAGGTGCTGCGCCTGTCGTGGCGGGGACTGCGCCAGCGCCATCGCGAAATCCCGCTGTTCGCGGTGGTCGGCTACGGCAAGCTCGGCGGCAAGGAACTCGGCTACGCCTCAGACCTCGACATCGTGTTCGTCTATGACGACCCGGCGCCGGAGGCCGCCGAGAACTACGCGCGCCTCGCCCAGCGCATCAACAACTGGCTGACCAGCGTCACCGCGGCCGGTGTGCTCTACGAAACCGACCTCAGGCTGCGGCCGGATGGTGCAAGCGGCCTGCTGGTGACGCCGCTGGACAGCATGCGCCGCTACCAGCTCGAGCAGGCCTGGCTGTGGGAGCACCAGGCGTTGACCCGCGCCCGTGCGGTGGCCGGCGATGCGGCCATTGGCAGTGCCTTTGAAGACCTGCGACAGGAAGTGCTGTGCGCGCCGCGCGAAGCCAAGGCATTGCGCAGCGGCATCGCCGAAATGCGCGCGAAGATGCTCGAGGCTCACCCCAACACCAGCGCGCTGTTCGATCTCAAGCACGACCGCGGCGGCATCATCGACGTTGAGTTCATGGTGCAGTACCTGGTGCTGGGCCACGCCCGGGAACATCCCGGGCTGACCGCCAATTCCGGCAATCTGGCGCTGCTCAACAGCGCGGCCGGACTTGGCCTGATCAGCGCGGCGGAAGCCAGTCAGGTACGCGACGCCTACCGCCAGTTCCGCAGCCTGCAGCACCAGCTTCGGCTGGCCGGTGAACGTTATGCGCGGGTCGATGCGTCGCAGGTGGCGACAGCCGTTTCCGCTGTGAAAAGCCTGTGGATGCGTTTACTCGGCGGGGGAGAGCAAAACAGCAGGCCCTAGACCGTGACCGGTCGCAGATGCGGCGCGATATCGATCAGTTTGTAGACTTCGATATTGCCCTTGCCCTTGCCGGTGACGGTCAGCGGACCCTCGAATTCGAACTGCTGGCGCGAACGGCGGTAAGTCGTGGCATCAACCAGGATGATGCCGGCCCGCGCCTCGTCGGTGACGCGGCTGGCGGTGTTCACGGTGTCGCCCCACAGGTCGTAGATGAACTTGCGGGTGCCGATGACCCCGGCGACCACCGGGCCGGAGCAGATGCCAACATGGATCGCCAGGTTCATGTCGCGCTCGCGGGCGAGCCGGCCGGCATACTCGCGCATGTCCAGCGCCAGACGCAGGATGGCACCGGTGTAATCACGGGCATCGACCGCGAAGTTGACGCCGTCGTGCTCGAGCAGTCCGCCCGCGACCAGATAGGCGTCACCGACGGTCTTGATTTTTTCCAGGCTGTGATGCTCGGCAAGCGCATCGAATTTGGAGAACAGGTCGTTCAGCAGTTCGACCACCGCCTTCGGCGGCAGCTCCTCGGAAATCCGCGTGAAATCGACAATGTCGGCGAACATCACGGTGACATCGGCAAAACCGTCGGCGATGATGCCCTGCGAGTCCTTGAGCCTGCGCGCAATTGGTGCGGGCAGGATATTGAGCAACAGCGCCTCCGACTTCTCCTGCTCAACACGCAGCAGCTTGTTCTGCTCGTCCACCGCCTCCTGCAGCCGGTCGCGCTGGCGCACGAAATAGCTGATCAGCAGGTACATGATGGTCGACATCGCGGCGAAGTTCAGCGTGAAGAACACAGCGATGCTCTGCATGGTCACGCCGGACTCGACACCGGAGGTCAGCCAGTAATCGAAAAATCCGGATATCGCGGTGAGTACGATATATGCGGCGAACCACGGCAGCGACTGACGCGCGCCCTGGAAAATCATCACCCCGACCGGGGCCAGCAATGCCCACAGCGCGACGCCTGAGGAGCTGACGTAGCTGCCGATGCTCCACTGCATGACAAAGGGCACGAACAGGAACAGGCTCACCTGCAGCGTGCGGAACAGTTCGAAGTTGCGGGTGTAAACGTAGTAGGCGAGGGATGCCGAGGAGATGCCGAGGTAGGTCAGCGGCACGGTGGACGAGAACTTGATGCCCATCGCCCAATACAGCGCCAGCCACAGGATCGAGCCGAAGCCCATAAGGCCGCAGGCAAAGATCAGCAGCGTCTTGTTCAGCCGGTCCTGCTCGCTGTCCTGCTCGTTGATGACGCGCTCGCTCATTTCATTGAGCCATGCGCGTGTCCTTGCCAGCATTGCTTCTCCCTCGCGGCGCCCGGCGTGGCGCAACCGTCATTGTCCCGGCATTTTAACCGCAGGCCGCAGCCCTGGCGCGGCGGTTGTGGACAATTCGGCTAAAATATCCGGGTATTTATTTGGCTGGCACTGCGCAAAGGCTTTGCGGGCAAGCACGGCGCCTGCGACCCGTGCAGGCCACTGCCACACCCTACACACTTACGGAGAATTGCAGCATGTCCATGGCTGATCGCGACGGATTCATCTGGCACGACGGAAAACTGGTGCCCTGGCGCGACGCGACCACCCACGTCCTGACACATTCCCTGCATTACGGACTGGCGGTGTTCGAAGGTGTGCGCGCCTACAATACCGACATCGGCACCGCGATCTTCCGTCTGAAGGAGCACACCGAGCGGCTGTTCAATTCGGCGCACATCTACCTGATGAAGATCCCGTACACGCCGGAACAGCTGATGGACGCGCAAAAGGAAGTCGTGCGCGCCAACAATCTTGAATCCTGCTACATCCGTCCGATCGCCTTCTATGGCTCGGAAAAAATGGGCGTGTCACCCAAGGGTGCCAGCGTCCATGTCGCCATCGCCGCCTGGCCCTGGGGCGCCTACCTCGGGCCCGAGGCGCTTGAAAAAGGCATCCGGGTCAAGACTTCGTCCTACGCCCGCCATCACGTCAACGTGTCGATGTGCCGCGCCAAATACTCCGGCACCTACGCCAACTCGATCCTCGCCAACCTCGAAGCCACCGAGCACGGTTATGACGAGGGCCTGCTGCTCGATGTCGACGGTTTTGTGGCCGAAGGCTCGGGCGAAAACCTGTTCATGGTCAAGAATGGCAAGCTCTACGAGCCGGAGCTGACCAGCGCGCTGATCGGCATCACCCGCGACTCGATCATCACGCTCGCACGCGAGATGGGCTATGAAGTGTCCTCGAAGCGCATCACCCGCGACGACCTCTACATCGCCGACGAGGCCTTTTTCACCGGCACCGCCGCCGAGGTCACACCGATTCGCGAAGTTGACGGCCGCGCCATTGGCCAGGGCAAACGCGGCCCGATCACCGAAAAACTGCAGAAACGCTTTTTTGATGTCATCAACGCCAAAACCGCCGACCACCGCGAGTGGTTGTCGCCGGTGAAGGCCTGACACGGCCGCCGCCATGAGCGAACCCACCGTCAACAAGTCGCGTGAAATCGAGGTCACCGCAACCGACCTGCCGCTGCACTGCCCGACACCGGCGATGCTGCTGTGGAATGCCCACCCGCGGGTATTCCTGCCGATCGAGAAAACCGGCGAAGCGCTGTGTCCATACTGCGGTACGCGCTACACCCTGAAGGGCGGCGCGGGCGCCGGCCACCACTGAACGGGGTGCAGTTGAACACTGCACCCCTGACATGAACATCCCTGTCGCATGAACATCCTGGTTGTCGGCCCGTCCTGGGTCGGCGATACCGTGATCTCGCAGGTGATGCTGCGCCTGCTGCGCGGGCGGCACCCGGACGCGGCCATCGACTACCTCGCACCACCCTGGACCCTGCCGCTGCTGGCGCGGATGCCGGAGGTGCGCACCGGCATCACCAACCCTTTCGGCCACGGCGCGCTGCAACTCGCCACCCGCCGCCGCCTCGGCCTCAGCCTGCGCGCCGGCCGCTACGACCAGGCCATCGTGCTGCCCAATTCCTGGAAGTCGGCCCTGCCACCGTGGTTCGCCAACATCCCCCTGCGCACGGGATTTCGCGGCGAAGCACGCTGGGGCTTGCTCAACGACCCGCGTCCGCTGGACAAACAGGCGCTGCCGGAAATGGCGCAACGCTTCGCGGCACTCGCCCTGCCCGCGAACACCGTGCCGCCATCACCGCTGCCCTTGCCGTGTTTGAAGTCAGACCGGACGCAACAACAGACGCTGCTCGCAAGACTCGGGCTCGATCCGGCCCGTCCTGCAGTGGCCTTCTGCCCCGGCGCCGAATACGGCCCGGCCAAACGCTGGCCGGAGCGGCACTACGCCACCCTGGCCGGTGAATTCGCGGCACGCGGCTACACGGTGTGGCTGCTCGGATCAAAAAAAGACCATGCGGTAGCCGAAACCATCGCCAATCTTGCACCTGGCAACTGCATTAATCTCTGCGGCCGCAGCGACATCGCCGAAGCCGCGGATCTGCTCGCCGCGGCGCGACTGGTGGTCAGCAACGACTCAGGACTGATGCATGTGGCCGCGGCCGTCGGACGACCGCTGATCGCACTGTATGGCTCAAGCTCCCCCGGCTTCACGCCACCGCTGTCACCGCTGGCCAGGGTGCTGTCGCTGAACCTCGACTGCAGCCCCTGCTTCGAGCGTAACTGCCCGCTCGGCCACCTCAACTGCCTGAACGGCCTTGCGCCGCAGCAGGTCATTGCCGGTATCGACTTTGCTAAACTTGAAGCCGAGCCGTAAACGCCCGACGCAAACGCCCGAGCCGCCCTTGAAAAAAAAGCTGTACTCAACCCCCCAGGATGCGGAAGCCGCCTTCTACGAGGCTTTCATCAAGCGCGACCTCGAAGCGATGATGGAAGTATGGGGTGAGGACGACGATATCTACTGCGTACATCCCGGCGCGGCACGTATCTCCGGCTATGCAAAAGTGCGTGAATCATGGCGGCAGATTTTTGCCGGTGGCCAGGACCTGCGTTTCACCCTGCGTGAAGCACAACTGATTCACACCATGATGCTCGCCGTGCACAGCGTCTACGAACACATCAGCATCGCCAGCCAGCCACGAGCGCGGCAGGCAATGATCGCCACCAATGTCTACCAGCGCACCGAACACGGCTGGCGCATGGTCGCCCACCATGCCGGTCCTGCGCCGGCCACGGTGAAAGCGGATGTCACCGGCGAACCGTCCTCAAAAACACTGCACTGATCCGCAGCACCACCGGACTTCGTTCATCCGGGATTCATCCGCAGATCGTGTCCGTAAAATGGATTTGATCACCCCTCTGCGGCACCCCTGAAATATAATTTACAAGTCCGTTTAGTGGACGCCACCAAAATGCTGCCGCCCGCAGCCATTGCAGGTGATTCACAACCCAACTCGCGAAACCATCCGAATACACCGCAACACCGCAACCGGAGCCTTGGCAACACCATGAGTACATCCATTTTTGGCAATCCCGATGTCATCGTCATCGGCGCCGGCAATGCCGCCGCCTGCGCCGCACTCGCCGCCCGCGAACACGGTGGCCGCGTGATCATGCTCGAGGCCGCACCGGTCGAGGAATGCGGCGGCAACAGCCGTTACACCGCCGGCGCGATGCGAGTGCTGTTCAACGGCGTGGAGGACCTCAAGCAACTGGTGCCCGACCTGACCCAGGCCGAGATCGACAGCGCCGACTTCGGCACCTACACCGCCGAGCAGTTCTACGACGACATGGGTCGTATCACCCAGTACCGCACCGATCCCGACCTCTGCGAAATCCTGGTATCGCGCAGCCTTGAAACGTTGGCATGGATGCGCAAAAAGGGCGTGAAATTCCAGGCGAGCTTCG
Organism: Betaproteobacteria bacterium Ga0077527; assembly: GCA_001464815.1. Taxonomy (GTDB): domain Bacteria; phylum Pseudomonadota; class Gammaproteobacteria; order Burkholderiales; family SG8-41. The sequence goes on along the minus strand of LNDW01000021.1, from coordinate 188,485 downwards.
GCCGCCAGGCGATGAAAATCGACGGCAAGTTCAAGTTCTTCGGCGGACTCGCCGCCGAAACCTGGGGTGGCGGCCCCGGCCTCGTTGAAAACGAACACAAGGCCTGCGAACGCGAAGGCATCACCATCTTCTACGAAACCCCGGCGACAGGGCTGATCCAGGATGACGAAGGCCGCGTGATCGGGGTAAAAGCGCGGAGTCAGGGCCGCAATGTCGAAATCCGCTGCAAGGCGGTGGTGCTCGCCTGCGGCGGCTTCGAATCCAACGCCGAGATGCGCACGCGCTACCTCGGCGCCGGCTGGGACCTCGCCAAGGTGCGCGGCACCCGCTTCAACACCGGCGCCGGCATCCGCATGGCGCTGGAAGCCGGCGCACTGCCCTACGGCCACTGGTCGGGCTGCCATGCTGTCGGCTGGGACATGAATGCGCCGGCCTTCGGCGATCTCGCCGTCGGCGACAACTTCCAGAAACACAGCTATCCGATCGGCATCATGATCAATGCCAACGGCGAGCGCTTCGTCGACGAAGGCGCCGATATCCGCAACTACACCTATGCCAAGTACGGCGCCGTGGTGCTGAACCAGCCGGGCATGTTCGCGTGGCAGGTCTTTGATGCGCAGTCGATCCCGATGCTGCGTGACGAATACCGCATCAAGCAGGTGACCAAGGTCCGCGCCGACACCCTGGAGGAGCTGGTGAAAAAACTCGACGGCGTCAACGCCGACAACTGCCTGCGCGAAATCAGGGCCTACAACAAGGCGGTGCGCACCGACATTCCGTTCAACCTGACGGTCAAGGACGGCCGCCGCACCGAAGGCCTCAAGGTCAACAAATCGAATTGGGCGCTGACCATCGAACAGGGGCCGTTCGAGGCCTATGCGGTGACCTGTGGTGTGACCTTCACCTTCGGCGGCGTCAAGGTCAACGGTGACGGCAATGTCGAAGACACTGCCGGCCAGCCGATTCCCGGACTCTTTGCTGCAGGGGAAATGGTCGGCGGGCTGTTCTATCACAACTATCCCGGCGGCACCGGCCTGACCTCGGGCGCGGTGTTCGGCAAACTGGCCGGCGGTGGCGCTGGTGCCTACGCCGCAGCGTGACTCCGGGCGCCCTGTTCCAGACTGTGAGCAACCGCCCATGCACCTGCGATTGCGGGCGTAGAATCCCCGCTGACTTAATGTTTTCCGACTCAACGTAGCCGAAGAATCAACGCACCCGATTTAACGCCCTCTGAGCCCACGAAGGAGCCGCCATGAACGCCCCAGCCATCAAGATCAACAAGCCTGTGCGTGAACAGGTCAGCAAGGAAGAATGGGAAGCCCGTGTCAATCTCGCCGCCTGTTACCGCCTGATGGCGGAATACGGCATGGTCGAGATGGTCGCCAACCACATCTCGGTTCGTGTGCCCGGCACCCACAACGAATTCCTGATCAACCCCTACGGCATGCTCTACGAGGAAATGACCGCCTCGTCGATGCTGAAGATCGACCTCGACGGCAATGTGCTGTTCAACGCCACCGAGTACGGCGTGAACCAGGCCGGCTTCGTGATCCACAGCGCCATCCACGCCGCGCGCCACGACGTCGAGTGCATCATCCACACCCACACCCTGCCGGGCATGGCGGTGTCCGCGATGAAATGCGGCATCCTGCCGATCGCCCAGTCGTCGATGCGTTTCCTCGACATTGCCTATCACGACTATGAGGGCGTGGCGCTGCGCCTCGAAGAGCGCGAACGCCTGGTGCAAAACCTCGGCAACCGCGAAGCGATGGTGCTGCGCAACCACGGCCTGCTGACCTGCGGCGCCAGCATTGCCGAGTGCTTCAACAACATGTTCCGCCTCGAGCGCGCCTGTGAACTGCAGGTGATGACGCTGTCCTGCAACACCGAACTGCAGATGCCGCCCGAGGAAGTCACCAAGTACACCAACAACCTGATGCTGCCCGGCGTGCGCCGCCGCTTCGGCCTGCTGGAATGGCCGGCGCTGCTGCGCAAGCTCGACCGCAAGGATCCGTCGTACCGCGACTGAGCACCCGGTGCGTGCCGCCAAAGAGCCCTGCGGGGCTCTTTTTTTTGGGGCGGGGCACCGCGCTTCACCTAACATGGCGACCATGCCCACCGCTCTGGACTACCGCGCACCACCCTGGCTGCCCGGTGGCAATCTGCAAACCCTCTATCCGGCCCTGCTCGCGCCGCGGCCGCGCCTGTACTACCGGCGTGAGCGCTGGGACACGCCCGACGGCGATTTCATCGATCTCGACTGGACTGAACTTCAGGATCGGGGATTGAGGATTGAGCCGGACCGGAAACCGCTGCTGGTGCTGTTCCACGGGCTTGAAGGCAGCTCGAACAGTCACTACGCGAGGGCGCTGATGGATGCGGCCGCGAGGCGCGGCTGGCATGGCGTGGTTGCGCACTTTCGCGGCTGCAGCGGTGAAATCAATCGCCTGCCGCGGGCCTACCATTCCGGCGACAGCGCCGAAATCGACTGGGTCCTGCGCCGGTTGCGCGCCGCACATGATGGTCCGATCCATGCCACCGGGGTATCGCTCGGCGGCAACGCGCTGCTGAAATGGCTGGGTGAACAGGGCGCGGCGGCTGCGGCCGTGGTCCACCGCGCCGCGGCGATCTCGGCGCCGCTGGACCTGCACGCCGCGGCCAATGCGCTGGAGCTTGGCTTCAACATGATTTACACGCGCAACTTCCTGGCGACGATGAAACGCAAATCACTGCTCAAGCTGGCGCAACACCCCGGATTGTTCGACATCACAAAATTGCAGGCTTCGCGCACGCTGCGCGAATTCGACGATCTGGTCACCGCAAGGCTGCACGGCTTTCGCAACGTCGATGACTACTACACCCGTGCCAGCAGCAAGCCGCTGCTGCAGTCGATTGCGGTGCCGACGCTGCTGCTCAATGCGCGCAACGATCCCTTCCTGCCCGGCACAGCACTTCCGGTGACAGCAATGCTGTCTCCGGCAATCACGGCAGTGTTTCCGCAGACCGGCGGCCATGTCGGATTCCCCGATCCCCGCGGCGGGCTGGGCTGGTTGCCGCAGGCTGTCATCGAATTTCTCGATTCACTCGGGTATAATACCTAAGTTATTGTTTTTATTGATTATTTTATACTCATCACTCGGTATTTCAAACCATGCCCGACACCAAACTGCCACCACCGGGAATCTTCAAGGCCTATGACATCCGCGGCATCGTCGGCGACACGCTGACCGAAGCCGGCGTCGAACAGATCGGCCGCGCCATCGGCAGCGAAGCACGGGCACGCGGACGCAGCAGCGTGGTCATCGGCCGCGACGGCCGGCTGTCGGGACCGGCACTGGCCGCGGCGCTGGCGCGCGGCCTGCAGTCCGCCGGCGTTGATGTCATCGATGTCGGTCAGGTAGCGACACCGATGCTCTACTTCGCGGCACATGAACTGGACACGCTGTCCGGCGTAATGGTCACCGGCTCGCACAATCCGCCGCAGTACAACGGCCTGAAGATGATGCTGGCCGGCGAAACCCTCGCCGGTGAAACCATCCAGGCTTTACGCGCGCGACTCACCGACAACCGGCTCGACAACGGCAGCGGCGGATACCGTACGCACGATATCCGCGCCGCCTACCTCGAGCGCATTGTCTCCACGCTCAAGCTCGCGCGGCCGATGCACATCGCGGTTGATGCCGGCAACGGCGTAGCCGGCGCCACCGCGCCGGAGCTGTACCGCCGGCTCGGCTGCACGGTGCAGGAACTGTTCTGCGAAGTCGATGGCACATTTCCCAACCACCACCCCGATCCCTCGCAGCCGCACAACCTTGAAGACCTGATCGCGGCGCTGCGCCAGGGTGATGCCGAGCTCGGGCTCGCCTTCGACGGCGACGGTGACCGCCTCGGTGTGGTCACCCGATCCGGAAAAATCATCTATCCCGACCGCCAGCTGATGCTGTTCGCCGCCGACGTGCTGTCGCGTGTGCCCGGCGGCGAGGTCATTTTCGACGTGAAGTGTACGCGCCACCTGTTCGGCTGGATCCGCGAACACGGCGGCAAGCCGCTGCTGTGGAAGACCGGGCATTCCTTCATCAAGCAGAAACTGCGCGAAACCGGCGCGCCGCTTGCAGGGGAAATGAGCGGGCACATCTTTTTCAGGGAACGCTGGTACGGCTTTGACGACGGCCTGTATGCGGGGGCACGCCTGCTCGAAATCCTCAGCCGCGGCGACAACCCCTCGGCCGTGCTCGAAGCCCTGCCCGACTCGGTGAGCACGCCGGAACTGCAATGGCAGCTCAGCGAGGGTGAAAACTACGCGTTGATGGAGCAGCTCCAAAAAACCGCGAAATTCCCGGCCGCGAAAGACATCATCAGAATCGACGGCCTGCGCGTGGAATACGCCGACGGTTTCGGTCTCGCGCGGCCGTCAAACACCACGCCGATCATCGTGCTGCGTTTCGAAGCCGATGATGAAACCGCGCTGCGGCGTATTCAGGGCGAGTTTCGCTCGGCACTGCTTGCGCTCAAACCGGATGCGACGCTGCCCTTCTGAAGGGCGTTGCAAAATGCAAAGTACAAAATAAAAAACCCGGCAACGTCTCCGCCCCGGGTTTTACTCTGCATTCTGCACTCATCACCTTGCATTGCTTCTAAGGCTTCCCCGGTTGTAGTCCTTTTCGCCGGGCTGGATGCAGCGGCCGACGCCGAACAAACCGCCCTGACTGCCCGGCGGACAGCCCTGGTTTTCGGGATAACGCTGCGCAACCGCCTTCGCCGCCTCGGCTTTTTGGGCATCGACAAATTCCCAGCGGCCGTTGGGCAGCAGGCGCACCCTGTCGCCGGCGGCGGTGGTGGCCTCAATGACTTCACCACCGTGGTTTTGTGCGAGCACTACCGCAGGTGACATCAGGGCCAGCACCACCAACCACGCCGGAAAGTCCGAAACCTTCACAGCCGCTCGCCCACCCAGGCCTGCACCGACGCCAGCGCCGCCGGCAGCTTCGACGGATCGGTGCCGCCTGCCTGGGCCATGTCCGGCCGGCCGCCACCCTTGCCGCCAACCTGCTGGGCAACAAAGTTGACCAGCTCGCCGGCCTTGACCTTCGCGGTCAGGTCAGCGGTGACACCGGCGATCAGCGTAACCTTGCCGCCCTCGCTGCTGGCGAGCACGATGGCCGCGCTTTTCAGCTTGTCCTTCAGGCTGTCCATCGCCTCGCGCAGTGACTTGGCATCGGCACCGTCGATGGCGGCAGCGAGCACTTTGGCACCCTTCACTTCGGCAGCCTGTGCCGACAGGTCTCCACCCTGGCCCGAGGCCAGCTTCGAGCGCAGTCTGGCGATTTCCTTCTCCAGCGCCTTTTTCTCGTCGGCCAGCATCTGCACCGCCTTCAGAACGCTGCCGGCGCCGGGCTGGGCACGCAACTGGCGCGCCACCTCGCCAAACTCGCCGAGCTGGCTGTCAATCATCATGAGCGCGCTGCCGCCGGTGGTCGCCTCGACACGACGCACGCCGGCCGCCACACCACCTTCCGAGTAGAGCTTGAATACACCGATGTCGCCGGTGCGTTCGACGTGGGTGCCGCCGCAGAATTCGCGCGAACCGCCAATGTCGAGTACCCGCACCTCATCGCCGTACTTCTCGCCGAACAACATCACCGCCCCGGCCTTCTTCGCCTCCTCGATCGGCAGGATGCGCGCACGCGTCGCCACGTTCTGCATGATCTCGGCATTGACTCGCGCCTCAACTTCGCGGATCTCGCCGGAGGTCAGCGGTTTGTCGTGGGAAAAATCAAAGCGGGTCTTGTCGGCATCGACCAGTGAACCCTTCTGCTGCACATGAGTGCCCAGCACCTCGCGTAATGCCTTGTGCATCAGGTGCGTTGCCGAGTGATTGCGCATGGTGCGCCGGCGCTGATCCACATCAACCCGCGCCTCGACATGATCCCCAACCTTGAGTGCGCCGGTCTTCAGCGTGCCGTGGTGGCCGAACACATCAGACTGGATTTTCTGGGTGTCGGCCACGGCAAAGCTGCCGCTGGCGGCCACCAGTTCGCCGCGGTCGCCGACCTGGCCGCCGGACTCGGCATAAAAGGGCGTGCGGTCGAGCACGATCACCGCGGTGTCACCGTGATCAATAGACTGCACGGCCGTGCCCTCACGGTAAATCGCCACCACTTCAGCGCCATCCAGCGCCATCTTTTCATAGCCCTGAAAATCCGTCTTTACACCTTGGTAATCGACCGCGGTGCCCATCTGGAATTTGGACGCGGCGCGCGCGCGCTCACGCTGGCGCTGCATCGCGGATTCGAAACCGGCGTAATCCATCATCACGCCGCGCTCGCGCGCGATGTCGGCGGTCAGATCGACCGGGAAGCCGTAGGTGTCATAGAGCTGGAACACGGTCTCGCCGTCGAGCATCTTGTCTTCGCGACCGAGCGCCTGCTCCAGCAGCTTCATGCCGTTTTCCAGGGTTTCGGCGAAACGCTCCTCTTCCTGCCTGAGGATCTGCGTCACCCGTTCCTGCACCCTGGGCAGCTCGGGATAGGCCTCACCCATGGCCTTGGCCAGATCGGCGACAACCTTGTGGAAGAACGGCTTGGTCTGGCCCAGCTTGTAACCGTGGCGGATCGCACGACGGATGATCCGGCGCAGCACATAGCCACGGCCCTCGTTGCCGGGAATCACGCCATCGACGATCAGAAAGGAACAGGCGCGGATATGGTCGGCGATGACTTTCAGTGAATTGCTGCCGAGGTCTTTCGCTCCGGTCTCGCGTGCGGCGGCCTTGATCAGCGCCTGGAACAGGTCGATTTCATAGTTGGAATGCACATGCTGCAGCACCGCGGCGATGCGCTCGAGCCCCATGCCGGTATCGACAGAAGGCTTGGGCAGCGGATGCAGCACGCCCTTGTCATCCCGGTTGAACTGCATGAACACCAGGTTCCAGATTTCGATGTAACGGTCACCATCGGCATCCTTGGAGCCGGGCGGGCCGCCTTCAACCTTGTCGCCGTGGTCGTAGAAGATTTCACTGCAGGGACCGCAGGGGCCGGTGTCGGCCATCTGCCAGAAATTGTCGGAGCCGCCACCCGGCTTGTCACCGATACGCACGATGCGTTCTTTCGGCACACCGATGTCATTGGCCCAGATGTCGCAGGCCTCGTCATCGGTCTGGTAGACGGTGACCCAGAGTTTGTCCTTGGGCAGCCCGTAGACCGAGGTCAGCAGCTCCCAGGCGTAGTGGATCGCATCCTTCTTGAAATAATCGCCGAAGGAAAAATTGCCGAGCATCTCGAAGAAGGTGTGATGGCGCGCGGTGTAACCGACATTCTCGAGGTCGTTGTGCTTGCCGCCGGCACGCAGGCTGCGCTGCGAAGTGGTGGCGCGCTTGTACGGCCGCGTTTCCTGCCCGAGGAACACGTCCTTGAACTGCACCATGCCGGAGTTGGTGAACAGCAGCGTCGGATCATTGCCGGGCACCAGCGGGCTGGAGGCGACAATGCTGTGGCCCTTGGACTCGAAGTATTTGAGGAACTTGTCGCGGATTTCAGCGGATTTCATGCGGAGGTGCCGGCGAACCGGGAAAGGTTTGGTAAACCGCAGATTTTAAACCACTTTCTTCCGCGTCCCTCCCGGCTCAGTCACCACTGCAGCGGGCCATCAGTTCGGCCGGGCTCAGGCGATCCAGCCCCAGCTCGTGCAACAGCACGTTTTCAGTGCGGAAATCATGTCCGCTGACCGTCGAAAACAGCGTGATTGCGGCGCTGATATTGGGTACCGCGACGCCGACAATTGCCGCCAGGGTTTCGTAGAACACCAGGCCATAGGGCACGTCCTCCAGCAGATACCGGTGCTCCAGCGTGACCGGGCCCAGCGGGCTGCCGCCGCCGGCATCAATGGCGGCCGCCATTTCGGCATAGCTGCCCAGTGGCACATGATAGGAAAGATGAGTGTGCTCGTGGATCGAGCGCACCTCAAGGCCAAAGGCGCGGGCAATCGCCTGACGCTCCAGGTCAATGGCTTCGCCCAGCCGCGCCGCCGAAGGGGTCAGGCAACCGAACAGCGACCAGGCTTCGCGCCGGTCGATACGTGTCAGGTTGGGCAGCACTTCCGCGACATGCGCCACCGGATTGACGTTGAGCAGGGCCGTGGCGAGCAGTGGAGCGACGCTGAAGTGATCACCAAACAGTTCGCGGCAGATCGTCAATGCTTCCCCGCCGCGGCTTTCGGGCAATGCTGCAACCTCAAAACGCGTTCGCACGGTGTTGACCTGAACCCCCGCCGGATCGGGCAGCCGCGCGGTGGCAATGGTGGTGCCCCAGGACAGCAGCAGCGGCCGCGCACCGGGCGCACCGCTGCGCTCATAAAGCCACAACGGCGCCAGTGACAACGCGCCGCTGACGATCACGGTCTGCGCAACACGCAGATGCGGGGTGATACACGGCAGGATCGATGGGTAGGCATTGCCCGGAACGGCGATCAGCACCACATCGTGCTGCGCGAGCTGCGCCGGATCGGTGATGATGCCGACCTCGATGCTGCCGCTGATGCAGCCGGTGTAAGGCAGGCGCGCGCGGCCGGCGGCGGCAGGCGCCAGCGCCGCCGTCTTGCGGCCGCTGGGTGACCACAGTGATGCGGCATGGCCCATGCGCACCAGCAACACCGCGCTGGCGCGGGCCACCGGACCGGCGCCGACTATCGCGACGGAACGCATCGCCGGATCAGGGCCGGATTTCGGCGGTCTTGATCACCTTCGCCCAGCGCTCGCTCTCGTCGCGGATCATTTTGGTGAAGACCTCATGCGTCGCCCCTGAAGGCTCGACACCGAGGCTGGCAAGACGGGCCTTGGTATCCGGCAATTCCATCGCCTTGCCGAATTCCACCGCCAGCCGCTTCGCCACCGCCGGCGGAATGCCCGCCGGCCCGGACACGCCGGCCCATGATGACACTTCAAAACCGGGGAAACCGGATTCGGTCATCGTCGGCACACTGGGCATCAGCGACGCGCGTTTCGGCGTGGTCACCGCCAGCACCCGAACCCGGCCCGAAGCCAGATGCGGCTGCGCCGAAGCGGTGGTGGTGAACATGCTCTCGATCTGGCCGCCGAGCAGGTCGGTGAAAGCCGGCGCGGCGCCCTTGTACGGCACATGGGTCAGATTCGCGCCGGTGGCGATCTTGAACAGTTCCAGCGTGAGGTGGGTGTAGGTGCCGTTGCCGGTGGAGGCGGTGTTGATGCGCCCCTTGTTCGCCTTTGAATAGGCGATCAGCTCCTTGATGCCGGTGACCGGCAGTTTGGTATTGACCAGCACCACCAGCGGCAAATCAATCAGATGAATGATGTGGGTGAAATCCTTCAGCGGATGGTAATCGACATTCGGCTGCAGGTTGGGAATGATCGCCAGCGGCGCGCCGTTGGACAGGAACAGCGTATGACCGTCCGGGTTGGAGCGGGCCACGATCTGCGCCGAGATCAGCCCGCCGGCGCCGGCACGGTTCTCGATCACCACCTGCTGGCCAAGCGCCTCGCCGACCTTCTGCCCGAACAGCCGCGCCACCACATCCTGCGAACCACCGGGGGTGAACGACACCACAAAACGCAGCGGCTTGGTCGGGTAGGCCTGCGCCGTGGCCGGCATCGCCGGCAGCATCAGCACTGGCAGCAAAAACAGCGGGGTAAATACAGTAAAAAAGCGGAAGGTGAAAAAGCAGGATTTCATGCGGCAAACCTCATCGATTGGGTTCAGCCGCGAACGGCGGCCGGTGCCGCCGTGATTTCAGTAGTTCAGGACCGTTGCGCGGTCCATCCGGCGGCATCCACATTGTAGCCTGTGGACGTGCCATCCGTGCGCCGGCTCAGACCACCATCAGCATGAAGGTGATCGCCATTGCGCCGTAAAACACGCACTGGTCGCGGTACTCCTGGGCCTTGTTCCACAGCATCATCATCAGGATCATGATTCGTCTCCGTTATCTTCTGTTTGGCCGCGACCGATGGACCGCAGCAGTTTGGTGATCACTTCGCCACTGAAACCGCGGCCCAGCAGGAACCGCGCCTGTTTCGCCCGCTCCGCGGCACTGCCTGCCGGTTCACGGAATTTTTTCTGCCACACCACACGCGCCGCCTCGAACTCGCCTTCCTTCAGGCCGGCCACGGTACTGCCGATCAATTCGGCCGAAACACCCCTGGCCTCGAGGTCGCGGCGGATACGTGCCGGACCGTAGCGCCCGCGCCGGGCATGCACCAGCTGCTCCGCAGCCCTTGTTTCAGACAACCAGCCGCGCTGCGAGAACTCGTCGAGGACTGCATCGTGCGGCGCGAGTACACGTGCCAGCTCCTGCCTTGTGTACTCGCGCCGCGCCAAGTGCCTAAGTGCACGGACCCTCAGCTTGGGTTCTTGAGCCGGCATGGCGCGTGCTGCCGGGGATGATCTGTTGGCTTACCCGCCTGCGTTATTCACCCGATGCCTTCTTGCGGCCCGCGGGTTCGGATTCGACCACCTCGAGCACCGGCTTCTTCGGCTGCGGCCCTCCGGATACACCGACCGCTGCGCGGATCTTGCCTTCGATCTCGTCAGCCACTGCCGGGTTCTCGCGCAGCCAGTCACGGGTGTTGTCCTTGCCTTGGCCGATGCGGTCCTTGCCGTAGGAATACCAGGCACCGGATTTTTCGATGATGTTGTGGGCAACACCAAGCTCGATGATCTCACCTTCGCGCGAAATACCCTCGCCGTAGAGAATGTCGAATTCGGCCTGACGGAATGGCGGCGCCACCTTGTTCTTGACGATCTTGGCACGGGTCTCGGAACCGATGACCTCCTCGCCCTTCTTGATCGAGCCGATGCGGCGGATATCGATGCGCACCGAAGCATAGAATTTCAGCGCGTTGCCGCCAGTGGTGGTTTCCGGATTGCCGAACATGACACCGATTTTCATGCGAATCTGGTTGATGAAAATCACCAGCGTATTCGAGCGTTTGATATTGGCGGTGAGCTTGCGCAGCGCCTGGCTCATCAGCCGCGCCTGAAGCCCCATCTGCGGCTCGCCCATCTCACCCTCGATCTCGGCCTTGGGCACCAACGCCGCCACCGAATCGATGACCACGACATCAACCGAACCCGAGCGCACCAGCATGTCGGCGATTTCCAGCGCCTGCTCACCGTTGTCGGGCTGGGAGATGATCAGCTCGTCCACTTTCACGCCAAGCTTGGCGGCGTATTGCGGGTCGAGCGCGTGTTCGGCATCGATGAACGCCGCCGAGCCGCCGAGTTTCTGCATCTGCGCGATCACCGACAGTGTCAGCGTGGTTTTGCCCGATGATTCCGGACCGTAGATTTCGACCACACGGCCACGCGGCAGGCCGCCGATGCCCAGCCCGATATCCAGCCCCAGCGAACCGGTCGATACCGCCTGGATGTCTTTGGTGATGTCGGACTCGCCCATGCGCATCACCGAGCCCTTGCCGAACTGCTTTTCGATCTGCGACAGCGCCGCCGCCAGTGCCTTGCTTTTGTTTTCGTCCATGATGTCCTCTTTGCCTTTCAAGTCTGCGTGTTCGATTGAATGACTGCGCGCCAGCCTGATGATTGATTCGATCGGTCTTGCTCGATCCGTGATGCTTGTTCTGTTGTGCTTAATGTCTTGCGATGGCTCGCAGTTTACACAAATTTCAGGAAAAGGTGAATATTTATACAGTAGTGTGTAAAAAACCACTCATTGAATAAAAAATTCAATAAAAACAAATACTTATAAATTTTCCGTCATGGCTTGTGTGTACCGGGCAGCAGTTCGAGCAGGCCCTGCAGGGCATCACGCACCGTCTGCCGCCGCACGGCTTCACGGTCACCGGCGTAGTGCCGGGTAAGGCTTTTCGGCTCGCCATTCTTGACGCCCCAGGCGATACACACAGTACCCACCGGTTTCTGCGGCGTGCCGCCACCGGGACCGGCGGTACCGCTGACCGCCACCGCCACCTGGGCATGGCTGTTGGCCAGCGCACCGGTCACCATCTCCTGCACCACCGGTTCGGACACCGCTCCGTGCGCGCCCAGCGTTTGCTGCGTCACGCCGAGCATTTCGCGCTTGGAAATATAGGTGTAGCTGACAAAACCACGCTCGAACCAGTTCGAGCTGCCGTCCACCGAAGTGCAGGCCTGCGCAATCCAGCCGCCGGTGCAGGATTCGGCCGTGGCCAGCATCAGCCCCTGCGCCTTCAGCGCCTCGCCGACCTCGGACGCCAGCCGCACCAGCGTTTGATCATCCACCGCCACTCCCATGCGCAATCTCCCGTCATCCAATCAGGCTGTAGGCCACGGCCATCACCAGCAACGTGTAACCGGCAGCGAGCAGGTCATCCCACATCACACCAAAGCCGTTCTTGAGCAAGCGGTCATAGTAGCGAATCGGCGGCGGTTTCAGAATGTCGAACAAGCGGAAAATCAGGAAGGCAAATGCCTGCCAGTAGCCGGTGGCTGGCACAAAAAACAGCACCAGCAGAAAAGCCACTGTCTCGTCCCACACCATGCCGCCGTGGTCTGCCGCTCCGAGGGCACGCCCGGTCACCGCTGAAGCCCAGACACCGATCCAGAACAGCGCCACCACCAGCACCAGAAAACTCCAGGGCTCAATCTGTGGCGACAGCCAGTGAAAGATCGGCAGCGCCAGCAGCGTGCCGAAGGTACCCGGCGCCACCGGCGCCAGCCCCGCCCCGCCGCCGAAGGCGATGAAGTGCGCGGGATGGCGGAACAGGAAACGGAAATCGGGGCGGACGGTGGTATCAGTCATAAAACGGAAGCTGGTACGTCTAAGGGTGCCCAGCAGAATGAAAAGCTTCCCTCATCCCAAGCCTTCTCCCAGTGGGAGAAGGGCTTTTCTTCCCTCTCCTTCCGGGAGAAGGACCGAGGGTGAGGGGGATTTTTCGGATGGTCAGAATCATTTTGCTAGGCGCTCTAAATGATCAAGGCTTGAATGAGTTTTACCGGGTTGCAGCGGCGTGAAACTCCGGCAACTCAACCGCAAGACCCACCTTGCTGAAACGTGCCGCAATGCGTGAACCCAGCCCTGACCGTGCACAGGAAGATTCCTCTGTCGCAATGCGAGGAAACTGACGGGTTGCCGCCACCTTGCTGCGACCATACTTGGCGCGCTCTTTCACGTGATTTTTAATTCCATGACTTTGAACAGGGTCGGTATAACTTTACCGCCAGCAACGCGTTAAAGCCAGACAATCAACGCGCGGCACTTGTCATGCCCAGACGATCGCCACCAAAGGTACCGACCAAAAGAACGGCCAAAGGAACACCAAAGGAACCGGAGTCAATTTCTTTTCAGCCATGACCATTCATTAGCCTGATCGGCCCCAACCATGCCTCGCCGTCCCCGCGTCAATCTGATCGGCCACCCGCAGCACATCGTGCAGCGTGGACATAATCGCACGGCGTGTTTTTTTAGCGATGAGGACTATCACTGTTACCTGCACTGGCTGAAAGATGCCGCAGCCAAATACGGCTGTGATATCCACGCCTATGCCTTGATGACCAATCACGTCCACCTGCTGGTAAGCCCCCGGCAGGCCGACAGCATTACCTGGATGATGCAATCCCTCGGGCGCCACTACGCACAATACCTCAATCGCACTTATAAACGCAGCGGCTCGGTCTGGGAGGGACGCTTCAAGGCCAGCGTCATCCAGGCTGAAGACTATCTGCTCACCTGCTATCGCTATATTGAACTCAACCCCGTTACCGCGAACATGGTTGATGACCCGGCGGACTATCGCTGGACCAGCTACCGCTGGCATGGCTTGGGCGAAACCAATCCGCTGATCACCGACCATCCACTCTATCTGGCCTTGGCCATCAATGCGGAAGAGCGTCGATCAGTGTACCGCGCCTTGTTTCGCGCTCATCTCGATGAGGCGGCGGTCGCCGATATCCGCAAGGCCCTGAACCACGGGCAGCCCTTGGGCAATGAGCGGTTTCGTGAAGAAATGGAAGCCGCGTTGGGCAAGCGGCTCAAGCCTATGCGGCAAGGGCGACGAGCCAAGGTGGGTGATGTTGAGTCAGTGGATCAACTGGTGTTGGGTTTATAGAGAACGGAGGATTGTGATGGAAAAGAAATCTACTCCGGCACCTTTGAAAGAAATCTACTCCGGTACCTTTGGGATGTGTATTCCTGCTTCGGTATCTTGAACATCAGCTTCCTCCCGTTTCGTCATCCTATCGACTTACTCATGGAAGACGAAATTTCGGGGGAAGCTCAATCCATGTTTCGAGTCCGTCGTCGCCTTGTAGCACCGCTTGTGCCGACCCCGGATGCCATGCGCACGCATCAAACGCTCAACCCGTGCCTTGCTCGCCGGGAAACCACGCCCCCGGATCTCCCGCATCATCCGGGGCGAGCCGTATGCCCCCTTGCGCTGGGTATGGATGGCGCGGATCAGGGCCAGCACTTGGACATCGGTCAGTCGTTTTCGGGTCGGGCAGCCACCACGCTTCCAGGCACGGTAGCCGCTAATGCTCACCGTCAGCGTTTCGCACATCACCGGCAGCGGATACGCTTTGCGCTGCGTGTCGATCCAGGCGTACTTCATAGCGCATCCTTGGCGAAGTACGCCGTCGCTTTTTTTAAAATTTCATTCTCCATCCGCAGACGGGCATTCTCGGCACGCACGCGTGAGAGTTCCATCTGCTCTGCCGTGACCGCCTTGCTGCCAGGCGCGTTGAGCTTGCCTTGCTTGACCGCCTTGACCCAGTTGCGCAGCGTCTGCTCGACCAGACCCAGATCCCGCGCCACAGGCCCGATCCCTTGCCCAGCCTCAACCCGCTTGACCGCCAGTGTCTTGAACTCCGCGGTGTATTCCTGCTTTGGTATCTTGAACATTAATAGCCTCCAATTTCGTTATCCTATCCGCACTGCCTTGGAAGACGAAATTTCGGGGGAAGCTCAGTATTGGATTGCGTGGTGGTGTTGCGCAAATTGACTTGTATCAAGTCTTGGTCCCTGGCGGGGAGGGGCGACCGGAGCAGCGTGTGGTCAGTCAGCGCCTGGTGCTGCCCTTGCCGGCGGCGGCTGAACTCTCTAAAGCACTTAACTCTGTTGGTGCTGCAATTCAGAAAGCGGCGAAAATGCGCCAAGAAAAAACAAGACTTCAACATAAAAATTTAAGCGTATTCGAGAGGTGGTGGCGTGAAGAAAATCCCTTGCATCTTGATCATTGGTTTATGCTTATGGCTTTTGTTGCCTGCGTTCTCAAGTGCTGCTGAGGCCAAGCTTACCGACCCGCTACCTATCGAAACCATGAAGGTGGCGGTTTATACCAAAGCATTCGCCAAGCGTTTTGTCTTGCCCGACCCGGAACCGGGCACCGAGCCAAGCGGGGCGATCCAGGGGATGGAGTTTCGGGTCAGACACCACCGAATCATGGCGGGCTATTCATGCGAGCTGATCCTGTACCTCGACAACACACTGCCTATCGCGTGGCCGGAGGATGCGCGAGCCAGCGTGTCCGGTATTCCGACGCAAGATACCTTGCTGATGAGCAACGTGCCACGGGAAAGGTTTCTTGCCATGAGCGTCGAAGATCGGAGGTATTCAGGTGAACGGAGCAGCCGCTATGGGCGTTTGGTGCGCCTGTCAACTCCTGATTACCAGCGTCTTAAGCAAGGCGGCTCGCTGGACGTCACTATTCGAGAATACGACAAGTCATTCTTTCCCGGCCTTGCCTACCTCAAGCTGGATATCGGATGCACCATGACTGGAACCCAGCTGGAGCGATTTTTGCAATATGGCAAGGGTGTCGAATTGTGGTTTAGGAGGCCTGAAGGGAAGGACTACCGGCAATACCCGGTAATTGATGCAACAGACTTCCTCCGCGTTCCACTCCCCCTACCTTTCCTCGCACACGTGTTGCCTTGGATCAAGGCAGGGCAAGATTACAACATGGTTGAAGCGGAAGCGCGCTGGAAGCGGGAACGACCTGAACGGATGAAAGAAGCCGAGCAGCAAATGAAGGAATGGGACAGGGAATTGGCAGATCCGAAAGTGCGTCGACAAGTGGGTGACATACTGAATCCCAAGAGATGATAGGGGGGGCGATGACAACGAACCTGCAATTGGCAAAACTGAGCGACCTGGTTTATGAGGCTGACGGCGGTGCTAGCAAGATTGGCCAAGAGTGCCATGAGTACCGGAGTCGATTTCTTTTCAGCCATGACCATTCATTAGTCTGATCGCCCCTCAACCATGCTTGGCAGCCCATGTGTAAACCTGATCGGCCACCCGCAGCATATCGGGCAGCGTGAAAAACCTCAGGGGCGATGTAACTTTCAAACCAATTACCCTACCCTCGCCCGCAACCGCCCCAACACTGCAGCAATCTCCTCACGCACCCCTGTATCCGCAATCCCCGCAGCACCACGATAAGGCGTGAGCCTCGCCTCAATCTCTGACGCCAGTTCCCCTGCTTCATCCTCGCCGAAGGTTCCCGCCGATCCGGCGATCTTGTGCACCAGCAGGATCAGCTCTTCCATCTGCGCGACGGTAGCGCTGCCGCCAGCAATTGGCGCCCACAGCGCGTCAATGGCAGTAATGCGCGCAGGCAGGCTGGCACGAAATTCGGCATTGGCTGCGGCCATCATCTGGCGGAATTCTTCGTCACTCATCTGCACTCACAACCCGCATTTACTCGACACGACCGCTGTCGCGGTCGAAGGGATTTTTTGAAATGCCGAGCACGGTTTTTACCGCGGTGATCAGCGCGTCAGGCTGGAAAGGCTTGGTGATGTAGCCGTTGGCGCCACCGGCCAGTCCCTTCAGCACCGATTCGCGGCTGGCCTTGGCGGTGAGCATCAGCACCGGCACCGCCTTCAATGCCGGATGTGCGCGCATCTTCAGCAATACATCGAAGCCATCGGCGTCGGGGAGCATCACGTCGAGCAACACCAGATCGGGCGGTGGTTGCTGGCGCAGCCCGGTAATGATTTCGGCACGGTTGCCGGCGGTGGTGGCGACAAAACCCTCGAGCTGCAGGTACTGGCGCAAAAATTTCGCCAGCGCTTCGTCATCCTCGACGATCAGCACATTGAGCGCACCGGACCGCGCCGTTGCGCTGCCGCGGATCGCGATGCGCACAAAATAGCCGTGCTGCTGCAGCGTGGTCATGCCCGAGGATGCGTCAGATTGTGCCTGGTCAAGCGCGCTGTCTGATGGCGGCTGGGATGTCGCACTGAAAAACTCAATGAAATCGGGCGACATTGTCACCAGGTTGGTGCCGATATCGATGAAGCCACCCGCGCTGAGTTCGTGCACCGCAGCAGCGAACTGTTCGTCGCTCAGCACAGTCTTCAGGCGCTGGCGTATTTTACCCACCGTCGCGCGCCCGTCGATCAGCACCAGCAGTTCCAGTTGCAGGGCCGACAGCGCGGTCTCCGAGGCCTGGAGTTCCTTGTTGCCCCTGAAGGTCAGGACATAAATATCGCGGTCGAGAATCATCGGTTGCGGGCTGGTTGTCATTGCGGGCACCTTCTCAACAATACTGAGGGTTATCGCGCTATGCAGAATTTTCATCATTTGCAGCGGGCGATTTGATCATCATAACCTGTCCATCTCCGCCCCCACCCGCTTCACCACCGCCATCCAGTCACCAGCCCGTGACTGCCGGAACAGGCGTACGTTGGGATACCACAGCGCGACATCACCCTCGGCCTGCCAGTACCAGAACCGACCTTGGGCATGGGGCAGCATCAGGAACACGGTCTTGCCCAGCGCACCTGCAAGGTGCGCGGTGGCGGTGCTGACGGTGACCACCAGATCGCAGCTTTCGACCAGCGCGGCGAGGCCTTCGAGATCGTTGAAGTTATCCACCGAATCGACACGGGTGATTGCCACGCCGGTATCGCGCCGCAGTTCCTCGCGGATCGCACCGGTATCGCCGTACTGCAGGTCGATGAACTGCCAGCCGGCGGCGCCGAGCAGGCTGCGGATAGGCTCGGGACCGAGGCTTTTGTGGTTGCCGATCAGCACATTCTTGCTGAACCAGGCCAGCCCGCAGCGCCGTCCTTGCGGCAACTGCGCCTGCAACGCGGCAACACGCTGCGGGTCTGCGCCCAGATAGGCTTTGCGATTGCGCAGAAAATCATCCCTGCCCTGACGCAACAATCCGCAAAGATCACCCATCGGCAACTGCCAGCGGAAATCACTGCGCCGCTGCGCTGCTTCGAGCGCAATCACTTCAATCTGCGGAAACGAGCGCCGGAACAGCGGAATCAGCCGCGGATCGGTGATCAGCGTCAGCCGCCCGACGCGGGCGCGGGCCTCGTCCAGCATCGACGCAAACATGATCAGCTCGCCCAGCCCTTTTTCCGGCCATACCAGCAGCGCATCCGGCGTTGGTCGACCGTCCCAGAACGGCAGGTTGATCGCGCAACGCACGCCATGCGGCAGATCAAAACGGCCATGCTGCTGCTCATTGCCCAGCCAGAACGGCTGCTCCGCGGCCAGCCGCGGCAGATTGGCCTGCCAGCGCCAGGCAAACTGCGGCCAGCCGCGGGCGAATTCGCCGGTGAGCAGCAGCACATTGCCGAGGTTGTGCTGGGCGGCGGCGGATTGCGGCTCCAGCCGCCGTGCCTCTTCGTGGCAGGCAATCGCCTCGGCGTGGCGGTTCAGGTTGGCCAGCGCCATGCCGAGGTTGCTCAGCGCCCCGGCATGGCCGGGCTTGAGTTCGAGCGCGCGGCGCTGTGCGGCTATGGCTTCGTCATAACGCTTGAGTTTGTTCAGCGCGACGCCGCGATTGACCAGTGCATCAATGTAGTTCGGGTCGGTGGCAATGGCACGGTCGTAATGTTCAACAGCCTCGGCATCGCGGTTCATCTGGCTCAACGCAAGACCGAGGTTGGAATTGGCGATGGCATGTGCGGGATTGAGCGCCAGCACACGGCGCAGTTCAGCTTCGGCCAGATCGGGCCGCCCCTGCTGCAGCGTGATCACACCGAGCAGTTGCAGCGCCTCGACATCTTCAGGGCGACTGGCGATCAGCGGTTCTAGCAGCGCGCGTGCTTCGGCGTAAGCACCACGCTGTGCCAACCGCAGCACTTCAGTGAGCGGTTTTTTTGCACCCGCGGGAGCCCGCGCCATGCCGGATCGCTTGGCCGGTTTCACGCCTGCAGCTTGCGCGCCGCCGCCAGCAGTTGCTCGGCCGGCACCGGGTAGGTCATCTGACCAATATGCTGGCAGCGGATGCCGGTGTGCAGCCTTATCTTGCCGTCCATTTCCAGCCAGCGCTGGCAGAAGTACCAGTCCTCAGACAAATAACGCTTCCAGCCGACAAAGGCATCGAAGCGCACACCAACCGTGAAAAAATCATGGCGCTGCTCGCGCCCGCCGCTGGCATCCATACGATCGGTCTCGTAGGCGATCTCGTCGCGGTAACGTTCGGCCATCCGCACAAACACCTCGCGGTGGATCAGCATGAAGCCGGTGCCGGCCTCGCGGACTTCAATCACCCCATCGGCATCGGGCAGCGCACCCGGCTGGGCGTTGTAGACAAATCCGGATTCGATGCTTTTCAGCGCATAACTGCCGGCGTAGATGCCGGGACCAAACCGCTGCGCGGCGCGGAACAGGCGATCAACATCAGCCGGCGCGAATACCAGATCGGTATCCAGGAACATCAGCCAGTCGAACTGGGTCAGCGACTCGGCGCCCTTGCCGTCAACCGTGGGGATGCCGCGCAGGAATTCGGCGGCGAGGTTGTTGCGTGCGCGGCTGACCAGGGCGTCGTTCTTGATGAAACCGTAATGGCCGATCAGCGGCCGTGCCTTGCCGGCAATGTCGATCTTCAGCTCAGCCACGCTGCGCAGCAGCGATTCAGCGAAAGCGGCGTGGATCATGCCGGCATAGGCCGGCATCGCGACAAAAATGCGCGGGTCCTGATGCACAGGAAGGTTCATCACACCGGCTCCGCAAAATGGTCAAAGCCGCCGCGCAGCGGCGCCAGCGGCAGTCCGTCGCGGTCCACCACCACAACGCGGTACGCGGCCTGCGGCGCGCGCAGCACGCGGCCGATGCAGGTCACCGCGGTTTGGGCGCGCGCGGCGGCACGCAGCACGGCGGCATGACGGTCCGGCGCCGCGGTGAAACACAGTTCGTAATCGTCGCCGCCGCCAAGCACCGCGGCCAGCGCCGCAGGATGCGCGCGGTGGCGGCGCAGCAGCGATGAACGCGGCAGGCGCTCGAGCGACACCACGGCCGCCACCTTCGAGCGTTCGCAGATGTGGCCAAGGTCGGCAACCAATCCATCGGAAACATCGATGGCACTGCGCGCGATGCCGCGCAGCGCCAGACCCAGCGCGACCCGCGGTTGCGGCCAGTCGAGGCGCCGTTGCGCGGCTTTGCGTTCGGCGGGTTTGAGGCGGATGCCACCCTTGCGCGCCGTCACCGCCAGCGCCGCATCCCCCAGCGTGCCTGACACCCAGATGTCATCGCCGGGCCGCGCGCCATCACGGCGCAGTGCCCGGCGCGCCGGCACTTCGCCGATGATCTGCACACAGAGGTTGAGCGGCCCGCGCGTGGTGTCGCCGCCGATCAGATCGACGCCATGCCGGCGCGCGCAGGTGATAAAACCTTGGGCCATCGCGGCCACCCAGCGTTCGTCCGCTTTCGGCAGCGCAAGGCCCAGCGTCACCCAGCGCGGCGTCGCACCCATCGCCGCCATGTCGGAGAGATTCACCGCCAGCGCCTTGTGCCCGACAGCGGCCGGATCGGCATCAATGAAAAAGTGGCGGCCGCCAACCAGCATGTCGGCGGATACCGCCAGCACCTGGCCGCGTGCCGGCCGGATCAGCGCGGCATCATCACCGACGCCAAGCAGGCTGCGCGGCGTGGCGTGGGTGAAATGGCGGGCGATCAGTTCGAATTCGGAAGGCATGGCAGCGGTATTGTGCCCTGAACAGGCCATCGGCTGGCATCACGGCGGGGATATTCCAGTCAGGCTCAGGCCCGCGCCAGCCCGAAAAAATTCCGCTGCCGGCGGCTGGAACCGCCGGCTAGCCCTTCGCCGACTCGTCCCCGGCCAGCGCCTGCGCCGCACGCTCGCGCTGCTGGCGCTCCCACTCGGCTTTTTCCTGCTCGAATTTTCTTTTCAGCGCGATCGGGAACCAGAAATCGACGGCGGCAAAGCCGAAGAAAAAGATGATCATCACCCAGCGCGTCTTCGGATCGAGGTCACCGCCCATGATCAGCACCCAGCAGCCGAGCAGCAGGTTCAGCGCGCCGGCGAACATGAAGATATAGATGCGTTTTTTCAGCTTGTCATCCATGCCCTGAAACTCCGTTGAAGACCCGTGAAAGTTCAGCGCGCCCGGACCTCGACCGCGCGCAGTTGCGCGGCCATCTTGTCGAGCACGCCGTTGACGTATTTGTGGCCGTCGGTGCCGCCGAAAGATTTGGCGAGTTCGATGGCCTCGTTGATCACCACGCGGTATGGCACCTCGGGCTGGTGACCCAGTTCGTAGCCGGCCAGCAGCAGGATGCCGCGCTCCACCGGCGACAGGCTTTTGTAGGCACGATCGAGCAATGGCGCCACCAGTTGCTCGATGACAACCGCGTCAGCGACCGCACCATTGAGCAACACCTTGAAATAATCGACATCAATCTTGTTGAAGCCCTCGGCATCGGCCAACTGCTCGATGATGATTTTGGGTTCGGTGCCTGCAAGCTGCCACTGGTAGAGGCCCTGCAGTGCAAATTCACGGGAACGTCTGCGGCTGGATTTCATCGTTTCATTTCATGCCGCAACAAACGGTATGATTTTTTTCCTTTAAAAACAATTACTTATGATTAATGCCGGAGTAAATCCAGCGACTTACTTCACCAGCCGCGGCAGCAGACGCGCCATTTCGATTGCAGCCATCGCGCAGTCCAGGCCCTTCTGCGCCACGCGCGCTTCGGCCTGTTCGTCGTTCTCGGTGGTGAGGATGCCGTTGGCAATCGGCACGCCGGTTTCGAGCTGCACTTCGGTGATGCCGCGCGCCGACTCGTTGGAGACGATTTCGAAGTGATAGGTCTCGCCGCGGATCACCGCGCCGAGTGCCACCAGCGCGTCAAACTGTCCGGACTGCGCCATGGTTTGCAGTGTCAGCGGAATTTCCAGCGCGCCGGGCACGGTGACCACCGTCACGTCGGTCACACCCTGCTTTTCCAGCGCGGCGCCGCAAGAGGCGAGCAGGCCGTCGCAGACTTCCACATTAAAGCGGCCGGCGACGATGCCGATGCGCAACCCCTTGCCGTTATGGTCAGGTTCCAGTCTGTTCATCTGATTCAAGTTGCTGACTCCTTCAGCGTTTGCCCGGCGGCTGCATGTAGCCGGTCACTTCAAGGTCGAAACCCGCCATGCTCGGCATGCGCAGCGGCTGCGCCATCACGCGCATTTTTTTCACGCCGAGGTCGCGCAGGATCTGCGCACCGATACCGTAGTTGCGCAGCACAATCTTCGCCGGGCCGCCGCGCTCCGAACGCGGACGGGCGCGCTCCAGCAGTTCGGCGGCGCTCTCCGGACGGTGCAGCAGCACGATCACGCCGCGGCCCTCGCCCGCGATCGCCTTCATCGCATCGTTGAGGTTCCAGGAGTGGCTGGTCGCGCCGGTGTCGAGCAGGTCGATCAGCGACACCGGCTCGTGCACGCGCACCAGCACGTCGTCCTTTGCCGTGATGTTGCCGCGCACCAGCGCAAGGTGGGTCTGCGCGCCGGCGGTTTCGCTGTAGGCAACCAGCCGGAACGGGCCGTGCGCGGTCTCGATCTCGCGCTCGGTAGCGCGCTTCACCAGGGATTCGGTGCTGCTGCGGTACTGGATCAGGTCGGTGATGGTGCCGATCTTCAACCCATGTTCGGCGGCAAAGGGAATCAGGTCGGGGAGCCGCGCCATCTCGCCGTTGTCCTTGAGGATTTCGCAGATCACCGACGCGGGCATGAGTCCCGCGAGGCGCGCCAGGTCGCAACCGGCCTCGGTGTGGCCGGCGCGCATCAGCGTGCCGCCGTTCTGCGCCATCAGCGGAAAAATGTGGCCGGGCTGCACGATGTCATTGGGACCGGCATCGGCGCGGATCGCCGCCTGCACCGTCTTCGCGCGGTCGGCCGCCGAGATGCCGGTGGTCACCCCCTCCGCCGCCTCGATCGACAGCGTGAAATTGGTACCCATTGGCGAACGGTTGTTGCTGACCATCAGCGGCAGGTTCAATTGCCGGCAGCGTTCTTCAGTCAGCGTCAGGCAGATCAGGCCGCGGCCGTAGCGCGCCATGAAGTTGATGGCCTCCGGCGTGGCGAACTCGGCCGCCAGCACCAGGTCACCCTCGTTCTCGCGGTCCTCCTCATCCACCAGCACCACCATCCGCCCGGCGCGGATCTCGGCGATGATTTCGGTGGTCGGGCTGATGGCCAATTCCTGGGTTCCTGATTTCAAGGGTCAGTGTCCTGTTTCAGTGCTTCCGGCATCGTGCAGCCGCTCAATGTACCGCGCCAGCAGATCGACCTCAAGATTGACACGCGCCCCCGGTTTCAGGTGCTGCAGCGTGGTTGCGGCGAGTGTATGGGAGATCAGGTTGACCTCGAAGCGCACGCCATTCACGGCATTCACGGTCAGGCTGACGCCGTCGATGGTGATCGAACCCTTGCGCGCGATGTAACGGGCAATCGCCGCCGGTGCTTCGACTTCCAGCCGGCGGTTGTCGCCGGCCGCATCAAAGGCGGTGACGCTGCCGGTGCCGTCGACATGACCGCTCATCAGGTGGCCGCCGAGGCGGTCGGACAGGCGCAGCGCCTTTTCGAGATTCACCGGCGCGCCTGCGGCGAAACCGGCAACCACAGCCAGCGAGGCCTGCGACACTTCCGCTTCAAAATGCACCGCGTCAAAAGCAACCACCGTCAGACAGGCGCCATTGACAGCGATGCTGTCACCCAGCACGACATCAGCCATGTCGAGCCCGCCGCTGACGATGTGCAGGCGCACGCCACCGGGCGCGGGCTCCACACGGTCGATGCGGCCAATCGCGGCAACGATGCCGGTGAACATCAGCCGGTTTTCTCCATATTCAATCTCGCCAGAATGCGCAGGTCTTCACCAACCTGCGTGACTTCGGTGATTTTTACGCTGCGCCGTTCGGCCAGCGATTTCAGCGGGGGCAGGTGGAACATGCCCTGCGCGGTGTCACCGAGAATGCACGGCGCCATGTAGATCAGCAACTCATCGACCAGGCCTTCGTCGATCAGCGATCCATTCAGCTTGTGCCCGGCCTCGACATGGATTTCGTTGCAGCCGCGCCGCGCCAGTTCCTGCAGCAGCGCCGGCAGCTCGACCTTGCCATCGTGATTGGGCAGCACCACCACTTCGGCGCCCTTTGCGCGCAGCGCCACCGAACGCGGCACATCGGCACCGGCGGCGGCGATGATGGTGCCCGGCCCGAGAATCTTCGCCGTCAGCGGGGTCTGCATCCGGCTGTCGACCACCACGCGCAGCGGCTGGCGGCTGGTCTCGACGTCGCGCACGTTCAATTGCGGATCGTCATCCTTGACCGTGCCGACCCCCGTGAGCACCGCGCAGGCGCGTGCGCGCCAGGCATGGCCGTCGCGGCGCGCTTCGGCTCCGGTGATCCACTGGCTCTGGCCGTCGGCCAGCGCGGTACGGCCGTCGAGGCTGGCGGCGACCTTCATCCGCACCCAGGGTGTGCCGCGGGTCATCCGTGATACGAAGCCGATGTTGAGTTCGCGCGCTTCCAACTCCATCAATCCGGTATCCACCCGGATGCCGGCAGCGCGCAACTGCGCAAAACCCTTGCCCGCGGTCTTCGGATTGGGGTCCTGCATCGCCGCCACCACCCGCGCCGGTTTCGCCGCGAGCAGCGCATCAACGCAGGGCGGCGTGCGGCCGTGGTGGGCACAGGGCTCCAGCGTGACATACACCGTCGAACCCGCGGCCCGCTCACCGGCCGCGGCCAGCGCCAGCGGCTCGGCATGCAACTCGCCGGCCTTCGCGTGCCAGCCCTCACCAATCACCATGCCGTCGCGCACGATGACACAGCCCACGCGCGGATTCGGCGTGGTGGTGTGGAGGCCCTGCGCCGCAAGCTGCAGCGCGCGGGCCATGTGGCGTTGATCGTCGGCGGTGAACATCATGGCGGGAAAGAACAACCGGTCACTTGCGGCCGGGCTTGCGTACTTCCTTGATCGCGTCGGTGAAATCATCGACGCCCTGGAAACTCTTGTAGACCGAGGCAAAACGGATATAGGCCACCTCGTCGAGCTTTTTCAGCTCGCGCATCACCATCTCGCCGACGCGGCGCGCCGGCACTTCACGCTCACCCATCGCCAGCAGTTCGTTGGTCAGCGCGCCAATCGCTTCGTCGACCAGCGGCGTCGGCACCGGCCGCTTGTGCAGCGCGCGCATGAAGCTGGTGCGCAGCTTGCCGAGGTCGAACTCGGCGCGGCTGCCGTCCTGCTTGACCACCTGCGGCATGCGCAGCTCCACCGTCTCGTAGGTGGTGAAGCGCTTTTCGCAGGACACGCACTTGCGGCGGCGGCGGATGCTGTCGCCGTCGTCACTGACCCGCGAGTCGATGACCTGGGTTTCGTCGTGTTTGCAGAAAGGACACTTCATCGCCGGCGCGCGCTCAGGCCTTGCGGTAAACCGGGAATTGGTCACAAAGCCGCTTCACCTCGCCCTGCACCTTGGCGATCACCGCCTCGTCCTGCGGCGCGTCGAGCACGTCGGCGATCAGCCCGCCGAGTTTTTCGGCTTCGGGGATGGCGAAGCCGCGGGTGGTCATCGCCGGCGAGCCGATGCGGATGCCGCTGGTCACCGCCGGCGGGCGGGTATCGTTGGGCACGGCGTTCTTGTTCACCGTCATGTGTGCACGGCCCAGCGCGGCTTCGGCCTCGATGCCGGTCACCGGCTTGTCGCGCAAATCAAGCAGGAACAGATGGCAATCGGTGCGGCCGGAGACGATGCGGTAGCCGCGCTGCTGCACCACCTTCGCCATGGTGCGCGCATTGTCGAGCACCAGCTGCTGGTATTTGCGGAACTCCGGGCTCATCGCCTCCTTCAGCGCCACCGCCTTGGCGGCAATGACATGCATCAGCGGGCCGCCCTGCGAACCGGGGAACACCGCGGAGTTGAGGATCTTCTCGTGTTCGGCGCCGGACAGGATCAGGCCGCCGCGCGGGCCGCGCAGGGTCTTGTGCGTGGTGGTGGTGACGAAGTCGGCGATGCCCACCGGGCTCGGATACAGGCCGGCGGCAACCAGCCCGGCGTAATGCGCCATGTCGGCCATCAGCAGCGCGCCGACGCTGTCGGCGATCTCGCGGAATTTTTTCCAGTCGATCACCAGGGCATAGGCCGAGGCGCCGGCAACGATCAGCTTCGGCTTGTGGGCTTGCGCCAGTTCGGCCACCTCGTCGTAATTGATTGCCTGGGTCTGCGGATCAAGGCCATAGGTCACCGCGTTGTAGTACTTGCCGCTGAGGTTGACCTTGGCGCCGTGGGTCAGGTGGCCGCCGTCGGACAGACGCATGCCAAGGATGGTGTCGCCGGGTTTCAGCACGGCGAGGAAAACCGCGGCATTGGCCTGGGCGCCGGAGTGGGGCTGCACATTGGCGTAGCCGGCCTTGAACAGCTCTTTCGCGCGCCCAATCGCCAGCCGTTCGGCGATATCGACGTATTCGCAGCCGCCGTAATAACGCTTGCCGGGATAACCCTCGGCGTATTTGTTGGTCAGCACCGACCCCTGGGCCTCGAGCACCGCCGGACTGGCGTAGTTCTCTGAGGCGATCAGCTCGATATGGTCTTCCTGGCGCTGCGCTTCCTGCGCAATCGCAGCGTGTAATTCAGGATCGACGGCTTGCAGTGTGCTCGATGAAATCGACATGATGATCGCGGGATTCCGGCAACGGTTTGACGGGGCGCAGGCGACGTCGTGTGCGGGCCGCTGCGAGGCGCTGATTTTACCATGCGAAACCGCGGCGACCGGGCGCGCGAGCCCTTATCATGTCGGTCATGGGGAGGGTTTTCAGGTCATGAAAGGCTGGCTGGCGCTGGCGCGCGCCATTGATGCGCTGAACGAGGCTGCCGGCCGCGGCGCGCGCTGGCTGATCCTCGCCTGCATCGTGATCAGCACCGCCAATGCGGTGTCCCGTTACGGGCTCAACCTGAGCTCGAATGCTTTTCTCGAAATCCAGTGGTACCTGTATTCGCTGGTCTTTCTCGGTGCCGCCGGCTACACGCTGAAACACAACGCCCACGTCCGCATCGACATCATCAACGGCCGTCTCCAACCACGCACCCGCGCCTGGATCGACCTCTTCGGCCACCTGTTCATGCTGCTGCCGGTGTGCGCGATCATGCTCTGGTTTGGCTGGACCGCCTTCCTCGAGTCGTACCGCATCGGTGAAATCTCCACCGATGCCGGCGGTCTCGCGCGATGGCCGGTCAAGTTCGTGGTGCCGGCCGCCTTTGCGCTGCTGATCCTGCAGGGCCTTGCCGAAACCATCCGCAAGATCGCGGTATTGCGCGGGCTGCTGCCGGAACAGCCGCCAGCATCGCCGCACGGTGACGCGTGATGGCAATGGAGCTGATGGCACCGCTGATGTTCGCCGGGCTCGCGGTATTCCTGCTGCTTGGCTACCCGGTGGCTTTTGCACTCGCAGCCAACGGCCTGCTCTTTGCCTTCATCGGCTTCGAGATGGGCCTGCTGCAACCGGAGTTGCTGCAGGCGCTGCCGCAGCGGCTGTTCGGCATCATGTCGAATCAGCTGCTGCTGGCGATTCCGTTTTTCACCTTCATGGGCCTGGTGCTCGAGCGCAGCGGCATGGCCGAAGACCTGCTCGACACCGTCGGCCAGATCTTCGGCCCGCTGCGCGGCGGTGTGGCCTATGCGGTGATCGTGGTCGGCGCGCTGCTCGCCGCGACCACCGGCGTGATCGCCGCCTCGGTGATCGCGATGGGACTGATCTCGCTGCCGGTGATGATGCGCTACCGCTATTCGCCGCGGCTCGCCAGCGGCGTGATCTGCGCCTCGGGCACGCTGGCGCAGATCATTCCGCCGTCGATCGTGCTGATCGTGCTTGCCGATGTGCTTGGCGCTTCCGTCGGCGACCTCTATGCCGGCGCGCTGCTGCCGGGCCTGATCCTGGTCGGGCTGCTGATGACCTATGTGTTCATGGTCACGCTGTTTAATCCGGCCGCGGCACCGGCGCTGCCGCCGGAAGCGCGCACCCTGCGCGGCGCCGCGCTGTGGCGCCACGCGCTGCTGGTGATGGTGCCGCCGCTGACGCTGATCCTGGTGGTGCTCGGCTCGCTGTTCGCCGGCATCACCACACCGTCCGAGGGTGGCGCGCTGGGCTCGATCGGCGCGCTGCTGCTCGCGGCGGTGAAGGGCCGGTTCAATCTGAAGATGCTGCGCGAGGCGCTGGATGCCACCACCAGACTCTCCTGCTTCGTGATGTTCATCCTGATCGGTTCGACGGTGTTCGCGCTGGTGTTCCGCGCCGTCGATGGCGACCTCTGGGTGGAGCGCCTGTTCAACCTGGTGCCCGGCGGCGAGATCGGCTTCCTGGCCGTTGTCACCCTGATGGTGTTCGTGCTCGGATTTTTCATCGACTTTTTCGAGATCGCCTTCATCCTGCTGCCGCTGCTGGCACCGGTGGCGGTGAAGCTCGGCATTGACCCGGTGTGGTTCGGCGTGATGATCGGCTTGAACCTGCAGACCTCCTTCCTGACGCCGCCCTTCGGCCTGTCGCTGTTCTACCTGCGCAGCGTGGCACCACCACAGATCAAGACCGCGGACATCTACCGCGGCATCCTGCCCTTCGTCGGCGTGCAGTTGCTGGCGCTGCTTCTGGTGGTGTGCTACCCACAGCTGGTCAGTGTTCTGCGTGAACAGCCGGCGGCCGGCAATCCCGCCATCGAGATCACGCTGCCGCCGCAGGAAAACACATCCGAGAGCCAGGACAACAAGTCGACCGCTGAAATCGAACGCCTGCTACGTGAACAAAAATAGTTAATAAAAACAATTACTTATATCAATCCGGAGGAAAATCATGCACCCGTTTACCCGCATCCCGACACTGCTGCTGTGTTTCGCCATGACATTTGCCATTTCACCCGCACAGGCTGCGACCGCGTACGAAGACAAATTCCTCGACGCCAGCGGCGTGAAAATCCGCTACATCGACGCCGGCAAGGGTGAGGCCATCGTGCTGCTGCACGGCGGCACCTCGCGGCTGGAGAGCTGGATCACACCCGGCGTCGTCGATAACCTGGCGAAGGATTTCCGCGTCATCGCCTTTGATGCCCGCGGTCATGGCAAAAGCGATTCACCGCGCGAACCTTCAGCCTACGGCCGGCAGCAGGCGCTGGACGTGGTGCGCATCCTCGACGCGCTGAAGATCAGCAAGGCGCACATCATCGGCTTTTCGCTGGGCAGCAGCACGGTGGCGCAACTGCTGACGTTGCATCCGGAACGTTTCCTCACCGGGGTGCAGGTCGCCGGCGCGGGCCGCTCGCCGGAAGAAGCCAACGACCCGCGCATCGAAACCGAAGCCGCCGAAATCGCCCGCGACTGCATCAGCCGCAGCCGCGTGATGCGCCAGGCACCCGCCGGCATGAAACCCACCGAAGAGGACATCCAGCAACGCATCGCCGCCTGCCGCGCCGACAGGACTTTTGATCCACTGGCGGTAGCCGCATCGCTGCGCGGCTACAAGGATCAGGCCGTCACCGCCGAACAGATGGCCGCGGTGAAAGTGCCGACGCTGGGCATCGTCGGCACCCTCGACCACACGCTGAAAGCAATGCAACTGCTGAAAACGCTGCGCCCGGCGATGAAACTGGTGCTGCTCGAAGGCATCTCGCACACCGGCAAGACCGGCATCCAGGGCACTCCGGCGCTGGTCAGCGAAATCCGCGCCTTCATCGCCGAGCAGCGCCAGGCCAAAACCTACTGACCCCGTTCCTGACACCCTGACAATGCGTATCAGCGCATTGTCAGCCAATATCCCCCCTCTCCCTGAGGGGGAGGGGCCGGGGGTGAGGGAAAAAGTTTTCACTCAACCAGCCATCCTGTACTGAGCCCGCCATGACCCTCCTCGAACAGACCGCGATCTTCCTGCTCACCGCCGTGCTGCTGGTGCCGCTGTTCCAGCGTTTCAAGCTCGGTGCGATCCTCGGTTATCTCGCCTCGGGAATGCTGGTCGGCCCCTGGGGATTCGGCGTGGTCGGCGATGTCGAATCGACGCTGCACTTCGCTGAATTCGGCGTCGTGCTGCTGCTGTTCCTGATCGGGCTCGAACTGCAACCGGCACGGCTGTGGGCGCTGCGCCGCCCGGTATTCGGCAGCGGCGGCGCTCAGGTCATCGTCACGGCCGCGGTAATCACCGCCATTGCACTCGCCTTCGGCCTCGCGTGGCCGGCGGCACTGATCACCGGTTTTGCCGCGGCGATGTCCTCCACCGCGCTGGTGCTCTCGGCGCTGGGCGAAAAGGGCGAACTCGGCGCGCCGCACGGCCGCGAGTCCTTCGCCATCCTGCTGTTCCAGGACCTCGCGGTGATTCCGCTGCTGGCACTGCTGCCGCTGCTAGCCGGCGAAGCCCAGGCTGGCGGCGGCCTGGCCGCGCTGAAAGGTGTCGCCGTCGTCGCCGCGGTGATCGTGCTCGGGCGCGTCGCGGTGCGGCCGCTGCTCCAGTTCATCGCCACCCACGGCAGCCGGGAAGTATTCACCGCGGCGGCGCTGCTGCTGGTGGTCGGCACCGCGGTGGTGATGCAGAAAATCGGCCTGTCGATGGCGCTCGGCGCCTTCCTCGCGGGCGTGCTGCTTGCCGACTCCGAATTCACCCATGAGCTGCGCGCCGACATCGAGCCGTTCAAGGGACTGCTGCTCGGGCTGTTTTTCATGGCGGTGGGCATGAGTGCCGACCTCGGCCTGCTCATCGCGCAGCCACTCACCGTGATCGGCCTTGCCCTGCTGCTGATGACCGTCAAGAGCGCCGTGCTCTACGCCATCCTGCGCCTGCGCGGTGGCAGCAACCAAACTGCACAGCGCACCGCGGTGCTGCTGTCGCAGGGCGGTGAATTCGCCTTTGTGCTGCTCGCCGCGGCGGCGGCGATGGGCGCCCTGTCATCCGGCCAGTCGCAGCTGCTGGTGCTGGTGGTCACGCTGTCGATGCTGCTCGCCCCGGCGAGCTTTGCGCTGCACGACCGGCTGTTGAAACGCTGGCTGGAACGCAGCGCTCCGCCCGACTACGACAACATCGACGAACCGGCCACCCCGGTGATCATCGCCGGCTTTGGCCGCTACGGCCAGATCGTCGCCCGCGTGCTGCGCATGTGCGGCGTACATTTCACCGCGCTCGAGGCCAATTACCAGCAGGTCGATTTTGTGCGCCGCTTCGGCAACAAGGTGTATTTCGGTGATGCATCACGGCTCGAACTGCTTGAAGCCGCAAAAACGGGCGAGGCCAGACTGTTTGTGCTGGCCATCGACGATGTCGAAGCCTCGGTGCGCACCGCCGAAGTCGTGCGCCGGCATTTCCCGCAGTTGCCGATCCTCGCCCGCGCGCGCAACCGCATCCACTGGTTCCGCCTGCGCGACCTCGGCATCACCGCGGTCTACCGCGAGACCTTCCCGTCGAGCCTGGAAGCCGCGCACCGCGCGCTGCTGCAACTGGGGCTGGGCGTGGCCGCCGCCGAACGCGCGATTGCATTGTTCCGCCATCACGATGAAGAACAGCTCGGCATCCAGTACGCCGTTCACCACGACGAGGCGCAGCTGATCCAGACCGCGCGCGATGCCGCCCAGCAGTTGCAGGAACTGTTCGAGGCCGACGCCACCGGGCCGCAGGCGGGATTTCCGCAGGCCGGAAAATAAACCGCAGGAGGCAAACTCAGGCCAGCGCAGCCGCCACCGCATCAATCACGGGCTGCCAGTCGCCGGCACGCAACTGGCGGTAAATGCGCAGTGACGGATACCAGGGACTGTCGTCACGCCCTTCATGCCAGTACCAGTGCCGCGCCACGCCCCGCGGCAGCATCAGCAGCGTGTTCACACCCAGCGCGCCGGCCAGATGCGCGGTGGTGTTGCTGATGGTCACCACCGCATCACAGGCCGCCACCAGCGCGGCCATGCCGTCGAGGTCGTTGAACAGGTCAAGCCCGTCGATGTGCGCGACATCCGCGCCGAAGCGTTCTCGCACCATGCGCCGCTCCGCCCCGGTGTCGCCGTACTGCAGATCGACAAAACACAGATCGGGCCGGCGCAGCAGCGTTTCGAGCATGGCGAGTTGCAGGCTTTTTGCCGCGCCAACCTTGGGCGCGATGCTGTGCCATGACAAACCGACCAGCCGCCGGCCCTCCTTGCCCAGACGTTTGCGGAACTCGGCCACACGCGCGGCATCGGCCTGCAGATAGCTGCGGCGCTTTGGAAAATCGGCCCAGCTCCTGCGGCACAATCCGCCGAGGCTGCCCAGCGGCATCTGCATGGTGCAGGACTGGCGCTCGGCCGCCCGCAGGCTGGTCACCGCAATGCCGGGCAGGCTGCGCGCAACCAGCGGCTGCAGCTTCTCGCTGACCGCGACCACCAGTTCGCCGCGTCCCTGCACGCCGTCGATCATGCCGAGCTGGTGAATCTGGTCACCCACACCCTGCTCGCCCCAAACCAGCAGCCGGCCTTCGCTGCCGCGGCCATCCCAGCGCGGCAGCGACGGATCGACTTCGGCAACAATCTGGCCGCTGCGCCAGCGGCTTTCGAACAGCGGCCAGCCGCTTTCAAAATCGCCGAGCAGCAGCCGGCACACACTTTCGTTCCATGCGCCCTCGGCATGGCCGGGTTGCAGGCGCTGCACTTGCGAATAGGCCTCGAGCGCCTCGCGGTGACGATGCAGGTCCTGCAGGATGTTGCCGCGGATGTTGTGGTAATCGGCGTTGCTGCCGTCAATGGTGATCGCGCGCTCCACCGCCAGCAGCGCCTCGGCCGGGCGCTCCAGCTCGAGCAGCGAAACCGCGCGGTTGGCATGGGCCCCGGCGTAATTCGGGCGCAGGGCCAGCGCGCGGTCATAGCTGGCGACGGCCTCCGCGTTGCGGCCGAGCCGGCGCAGCGATACCGCGCGATTGTTGTGCGCCTCGGGCAGATCGGGCTTGAGTTCCAGCGCGCGCTCGACGCTGGCCAGCGCCTCGCCGTAACGCTCCATCGCGACCAGCACATCACCACGCAGGCAATGCGCGATGGCGAAGTCGGGCTTCAGCTTCAGCGCGTGGTCCACCGCGGCCAGCGCATCCGGCCACTGCTTCAGCGCGAGCAGCGCATTGGCGCGGTTGCAGTGCGCCTCGGCCATTTCCGGCTTTGCAGCGGCCGCGCGATCGAAGCTGAGCAGTGCTTCCCCGGTGCGGCCCGACATGCGCAGCAGGTTGCCGCGATTGAAATGGGCGTCGCCATGTCCGGGACGCAACACGATCAGCCGGTCCAGCGCGGCAATCGCCTCAGCCTCGCGGCGCAGCGCGCCCAGCGCCAGCGCGCGGCGGAACAATGCATCTTCGTCTTCCGGGCGCAGTTCGAGCACCCGCTCGAATTGCACCAGCGCCTCGGCCGGACGCCCCGAATCGAGCAGCGCCTTGGCATAGTTGGCGCGGCCATCGGCATACAGCGGATGCAATTCCAGCGCGCGCTCGAAGGCACGGCAGGCCTCGTCGTAACGGCGCAGCGCGCACAGCGCGTTGCCACGGCTGTTGTGGATATTGTGGTCATCGGGCCGCAAAGCCGCGGCCGCGGTGAACAGCGCCACCGCTTCCGCCGGTCGCCCGCACTGCGCAACAACGATGCCGAGCATGTGCATCGCATCAAAGTGCGCGGGATCAGCGGCCAGTGCCGCGCGGAATTTTGCTTCGGCGACGTCGGCCCGGCCCTGCTGCAGCGCTGCGCGGCCTTCGCGGTAACAGGTGCCCGCCCCGGCACCCGCTTCCCCTGCCTCACCACCGCGGGTGATCTGGAAGCTGACGTTGCGTGCGCGTGGCGGCCCGCCCTTCCCTTTGCCCGCCTTGCCGGCCTCACTCATCGGCCTGCTCCGGCGAGCATGCGCGGCACTTCGGCACAGACGCGTTCGATCACGTCATCCCAGCGCAGCGGTTCACTCTGGCGCAGGATCGAAAGCCGCGGGTACCATGGGCTGCTGGTTCGATTGTCATGCCAGTACCACTGCCGTCCGGTGGACCAGGGCAGCATCAGCAGCGTCGGCACACCCAGCGCACCGGCAAGATGCGCGGTGAAATTGCTGATGGTCACCACCATGTCACAGGCACGGACCAATGCCGCCAGACCGTCGATGTCCTTGATTGGATCAATGTCATCCAGCCGCTGCAGTGTCGCGACGCCACGCAAGGCCTCACGCTCCGCCGCGGTATCACCGTACTGCAGATCGACAAAGCGGTAACGTTTGTCCGCAAGCAGCGGCATCAGTGTTTTCAGCGGCATGCTTTTCAGGCGGCTGTAGAGCACCGCGCGGCTGTGCCAGGCCAGGCCGATCACCGGCCGCTCATCGCCGGACACCCGCTGGCGCAGTGCCGCAACCCGCAGCGGGTCGGCCTGCAGAAAGGCTGCACGTTGGCGCGGAAAATCATCCAGGCTGCGCCGCACCAGCGCGCCGGTGCTCCAGAAAGCTTTCTGCACGGTGCAGCCGCTGTTGGCCAGCTCGTTCAATCCGGTGAACTGCAGTTGCGGGTAACTGCGCCGTGCCAGCGCCAGCAGCCGCGGCATCACCGCGAACTCCGCCTGCGGCGCGCGCTGTGCCACGGCATCGGCCAGGCTCAGCTGCAGAATCTGGTCGCCGATGCCCTGTTCGCCCCAGACCAGCAGCCGCGCCTGCGTCGGCTGGCCATCCCATTCCGGCAGCGTGGTGTCGATGCGACCGAGATTCAGCGAAGTCCGCCAGCGCGCCTCGTAATCGTTCCAGCCTTCGGCAAATTCGCATTCGACCAGATGGCACAGCCCGGTGTTGAAACGGGCATTGGCATGCGCCGGCTGAATCTGCAGCGCGCGGGCATAGGCCTGCCGCGCCTCGTGATGACGGTTCAGCGCATGCAGGGCATTGCCGTGCAGGTTGTGGAAATCGGCGTTGCCGGGCTTGAGCTGCAGCGCGCTTTCGATGTCGGCCAGCGCCGCGGCCGGCCGGCCGAGATCAATCTGCACCACGCTGCGGTTGGCCCAGGCACCGGCGGCCTTGCTGTCGGCCGCGATCACCGCGCCATACTCGGCCAGCGCGGCCCCGGCCTGTTTGCCGCCCCACAGCGCATTGCCGAGGCAAAAGCGCGCATCGGGATAGGCCGGTTGCAATTCCAGCACCCGCCGGAAAGCCGCAGCCGCGGGTTCAAAACGGCGCAGCGCATAGAGCAGCTCGCCGTGCCCGAAATGCACCGGCGCGTCATCCGGCCGCAGTTCACTGAGCCGCGCAAAATGTGGCAGCGCTTCTTCACCGCGGCCCAGCCGCAGCAGCAGCTTGCCGAGGTTGAGGTGCGCGGCGGCGTAATCGGCATCAATCGCCAGCGCGCCGCGGAAGGCGGCGATGGCTTCGTCACTGCGCCCCAGCGCGTGCAGCGCGCTGGCGTGGCTGTTGTAAAAACCGGGTTCACCGGGATTCGCCGCCACCGCGCGCGCGAACAGCGCTTCGGCTTCGGCGGCGCGGCCGCCCTGCATGCCGATGATGCCGAGCAGGTTCAGCGCATCGGCATGGTCCGGCGCCTTGCCGATGATGCCGCGCAGCTTGCTGATCGCCTTGGCAAAATCGCCGCGGCCGAAAGCTTCGCGCGCCGATTTGTACTGCAGCGACAGTTGCGCGGAAATGGCCGCCGCCTGCGGACGCGACGGCGCAGCCCCCATCATGCAGCGGGAATACGTTGCGCCACTTCGGCGGTGACCTCGGCGGCGATATCGGACCAGTCGCCGACCGCGCGCTGACGGAACAGCTTCATCGACGGATACCAGGGACTGTCGCTGCGCTCTTCATGCCAGTACCAGTGGCGGCCGCTCGAAAACGGCAGCATCAGCAACGTCGGCGCGCCGAGCGCGCCGGCAAGGTGGGCAGTGGTGTTGCTGGTGGTGACGATCAGGTCACAGGCACGGATCAGGGCGGCGAGTCCGTCCATGTCGTTGTACGGATCAATATCGGGCAGGCGGTCGATGCTGATGCCGAGTTCCGCACAAACCGCGGCGCGTTCGGCATCGGTGTTGCCGTACTGGATGTCGACAAAACGCAGCCCGGGCCGGGTCAGCAGCGGCTTCAGTGCCATCAGCTGAAGGCTTTTGAGTTCGCCGAAACGCTCCGCGCGCGACAGCCAGGAAATGCCGACCACCGGCTGGCGGCCGCCACCGAGGCGCGCGCGCAACTGCTGCACCCTGGCCCCGTCGGCATACAGATAGGCCATGCGCTCGCGCGGGAATTCATGCCAGGAGCGGCGCACGAAGCGGCCGATGCTGCCGAGCGGCACCTGCACCTCGCAGCGCTCGCGCTGGGCGCGGGCAAGTGGCACAAACTTCACGCCCGGAAAACTGCGCTCCGCCAGCGGCATCAGCCGCGGCGCCACCGCGAGCAGCAGGTTCGGCGCCTTTTTGCGCAGCGACTCAAGCATGCTCAGATGAAAAATCTGGTCGCCGATGCCCTGCTCGCCCCAGGCGAGGATGCGGCCCCCGACCTGTTCACCCTGCCACTGCGGCTTGCGGAACTTGATGAAACCCAGGCGCTGCCCGGTGCGCCAGCGCGCCTCGTAGCCGGACCAGCCCTGCGCGAACTCGCCGCGCACCAGCGTACACATGCTGATGTTGAATTCAGGCTGCGCATAATCCGGCGCGAGCTTCAGCGAATGCTGGTAGGCCCCCAGCGCCTCGGCGTGGCGATTCAGCGCCTGCAGCGCATTGCCGCGCAGGTTCCAGAATTCGGCATTGTCCGGCGCCAGTTCGAGTGCGCGCTGCATGTCGGCCAGCGCTCCGGCCGGGCGGCCGATGTCCATCAGCGCCACGGCGCGGTTGGCGTAGGCGGCCGAGGCATTGGGCGCGAGACGCACCGCCTCCTCCTGCGCCGCCACCGCCTCTTCCAGCCGTCCGAGCAGGCGCAGCGCGTTGCCGCGGTCGTTGATCGCCTCGATCAGCTTCGGATTCAGCGCCAGCGCCTTGTCAAAGGCCTCCAGCGCCTGCGCGTATTTGGCGAGCCCCATCAGCACCACGCCGCGGATGCGGTGGGCCTGGGCGATGTCGGGCTGCAGCGCCACCGCACGGTCGACGCTGACCAGCGCCTCGGGCAGATGGCCGAGCAGGCGCAGCGCGTTGCCGCGGTTGCAGTGCGCCTCGGCGTAGTCGTTTTTTGCGGAAATCGCGCGGTCGTAACTGACCAGCGCATCACGAAAACGTTTGGCATGGGCCAGAAGGTGGCCGCGCCGGCAATGCGCCTCGGCGTGGCCGGGGCTCAGCTCGACCACGCGGTCGTAGCCGATCAGTGCCTCGTCGCGGCGCATCAGCTTGTCAAGCACCAGCGCGCGCTGGAAATGCATGTCCGCGATATCCGGCTCCAGGGTCACCGCGCGATCAAAAAAAGGCATCGACTCGGCCATCCGTCCGGAATCGCACAGCGCGCGGCCCATGTTGGCGCAGGCATCGGCGAAATCAGGTTCGATTTTCAGCGCGCGCTGCATCATTTGCAGGCCTTCGGCATGGCGTCCGGTGCCGCACAGCGCGACGCCGATGTTGTTGAGCACCGGCGCGCTTTCGGGATCAAGCTTCAGCGCTTCGTTGAGCAGGCGCAGCGCCTCGGGGTAATTCTTCTGCTGGGTCTCGAGCACACCGAGCATGTGCAGCACGTCGAAATCATTCGGATTCGCGCGCAGCACCTTCAGATAACCCTCGCGCGCGGTCTTCATGTCGCCGCTGCGCTGGGCCACCAGTGCCGACTGGTAGATTTCCCATACCGAATCTCCGCTGGCGGCAGGCGCTGCCGAGGGCGCGAAAACCGGCGCATAAGCCGGGGCGGTAGCAAACGCAGGCGACACGATGGGCGCAACCGCCAGCGGCACCGGCAACGCCGCAGCCGGTGCCGCCGCAACCGGCGCGCGCTTCGCAGCCGCGGGCTTTTTCACCGGT
This sequence comes from Betaproteobacteria bacterium Ga0077527, assembly GCA_001464815.1. GTDB lineage: Bacteria > Pseudomonadota > Gammaproteobacteria > Burkholderiales > SG8-41. Next base: position 150,352 of record LNDW01000021.1, on the reverse strand, counting down.
TTTTCGGACTTGGATTTCGGCATGGCGAAAGGTCATCGGCGCCATCGGACGCCGGCACTGGAGCAGGGTCGCCCAGTGTATAAAATTTATTTATTAAAAACAATGGCTTAGCAAACCCCCCAAGGGGAAATGCTCAGCGCATCAGCAAATCCGGCTGCCCCAGCTGCAGCAGCAGGCCCAGTTCGTCGGCAAAGGTCCAGCTGTCGATCCAGCGGCCATCGCGGAAAGTCATGATCGCCACGCCATGCACGCCGACCTCGCGCCCGGTCGGCGCAATGCCGCAGAAGGCGCCACGGTGGGTGCCGCAGACATTGAAGCGCATCCACACCTCGTCACCCTCGGCGAGCATGATGTCCAGCCCGTACCGGCGATCCGGAAACGCGCCGTCGAGGTCCAGCGCCACGCCACGCGCCTTGCAGAAATTGCGCAGATGCTCAAAACCCTGGCGCAGCACCTGCCCCGCGCCCTCACGCGCCGCAGGCCCCAGCCGCGTCTTTGCCGCAGCGAGCCGGTTGTGGTCCTGCACCGTCACCGCAGGCCGTTGTTCCAGCGCGCGGATGAAACCTGCCGTATCGGCAGTCTTCGGCACCGGCGGCGCAACGATGCGGCCATCGGGGCGCGGCGGCAACGGGCTGCCCAACTGACGCAGCAGTTCAGCCTCGTCCATCATGAACCAGCCCTCGACCATCTGGCCGTTGACCACACGCAGCAGCGCGACCTCATACACATCCACACGTTTGCCGGTCGGCTCGATTCCGAAAAAATTGCCGGTCTGTGTGCCGGTGACTCGGAACAGCAGGCCGACCCGGTCACCGTCGGCAATCACCCGCTCCATCACATCCACCCGATCCGGGAATGCCGCACGCAGATACAGCGCCGGATGCGGCCAGCCCTGATCCCGCGCGTTGTTGGCCAGATGCAGATTGCCGCCGCGCACCCGGTCGTAATTCGGCGCGAGCACCTCCTTCTCGACCTGCGACATCTCCGGCGTGCCCTGCTTTGTCTTGAAGCGGAGGGCGACTTCGACGTTGCGGGCTTGTTCGCCGGTGCGGTGGGGGTTGGCGTGTCGCACAAACATTCAGCTCTCTCCTTCCTCGAACTCCAGAAGATAGACCTTTTTACAGCTCAAGCATTCATGAATTTGCTGGCCGTTGAGAAAAACATAGAAATTCGTCCCTGCCCCACAAACACGACACGTCTCAGGCTGATCTGATCCAAGAAAAATGGGCTCGCGAGATAAATTCATTTCCTCTCCCGGGATAACCTAGTCGATTAATTAATCGAACTGGAATCTCAAACATACTCAATCACCTAGCAGTGAAAATAAATCTCACTTTAAGTCTTAATCCACAAAACACTTATTTAGCTAATAACCGGAATACCAATGGCCTCGAGATAGGAAAAAGTCGAATCGTAATAACTAGATAAACGGGTCCTATCGCCTTCATCACCAGACGGAACAAAAATAACCATTCCCTGACGTGCACGAGTTAACAAGACACGGTATGCATTCCTTAAATATTGCCGACGATCTTCTTTCTTAACCGAGGTCCATTTTGATCCAACAAAAGAGTGATGAAGCCACCCATTTTTATCGTAACGAAGATCGGCGTCCCATGTCATACAGACCCAATCAAGCTCTAAACCTTGCACCTGAAATTCGGTTGCTGCATCTTCCATGTAATAACTTGATCGAGTGTCATCAGAATCATTCAAAAACCAATGCACTGGATTAATATTTACGCGAACATCAATTGCATGCGGCTTCAAGCGCAGCGCACCTGAAGACGCCACCATCCCAAAACGCTCCGAACCACGCGCTCGATCACGGATCCACTGCTTTGCAACCACCAAATCACGAGTAAGTGCTATCGGATAGTTAGACAGATTACTTGCCAAAATTCGACTCGCTTTATCACTGTCACAATCCAAAACAGCTTTTACGAAAGTTGACACATTTTCCGCCCGGAAAGACCTCATAGACACTGCGAGGTGGAGCGCATCATCCCTAAATACATTTGCACGACCCGCAAGGGACTCCAGGGCATGACCTGCCGCATATTCACTCTCGGTAATATCTGGAGAAACATGAACATCCCAAGCCGGAAATTTATTCTTTATCGCTTCAAACCAAGCTGAAATCCCCGCCTCTCCACGATTGATTTCCTGACCGCCACCAACAAGGCAAATAACGACCGCCCAATCATCGTGCCTGTCCAAATAGGAAATGAGAAATTCGGGCTCAGATTGATCAAAATCTGACCGACCCTTCTTTGTACGCATAAAACTCGAGGTCATTTCTTGATTCCAAGCGCGTTGCGCCTCGTCAAAAATCACCACATGGTCTGCTGGAGGCTCATCACCCCGCAATCCGTCATCGCGGAAATGGTGCACATTCTGGATAAACGCTTTAACTTTCTGCGCAACCTCCCCTTTCCGGGTTTTATCTGAGCGATTTCTAAGCCTACCAACCTCATCCCGTGTCAGAGCCTCCCGCAATACAGCAACAAGTGGACCATTCCCTGACAAAAATACCGCATGCGCTGGCTGCTTAGGATCACGCTTTTTTGTAGCCACATTCAAACCAACAAGGGTTTTTCCCGCACCAGGAACACCTGTAACAAAAATGATTACTTTTCGCCCCTCGCTCCTCGCCCTTTCAACAAGAACATCGATTCTTTGTGAGGTAATTTTTAGATTCCTAGCTCCCGCATCATGCCGCGCAATTGCGTCAACGGAGTGCTGCGAATAGAGGACCTGCGCAGCCTCGATAATTGTAGGAGTTGGAAGGTACGGGGCTTCAATCCATTTAACGGGATCAATGCTAATGCCGCTGGATTTTTCTACGGCCTTCCGAATAATTTGGTCAAGTGAAAATGCATTACAACGAACCGGCGGAAAAACATCGTCTCGGTAAGGATTTCCAATACTTGAGTCAGAACCCGGAAAATTTGTGGCTACTAATATCGGGATAATCTGCGCGCCATGGCTACCCCGGTGAAAATTCTTCAAGTCCAGCGCATAGTCCCAAACCTGATTCAAGTCGCCTCGATTTATTCGTTCTTCACCTACCTTAAATTCGACAACAAATACTATCGAGTCAATCAATAGAACAACATCAATACGACTTCCAATCCGAGGAACAATGAATTCCATCAGAACCCAACCACTGAAGCTCTTGAGTGCGTGTTTTAGAACTTCTATTTGCTCAACCCAAGCGTTTCGTTGTGCAGTTTCAACTGAAAAAGTGCTGTTAGTTGCAAGCCGACCAAGAATGCCTTCATTGTTTTCCGCAATGAAGGTCGATATTTCTGCTGAGTAGTAGGCATTTAATGGCATAAAGTCTGTAACGGACTAGTTTGTTTTGGCACCATTAATGAACGACCATCATGCACTAAATATACCCACACGACACAAAGGGCCGACCTACTTTACTGACCGCTGCCACCTCGCCATAACCCCACCCGCCGCCATCACCGCCGCAATAATCCACAGCACCCCCGATATCCCCACCGTCACGCTGATTGCGCCAAAGACCATCGGGCCGCTCATGCGCACAAGGTTGTTGGCGGTGAGGCGCAGGCCGAGGGTCTGGCCGGAGCGGCCTTCGGCGGAAGCTGAATACATCAGGATCACCGTCAGCGGGATGCCGATGCCCATGCCCAGCCCGAACAGGAAGGCGAGCACGGCGAGCGTGGGGCCACTTTCGGCAAGCGGCAGCAGCGCGAAGGCGATCGTGCCGGTGGCGAACACCGCCATCAGCAGTTTTTCGCCGGGGTAACGGTCCACCAGCCGCGCGAGGAACATGCGCACGATGAACACCGCGGTGGCCAGTGTCGCGAGCACGCCGCCGATGGCGGAGGCCGAAAGGCCGAGGTTGTGGCCGAGGATGGGCACGTAAAACTGGAACAGGTCGTAGCCCAGCTGCACCAGGCTGCTGGTGGCGAGCATGATCAGCAGGCGGCGGTCAATCACCATGCCCGCCTTGTCTGCGGTTTTGGCTTTCGGACGCGCTGGCGGCAGGTGGCGGCCCAGCGTGGCGAGCAGCACCAGCACCACCAGCGACATTGCCCCGGTGATCAGGCAGGCCCAGGCGTAACCGACATGGTCAATCGAAACTCCGGCAAGCAGCGGCCCGGCAAAGCTGGTGGTGGCGCCGGCAAGGCTGAAGTTGCCGAAATTGCGCGCGCGGTCATCCGGACTGGACAGGGTGCCGATCAGGTTCTGCAGCGTGACGTGAAAGAAGGACAGCGCAAGGCCGTTGAGCGCCGCGGCAATGTAGAACACCGTCAGCGTCGGCCAGAGGTACATGATCAGCAGCGACACCGCGGCGCAGGCCGCGGCGAAGGTGAGCAGCCCGCGCGCCGCCATGCGGTCGGCCAGCGCGCCGATCGGCCAGGACAGCACCGCCGAGCACGCCAACCACGGTCGCTGAAGCGCCCAGCTCCAGCGCGTACAGCGTGAGCAGCACCTTCATCGCGTTGGCGCCGGTGAAGTTGAACAGCGTCAGCGCGAGGGTGAGGCGAATCGGCAGTGCGTTGTTCAGTGGATGCTCCGTATTAAAAAACAAAGGGCGGGTTCAGCCATGCTGCCCCCGCCCCTGCACTGCAATTTCATGGCTACTTCTTCGCCGCCGGCCGCGTCGCGGTGAAGGTGAAGTTGTCGTAGCTCATCTCGGCGACGCGGAACCACAGGAACTGGTCGGCGCGGAACTTGAGCCACTGCGCGTAGATGCGCTTGAAGTGCGCGCTTTTCGCGGCCATGCCGTCGTAGATCTCGAAAGCGGCCTTGTGCGCGGCTTCCATGATCGGCTTCGGAAACTGGCGCAGTTGCGCGCCGCCGGAAACCAGCTTTTTCAGGGCTTCCGGGTTTTTTGCATCGTAGTGCGCGAGCATGTTGATGTTGGCTTCGGCGCAGGCGGATTCGAACACCGACTTGTAGGCCTTGGGCAGCGATTCCCACTGCTTGATGTTGACGATGGTCGAGAGCTGCGGGCCGCCCTCCCACCAGCCGGGGTAGTAGTAGTACTTGGCAACTTTCTGCAGACCGAGTTTTTCATCGTCATAGGGGCCGACCCACTCGGCGGCATCGATGGTGCCGCGCTCAAGTGCCTGGTAAAGCTCGCCGCCGGCAATCTGCTGGCCGACCACACCCAGCCGCGCCAGCACCTGGCCGGCAAGGCCGGCAACACGCATCTTCAGGCCCTTGAGGTCAGCGACGGTCTTGATTTCCTTGCGGTACCAGCCGCCCATCTGCACACCGGTGTTGCCGGTGGGGAACTGCACGCAACCATAGTCCTTGAACAGTTCGGCCACGGCCTGCATGCCGCCGCCGTGATACATCCACGCATTCTGCTGGCGCGCATTGAGGCCGAAGGGCAGCGCAGTGGCGAAGGCGAAGGCCGGATCCTTGCCGATGTAGTAGTACGGCGCGGTGTGGCCGCATTGCACGGTGCCGTTCTGCACGGCATCGAGCACCTGCAGGCCGGGGACGATTTCGCCGGCGGCGAACACGCGAATCTGGAATTTGCCGTCAGTGGCTTCACTGACGCGGCGCGAGAGGATTTCGCCGGCGCCGTACAGCGTGTCGAGATTTTTCGGAAAGCTCGAAGCCAGCCGCCACTGGATCACCGGCTGCGCCTGCACGATGGCCGGTGCGGCAACCGCGCCGGCGGCCACGCCAAGACCTGCTTTTTTCAGGAACGCACGTCGTTGCATGAATCCTCCGGTATTACATAAGTAATTGTTTTTAAACGATTATTTTATGCGCCTGCGAGGGTCAACCCCTCCACCAGCACCGAACCGCACTGCCGCGAGCTGCGTTTCGAGACATCGCTGCCGATGGCAATGATGTTGCGGAACATGTCCTTCAGGTTGCCGGCAATGGTGATCTCCTGCACCGGGTAGGTGATGACACCGTCTTCCACCCAGAAACCCGCAGCACCGCGCGAGTAGTCACCGGTCACCGCATTGACGCCCTGCCCCATCAGCTCGGTAACAAGCAGGCCGCGGTTCATCTTTTTCAGCAGCGCGGCAAAATCATCGCCGGTGTCCTTCATGATCAGGTTGTGGTTGCCGCCGGCATTGCCGGTGCTTTTCATGCCGAGTTTGCGCGCCGAGTAGCTGGCCAGAAAATAACCCTGCACCACACCATCCTTGACGATGTCGCGCGCCTGCGTGGCCACGCCCTCTTCGTCGAAAGCGCCGCTGGCCAGTGCCTTCGGAATCAGCGGCAGGTCGGCGATCTGCACAATCGGCGCGAACACCGGCTTGCCGAGGCTGTCGAGCAGAAAAGTCGATTTGCGGTAGAGGCTGCCGCCGGAAACCGCCGACACAAAATGCCCCATCAGGCTGGAAGCAATACCCGATTCATAAAGCACCGGCACCTGGGTGGTGGCGACCTTGCGCGCCTTCAGCCGCGCCACCGCACGTTCGCCGGCCTTGCGCCCTATCGATTCCGGCGCCGGCAGTTCAGCGGGGTCACGCGCGGTTTCATACCAGTCATCGCGCTGCATGGCGTCGCCCTTGCCGGCCACCAGCGCGCACCAGATGCTGTGCCGCGAGCTGGGATAACCGGCGAGAAAACCGTGGGTGTTGCCGTAGATGAAATGCGACTGCTGCGTCGACACCGTCGCGCCTTCGGAATTGGTGACGCGCTTGTCCGCGGCAAAACCCGCCGCCTCGCAGGCCCTGGCCATTTCGATGGCGCGCTCCACCGGCATGTCCCAGGGGTGGATCAGGTCGAGGTCGGGAAACTCGCGCGCCAGCATGTCAGGATCGGCGAGGCCGGCGCAGTCATCAATCGCGGTGTGGCGGGCAATCGCCAGCGCGGCATCAACGGTGTCGCGCAGCGCCTGCGGGCTGAGGTCGGAGCTGGAGGCATGGCCGCGCTGCTTGCCGATGTAGACGGTGACACCAATGCCCTTGTCGCGGTTGTATTCGATGGTTTCGACTTCGCCCTGGCGCGCGGTGACGGTCTGGCCGAAACCCTCGCTCACTTCGGCATCGGCGGCGCTGGCGCCGCGCGACTGCGCATGTTTCAGGGCATCGCTGACCAGTTGTTTCAGCGTGTCGTCGGTGTACGAAAACGGGTGGTTGCTCATGGATTTCCGGGGAGAAACAGCATTACATGCAATGAAGCGGGGCGCGGAGCCCGTGCGAGGGCGTTATCATAGCAGTTACTCCTCTATTTCCCGCTCTCAATCCCCCCATTTTCCCCTCATGACGCAAGACCTTCCTGATTACGATGACCCACCCAGCAAGAGCCAGCTCAAGCGCGACATGGATGCCCTGCAGGGCATCGGCGCCGAGCTGGTGGAACTGAACACCCATCAACTCGAAAGCGTGGAACTGCCCGAGACCCTGCGCGATGCGATCATCGCGGCCCAGGGCATGAAAAGAAACGAGGCGCGGCGGCGCCAGCTTCAGTACATCGGCAAGCTGATGCGCCAGGTCGATCCGGCGCCGATCCGCGCCCGGCTTGATGCCTTTCTTTCAGTCTCAGCCGAACACACCGCGCAGCTGCACCACATCGAACGCTGGCGTGACCGCCTGATCGCCGAGCCGCTGGCGGTGTCCGAATTCATCGCCACCTACCCCGAGGCCGACAGCCAGCAGCTGCGTACGCTGATCCGCAACGTTGCCGACGAACGCAGCCGCAACAAGCCGCCGAAACACTACCGCGCGCTGTTCCAGATGATCCGCGCGCTGGTTGAGGAACGCAGCCGCACGGCGGGAAAACTGGTTACAGATACACCCTCACCCCCGACCCCTCTCCCGGAGGGAGGGGGGAGGTTTCAGCCGTAAAGGGTCTGTAAACCCTTTACGGTCGTCCGAACGGCCACCGATATAATCTGCGTCATGTCAAACCCCCCAGAAATTCTCGTCGGCCTGGTCTCCATCAGTGACCGCGCCTCCGCCGGTGTCTACAAGGACGAAGGCATTCCCGCACTCGAAAGCTGGCTGCAGCAGGCGATCAGCGATCCGCCGCTGCGCACCGTGACCCGGCTGATCCCCGATGAACGGCCGGTGATTGAAGCCACGCTGAAGGAACTGGTGGACAAGGAAGGTTGCCATCTGGTGCTGACCACCGGCGGAACCGGCCCCGCGTTGCGCGATGTCACTCCGGAAGCCACCCTCGCCGTCGCCGACAAGGAAATGCCCGGCTTCGGCGAGCAGATGCGCCAGGTCAGCCTGAAATTCGTGCCCACCGCGATCCTGTCGCGGCAGGTGGCGGTGATCCGCAAGCAGTCGCTGATCATCAACCTGCCCGGCCAGCCCAAGGCAATCAAGGAAACGCTGGAAGGCCTGAAGGACGAAGCCGGCAAGCCGCTGGTGCACGGCATTTTTGCCGCGGTGCCCTATTGCATCGACCTGATCGGCGGCCCGTACATCGAAACCAACGATGCCGTGTGCAAGGCCTTCCGGCCGAAATCAGCGATCAGACAAAAACCAACCCCTTAGCCACAGAGGGCACAGAGTTCACAGAGAAAAACCCCGGGTTATCGACTGATTACGGCAAAATGACTCTCTAGGAAATAAACGCCAAAACCCAAAGAAACCTCTGCGCTCTCTGTGCCCTCTGTGGCTAAAGCTTTTGACTTTTAATCCCTTGCCATGACCACACAACTCGAAACCATCGAACTCGAAACCGTCAGCAACCCAACCGCCGCCGTGATCTGGATGCACGGCCTCGGCGCCGACGGCAATGACTTCGTGCCCATCGTCAATGAACTCGACCTTGCCGGCGCGCCCGGCATCCGCTTCGTGTTTCCGCATGCGCCGACACGCCCGGTGACCATCAACAACGGTTATGTGATGCGCGCCTGGTATGACATTTCCTTCGGCGATCTCGAAGGCAGGACGCGTCGCGCCGACGAGAAGGGCGTGCGTGAATCGCAGGCACAGATCGGTGAACTCATCACCCGCGAGCAGTCGCGCGGCATCGCCGCCGCGAAAATCGTGCTTGCCGGATTCTCTCAGGGCGGCGCGATCGCGCTGCACACCGGCCTGCGCCATCCGGAAAAACTCGCCGGCGTGATGGCGCTTTCGACCTATCTGCCGCTCGCCGACAGCTTTGCCGCCGAGGCCAGTGCGGCGAACAAGATGACGCCGGTATTCATGGCCCACGGCACCCACGATCCGGTGGTGCCGTATGCCATGGGCGAGAACTCGCGCAGGATTCTGGAACAGGCCGGCTACACGCTGGAATGGCATGAATACCCGATGCAGCATTCGGTCTGCCTCGAGGAAGTCGCGGACATCGGGCAGTGGCTGGTCAAGGCGCTAAGCTGACCGGCAACAGCAGAACAACCCCAAAAAAACCGATAACACCCGGGAAGGAACAAACATGAAAATCGCAATCACCGTGGGTGCCGTGGCCTGCGCATTCACATTCGCAGCACAAGCCGCCGCCCCCGCCGGTTATCCGGCGCGCCCGGTGCGCTTCATCGTGCCCTTCGGTGCCGGCAGCGCCACCGATGTGGTCGCGCGCACTGTGGGCCAGAGCCTGTCCGAGGCACTGGGCCAGCCGATCGTCGTTGACAATCGCGCCGGCGCCAATGGCACCATCGGCGCCGAACTCGCGGCCAAGGCACCGAAGGACGGTTACACCCTGCTGATGAGCACCAACACGCCCAGCGCCGCGGCGCCGAGCCTGATGAAAAAGCTCAACTACGATCCGGTGAAGGATTTCGCACCGATTGCCCGCGTCGGCACCATCGCCTTCGTGCTGGTGGTGAACCAGTCGCTGCCGGCGAAGACCATGCCGGAGCTGGTCGCGCTGGCCAAAAAGCAGCCGGGCAAACTCACCGCGGGCTCGGGCAGCGCCGGCAGCCTGGTGCCGATCTTCATGCTGCAGCAGATGGCCGGCATTGAGCTCAACCACGTGCCGTACAAGAGCATCCCGCCGGCACTGACCGATGTCATCAGCGGCCAGATCAACATGGTCTATGCGGACATGGTCAACGGCGCGCCGCAGGTGCGTTCGGGCAAGGTGCGCGGCCTCGGCGTGACCTCGCTGAAACGCGACCCGCTGCTGCCCGACGTTCCGGCAATTGCCGAAACGGTGAAGGGCTTCGAGCTGATCGCCTGGTTCGCGATGTTCGCGCCCGCCGGCACACCGCAGGCCATCGTCGACCGGCTCGCCGGTGAATCGGAAAAAATCCTCGCCCGCAGCGAAGTTCGCGAGCGCTTCGCCGGGCTCGGCATCCAGGTCGCGCCGATGAAACCCGCCGAACTCGGACAGTTCCAGAAAAGCGAGCTGGAGAAATGGGCGCGGTTGGCGAAGGCGGCGAATATCGTTCCGGAGTGAGCCGTCGCGTATCAGCAAAAATGGCGCCCTGCGGCGCCATTTTTTTCACCCGGTCACCACTGCCGGGTCAAAACGTGAATTTGACCTTTGATTTCTGGGGCGCGGGCGCCGGAGTAACCGTAACCCTGGGTCTTACGGTGATCGCGGCCTTTTCCGGTGCCTTGCCGGGCTTTTCTTCACGGACAAAAATGTCATAGAGCAGCAACCAGCGCCGGGTACCCGGGTCGGCAATCGGCTCGACACCATGAAACGAATTGTTGGTCTTGAAAAAAGCGAACATCGAATTCGGCAGGAAGGGATTGGTGTGCAGCCGGGTGAATTTTGAATGATCGTGATGCGGTCCGCCGGGACAGGTGAATTCGGGATCGTTGGGCACGTAGATTGAAGTGCCAAGATGGGATTGCGACTCATCCGGCGGCAGGTAAAACAGCAGGGTGACCACCTTGCGCAGGGCATCGGTGTGCGGCCCGAGCTTGTAGTTGGTGATGTCCTGCACCAGCAGCGCCTCGTCGTGGAACATGACCTCGCTTTTGCCGGCGAAGCGCTGATCGATGAAAGGCTTGAACTTGCGCAATATCAGGTCGCGAAAATGGGCGCCGACAAACCAGCGCATGAATCCGGCCCAGAATTCACGTTTTGAATCAGGCAGCACCGTCAGATCCTTGTCGTGCATGCCGAGCACGAAACGTTCGTCGTAACCTTTGACACTGCGCGCCTCGGCGATGGGCCGCAAATCCCGGGGCTCCGGCAGATTGCGCTGGATGTCGTCGTAAAACGCCTTCGGAAAAACATCCGGCACATAGAAATGCGGGTACGGAAACATGTTGAAAGGGGCGTTTCCGACCTTGTACGCAAGCTGCATTTCAGCGTCTAAAAACATGCTCCGCCACCCCTTTGAAAGTGCCCTGCTTGCGTTCGGCGCGCTGCACCTGCACCGGGTCGTGCATGAATCCCATGCCGTTCAGTTCGCGCACCATTTCCATATGGTCGCCAAGGTTCTGGTTGGTTTCGATCAAAAGCGACTTCATTTCCGGTCGTGCCAGCGTCCTGCGCGCGCCGGCGACGACCTTGGGCTCAAAGCCGTCGACGTCGATCTTGATGTGGTTGGGCACCGGAATCGCACCGCTGTCGACGAAGGCATCCAGGGTTCCGGCATAACAGCCCTGTACAAACACCGTGTTCAGCGGCTTGTGTTCAAAGTCGAGGGCCTCACCCACCGAGTGGCAGGAGCCGCCGACGCGCAGGTCGGCCATGTGCAGGTCAAACAGGCCTTCAGCATCGGACAAGCCGATGCAGTAGGCCTTGACCAGATCCTTCAGACCGTTGATCTGGATGTTGCGGTTGAGCAGCGCGTAGTTCTGCGCCTCGGGCTCGAAGGCATAGACGCGGGTGCGCCGGGTGGCTGCGGCCCAGATCGTGTACATGCCGACGTTGGCGCCGCAATCGACGACGATCTCGCCGGGCCTGAAGCTGGCGATCCACTCCAGCGTCCACGGCTCCTTGGTGAAAATCGAATCGACGCGCCAGCGGGTCATCTGACTGGGTGTCGCAAACACCATGTTGACCCCCTCATGCTGCAGTTCGCAGCGGGGATTCAGGCGTTCGTATTCTTCCAGGGTCATGCTCATGCGCGGCGCCGGAGAAACCGGACTTTCGGTGGAAATTGATGCTGTTGATTCTACCCCAAGCCCGCGCCGCGGCCCCCGCTGACATCCTGCGCCGCCGGCAATCACTGTAAAATTCCCGCTCGAAAAACCCTCCGACGGAGCACGCAGTGGCGCAACCCCTCGAAAACATCCGCATCATTGATCTGAGCACCGTGGTCATGGGCCCCTTCGCAACCCAGCTGCTGGGCGACCTCGGCGCCGATGTGATCAAGGTCGAGGCGCCGGACGGGGACATCCTGCGCCATATCGCGCCGATGAAGAACCCGGCGATGGGTCACATCTTCCTGCACCACAACCGCAACAAGCGCTCGATCGTGCTCGACCTGAAGAAGCCCGAGGGCCTCGAGGCGCTGCACAAGCTGATCAAGACCGCCGACGTGCTGTTCTACAACGTGCGGCCTCAGGCGATGAAGCGCCTGAAGCTGTCCTACGAGGACGTGATCAAGATCAAGCCGGACATCGTCTATGTCGGCGCCTACGGCTTCGGCCAGCGCGGGCCCTATGCCGCGCAGCCGGCCTATGACGACCTGATCCAGGGCATGTCGGCAATCCCGGCGCTGTTCCACGAGGCCGGCGCCTCGGCACCGCGTTACGTGCCGCTGGCGATTGCCGACCGCATCACCGGCCTCGCCGCGGTCAACGCGATCACCACCGCGCTGTTCGCGCGCAGCCGCAGCGGCAAGGGCCAGTCGGTGGAAGTGCCGATGTTCGAAACCGTGACCCAGCTGGTGCTTGCCGACCACATGGGCGGCTTCACCTTCGATCCGCCCGACGGCCCCTATGGCTATGCGCGCATGCTCGCCGAACACCGCGCGCCGTACCAGACCAAAGACGGCTATATGTGTGTGCTGATCTACAACGACAAACACTGGCGCGCATTTTTCAAGCTGATCGGTCAGGAAGAAATGTTCGAGAAGGACGCCCGCTTCAGCAGCCACGAGGCGCGTTCGCGCAATATCGCCGAGGTCTATGCCTTTGCCGCCGAAAAGCTGAAGCAGAAAACCAATGCCGAATGGGAGAAACTGCTGCGTGAAGCCGACATTCCCTCGGCGCCGATGAAAGGTGTCGGCGATGTGCTGGATGATCCGCACCTCGAGGCTGTCGGCTTTTTCAAGCGCTCGACCCACCCCAGCGAAGGCCCGCTGCGCGAGATGACACTGGCCAGCCACTGGCCCGATGCCGGCGCGATGCCGCACCGCCCCGCCCCGCGCCTCGGCCAGCACAGCGCCGAACTGCTGCGCGAAGCCGGCTACAGCGACGCTGACATCCAGAACATGGCGGCGGCCGGCGCGACCAGGCTCGCCTAGTCGGGGAAATTCCGGCGGTACTGGATGAAGCCGGAGCGTTCGGCCACGCCGTCATAGAGCCGCCGCGCGACGGTGTTGCCCTCCTGAGTCAGCCAGTACACCCGCGGCGAACCTGCCGCGCGCGCCCTGTCATACACCGCCTCGATCAGCGCGCGGCCGACTCCCTGGCCGCGCAGCGCCGGCACCGCATAAAGATCCTGCAGGTAACACACCGGCGCCAGTGACGAGGTGCTGCGGTGATAGAGGTAATGCACCATTCCGGTCAGCGCGCCGTCCTGCTCGGCGACCAGCGCATGCATCTCTTCCTCCGGCTGGAAAAACCGCGCCCAGGTGCCGCGGGTCACCGCTTCCGGAATGCTGCGTTCGTAAAAACGGTTGTAGCCCTCCCACAGCGGCAGCCAGCCTTCGAAATCTGCAGGACGTGCTTCACGGATCACCGGCATGCCATCACCACTCACCGGTTTTTTGCGAGACCGCGGATCATCGCCGCAGTGTGCTGCAGGGTTTGATCATCCACCGGATGGCGGATCACGCAGGCCGGCGCCAGCAGCAGGCCGCGGCCGCCGGTTTCCGCAACGGCGCGTTCGACATCGGCACGGATCGCCTCAAGATTGCGGTTGGTGATGTGGCCGCGCTGCAAGCCGCCGACCACCGCGCGACGGCCGCCGCTGGCACGATAGTCGGCAATCGCCGGCGGTGTTTCACCAACATGCCAGTTCAGCGCAGTCACCGGATAATCACGCAGCAGGTCGAACATCACCGCATCGCCATGCATGTGTACGGCATTGAACCAGCCACCGGCAGCGGCGGCGGCTTCGAGCACGCGCCGGTCGTACGGTTCGCCGAAGCGGCGGTAGGCGGCCTCGTCCATCAGCTCGAAGCTGGCTTCCTGAATGGCAAAAAACACACCGGCACAACCACGCGCAAGTGCCGCTTCGGCAAAACGGATGGTGACGCGGGTGATGGTTTCCAGTCCCTGCAGCAGCGCCCCGGGTGCCGAAGCCAGATGTTCGCGGTGCAGGCCGTTGGACAGCTTGCCGGCTATGGTCAGCGGCGAAAACACGGTCGCCAGCACCGGCATGCCGGGGCCGACACGCTGCACCAGTTGCGCAAAATGTGACAGCTCGCGGCCGAAGGCGCCGTGCTCCACGTCCACTTCGGTGAGTTTCGCCCAGTCCGCCACCTCGCGTATCGCCGGCACCGTGACCCTGGCCACGCCGCCGCGCTCGATCTCGCTGTAGTCGCAGACACAACCCCAGTCCTCGACGCAGTAAAGGCCGTTGGACATCGACTTCACGAAATCGAGATCATGGCGCGCGGCGAATGCCGCGGTCACCTCCGCCAGCCGCGGCGGATCCAGATCGATGCCCGGCAGATGGGTCCAGAAGCCATAGGGCGGGCGATCCACCGGCGCCCCGGCCAGTGCGGCGCGTACGCGCTCCAGCTTGGTCATCAATCGGAGCGCTGCATGACCTTGAACTTGGCCCAGTCAAAATCCTCGCCGCCTTCAGCCAGCCTCGAGGGCAGCAGCAGGTAGGGCTTGTTGTTGACGGTCATGTTCAGGCTGTCACGGGAATTAAAAATGCCGGCACGCATCACCACGCCGACCTCGCCCTGACTGTCGGGGGTTGTTGACAGCAGCAGCGCCGGATCGGTTGTTCCAGCGCCGGATTTGCCGACACGGATCGGAATCACCACGGTGGACAGCGCCTGGATGCCGACACGGCGCTGCTGATGCTCGTCGCGGGTGACGCGGCGGATGATGCCCACACCCCAGTGTCTGGCCACCTCGGTCTTGACGCCGATCAGCGCGCCGACACGCACCCAGTCGCTTTTTGCGGCGGGAATGATCGCGCCATAGCCGCCTTCACTGACGTTTTCGACAATCCAGCTCTCGGCGGAATTTTCCGCTTCGGCGGGATCGCTGAAATCCAGTTCGTCGCTGCTCTCGGGATCAAGCGCGCGGAGGATTTCATCCATGCCGTGCAGCACCGTCATCCGCGACACCGTCTGCCGCCGCTGCGCGCTGCGTGCCGGCGCGTCATCACCCCAGTACAGCAGCAGGTGGCGCAGCACCGGAATCACCGTGTCCTTGTCATACACGCCACCGAGATGCACATCGGAGGGAATCGCGCCGGTATCGACAACGATGCCCTCGACACGCCTGAGCGCGGCAAACGCCTCGCCGGCGCCGAAATAACGCGCGGTCGGCGAATCGGCCAGACGTCCACCCATCACCCGGAACGGCGGTTTGCCGTTGGCGATGTCAAAACAGTAACCGCAACCCGGCCCCGGTTGTTGCGCCATGCGAAAGCCCGGCGAAAAATGCGCGACCGCGCGCTCCGCCAGTTCCTGGCGCATCGGGCTCAGGCCGTCGGTGGATGACGCGGCCAGCATCACGGCCTTCAGGAATTCCTGGCGCACCGAACCGCCGCCGTGTGAACCGGGATAGATCGCCACCGTGGATTCGGCGAAACCCGTGGCCTCGGCAAACTGGTAGAGGCGGCCGATGTCCGACCACACCTGGGCATCAACCGGGCCGTAACGCACCAGTATCCATTTCAGCCGCAGCGTCAGCGCGCGCAGCGTACGCGCGACGATGATCGGCAGATTCTTGCGGAAGGCGGTGCCGCCGGTATGGGTATCCTCGAAGCGCGCCACGCAATCAAGATAGCCGTCGCTCAAGGCCTTCCAGAAATTGAAGCTGCTGCTCCACAGCCTGTTTTCCTGGAATTTCTGCTGGCGCGCGGTGGCGAAATAATCCTGGGCGAGCCTGCGCTGGTGGTTTTTTGCCGCGCCGTCGAGCAGGTCGATGTTCTCGAACAGCCGGTCGAGCTTGAAGCCCTTGGTTTCGCACAGGCTCTCCAGCCACTGGGTGATCTCGGCCAGTGCCTTCAGCGGATCAGCCGGCAGTTCGGCGACGATTTCCTTAGCCTTGCGCGCATCAGCCATCGGATGATCGACCTTGGCGCCCCCCAGAAAATTCAGCATGCTGGCCCTGCCCCTTGTTTGATCAGACTACTCTAATCCGGAAACTTCCATCCCCAGCCCAACATCTGCACGGACATTTTTCTTCCGCCCGTTTTTCCTGTTCCCTGCCTGCCTATCCCTGTTCGGCGGCCCTGCGCCCGCGCCCGGCATCGATGCCGCCAAGCAGCAGCAACCCGACCACAAAATAGCCGCCGGTGATCAGCATTGCCAGCCGGTGGTCGCCGCCAGTCAGCCACGACACCGCACCATAGGTCAGCGGTCCGAGGATCGATGAACACTTTACAGCGAGCCCCCACAGGCCGAAAAACTCGGCTTCACGCCCGGCCGGACTGAACCAGCCGACCAGCGCCCGCCCCGCGGACTGGCTGGAACCGAGGCACAACCCGACACAGTTGGCCGCCAGCCAGAACAATCCTGCGCTGTCGGCCGACCAGGCGAGCAGCACCGTGACGATCCAGCCCGCCAGCACCACCCCGATGGAACGCACATGACCGAGGCGGTCCTGCACATGACCAAAACCCAGCGCGCCGATGGCGGCGGTTATGTTTACCACCAGGATCAGCTGCAGCGTGTCGCGCAGCGTGAAGCCCATCGCCTGCTGCGCGTAGATCGCGGCCAGCGCAATCACCGTCTGGATTCCGGCCTGATAACAGAGCAGACACAACAGGAAACGGCGCAGGTCGGCAAACTCGCGCAGCACCCGCAGCGCTGCAGAGGCCAGAGCCCTCAGTGATATTGCAGTCACATCGGGGCGTGGCCGCGCGCGTTCGCGCAAAAACACGAAAGTCGGCGTGCTCGCCAGTACAAACAGTCCGGCGGTGATCAGCATCGTCACCGGCACGAACTCGGCGGCACCGGCACCTGCAGCCTGCGCATGACTGACATAGGCCAGGCACAGGCCCAGCGCGGCCAGACCGCCGAGATAGCCCAGACCCCAGCCCCAGCCGGACACCCGGCCCAGCGCCTCACCCCGGGCCAGCTCGGGCAGAAATGCGGCGATCAAATTCTCGCCGGAGCCAAAAAAATAGTTCGATAACACGATCAGCACCATCGCCGCCGCGACATCGCCGCGGCCGACCAGCGACAACGCAGCGGTGAACAGTACGCAGCCGGCGGTGGTCAGCAGCAGCAGGCGTTTTTTCGCGGCATGACGATCCGCCCAGGCCCCGAGCAGCGGCGCGGTGAACATGATCAAGGCATACGACACCGCGAGCGCCGAAGTCCAGGCGAAGGTGGCCCAGGGTTCGTTGCCAGCCACCTCGGCGACGAAGTAGGCGCTGAACAGCGCGGTGATCACCACCGTGGTGTAGCCGGAGTTGGCGAAGTCGTAGAGCGCCCAGGACCAAACCTCGCGCTTGCGTACGCCAGGCGCCAGACCGCTGGCATGACCGTGGTTCAAGCGCGGCCAGCCGGGTTGTTGGCCGACGGAGCCTCGGCGAAATAACCGCAGCCGCGCGCCGCTTTGCGCAGCAGACGGCCGAGCCGCGGACCTGCGACACAGAGGATCAATCCAAAAAACACCCACATCATTATCAGCATCAGGCTCATGGCGTTACTCCCACTCTGGTATTGCTGACCGGACTCTCGCAACTCCCGTACCCGGGCTTGCGTCCGACCAGCGCAAGTCGGCGCCGGATGAACGGTAGACGGCAGGCAAGCAACGGGGAAGCAGCGTCGGATTCCGGACAACACAGCCGGAAAACCGGCGTGAAAAAATACACAAGGCAGGACATGTCCCGCTGTCGCGGGCGGACGACAAAAATACCAAATAAAAACAGGCTGCTGCGTGCGACCTTAGCGGAACGTCGTAGAACGGCGACAGGGCACCCTCTCTTGTATTATATAACCCATTGTTTTTATTGATAATTATATCTGGTACGGCATCTGCATTATTAACGGTGATTTCGATGAAATGAAGGCAAAACCAAGATGACCGGTCAAACCATCCAACGCAGCATGATCCGCAATACAGCAGCGGCCATATTCGCCACGACACTGATGCTTGGCGGCTGTTCATCGAACCCCAGCAATGCCCAGATTGGCGCCACCACCGGCGCAGTCATCGGCGGCGTGGTCGGCTCTGCACTGACGGGCGGCAGCACGGTGGGAACCGTGGCCGGCGCCGGTGCCGGCGCCGCAGCCGGACATGAAATCGGCAAACGGATGAAGTAAGCACGACACCGGGCGCTTCAGCATGGCGCGCCCGGACTGAACACTCCTCAAGGAACCCCTGTTTCCCCGGCGCGCCCCGAAGGAAGTCCTCTTGGGGGGCAAGCCGGGGTCTTTTTTTGTGCGCGTGATGTTGCGCGGGCGGGGTTCAGCCCTGCTCCGGGCGCGGATCAATCGGCGTCAGTTGCGCGTACTGCAGCAGCGACTCGAGCCAGGCGCCCTGTGCAAACAGCGCCGCCTCGCCTTTTGGTTTGCCGATCACCTGCAGGCCCAGCGGCAATCCCGAAGCGGTGAACCCGCCGGGCAAAGCCAGCACCGGACAGGCGGTCATCGTCACGGCAGTGGTCATGATCAGCCAGTCCATATATCCGGAAAACCGCACGCCGTCCCACTGCTCCGGATAACGCCAGTCCGCATCAAAGGGCGGGCACAGCGTGGCCGGACAGATCAGCAGGTCGTAATCCTCAAAAAACGCCGCGGCACGGCGGATCACCTCGCCCTGCGCGATTTCCGCCGACACCACATCGGTCAGTTTGAGGCCGAGCCCGAACTCGACGTTCTCGATCACCTCGGGCTTCAGCAGATGGCGGTGCTGCGCGAGCAGCGGCGCGATACGCGCGATATAGACCGCGCCGCGCAGGGTCAGGAAATTCGGTCCGGCATCATGCAAATCCGGGTGCGCATGCTCGACCTGCACACCGGCGCCCGAGAGTTTCGCCGCCACCGCATCAATCATGGCCCGCACTTCGCGATCGACCACCGGCGCGATGCCGAGGTCGGCGCTGATCGCCACACGCAGCGGCCGTTGCGGCTGTGCGGCGCATTGCGCATAGGAAGGCAGGGGCGCGCGAGGCGACAAGGGATCGCGCGCATCGAAGCCGGCTTCGGCATCAAACATCAACGCGACATCGGCCACGGTGCGTGCCATCGGTCCCTCGACCGACAGCGGATTGAAAGGCTGCTTCTGCAGCCGTGCCACCATGCCCGGGCTCGGGCGCAAACCGCTGACGCCGCAGAACGCCGCCGGTGTGCGGATGCTGCCGCCAAAATCATTGCCGGTGGCCAGCCACACCTGCCCCGCCGCCAGCGCCGCGGCACTGCCGCCGGAAGAACCGCTGGCACTCATGCGCAGGTTCCAGGGATTGCGGGTGACACCGAAGACATCGTTGAAGGTGTTGCCGCCGGCAGCGAACTCCGGCAGGTTGGTCTTGCCGGCAATGATGGCGCCATGGGCTTCCAGCCGGCGCACCACCGGATCAGAAGTGAGTGCGATGCGCTGCTCGAACACCTTTGAACCCGAGGTACAGCGCAGCCCTTCGACATCGGTGTTGTCCTTCACCGCGATCGGCAGGCCGTGCAGAAAACCCCGGGGCTGCCCGCCACGGGGCTTGTTCATCAGCAGCCGCGCTTGGCCGCGCGCGCGTTCGAAGCACAGCGTCACCATCGCATTGACCCGCGGATTGGTGTCGTGGATGCGCTGCTCGGCGGCATCAATCAGCTCCAGCGGCGAGACTTCACCACGGGCCAGCCGGGCCACGGCTTCGGTGGCCGTCCATTTTATGAATTCGTGCATGCTGCCTCCTGCCGGCCAGTATAGCGACCGCACCGCAATGACCCTGGCACAGTGTCAAGACGCAGTGATAACGAAGGCGCAAGAATGGTCGTACGTGTTAGGCTTTCGGCCTTCGCAAAATCCGAATTTTTCTCCAGGAATCCACATGACGGCCAAATCCGCCACCCGCCCGCTGATGCAGACCGGCGCGCAAATTCTTGTCGACTCGCTGATCACCCACGGTGCCAATCTGGCCTTCGGCGTGCCCGGCGAATCCTACCTCGCGGTGCTCGACGCCATCCATGAGCGTGAAGACGAATTCAAGTTCGTGATCTGCCGCCAGGAAGGCGGTGTCACCAACATGGCCGACGCCTACGGCAAACTCACCGGCCAGCCCGGCATCGCCTTTGTCACCCGCGGCCCCGGCGCGACCAATGGCTCGATCGGCGTGCATACCGCGTTCCAGGACTCCACGCCGATGATCCTGTTCATCGGCCAGGTCGGCAATGACGTGGTCGAACGCGAGGCCTTCCAGGAAATCGATTACCGCCGCATGTTCGGCCCGATGGCGAAATGGGTGGCGCAGATCGACCGCGCCGACCGCGTTGCCGAATTCATCAGCCACGCCTTCCACGTCGCCACCTCCGGCCGCCCCGGCCCGGTGGTGCTGGCGCTGCCCGAAGACATGCAGACCGAAATGGCGCCGTCATCAAATGCCGGCCGCTACCAGCGTGTTGCCGCCAACCCCGGCGAATTCGACATGCACAAGCTGCGCGACCTGCTCGGCAAGGCGAAAAAGCCGCTGATGATGGTCGGTGGCGGCGGCTGGAACAGGCAGGCGAGCGAAGACATTCTCGCCTTTGCCCGCGCCTTCAACCTGCCGGTCTGCGCGTCGTTCCGCTGCCAGGATCTGGTCGACAACCGCGATCCGCATTACGTCGGCGATGTCGCCGTCGGCCTCAACCCGAAACTGTCCGAACGCATCAAGGCCTGCGACCTGCTGCTGGTGGTCGGCGCGCGGCTCGGCGAATGGACCACCGCCAACTACACACTGGTCGACATTCCGCGCCCGGCGCAGAAGCTGGTGCATGTACACGCCGGCGCCGAGGAACTCGGCCGCGTCTATCAGGGCGAGCTGCTGATCAACAGCGGCATGCCGGAATTCGCCGCGGCGGCGAAAAAACTCGCACCGGTGAAACCGGCCTGGGATGCGTGGACGAAGGAAGCGCGCGCCGACCTCGAAGCCTGGCAGCAGCCGGTGAAAGTGCCGGGCAGGATGAACATGAGCGAAGTGATGGTTTACCTGCGCAAGCGCCTGCCAACGGAAACGATCGTCACCAACGGCGCCGGCAACTTCGCGATCTGGGTGCATCGCTTCTACCCCTACCCCGGTTTCCGCACCCAGCTCGCACCGACCAGCGGCGCGATGGGCTACGGCGTACCCTCGGGTGTCGCCGCAAAAATCGTGCATCCGAAGCGGCCGGTGATTTCATTCTCCGGTGACGGCTGCTTCCTGATGAACGGCCAGGAACTCGCCACCGCGGCGCAGTACGACGCGAAGGTGATCTTCATCGTCGTCAACAACGGCATGTACGGCACCATCCGCATGCACCAGGAAAAGAATTTCCCCGGTAACGTCAGCGGCACCCAGCTGAAAAACCCGGACTTCGCCGCGCTCGCCCGCGCCTACGGCCTGCACGGCGAGACTGTCGAAAAGACCGAGGACTTTGAAGCCGCCTTCGAGCGTGCCTGGTCGGCGAAAACCGCGGCGCTGATCGAATGCCGCGTCGACCCCGAAGCGATCACCCCGCGCACCACGCTGTCGGCGATCCGCGAAGAGGCGAAGAAAAGCAAAAAAACCTAGCCACAGAGGGCACAGAGAACACAGAGAAAAACCCAGGGCATGGATGACCTTACAGAAAAGATCATTGGTGCCGCCATTGAGGTGCATCGGGTTCTGGGGCCCGGACTGCTTGAATCCGTATACGAAGAGGCTCTGTGTAGAGAATTTGAGTTAAGGGAAATCGTGTTTGCCAGACAAGTTGCTGTTGATATTGATTACAAAGGAAAAACCATATCCGGTCAGCGTATCGACCTCATCGTGGATAACAGCGCGGTCATCGAACTCAAATCATCCAAAAATCTGCCTGAAGTGGCCTCAGCACAAACACTGTCCTACCTGCGCGCAACAGGACTGAAGCGAGCACTATTGATCAACTTCGGCAACACCCGCCTGACTGACGGCATCAAACGCTTTTCTCTGTGATCTCTGTGCCCTCTGTGGCTAAGCCTTTGACCTTGACTTTGGTTTCCTTCAACTCTGCAGCTAAAGGTTTTTATGGCCCTGTTCCTGAATGAAGACAACGTCAAGCAACTGATCACCATGCCGCTCGCGCTGGAGCAGGTCGAGCGCGCGCTGCGTGACCGCGCGCTGGGCAAGGCGACCGACCTGCCGCGGGCACGGATCCAGACGGCGTCGGGCATCCAGCACATGCTGCAGGCTGCGGCACCGGAGCTGGGGTACATCGGTTTCAAGTACTACTTCAGCCCGCCCGGCAAACGCGGCGCGACCTATGTGCACCTGATCAGCATGGAGTCCGGCAAGCTTGAAGCCATCGTCGAAGCGGTGTGGCTGGGCATGACGCGCACCGGAGCCGCCAGCGGTGTGGCCTCGAAGGTGCTGGCCAATCCCGGTGCCACGGTGCTGGCGCAGCTTGGTGCCGGCTTCCAGGGGATGGGCCAGCTCGAAGCCGTGGTCACTGCGCTGAACATCCGCGAAGCGCGTGTCTATGCGCGCACCCGAGACAAACTCGAAGCCTGGTGCAAGCAGATGTCCGCAAAGCTGGGTATCCCGGTGCTGCCCGCCAACTCCGCGCCCGAAGCCATCGCCGGTGCGCAAGTCGTCAACATCATGACCAAATCCGCCTCGCCGGTGCTCAACGGCGACTGGCTGCAACCGGGCCAGCATGTCAACGCGGCCGGCTCCAATGCGCTGTCGCGTGCCGAGATCGATGCCAAAACCGTGCAGCGCGCGAAATTCATCGCCGTCGATTCACGCGGCACCGCGCGCAACGAATGCGGCGACCTGATCGCTTCGGTCGAAACCGGCAAGCTGTCGTGGGACACCCTGCCCGAGATCGGCGAAGTGCTCACCGGCCGTGTGCAGGGACGCCAGCACAAGGACGACATCACGCTCTACGAGTCACACGGCATGGGCATCCAGGACATCTACACCGCGGTGAAACTGGTCGAGCTGGCGCGTGCACGCAAGGTCGGCACTGAATTGCCGATATAAATCGCCACTCCTCAGCGTATACCATGTAAGCCATTGTTTTAATTGATAAAATTATGAACACCGCAGACATCATCGGTTTCGTTGGAATTGGCGCGATGGGCACGCCGATGGCAGGCAATCTCGCCAAAGCAGGCTACAAACTGGTGGTGTTCGACCTCGATGCCGCACGCACCGCGGCACTTGCGCGCGAGCATGGCGTCAGCGTCGCCGCAAGTCTGGCCGAACTCGGCGCGCAATCAAACATCATCATCACCATGCTGCCCGACGGCAAGGCCGTTCGCGCCGCGCTGTGTGGCAAACAGGACGCATTCAGGGACTGCATCCTCGAACGCGCCGCCAAGGACACGCTGGTCATCGACATGAGTTCATCCTCGCCGATGGAAACACGCGAACTCGGCGCAGTGCTGCAGTCGCGGGGATTTCCCTGCATCGACGCGCCGGTGTCCGGCGGCGTCAAGGGCGCGGTCAATGCCACGCTGGCGATCATGGCCGGCGGCGACGTGGCAATCTACGAGCGTGTGAAGCCGACGCTGGCAAAACTCGGCAGCGCACTGTTCCACGCCGGCCCGCTCGGTGCCGGCCACGCAGTCAAGGCGCTGAATAACTATGTATCCGCTGCCGGACTCGCCGCCACCTGTGAAGCCTTGATTGCTGCCGAAGGCTTCGGCATCGATCCCGCGGTGGCCACCGACATCATCAATGCCTCCAGCGGCATGAACAACACCACCAAGAACAAGGTCAAGCAGCAGATGCTCAACGGTGCCTATGCCGCGGGCTTTGCCACCGGCCTGATGGCCAAGGACGTGCGTACTGCGCTCGAAGTCGCGAAGGCGATGGGCGGCCCCTCCGCCACCGCCGAACACACCGCCGCGCTGTGGAATGCGATGGAACGCGAGGAAGGTTTCGCCGCCGACCACACCGCGATGCACCGTTACCTGGCGAAGCAGAAGAAATAGACGATGGAACTGTGGCAGGGCCGCGATGACCCCGGCCGCGACGTACTGCAGGCTGAACTCGCAGCGGCTTATCTGGGCGACGGCCTGCCGCTGGTGCCGCCCACCGCGCAACGCGTCGCAGCCATGCTCGCCACCGGCGGCTGGCAGCACGGCGATGAAATCGCGCTGGTCGCTCCGAGTTTTGAAACCGCCACCGCCGGCGACATCGCAATCTGCGCCGTGCTGGCCGGCTGCACCGCCGAATGTTTTCCGGTGCTGGTGGCTGCCGTTGAAGCCATCGCCGATCCGCAGTTCAACCTGCTTGGCATCGCAACCACCACCGGCTCGGCCACGCCGATCATCATCGTCAACGGCCCGATTGCCGCGCGCATCGGGCTTAACGGTGCCGGCAACGCACTCGGCGCCGGATCCCGCGCCAACATGACCCTCGGCCGCGCGCTGACCCTGGCGATACTGAATATCTGCGGCGCCAAACCCGGCGAGACCGACATGGCCACGCTGGGCCAGCCGGCAAAACGCGGGGTCTGCTTCGCCGAGAACATCAGCGAAAGCCCTTGGCCGCCGTTACATGTCGAACGCGGCTTTGCCGCGGAAGACGGCGTGGTCACCGTCGTAGGCATCGCCGGCACGGTTGAAGTCAATGATTCCGACAGCACCACGGCCGCCGACATGGCGCAGACCTTCGCGCAATCGATGCTGATTGCCGGTGTCGCCGGTGGCTCAGGACTGCTCGGTGGCGGTGAACCGCTGTGTCTGCTGCCGCCAGAGTGGGCGGCAGCATTCGCGCACGACGGGCTCGACAAGGCCGCGGCCAAACGTGCGATCTGGGAACACGCCGTTCTGGATGCCGCAAAACTGCCACCGGCGATGCGCAATCGCCGCCTCGCCGCAGCCGAATCCGGCGCAGACGTTTTGCGTGTCGCGGAACGCCCAGAAGACCTGATGATCGTGGTGGCCGGTGGTGTCGGCCGCAAGGCGGCTTATCTGCCGACCTGGGGTGGCAGCACTCGGGCGGTCAGTCGCAGAATTCGCGACCGCAGCTGAGTACGGCCAGCATCAGGCCACCATCCCCTACTCCACCCGCACCCCCGACTCCTTCACCACCTTCGCCCACTTGGTGAATTCCGCGCGCAGGTATTTCTCGAATTCTTCAGGTGAATTGCCGCGCACTTCAAAGGCATCCTGTACAAAACGCGCGCGCAGGTCGGGCGCCTGCAACACGGCCAGCGTGTCGGCGTTGATCTTGCGGATTAATGCCGCCGGGGTCTTTTTCGGCGCAAGCAGGCCGTACATGTTATCGACTTCGAAACCGGGATAACTTTCGGCGACGGCCGGCACATTGGGCAGCACGTCGATGCGCTTCAGGCTGGTCACCGCGATGGGCACCAGCTTGCCGCTGCGCGCCAGCGCCACCACCGGCGGCACCGCGGTGAAGCCGAGGCGCACTTCGCCGCCGAGCAGCGCGGTCATTGCCGGGCCGGCGCCCTTGTATGGCACCTGCTGCAGATTGGCTTTGGTGATGGTGCGGAACAACTCCGCGGCGAGATGGCCGGCGGTGCCGATGCCGGGCGAGGCATAAGGCAGCGGCGCGGCTTTGCTTTCGCGCAGGATGTCCTGCATGGTCTGTACCGAGACATATGAAGGATGGCGCGAAACCACGGTGGCCGACACGCCGGCCAGCGTAATCGGCGCGAAGTCGCGGAAAGGATCGTAACCGGTGTCCTTGTACAGGCTGGGATTGCAGACAAACACCGAAGTGGTCAGCAGCAGCGTGTAGCCGTCGGCAGGAGCCTGCGCCGCCAGCACGGTGCCGAGGTTGCCGCCGGCGCCGCCGCGGTTGTCCACCACCACCGGCTGCTTCCACTGTTCGGACAGCTTCTGCGCGATCAGCCGTGCGGTGAGGTCCGCAGGGCCGCCAGCGGCAAAGGGCACCACCACGCGTACTGGTTTTTCCGGCCACGCGGCGAACAGCGGCATGGTTGCGAACAGCAAGCCTGACAGGCACAGCATCTTGCGCAGCATGGTGATTCCCCTTTTGTGGTGATGCCTTGTTGTATTTGTTTTGCGGCCCGCTTTTGGGCCTTGATGCGCGATTCAGCCCAGCTCGGGCGCCAGCTTTTTCATCTCGGCATACAGCAGGTTCTGCGCCTCGAAGCCGATGCCGGGGCGGTCGGGCAGTTTCAGCCAACCGTCTTCGACTTTGGCATCGTCGGCGAATCCGGCGAACATGCCGAACACACCCGGATAAGCCTCGCAGCCGCCGAGGCCGAAGCCGCCGACGATGTGCAGCGTCATCTGGTTGCCGCCGTGGGGGAACACGGATTGTGGCGACCAGCCGAATTCCTTCATCATCGCCAGCGTTTTCGCGAACTGCGCGATGCCGTAGGACTGCGGCACGTCGGTCTGGATGATGTCGCGGTCGGCGCGCAGGCCGCCGAAGGTGATCAGGTTGCGCACATCCTGCGTCGAGAACAGGTTCTCGCCGGTGCCAATGGGTGCGTCATAGAGCGCGACAACTTCGGCGAGCAGCGCGTAGTCCAGCGGGTCGGTGGGCTCCTCGAACCAGCGCAGTTGGTACGGCGCGAGTGCTTTTGCGTAAGCCAGCGCGCGACTGCGATCAAAGCCGGCGTTGGCGTCCACCGCGAGGCGCGAGCTGTCGCCGATCAGTTTCAGGGCGGCTTCGACACGCGCGACATCTTCGGCAATGGACAGGCCGCCGACCTTGATTTTCATCGTGCGGTAGCCCTGGCCGAATTTCTCTTCGATCTCCGCCAGCAATTCCGGGATGCCCTTGCCCGGCGCATACCAGCCGCCGCCGACATAACAGGGCACTTTTTTTAACTCTTTGTTTTTATTGTATTTTTTTGCAATCAGCACATGCAGCGGCAGACCGGCGATTTTCGCTGCAGCATCCCAGCAGGCGACTTCGATGGTGCCGATGGCAACCGAACGTTCGGTATGGCCGCCGGGTTTTTCCCGCTGCATCATCGCGGCGAGAATTTTTTCGGGATCGAGATTGCTGCCCGCTTCATCGAGCAGCGATTCCGGCGCCGCTTTCAAAATGCGCGGAATAAAGCGCGCGCGCATCTGCGCGCCACAGGCATAACGTCCGGTGGAGTTGAAGGCAAAGCCGACCACCGGCCGGCCGTCGCGGATCACGTCGGTGACCACCGCGACCACCGAGGTGGTCATTTCACTGAAATCAAACACCGCGTTGCGCAGGCTGGAGTTCAGCGCAATCGCGGTCTCGCGGATGTCGATGATGCGCATGGGCTGTCTTGGGGCCCCTCACCCCAACCCTCTACCCATCCGGGCACCGAGGTCCCCGCAAGCGGGGCGAGGGAGATTGGTTGATTCCGCTTAATTGACTTTGATGCCAGCCGCTTTCACCACCCGGGTCCACTTCTCCACCTCTACCTTCACCTGGGCAGCAAATTCAGCGGGCGAGCTGGCGATGATGTCGAAGCCGAGGCCCTCGACGCGCGACTTCACGTCGGGCTGGGCCATCATTTTCACGATCTGTCCGTGCAGGCGGTCGACAATGGCCTTCGGCGTGCCGGCCGGCACCAGCAGGCCCTGCAGCGTATCCGCCTCCTGGCCCTTGAAGCCGACTTCGGCCATGGTCGGCACATCGGGGATCGCACCGGCGCGCTTGATTCCGGTGACGGCAATGCCACGCAGGCGTCCGCCCTGGATGTGCGGCGTGGTCGGCGGCAGCGCGGTGCAGCCGATGGCCGTCTGGTTCGCCACCACCGAGCTCACCGCCGGGCCGGCGCCACCAAAAGGCACGGTGACAAAGTCGAGTTTGGTGGTCAGCCGCAGCAGCTGCGCCGAAAGATCCGGCGTGGTGCCGACACCCGGCGTGGCCACCGAGAATTTTTTCGGATCAGCGGCGACCAATGACAGCAGCTCCTTCATGTTGCGCGCGGCCAGCGAAGGATGCACGGTGAACACATTGGGCGAAGCCGCCATGTTCGACACCGGGATGAAGCTCTTGTACGGATCGTAGGGGATGCTCGAGTACAGGCCCGGGTTCACCACGAAGCTGGAGCTGACCACAATCAGCGTATGGCCGTCGGCCGGTGCATTGGCGGCCAGCCCCATGCCGAGGTTGCCGCCGGCTCCGGCGCGGTTGTCCACCACCACCTGCTGACCGAGGCCCTCGGTCAGCTTCTGCGCCACCACCCGCGCGATGACATCGGTGGGGCCGCCCGCGGCAAAGGGCACGATCATGCGCACCGGGCGTGTCGGGTAGTCCTGGGCCGCAACAAAACCGGCGTTGATCGTCAGCGCAGCCAGAGCCGCGGCAGCGGAAAGTTTCAGCGAATGTTTCAGATTCAACATGAGCTATCTCCAGGCTGTCAGTCAGCAGTGGCGCCGGACTGGCGCACCACCTTGCCCCAGCGTTCGGCCTCGGAGCGGATGAACTTCGCGAATTCCTCCGGCGTGCTGGTCAGCACGTCGGTGCCTCGGCCGGCGAACAGCTTGCGCGTGGCCGGATCGTTGAGCACTTTTACCAGCTCGGCGTTGTGGCGGTTGATGATCTCGCGCGGCGTGCCGGCCGGTGCGAGCATGCCGTACCAGGTATCAACCTTGAACCACGGCACACCGGCCTCGACCACGGTCGGCACTTCGGGCACCGCGGCATCCCGCTTGTCGCCGAGTGCCGCCAGCGCGCGCAGCTTGCCCGACTTGACGAAGGGTGCCGCGGCCGCGGTGCCGATCACCAGCATGTCGACCTCGCCGGAGATCAGCGCGGTCTGCGCCTGGTTGGCACCCTTGTGCGGGATCATCTCGATCTTCAGTTTGTTTTCGGCGATGAAGTAGCGCGCACCAAGATCGTTGGTGGTGCCGGCGCCGCCGGAACCAAAATTGAGCTTGCCGGGATTCCTGCGTGCCAGCGCAATCAACTCCTGCACATTGCGCACCGGTACTGACGGATGCACCACCAGCAGATTGGGGATCGAGGCCACCAGGCCAATCGGTGCCAGATCTTTCAGCGGATCGTAGTTGAGCTTTTTGTACAGGCTCGGGCTGATCGAGATCGAAGGCGAGCACAGCACGATGGTGTAGCCATCGGGCGCCTGGCGCGCGGTGAATTCGGCGCCAACATTGCCGCCGGCACCGGGCCGGTTTTCGGCAATCACCGTCTGGCCGTAGCTCTCGCCGAGACGCTGCGCGAGCATGCGGCCGAGAATATCGGTACCGCCGCCAGGCGGGAACGGCAGCACCAGGCGGATCGGTTTGGCGGGAAATACCTGCGCCAACACGGTGGCGGGGGCAGCGCAGATGATCATGGCGGCCGCGACTGCGGCCAGCGACGGACGAAACTTCATGGAGGCCTCCGGGTGGATCGTTATCAGCTGCGCGGTGGAGCGCAGCGCGTTGTTCTGCCGCTGATTTTCCACGCTGCCCTGCCGCAGGTCAACGCAAACCGCCGCTCGGCTACAATCAGCGGACAATTCGAACAACAACCTTTGGAGGAACCGCAAATGACCATCACCTGGCGTGGCCTTGCAGCCATCGTTTTACTTGGCAGCTGCAGCGCTTTTGCACAAACCTACCCGGTCAAGCCGGTGCGCTTCGTGGTGCCCTTCGTGCCCGGCGGCCCGACCGACATCCAGGGCCGCATGCTTGGCGAAAAACTCGCCCAGCGCCTCGGCCAGCAGGTGCTGGTGGACAACCGCGGCGGTGCCGGCGGCAACATCGGCATGGAACTCACCGTCAAGGCGCCGCCCGATGGCTACACCATCGTCATCGCCACGGTCGGCACCTGGGCGGTGAACCCGCACCTCTACAAGCTGTCGTTTGACGTATTGAAGGATTTCACGCCGATCATCCAGGTCTCGACCTCGCCCGGCGTGCTGGTGGTGCATCCCTCGGTGCCGGTTAAATCGGTGAAGGAACTGGTGGCACTTGCCCGCTCACGGCCGGGAGAACTGAACTACGGCTCTTCGGGCGTCGGCGGCTTCGGCCATATCAGTGGTGAACTGTTCACGCTGATGACCAACACCCGGATGATCCACGTGCCGTACAAGAGCTCGGCACCGTCGCTGACCGATCTGGTCGCCGGCCAGATCCAGGTGCTGTTCAACAACGCGATCTCGACCGTGCCCTTCGTCCAGGCCGGACGTGTGCGCGCGCTGGCGACCACCGGTGCCAAGCGGCTGGCGGTGCTGTCGGAGCTGCCAACCATCGCCGAAGCCGGCGTGCCGGGTTACGAAAACTCGTCATGGTCGGCGGTTGCCGGACCGGCCGGCCTGCCGGCGGCGATCCAGGGCCGCCTGCACAAGGAGTTCACCGCCATCCTCACCGATCCGGACATCCAGAAACGCCATGCCGATGTCGGCGCGCAGATCATCGGCGGTTCGCCGGAACAGTTCCACGCCTATCTGAAGGCCGAAGTCGAGAAATTCGGCAGGCTGGTGAAGTCAGCCGGCATCAAGGCGGCATCAGGCGGTTGATGAACGGGCGGCCGGTCCTCAAACCGCAATAAAAAAGCGCAGCCAAGGCTGCGCTTTTTTAAGCCTGCAAAGCGCTCAGCGGAAACGTTCGGCGCAGCGATGCACCGCCTGATTGGTATCGAACTTCAGGCACTCACGGGCATCGAGTTTCGCGCGCGCGGTGAGCATCGGCGCGGAGCCTGCGGTACCTGCCGGAGCATCAGCCGCAGCTGGCGCCGATGCAGATGCAGCGGGGGCTGCGACAGGTGCTTTTGCCATGGCCGGTGCGGAGGCCGCACCACCCTTGCGCGCCTTGGCCGCTTCAGCCAGCTTGGCGCCGGCCTGCGTGGCGCTGGCGCGTGACTCTTCGAGGATCGCGCCCATCACCTTGTCCATGAACCACTTGCCGTCTTCAGTGGCGTAGAACCTGGCGTATTCGGCCAGCTCCGCATCCGGCACCGCACGGTAGGTGTAAGCAAAACTGAGCACGGTGGCATCACGCACCGCCTGTGCGAGTTTGCCCTTCTGCTTTTCGAAGGCGGCGTCGAACTTGGTCATCGTCGCCGCATCGCCGCTGACCGCACTCATCATCATTGCACGGGTGATGCCAACGACCATCTCGGTCGCGAATTCCGGCGCACGCGTGGTTTCTGCGAGACCGTTGAGCACCTGCACACGCTCCGGCGGCAGCGGCGCCTTGCCGAGTTCCTTGGCAAAAGCCGCCATGTCCTCGCCTTTCTGTGGCGCGGACTCCAGCTCGATCATTTTTTTCATCGCTGGCGAAGACAGCGTCTTGTTGAGGCTTTCCACGCGCTTGCGGTCAAAATCCGTTTTCAGGGTGCCGCGCACGCGCTGCAGGAAACGATCGGCGCTGAACGCATCGCTCATGATTTTCTCGACATCGGCAAGCAGCGCAGCGTCACGCGGCTTGGCCGAGGACTGGCGCACACCGAGCGCGACCTTTTCCGGGATCTGCGCCAGCTGCTTGCCGAGACCGGAATTCTCCAGCAGCTGATCAACCAGCTTTTCCGGCGGCACTTCGGCGGGCGGCTTGGGTTTGACGGCCACCGGTGGCGGCGGGGGCGGCGGCGGCGGGGGCTCGGCCATGAAGGCATCCCAGCCCATCCAGCCGATGATCGCAATGGTGAGAACACCAACAGCGCCCATCACCATCTTTTTCTTGCGGCCGCCATCTTCAGCAGCCGCAACCGGCGCGGGTTCATCGCCCCCTTTTTTGCCACCGAGTTTGGGCAATTTCAGCTTGCTCAGGTCGAACTTGGCCATTGCGACTCCCCTGCCAACGGTTGATGAAGCGCCAGCTTACGACAAAAAATGTTTCAACTCAGTGGATTATTGCCTGCTCCCGGCATCAGGCCACTGCCCGGTGTTTACAGCGGCTCGCCCAGCAGCGTTTTCGCGGTACGTTCGCAAACCCAGGCCTTCTCTTCCGCAGTCAGCCCCGGAATGCCGTCCACTGCCGCCGGCACATCCAGCGGCGCCATGTCGAAGGGATGATCGGTGCCGATCACCACGCGGTCGGCGCCGACCTGGTCGATCAGGTATTTGGCGGCCTGCGGATCGTGGGTCAGGCAGTCGAAGTAGAAACGCTTGAACAGTTCGCGCGGCGGCGTGGGGTTGTTGACCTTGGGCTCGTTGCGCACCTGGTGGCCGTGGCGGAAACGCCCGATCTGGTACGGAATGAAGCCGCCGCCGTGCGGCAGCACCACGCGGAGCTTGGGCATTTCGTCCATCGCGCCGCTGAACATCAGGTGCGCGACCATCAGCGTGGTGTCGAGCGGGAAGCCGACGAAGTTCGACAGGTAGTAATCCTCCATGCCGCCCTTGGCCAGGCACTGGTAGGGGTGGGCGAAGATGAAACAGCCCAGTTGCTCGATGGTCTTCAGCACCTTGCGGTACTTCTGCGCCGCGAGCGGCGTGCCTTCGATCGAGGTCGCCAGCTCCACCGCCTTGAAACCGTATTCCTTGACCACGCGCTCGAGCTCGGTGATTGCCGCGTCCGGGTCCTGCATCGGCAGGTGCGCCATGCCGCGCAGGCGCGAAGGATGTTTGGCGACCATCTGCGCGATGCCGTCGTTGGCGAGCTGCGCCGCATAAAGGCCGGCTTCCGCCGGCAGCCAGTAGAAATAGATCGGCGGGCCGACCGAAATCGCCGACACGTCGAGCTTGTTGCGGTTCATCCACTCGACCTTGGCGTCGGCATCGTAGAAATCCGGGCTCAATATCGCCGGGCGGCCGTGGACATCAAAATATTTTTTGCCGTCCTTCTCGGTGATACTGGTGTGGAAGCGCTTAGGGTCTTTTTCCATCGCCGCGATGATGGTCGGCGGGATGACGTGGCTGTGCAGGTCGTAACGCTTGGTCATGCTGATCCTTTCGGTGGCCCTTGCGGCCGGTGATAGAGGGTTATTTTAAAGCGAGCAGCGGCCGCAGCGCGCGCGCATCGCGCAGGCGTTCGATGTTCCACACGGTATCGATCAGTTTTCCGCTGCGCCGCGCGCCGAGCAGCGGCCGCAGCAGGTCATGCGCCTTGGCCGCCACCTCGGCCCGCGGCATCGGGTTGGCCGCGGTGCCGCGCACGGCCTTGGTATGGTGGCGCAGCCGGCGGCCGTCGCGGGTGGTGATCTCGACGATGGCCTGGGTGGTTTTTGCCCGGCCCAGCGCGGCGCTGCCCTTGAGCTCGATCTTCTGCTTCAGCTTCAGCACGCGCGGGTCGCGCACGCGGCGGTCGTCATGCGCCGAGGCGAAGCTGATGTCGCCGTCCAGCAGCATCACCGCCACGAGATGCTGGATGTTGATGCTGGCCATGGTGCGCTGGTTGACGGTGCGCGCACCCTGGTCGTCGATGGTGATGTCTACACGTTCGACATCCTTTGCACTGATGCCATGCTTCTCGATCAGGTTCATCACCGCATCCAGCGGCGCCTGGATCGGATAACCGACCGCCCAGCGCTTGATCGATGTGTTCATGATCTCGTAACGGCGGCCGAGGTCCGCCACCAGCTTCTCCGGACTGGCGGTCAGGCCATGGGCGTGGAAAAAGCTGCGGTCGCCGTCGAACACATCCTCGACGCCGGTGAACTTCATCGACGTCATCAGCGCGGCAGTCACCCCATTCCGTGCCGGCATGCCGCCGAAATCAAAGGCCTTTTCGATGTGCTCGATGTCGCGCGCCCAACACGACAGGCCCGAGGCCTGCTGCGCGGTGTACGACAGCAGGTAACGCGTCTGGTCGACGTTGAGTTTCAGAATGGCTGCCGCTGCCGCGGCGGCACCGAACATGTGGCCGAAGCTGTGGGTGGAATGGCCGCGTTCGCGGAAGCGCTCGATGCCGAGCGCGATCGACATCCGCGCGCAGACGTCATAACCCAGCACCGTGGCGCGCAGCAGTGCCGTGCCGTTCGCCCGCTCGCGCTCGGCCACCGCCAGCGCCGCCGGCACCACGCCACAGCCGGGATGGACCAGCGCGAGGTAATAGGTGTCATCGGTTTCGTCGGCATGCGCGTGCATGCCGTTGGCCAGCGCCGCATTGATCGCGGTGGTGACGATGTTCGAACCGATCACCTGCGCCTCGGGCGTGCCGCCCTGGGTGGCGATGAATTCGATCGCGCGCCGTCCGGGCAGCAACTGCGAGCCGGAGAGCATCGCCGCCAGCGTGTCGAGCAGATGGTGTTTGGCGCGCTCGGTGACTTTGGCCGGCAGCGCGCGGCGGGGTGCGCTGGCGATGTAGGTCGCCAGCTTGTGCATCAGCGGGGAGATTTTCGCGGCGGCTCTTTTTCCAGTCATTTTGCTCATTCCGGCTTGATACCCGCGGCCTGTATCACCTTCGCCCACTTCGCCGTTTCACTGCGCAGGTAGGCGGCAAATTCCTCGGGACTGCTGCCCACCGGCTCGGCGCCGTCGTTCAGCAGGCGTTGCCGCACTTCGGGATTCTGCAAAGCCTTGGCCGTGGCACCGTGCAACCGGGTGATGATGTCGCGCGGGGTTCCGGCCGGCGCGAGCAGGCCGTACCACTGCACGGCTTCGTAACCCGGCACGCCGGCTTCGCCGATGGTCGGAATGTCCTCGGCGCCGGGCGCGCGTTTGGCTCCGGTGACGCCGAGCGCACGCAGCCGGCCGCTCTTGATGTGCGGCTGCGCCGACAGCATGTTGGGCATCATTGCGGGCACGTGGCCGGCGATGAGGTCGGTGACGCCGGGGCCGGAACCCTTGTACGGCACGTGCAGCATCTTCAGTCCCGTCATCACCAGGAACAGCTCCATCGACAGGTGCGGGCTGGTACCCACACCGGCCGACGCGAAGTTGACCTGGCCGGGACGCGGCTTCACCAGCGCGACAAACTCCTTCACGCTTTTCGCCGGCAGCGAGGGATGCACCACCAGCACGTTCGACAGCGACACCGCCTGTGAGATCGGTGCGAGATCCTTCAGCGCATCGTACGGAACCTTTTTGTACATCGCCGGATTGATCGCCAGCGTGCTGATGCCCATCAGCAGCGTGTAGCCGTCGGGCGTGGCACGCGCCACCGCTTCGCCGCCGATCATCGTGCCGGCGCCGGCGCGGTTCTCGACCACGAACTGCTGGCCGAGCTGCTGCGTCAGTTGCGGCGCGAGGATGCGCGCGGAAATGTCGGTGCCGCCACCGGGTGCGGAGGGCACGATCACGCGCACCGTGCGCGCGGGGTAATTCGACTGCGCCGCGACGAATCCCGGCCACAGCGCGATGACAATCAATAAGCCGTTGATTTTATTCATATATTTTATAGATGCGAAAAGAGGATTTTCCCGGCCACCGGCATCTTCGCGGTGAGAATTTCGCCGCGATAGGAATCGCAGATGTACAGCGTTTTGCGGTCGGCACCACCGTAGGCCATGTTGGTCATGCGCGCGCCCTTGGTTTTGCCCTGCACCCGTGCCAGCGGTTCACCCATCGGACCGAACAGCCAGATGATGCCGGGCCGAGCATGCGCCGCCGACAGATTGCCGGCTTCATCCATCGCCAGACCGTCGGGACCGTGGATGCCGGGCAGCACCGCAAACACGCCGGCCTTGTTCACCGAACCGCCCTTCAGCGGGCAATGCCACATGCAGTTGGCACGGGTCATCGCGACAAAAAGCACCTTGTCCTGCGGATCGAGCACGATGCCGTTGGGGCTGGGCCCGTTGTTGATCAGGCAGTCGAGCCGGCCTTCCGTGCTGTAGCGATAAACACGCCCGGTCGGATCATGGATGCCGGTCTGTCCCTGGTCGGTGAAATACAGGTCACCGTTCCTGGCGAAGGTCAGGTCGTTGACACCCTTGAAGCCCTCGGACTGGTTGTGCGTCAGCAGGTCTTCGACACGGCCGGTATTCGGGTCGCAGCGCAGGATGCCGCGGCGGTAGTCGGTGATATAGATCGAGCCGTCCTTGTGCACCGCCAGACCGTTGGGCCAGCCGTCATATTCAGCGGCGACATCAAACTCCCCTTTCGGCGACATGCGCAGGATGCGGCCGTAGGGAATGTCGACCAGGTAGAGGTTGCCCTCGCGGTCGAAGGCGGGACCCTCGAGAAAACAGTCGAGCTTCGAGCCCGGATGATTGGCATCGATCCAGCTCGACGGCGCGCCACCCTTGCGCAGGCGCGCGGGCACGGAGGCAAACACTTCGGCTTCGATCAGCGGCGGTGGTTCAAAAAACGACATGCATGGAACTCCCTTGATGACAAGCAGTGGCGGACTTCATTCCGGCGTGATTTTTGCCGATTTGATGATGCCGGCGTAGAGCGGAATTTCATCGCGCACGATCTTCGCCAGGCCTTCAGGCCCGCCGACCACCACATCGGCACCGCGTTTGGCGAAACGCTCGCGGAAATCCGCGCTCTGCACCGCAGCCGCAAAATCGCGGTGCAGTCTGGCGATGACATCGGGCGGCGTGCCGGCGCGGGCAAAGATGCCCATCCAGCCATCGAGGTCGAAGGCCGGCAGCGTCGCCGACACTCCCGGCACATCAGGCAGCACCGAGGCGCCGCGCGCCGCCGAAATCGCAATCGCGCGCACACGCTTGTTTTCGACATGCGGCAGCACACCGACGATGTTGGCGAACTGCAGGTCGATGCGCCCGCTCAGCGTGTCGATGAAGGCCGGCGCCGCGCCCTTGTACGGCACGTGGTTCATCTTCACCTTGGCCAGCGCCTGCAGATGCTCCATGCCGAGGTGCTGCAGGTTGCCGACACCGGCCGAGGCGTAATTGAGCTTGCCGGGATGGGCGCGGGCGAGCGCGATCAGTTCCTTCACCGATTTCACCGGCAGCGAGGGATGCACCACCAGCACCATCGGACCGCTGATGATCTGCGTCACCGGCGCGAGGTCCTTCTGCGGGTCGTAGGGCAGGTCCTTGCGCAGGGACACATTGATGGTCATCGGCCCGGAATTGGCGAGCACCAGCGTGTAGCCGTCGGGCGGCGACTTGGCGACCACATCGGCACCGATGCTGCCGCCGGCGCCGCTGCGGTTGTCGACGATCAGCTGCTGCCCCCACATCGGCGTGAGTTTC
This sequence comes from Betaproteobacteria bacterium Ga0077527, assembly GCA_001464815.1. Taxonomy (GTDB): domain Bacteria; phylum Pseudomonadota; class Gammaproteobacteria; order Burkholderiales; family SG8-41. The sequence goes on along the minus strand of LNDW01000021.1, from coordinate 113,113 downwards.
TGGCCAACAGCACGCGCCACCTCGTCCAGCGGTCCGCCCGGCGGATAGGGCACGATCAGCCGTACTGGCTTGGCCGGGAAGTTCTGGGCCTGCGCGGGACACACCACAGCAACGAGCGTGGCAAAACCGATACTGATCAGACGCATGAAACCGTTCATGACGATCCTCCGCTGATACATGTCACCCTCTCCCCGTGGACTCACGGGGAGAGGGCCGGGGTGAGGGGCAGCAGCTAGCGATCCCCCTCGAAGGACTTACAGATGCAACGCGATCCAGTCCGCAACATAGGTCGCGCCGAGAAAACGGTTGTCGCCCTGGCAATGCTCCGCGCCGCCCTCTTCCGCGCTGAATATCTTCAGCGTCTTCTGTTTTGAACTGACCGCGTCATACAGCAGCTTCGCGTTGGCCACCGGCGAGATCGAGTCCTCCTCGCCATGCGTGACCAGGAAAGGACAGGTGATCCTGTTCGCGACGCCTTCCAGCTTGTAGGACTCGCATTTTTTCATCGCCGAATCCATGTCCGGCATACCCATGACCCAGGGCAGCTGGTAATGCGGCGCGGACAACTGGGTGCCGCCGGATTCCTGGATTTTGCGGCGGGTGATCCAGGTCGCGTGATAGTCGTAATGCCCGCCCCAGGCGATGCAGGCGGCATAACGCTTTTCGAATGCGGCAACACGCGGCGCGTAATAACCGCCCATGCTGTAGGCCATCACCGCGACACGTTTCGGATCGACATCCTTGCGCGACGCCACATAGTCATAGGCGGCGGCACCCGGCACTTCATAGTCGGGACGGCTGGGAATTTCCTGCAGGCGCAGCGCCTCGCCCTGCCCCGGCCCGTCGATGGCCATGGTGTTGATGCCGCGCAGCGCGAGTTCGACGCCGCCGAACAGGATCGACAGCTCCTTGGTGCTGTCCAGCCCGTCGAAAAACACCACCGTCGGCTTCGGCCCCTCACCCGGCGCCTTCATGAACCAGGCCGGCAGCGTGGTCGCCTTGCCTTCATGGTTGTAAGGCACTTCGACGCGCTCGATATTCGGATAACGGTGCTTGATGGCAAGCCTGAAGCAGCGCAGGCAATCCTGGTAGAGCCCGATTTTTTTCGGACCGAGCCCGACAAAACGTTCACCGACAAAATAATAGGTCGCGGCGCGCAGATAGTGCCCGGCAGCGGACATCACGAACTTGTCCTTCATCGCCGCGTCGCCCATCGCCTCGATGCGCTGCGCCTCTTTTTCCCATTCCGCGCCCCAGGCCTCGTTGTCACCGACTTTGCCCTTGAGGCGGCGGCCAACCCGGTCGACCTCGCTCATCGCGGCGCCACCCCAGCGCGCCATCTCGATGCAGATCATCATGCCCTGCGACCACATGAAGCTCTCGGGAAAGTACTGGAAACCGGCTTTCATGTTGTTCTCCCTGGTGATTGATTATTTTTTATTGCGTGGCGCTGCCGGCAAGGCCGATCTGCTTCAACAAGCCGGCTTGCCGGGCGATGTCGGCCTTGAGCAAGGCCGCAAAATCCTCCGGACTGCCGCCGGCGGGTTCAGCGCCCTGGCTGGCCATGCGCTCACGCACTTCGGATAATTTCAGCACTTCATTGATGTCCCGATTGACCCGGCGCAGGACCGCTTGCGGCACCCCCTTGGGCATCAACACGCCATGCCAGATGCTGCTGTCATAACCTTTCAGCGTTTCACCCACCGAGGGGATATCCGGAAGCCCTTGTGCGCGTTTCGCCGTGGTCACCGCGACCGCCCGAATCCTTCCGGCCCGCACATGCGGCATGGCCGCGATCATCGGTCCCGACATCATTTGCACCTGCCCTGAAATGACATCGGTCATCGCGGGCGCACCGCCCTTGTAGGGCACATGCAGCATTTTTGTTCCGGCCATCACGTTGAACAGTTCCATCGCCAGGTGCGCGGCGCTGCCATTGCCGGAAGACGCAAAATTCAACTGGCCCGGCCTGCTTTTAGCCAGCGTAACCAGCTCCGCCACCGTCCTGACCGGCAGTGCATTGTTTACGGTCAGCAGCAACGCCATGGCATTCAACTGCACCACCGGCGTGAAATCGCGCACGGGGTCATAGGGCAGATTGCGATAAAGCACCGGATTCACCGAAACGCTGGCAGTCAGGCAATACACCCAGGTGTAACCGTCAGCCGGTGCTTTGGCGGCGAGATCGGTGCCGATGATGGCATTGGCGCCGCTGCGGTTGTCGATGATGACCTGCTGCTTCAGGCGCTCGGACAGCGGCCCTGCGATCAAGCGCGCCACGGTGTCGGTGCCACCTCCGGGCGGAAAGGGCACGATGAAACGGATCGGACGGTTCGGATATTCCTGCGCAAAAATCGCCGTCGCTGACAGCATCAGCAGTGTTCCCGCGGCACTTCGCATGAATCCGGTCATGTTGAGAACACGCTCATTCCGCCGGAATGCCGGCGTCCCTGATCACCTTCGCCCACTTGGTGATTTCAGCCTTGATGTATGCCGCGAATGCCGCGGGTGTGCCGCCATCGGGTTCAAAGCCCTGCACTTCAAGGCGTTGCCGCGTCGGACCGGCGAGGATTTTCACGGTGTCGACGTGCAGGCGATCGACGATGGCCTTCGCCGTGCCCGCCGGTGCAAGCAGGCCGTACCAGGTCGCCGCGTCATAACCCTTGACGCCGGATTCGGCGATGGTCGGCAGATCGGGCATCGCCTGCGAACGTTTGGTGGTGGTCACCGCCACCGGCCGCACCTTGCCCGATTTCACATGCGGCATCGCCGCCGGCATGGTTGCGAACATGATCTGCACTTCACCGGAGATGGTCGCCACCAGCGCCGGGCCGCCGCCCTTGAACGGTATGTGCACCATGCTGATACCGGCCAGCGATTTCAGCAGCTCACCGGCGAGGTGCGAAGAACTGCCGACACCGGCGGAAGGAAAGTTGAGCGCGCCCGGTTTCGCCTTCGCCAGCGCGATCAGCTCCTTGACCGTTTTCACCGGCAGCGAAGGATGGGCCACGAGGATGTTCGGCGTGATCGCCACCAGGCTCACCGGCGCAAAATCCTTCACCGGATCAAAGCCGAGTTTTTTGAACAGGCTGACGTTGACCGCGTTCGGCGCGACATTGCCCATCAGCAGCGTGTAGCCGTCGGGCGCTGCACGCGCGGCGAGTTCGGTGCCGATGTTGCCGGTGGCACCGCCGCGGTTGTCCACCACCACCTGCTGGCCCAGCGTCTGCGTCAGTTGCTCCGCCATCACGCGGCCGACCTGGTCAGTGCCGCCGCCCGGCGGGTAGGCGACGATCATGCGGATCGGGCGCGAAGGATAGGCGTCTGCCGCCTGCGCGGCTGTCGGGAACAGCGCCAGGAAAATCACTAAGTTATTGATTTTATTCATATTTTTATTGAGCCAGAGGCAGCGTCACCGGACGGCCGGTGGCCATCGAATGCTCAATCGCCAGCGTCACCTCGAGGTTGTGCTTTGCCTCGCGCGGTTTCGCCAGCGTGCAGGCCTTGCCCATCGCCAGATGATCGAGCCAGGCGCGGGTTTCATTGGCGATCGGGCCCCAGAATTCGCCGAGCGCCCAGTCACCGGGCGTGCCGCTTTGCAGGAACACCATGTTGACGGTGTGATCCGGCAGATAGACATGCGGGATGCCCTTCTCGGTGTACATCAGCTGATCGGTGTGATCATCATCAAGAATCATCACACCTTCGGTGCCGACCACTTCGACACGCGCGGCATGGCCCAGCGCCGGATATTTTTCCGGCAGCGCATAACTGATGCCGAGGTTGACCACCGCGCCGTCTTCGTAGGTCAGGATGGCGTAGCTGATGTCTTCAACGTCGGGATAACCGGCATCCCGCAGCACACCCTTCTGTCCGCGCGCATAGACCTCGACCAGGCGATGGCCTTCATGGAACCAGTTCATCAAATCCACGTAATAGGTCAGCGCATCCACCACCGGTGTGGCGTGCGGATTACGCTGGAGCATGCCCAGCGCCTGCGAGCGAGAATTGAACACCCGTGCCGCGGCACCGGTCATGCGGCCGATGCGGCCCTGCACGATCTGCTCCTTGGCGATCTGGTAACGCTCCTTGTAACGGCGGCTGTAGCCGACATGCACTTCGATGCCGGATTTTTCGATGCTGCGGATCACCTGCTCGGCATCAGCCAGTGTCAGCGCGATCGGTTTTTCCACAAGCACCGGCTTGCCGAGTTCGAGCGCCTTCAGAATCGGCGCAAGATGTTCGCCTTCACTGGTGGAGACAATCACCGCGTTGACTTCCGGATGCGAAATGATCGCGTCGTTGTCGGTGGAATGTGTGGCGGCACCGACTTTTTTCGCCAGCGCCTCGGCTTTTTTGCCGTCCTGGTCGGCGGTGGCAATGAAGCGCACTGCCGGATGTCCGGCCGCGAGCTGCGCGCGCAGGCCGCCGATGCGGCCCGAGCCGATCACGGCGAGACCGATGTTCTTGCGTTCGATGATGTTCTCCTCCGCCACTGCAACGCTCGTGCGTTGCGGACGGCCATGAATTGGACTGCTGGATGGCACTGAAAAATGCTGGCTGAAAGCCGCGTTCAGCGCAGCGAGTTTAGCGCTTGTTATGAACCGCTAAAAATAAACTTGTAAATCAGTGCGTTAAAAATACCCTCACCCCTACCTCTCGTCCCGGAGGGAGAGGGAGGATTTTTGCAAGTTCATAACAGGCTCTAGGAGCGGAGCAGAGTGGCAGAGTAAAGGAAGATTTCGTGCGTCAGGTTAGACGAATCAGACCATCCTGCAGCCCGGTGAATTCACGCAGAGCTTGAGCTTCAGCGCCAAAGCCGGTAGCACCAATCACCTGCTGGGCAGCGGTTACGCCGATACCGCTCAAGGCGTTGTTGCGAGCGTACCAGTAGGCCAGATCACCGCCCAGGGCGCTGTCATCCGAGCCGGACAGATGAAACTGCGTCAGCGCATCCCCCAGCGCCCAGGCGCTGATGCCGGGATTGTTGTTCTGGGCCGCATCAAAAGCGCTTACCATACCGGCGAAGTCAAAGCTCTGCACACGGCGGTTGTAGATCGGATCGGTGGCATCGGCATCAAAATCCGGGCTGGCATCGAGAATGAACTGCAGGTTGGCAAACTTGTTGCCACCGGCGTACCAATCCTTAAATACCACCTGGTCGGTGGCGCTGGCGTTGAGCACCAGATCATTACTGTTACGCGACAGCGAAAGATCTGAATAACGCAGCCCCCCGCCCAGCGACAGCGTGTTGTCAGCACCTTCGCCGGAGTAGACGGTATCGATGCCGCTACCGGCGTTGAAGGCCACAACATTGCTGCCAACGCCGGTGTGGATGTTGTCATTGCCGCTTCCACCAACAAAGAGATCATTGCCAGCGCCGCCGATAGCAGTGTCGTCCCCCGCCCCACCAGAGAACAGGTTGTTGCCATCGCTATCGCTCAGAATATCGGCACCACCCTGTCCTTCAATCAGGGTATTGCCGATCTGACCAAGCAGTTGTGAGGCGCTGTTATCACCACGGAGCAGGCCAGGCATATCGACGGACTGCATCGCCATTGACTCGATCGTCGCCACATCCCAGAACTGACCACCGGCAAATTCGATACGCTCAATCTGGTGCCTGGCCGCGGCGAACCAGTCCTCAATCTCGATGCTGTTCTGATGATCGGCAGTTTCGACCACCAGATCGTTGTTAAGTCGTCCGAGCTTGATATCTGCGGTGGTGATACCGGCACCAAATACGATCTTGTCCAGATTGCCAGCAGTGGCATCGTCTTCGGCAATGACATCGCGGCCAAAGCCAGGATCAAAGCGGTAGATATCATTGCCCAGGCCACCGATCAGTATGTCGTTACCGGCAAGGCCGTTCAGGCTATTTGCTGCACTATTACCGATGAGGGTATTTGCCAGAGCATTACCCGTGCCATTACGGCTGGCAGTACCTGTCAGCGTCAAGTTTTCAACGGAATCGCCCAAGGTGTAAGTCAGCGTCGTGCTGACGGTATCCACACCCTCACCAGCGAGTTCGACCACCAAATCACCCGCATTATCAACAGTGTAGCTGTCATTACCGGTGCCGCCGATCATCGTATCCGCACCAGTGCCGCCATTGATGATGTCGTTGCCGCCGCCGCCAGAAAGCGTATTCGCAGCAGTATTACCGGTGAGTGCATTATCGAGTGCGTTACCGGCCACATTGATCGCAGCAGTCCCAGTCAATGTGGCGTTTTCAAGATTCGCGGCGAGAGTGAATGTGATGGAACTTCTCACCAGATCGACACCCTCATCAGCCAACTCAATAACTTGGTCGCCTGCCTGATCAATCACATAAATATCATTACCCGCACCACCGGCCATGACATCCGCCCCAAGCCCGCCATCCAGCGTGTTGATTCCACTGTTGCCAGTGAGATTGTTGGCCAGGGTATTTCCAGTACCGTTGATATTGGCCGTACCGGTGAGCGTCAAATGTTCCGTATTCGAGACCAGAACATAAGTGATCGAAGAGAAAACCTGGTCAGTTCCCTCGTTGGTATTCTCGGTGATGAGGTCGCCCGTTTGGGCGACATAGTAGGTATCGTCACCAAGGCCACCACTCATCGAATCATTGCCGGCCATGCCATCCAGTATGTCATTGCCACCCAAACCGACGAGCGTATTCGCTCCGCTATTACCAATGATGATGTTGTTACCGGCATTGCCAGTACCTGCGATACCCGAAGTGCCCAAGAAAGTCAGGTTCTCGAAATTACCGCCCAGCGTCCAGGTAAGGCTGCTTTGTATGGTGTCAGTGCCCTCGTTGGCATTCTCAACCACCTGATCACCGGCGTTATCGATCACCAGAATGTCATCACCAAGGCCGCCAATCAGGATATCGGCGCCGGCTTTACCGTCCAAAAAGTCATTACCCTCATAGCCCGTTAAAGTATTTGCGCCTGAATTTCCGGTGATCTGGTTGTTCGAGGCATTGCCAGTGCCATTCAGATTGGAAGTGCCTGACAGTATGAGATTTTCAAATTCCGCACTCAGCGTATGCGTAAAGGGACTATTGACCGTGTCAGTCCCCTGATCGGGCAATTCAATGATCACATCACCCAAAGCGTCCAGGGTGTAAGTGTCATCCCCCTCACCGCCTGACATGGTGTCGTTGCCGGTGCCGCCGTTCAGTGAGTCGTTACCTGCCCCGCCGTCAAGAACGTCGTTGCCGCCGCCACCGATCAGGCTGTCATTGCCGCCGCCGCCAGCAAGATTGTTGTTGCCGTTGTTTCCGGTGATTGAATTGGCCAGCTCATTACCGATGGCGTTCAGGTGACCTGAACCCGTCAGCGTCAGGTTTTCCACTTCGGCGGGCAGCTCGAAATCAATACTTGAATTGATACGATCAACACCTTCACCTGAATATTCAATGACAGAATCGCCAGAGTTATCAACAATATAAGTATCGTTGCCGGCACCGCCTTGAAGTTCATCAGCCCCAGCGAGACCATTCAAAGTATTGTTGCCCGAGTTTCCGGTAATGACGTTGTCCAGCGAATTGCCTGTGCCTTGAAGATTCGCCGAGCCTGTCAATGTCAGATTCTCAAAGTTCTCCAACAAGCTGTAGTTGAATGGCGATTCGACGGTATCCAGCCCTTCATCGGCGCCTTCCTGTACTAAATCTGCAATATTATCAATTGCATAGTAATCATCACCTGTGCCGCCGAGCATCTGATCCAGCCCTTCACCGCCATCCAGATAATCGTTTCCTTCAGACCCGATCAGGTAGTCGTCATCAGGTCCGCCATAAAGCGCGTCATCACCGTCACCGCCATCAATGTAGTCGGACCCCGTTCCGCCCAAAATTTGATCGTTGCCAATAACGCCATACAAAGAATCACCGCCCCCAAAGCCCTGGATTAAGTCATCCCAGTCGAATCCAGTAATGTGATCATCGAACTCGGTGCCCGAGGTCAGTGAAGTGATTACGTCAGCAGCCGTCCAGATGACGCCATTCGAGAATTCAATCTGTTCCAAATTGAACTCTTGATTGGCAAGCCAGCCTTGCAGCGTTACTTGATCAACAGTGTTCGCGATGTTCAGGTAAACGTTATAGCCGTCATGGCTTAGCGTTACATCCTCGGGCGCGATGCCATCCAGCAGTAGCAGGGTGTCCGCGCCTTCGCCGGCGTATTCTGATATCGAGTCAGACTCATAACCTAGGCCAAAACGATAAATATCGTCGTCCAGTCCTCCGTATAGGGCATCACTGCCTGAGCCGCCGTCCAAAGTATCAGCGCCGGACAAACCATGGAGCGAGTCGTCACCCCCGAAGCCATACAATGACTCCCCGGTATTTTCAAAGCCATACAAGGAATCGTTATCTCCGCTTCCGTACCCCAGGCGGGTTATTACGTCACTAGACGTCCAAATATCGCCATTTGAGAATTCAATTAGTTCCAAATTATCTGGATTAGACAACCAACCTTGCAGCACTACCTGATCAGCAGAGTTGGCAATATTCAAGTAAACATTGTAGCCATCGTGGCTAAGCCTCACGTCTTCCGGGGCTATGCCATTGAGGAGCTGTAACTTGTCTATCCCTTCTCCGGCGTATTCATCGATCAGGTCGGCTTCGTATCCCAATCCAAACCGATAGATGTCGTCATCAGGTCCACCGTAAAGGATGTCATTACCTGAGCCGCCATCCAAAGTATCAGCACCTGATAAACCAAAGAGAAAGTCGGAACCCTCGAAGCCATAAAGGGAATCACCAGAATTCTCTAGTCCATACAAGTAGTCACCACCAATACTTCCGTAACCCATGCGAGCACGGATTTCTTGCCAGTCCCAGGTCGTGCCATCTTGAAAATTGGCCTGAATAGTGCCTTGAAATTCAGAATTGATTGCCTCAAACACCGATAAGGTTTCACCTGTGTCATTGATGGTGAATAAAAGCGTGTTACCACCATCATGACTAACCCGAATATCTGATTCGGTTAGCCCTTCTGCAAAAGCTATCTTCGTACCGGACCCGATAAAAAAATCTGAAACAGTATCCGCACCGTAACCGCGTCCAAATACGAATTCATTTTCACCGACACCACCCAATAAAGAATCGCCCTCGCCATCAACACCACCGTCGATCCTGTCGTTGCCGGCATTGCCCTCTATGTAATCGTATCCAGCCCCACCGTACAGAGCATCGTCACCATCTCCTCCAAAGAGATAATCAACGCTTTCCCCGCCATACAAAGTATCGTTACCGCCTTCGCCGTATAGCTGATCACTACCAGCCATACCGTCAATGACATCCCCTCTGCCACTACCGTATATCAGGTCATCGCCAATCGTTGCTGGCGTTACTTGAATTTGTTGGGTTAACTCCTGCGCGGTCCAGCTTGTTCCGTCCGCAAAAACGACACTTTCAACTTCATTGGCTGGATTATCGAACCAGCTAATTATTGAAATTGAGTCATTCGAATTTAGTCGGGAAATAGTCAAGCTCGATGCATCCCGGGTTACCACGACTTCATTGGAAGTAACTCCAGGGCCTATGTGAATGCTGTCGATGTCCGACAAAGCTCCATCTTGCTCTGAAATATAGTCGATGCCGGAGTTGACTCCGAACTTGTAAATATCGCTACCGTTACCACCATATAGCCAGTCCAGTCCGGGGCCACCATCCAAGACGTCGTTGCCATCATCAGCAAATATTTGATCATTACCACCTTGCCCGATGAGGAGATCGTCTCCGGAACTGCCTACCAAAGCTTCACTGATATTAAATTCGACAGCGCTAACATCCCAGGTTGTGCCATCGCTGAAAACCACATTCTCAATTTTGTTGGCGCCGCCGACAAACCAATTGTGAATGGTCAGTTGATCAGCACCATCGTTCAAACTCAAATACAGATGCGCCAAATCCCTGGTGATCTTGACATCTGCCGGATCAACGCCAAAAGCCATCTGAATCGTGTCGCCATCCCCCCCCGTTACATCGCTATCGAAGACTCTATCGTGCCCATAACCAAATCCGAACTTATAAGTGTCGTTCCCAGAACCACCCATCAACTCATCTAATCCTGCCCCTCCGTCCAATATGTCATTTCCGCTATCACTTATCAGATAATCGCCTACGAGATAATCGTTGCCATCTCCACCAGACAAAACGTCATTCCCACCCTTACCAACAAGATAGTCGTTACCGCCAAAGCCTGAAATTGAATCATCACCTGAAGTCCCATAAAGGGCATTATCCCCTTCGTCGGCAACAGAAGCCCTACTCTCGAGGTCCGATATGTCCCAAATAGTGCCGTCGCCGAATAAAATCTGCTCTATTTGAAAATCAGTACTTTCATACCAATCTCTAATTTTCAGTTGATCAGCATTATTGTTGTAGGAAATAAATAAGTTACTAAAGTCGCGGCTTACTTTTATATCGGTTGGTAGCAAACCCTCGGCAATCAAAATAGAGTCGATATTTCCAGTCGTTGAATCAACATCATAAATTTCATCATGCCCCGAGCCGAGTCCAAAACGATACGTATCGTTACCCGACTGCCCCATCAGAAAATCATCGTCAGCGCCACCATCAAGGGTGTCATTACCATCGCCACCACGCAGCTGATCATTGCCAGCTTCTCCAATTAGCGAATCATCATCGATCCCGCCGTCGAGATAATCATTTCCATATCCACCCGACAATTGATCATTCCCATTCTCACCATAAAGAGTATCGTTGCCAGAATCTCCACTCAGAACATCATTATCGAACCCGCCATGCAGATAATCATTTCCGTCCCCACCAGACACAAAATCGCTTCCAGAACCTCCAAACAGAAGGTCATTGCCCGTATCACCTTCAAGATGATCAATACCATCTAGTCCATACAAGTGATCATTACCAGATAAACCACCAATTAAATCGTCCTGATCGGAGCCAACAAGGAAATTATCGCCAGCATCAGCAGTGGCAACAAAATTTTCTAAAGCCTCTGCACTCCACACTGTCCCGTCGCTGAAAGACACGCTCTCTATCTTGTTCGAAGTATCAGTGAACCAATTTTGAACCGTCAGTCGGTCCGTACTTCCGATCAAATCAAAATACATGCTTGTCATATTCCTGCTGACCTTAACGTCAGCAGGCGTAACGTTCAAAGCCATCTGGATCGTGTCGCCGTTATCTTGCGTCGTATCAATGTCGACAATAGTGTCATTACCGTCACCAAATCCGAATTTGTAGGTGTCATTGCCTGCCGCACCTACAAGCATGTCAGAACCCTCCCCGCCAATCAGGACATCGGCCCCATCACCTCCACTCAAATAATCGCTGCCACCACCACCTTCAAGCAAGTCATCTCCAGCATCACCGAATAGTTGATCCGATTCATCACCCCCAACTAAATGATCATTACCTGCATAGCCAGCCAGCCAGTCATTGCCAGAATCACCGGAAAGAAAATCATTCCCATCCAAGCCGTGTAATTGATCGTTGCCGCCGAGGCCTGAAATTGAGTCATTACCCATCGTGCCGTAAAGCGCGTTACCTTCCTCATCAGCAGCTGAAGCTTTACTTTCAAGATCGGAAATACCCCAAATTGTGCCGTTGCCAAAAATAACTTGCTCGACCTGGTAAGCAACACCTCCATACCAATTGCTAACTGCAATTCGATCTGCATTGTTGTTGTAGGAGAGATATAGACTACTGTGGTCCCGAGTAACCTTAAGATCAGCAGGCAGCACATCCGAGGCAATAGCGATGGAATCTATATTACCTACCGTAAAATCAATATCGCTAATTACGTCATGCCCAGAATCGGGTCCGAAATGATAGACATCGTTTCCGTAACCGCCATCAAGTTGATCGACGCCGGGACCTCCGACTAAATAATCATCTCCATCTCCGCCAACAAGACGGTCATTTCCCGAGCCGCCGATCAGCTGGTCATCACCTGAAAATCCGCGAATGTAGTCATTTCCTCCCAAGCCATTCAGTAAATCGTTGCCGGGGTTTCCAAAAATTACGTTATCCCCATCATTGATCGCGTTAGCTAAAGCCTCAATATCAGAGCCTTGCAAAACGGTGCCATCATCGAAAATTAGAGCATTAATTTTTGGATATGTTGAACCTTGAAATCCATGAAACCAGCCATTTATCGTTAAACGATCAGAAGCATCGCCAAGCTCGATGAACAAATTTGAATCATCCCTTGAAATATTGACGTCGCCTTGTTCAATATCCGCTCCTAGAACAATAGTGTTTGTCTCACCGCTGTATTCATAGATAACGTCATGTCCGTAGCCAATGCCAAAATGGTAAATGTCACTATCTGATCCACCCCACAGCAGATCATCCCCCAAGCCGCCATCAAGGACATCGCCACCCTCCGCGCCATAGAGCACGTCGCTACCAGCTCCACCTCTCAAATCGTCATTTCCACCCGCACCATAAAGATAATCGTTGCCGCCACCGCCTCTTAATAAATCATCCCCTGCCAATCCGTAGACGGAGTCGTTACCATCATGTCCATCCAGAATGTCATTTAGGTGAGTACCTACCGGTCGATTATCACCAGCATCTGCGGCAGCTAATTTTTCTTGAATATCTAATACACTCCATACCAATCCATCTTCGAATTCAAAGCGCTCAATCATATGCGCCGGCCCATTCAGCCAACCTGAGAGGGTTAACTGATCTTGGCTGCCAGTCAGTTGCAAACTGACTGAAGACCCTTCCCACGAAACTTCAATATCATCTGCAATCACCCCCTCCGAAAAGCGCACAACATCCTGATGCCCGCTGGTGCTATCGTTTTCGCTAATACTGTCATTACCGGAACCAATACCGAAAAGGTAAGTATCACCCCCCAAACCACCGATTAAAGTATCCGCACCTGTACCGCCATCTAGAACATCAGCATCGTCATCACCACTTAAATAATCATTTCCAGCACCGCCCAACAAAACATCACTGCCCGAACCGCCATACAAAGCGTCAGAACCGTCGCCACCATTCTGTAAATCAGCACCAGCGCCACCATTCAAGTTGTCACTTCCAGCACTACCCAACAAAACTTCAGCCCCGCTATCACCATACCTAAAGCTAAATGAGTCATTGCTATTTTGAGTCCACGAAAAGCCACTGGCTTCGTCCAAAGCTTTTTCAATAAAGCTCAGATAGGTAGCCGGAAGCGTCAGTGCTGTTTTAATAAGCGTGGTGTCCGGTATCAACCCCTCATTTTTCAGGGCAGCGGTTACAACCAAAGCCGATATCACTTGATTGAAATTATTAATATTGTTGAGGTAGCCGATAAAACTTTCACGTAGTACAACCGCATCTGTTACCACAAAACGATCATGGTTTAGCGAGTAACTAGCGCCCTGAATCCAATTATTCGTGGTTTTTTGTAAAACAAAAAATACTGAAAACCGATTTGTAAATTGCCCCCATACGCTGTTTATATAAGCTCGATCCCAAATTGTCCCGGGTGCTGGTTGGATTGAGCTAAAGTTATTTGCTTCGATTAATGGGCTCGAAAAGTATTGGCCATTGAGCTTCTCCAGCATCCAAACCTTGTCCTCGATAGTAGGCGTTAGCCGGCTCAGTCCTCGCTGGGAGTGCTCACTTCTAAGCCCAGTCCATTCGCTCATGAATTCATCAAAGCGTCCAAATACTTTAATTTCATCAAGTGCTGAAAATTCAATAGCTTTCTGGAGAAGTAATGTATTTTCCTGATAAGCCACATGCAGGCTCTTGACGCCGCCATAGCCTCTAAGCCAGGGCAGATCAAATATTTGCGATGAAATGCTGGGCGCCTGATCCAAGGGCCTGTAGGGATTGGAATCTGTGATTGCAAAATCAATGGCAAAACGAATATCTGCAGCCAGGCGCTGCTCGCCATTAACTGTATAAGTGCCAGTAGCAGCTACGACATTGTTTGCGATTGAATAATCTGCAGGCGTTGCTACAAGTCCAATCTCAGAAATGCCTAGCGCAGCCAGTGAACTTATTTCATTTGCCTGGCTAATGCCATCCTGCGAGAGGTCTTTCCAAACCAGTAAGTGGGAAAAAACCGAATCTGATGCGTCAATGCGGCCATCGTTGTTGGAGTCGTATGTGGCTAGTTCGTCAAAGCCATCAATATTTGCTGACCCAAAAAGCTCTGCTAATCCGTCAATAAAGCCATTTGTGTTGGAATCCAGCGCCAAGAAACCATCAGTTGCGTAAAGCCAGCCCGCACGCTCAGAAATTCCATTGTTATCAAAGTCAAAGTAAATCGAGGAAGTGTTGCTGCCATAAGCATCAATCGCATTGTTATTGTTCAAATCGAAAACAAGGGGATCCCACCTCTGCACGGATCGCTGTCGGTTGTAAGGTGGTGGCGATGGACGGCGGTTCGGATCGGAGGGATCCTCTTCCTCATCGAGATAAATACCCAAGTCTTTGTTGGAAAAGTCCTGGATAGTTAGCGCACCGTTAACTATCAAATCGCCATCAATCAGCTCAAATTCATTGTCGCTTGAATCGCGCCAAACACTTTCACCGCTCTGGCGCACTGCCAGTGAAAGCAATTCATTGTTTAGATAGACAACACCCTTGCCATCACTGTCTACAACAGTGTCTTCTTCATCGACGTAGTAGGTATCAACACCATTGCCCCCTAGGAGGTAGTCGGCGCCAGCACCGCCAGTCAAGGTATCGGAACCTTCACCACCAATCAGGATGTCGGCGCCAGCGCCGCCATCGAGTACATCCTGCCCGCCATCGCCGAACAAAAGGTCGCCACCCGCACCACCCGTCAATTGGTCACCGCCATCAAGTCCCGCTATGAGCGCCGGGGAATCGGTGGCAACGTATTGCCTTGTGCCTGCCAGATTCGCATCGCCTTCGGCTAGCATTTGCGCAGGCAGCAATTCGCCCTCTGCGCGATAGGTGGGATTGTCGAGCGCGACGGCTACTCTTTCATCGCTACTTGAGAGCCCCTGCAGGTCCGACCATGTCGAGGCTGCCGCACCGGATACGACATAATCTTGTGTTATTGAAAGCGGGATAGCTCCGTCTGGAATGACACCACTACCCTCAGGCAGATTTGTCATTACCTCAACCATGTTGCCTATTTTGTGCTGGCTGAAGAGGTAGCCGAACATCGGCAACAGGTTGGCTGCCTTCACCGACAGGAGACCGGCCAATACCACCTCGACGGCATCCGGCACCAGCCAGTAGGAGGACACGAGAAAGTTTCTGACTTGTCCTATGCGCGTGCCGACCAGTTTGGCCGGGTCGAAATAGCTGCTGATGGAGCGGATGTTGCCGTACCCGGCGTTCGGGTCGAGCCCCACCTGCTGCCGCTGCATCACTTCCTTGACGCCGATGGCGTTAAAAGCCACTGTTGATTCGCCCGTCAACGCGCCCATCAAGCTAGCGAGACCGCCTCCCAGGGAGTGGCCGGTTTGGATATAAATAGGGCTTAGCATTGACGGGTCAGCGGCTAATTCTTGTGCGGCCTTCACCTTCACCGCATCGACGAATTCTCGTGCACTCGCAAACTGTTCAGGAAGCATACCTTGCGCCGTTTTAAGAACTGCTACGATATCGTTGCCATCCGTCAACTGCATACCACGGTGGGCAATCACGATTTCACCTGTGCCCGCGTTGCGGTAGGCCGTCGCGTAATAGCCAGTGGTGAAAGACAAACCGAGATCATCGAGGTTGGCATATCTCACCCAATTCGTCCCCAATGCGGTCTGCACTTGCAGATTCGTCCCGCCATTTGATTGATAAACCAGGTCGCTCAGTTTCGCCAATTGCAGGTTAGTTATCATCGCTGCCCCCTATCAATACTTGGGTTTCAATGTATCGATCAACTACCGGCGTAATTCCGGATCTGCCAATTCCTTGCCCCATTCCTTCATTTGCTGCTCTGCTTCTTTCATCCGTTGTAGTCGGTTACGCTGCGTCTCTTCCATGAGGACAATCCGGTTGAAATCAGCCCCCGCCTTGATCCAGGGCAAAATTCGTACGAAGAAATTGCGTGGTAATGGGAGGTGAATAAAATCATTGCGATCAACGCCCTGAACGTTGATGTCGGTGTAGTTACGCCCCCCAGTCTTGAGTAGCCACAACTCCGGATATGAAGCGTACGCAAGGTATTTCTCCAACTGACGACCGGTAAGATTGCACCCAATATCCAGCTTTACATACGCCACTCCTGGATAAAACTCCCGGTCGTATTCCAGGTAGGTTGCATCGAATGAGCCGCCACGCTTCTGATACTCATAATCAGGTGTAACAATTCTTGCGCGCATGTTATAAAACGTACCTCGTGACCCCGAATGTCTCCGATCATTCTCGCTCAACTTCAAAAATCGCTCCCTGCTCATATGGCTAAATAATTGCGGATGTCGAGACATAATTTTCCTTGCGCCTGCACGCCCTTCCTCCGGCCACGCAATAGGCAGCGTGTTATCGAGATACAAAATCAAATGACAAGCATATAAGGGACGCGCATAAACGCCACCGGGAGGAATTTCTTCCATTGAAAACTCCATCCCTTGGATCGCCCCCGTCGGCTCGGTACCCGGTTCTGGGTCGGGCAAAACAAAGCGCTTGGCGAATGCTTTGGTATAAACCGCCGCCTTAATGGTTTCGATCGGCAGCGGGTCAGGAAGTCTGGTCTCTGCAGCGACTGACAACGCATGCAACCACAACGACACACATAAACCAACGACCCAGATGCGCGGGATTTTATTCACACGACTACCTCTCGAATGCGCTTAAATTATTTAAGTTGAAATCTTGTTTTTTTCTTGACGCAATTTCGCCGCCTTCTGTATTGCAGCACCCATAGAGCTAAGCGCTTTTGAAAGTTCAGCCGCAGCCGGCAGGGACAACACCAGGCGCTGGCTGACAACACGCTGCTCTGGTCGCCCCTCCCCTTCCTGCACCAAGACTTGATACAAGTCGATGTGCGCGACACCACCGCGCAAACCAATACCGTGAACGCCATCCGCAAACAAAATTTTGCTGGTCAAATCACTCGCGAAAGATATTTGCACCGCCCCTGCTTTTTCTCGATTTTCATTCACTAAGGTTTTGTCGCTCATGATTTTTCTTTCAAAATTAATCTTTCATAAAATGCATCACCAAACTTAGCGGATGACCGATATCGACCTCATGACCACCTTCCTCTTACAGTTACTTTAGATTCATCTGACACAGCGCTTTGAAGCAAATAAAAGCTGCCCCAAGCCAATGAGGCAGTGACAATTGGCCACAGGAAAAAACTGATAAAAATTGCCCACACCACCAGAGGCAATTTGAGACGCATTGATTTTGTGTAATCAGGACAAACGCGGGTAGGGGACATGGCAGCTTCACAGCTGCACAGCAATTAACCGATCGACTATCACAGCACGACCGAATCATTGTTACCCCCGCTCAACCCAGCTATTGCAACTGGGCAGGTATCGCGCCTGGATCGGCGCTTGTAGGGTTCACGATTACTGCATTTTGCTTCAGAGTCAAATCTACCAAAACGATAAGTTTGAAAACTGATAATCAAAAAAATCAATGACTTAATTCTGGCGATAAAGGGCAAAGTCCAACAACCGAAATTATTATTTTTTCTTATGACTGAGATTCAAGTCCGACGACTGATCGCGATGGCTATCGCTGAGACTATCCATCAAGTCAGGCCGTTATGTGCAGGGTTTATCCTGAAAATCAGGGGCTTACTTAGCGTCTGTTATGAAATTGAGAGAAACGGAATACTTCGGTGAAGCATGAGACATGCAAAGGCGAGGTAATGGAAATCAGCCAAGGTTTTAGGCAGGCGCTCGTAGTCTCGCGCCAGACGGCGAAATCTTGCGGCCCAGGCAAAGCTGCGTTCCACTACCCAGCGGCGCGGCAGCAGGATGAAGCCGTGCTTGTCTTCACTGGCGAAGGGGCGCAGGCCTTACAAGCAAAGTGCCAATTGAAAATAACCGGAGATGAAGCCTGGCTCACACCGGCTTCGCACCCGACTGCTTCACCGCACTGCCCCAGTTGCCGATCTCGTCGGCGAGAAAACGTCCGAATTGTGGCGGCGTGGTTGGCGCCACTTCAACGCCCTGCCCCAGCATCTGCTCGCGCAGCTGTGCGGTCTCAAGCTGGCGCACGCTCTCGGCGTTGAGCCGCGCCACTACCGCCGCAGGTGTGCGCGCCGGCACCACGATGCCCCACCACGCGGTGGCGTCGTAGCCGGGATAACCGGACTCGGCAATGGCCGGCAGTTCCGGCGCCACCTTCGAACGTGCCTTGCTGGCCACCGCCAGCGCGCGCAGGCGGCCGGCCTTGATATGGCTGTTCACCGCAAGATAGCTGCCGAAGGTGAATTGCACGCGCCCTGCAAAAATATCGGTCAATGCCGGCGCGAGGCCCTTGTACGGCACATGCAGCACATCGATGCCCGCAGCAGCGCGGAACATCTCGCCCATCAGGTGCGCCGAGCCGCCGGTGCCGGTGGAACCGTAGCTGATCTGCCCCGGCTTCGCCTTGGCCAGCGCCACCAGCTCGGTCACCGTCTTCACCGGCAGTTGCGCGGATGACACCAGCAGCAGCGGCGCCGAACCGATGCGCGTCACCGGCGCGAAGTCGCGCTGCACATCGAAGGGCAGCTTGGGGTACAGCGTGACATTGATCGCCAGCGCAGTCGAAGCCAGCAGCAGCGTGTAGCCGTCGGGCGCGGACTTGGCGACGAGATCGGTACCGATGATGGTGCCGGCGCCGGGCCGGTTGTCGACGATGACCTGCTGGCCCCAGCTCTCGGCGAGCTTATGGCCCAGCGTGCGCGCCATGTAATCGTTGATCGCGCCGGGTGTGAAGGGCACCACGAAACGCAGCGGCTTTGTCGGATAGGTCCCGGAAGCTGCTGCGGGTAAAGGCACCCCGACCGCAGCCAGCAACACCGCGCACACGATTATTTTTCTCGCGTTTTTATTCATGCGTCCTCCTCGTTGACAATGCCGCGAGCATTGCCTAGAACTGTCGCAGTCTAACGCAGCCGAGGATACCGCCTTGATTCACGCACAACCCGGATTGTTCCTGCGCTTCGAGCCCGAAGCCGCGACCGCACCGCTGGTGGTTGATGTCTCGCGCAGCGGCCGCGAATACCCCAAGGAATACCGCTCGCCGCTGCCCTTCACCACGGTGCACGACAACGTGTCGATGTATGTCGAAGACCTGTGGGCAGGCACGCCGGCTGCCGGCGGCACGCTGCTTTACTGCTCGTTCCCGAACACCTGGGTGGACGTGAACCGCAACGAGGCCGACATGGACCCCGCGGTGGTCGACGGCACCTGGCCGAAGCCGCTGAAGCCCACCGCACGCACGCTCGAAGGGCTCGGCCTGATCAAGACCAAGGCGCGCTACGGTGAACCCTTTCAGGAACGCAAGCTGACGGTGGCGGAAATCGAGGAGCGGCTGGAACGTTACTACCGCCCCTATCACGCCGAGCTGAAACGGCTGATTGATGAAACTTACAAACGTTTCGGTGTGCTGCGGCAGATTTCCTGCCACTGCATGTCCGCGGTCGGCGCGCCGACGCACCCCGATGCCGGAAAACCGCGCGCCGATTTCTGCATCAGCGACCTCAAGGGCAAGACCTCATCTCCGCAGACGATGAGCCTGATCGTCGATACGCTGAAGAGCTGGGGCTACAGCGTGTCGGTCAACGAACCCTATGTCGGTAATGAGCTCATCGGCCGCCACGGCGACCCGTCACGCGGCATCGATTCGGTGCAGGTCGAGATCAACAAGAAACTGTTCATGGACACCAAGACCTTCCGCGCCACCGCCGGCCTACCGAAACTGAAGGCCGACCTCGACCGGCTGCTGCGGGTGGTGGTGGACGATGCGCTGAAACGGGTTTAGTCGGCTTTGGCGCCGGATTCCTTCACCACTTTCGCCCATTTCGCCACATCGCCCTGCACGACTTTGGCGAATTCGTCCGGACTGGTGGCATAGGACTCCGCACCCTGCTTCAGGAACAGCTCGCGCACCTCGGCTGAATTGACGATGCGCACGATGTCGGTGTTCAACTGCTGCACGATCTCTCGCGGCGTACCCGCCGGCGCGAACACGCCGTACCAGGCCACCGCCTCGTAACCCGGCAGGCCGGATTCGGCCACCGTCGGATAAGTCTTTGCGCTGGGAAACCGTTTGGCGCTGGTCACCGCCAGGCCGCGCAGCTTGTTGGCCTCGACCAGCGGCAGTGAAGATACGATGGTGGCAAAGGACAGGCCGACCTCACCCGCCACCACCGCCGGCATCGCCTGCGACCCGCCCTTGAACGGCACATGCAGCATTTTCACCTTGGCCATGCTGGTGAACAGCGCGCCGCTCAGGTAGAGAAAATTGCCCGACGAGGCATAGGAAAGGTCGCCGGGCCGCGCCTTCGCCAGCGCGATCAGCTCGCGCACGTTTTTCACCGGAATCGACGGATGCGCCACCAGCATGTTGGGCAGCAGCGCCGAGGGCGTGACCGCGATGAAATCCTTCACCGGGTCATATGAAGGCTTGGCATAAAGACTGGCGTTGATGGCGTGGGTACCGGTGGTGCCCATCACCAGCGTATAACCGTCCGGAGCGGCACGCGCAGCAAGCTCCGAACCGAGCACACCGCCGGCACCGCCGCGGTTGTCGACCACCGCGACCTGGCGCTTGTACTGCTCGTTCATTTTCTGCGCGACAACGCGGGTCACCACGTCAGTGGCGCCGCCCGGCGGGAAAGGCACGATGAAGCGGATGGCGCGGGAGGGATAGGCGCCGGACTGGGCTTGTGCCTGCACAACAGGCAGCATTAAGAATGGCGTAAAAAGTGCAAGAATCGTAACCACACGCATGGCAGCACTCCCGTGAATAGACCTGAAGCTAGCTTAGCAAGCTTCAGGCTATCGCGGGTTCAGCTTTTGGCCTGAAGGTCCGCCGCTCGCGCAGCGCTTTGGCTACCCTGCGGGTGGGTATGCGGCAGTTCGTCGCTCTTATTCGGCTTTTGCACCGGACTCCTTGATGGCGGCCGCATACTTGTTGCTCTCGGCCAGTACAAACTTTGCAAACTCCGCAGTCGTGTTTCCGACGGGCTCGGACCCCAGCTGTTGCAGTCGCTGACGGATGTCAGGGAGCTGCAGCTGACGCACAAATTCTGCGTTGAGCTTGTTGATGATGGGGGCAGGCACACCTGCTGGCGCATGCATCGAATACCAGGCATTCACCTCGTAACCGGGGAGGCCGGCCTCGGCAAACGTCGGTATCTGCGGATAATCGGGAAGGCGTTGCGCGCGCGCTAGCGCCAAGGCCTGCAGTTTTCCAGAACGCACATGCGGCAGGATGGACGCGGCGGTATCGAACATGATCTGGGTTTCGCCACCCATCATGCCGGCAATCGCGGGGCCGCCGCCCTTGTACGGGACGTGTAACAGGCGGGTGCCGGTCATTGATGCAAAAATGACACCCGCCATGTGCGGCGGCGTGCCGCTGCCGCCGGATGCAAAGCGGATTTCCCCCGGCTTCGATTTCATCAGGGCCACCAGATCCTTCAAAGTCGATGCCGCGAGGGAGGGATGTCTGACCAGCACCGTGGGCGCAACCGCGAGCAGGGTAATCGGCGTGAAATCCTTGATCGGATCATATCCAGGCTTGGCATACAGGTTGGGCGCGATGGCGTGTGTCGCGATCGAAGACAGCAGCAGGGTGTGTCCGTCCGGCAGCGCCCGCGCGGCAATCGATGTGCCCAGCGTGGTTCCGGCGCCGGGCCGGTTGTCCACGATCACCTGCTGTTGCCAGGCCTCCACCAGCTTGGCTGCGAACATCCTTGCCAGCGTGTCGTTGCCGCCACCAGGCGGATAGGGAACAACCAGCCGGATTGGCTTGCTCGGGTAGGCTTGAGCCCAGAGCGCACCGGTCCCGGTGAACGCCAGCAAAAACAACAATGCAGCAGACCTCGATAGGTTATTCATGATCCTCCTCCGTCAAATTGCCGCACAATGAGCCGCATGGATCAATAATCACATCCGGAAACGAACGTCCGGTCCATACACCGCATTGTCATTCAACCCAGTATTGAAGCCACGCATCTGCCAAAGTCCCTAGTGCCCAGCTTCCCGCCAAGATCGGCTGTGCGCGTATCCGGGCTCATGACCGCAACATCAATGGCGGCATCAATTTTTTTCCCGGCCATGATCAAGGCGGGGCTTGTATGCCGTCGCCCCAGCCATTCCAGCAGCATCGCCGCCGACAGGATCAGAGAGGCCGGATTGGCCTTGTCCTGCCCCTGGATATCCGGGGCGGAACCGTGCTGGGCCTGAGCGACGCACAGGTCGTCGCCGGCGTTCACCGAACCCGCGAGCCCGATGCTCCCCGAGAGCTCGGAGGCCTCATCGGACAAGATGTCACCGAACATGTTGCCGGTGACGATGACATCGAAGCGCATGGGATCACGCAGCAACAGCGCCGCAGTGGCATCGATGATGGTTTCTTCGAGGGTCACTTCCGGAAAATCGGCAGCGACCTTGCGCACCTCGCGCAGGAACAGCGCATCCGAGATGCGCAGGACATTCGCCTTGTGCACCGCCGTCACCTTTCTGCGGCGCCCCGCGGCAGCTTCAAAAGCGCGTCGGGCTATCCTGTTGCAGCACTTTGCCGTGACCTTCCTGACCGACAATGCCATGTCTTCGTCGGGCATGAACTCGCCGATGCCCATGTACATGTTGCGGTCGGCATAGAAACCTTCAGTACATTCACGGTAAATGATCAGGTCCACGGGTTTGCCGGTCAGGCCGAGGCCCAGCCTGGAGCGTGCTGGGCGGACATTCGCATAAAGATCCAGCTTGACCCGCAACTCTCCCGAGGGATTGAGGCCGCCCTGTTCGCGCGGCGGATAATCATTGTGGGATACCGGCCCCAGAATCACGCCGGCACATTGCCGCGCACGGTCAAGCACCCTCGATGGAAACGTCGTGCCCTCCTTTTCCAGTGCGGCAAACCCGATCTGATCCGACTCCCACTCCAGGCCAAGACCGTACAGATCGCTGGCACGCTTCAACACATCGATGGTTGCGGCAGTGATTTCAGGACCGATGCCGTCGCCTTCCAGAACCAATAACTTCAAGTGTTTCTCCCCCGGACAAGTTGCTGTGGACTTACGATTATTCCCGCGGACATGGCGTCATGGGTTCGGCCATCGCCGCCGCCCATTGATAGCCCCGCCGCTCTTGTTATGGATTGTCGCCGACCATTTCCAAAATTAACAAATCTGTTGACAGATTTATTAAACTATACGTTAATTCATTTGTAAAGCAACAGGGAGCAGGACTAATCTGTTCACCCTGAAAATCCAATCAAATGATGGATAGAACTCAACAAGAAGCCGCCCCGCGGCATTAATCCGAGCAACGCAGAACATGGCCCGTAAAACCCGCCAGCCCGCCAAAAAAAGAAAACGCCGCAGCAAATCCAGGGAGCCGATGAGCGAGATTGCATACTTGGAACTCAGGCGGCTGATACTCGACGATGAACTGCATCCCGGTGAACAACTGCTGGAGCAGGAGCTTGCCCAAAAACTGGCGATGAGCCCCACCCCGCTCAGAATCGCGCTGGCACGCCTGCAAAACGAGGGATTCATCGCCATCAGGCCGCGACATGGCGTGAGAATCCTGCCGCTTTCCGTCACCGATTCACGGGAGATTTATGAAATCCTGACCAGCCTTGAAGCAACCGCCGCCCATCTGCTCGCCAGGCGCGGGTTATCACCCGCTGAACTTGCCCCGCTGGAACAGGCCGTGCTGAAGATGGAGGCGGCGGGTGATGAGATGGATCGCTGGGCGACGGCCGACGAGGAGTTTCACGCAGCGCTGGTCGACCTTTGCGGTAATCGTCGTTTGCAGCAGACAGTGCAACTCTATCGTGATCAGGCCAACCGGGTGCGCAAGGCAACGCTCCGGCTGCGGCTGCATCCGACGCCTCACCAATCAACGCAGCATCACCGGTCTTTGTTTGATGCGATCAAGGCCGGGGACGCCGCCAACGCGCGCGCGCTTCACCTCAGCCACCGGGACGGCTACGAGGAGGCTCTGGTGAAAATTCTTCAGTCGCCCATTCTCTGAGGGCAGCATGAACCGTTTACGGGTCGCAGGCGCAGGCGCCGGATACTATGCCCAGTTTCACGTCGAAGCTTGGAAAGCGATTGATCGCGTCGACTATCTGGGTGTTTGCGATTCGATACCGGAAAAAGCGCGTGAACTGGCGTCCAAGTTCAGTCTTGCTCAAAGCCATGCCGAGGTGGGCGCGATGCTCGACGAGCTGCAGCCCGACCTGTTGGACATTGCAACACCCCCCGGGAGTCATCTGGCTGTAGCACGCGCCGCTTTCGAGCGCGGCATCGCGGTGATTTGCCAGAAACCGCTGGCACCGACTTATGCCGAAGCGGTCCAACTGGTCGAATTGGCGGAGCGGCATCAAGTCCCGTTTTTTGTACACGAAAACTTCCGTTTTCGTTCCTGGTTCCGCGAAACAGCCAATCTGCTGCGCGACAACCGGATCGGTGACATACACGCCCTGGCTTTCAGGTTGCGCCCGGGGGACGGTCAGGGCAAAGACGCCTACCTTGGCAGGCAGCCCTACTTCCGGCAAATGGAACGGTTTCTGGTGCACGAGACCGCGATCCATCTGATCGACACATTCCGTTATCTGCTGGGTGAAATCACCGCGGTGACCGCGCGCCTGCGCCGCCTGAATACGGTGATTGCCGGCGAGGACGCGGGCTACATCATTTTTGAATTTTCCAGCGGCGCAACTGCGCTTTTTGACGGCAACCGGCTCAACGCCCATGCCGCCGCCAATCCGGCCCTGACCATGGGGGAAATGTGGCTCGAGGGTTCAGCCGGGGTGCTGAGACTTGATGGCTCCGCCCGGTTATGGTGGGCACCGCACGGGCAGCCGGAGACTGAACATCCCTATGACCGCCAGGAAAACCTGTTCGCGGGCGGTTCGGTTCATGCGTTGCAAAGCAAACTTGTGAATTGCCTGATCGACAACAAGCCGATGGAAAACAGCGGCAGGGATTATCTGAGAAATATCTGTGTTGAAGAAGCGGTTTATCAGTCCCACCACGAGAGCCGCCGCATCACAGTCCCGCAACAATGACAAAAATTTGCACCCTTGAACCTAAGAGCGCCTAACAGAATGAAACGCGTGATGCGCTGACACGATTTTGGCTGGAGGCAAGGAGTGGTCCGCGGCGAATATCGGGAATATTCGAAAGGACCACGACGCCGCCTCCGGCCAAAATCGCGCCAGCCCCAAACTGACCATCAATGCTTAACGAAATCATCGGGTTACGGCCAGAATCGGCCCTGACTTTGTCGCGCAGCTTGCTCATATTCGCGATATGAGCCGCGCCGCGCTTCGTGTCAGGGCTGATTCTGGTTGTAACGCACACGTGTTTCATTCTGTTAGGCGCTCTAACCCCGGAGGAGAACAATCATGCGATATCTGATCCCCTTGCTTGCCGCTTCATTGCTGTTCGCAGGTTGCGCATCCAATGACCAGAGAACTGAACCTCAAAAAACCGTTGCCGCAGTCAAAGGCCACCAGCTGCTGATCAACGGCAAACCGGAGACGTTGTTCGGCTTCCGCGCCGGTAGCGCTCCCTTGCGCGAAGACTGGACCCGTGAACTGATCGCTCAATTGCCGATGTGGCGTGAATACGGCATCAACAGCTTCACGCTTTGGCTGCAGGGCACCAGCGGCGCCCATCACCGCCTCTTCACCGATGACGGGAAAATCGATCCGGCGCCGGGCGATGTCATTTCACGGGCTGGCTACGGTCTGGTCGAATCTGCGGCGGTTGTCAGCCGCGAATCCGGTGAGGCGATCATCGCCCGCACCCGCCGCATCGTCGAAGCCGCCGACCGCCATGGCATGGTGGTGGTGATCGGCATCGGCTACCGTTCTTCATGGAAAAAAACCGACACTGTTGAAATGGCGACCACGGCGATGTTTTCCGCGGCGGAACCGTTCCGCGATTACCCCAATGTCATTCTCAACGTCTGGAACGAAACCAATACCGGCAATGCGCTGGAAACACCGCAGGCCGTCGCGCGTTATGTCGCAGCGATCCGCAAGGCTGCGCCGCAACGGCTGGTCTGCGCGGGATCCCTGCAGTCCAAAATGAACATCGAACTGGCCAAGGCAGTGGAAGTCGATCTGTATTGCCAGGATGCCGGCCGCAACCTGAAGGACACGCTGGCCGCCTTCGAAGTCCTGCGCGGCTTCGGCAAACCGATCATCAATGTCGAATCCTATGGCGGCAACGGCGGCGGCTATGTCGACGACACCAGCCTCGGCGTCAAGGCGCCCGCCGGCTATTGGGTGGATTTCAACGCCAAGGGCGGCTGGCGCCGGGTCTACGGGGCATGGGAGGAAAAAGACTACCGCGATGCCACCGGCCGGCCGCTGATGGGCAAACATTCCTACCGTGAGCTGATTCGTTATGTCGGCAACGACAGCAGCCGGCAAACCCATTTGTTCGTGCATGTTGCCGGCTGGTTCCAGGGCGCCTCTCGCGTTGAAACCGCATCACAGATCGGGCCGCGAACCACCCCCGGCCGCTGGGACAACACGTTTATCGCAGGTCATGGCGCAGCCAACGGCAGCACCAGCGAGCCGGGCATCCTCTGGCTGCTGGAGGAAATGCGCGCTGCGCGGCGCTAGCCGCCGACCCTGCGCTTATAGGCCGCCCTGAAGGTCCACCGCGCGCGCGCGCAGCGCCTTGTCCTCGCGCAACTGCGCCTTGGCGATCTTGTGGGTGGGGGTGTGCGGCAGTTCGTCAATGAAGGCCACAAAACGCGGCACCTTCTGCGGCGCCAGCCGCGCGCGGCACCAGTCGGCAATCTCCTGCGCGGTCACTGTTGCGCCAGGTTTCAGCGCGCAGATGACAAAGATTTCGTCCTCGCCCATCTCGGAGGGCACCGCGATGGTGCCGGCCTCGGCCACGGCTGGATGCTCGCCGACCACGCGGTCGAGTTCGGCGGCGGCGATGTTCTCGCCGCGGCGGCGGATGATGTCGCGGATGCGCGAGATGAAATAGAAATAACCGTCGCTGTCGCGCTTGACCAGGTCGCCGGTCTTGAACCAGCCGTCGTGGAAGGTGTTTTTCGTCTGCTCGGGGTCGCGGAAGTAACCCTGCATGATGATCGGGGTCTTCACCCACAGTTCGCCGGGTTCGCCGTCGGGCAGGTCGCGCCCCTCATCATCGACTACGCGGCACTGCGCCCAGGGCCGCGCCGGATCGGGATGGCGGCCGATCGGGCCCATGCTGCCGAGTTTTTGCACCCCTTCAAATGGATTGCAGGTCACGCCGGGAATCTCGGTCATGCCGTAACCGCCGATGCGGTGCGGGATCCTGAAATCGTTCTTGAAGGTCTCGTCCATGCTCGCGCGCACGCCATAGACCTTGGTGATCCTGTGCTCGGGCCGGAACTCGCTGCGCGGCCGCGCGCGCAGGATGCTGCCGATGGCCTCGATGATGTTGACCTCGGTGGCGCCGGTTTCAACCGCGGTCTGCCAGAAGGTGGAGGCGGAGAATTTCGGCACGATGATCATGCTCGCACCGGCCGCCAGCGTGCCGGCCACGGAGTAGAACATCGCGTTGATGTGGAACATCGGCAGCACCACCATCACCCGGTCATCATCCTGCAGATAGACCCGCTGCACAAAAGCTTCGCCGCCGGTGACGAAGCTGCGCTGGCTGTGCATCGCACCCTTCGGAAAACCGGTGGTGCCCGAGGTATAGACAATCAGGCAGGTGGCGTCGGCATCCACCGTGGCCGGCAGGTCGGCCTTCGCGCTGTTCAGCAGGTCATCCAGCAGCAGCGCATCGGTGGTAGCGGCATCCAGCATGATGAACCACGCTGGCGTCTTCAGTCCGGCCGCGGCCTTGCGTGCGACGTCCAGCGTGTCGGTGGTGGCGGCGATCGCGCTGACCTCGGCGTGGTGCAGCACATATTTCGCCTCTTCGACACCGAATTCGGGATTGACTGGCACCATGATCGCGCCCAGCCGCGCCAATGCAAACAACATCACCACATGGCCGTCGCAGTTGCGCGCCATCACACCGACACGGTCACCTTTGGCGATGCCGCGTGCGGCCAGCACCTTGGCCGCAGCCTCGGCCTTCAGCGCGAATTCACCCCAGGACCACTGCCGGTCGCCGAAACGCATGAAGGTACGCGCCGGATCGCGGTCAGCACGGCTGGCGAGCACGCCGTTCAGGGTGTAGTCGTGTTCAGCATACAGACGGAGCACTTCGAGCGGTTTTTTCATGGCGTTCACAGTCAGGTGGAGCGCGGATTCTGGCATACAATCAGCGCCACCTTTCCCGCTGAGTCCACATCCCAGCCATGAGCTTTTTCGCCCCGCCCGAACGCTTCACCGCCGACGTTTTCACCGAACTGCCGAAAAAATTCCGCCGCACCCGCGTATCGGCCGAGCGCCTCGCCGCCGGCCGCCCCGCGCCGCATGGCGGCTGCTTTCTCGAAGGCCCGTCCTTCGACCGCAAGGGCAATCTCTATGTCACTGACATTCCCTTCGGCCGCATTTTCCGCATATCGCCGAAAGGCAGCTGGGAGCTGGTCGTTGAATACGACGGCGAACCCAACGGCCTGAAGATCCACAAGGACGGCCGCATTTTTGTCACCGACCACAAGTGCGGCCTGATGCTGCTGGATGCCAAGCGCGGCCGCATCGAAACCATCATCAACCGTTATAACCTGGAAACTTTCAAGGGTCTCAACGATCTGGTGTTTGCCAGCAACGGCGATCTCTACTTCACCGACCAGGGCCAGAGCGGCCTGCAGAATCCGAGCGGCGGGGTGTACCGGCTGCGCTCGAACGGAAAAGTCGAACGCATCGCTGACAACATCCCCAGCCCCAACGGCCTGGTGCTGAACAAGGCCGAGAACACGCTGTTTGTCGCGGTGACCCGCGCCAACGCAGTGTGGCGCCTGCCACTGCTGCCCGACGGCACGGTGTCGCGGATGGGCGTGTTCATCCAGATGTCAGGCGGGCGTGGCCCCGACGGCATGGCGATTGACGAAGACGACGGCCTCGCCGTCGCGCACCCGGACATGGGCGCGGTGTGGGTGTTCAACCACCGCGGTGAGCCGCTGTACCGCATTGACTCGCCGGGCTCCGACGTGGTCACCAACTGCGCCTACGGCGTAAAGGACCCGCACGTGTTGTACATCGTCGATTCCGAAGGTGGCGCGATTCTCAGTGCGGAACTGCCGACACCGGGGCGGAAGATGTATTCGCAGACCTGAAACCTGTTGTCACGGGCAGCCGACAATGTCGATGAGTGAACTGGAAACACGCACAGAAACCGCTGCCCTGGATTATGCGCGCGCCAACAAAAAGGCCATCGCAAAACGGCTGACTGACCCTCACAAATACCCGCCCGAGAAAAATCCGGTCTCGGTGTTCATGGCAGGTTCACCGGGTGCCGGCAAAACCGAAGCCTCCATCGAACTGCTCAAGGAAACCGGCGGAAACTCCGTTATCAGGATTGACCCTGACGACCTGCGCAACGAATTTCCCGACTATTCGGGAACCAATGCCTGGTTGTTTCAAAAGGCCGTGTCAGTGCTGGTTGACCGCATTCATGACATGGCACTGGATCAAGATCAGAGTTTCCTGCTCGACGGCACCCTGTCGCATTACGACGTGGCGAAACGGAACATCGAGCGCTCGCTCAAACGCAGGCGCAGTGTGCAGATTCTTTATGTCTATCAAGAACCGCGGTTGGCTTGGGAGTTCGCGCAAGCAAGGGAAGCCCTGGAGGGACGGCGAATTCGCCCAGAAACCTTTATTGATCAATACTTTGCGGCACGGGATGTGGTCAATCGGCTCAAGCGCGAATTCGGCAAACATGTCAGTGTTGATCTGTTGCTCAAGAATAATGACAATTCCAGTCGGCTCTATCAGGCTGGAATTGATCAGATTGACCACCACATCCCGGAAAAGTACTCCCGCGAAGATGTTGAGCACATCCTGAAGTTTGGCTAAACTGTTGAATATGCTGAAATTTATTAAATCACGCCCCTCCGAAAGCAGCCGGTTTTCGGAATTCATTCGTGAGGCCTCTTCCGAAACGAAGAAAAAGGTCTATACGAAGGTCATGCAGCGCGCGAGTGAAGTACAAAACGCCGTGCTCCATCGCCGCGCCACTGGCGGTAAATAAGCAGCTTCCTTTTCCCGCAGCTTGTCTGCGCCCTAGTTCTACATCGTCGAATCAGCCGCTTTGAGTGTCACAAGTCGCGCTGGACAAAGTAGTTTTCCAGTCCCACAAAATCACCGACTCAGAGCAACTCAAACTCGCCGTTGATTTCCACCGCCTGCCCGCGCGGCAGACCGGCCATGCCCACTGCCGAACGGGCATGGCAGCCGGCTTCAGCACCAAACAGCTGGTAGAACAGGTCCGATGCACCGTCGATGACTTTCGGGTGGTCGGGAAAATCCGGCGTGCTGTTGACCATGCCGAAGAGGCGCACCACACGTTTCACCTTGTCGAGGTCGCCGGCGGCCGCTTTCACCGTCGCCAGGATCGCCAGTGCCGAGGCCTGCGCCGCCTTGTAACCCTCTTCCACCGTCATGTCCTGGCCGAGCTTGCCGTGCTCCTTGAGCTGCATGCCCGGATGGTGCGGGCCGTGGCCGGATACGAAGAGCATGTTGCCGACACGCACGGCGCCGCAGCGGTTGGGATTGGGAAATTTGCGCGGCTGCGGGAGCGTGAATCCCATCGCCGCCAGTTTTTCTTCGATCTTTCCCATCAGCGCACCAGCAGATCAACAAACTCGTTGACCGCCATCGCTTCGAGTGTTTTCGCGTCGGTACAGGCGGCAACGATCGCGGCCTTCTGCTTGGCAGCGAAGACCATCGCGGTGTTTTCGTTGAATTTTTTCATCACCGCCGGGATGCCTTCCTTGCGGCGCTTGCGGTGGCCCAGCGGGTAGTTCACCTCGGACAGCGGCGTTTTTGTGCCGTCCTTGAAGAACACCTGGATCGAGTTGGCGTTGGTGCGCTTGGCCGGGTCGTGGTATTCGCGCTCGTAACGCTCGTATTCGGTGAGGCGGATTTTTGCGCGCAGCTTGTCGATGCGCGGATCGGCGGCGATTTCATCCTCGTAGTGTTTGGCGGTCATGTCGCCGAAGATCAGGCCGATCGCCATCATGTACTGCATGCAGTGGTCGCGGTCGGCGAAGTTGGCGAGCGGGCCGGTCTTGTCGAGGATGACCATCGTCGAGTTGTGGCCGCGGGCCTCGATATGACTGACTTCATCAAGCCGGTCTTTCACCAGCGGATGCAGCTTGATCGCGGCTTCGACACCGGTCTGGCCGTGGAAGGCCGTCGGGTACGGAATCTTGAACAGCGTGTTCTCGATGACATAGCTGCCCAGCGGGCGCTGGAACTTGAAGGGCTTGCCCTTGAACAGCACGTCGTAGAAACCCCATTTCGGCGCGGTCAGTGCCGAGGGATAACCCATCTCGCCTTTTTTCGCGAGCAGCGACAGCCACACCGCACGTGCCGAGGCATCACCCGCAGCCCAGGATTTGCGCGCGCCGGTATTCGGTTTGCGGCGATAGGTCGCCAGCGCATGGCCATCGACCCAGGCGTTGGACAGCGCGTTGACGATCTCTCCCTGCGTGCAGCCGATCAGCGAGGAAATGGCCGCGGTGCTGGCGATCTTGACCAGGATGGTGTGGTCGAGGCCGTTGGCCGTGAATCCGTTCTCCAGGGCAAGGCCGCCCTGCACTTCATAGGCCTTGATGATCGCGGCCAGCACTTCACGCATGGTCAGCGGTTTTTTGCCGGCGGCAACACGCGTGCGCGACAGCCAGTCGGCGGTCATCAGGATCGCGCCGATGTTGTCGGAGGGATGAATCACCGTGCGGCCGTAGAAGGCGTCGTTGAAATCCAGCCAGCGGATCAACGCACCGGCGTTGAAGGCCGCGGTCACCGGATCGAGCACGTAGCTGGTGCCGGGCACACGCGCGCCATTGGGCACGATGGTGCCGGGCACGACGGGCCCGAGGAGTTTGGTGCAGTCGGGATAGGCCAGCGCCTCGAAGGCGCAAGCCAGGCTGTCGATCAGCGTCAGCCGAGCCGTTTCATAGGCGAGCTTGCTCCCCGGCTTGTAGCCGTACGCGTACTTCGCCAGGTCGGTGATGACCCTGTCTGGTTGCGGGCGTTTGTTGTCGACAGCGGCCATACCATAACTCCTTGTTTTAATTCAATAATTTATTCAGGCTTGATGCCGGCCGACTTGACCAGCCTGCCCCACTTCGCAGCCTCGGACTTGAGGTACTGCGCAAATTCCGCCGGCGTGTCACCGACCGGCTCCAGGCCCGCCTTCATCATGCGCTCGGCGATGACCGGCTCCTGCAGCGTGCCGGTGATCTCCTTGTGCAGGCGGTCGATGGCCGCGCGCGGCGTGCCTGCCGGCGCGACGACGCCGTTCCAGTTGTTGGCTTCATAACCCTTGACGCCGGCTTCGGCGATGGTCGGCATTTCCGGAAACAGCGGCGAGCGTTTCGCCTTGCCCACGCCGAGGCCGCGCAGCTTGCCGGCACGGATATGCGGCTGCGCGGTGGTCAGATTGGCCATCATCAGGTTGAGCCGCCCGGCGACGAGGTCGGCCACCGCCGGTGCACCACCCTTGTACGGCACGTGGATCGCATCTACACCGGCCATGCTTTCGAACAGCGCCATCGCGAGGTGGCCTGCACCACCGATGCCGCTGGAACCGTAGTTGTACTTGCCGGGCGCGGCCTTGAGCAGCGCTACCAGTTCCGCCACCGTATTCGCCGGCATCGAGGGGTGCACCGCCAGCAGGTTGGTCGAGCCCGCGACGTTGCCCACCGCGGCGAAGTCGCGCTCGAGCACGTAAGACACCTTCGGATACAGGGAGGGATTTACCGCCAGCGGCGGCGTGGCCATGAGCAGGGTATAGCCGTCGGGACTCGCGCGCTGCACGATCTCGGTGCCGATCAGCGTCCCGCCGCCGGTGCGGTTGTCGATCACCACCTGCTGGCCGAGGCGCTCGGACAGCCGCGCGCCGGTGATGCGGGCCACGGTGTCAGTGGAACCGCCGGCCGAGTACGGCACGACGAGGCGGATCGGGCGCTGCGGGTAGGCAGCCGACTGGGCGGCAGCCTGCAGCGTGGCGACAAGGCCCAGCACGAGAACAACAACACAACGAAACAGTTTCATGTGGCGACTCCTTTCGGAAACGTGGGGCTCCTCCGGGAATCTGTCGTTGTTATGGTCATGTGTTCCGGCGCCTCAATCGCCGCCGGGCGCCGCATCCAGCGGAATGCGCGGCAACTCGAAGCGGTCAGTGGTGCGGCAGTAGCCGCCCTTGCCGGCAAGGCGGCCTATGGGATTGATCGCGCCGACATCGACATGGAAACGCTCGTTGACGATGCCATCGTGGTAATGGAAAAAAACCACCTCGCCGAACACCACGTGATAGGGCTTGCGGCCGAGTTCAACGATCTGCATCAGCCGGCACTCCATCGCCACCGGCGCCTCGGCGATGCGCGGCACTTTGACCTTGCGCGAGGGCACGGCGGTGAAGCCGGCGCGCTTGAGTTCATCCACGCCGTACGGGTAATCCACGGCGCAGACGTTCATCTGGTCCTTGATCGCATCGCTGACGATGTGCACCACGAACTCCGGCGTTTCACGGATGTTGCGCACGGTGTCCTTGTCGCGGCCGCCACGGTCGCCGACCGAGAACATCAGCATCGCAGGGTCGGAGCCCACCGCGTTGAAAAAGCTGAACGGTGCGGCGTTGGGGCCATCCTTGCCGAGGGTGGTCACCAGCGCGATCGGCCGCGGCGTCACTGTTCCCACCATCAGCTTGTACTGGTCCTGCCAGGAAATTTCGGCGGCGTCGAGTTCGGTCATGGTTGCGGGACCCTGAAACGTAAGGTGGCAGAAATGGAGGCGGACAAACTGAATGTCACTGAATGAATGTCACTGAAAGAAAAAAGCGCAGCAAAATTTTTGTGCGCTCGGCGGCTGATTCTAACAGCGCGGCATCCGGCACCAGCGGCTGCGATTCCATATCCTGCGCGGCACATGCTGTACGGATGCGCTGACAATCGACGGCGCGTTATTGAGGACCGGCCCTGATCCGGTGGATTGGCTCACAGGATCGGCAGCGGACCCATGCCGCCTCACCCGGCCATCCGGGTAAGCCACCCCGCGATCCGCTGGAAAAGCAGGCCTTCTGCGAGTGATGGGAGCGTCGCTGATGACTGCCGCAATTTGCGTTGGTGTGTGCGGCGCAGCATGGCTCTGAGCGCCATAATTTCGGACGCATCTTAACTATTTGATTTAAAACAATATTTTATAAATGGATTGTCTCGTAAGCGTGACTTTCAAAATAATGGTCATTTCTACGTGACAATTGACTGTATATTGATCTTGCCCGGATAGAAAAACGCCCGCGGGAAGCGGGCGTTTTATTCAAACACTTGCGGGTGCTTCAGTCGGCTGTCACGTTCGCCGCCTTGATCACCTTGGCGTATTTGTCGGCCTCACGCTTGAAGTAAGCCGCCAGTTCTTCCGGGGTGCTGCCCACCGGCTCGCCACCTTCGCGGCGGATGAACTCGTTGACATCCGAAGCCTTCAGCGCCTTCAGGATTTCACTGTTGAGGCGGGCGACGATGTCCTTGGAAGTGCCTTTCGGGAAAAACATCGCGTACCAGTTGTCGGCTTCGAAGCCCGGGAACATGGAGTTCATCGTCGGCAATTCAGGGAAGGCAGAGGAGCGTTTTGCGGTGGTCACTGCGAGTGCTCGGGCCTTGCCGGACTTGATGAAGGGTTGGGCAGCCAGGGCGGTTCCAAACGAAAAATCGGATTCGCCACTGATCTGCGCCACCATCGCCGGACCGCCGCCCTTGTAAGGCACCGGGGTCACACGAGCGCCGCCAAAGAGCTTGAGCATCTCGATCGACAGGTGGCTGGTGGTGCCGGAACCGTTGTGGGCTCCGATCAGGTTGGCATTGGGCCGTTTGGCCAGGGCCACAAAATCCTTCAGTGTTTTCGCAGGCACGCTCGGGTGGACCACCAGCACCAGCGGCACCGAGGACACCCAGCTCACCGGCTCAAGGTCGGTCAGGGGATTGAATTTGAGGCGTTTGGCAAACAGCTCGACGTTCACGGCCAGCGAAGCGGTGGTGAACAGGATGTTGTAGCCGTCGGCCGGGGCACGCGCGACAAACTCGGCGCCAATCAGGCCCGAAGCGCCGGCGCGGTTTTCAACCAGGAAATTCTGGCCCATGCTCTGCTGGAATTTCTGGCCCAGCAGGCGCCCCTGGATGTCGGTGCCGCCACCGGCGCCAAAAGGTACGATGATCCGTACCGGCTTGACCGGCCAGGCCTGTGCCAGAACCGGACCCGCAGTGACCGCAAGCACGGCAAGCGATGCGGTCAAACCCTGTTTCAACATGTTCATGTGTTCTCCTCGTTGGTGTTTGTAGTGATGCTGGAAAAGACCCATCAGCCGCGGTAAACCGGCTCCGGCTGCGTGAAGAACGCATGCAGGATGTGATAAACAGTCAGGTAGTTGATCTGCTGGAAGCTGGCGTGCGAAATGCCGGCCATCACCGCGAACTGCTTGTCGGGATTGGGCAGGCGGTTGAAAAAATCGATCAGGTCCTCGACGCTGGCGATGCCGTCGAACTGGCCGCGCATGATGATCGTCGCGGCCTTGATCTTCGCCGGATCGACCACCGGCAGCCTGGCGCACATGTCCAGATAGGTGCCGGTGGGCACCGAATCATCAAGCGCGAGAATGGCATCGGCAAAAGCCTCGATCACCTTCTCT
Organism: Betaproteobacteria bacterium Ga0077527; assembly: GCA_001464815.1. Lineage (GTDB taxonomy): Bacteria > Pseudomonadota > Gammaproteobacteria > Burkholderiales > SG8-41. Next base: position 77,204 of record LNDW01000021.1, on the reverse strand, counting down.
TCGGCGCAACCGGCGTGGTCGCGGTTGAAGATCGAATGCACGAAGGCACGGTCTATCGGACGGCGCTTCATCGACTTCCACTGGTCGAGCTTCTTCGCGCGCTCTTCCAGCGTCGGGCTGCCCTTGCCGGTCCAGACGAAGGCATCCAGCGCGAGCCGCGACACGCGCTCGGGATGGCGCTCGGCGAACATCGCCGCACGCAGCGCACCCGAGGAAATGCCGTAGACCATGAACTGTTTGGTACCGCGGGTCTTCATGATGTAGTCGCTGGCCGCGGCCAGGTCATCGGCGCCGTTGGCGATGTCGAAATACAGATCGCGCTTCTTGTCGGAACGGCCGTAACCCTCCATGTCGACGCACCAGGTGTTGAAGCCCTGGCTGGCAAACCAGTCCATCACAGAGGAATGCGGACGCCCCGGCACTTGCAGGTCGAAAGTCGGCTGCGAGGCCATCGACGAGCCGTGAACAAACAGGATGGTGCCGTTGGCGCCCTTGCCGTCGGTTGCGGGTTTTTCCCACAGGAACAGCTTGACGTCGCCCTTGCGGGTCCAGTGTTCGCGTCCGGTAACCGCGGGCGTGGCAGTCGTTTGATCCATGCTGATTCTTTCTGGCTGGGGATGGGTTAAAAAGGTGCCGAAGTCTAGGATACGGAACCCGCTCCGTCAAACCACAGGGTGGCTTTTATAATTGGAATGCTTGTCTTTGTTTTTAATGATGTTTTGTCCTGGACCGCCGTCCACCTGAGCTTGTCCAAGACCGCATCAGGATCATTTTTACGGGAACGATTGTGACCGCCAACTACTCCACCCGGTTCCGCTGCATCCGTGATGAAGTCAGCCCCGCCGAATGGCAGGCCCGCCTCGACCTCGCCGCTTGCTACCGCCTGACCGACGTCTACGGAATGACCGACCTGATCTACAACCACATCACCGCGCGTATCCCCGGTGATGAGGAACACCTGCTGATCAACCTCTACGGCCTGATTTACAGGGAAATCACCGCCTCCAGCCTGGTCAAGATCGATCTCGAAGGCAACATCCTGTGGAAGCCGGACACCGACTACGGCATCAACAAGTCCGGTTATGTGATCCACGGCGCGATCCACCGCGCGCGGCCCGACCTGAAGTGCGTGATGCACACCCACACCCGAGCCGGCATGGCGGTGTCGGCGCAACAATGCGGCCTGCTGCCGATGAGCCAGACCTCGATGCGTTTTGTCGGCCACATCGGCTACCACGACTACGAAGGCCCTGCGATCGACCTCGCCGAACGCGAGCGCCTGGTGCGCGACCTCGGCCCCCACGACGCGATGATCCTGCGCAACCACGGCCTGCTCACCTGCGGCGCCACCGTTCAGCAGGCCTTCAACACCATGTATCAGCTGGAGCTGTCCTGCCGCGCCCAGGTCGATGCCCTCGCCGGCGGCCAGAAGATCCTGCTGCCGCCCCAGGAAGTGCTCGACCACACCGCCAACCTCTACCAGCCCGGCACCCGCCGCCCCTATGGCGTGCTGGAATGGCATGCGCTGCTGCGCCAGCTTGATGCCGAACAGAAAAATTCAGGCTATCCGCCATACTGGCAATAAAAATCAGCGATGACTGCGAAGTGATGAACGATGAGCGGGTGAACAGCCTGTGTTCATCAATCGTCACTCCGCGCTGATCGATGACTTAATAGACCGTTCTTTCCCTGAAGTGGGTTTCGCGCGCAATTGAGCGCACTTTCACCGGCTCGACGCGATTGCCCTTCAGGACATCGAGTGTCACTTCGACGCCGGCCTCACCGCTTTTCCAGAGGCGGATGTAGAGATCGGCCTGTCCGGCGAGCGGCTGGCCGGCAAATCCAACAATGATGTCGCCCGCCCTGAGGCCGGCGACATCGGCCGGGCCCTCGGGATTGACGCGGGTGACAATGACCTTGCCCTGCACCTCCTGCGAGCTGATCCCCAGCCAGGGGCGCGGCTTGCTGGTGGCGCGGCCATTGGCGATGAAGTCACCGAGCACCGGTTTCAGCGCGTCAATCGGCACAAACATGTTGCCGGGGACCGCAGCCTGGCCCACTGCATCACCCACTGCAAGCGAACCGATGCCGAGCAGCTTGCCTTCGCGGGAAAGCAGCGCGGCACCCTGCCAGTTCACCGTTGCCGGCGCGGTATAAAGCGCCTCGTCGAGCAGATATTCCCAGTAGCCGACGAAGGGACGCTTGGACACGATGTAGGCCGGCGCCACGCCATCAAAACCGACGATCAGCACCATGTCACGCAGATTGGCAGCGGATGACTGGCCGAAATCAGCGGGCTTGACCGGCAGCGGCTGCAGCGATTTGACCAGTCCGAGACCGGTGACATTGTCAACGCCGAGCACCGTGGCCGGAAACCTGCGGCCATCGGCGGTGGACAATTCCACCGTTTCCGCCTCGGTCACCAGATAACCGATGGTCATCACCAGCCCACTGGAGTCGATGACCACGCCGGTACCCTCGCGGACCTGCCCGAGCGAACGGGCGCTGCGCGCGCCCGGCACCACCTTGACCGTGAGCTTGACCACCGAAAACTCGTCAACCGTGAGCTCACGCTCGGCGGCAGGCACCGCCAGAGGCAGCATTGCCATGGCGGCGGCCGCGATGACCATATGGACTCTTGCGGACAGGTATTGCAGGGTTCTGGTCATGATGTTCTCCGGATACGGGCGGCACCATGGCCACCACGTGTGGAAATCCTACGACGATTGCGGCCCCAGCAAAAGGTGCTCTGATAAATGGCGCTACAATGCCCCTCTTTTTTTGCGGATTGTGGAGGACAAACGGCATGGACATGGGACTCAAAGGCAAGGTCGCGCTGGTCACCGGCGGCACCGAAGGCATCGGCAAGGCCACCGCGCTGACACTCGCCCGTGAAGGGGTGAAAGTCGCGATCTGCGCCCGTGGCAAGACCCTGCTCGACGTCACAGCCGCGGAAATCATCAAGGCCGGCGGCGAGGTTCTGGCCGTGGCGGCCGACATGAGCAAGGCAGCGGACTGCAAACGCTTTGTCGAGGAAGCCGCGCAGAAATTCGGCCGCATTGACATCCTCGTCAACAATGCCGGCACCTCCAAGCGCGGCAAGTTCCTCGAATTGCAGGACGAGGAATGGGCGGCCGATATCGAACTCAAGGTCTTTGGCGCCATCCGCTGCACCCGCCTCGCCATCCCCCACATGAAAAAGCAGGGCGGCGGACGCATCATCAACATCACCATCTCCGGTGCCAAGCAGCCTGCGGCCGAGTCCTACCCCACCTCGATTTCCCGTGCGGCCGGCCTCGCGATGACCAAGGCGCTGTCCAAGGAGTTCGCGCCCGACAACATCCTGGTCAATACGGTCTGTATCGGCAAGATCAAGTCCGGCCAGCACGAGCGCCGCTTCACCAAGGACGGTACCAGCGCGGAGCAGTACTATGGTGCGCTGGGCAAGGACATTCCGCTCAAACGTGTCGGTGAAGCGCAGGAAGTGGCGAACGTGATCACCTTCCTCGCCTCGAATGCCGCCAGCTACGTCACCGGCACCAGCATCAACCTTGACGGCGGGATCTCGGGAACCCTTTAATTAATCAATTAAAACAATGGGTTATTGATATACAAACAGCCCTGAGATCCGAAATTAAAAACGGCCCCGTAAATTCAGGGCCGTTTTTGGTTTTGGTGCCGGAAATAGGAGTCGAACCTACGACCTTCGCATTACGAATGCGCTGCTCTACCAACTGAGCTATTCCGGCGGGGTGCCGGTCTTGAAGACAGGCGCGGTATTTTAACCCAGCCGACCCTGGCCCACGGCATCCGGCGTCCGCACCCTCACGATGATGTCGACACCTTCGGTGACCATGCCCTCGGGCAATTCAGGCATGGCGTTAAGGCTCAGCGACTCTGCCGGAATATCGGTGATTTCACCGCTATCGATGTTGTACATGTGGTGATGGGGGCTGGTGTTCGGGTCATAAAACACCCGCTTCGGATCAACAATCACTTCGCGGACCAGGCCACGCTCACAAAACAGTTTGAGCGTGTTGTACACCGTGGCTTTGGAGGTCTCGGCATGGCGCTCGTTGACCTGGGCCAGAATCTGCTCGGCTGACAGGTGCTGGCAGCGCGCAAAAAGCACCTGGGCAATTTCAAGGCGCTGATGTGTCGGCGCGATGCCATGCCTGCGCAGCAGCGCAATGAGTGCAGGACGACTGTAAGGCATTGCTTCCATTGAACTTTATTCTAGTTCAATGATTGGACTTTGTCTAATTCAGAAACCTGAAGGCTGGCAGGCGCCCAGTCGCGAAACTTCGTGTGTTCGTAACGTGGCATTTTTCACGAAACAAAGCAGTGTCTTACCGTTGATGCCGCTTATCCGGCCACCCGTCGGCGGTGCGCGACGCCGGCATACAATCTCCTTATTCTTTCACCGGCAAGAAAAGGGGAGTCGCATGAACAAGCATCAAATCAACGGTTTCACGCTGATCGAAGTATTGGTTGTGGTCGCCATCATCGGCATCCTGGCAGCGATTGCCGTGCCCCAATATTCGGATTACGTCACGCGCGGCAAAGTGTCCGAAGCCACCGGCGCCCTCGGCGAACTCCGGCTTCGCGCCGAGAAACATTATTCCGACAACCGCACCTATGTCGGCTTCAATGCCGCCATCGGCAACGCGCGCAACTTCAGCTACGCCTGCACTGCCGTAGTTGCCACACCCAATGAATTCACCTGTACCGCCACCGGCCTTGCCAGCGCAGGCATGGGCGGCTTCTCCTACACCATCAATCACGCCAACACCCGCACCTCAACCTTCACCGGCGTCAGCGGCTGGAACAATTCGACCACCTGCTGGGTCACCAAGAAGGGCGAAACGTGCTGATACACGGCAAGCAGCGCCGGGGCAGCGGCTTCACCATCATTGAACTTGTGGTCACGCTGGCCCTGTTTGGCGTACTGTTGTCCCTGGGTCTGCCGGCGTTCACGACCTTCATCCAGAATACGCAGATCAAGAACGCGGCCGAGAACGCACTGAACGGACTGAACCTGGCCAAAGCCGAAGCGGTGCGCCGCAACGCCCCGGTACGTTTTCAGTTCGTCAGCACGATGACCGCCACCTGCGCGGTGAGCACGGCCAGCGGCAGTTGGGTGGTCAGCCTTGATAATCCGGCAGGACTTTGCGATGTCGCCGCTTCCGACAGCACCGCGCCGCGCACCATCCAGAAATACTCGCTGGGTGACGGCGCGCCCAAGGTCACCATCGCCGCCACCGGCGGCGGGCTGGTGACCTTCAACGGCCTGGGTCGCGTTTCCGGAGCCGGCACCACGCAAATCGACTTCACCCACACCACCGCCGTATGTGAGCATGTCAATGTCGCCGGCACTGCGCGCTGCCTGCGTGTGCTGATCAGCACCGGCGGATCCGCCAAGCTCTGCGATCCCAAGGTCACCGCCACCACCGACCCGCGGCACTGCAGTTGAACGAGGCAATGCCATGACCACCATCCCACACCCGGTTTCAACGCAGCGCGGCGTGATGCTGATCGAGGCCCTGATCGGCCTGCTGATTTTCATGCTCGGCATCCTTGCGCTGATCGGCATGCAGGGCATCGCGATGCAATACACCATCGATGCCAAATACCGCTCCGAGGCGAGCTTTCTAACCAACCAGATCATCGGCACGATGTGGGTGGACCGGGCCAATATCAGCGCCTACGACACCACCTCCGGCGCCGGCACCACCCAGCGCACCGCGTGGATTTCCAGCGTCCAGGAAACCCTGCCCGGGGCGGCGGCCGGTAATGCCCCGACCATAGTGGTCAACGGCCGCCAGGCCACGGTGACTGTTTCCTGGCAACGGCCCGGAGAAACCGCGCCAAGCCGGCACCAGGCTGTCGCCCAGATCAATGATTCCCTGTGATGAACAAGCCACTTCGCGGAGAGCCGCACATGCTGCCTAACCGTCAATCCGGTTTGAGTCTGGTCGAACTGATGGTGGCCGTGGTGATCGGCCTGGTCGGCATCCTGGCGATGACCCAGGCCTACATCATGAGTGATCAGTTCAACCGCTCAACCACCGGCGAAGGCAGCGCCCAGACCGGCGGCCTGGTTGCCCTGTACACGATGGAGCGCGACATCCGCATGGCCGGCTACGGCATCTCCAGCTCCTCGGCGCTGGGTTGCGGCACCATCGACTGGTATTACGACCCCAACTACTCGGCGAGCATCACCGCCGGTTCTCCTTTGCCGACGCTGACCCTGGCCCCGGTGGTCATCTCCAGCAGCGGCACCAATCCGCACAGCATAACCGTGATGTTCTCGACCTCGGCCGAACGGCTGATGCCAACGCAGATCACTTCATTCAATGCAAAATCCTCGGAAATCACCGTTGACGGCACCTACGGCTTCCGCGCCAATGATCTGGTGCTGCTGGTCAACACCACCGGCACCACGCGCTGTACGCTGGCGAAGATCACCCAAGTCCAGCCAGGCCCGCAGAAGTTGCAGATGAATCCCGGAGCCAGTGCGCCGTACAACCCGCCCGCTTGGGGCTCCTTCCCCGGCACCTACGCCAGTGGCGACCTGATGCTCAACCTCGGCAATCCTGCGGTGCGCACCTATTCCGTGAACAACAACAAGCTGCGCGTCAACGATGCCCTGTTGCAGACCGCGGGAGCGGCTGCACTGGACATCGTTGATGGCATCGTCGACCTGCGCGCCCAGTACGGCATGGACAACGGCGCTGGTGGCGGCACCGCCAACGACGGCATCGTCGACCAGTACACCACGACCACCCCCACCACCGCCGCGCAATGGCAGCAGGTGCTTTCCGTGCGGATCGGCGTGCTGGCCCGGATCGGGGTGTACGAGAAACCCGCGGCGGGTGGCAACTGCGACGCGACCACCACCGCGCGCACCTGGTCCGGCGGCACCTATGCCCGTCTTGATGTGGCCACGGCAACCAGCGAGGACCGCTGCTACCGCTACCGTTCCTTTGAGTCGGTGATTCCGCTGCGCAACATGATCTGGAGGGCCGTGTGATGAACACCCGCTCATTCGGTCAACGCGGCGTGGTGTTGTTCACCGCGCTGATCGTTCTGGTGGCGATGACGCTGGCCGGCATCGCCCTGATGCGTCGAGTTGACACCGGCACCATCATCGCCGGCAACCTGGCCTTCCGCCAGACCGCCACCCATGTGGCTGATTTCGGCGTTGAAGCAGCAAGGGCATGGCTCACCAGCACCAGTACCTCGCTGTTCGCTGACTCTTCCGCCAATGCCTACTTTGCCACCTGGCAGGAAAGTATCGACCTCCTCGGTAACGACCCTGGTAAAACCGATTACAACTGGTCAACCGCGATCGCCACCACCGGCGCTTTTGCCGCGCCGACCGGCTACACGGTGCGCTACGTCATCCACCGCCTGTGCGAAGCCGCCGGTGACCCCACGGGTTCGAGCGCGAACTGCGTAAAAACCAATGTGACCTCCAGTTCCACCTCGACCGGCACCAAGGGCGCGGCGGCCTATGGCAGTTATGCCATTACCGTTCCCACCGCTGCGCTGTACCGGATCACCGTACGTGTCGAAGGCCCGCGCAACACCCTGAGCTTCATCCAGAGCACCGTCTTCTAGGACCCGGGGCGAAAGTCCCGGAGTATGACCATGCGCATGAAACTTGTTGCCAAAATCCTCCCTTACGCCATTCCTGTTGCGGTGGTGCTGGGTTCGGCGTTCGCCGCCCACGGCGCGATCACCGACATCTCCAGCGGACCGCTGGCGGCGCCCGCCACCAGCGTCAAGCCGAACATGCTGCTGATCCTGGACGACTCGGGGTCGATGGCGCGCCAGTACACGCCGGATTACCTGGCACTGAGCAACTGCTTCAACCCGCGGGACAGCAACAGTCCGCCGACTTCTTCGCCGGTACCCTGTTTCCCGGGTGATCCGCCGGTGATGTCACCGGACTTCAACACCCAGTATTACAACCCCCGCATCCGTTATTTCCCGGCGGTCAACTACGACGGCACCTCCAAGGGCGACATGACCGCCGCGGCAACCAGCAACTGGACCGCGGTGCCGACCGACAACGTCAGCACCAGCACCACCAATGCCAGTCGCAAATCATTGCATCTGGGCAACCTCAGCAACAACTCCCCTGACGATACACAATGGGGTCTGGACTCCGCCAGTCCCGCAATCCTTACGGTGAACCTGGTCAGCGAATTTCCCGACCGGGTGTGGTGTGACAGCACGGGTGCAACCGCGACCGATACCGCGGCATGCAAGACCAACAGCTCGTACAGCTACCCCAATGACGTACACGGCTTTGGCCGCGACGATTCAAGCAACCGCAAATACAAGCTGGGCGCCCCCTATTACTACAACATCATCCCCACCGAATATTGCTCGGATATCGCGCTGACCAACTGTATTGCAGCCACGACACCCACGGTTTCAGGCGGTGTTACCTATGACAAACCGGCACCGGTGCGCTTTTGCAACAGCGCCGCGCACACCACTTGCCAGGGCACTCGGACCAGCACCTTCCGCTTCCCCAAGTTCCTCGGCACGGTGAATGCAGCCACGCCGGCCAATCCCGGTGCCAAGGCGCGTGGAAAAATCATTCTTTCCAACGACAGCGGTGCCCCGACGATCACCCAGATCACCATTACCAAGCCGGATGCCAGCACCGTCAACCTGATGACTTCCTCACTGACGACTGTTGCGCCCACCAACGACGCCAACCGCCAGGCCGCGGCAACTGCGATCCGCGACAAGATCAATCTGAACGAGGGCGGGCATGGCTATGTCGCCTTGCTGGGCGCGCTTGACGCCAGCAACACCACCGAAATCCTGATCGACGCGCCGGCTGCCGGGATTGTCAACAACGGCTCGACCATTACCGTGACCGCGCCTGTCACCTCCAGCACCTCCCAGGCCAGCCTGTCGTTTGAGGTCAGCGGCTCCGACCAGGGCAACACGCTGAATTCGCTGGGTATTGTCCGGCCCAACTCGACCCTCGACACCCTGATCAGTTCGGTGATCACCTGCTGCGTCACCACCGGCAACTCCAACGCCAGAAACGGCGAAATGGCGACATCCATCCGCAACGCCATCAACGCCGGTACGGGTACGCATGGATACACCGCCTCTGTTGCCACCCGGACGGTGACCATCACCGCCCCTTCCGGAACGGGTTCTGACCGCAACGGCTCGACACTGTCATATGTCCATACCGGTCTTGACAATGAATCGGGCACCATGAGCGGCGGTGTTTCGGTGGGTGACCTTGCCAATACCACCACCAATTTCTCCGGCGGCATCAACGCCATCCCCGCGGGCACATGGTCCCGGCAGAACGTCGGCAACTTTGTCCGCACCAACATCGTGTCCGGACAGACCTACTCCAAATTCCCGGCGCGCACCGATTGCACCGGAGCCACCACCTGCACCTATGCCGAGGAAATGACCAACTTCGCCAACTGGTTCGCCTACTACCGGACGCGGATGATGATGGCCAAGACTTCGATCGGCCGTGCCTTCCTGACACTGGGCAGCGATTTCCGCGTCGGCTTCATGACCATCAATTTCAGCACCAGTCGCTACCTGGCCGTCAACGACTTCACAACAACGGCAGGCGGCCAGAAAGAAACCTGGTTTACCCGGCTATATGCGACCCCGCCCAGCTCCAGCACACCGCTGCGCACCGCGTTGGCCCGCGCCGGCCGCTACTATGGCAACCAGAATCCCGGCGGCAACATGGGGGCCAGCCCGATCCTGCTCGCCTGCCAGCCGAGTTATACGATCCTGACCACGGACGGTTACTGGAACGACAGCTCCGGTTTCGTGCAGTTGAACGGAACCACCAACGTCGGCGACCAGGACGGCGTGAACTCGGGTTACTCGACGCAGGCCATCGGCGCCTTCGATGCCCTCGGCGCCAGCAACACCCTTGCCGATGTGGCGATGTATTACTACAAGACCGATCTGCGCACCGACCTCGCCAATCAGGTACCGGCCACGCAGAAGGACAACGCCTCCCATCAGCGCATGGTCACCTTCACCGTGGGCCTGGGTCTGGCCGGCACGCTGCAATACGACCCGAATTACGAAAGCCAGACGAGCGGCGATTTCTTTGACATCAAACAGGGCACCAAGTCGTGGCCTGTTCCCACCGCAGATGCCGAGACCACGCTGGACGACCTGTGGCACGCCGCGGTCAACGGCCGCGGCACCTTCTTCAGTGCTCAGGATCCGGTGGCCCTCGCCAACGGCATTGCCGACACCCTGAACTCGGTGCAGGCCCGGGTTGGAGCCGGCGCTGCGGCGGCCACCTCGAACCTGCAGCCGGTGGCCGGCGACAACTTCGCCTTCACCGCGCAGTATGAAACCGTCAGTTGGACGGGCGATCTGCGTGCACGCACGATTGACCTGAGCACCGGCACGGTATCCAACCGCGAATTGTGGTCCGCTCAGGAACAGCTCGATCAACGGGTGCACACCTCGCGCAAGATTTTCATTTTTGATGCCAGCGATACGGTGGTCGGGGCAACCGTCACGGTCAACGGCGTGTCGCGCACGCAGAATGTCAACAAGCTGCGCAGTTTCTGCGCTACCGACGCACCGATAGCGGCCTATCCGAACTGTGACGACGGTGGCTTGTTGACGGCCAGCGAAATGTCCACCCATTTCAACCCTCAGGGTGGCGTCAATGGCGCCCTGCTGCAGTCGATACCATGGCCGACCGACGGCAGCCTGCGCCATACTGTCGCCACCAATGCCACGCTGGTCGATTATCTGCGTGGGGACCCCACCAACGAGATTTCCATCGCCGGCGCCACCGGTCTCAATGATCTCTACCGCAACCGCACCCATATCCTGGGAGACATCGTCAACGCCCAGCCTGCCTATGTGAAGGCGCCGCCGTTCAGCTACACCGATCCCTTTTACAGCACCTACAAGTCCAACAACGCCAACCGGCTGGGCACGGTGTTCGCGGCCGCCAACGACGGCATGCTGCACGCTTTCGCCACCGACCCCGACAACAACCCCTACTTCCAGACCGCCGGTATCGGCACCACCACCTCCTCGGACGATACCTTCACCGGCACCCTGAACACCGATCCAATCAATGGCGAGGGATCGGAGCGATGGGCGTACATCCCGAGCATGGTGTTCCCGACGCTGAAGCGGCTGGCCGAAGCCAATTACTCGACCAATCACCGCTACCTGACCGACGGCTCTCCGGTGGTCGGCGATATCTGCCTCGGCCATACCACCGCAGCCCCCTGCTCGAGTGCCAGCAACTGGCGCACGATTATTGTGGCCGGCCTCAACGCCGGCGGTCGCGGCTATTACGCACTGGACATCACCGATCCGGCCAACCCCAAAGGCCTGTGGGAACTGAAAGGCGGCACCGGCGCCACCTGCCTTACGGCTGTGCAGGCCAATGGCGGCACCTTCGGTGAAGACTGCAACATCGGTCTCTCCTTCGGCAATCCGTTGATCGTCAAGCGTCCCTCCGACGGGCGCTGGGTGGTGCTGGTCACCTCGGGCCACAACAACGTCAATCCCGGTGACGGCAAGGGTTATCTGTATGTGGTGGATGCCCAGACCGGGCTGATCCTGCAGCGCATGACCACCGGCGTGGGTTGCGACGGCGTCAGCACCACGGCGCCCTGCACCGCTGGCAATATCGACCCCAGCGGCCTGTCGCGGATCAATGCCTGGGTCAACAATGCCACCGAGAACAACACCGCGCTGACGGTTTATGGCGGCGACCTGAAGGGCAATGTCTGGCGCTTCCAGCTCGAGAACACCACCGATGTCGCGGCCAGCACCGTCACCCGCATCACCACGCTGGTCAACGGCAGCAGCCAGACGCAGCCGGTCACCACCCGGCCCGAGTTGACCCTGATCGGCACCAACCGCGTGCTTTACATCGGCACCGGCCAGTTGCTCGGCGCCTCGGACAAGGACACCACACAGCGCCAGAGTGTCTATGCGATCAAGGATCCGATGGACTCGGTCACATCACCGGTCTATGCGGCAATCCGCGGTGTCACCGGCTTTGTGCAGCAAACGCTGAACCTGATTGGCTCGGAAACCGACCGCCGCACCACCACCAACAACGCGGTCAACCTGCTCACCGACAAGGGCTGGTATGTCGACCTGCCTGATGGCGGCACTGGCACCAATCCCTCGGAGCGCGTCTCGGTCGATCCTGTGCTGCAACTGGGCACGCTGGTGGTGCCGTCGAACATCCCGTCGGATGACGACTGCGTCGCAGGCGGCTTCGGCTGGGTCAACTTCATGGATGCTCGCACCGGCAGTTACATCCCGGGCTCCACCGACAACATGTCGGGTTCGCGCATCGGCGCCTCGCTGATCGTCGGTGTCAACGTGGTGCAGTTGCCGGGCGGCACGGTGAAGACCATCGTCACCACCGCTGACAACCAGCAGTTGACGCAGAACACGCCGGTGGCACCGACCACCACCCAGGGCCGCCGGGTATCATGGCGCGAGCTGACCATCGACTGATGTCACCTTGCCTACGGTCCGCGTCATGACCGCGGCTGAACTCAACCACCCCGCAACCGCGGGGCGGGTTGTTTGGGCCGTCACCGCTTCGCTGCTGGCCCATGCGCTGCTGATCACCGTGACCGGCGGACGCGGCAGCGGCGACGGATGGCCCGCGGCGGTATCAATACAACCGCGACCGGTGATTTCTGCAACACTGACCGGCAATGCTGCGGATACCCTTGCTGTCGCCGATACACTGCCGGTTGCGATAGAAGCCACTGCCAACGCAGGGCCCGGCGCCAATCCGTCGGAACAAGCAGGAGGTGGCCAGCCCGGCAGCAGCATCGGGCTGGCTGCGCCAACACGTTACCACCCGGCCCGTGAACTCGATATCCGGCCGCAGATCCGCAGCCAGGTCGAACCGTCCTATCCGCGCAGCGCCTTCGAGCAGGGCCAGGCGGGCAGCGTCAGGCTGCGCATCCTGATCGATGCCCAGGGCAGGGTCGACGACGTGATCGCGTCGGGCCGCGACGCCGGCGACCCCTTCGCGGCAGCGGCGGTCGCCGCTTTCCGCGCCGCGCGTTATACGCCGGGCGTCAAGAACGGCCTCGCCGTGCCCAGCGAAGTGATGATTGAAGTGCAGTTCGAGACTTTTTCCGCCGTCGATGCCTTCCGTGGCGGCAGTTACCAGCGCTGAGGCCGGCGCCGGAAATTTCAGGCTGCGGGCGCGGCCAGACCCCTGGGCAGCGGGAAGATCACCCGCTCGGAAATACCATCCAGTGTCCGCACCTCGGTGGCGCCAAGACCACGCAGACGCTGGATAACCGCCTGCACCAGCACTTCCGGCGCCGAGGCACCCGCGGTGATGCCCACCGTCTGCTTGCCGGCAACCCAGTCAGGCAGCAACTCCGACGCGTTATCTACCATGTATGCGGCGATACCCTGCTGCTCGGCGACTTCACGCAGGCGGTTGGAGTTGGAGCTGTTCGGCGAGCCGACCACGATCACCACGTCACAACGCTGCGCCAGCGTCTTGATCGCGTCCTGGCGGTTCTGCGTGGCATAACAGATATCGTCCTTTTTCGGGCCGACGATCTCGGGAAAACGTGCCTTGAGTGCTGCCACGGTGCGCGCGGCATCGTCCATCGACAGCGTGGTCTGGGTGACATAGGCGAGGTTCTGCTCGTCGCCGACTTTCAGCGTCGCCACATCCTGCGGGCCTTCGACCAGGTACATGCCACCCTCGCTCTGGCCCATAGTACCCTCGACCTCGGGGTGGCCACGGTGACCGATCATCACGATCTCGCGTCCCTGCTCGCGCATCTTCGATACCTCGACGTGCACCTTGGTCACCAGCGGGCAGGTCGCGTCAAACACCTTGAGGCCGCGTGTCCCGGCTTCGCGGCGCACATCCTGCGACACACCATGCGCACTGAAGATCAGCGTGCTGCCCGGCGGTACTTCATCCAGCGATTCAACAAACACCGCGCCTTTGGTGCGCAGGTCATTGACGACAAAAGTGTTGTGCACAACTTCATGGCGCACGTAGATCGGCGCGCCGTGGAGGACCAGCGCGCGTTCGACGATCTCGATCGCACGGTCAACGCCGGCACAGAAACCACGGGGATTGGCGAGTAATACTTGCATGGCGGGATTATAGCCTGCAGCCCTCGGTCGGTCGCGGTGGCATGATGTTTTTATTAATTAAATCAATTACTTATGTTACTTTTGGTTGTGGCTGGGTGCGCATACCGTCCCAGATCAGCAGCGCGGCCCCACAGCAGATCGCCGAGTCGGCGACGTTGAATGCCGGCCAGTGCCAGCCCGCGGCATGGAAATCGAGGAAATCCACCACTGCGCCAAGCAGCACGCGGTCAATGACATTGCCGATGGCACCACCCAGCACCAGCGCCAGCGCGGCACAGAACAGCGTCTGTTGCGGATGACGGCGCAACAGCCAGACGATCCACGCCGACGCGATCAGCGCGATGGTGATGAAGAACTCGCGCTGCCAGCCACCGGCCCCGGCGAGGAAGCTGAACGCCGCGCCGCGGTTGTAGACCAGCACCAGGTTAAAAAACGACGTCACCTCCACCGCGCCCCTCGCCGTGAGTTCCGCCACCGCAATGTATTTGGTCAGCTGGTCGATCACAACCACCACCGCCGACACTCCCAGCCAGCGCAGCATCAGGCGTAACTCCTCGGTTCACCGGCACCGTACAGATTCGAGGTACAACGCCCGCACAACTCGGGATGCTGCGGATCGTGACCGACATCGGCCCGGTAATGCCAGCAGCGTTCACATTTGATGTAGCCGCTCGGCTGCACCTGGATGATGAGACCGGAACCGGCTTCCCTCGCCACCCCGGCGCTGGAGGTGATCAGCACGAAGCGCAGGTCGTCACCAAGCCGCTGCAAGGCCTCGAACACCGGCCCGGATGTCCGGATTTCGAGCTCGGCCTGCAGCGAAGAACCCACCTTGCCCTGTGCGCGCAATTCCTCGATTTTCTTGTTGGCCAGATCACGCACGTCACGGACATCCCGCCAGGCCCTGATCAGCGATTCCTCGATTTGCGCATCCGGCAGCGGATGCCACTCCTGCTCAAAAATGCTGCCGCCGGCATCGCCGCGGAACACCTGCCAGGACTCCTCGGCGGTAAAACTCAGTATCGGCGACAGCAGCTTCACCAGCGTGGCGGTGATATGCCAAAGGGCGCTCTGTGCGGAGCGCCGCGAGCGGGAATCCGCGCCGGTGGTGTACAGCCGGTCCTTCAGGATGTCGAGGTAAAACGCGCCGAGGTCCTCGGAACAAAACGCGGTCAGTTCCTTGACGACGGCATGGAATTCGTAACGCTCGTAACCTGCCGCCACCCGCTGCTGCAGGGCGCGGGTCAGTTCCAGCGCATAACGGTCGATCTCCAGCCACTGATCCACCGGCAGCGCATGTTTCTCCTGATCGAAGTCGTTGATATTGGCGAGCAGGAAACGCAGCGTGTTGCGGATGCGGCGGTACGACTCGACCACACGCTTGAGGATCTCCTTCGAGATCGACAGCTCGCCGGAGTAATCCGTGCTCGCCACCCACAGGCGCAGGATGTCGGCGCCCAGCTCGTCCATTACCTGCTGCGGCACGATGACGTTGCCCTTGGACTTGCTCATCTTCTTGCCCTGGCCATCAACCACAAAGCCGTGGGTCAGCAGCGATTTGTACGGCGCGCGGCCGTCGGTCATGCAACCGGTGAGCAGCGAAGAATGAAACCAGCCGCGATGCTGGTCCGAGCCCTCGAGATAGAGGTCAGCCGGAAACTTGCTGTCAGCGGCGTGTGATCCGCGCAGCACCGTCAGGTGCGTGGTGCCCGAATCGAACCACACATCCAGCGTGTCCTTGATCTTGTCGTATTGCGCAGCCTCGGCGCCGAGCAGCTCCGCCGGATCAAGCGCCTGCCAGGCCTCGATGCCGTGCTGCTCCACCCGCTGCGCCACCTGCTCCAGCAATTCCAGTGTACGCGGATGTAATTGCGCGGTTTCCTTGTGCACGAAGAACGGCATCGGCACGCCCCACTGCCGCTGCCGCGACAAGGTCCAGTCCGGCCGGTTGGCGATCATCGCGTGCAGCCGCGCCTGGCCCCAGGCCGGGAAAAACTGCGTCGCCTCGACGGCCCGCAGCGCGGTGCTGCGCAGCGTTTCCTTCGGCTTCACGCCGTTGAAGCCGGGCACATCCTCCATCCCCGCGAACCACTGCGTGGTCGCGCGCAGGATGATCGGCGTCTTGTGCCGCCAGCAGTGCATGTAGCTGTGCAGGTCTGTGCGGTTGGCGAACAGCACACCCTTCTCTTCGAGGTGGGCGATGATCAGCGGATTGGCCTTCCAGATCATCAGCCCGCCGAACAACGGCAGCGTCGATACATACTTGCCGTCGCCCATCACCGGGGTGAGTATCTGATCGTCCTTCAGGCCATGCTTGCGACAGGATTGAAAGTCTTCCACACCGTAGGCCGGCGCGGCGTGGACCATGCCGGTGCCGGTCTCAAGCGTGACGTAATCCGCCAGGTACACCGGAGACAGCCGGTCGTAAAAGGGATGATGGAACTTGACCAACTCCAGTGCCGCACCCTTGCATGACGCCAGTGTCGCTCCGGTCAAGCCGTACCGCGAAAGACAGGCTTCCTGCAGGTCGGCGGCGAGGATCAGCAGACCCTTTTCGGTATCGACCAGGTTGTAGCTGAATTCAGGATGCGCGTTGAGCGCCTGGTTCGCCGGCAGCGTCCACGGCGTCGTGGTCCAGATCACCGCAAAGCCGGGCTTGTCCGGCAGTGCCGCCAGGCCGAAGGCCTTCGCCACTTTCTCCGGTTCGGCAAAAGGAAACCCGACATCCACCGCAGGATCCTTGCGGTCTTCGTACTCGACCTCGGCCTCGGCCAGCGCCGAGCCGCAGTCGAAACACCAGTTCACCGGCTTCAGTCCGCGATAGACATAACCGTTCTCCAGCAGCTTGCCCAGCGCGCGGATTTCATCGGCCTCGTTGCGGTAGGCCATGGTCAGGTACGGCTGGTCCCAGTCGCCGAGCACGCCCAGACGCTGGAAATCCTTTTTCTGCCGCTCCACCTGCTCTCCGGCGTAGGTGCGGCACAGCTTCTGTGTTTCCGCGGTCGGCAGGTGTTTGCCGTGCAGTTTTTCGATCTGCACTTCGATCGGCATGCCGTGGCAGTCCCAGCCCGGCACGTACGGCGCATCAAAACCCGACAGCGATTTCGACTTGACGATGATGTCCTTCAGGATCTTGTTGACGGCGTGGCCGATGTGGATATCACCGTTGGCGTACGGCGGGCCGTCATGCAGCACAAAACGTTCACGCCCCTTCGCCGCCGCGCGAATGCGCTGGTAGTAACGCCGCTCGCGCCACTGCTCGAGCATTTTTGGTTCGCGTTTGGCCAGATCGCCACGCATCGGAAACGGCGTGTCGGGCAGGTTCAGGGTATGTTTGTAGTCAGCCATGAGTCTTCTGTTCTGCTGCGGATTTTTCTACGGATTCTTCTGCAAATTTACGCGGCACGGCGCGCAAAATAGGCCCGCGTATCAGCCACGTCACGTGCGATCTGCAGCTTCAGCGTTTCCAGATCAACGTACTTCGCTTCGTCGCGGAATTTGTGCAGGAATTCAATCCGCACCCGCTCCCCATAAATTTCTTCATTAAAATCAAATACATAGACCTCAAGCACGGGCGCAGCACCCTGCGCCTTCACCGTCGGCCGCACACCAAGACTGGCCACACCCTGCAGACGGACACCGCTGGCGCGCAACAGCTCTACCGCAAAAATCCCGGTCATCGGCGGCTGCGGCTGGGTGATGCGCACATTCGCAGTCGGAAAACCGAGCTGACGACCCAGACGGTCGCCACAGACCACACGCCCGCTGATGCTGAACGGCCGGCCGAGCAGATGTGCGGCGTGTTCTACCTTGCCGGCGGCCAGTGCATCACGCACCGCGGTGCTCGACACCCGCTCACCATCACGCTCGACAGTGGCCATACCCTCGACTTCGTAACCAAGCGCGGCAGATTGCGCACGCAGCATCGCAAGGTCACCGGCACGGCGCGCGCCAAAGCGGAAATCATCACCAACCTGCAGCCAGCGCACACCGAGCCCGCGGGAGAGGATGCGCGTCATGAAGTCCTGCGCAGTCACCTGGGCCAGCGCAAAATTGAAACGCAGCACATAGGCACGTTCGACACCCTGCGCCGCCAGCAGCTCGAGCTTGTCGCGCATCGAAGTCAGGCGTACCGGCGCTCGATCCGGCGCGAAAAACTCGCGCGGATGCGGCTCGAAAGTCATCACGCAGGACGGCAGCCCGCGAGCGGCAGATGCCGCGCGCAACTTGGCGATCATCGCCTGATGGCCGCGATGCACGCCGTCGAAATTGCCGATGGTCAGCGCGACGGGGCTGGAGGCAGCGTCAGGCACGCTGCGCAGGATTTGCATGGCACTCGCCCGGGGCCCTGAAAGGCACGCTAAAAGGCTGAATTTTAGCGTGTTTCAGAGGGCTCCGTGGTCACCGGGGACGGCGCACAGTCCGCTCAACGGCCTGCCTGGACAGCCGCTTCATGAAAGTTCTGCGCACCGGCCGGGGTGAATGTTGCGCATTGCTGCGCCCGCCGCAGCACCTCGCCAATGACGATCAGTGCCGGCCCGGCGACCGGACCCGCTGCCGCTACCGTTTCGGCCAAGGTGCCGACGGTGCACCAGCGATCGCTGCGTGACGGCAGGCTGGCATTTTCAACAACCGCCACCGGTGTGTCCGCAGGCACACCGCGCGCGCGCAGCTCTTTCGCCACGGCGGCTGCCATGCCGGCGCCCATGTAAACCACGGCGGTGTTACCGGCGTGGATGCCGGCAGCCCAGTCGCTGCCACGTTCATCCTGGCCAACCCGTGGCGTGGTCAGCACGACGTTGCGCGCCACACCACGCTGTGTCAGCGGCACCTTCAGTTCGGCGGCCACCGCCAGCGCCGCGGTGATGCCCGGCACGATCTCGCAAGGGATGCCGGCGGCCTGCAGCGCATCGATCTCTTCCTGCGCACGGCCGAACAGCAGCGGATCACCGCCCTTGAGCCGCACCACCACGCGGTGGATGCGTGCGGCATCAACCAGCCGCTTGTTGATGAAACGCTGCGCCGTGCTGTGGCGTCCGCAGCGTTTGCCGACGGCAACCTTCTCCGCGTTCACCGCCAGCGCCAGCGTCTCTGGATGCACCAGCGCATCATGGAACACGATGTCCGCGCGCTTGAGCAATTCCGCCGCGCGCAGCGTCAGCAGGTCCGGCGCCCCCGGGCCCGCGCCGACGAGGTACACCGTGCCCCTGCCGTTGATCCCGCCGGGGTTCATCAGGCCGCTTCCGGCACGCGGCGGCGGTAAAGCGGCAACGGCTGGTCCACCGCGGCCTGGTAGCTGTCACTGAAATCGCGGAATGCGGACAGTGCGGCCTGCGCGCTGCGAAGCAGGTCCTCCTGGGGGACATCGATGCCGTCGTTCAGTTCGAAGGCATCAAAACCACAGCGCGCGAGGTAATGCAGCTGGTCACGTTGCACGTCGCCGAAGGCGCGCAGTTCGCCCTTCCAGCCTTGGCGCTCGCGCAGCAGGCGCGCGATCGAGTAGCCGCGGCCATCGGTGAATTGCGGGAAACGCACCGCGATCAGCGCGATGCGGTCAAGGCTGTCCGCAAGCTCGGCCGGATCTTCATGGCTGTCGAGCCAGACGCCAATGCGGCCGCTTTTGCGCTCAAGCAACTCTTCGGCGAGGCCGCGCCACAGGCCCAGCGGAATCAGCACGTCGCCGGTCGCCGGGACGGTGGGCAGGCCGCCATCAGCGGCCCAGTCAAGCCGCTGCCAGCTGTCGATGGTGATGTTCGCGTTTTTGATGAGCGTTGCCATATACGGACTCCTTGAAAGGTTCGATGCCGATGCGGCGCACCACGTCGATGAAGCGTTCTTCCTCGCTGTCGCGGCAGGCGAGGTAGGTCTGAATCAGTCTTTCGATGACATCCGGCACATCGTCCTGCGCGAACGAAGGACCGATCACCTTGCCCAGCGAGGCGGCGTTGCCCTGCGCGCCGCCGATCGACACCTGGTAGAACTCGGCGCCCTGCTTGTCGACGCCGAGGATGCCGATGTGACCGACGTGGTGGTGGCCGCAGGAGTTCATGCAGCCCGAGATGTTGAGGTCGAGCTCGCCGATGTCGTGCTGGTAGTCGAGGTCGTCGAAGCGGCGCTGGATCGCCTCCGCCACAGGAATTGATTTCGCATTCGCCAGCGAGCAGAAGTCGCCGCCGGGGCAGGCGATGATGTTGCTGATCAGGCCGATGTTCGGCGTGGCGAGTCCCAGCGCCTTCGCCTCCTGCCACAGCGCATGAAGATCGCTCTGGCGCACATCGGACAGGATCAGGTTCTGCTCATGCGACACGCGCAACTCACCGAAACTGTAGCGGTCGGCAAGGTCGGCCACGGCATCCATCTGTTCGGCGGTGGCGTCCCCCGGCGCAATGCCGGTTTTTTTCAGCGATAGCGTGACCGCGGCATAACCGGGCACCTTGTGCGCATGCACGTTGCGCCCGGACCAGCGCGCAAAGCCTGACTCGCGTGCCAGTGCTTGCGTGTACTGCACCGACAGCGCATCAAGATTCTGGTACTGCGGACGGGCGAAACGGCGCCCGATGCGGGCGACTTCGGCCGCGTTCAAGGTGATCGGACCATCCTTCAGATGCGCCCACTCGGCCTCGACCTGCTCACGGAACACCGCCGGCGTCGTTTCCCTGACCAGGATCTTGATGCGCGCCTTGTATTTGTTGTCGCGGCGGCCATGGCGGTTGTACACACGCAGGATCGCCTCGAGGTACGACAGCAGATGCTGCCAGGGCAGGAATTCGCGGATCACCGTGCCGATGATCGGCGTGCGCCCGAGGCCGCCGCCAACCAGCACGCGGAAACCGGTCTGGCCATCCTCGCCGCGCACCGCCTGCAGGCCGATATCGTGCACCTGGATCGCCGCACGGTCATTTTCCGCGCCGGACACCGCGATCTTGAACTTGCGTGGCAGGTAGGCGAACTCGGGATGGAAAGTCGACCACTGGCGGATCAGCTCGCACCACACCAGCGGATCAACGATCTCGTCCGGTGCCACGCCGGCGAGGTGATCAGTGGTGGTATTGCGGATGCAGTTGCCGCTGGTCTGGATCGCGTGCATCTGCACCGAAGCCAGGTGCGCCAGGATATCCGGCACCTCCTCCAGCCTGGGCCAGTTGAACTGGATGTTCTGGCGAGTGCTGAAATGGCCGTAGCCGCGGTCCCATTTGCGGGCGATGTAAGCTAGTGCTCGCAGCTGTTTAGACGACAACAGCCCGTAGGGGATCGCGACCCGAAGCATCGGCGCAAACCGTTGAATATAAAGACCATTTTGTAAGCGCAGCGGGCGGAAATTGTCTTCTGACAACTCGCCGGCGAGATGGCGCCGGGTCTGGTCGCGAAACTGCGCCACCCGCTCGTCCACCAGCTTCTGATCGATTGCGTCGTATTGATACATCTGCGGCACCTCTGATTGACGCCGCTGATGGTAAAAACCCCCTTATATATCGTCCAAGAATATGTTATTTATTATTAAGCGTTTTTTGTTATATACAGCCTTATTTTGAGATAACCCATTGAATTTACAGCAATTACGCTATTTGCGCGAAATTGCCCGCAACGGCCTGAAGGTGTCAGATGCGGCCGAGGCCCTGTTCACCTCCCAGCCCGGCATCAGCAAACAGATCAAGCTGTTGGAAGAGGAGCTGGGCGTGACCATCCTGGTGCGCAACGGCAAACGCATCACCGCACTGACCGAACCGGGCAGGATCGTGCTCGACATCGCCGAACGCATCCTGCGCGACACCGAAAACCTGCGCGAGGTCGGCCGCGAATTCAATTCCGGCGGCCGCGGCACCCTGGTCATCGCCACCACCCACACCCAGGCACGCTATGCGCTGCCACCGGTGGTGTCGCGCTTCACCCAGCGCTACCCGCAGGTGCGGCTGACACTGCGCGAGGGCAGCCCGGCACAGATCGCGGACATGCTGCGCGAGGGCAGCGCCGAAGTCGGCATCGCCACCGAATCCGACGAAAGCTTCACCCACCTGGTGACCCTGCCCTGCGCGCAATGGACACGCAGCGTGATCACGCCGCTGCGCCACCCGCTGCTCGGCAGCGGACCGCTGACCCTGGAAAAGATCGCGCAGTACCCGCTGATCACCTACGACTTCGCGTTCACCCCGAATTCACCGATCCAGCGCGCCTTCGACGCCGCCGGCATCAAGCCCAACATCGTGCTCACCGCCATCGCCGCCGACGTGATCAAGGCCTATGTCGAACAGGGCATGGGCATAGGCATCCTCGCCAAGATGGCCTTCGATCCGGCGCGCGACATCGGCATCCGCCTGGTCAACGCCGACCATCTGTTCGAGGCCAGCACCACGCGCATCGCGCTGCGGCCCAATGCCTGGCTGCGCGGCTATGTCTACGACTTCATCGAACTGTTCGCGCCAAAACTGAAGCGCGTCACCGTGGATGCCGCGCTGAAGACCTCGGCCGCCAACACGCTGGCGGCGCAGGCCGGCCTTGAGGGTGTTCAACCCGCGGCATAAATCTTTCCGGCGACACCTTTGCAATTCGCAGGCCGCTGCGGTAGCTTGTCACGCAGCATTGCGCAGGTCGCGCGATGACTTCCGGTTCACATTCAGGACAAACCCATGATCGACCTGAGCCCCTCCCGCACCCGCCGGGTGGTTATCGGCTACGGTGCCCAGCTCCATGCGAGCCAGGCCTGCAGCTCCGACCCCGCCTCTCAACATCCACGTTGCTGAAAGGAAACCCCATGTCATCCCTGTTTTCGCCGTCCGCATTGATCCGCAAGCTGGGCCTTCTGGCCATCACCATCAGCCTTGCAGCACCCGCGCTGGCCCAGCAGACCTTCAAGGTCACCACCATTCCCGAAGAAGCCGCGACCGAACAGATCCGCAAGTTCGGACCGATCACGCGCTATCTCGAACGCACCCTCGGCATGAAGGTCGAGTTCACCCCGGTCAATGACTATCCGGCCGCGGTCGAGGCGCTGGTCAACAAGCAGGTCGATCTGGTGTGGTTCGGCGGCTTCACCCATGTGCAGGCGCAACTGCGCTCGGGTGGCAAGATCATCCCGATCGCACAGCGCGAGGAAGACACCCAGTTCCGCTCGGTCTTCATCACCCAGACTGACTCCGGCATCAAGACGCTGGCTGATCTCAAAGGCAAACAGGTGAGCTTTGGCTCGCAATCAAGCACTTCCGGGCACCTGATGCCGCGCAGCTTCCTGCTTGACGCCAAGATCGATCCCGACAAGGACTTCAAGCGTGTCGCCTATTCCGGGGCACACGACGCCACCATCGCCTCGGTGGTCGGTGGCCGCGTGGATGCCGCGGCACTGGACATCACCGTGTGGCGCAGATTCGTCGAAGACAAAAAGGTCGACACCAGCAAGGTCAACGTATTCTTCACCACACCACCGTTCTACAACTACAACTGGTCGGTTCACGCCGACATGCCGGCAGCCCTGCGCGAGCGGGTCACCAAGGCACTGCTGGCGCTGTCGATGAACGATCCCGAGGGCAAGGAAATACTGACCCTGAACCGGGCCACCAAATACATCCCGACCCGCGCCGAGAACTACAAGGGCCTCGAAAACGCGGGACGCAGTGCCGGCCTGATCAAGTAAGCCTGATCAGACCACCCAGCACTCAGCGATGCGCATCAGTCTGCGCGGGCTTGCCGCCCGCCATCCTGCCGCCACGATGGCGAGCGTACCGGCGCTCAAGCCGGTCACGCTCGACATCGCGGTTGGCGAACAGATCGCCGTGATCGGCCCCTCGGGTGCCGGCAAGACCACGCTGCTGCACGCGCTGGCCTGCGCCCTTAAACCCGCGGCCGGCTCATTCACGCTGGACGGCGTTGATCCCTGGACGCTGCCGGTTTCACAACTGCAGAAACTGCGCGGCCGGCTGTTCCTCGGCCCGCAGACACCACCGCTGCCGCCGCGACAGCGGGTGATCACCGCGGTGCTCGCCGGAAGGCTGCCGCGACAGTCTCTGCTCGCCAGCCTGCGCTCGCTGATCTATCCCACCGGCATCGCCGAAGCGGAAACGGCGCTCACCCGCTTCGACCTCGCACACAAGCTGTGGGACCGCGTCGACCGCCTCTCCGGCGGCGAACGCCAGCGGGTCGGCCTCGCGCG
Organism: Betaproteobacteria bacterium Ga0077527; assembly: GCA_001464815.1. Classification (GTDB taxonomy): domain Bacteria; phylum Pseudomonadota; class Gammaproteobacteria; order Burkholderiales; family SG8-41. The sequence continues at coordinate 52,903 of LNDW01000021.1, read as the reverse complement.
TGCGCTGCTTTCATCGGCCTCGTTGTGGCTGGTGGACGAACCGCTGTCCTCGCTCGATCCGTCCCGCTCCCGTCTCGCCATCGACACCCTGACCACAGCCGCACGTGAGGCTGGCGCGACCCTGGTTTGCACCCTGCACCAAGTCGATGTCGCGACCCGTTTTCCGCGCGTGCTCGGACTGCGTGACGGCGAATTACATTTCGATTTGCCCGCTGCGGACGTCACGCCCGAACGGCTGCGCCAGCTGTACGCCCAGCACGAGCACGAACTGCTGGGTGCGCCCGCGGCAGATGGCGATACCCCGCCCGCACCGCCACAGACGCCGGCAATGTACTGCCGCTGATGTGTTGCGCCTGATGAACCGAGGCTGATCATGTCAACCTCGCAAGCCCCGGCAACCATCGCAGCGCCGCAACTGCGCGACCCGGCCTGGATCGGCCGCGTGTTCTGGCTGCTCGCCGCCTGCGTGCTGATCGCACCGGCGCTGGTCGCGACTGAATTCAAGCCCTGGCTGCTGTTCGAGCCCGACGCGCTGAAATCAACACGGCGCTTCATCGCCGATTTCCTGCCGCCGAAAATCGACGGCGAGTTCCTGCTGATGGTGTTGACAGAGTGCTGGCGCACCGTCGCCATCGCCACCGCCGGCATGGCACTGGCGATGGTCATCGCGATTCCGCTGACGCTTCTCTCCACCAGTGCGATCTCGGTGTCCGCACTGTCCGGCCGCATGCACACGCTGCCGCTGATCCTGCGCCAGGCCGTGCGCTGGCTGCTGATCCTGTTGCGCAGCATCCCGGAGCTGGTGTGGGCGCTGGTTTTCGTGCGTGTCGTCGGCCTCGGCCCCACCGCCGGCGTGCTGGCCATCGCGTTGACCTATGGCGGCATGCTCGGCAAGGTCTACGGCGAGATCCTCGAAAGCGACGAAACCCATTCCACACGCACGCTGCTGCGCAATGGCGCCGGCCGCCTGCAGGCCTTTTTCTACGGCCTGCTGCCGCACAGCGGCCCTGAACTGACCAGCTATACCGTCTATCGCTGGGAATGCGCGATCCGCTCCTCCGCGGTGCTCGGCTTCGTCGGTGCAGGCGGTCTCGGCCAGCAGATGGACAACTCGATGAAGATGTTCCAGGGCTCGGAAGTTGCAACGATGCTGATCGTGTTCATGCTGCTGGTGGCACTGGCCGACCAGGTCAGCGCGTGGCTGCGCCGGAACCTCGCATGAACGACCCGCACAAGGATATCAACCAGGCCGCCAACGAGGCCTGGCGCATGCCGCCGAAGCTGTTCAGCGCTCGCTGCGCGATGTGCTGGTTCCTGTGCGGACTGGTCGTGCTGACCGCCGCCAGCTTCTGGTCGCTGGACCTGCAGTGGGCGAAGTTCCTGTCGGTGGACGCGCTGCGCAAGATGGGCCGCTTCTTGGGCGAGCTGATGTCGCCTTCAACCGACAGCGCATTCCTGCTCAAAGTGATGCGCGCCAGCTTCGAGACGCTGGCGATGTCGGCGCTCGGCACACTGCTCGCGGCCATCGCCGGCATCCTGCTTGCATTGCCGGCGAGTCGCACACATGCCGGCGATCCGGCGTACTGGCGCACGCCGACGCGGCTGGTGCTCAACGCACTGCGCTCGATTCCGGAACTGGTTTGGGCTGCCCTGCTGATCATCGCCGCCGGCCTCGGCCCTTTCGCCGGCACGCTGGCGCTGGCGATGCACACCACCGGTGTGCTCGGCCGGCTGTTCTCCGAGGCGGTCGAGAATGCACCGGCCGGGCCTGGTTTCGCGCTGCGTGCCCGCGGCGTGGCCGAAACACGGGTGTTCTGCTATGCCACGCTGCCGCAAATCCTGCCGCAACTGCTGTCGTACACACTCTACCGCTGGGAGAACAACATCCGCGCCGCGGCCGTGCTCGGTGTCGTCGGCGGCGGTGGGCTGGGACAGATGCTGGCCTTCCACATGGGCCTGTTCCACATGAATGAAACCAGTTCGATCCTGATCGCGATGCTGCTGCTGGTGGCGCTGGTTGACGCGCTGTCGTATGTAGCGCGGCGGGTAATGCAACGCTAGGCGTAGGCGTGACGCCCAGTTACGGCGACTCAGTTTCGGCGACTCAGTTACGACGATATCAGCTGCGTTTATTAAAGTCGCGCCAGCGGAATCCGCACAGCCACAACATGCCGAAATAGGTGCTGCTGCCCGCCAGCACCAGCAATGCCAGTTTCAGCATCCGGTTCCAGGCGCTTGCTGCGAGCCATTCCGCCGGCGCACCGGCCAGCCACCACAGCACCATCCCCATTGCATACACCGCCAGCAAGAGCTTCAACGAGAACACCGCCCAGCCCGGCTGCGGTTGATAGATGCCACGCCGGCGCAGTCCGCGCAGCAGCAACGCAGCATTGAGGCAGGCACCAAGACTGATCGCCAGCGCGAGCCCGGCATGGCGCAACTGCCAGACCAGCACCAGATTGAGCAATTGGGTCACCACCAGCGTCACCACCGCGATGCGCACGGGCGTGCGGATGTCCTGCTGCGCATAAAAACCAGGTGCCAGCACTTTGACCGCGATCAGCCCGACCAGGCCCACGGCATAGGCGATCACCGCATGGTGGGTATTGATGACATCGGTGGCGGTAAAAGCCCCGTAATGAAACAGCGTTGCCACCAGCGGTACCGACAACACCGCCAGCGCCACGGCCGCCGGCAAGGCCAGCATCAACGTCAGCCGCAGCCCCCAGTCGAGCAACTCGGAATAGGCCTGCGCTGAACGTTCGGCGTGGCTTTTGGCGAGGCTGGGCAGCAGCACTGTGCCCAGCGCCACACCAAGCAGGCCTGCCGGAAACTCCATCAGGCGGTCGGCAAAGTAGAGCCAGGTCACACTGCCGGTAACCAGAAAAGAGGCAAAGATGTTGTTGATCAGCAGGCTGACCTGCCCCACCGACACGCCGAACAGCGCCGGCGCCATCTGCCTCAACACCCGCCGCACACCTTCATCGCGCCAGCTGAAACGCGGCCGCGGCAACACGCCGGCCCGGGCCAGAAACGGAATCTGGAAAGCCAGTTGCAGCACGCCGCCAACAAACACCGCCCAGGCCAGCGCTTTCACCGGCGGGTCAAAATAAGGCGCGGCCAGCAGCGCAAAGCCGATGAAGGAAATATTGAGCAACGTCGGCGTGAAAGCCGGCACCGCGAAACGGCTCCATGTGTTGAGGATGCCACCGGCCAGCGCCGTCAGCGCAATGAACAGGATGTAGGGGAAGACGATGCGCAGCAGTTCCACCGTCAGAGCAAATTTTTCCGGCGTCGCGCTGAAACCCGGCGCGGTGACGGCGATGATCCACGGTGCTATCAATATGCCCAGCGCACTGACCAGCAGCAGAACCAGCAACAACGCGCCGCTGACCTGGTTGATCAGCGCCCGGACATCGTCCTCACCGCGCCGGTTCTTGTATTCGGCGAGGATCGGCACGAAGGCCTGGGAGAAGGCGCCCTCGGCAAACAGCCGGCGCAACAGGTTCGGAATCTTGAAGGCGACAAAAAAAGCGTCGGTGGCAAGCCCCGCACCGAAAACCCGGGCAATCACCGCGTCGCGCACGAAGCCCAGCACCCGCGACACCAGCGTCATGCTGCTGACTGTCGCTAAAGCCTTGATTAAATTCATTATTTTTGGCCGGAACGAACTGGCGCCACAGAGTGATGCGGCTTGCGGAAAAGGCCCAAGTTCTTTATCATTGCGCCCTTTTTCCGAACGAAATCCGGAGTTTACATGGCCAACACTGCTTCAGCCAAAAAAGCCGCCCGTCAGGCCGTGAAACGCCGCGCGCATAATAATTCACAGCGTTCCGAGCTGCGTACCGCAATCAAGGATGTGCGCAAGGCGATCGAGGCTGGCGACAAAACCGCTGCCAGGACGATTTTCCAGAAGTCGGTGAGCACCATCGATTCGATCGCCGACAAGGACATCATGCACAAGAACACCGCCGCCCGTCACAAAAGCCGCCTGTCGGCCGCGATCAAGGCGATGGCCTGATCGGTTTTCCGCGGCGCCTTCAGTTCCCGTACTGCAGCGCCGCGTTTGGCAATCCCTCAGGATTGCCCTATGGCGGCGGGTTCATCCGGCCGCCTGACCCGGCGCCCCGGCCGTATCTTCAGCCGGTTGTCCTTCGCAAATTGCAGCAAAAAGGCGAACGCCGCGGGGTTCAGCGCCTCGAGTGCGCGGTCGACGGCAACACAATGGTTGCCGCCGGCAAAAATCGGCTTCAGGTACGGTGAATATTCGAGATAGCCGCTGTCGCTGAACACCGAGAGCATCCCGGAAAGGCGCTCCGCCCAGTCGCTGGGCCGGAACTTCTCCCCGAGATCGGTGATGCCTTCGATGACAATTTCAGGTGCGCCTTCGAACATGCCGGATTCCCCTGCGTTCCACTGCCGCTGATGGAAAAAAGTCTAGCAGAAGCCGCTGCAAAACCGGGACATGTCCCCGGAAAATTCACTTGCCAAGCCGCGCCGGCTTGGCCGAGAATCAGTTTTACCGGCGGCGTAAAGCCGCCGTCTGCTTTTGCAGCGCGTGCCGTGTCATTTCAGACGGGAAAAACTCCCGTTGATTACACGGCGATTGCAGTAACCGGCCGTCTCCAACGGCTGCTTTTTCTGGCGGGTGCGAGACCATGTCACATGTGATGAATACCTACGGCCGGCTGGCCGTGGCTTTTGAGCGCGGCGAAGGCGTCTGGCTGTGGGACACCCAGGGCAAACGTTACCTGGACGCGCTCGCCGGCGTGGCCGTGAACGCGGTCGGCCACAGCCACCCGAAGCTGGTGGCGGCATTGCGCGACCAGGTCGGCAAGCTGATCCACACCTCCAACATCTATCAGATCACGGCGCAGGAAAAACTCGCCGATCGTATCGCCGCGGCCTCCGGCATGGACAGCGTGTTTTTCTGCAATTCCGGCGCCGAAGCCAATGAAGCGGCGATCAAGCTCGCGCGCTACTACGGACACAAGAAGGGCGTCGAGACCCCCGCAGTGGTGGTGCTCGAAAAATCATTCCACGGCCGCACCATGGCGACACTGTCAGCCACCGGCAGCCGCAAGGTGCAGGCCGGCTTCGAACCGCTGGTTACCGGCTTTGTGCGTGTGCCGTTCAATGACCTTGAAGCCGTGCAACGCGTTGCCGCCTCCAACCGCAACGTCGTCGCCGTACTCGCCGAACTGGTGCAGGGTGAAGGCGGCGTCAGCGTCTGCGGCGACGGCTACCTGAAGGGCCTGCGCGAAATCTGCGACGCCAACGGCTGGCTGCTGATGCTCGACGAAGTGCAGACCGGCATCGGCCGCACCGGCAGAATGTTCGCCTTCCAGCATTACGGCGTGATGCCCGACGTGGTCACCCTCGCCAAGGGTCTTGGCGGCGGCGTACCGGTCGGCGCCTGCATCGCCCGCGGCGAAGCGGCCACGCTGTTCAAGCCGGGCAGCCACGGCTCGACCTTCGGCGGCAACCTGCTCGCCTGCACGGCGGCGCTGACCACCCTCGAGATCATCGACTCCGAAGACCTGTGCCGCAACGCCGCCGAGGTGGGACAACACATCCAGACCAGCCTGAAGCGCGCGCTGGCCGAAACCCCGGGCGTTCGCGACATCCGCGGCAAGGGCATGATGATCGGCGTCGAACTCGACCGGCCCTGTGGTGATCTCGTGAAAACCGCACTCGAAGCCGGGCTGCTGATCAATGTCACCGCCGAAAACGTCATCAGGCTGGTGCCACCGCTGGTGATGTCGCGCGCAGAGGCCGACCAGCTGGTCGGCCAGCTGGCTCCGATGATCCGCTCGTTCCTGTTGAAGGCCGCCCCGGCAGCCGCCTGACCGCGCAGCGCGACCGCTGCGCCGGAAACCATCATGCAACTCCGCCACTATCTCCAGTTCAGGGATTTCACCGCCGACGAATACGCCCACGTATTCGAGCGTGCCGCCTGGATCAAGACGCGGTTCAAACGCTACGAGCCGTACCTGCCGCTGCACGACCGCACGCTGGCAATGATCTTCGAGAAGAACTCGACGCGCACCCGGGTCTCCTTCGAGGCCGGCATGCTGCAGATGGGCGGCTCGGTGATCAACCTCACCTCCAGCCAGACCCAGCTTTCACGCGGCGAACCGATCGAGGACGTCGCACGCGTGATCACGCGCATGGTCGACGTGGTGATGATCCGCACCTTCGAGCAGCAGATCATCGACCGCTTCGCCGCCTACTCGCGGGTGCCGGTGATCAACGGCCTGACCAACGAATACCATCCCTGCCAGATCCTCGCCGACATCTTCACCTACATCGAGCATCGCGGCGCCATCCGCGGCAAGACCGTGGCCTGGATCGGCGACTCCAACAACGTCTGCAACACCTGGTTGCAGGCGGCGGAAGTGCTCGGCTTCAACGTGCATGTATCCACGCCCCCGGGCTACCAAGTCGAACCCGAGCGTGCGGGACTATACGGCACCGACCACTACGAGGAATTCCCGGACCCGATGGACGCGGTGAAGGATGCCGACCTGGTGACCACCGACGTCTGGACCAGCATGGGCTTCGAAGCCGAAAACGAGGAGCGCAAACGCGACTTCGAGGACTGGTGCATCGATGCCGAGATGATGCGCGCCGCAAAAAAGGACGCGCTGTTCATGCACTGCCTGCCCGCCCACCGCGGCGAGGAGGTCACCGCCGAAGTCATCGACGGGCCGCAGAGCGTGGTCTGGGATGAAGCAGAGAACCGCCTGCATGCGCAGAAGGCGCTGATGGAGTTTTTGTTGCTGGGCAAAGTTGAATCCAAGTAATTTCAGCAAAGTGAAGAGTCATGAAAAAATCCAATAAAATCAATAAAGTAGTGCTCGCCTACTCGGGTGGCCTCGACACCTCGGTCATCCTCAAGTGGCTGCAGGATGTCTATGACTGCGAAGTCATCACCTTCACCGCCGATATCGGCCAGGGCGAGGAACTCGCACCGGCGCGCAAGAAGGCGAAGATGTTCGGCGTCAAGCAGATCTTCATCGACGACCTGCGCGAGGAATTTGTCCGCGACTTCGTGTTCCCGATGTTCCGCGCCAACGCCGTCTACGAAGGCGAATACCTGCTCGGCACCTCGATCGCCCGCCCGCTGATCGCCAAGCGCATGATCGACATCGCACGCCAGACCGGGGCCGACGCGATCTCCCACGGCGCCACCGGCAAGGGCAACGACCAGGTGCGCTTCGAACTCGGCGCCTATGCGCTGATGCCTGAAGTGAAAATCATTGCGCCGTGGCGCGAATGGGACCTGCTGTCGCGTGAAAAACTGCTCGCCTACGCCGACCAGCACAAGATTCCCGTCGACTACAAGAAACGCAAAGGCGGTGCGCCGTACTCGATGGACGCCAACCTGCTGCACATCTCCTATGAGGGCGGCATCCTCGAAGACCCGTCCTTCGAGCCGGAAGATTCGATGTGGCGCATCACCGTGTCGCCGGAAAAGGCGCCGAACAAGCCCGAGTACGTCGAACTGACCTACGCCAAAGGCGATATCGTCGCCATCAACGGCAGGAAAATGTCGGCGGCGCAGGTGTTGACCCAGCTGAACAAGCTCGGCGGCAAACACGGCATCGGCCGCCTCGACCTGGTCGAGAACCGTTATGTCGGCATGAAGTCGCGCGGCTGCTACGAAACCCCGGGCGGCACCATCATGCTGCGCGCCCACCGTGCGATGGAATCGATCACCCTCGACCGCGAAGTGCTGGCACTGAAGGATGACCTGATGCCGCGTTATGCGCGGATGATCTACAACGGCTACTGGTTCAGCCCCGAGCGCATCCTGCTGCAGCAGCTGATCGACGAATCGCAGAAGCCGGTCAATGGCACCGTGCGCTTAAAACTCTACAAGGGCACGGTGACCACGGTGGGGCGCGCCTCGAAGACCAACTCGCTGTTCGATCCGGCGATCTCGACCTTCGAGGACGACAAGGGCGCCTACAACCAGGCCGACGCCGCCGGCTTCATCCGTCTCAATGCGCTGCGCATGCGGATTGCGGCGCGCCTGCGTAAAAAGCGTTAAGCAACCATCCCGTTCGCCCCGAGCCTGTCCGAGGGCGAACGCATCCGGGCGCCCGGGCTTCGGCAGGTCCAGCATCAACGGTTTAATCCAAGGAAATTTCCATGCAATTCGACAACGTCTCCGTCATCAAAAAGGCCAACGTCTACTTCGACGGCAAGTGTGTCAGCCACACCGTGATCCTCGCCGGGGGGGTGCGCAAATCCGTGGGCGTGATCCTGCCCGCCACCCTCAACTTCAACACCGACGCACCGGAGCGCATGGAAATCATCGCCGGCAACGGCCGTTACCGCCTTGCTGGTGCCGACTGGAAAACCGTCAAAGGCGGCGAGAGCTTTGACGTGCCCGGCAAATCGGGCTTCGACATCGAGGCGGTCGAAGCCCTGCACTACGTCTGCCATTTTGGTTGATAAAGCGCTGACTCAATGACCACCATCGTTGTGGTACGCAAGGGACGTTCGGTGGCAATCGCCGCGGACACCATGACCAAATGGGGCGCGGCCAAGGAAACCGCCGAATACGTCGCCAACAACGGCAAGCTGCTGCAGGTTGGAGACACCTGGCTGGGTCTCACCGGAAACGCCACCTTCAAGACCATCCTGCGCGATTATTTCGGCAAACCGAAGGTCCGCGCGCGCTTCGATTCGCCACTGGAAATCTTCCGCACCTGGCAGGCGCTGCACGCCGCGCTGAAGAATGACTACTTCCTGCACATCGGCGGCCAGGATGACGAACCGCTGGAATCGACGCGCTTTGATGCGCTGGTCGCCAACCCGCACGGCATCTTCGGCGTGGTTGCACACCGCACGGTTCAGGAATTCACCCGCTACTACGCCTTCGGCAGCGGCAGCACCTACGCGATGGGTGCGCTGCACGCCCTGTACAACGATCCCAAACTCGACGCCGAAACCCTGGCACGGCGCGCGGTGGAGACCGCCGCCGAATTCGATGACGCCACCGGCCTGCCGCTGCAATCGCACCGCATCGCGCTGAAAGCCACCCGCGCCTGATGCTCCACGGCCGCGGCGTATAATCCGCGCTGTTTAATCGCGGCCGCTTCAGCAGCCTTTCACCAAGCATCCAAGCCGCATCAACCGCAGGGAGCCGCTCATGCCCTCGTTCGACATTGTTTCCGAGGTCAATCAGGTCGAAATACGCAACGCCGTCGACCAGACCAACAAGGAAGTCTCCACCCGCTTTGATTTCAAGGGCTCCGATGCCCGCGTCGAAATCAACGAAAAGGAAAAAACCCTCACTGTCTTCGCCGACGATGATTTCAAGCTGAGTCAGGTGCGCGACGTGCTCACCGGCAAACTGGCCAAGCGCGGCGTCGACACCCGCTGCCTGAAACTCGGCGATGCCGAGACCATCAGCGGCAACAAGATGAAGCAGCCGGTCACCGTGCGCGAAGGCATCGAGCAGGAACTGGCCAAGAAAATCGTCAAGACGATCAAGGACAGCAAGATGAAGGTGCAGGGCAGCATCCAGGGCGACGTGGTGCGCGTCTCCGGCGCCAAGAAGGATCTGCTGCAGGATGCCATCGCGCTGATCCGCAAATCCATCACCGACTTTCCCCTGCAGTTCAAGAATTTCCGGGACTGATCCCGTCTGCGGCATTGACGCGGCATAACCCGTAACGCAGAATCGTTGTTGTTTCACGGGGATATCGGCAGGCTCCCCGGCTCAGACGCCCCGCGTCCAAGCACTGCCTTCGTGTGTATTCGCCATCGCGAAGGAGCCGGCATGGACCACATCACCCCTGAGCAACTTTCCACCCTCCGCCGGCAAGACCCCGCCCCGCTGGTCATCGATGTGAGGCGCGAGGCCGTGTATGTCGTCGCCCCTGACCGCATTGCCGGCGCTATGCGCCGCGACCCCGAAGCCGTCGCCGCCTGGGGCCCGGCCCTGCCGCGCGATACACCGGTGGTGGTGTATTGCGTGCACGGCCACCAGGTCAGCCAGAACGCCGCCGCCGCGCTGCGCGCGCAGGGCCTGCAGGCACGGTTCCTGGAGGGCGGCCTTGAGGCCTGGCGTGCCACAGGTGGCGCAATCGAAGCCCGCAGCGGGGAACCGCGATGAGCGCAGCCGCACCGGAAGGCGAAACACGCAGCATCTCCTTCGCCGAAGCCTTCCGCTTCTGGCTCAAACTCGGCTTCATCAGCTTCGGCGGCCCTGCGGGGCAGATTTCGATCATGCACCAGGAGCTGGTGGAGAAAAGGCGCTGGATCTCCGAGCGCCGCTTTCTGCATGCGCTCAACTACTGCATGGTGCTGCCCGGCCCCGAGGCGCAGCAACTGGCCACCTACATCGGCTGGCTGATGCACCGCACCTGGGGCGGCATCGTCGCCGGCGGGCTGTTTGTGCTGCCCTCGCTGTTCATCCTGATCGCGCTGACGTGGATCTACATGGCCTGGGGCGACGTGCCCGCCATCGCCGGCATCCTCTACGGCATCAAGCCCGCGGTGACCGCCATCGTGGTCTTTGCCGCCATCCGCATCGGTTCACGCGCGCTGAAAAACGGCGTGTTGTGGGGTTTTGCCGCGGCAGCCTTCATCGGCCTGTTCGCGCTGGATTTGCCGTTCCCGCTGATCGTCATCGGCGCCGGCATTGCCGGCTGGATCGGCGGCCGGCTGCGGCCGAAGCTGTTCGAGATGGGCGGCGGACATGGCGCGGCGGACAAGGACTACGGCCCGGCGGTGATCGACGACGACACGCCGACGCCCGAACATGCGCGTTTCTCCTGGGGCCGCTTCTACCGCGTGCTTGCCTTCGGCCTCGCGCTGTGGGCCACGGGCATGGCGATCATCGTCGCCAGCTTCGGCTGGGACAGCACGCTGCGCCAGATGGGCTGGTTTTTCACCAAAGCTGCGTTGCTTACCTTCGGCGGCGCCTACGCCGTGCTGCCCTATGTCTACCAGGCCGCGGTGGAGCACTTCCAGTGGGTGACGCCCCACCAGATGATCGACGGCCTCGCGCTGGGCGAAACCACGCCGGGCCCGCTGATCATGGTGGTGGCCTTCGTCGGTTTCGTCGGCGGCTGGACCACCGAATTCCTCGGTACTGACCGGCTGGTCGCGGCCGGCGCGCTCGCCGCCGCGGTGGTGACCTGGTTCACCTTCCTGCCCAGCTTCATTTTCATCCTGCTCGGCGGCCCTCTGGTCGAGACCACCCACGGCGAACTCAAATTCACCGCCCCGCTCACCGGCATCACCGCCGCCGTGGTCGGCGTGATTCTCAACCTTGCAGTGTTTTTCGCCTACCACGTGCTGTGGCCCGAAGGCCTGCAGGGCCGCTTCGACTGGCCTTCGGCGGTGATCGGCATCGCCGCCTTTGTCGCGCTGTGGCGCTACAAGGTGGGCATCATGCCGGTGATCGGGGTGTGTGCCGTTGTAGGCGCCGCGTGGACTTTACTGACCTGAACCGTTACGGGCTGGTAACAAGTTCCGCGGTAGCCCTCACCCTAAACCTGCTTCGCTTCAAGTGCGCCCTTGTCTCCACGCAAGACTGCGGTGAGAGGGGATCTGATGTGAAGTGGGCTGCTCATCTTGAACAACTTCACAGTTGGAGCAGCGCTAATGGTTTTAATCCCCTCTCCCCATCGACTGATGGGGAGAGGGTTAGGGTGAGGGGCAACAACGCAACTCACTCAGGCCCAAGCTACTCCGCCAACCCACACACCCACCGGTCATAAATCCGGTCAGCCACGGCATTCAGCGCCCGCACCTTGTCCTCGATGCCGTCTTCCATCTCGGCGGGCGTCTGCACCGAAGCCACGCGTCCGGCCAGCGCCTCGACTTCCTGCGCCCAGTCGCGGCACCAGGTCCGGATCAGCGTCGGCGTCATCTCGACATGGCACTGCATGCCGATGTGGCGGTCGTTCAGCACATAAGCCTGGTTGGCGCACCAGGCGCTTTCCATCAGCCGCGTCGCCCCCGGCGGGATGGCGAAGGTTTCGCCATGCCAGTGGAAGGACAAAAAGCGCTGCAGGTCATCCCCCAGCCATTGCCGAGCCAGCGGTTCATCCAGCACACGCACTTCACCCCAGCCGATTTCCTTGACCGGGTTGCGCGTCACTGGCGCCCCCAGGGCCTTGGCCATCAGCTGACCGCCGAGGCAATGCCCGATCACCGGCACATCCTGCGCCACCGCGTCGTGGATCAGCGCGCACGCCGGTGCCACCCAGGGCAGATCGTCATTCACACTCATCGGTCCGCCCATGAAACACAACCCGGCAAAATCGTCCAGAGACGCCGGCACCGCCTCGCCGGCATCAAGCCTGATGATGCGGTACGGCATCCGGTGCCGCTCGAGGTACATGGCAAAATAAGCCGGACCTTCCGTCGGCGAGTGGCGAAAAATGGCAACGGGCTTCATGGGGACAATGGCGATGCGGCGATTCAAACGGTGGATGGATTGTAGTGCCTGCGTGGTGGCCGGACTGCTGCTGATTGCAGGCATGGCCCATGCCAATGACATCAGCGTCGCGGCGCTGTTCCCCGGCAAGGCTGTGCTGGTGATCAACAGCGGTGCGCCGCGCACCGTTTCGGTGGGCCAGACCACGCCCGAAGGCATCCGCCTGATCAGCGCCGACAGCAGCAGCGCGGTGATCGAATTCCAGGGCAAACGCCAGACCCTGGTGCCCGGCGCCAGTGGGCGTTTTGCCGGCGGCAGCCCTGCCTCGGCCTCCAGCGGCCGCGTCGTGCTCAGCCCCGACGCCCGCGGCCACTATCTGACGCTGGGCCAGATCAACGGCGGCACCGTGCAGTTCCTGGTGGACACCGGTGCCACGATGATCGCGCTACCCGCCGCCGAAGCGCGCCGCCTCGGCATCAACTACCTCTCCGGCCAGCGCGGCTTCACCGAAACCGCCAACGGCAAAGCCGCGGCCTACCGAGTCACGCTGGATTCGGTGAAGGTCGGTGACATCACGCTCTACAGCGTGGAGGCGGTGGTGATGGAAGGCGACGGCCTGAAGGTGGTGCTGCTGGGGATGAGTTTTCTGAACCGCACGGAGATGCAGCGGGATGGACAGACGCTGACGCTGGTGAAGCGGTTTTAAGGCAGTCGCGAAAAAAATCAGGGGCGACTAATTTTTAGTTTATACAATCTCTCCGAACCGACTTATCGAGACTCACAGCAGACGCTCAAATAAACGCTAGAAAACAATTATGAACTGGCGCAACCGAACCCGGCAAAGAATGAAAGATCTCAATCTAACCCATAGCGAAATGGGAAAGATACTTGGAATCACTCAGGGAGCGGTGAGCCACTACCTTACCGGCCACAACGAGCCCTCAGTGGAACGCTTCATGCAGATCTGCCAAGCACTAGATGTGTCAGCAGATTGGCTTCTTTTTGGAGATGCCCGTTCGCGACCGCCTAGTAACCTATCTAAAGCAGCTCAGCGGATTGCTATTGGGTGGGAAAGGCTGTCTAAGGAACGGCAGCGCGACATTGAAGGCGCGATCAAAGTATTTACCATTGATCCCCTTAAACATGACTAGCACCAGAACCTAAAGTTACAGGGGTCAATTTCTCTTTTAGCGTCCGCATGTAACAAACGCTAAACGACCAACCCTACTTTTTCTCCGGCGCCCCACCCACCATCGACAGCAGGTGTCCAAACTTGCTGCGCTTGGTAGCAAGGTAGTTTTCGTTGGCCTTGCGCGGCGGCACTTCCACCGCGACACGCTCCACCACTTCAAGGCCGTAGTCGGCGAGCGCCGCGACCTTGTCGGGATTGTTGGTCATCAGAAGCACGTGGCGGGCACCAAGGTCTGAGAGGATGTGTGCGCCGGCGCTGTAGTCGCGCATGTCGGCGGCAAAACCCAGCGCGTGGTTGGCTTCGACGGTGTCGTGGCCCTGGTCCTGCAGCGCGTAGGCGCGGATCTTGTTGAGCAGGCCGATGCCGCGGCCTTCGTCGAACATGTAGACCAGCACGCCGCGGCCGGCTTCTTCGATTTTGGTCAGTGCAGCATCGAGCTGTTCACCACAGTCGCAGCGCTCGGAGCCGAAAACGTCACCGGTCAGGCACTGCGAATGCAGGCGCACCAGCACCGGCTCACCGTCGTTCACTTCACCTTTGACCAGCGCCACGAAGAGCTGGGTTTCAAGGTTATCGGCATAGACGATCATCCTGAACTCGCCGGCCTTGCTGGTCGGCAGTACGGTCTCGGCCTTGCGCCGGATGTCGCGCTCGCGCTCGCGGTGTTTGGCGAGGTCGTTGATCTTCAGGATCAGGATGTTGTGCTTTTGCGCAAAGGCTTCCAGCTCGGCCATACGCGCCATACTGCCGTCGGGATTCATGATCTCGCAGATCACGCCGGCGGGTTTGAGGCCGGCGAGCCGCGCGAGGTCCACCGCGGCTTCGGTGTGACCGCGCCGCGACAACACACCGCCATCCACCGCACGCAGGGTCTGCAGGCGGCCGGGGCGGATCAGGTCGGTGGGTTTGGCGTTGTCGGCAATCGCCACCGCGATGGTTCGCGCACGGTCTGCTGCTGACATGCCCGAACCCACACCCTCGCGCGCATCGATCGGCGTGGCGAAGGCGGTGCCGAATTTGGTCTGGTTGCCGGTGTCGTCCGTAATCAATGACAGCCCCAGCGTGCGCAGCCGGTCTTCACTCAGCGCCAGCGACACCAGGCCGCGCGCCTCGGCGGCCATGAAGTTGATCGCCTCGGGTGTGGCGCGTTCGGCGGCGACATAGAGGTCGCCCTCGTTCTCGCGCTCCTCGCTGTCGACCAGAATCACCATCTCGCCACGACGCACCGCGGGCAGCACCTTCCCGGTGATGTAATCGCTGATCCGGGCGTCGGCGCTCATGGGATTATTACGCAAGTATTTGTTTTGATTAATATTATTTGGCAGCGATCAGGCGCAGGAATTCGGAGCGGGTGACGTCCTTGTTGAACTCGCCGGTAAAGGCGGAGGACGTCGCCACCGAATGCTGCTTCTGGATGCCGCGCATGATCATGCACATGTGCTGCGCCTCGATCACCACCGCGACACCCGCGGGCTGCAGCGTGTCCTGGATGCAGTCGCGGATCTGCACAGTGAGGCGCTCCTGCACCTGCAGCCGGCGCGCAAACGCATCGACCACTCTGGGCAGCTTCGACAAGCCGACGATACGGCCCTTCGGAATATAGGCGACATGCGCCTTGCCGAAGAACGGAAGCATGTGGTGCTCGCACAGCGAATACACCTCGATGTCGCGCACGATCACCATCTGCTGGTAGTCCTCGGTGAACATCGCGGACTTGAGGATTTCCGCGGGGTCGAGGTCGTAGCCGTGGGTCAGGAACTGCAGCGCCTTGGCCACGCGCTCGGGCGTTTTGACCAGGCCTTCTCGGTTGGGGTCTTCGCCGATGTCCTCAAGGATGCTGGTGTATTTCTTGGCGATGCTGCGGATGGTCTTCGGGTTGTACTGGTCGATCTTGGCGTAGCCGTCCTTCAGGTTTTCCTTGGACATGATCAGCTCCGCTGCGCAACCTTGCCGGCCGCCATTGCCGCGAGGCGCTTGCGGATCGACTGGGCGATGCCCTCGGCATCGAGTCCGACACTGGCGAGCTGCACCGCCGGGTCACCCTGCTCGATGAAACGGTCGGGCAGGCCCAGCTGCAGCACCTGCACCGTGCAGCCCTGGCGCTCCAGCGACTCCATCACCGCACTGCCGGCGCCACCCATCACCACATTCTCCTCGACGGTGACCAGCAGCGAGTGTGTCAGCGCAAGGTCGCGCACCAGATCTTCGTCCAGCGGCTTCACGAAGCGCATGTTGGCAACGGTGGCATCGAATTCATCGGCAATCGCCAGCGCCGGTGCCAGCATCGAACCAAAGGACAGGATCGCCACCAACCCGTTGCCGCGGCGGCGCACTTCACCCTTGCCCACCGGCAGCGCGGTCATTTCCTTCTGCACCGGCACGCCGGGGCCGGTGCCGCGGGGATAACGCACCGCGACCGGCGAATTCATCTGGAAAGCGGTATGGAACATCTGCCGGCATTCGTTCTCGTCGGCCGGTGCCATCACCGTCATGTTCGGCAGGCAGCGCAGATAGGAAAGATCGAAACTGCCGTTGTGCGTGGCGCCGTCAGCGCCGACCAGACCACCGCGATCCAGCGCAAACACCACCGGCAGGTTCTGGATCTGCACGTCGTGAATCAGCTGGTCGTAACCGCGCTGCAGGAAGGTGGAATAGATCGCCACCACCGGCTTGTAGCCCTCGCAGGCGATACCCGCGGCAAAGGTCACCGCGTGTTGTTCCGCAATACCCACGTCGAAATAACGCTTCGGATACTGCTGCGCGAACTTGACCATGCCCGAACCTTCGCGCATCGCCGGCGTGATCGCCACCAGCCGCGGATCGCGCTCAGCCATGTCGCAGAGCCATTCACCGAAGACCTGGGTATAAGTCGGTTTGCTGCCGGATTTGGCGCCCGCTTTTCCCGTTGAAATGCCGGCCTTGTGGTCGAACTTCGACACGCCGTGGTACAGGATCGGATCGGCCTCGGCCAGTTTGTAACCCTGGCCCTTGCGCGTGACCACGTGCAGGAACTGCGGGCCCTTGAGGCGTTTGATGTTGTGCAGGGTCGGCAGCAGCGCATCGAGGTCGTGGCCGTCGATCGGTCCGATGTAGTTGAAACCGAACTCCTCGAACATCGTGCCCGGCGTAACCATGCCCTTGACGTGTTCTTCGGCGCGGCGCGCCAAGTCACCGAGCACCTTGGTGCCGAGGTCTTTGGCCGCAGCGTAAAAGCGTCCGGACATCAGCTTGGCAAAGTATTTGTTCAGCGCGCCCACCGGCGGCGAAATCGACATGTCGTTGTCGTTGAGGATCACCAGCAGGTTGACATCCATGTCGCCGGCGTTGTTCATCGCCTCGAAGGCCATGCCCGCGGTCATCGCACCGTCGCCAATGATCGCCACCGCGCGGCGCGGTTCACCTTTCAGCTTCGCCGCCACCGCCATGCCCAGCGCGGCGCTGATCGAAGTGCTGGAATGCGCGGTGCCGAAGGTGTCGTATTCGGATTCGCCACGCTGCGGAAAACCCGACAGGCCCTGCCACATGCGCAGGTTCCTCATGCCCTCGCGGCGGCCGGTGAGAATCTTGTGGCCGTAGGTCTGGTGGCCGACATCCCACACCAGGCGGTCATGCGGCGTATCAAAGACGTAGTGCAGCGCGATGGTGAGTTCCACCGTGCCGAGATTGGATGACAGATGGCCGCCGGTCTGGCTCACCGACTCGACCAGATACTGGCGCAACTCGTCGGCAAGCCGCGGCAGTTGGCTGCGCTCAAGCAGGCGCATGTCCGCCGGCGATTCGATCGATTTCAGCAATTCATACATCGGCCGCTCCGGTTCACCAGCGCCATCAATGGTCAGTGTGCCGCTCATTGCCGTCTCATCACCGGCTTCATTGCCCAATTACCTGCGTCATTGCCCCATTCTCTCAGAACTTGCGCAGCACGATGAAATCGGCGAGCTGCGCCAGCCGCGCGCCGCGCGCGCCAAAAGGCGCAATGGCGGCATGGGCTTCGCCGCGCAACTGCTCCGCCAGCGCCCTCGCCTGCACAATACCCATCGCGCTGACATAGGTGGGTTTGCCCTGCGCGGCATCCTTGCCCGCGGTCTTGCCCAGCGTCGCCGAGGGTGCATCGGCATCGAGCACGTCATCCACCACCTGGAAGGCAAGACCCACCGCCTTGGCATAGGTATCGACCCGTGCGAACTCGGCTTCACTCAAACCGCTGCCGCAGCGCGCACCGAGCACGGCCGCGGCACGGATCAGCGCGCCGGTCTTGTGGATGTGCATGAATTCGAGTTCCGGCACCGACAGTGTCTTGCCCACAGCGGCCAGATCAATCGCCTGGCCGCCGGCCATGCCGCGCGATCCGGAGGCAGCCGCGAGCAGCTTCACCATCTCGAGCTGCGCCGATGCCTCATCGGCCAGGCGGTATTCACCCACCAGCTGGAAGGCAAGGCTTTGCAGCGCATCACCGACCAGCAGCGCGGTGGCTTCGTCGAATTCAACGTGGCAGGTCGGTTTGCCCCGGCGCAGCACGTCGTCATCCATACACGGCAGATCGTCGTGCACCAGCGAATAGGCGTGGATCAGTTCGACTGCGGCACCGGCGGCGGTGACACGCTCGGGATCCGCCTGCGACACCTCACCCGCGGCATAGGCGAGCAGCGGGCGCACCCGCTTGCCGGCGCCGAGCGCGGCGTAACGCATGGCGGCGTGCAGGCGCTGCGGCGCGATCTCCGGCGCAGGCAGCACCTTTTGCAAAAACGCTTCGATGAGGGCCTGCCCGGCGGCAGCCCAGGACTGAAAATCGGCAGCGGTCACGATGGGGGAGGTTTGCGAGGGGGAAACTGACCGCCCGATTACTGCTCGGTCGCACTGAAATTCTTCAGCACGCCGTTTTCGAGGATCTTCACCTGCTGCTGGGCATCCTGCAGCTGTGCCTGGCAGAACTTGAGCAGCTCGGCGCCGCGTTTGTATGCCGTCAGCGACTGCTCGAGCGGCATCTGCCCCTCTTCCATCGCCTCGACAATTTTTTCGAGCTCGGCCAGCGCGGATTCGAAGCTGGGCTCGGCGGCGTTTTTACTTGTTTTGGACATGCCGGTGAACCCCGCGAAAAGGAGCAGAAATGTAACGCAATCAGGGGCTTGCGGTCAATGTCAGGCGCGCCGGAGCCGGCACGGCGCGCCCGCTGATTCAGGCTGCAGATTTAGCGTGGCCGGCCCTCCGCCACCGCTCGCGGAATCAGGCTGAGCTTGCCCAGCGGCCTGAGCGAAGGATCGCTGCTGCCCAGGCAGATATCGCGAATCGCAAACAACGCTCGCGCAGCGGCGGTGTCGCTCCAGAACCAGCGATCGATTGCCGCCGAAGACAGATTTCCCGGCTGCGCCGCGGCCGCCTCGAAGTAATAGGCCCTGAGATCGTCGCAGGCGCGTTTGATCGCGGTGCCAGCGGTCATGCCCTCAACCGGCGGCGTCTGCGGATGCTGATCAAGAAATGAAACCACATGCTCCACGGCGGCATCCACCGTGGGGCCGAACACGCCGACCGTACTGCGGCCACGCCGGCGCAAAGCCAGTCCGTGCCACGACGCGAGCTGCCTCACCTCATCCCTCAGCGCTTCGGCCAGCCCGCGATCCGCCGCGGCACTGCCGGCAAAACTCACCGGGCAGGCAAAGCCGCCGGCGTCCAGCGATTCCGCGGGCGCGTCTTCAGCGTAATCCTCGAGCAGCGGACCCGCTTTGCGTTCGAACAGCGACAACAGCGCCACCAGCACGCGGCGCTGGAAAGCGGCATCACCCGGCACGCCAAAGGGGCGGCCCAGCATGAACGGCACCCACAGCGCGCGTGGCGGCCGAATCGCCGCGGTTTGTTCGCGGATCAGGCTGATCTGCGCGGTGGGAATGCCTTCGCGTTCCAGGTAATGACCGAGTGCGCCCACGGCGCACGTGCAGTTCGGTCAGACCGGACTGAGCAGCACCGCATCGACACGGTCTTTTTTCAGCAGCCCGGCCAGTTCACGCGCCTTGGCCTCCAGCGCGCGCATCTGCGTCGCCCCCATGAACGAGTAATGGATGTCAGCCACGGCGCCAACCATGCCTTCGTCCGCCAGCTCGCGCAGGCGGTCCAGCGGAAACACCACATTGAGGTCTTCCTGGAAACCGGTGCGGTCGAAGTTCACCGAGACATGGCTCATCACCAGGTCCGCGGCCGGCGCATCGCCGGGAATCACCCGGTAATCGGCGGCGCCGCCGTCAAACGGCCGGTCATTACGCAGATGCAGGCCGGCGGTGGTGATAATCGCCACCCGGCGCTGCGCCAGCGCCGGACCTTCCGCAATGGGCGTCTCGCCGAAATCCGGAAAATCGAGGATCTTGTCGAGGTGGTGTTTTTTTTCAGCTTCCGAAAAATCAGACAATCGGGCCATGTTCAATCCTTTCTTGGGGTTTCAACGCTGGTGCTTGCCCACGTTCCAACCGCTTTTTGCGAGATGCTTCTCGCCGACGTGGACCGGCTCCTCCTCCAGTGGCGTCGCCATCGTGTCGTTCCAGCGGTTCATGAAGCCGAACATCGAAACCACGCCGACGATCTCGACAATCTGGCCTTCGCTCCAGTGCTTTTTCAGTTCAGCGAACATCTCGTCGGTCACCGCGTTTGGCTGCGCCGCCGCCGCGATGGCCACTTCCAGCGCCGCGCGCTCCGCGTCCGTGAACAACGGATTACTGCGGAACTCCCATACCGCTTCCAGCTTTTTATCGTCATAACCCAGCCCGAGCGCCGCCCCGGCCGTGTGCGCCATTCAGTAATGGCAGCCGTGGGCGCGGCTCGCGACATGGGCGAGCATGCGCTTGAACGCGATCGGCACCTCGCTCTGCGGATCCCAGGTCGCGGCGGCGAGTTGTGACAGGGCCTGCACCAGCTTCGGCTTGCGCTGCATGATCAGCACGCTGTTCGGCACAAAACCAAGCACGCGCACATAGGTCTGAAAAGCGCCGGCGAGCTCAGGCGTGGTTTCCTGCGGCAACGGTGCGAGCCGCGGATCGGGTTTTCGGTTTTGCATGAGTCCTCCTGTTGTCATGGATCGGTTGCAGTCTCAGCGGTCGAGACAGCGCAGCATTACAGAGGCAATGTCGCCCAGCACTACACGGTCGGGATTGGCCTTGCCCACCAGCCGCAGCCCCTGGATACCGGACACCAGAAACCGTGCCAGTGATGCGATGTCCGCGTCGGCGGCGATCTCGCCATTCACCCGCGCACGGGCGAGGCCCTCGCTGAACGCCGCCTCGATGCTGGCAAGGCTGCGCCGCACCCGCGCCGCGGTGGCGCGGTCGCCGGACAATTCCGCGGCGCAGTTGCCGATGAAGCAGCCGGCACGCCCGGGGCCGGCGACGATACGCTCGATCTGGCCGTCGATGAACGCGGCGATGGCCTCGCGCACCGGCAGCGGCTGCGCCAGCACGGCGCGGATGCGCCTGAGCGCATCCTGCTCGTAACGCTCCAGCGCGAGGTGCAGCAGCGCGCGCTTGCCGCCGTAGGCCGCGTACAGGCTGGAACGGCTCAGCCCGGTGGCCGCGCACAGATCGTCGATTGAGGTCGCCCTGTAACCACGGGCCCAGAACGCCTGCATTGCGCTGCCAAGTGCCGCATCAGCGTCAAATTCACGCGGCCGTGCCATCAGCGCACGGCCTCTTGGGCCAGGCCGGCCAGCGCCTTTTGCAGGCTGGGCACCACGGCACAATCCGCGGCGGCGTGACGCTTCGCGAGATAAGCCGGATCGTTGTACCCGAGCCAGACCTGTCCGGCCGCGTCCTGCCAGGCCAGCGCCTTCAGCGGCAGATCGATGCCGGCACCCTGCGCGCATTCCATCAGCGGCGTTCCGCCCTGGGGGTTGCCGAAGACCAGCAGCTCGGTCGGTCGCAGGGTCTTGCCGACCTTCAGCGCGCCGGCGGCGTGGTCAACGCGCAAGAACACATTGAGCCCGCGCTCCTTCGCCGCGGCTTCGAAGCGGTCCAGCGTGGTCTTCACGTTGTGCGGGCTTTTCAGGGCAATCATGCCGTCGGTGGCATTGACAGGTCCAGCCAGCATCGACAGCAGCGGCAACAGCATCCAGAACGGTTTCATCTCGTCTCCTCGTGGCGGAACCGGTTTTTTTTCATTATAGACTGCTCATTCCATAACAGCGTGTGGTTGAATCCGGCGAACGGTTTTGCGCAATCCGCGGCACTGCGCCAGCGATGCCGGCACGACTGACAAGTCATGACTCGAAGCCACGATCAGCATCAAAAATAAATAAACAAAATCAATTACTTATGAAATATCATCGGTATACACCAACGAGCCCGCCAGCGTTGTAAGGTTGGCGCGGCATACTCGACTGACTTATTTATTTGAATACCCAGTTCCCGGCCAGCGATACCACAGGCCATCCCGGAGACCCGACTGATGCGCGCGACGCTGCCCCTGCTTGAACAAAGTGACTTTCCGGCGCTACGCCGCCGCGCGCCGGACACGCTGCAGGCCAACCTCGGCTACAAATGCAACCAGAGCTGCCTGCACTGCCACGTCAACGCCGGCCCCACGCGCACCGAGCTGATGGCGCGCGACACCATTTTTGAAGTCGTTGCCTTTCTCAAGGCCGCGGCCATCAAAACCCTCGACCTCACCGGCGGCGCGCCGGAACTCAATCCGCATTTCCGCCTGCTGGTCCAATCGGCGCGGCGGCTGGGCGTGCGCGTGATCGACCGCTGCAACCTGACCATCCTTTTTGAGCCCGGACAGGAAGGGCTCGCCGGATTCCTCGCCGCCCAGCAGGTCGAGATCACCGCCTCGCTGCCCTGTTACCTTGAAGACAACGTTGACCGCCAGCGTGGCGACGGCGTGTTCAAGGCCAGCATCCGCGCGCTGCAAACCCTCAACGCACTCGGCTACGGCAAACCCGGCTCCGGGCTGGTGCTCAACCTGGTCTACAACCCGCAGGGCCCGGTGCTGCCGCCCGCCCAGCAAAAACTCGAGCAGGACTACAAGCAGCGCCTCGGTGCAGCCCACGGCATCGTCTTCAACCAGCTCTATGTGCTGGCCAACATGCCGATCCAGCGCTTTGGCAGCACGCTGGTCAGCAAAGGCCAGTTCGATCCCTATATGCAGTTGCTCAAAAGCGCCTATCGTCCCGAAAACCTGGATACCGTGATGTGCCGCTCGCTGCTGTCGGTGGACTGGCAGGGCTACGTGTACGACTGCGACTTCAACCAGATGCTCGGCCTGCCCCTGGAGTGGAAGGGCAGGCCAGGCACGCATTTGCGCGAGCTGATCGGCGCCGATCTCGACGGCAATCCGATCGTCGTCAAGGACCATTGTTATGGCTGCACCGCCGGCCAGGGCTCGAGCTGCGGCGGCGCGCTGGGGCACGAATCATGATCGAACCGGCCTTCGCCATCTACTTCTGGGGCTTCCTGCTGCTCTACGGCGGGGTGATGTATGCGATCTCGCCCAACGCGCGCAGCGAGGCCAGTTTTTTTACCGGCAGTGACGATGCCGGGCGCCCCGCAACCGAATGGGCGCTGATGTGCAGCATCTTCATCAGCTGGATTTTCGCCAAGTCGGTGACCAACGCCGCAAACCTCGGCGCGGCCTGGGGCGTCGTCGGCGGGTTGGCTTACGCCACTTACTGGCTGTCGATTCCGGTCGCAGGGCTGGTCATCTACTGGCTGCGCACCCGACACGGCGCGACCGGCATGGTGTCTTTCCTGATCCAGCGCTACGGCCGGCTTGCCGCGCTGGCCTTCACGCTGGCAATCCTGATCCGGCTCTACAACGAGGTATGGAGCAACACCGCCGTGGTCGGCGCCTATTACGGCAAGGCCGGGGAATGGACTTTCATCGGTTCGGCGCTGCTGTTCACCGCGGCCACCCTGTTCTACAGCTTGAAGGGCGGGCTGCGCAGCTCGATCTTCACTGACGTCATCCAGGCGGTGCTGTTCGTGGTGGTCCTCGGCGTGGTGCTGTTCCTGGTATTGCCGCAGCACGGCCTCGGCACACTGCTCACCGACGGCGACTTCCGCCTCAACGCCGGCGTCGACCTGATCCTGGTGGCGCTGCTGCAGGTGCTGTCCTATCCCTTCCACGATCCAGTACTGACCGACCGCGGATTCATCACCCGCGAAAAAACCATGCTGCGCGCGATGATCACCGCCGGCGTGCTGGGCTTTGCATGCATCTTCGCCTTCAGCCTTGTTGGCGTACATGCCAGGCTCGAAGGACTGCCCGCCGGTGACAACATGCCGGGCGCGGTTGCCGGCGCCTTTGGCGTGCTGCCCTACCTGCTGATGACGGTGGTGATGATCATGGCCGCGGGCTCCACGCTCGATTCAACTTTCTCCTCGGTGGCGAAATCCATCGGTCAGGAACTGCCAATGCTGGCCGGCCGCAAACCCGGCCCGCGGGCGATGCTCATTGGGATGTGGACCATGTGCGCCTTCGCGCTGCTCGGCAACCTGCCGATGATCGCCGGCACTGACATCCTCAAGGCCACCACGGTCAGCGGCACCATGGTGATGGGCCTCGCACCCATTTTCCTGCTGGCGCCGCTGGTGAAACATTCGCCATCGAGCTTCCACCTCGCCTTCTGGCCCGGCGTGATCCTCGGTGTGTTGCTCGCCGCGGGACAGATTCCGCAAAGCTGGGCGATCGGGGACGGCAAATACGCGCTGCTGCTTGGCACCAATCTTTACGGCCTGCTGATCTGCATCGCCGGCTTCCTGCTGCCGCTGGCGCTACAGCGGCTGCGCGGCCCGCGATGAACAGCCATGAGCCCGGTCGCAGCTGCCCGCTGCATTACCGCTATGCGGCGACTTCGCTCGCACGCGCGCCGGAGATCGTCAGCGACACGCTGTATGTGATCGGCGGCCTCTACGGCAACCGCCCTGCGCTGCGCGCCGTCGAAACCATGGCCGCCGAAGAAGCATCGCCCGCCACCCTTGCCTTCAACGGCGACTTCAACTGGTTCAACATCGATGCCGGCGCCTTTGTCGACATCAACGACGGTGTATTGCGCCACCACGCGCTGCGCGGCAATGTTGAAACCGAACTCGCCGGCGACGATGATGCCGCGGGTTGCGGTTGCGGTTATCCCGAATCAGTTGGCGCGGCGGAAGTCGGCCGCTCCAACGCCATACTCGCGCGGCTGCGCGGCACGGCAAGTGACATGAGCGTGCTGCGCCAAAAGCTGGGCGCGCTGCCGATGACGCTGGTCGCCGAGGTCGGCGGCCTGCGCGTGGCCATCGTGCACGGCGACTGCGAATCACTGGCCGGCTGGAGTTATGACGAATCTGCGCTGCGTGATGCCGCCGGCATCAGCCGCCTCGCCGCGCACTGCGTGGCCGCGCGCGCGCGTGTGATCGCCAGCAGCCACACCTGTCTTCCGATTGCGCTGCGCTTCAGCGCCGATGGCCGCGACTGCGCGCTGTTCAACAACGGCGCCGCCGGCATGCCCAATTTCGCCGGCACCGGCTTCGGCGTGATCACCCGCATCGCCACCACCGCGACATCACTGCCTGCGCTGTACGGCACGGTGATTGACGGCATCCATGTCGATGCACTGCCGCTGCACTACGACCGCGCTGCCTGGCAGACAGAATTCGATACGCAGTGGCCGGCCGGCAGCGACGCCGAACTGTCGTATGGCGCGCGCATCCGCAACGGTCCGCGCTACGGCCTGAACCGCGCGATGGGCGCTGGCGTCACGGTGAACGGCATGCTGCTGCGAACACTCCAAGCCTCACAGGAAAAATAATGAATAAAAACAAGATGTTACTGGGAATCATCGTGGTCACCGCGGTGATCACCTTCTTCGCGCTCGATCTGCAGCGCTTCATTTCCCTGGAATATTTCCAGACCCAGCGCGCCACGATCGAGGCCGGGGTCGCCGCGCATCCGCTGCGCGCGGCGCTGCTGTTCTTCGCGATCTATGTCGCCGTCACCGGGCTGTCGCTGCCGGGTGCCGCGATTCTGACGCTGGTCGCCGGCGCGATCTTCGGGCTGCTCTGGGGCCTGGTGATCGTGTCGTTTGCGTCAACCATCGGCGCCACGCTCGCCTTTGTTGCATCGCGTTTTCTGCTGCGTGACTGGGTGCAGGGCCGGTTTGGCGAAAAACTCAAATCGATCAATGACGGCGTGGCGCGGGAGGGGGCGTTCTACCTGTTCGCCCTGCGGCTGGTGCCGGTGTTTCCGTTTTTTGTGATCAACCTGCTGATGGGGCTGACCCCGATCCGCACCTGGACCTATTATTGGGTGAGCCAGCTCGGCATGCTCGCCGGCACCGCGGTGTATGTCTATGCCGGCACCCAGCTCGGCGCATTCAAGATCGGTGCCGGACTGATAGGCGCCTTTGTGCTGCTAGGCCTGTTTCCGCTGATCGCAAAAAAAGTGCTGGATGTGCTGAAGGCGCGCAAGGTCTACGCCGGCTGGACCCGGCCGGCGCGCTTTGACCGCAACCTGGTGGTGATCGGCGCCGGCTCGGCCGGCCTGGTGTCCTCCTACATTGCCGCCGCGGTGAAGGCGAAGGTGACGCTGATCGAGCGGCACAAGATGGGCGGCGACTGCCTGAACACCGGCTGCGTGCCATCGAAGGCGCTGATCAAGTCGGCGAAACTGGTGGCGACAATGAAGCAGGCCAGCCATTACGGCCTGAAGGATACGCAGGTCGACTTCGATTTCGCCGAAGTGATGGAACGCGTGCAGCGCGTGATCCGCGACATCGAGCCACATGACTCGGTCGAGCGCTACAGCCAGCTGGGTGTCGAGTGCATCAGCGGCGAGGCCAAAATCACTTCGCCATGGTCTGTTGAAATCACCACGGCCACCGGCAAACAGAGCCTGACTAAAACGCTGACTACGCGCGGCATTGTCATTGCCACCGGCGCGCGGCCCTTTGTGCCGCCGATTCCCGGCATCGACGAAGTCGGCGTGCTGACCTCGGACACGGTATGGGACCTGCGCACACTGCCGAAGCGGCTGGTGGTGCTCGGCGGCGGCCCGATCGGCTGCGAATTGACGCAGTGCTTCGCACGCCTCGGCGCACAGGTCACCCAGGTCGAGATGCTGCCGCGGGTCATGGTGCGCGAAGACCCTGAAATCTCGGCGATGGTCGAGGAAAAATTCCGCAGCGAAGGTATCACCGTGCTTACCGGCCACAAGGCGCAGCGCTTTGCCGTTGAAAATGGTGAGAAGGTGCTTTACTGCGACCACGCTGGCGGTGCGCTGCGCATCGCTTTCGACGCCGTGCTCTGCGCGGTGGGCCGCATCGCCAACACCACTGGCTACGGCCTCGAGGAACTCGGCATCCCGGTGACCAGGGCACGCACCGTCGAAGTCAACGAGTTCATGCAGACCAAATACCCCAACATCCTCGCCTGCGGTGATGTTGCCGGTCCATACCAGTTCACCCACACCGCGGCGCACACCGCATGGTACGCGGCGGTCAACGGCCTGTTCGGCGGCTTCAAGAAGTTCCGCGCCGATTTTTCAGTGATTCCCTGGGCCACCTTCACCGATCCCGAGGTTGCGCGCGTCGGCCTCAACGAAACTGAAGCCCGCGAAAAGAACATCCCGCACGAAATCACCACCTACGGCATCGACGACCTCGACCGCGCCATCGCCGACGGCAACGCCCACGGCCTGGTGAAAATACTCACCGTGCCCGGCAGCGACAAAATCCTCGGCGCCACCATCGCCGGCGAACACGCCGGCGACCTGATTACCGAATTTGTCAGCGCCATGAAACACGGCATCGGCCTCAACAAGATCCTTGGCACCATCCACATCTACCCGACGCTGGCGGAAGCGAACAAATATGTGGCGGGGAACTGGAAGCGCGCGCATGCGCCGAAACGATTGCTGGAATGGGTGGAAAAATTCCACGCATGGCAAAGAGGATGAGTCGCGCCACCGGTTTTGAATTTAAACCCCTTGTAAGCCGCTGAGCAGCGCAGGGGAGTCCGAAGGACCGGCGAGCCAGAGTTGCCTTCTCTTTGGTTACTTTCTCTTGGCGAAGCAAGAGAAAGTAACTAGCCGCCGGGCTACGCCCGGCCAACAAGCCTTTCAAAGGAAAGAATCATGAAAATCTTGGGATTAGCTCTACTGATACTGTTTTTTCCGGCGGGTGGCCTGGCCCAATCCTTCGACCACGACCACAAAGCCTGGTCCGCCCTGCTCAAAAAACACGTCGTCCTTATCGACGGCGGCAAATCCTCGCAGGTCCGCTACGCCGGCTTCAGCCAGGACCGCGCTGAACTCAGGGCCTACCTCGCCACGCTGTCCAAGGTCAGCCAGGCCGAGTTCAACGGCTGGAGCAAACCGCAGCAGATGGCCTTCCTGATCAATGCCTACAACGCCTACACCATTGAAAAAATACTGACCCGTCATCCGAACATCAAGTCGATCTGGGATTTCGGCAAGGTCTTCGGCAACCCGTTCAAGGACCGTTTTTTCACGCTGTTCGGCCGCGAGTTCTCTCTCGATGGCATCGAGCACGACACGCTGCGCAAGCCGGGCGCCTACGACGAGCCGCGCGTACACTTCGCGGTGAACTGTGCCTCGGTCGGCTGCCCGATGCTGCGCGAGGAGCCCTATGTCGCCACGCGCCTGGATGCCCAGCTCGAGGAACAGACCCGGCGCTTCCTGTCGGACCGCAGCCGCAACCGTTACAACGCACAGGACAACACCCTCGAAGTCTCGGAAATCTTCAAGTGGTTCAGCGTCGACTGGACGAGTGGCTATCGCGGTTTCGACGGCAAGACACCCGCGGTCACCTCGCGCGAGCAGTGGTTCGGGCGTTACGCGAACCTGCTTACCGATAATGCCGAACAGCAGAACATCCTGCGCGCGGGCAAGGCCGCACTGCGCCATCTCGACTATGATTGGACACTGAATGACATCAAAAAATGATCCCGCATGCCGCTGTCCCTCATCGTCCCGACGCTGAACGAGGCCGAAGGCATTACCGCCGCGCTTGAAGCCCTCGCGCCATTACGCGCGCGCGGCTGCGAGGTCATCGTCGTCGACGGCGGCAGCAGTGACGATACGGTGGTGCTGGCCAGGCCGCTCGCCGACAAAGTGCTGCCTGCCGATGCCGGCCGTGCCCGACAGATGAATGCCGGCGCCGCGGTGTCCGGCAAGGAAATCCTGTGCTTCCTTCACGCCGACACCCGCCTGCCCGAAGGTGCCGACGGCCTGATCCGCGACGGGCTGGCGCGCAGCCGCCGCAGCTGGGGCCGTTTTGATGTGCAGATCAGCGGCAGTCATCCGCTGCTGGGCATGGTCGCCGTGATGATGAACTGGCGCTCGCGGCTCAGCGGCATCGCCACCGGCGATCAGGCGATCTTTGTCACCCGCTCCCTGTTCGAGGCGGCAGGCCGCTTCGCCGACATCCCGCTGATGGAGGACATCGCGCTGTGCCGGCAGCTCAAGCACTATGGCGCGCCGCTGTGCCTGAGCCATCGCGCCATCACCTCCGGCCGGCGCTGGGAGCGCCACGGCCTGTGGCGCACCATCATGCTGATGTGGCAGCTGCGTTACGCCTACTGGCGCGGCGCCGACCCCGCGCTGCTGGCACAACGTTATGCGCGCCGCTGAACACGGCGATTTCACGCTGGTGATCTTCGCCAGGGCACCGCTGCCCGGCGCCAGCAAGACCAGGCTGATACCGCTGCTCGGTGCCGAAGGTGCGGCAGCGGCGCAACTGCGCCTGCTCAACCATGCCCTCGACACCGCGGCCGCCGCGGCTCCAACGCGGCTGCAACTGTGGTGCGCACCGGATGCAACACATCCGCAGTTGATCGCCGCGGCGGCACGTTGTAGCGCCAGCCTGCATGTGCAGCAAGGTGCAGATCTCGGTGCCCGGCTCGCCCACGCCTTTGCTTCGGCGCTGGAGGATGCACCACGCGTGTTGTGCATCGGCAGCGATTGCCCGGCATTGACCGCGGCGCATCTGCTTGCGGCTGCGAAGCAGCTGGAGGCTGGCAACGATGCAGTGCTGCTCCCGGCAGAGGATGGCGGTTATGTGCTGATCGGACTCTCGTGTGATGAGCCGCGGCTGTTCGGCAGCATCAGCTGGGGCGGCGATCAGGTGCTCGCGCAAACCCGCGCACGCCTGCGCGACTGCGGCCTGCGCTGGCAGGAACTCGAAACGCTGTGGGACATCGACCGCCCGCAGGACTGGCTGCGCCTGCAGGCGAGCGGCCTGCTCGGCGGCGATGGCTCATTCGCAACAAGCGAGGGATAAAAATAATAATTAAAACAATGAGTTACAAAAATACATCGCTGGCTCACCACCGCACTGTCGGGAAAATCTTGTTGCCTTTTGAGGGGGTGTGGGGAAAAATAGCGCCTCATTTTTGCTGTCCGTCGGGCACGCAAAAACCCTTTTAGAATCAGGCCCTTAAAACCCAGCCCCAACCAGCTCAACCGCCCCTCCCCAGACACCCTGCTGCATGTCCGATCTTTCCAGCGTTTCCGCACTCATTCACTCGGGAACGCAACTCCCGGTCCACTGGTACTTCGATCCGAAGATCCACGCGCTTGAGCTGCAACTGCTGTTCGACCGCGGCCCCGGCTACGTCGGCCACGAACTGATGGTGCCGAACAACGGCGACTATCACGCGATCTCCTGGCTCGACAACTCGCAGGCTCTGGTGCGCAACAGCAACGGCGTCGAGCTGATCTCGAACATCTGCCGCCACCGCCAGGCGATCATCCTCAAGGATCGCGGCAACACGCAGAACATCATCTGCCCGCTGCACCGCTGGACCTACGGCCTCGACGGCAAGCTGCTCGGTGCGCCGCATTTTCCGGAAACACCCTGCCTCGACCTCGCGCGTACACCGCTGCAACGCTGGAACGGCCTGCTGTTTGCCGGCCGCCGCGACATCGCACGCGACCTTGCCGCGCTCGGCGTGATGAAGAACCTCGACTTCAGCGGCTACATGCTCGACCGCGTCGAGATCGAGGAATACGCCTGCAACTGGAAAACCTTCATCGAGGTCTACCTCGAGGACTACCACGTAGAGCCCTTCCATCCGGGCCTCGGCCGCTTCGTCAACGTCAACGACCTGCGCTGGGAATTCGGCGACTGGTACAGCGTGCAGACCTGCGGTGTCGCCAACCGGCTGGCACGTCCGGGCAGTCCGGTCTACCAGCGCTGGCACGAACAGCTGCTGCGTTACAACGAAGGAAAACAGCCCGCGCACGGCGCGATCTGGCTGACCTATTTCCCAAACATCACGGTCGAGTGGTATCCGCATGTGCTGGTGGTCAGCACCATCGTGCCGCGCGGCCCCGAGGCCTGCAGCAACGTGGTCGAGTTCTACTACCCCGAGGACATCGCGCTGTTCGAGCGCGAGTTCGTCGAGGCCGAGCAGGCGGCGTACCGCGAAACCGCGATCGAAGATGCCGAGATCATCGCGCGTATGACAGAGGGCCGCCGCGCGCTGTGGAAGCAGGGACGCAGCGAAGCTGGCCCGTACCAGACTCCCTATGAGGACGGCATGGTGCACTTCCACCAGTTCCTGCGCCGTGAAGTTGCCCCGCACCTGTCTTCAAAGATTGAAAATAATCAATAAAAACAAATATTTGTCCTGGCTGTCCTGATGCCGGACCGGCAGCATTGATCGATTGGTCAGGCTGCCGGTGCTGTTTTCAGCGCTTGATTTTCGTTCGGCGTTTGCTACCTTTGCCGCTCCCGCAAACCCAGCTCCGGATTTTCCTGACGCCGCAATGCCTTTCACCACACTGATCAACGCCACCGATGCCGCCGAACACCTCCGCGACCCGTCCTGGGTGTTCTGCGACTGCCGCCACGACCTGGCCGACTACAGCGCGGGATACCGCGCCTATCGCAGCGGCCACATTCCCGGTGCGCGCTTCCTGCACCTCGACGTCGACCTCTCGGGCCCGAAGACCGGACTCAACGGCCGCCATCCGCTGCCACATCCGGCCACCTTCTGCCTGCGCCTTGGCGCACTCGGCATCGACAACAGCAAGCAGGTGGTGGCCTATGACGACAGTGGCGGGCCTTTCGCTGCGCGCCTGTGGTGGATGATGCGCTGGCTGGGCCACCAGAACGTCGCCGTGCTCGACGGCGGCTGGGCTGCATGGAACCGCGCCAAGCTGCCGTACACCGTCGAGCAGCCGCAGTTTCCGTCGGCGATGTTCGCCGGCAAACCGCAGCTCCAGCTGTCGGTCGACAGCAGCCAGGTGCTGGCACAACTGAAGGATGCGCAGTCGAAGATCATCGACGCCCGCGCGGCCGACCGTTTCCGCGGCGAAAACGAAACCCTGGATCCGGTGGCCGGGCACATCCCGGGGGCGACGAACCGTTTTTTCAAATCCAACCTCGATGAGGACGGCTGCTTCAAACAGCAGGACGCGCTCAAAAAAGAGTTCGAGGCGACGATCAACGGCGCTGCACCCCAGTCGGTGATCCATCAATGCGGCTCCGGTGTCACCGCCTGCCACAACCTGCTGGCGATGGAGGTTGCCGGGCTCGGCGGCTCTCGCCTCTATCCCGGCTCATGGAGCGAATGGGTCAGCGACCGCCGGCGTCCGGTAGCCACCGGGGCCGCCTGATCCGCCAGGGAGCGGGACCCCGGGTCAGCTCCCCGGGTCTGCGCAATGAATCTGCTCCTCGCCGATCTCGTCCTCGTTGTGCATTTTGGCGTCGCGCTGTTCATCACCGGCAGCCTGCCGCTGATCTGGCTCGGTGCCGCGGCCAACTGGCGCTGGGTGCGCCATTTCGGATTTCGTGCGCTGCATCTGTTCGCCATCCTCTTTGTCAGCGCCGAGGCACTCGCAGGTGTGTGGTGTCCGCTGACCCTGCTCGAGGATGCGCTGCGCGGCGGCGTGGCCGAGCGCAGTTTTGTCGCACGCTGGGTCCATGCACTGCTTTTTTACGATCTGCCGCTGTGGGTGTTCACGGCGGCCTACCTCGCCTTTGCTGCACTGGTGGCGGTGACCTGGTGGCGGGTGCCGCCGCGCAGGATGGATGGAAAGCCAAGGACATAAACAACAAGGGGCGCCGCGGCGCCCCTTGTTGTTTATGCCAGAAAAACCGTCAGGTCAGCGCTTCGGCCCAGATGTTTCTGGCCCAGCCCCAGGCATACAGGCCTTCGGCCTGGCTCGCCGCGGTGGAAACACCACCACTGCCCTTCACCGGCGCAATCGTCTTCTGCGCCGGATCGTAGCGATGCACGGAAGCGACGTGCATCGCGCTGTCACCGCTGACGAAGCTGTAGCAGGTGTTCATCATCATGGTGTCGGTGTTCACCGGCCCGCCCTTGATCATCTCGATCACCGCCGCCGCGCAGACCTTGGCATGCTGGTTGGCCATGCTGCCCGACTTCGGCATCGCGGGTCCGGACAGAGTGGCATCACCCAGCACGTGTACGCCCTTCACCGCCAATGATTCGCAGGTGGTCCAGTCCACGCCGCACCAGCGGTTGTTGGCGGTGATCAGGCCGCTGCGCAACGCGACATCTCCGGCGCGCTGCGCCGGCACCACATTGATGACATCGGCCTTGACATCATCGAACTGCAGCTTGATCGTCATGCCCTTGGTGTCGACATCGGCGATCTCGCTGTTCGGACGGTATTCGATCATGCCCTTGTACAGGCCATCCCAGGCGGCGAGGAACAGGCCTTTTTTCGATACCAGGTCGGGGTTGGCGTCGAGCACGAGAATCTTCGACTTCGGTTTCGCCTTCTTGAAATAGTCGGCCACCTGGCACACGCGTTCGTAGGGGCCGGGCGGACAGCGATAAGGCGCCATCGGAATCTGAATGGCGTAAACGCCGCCGTCACGCATCGCCTCGAGCTGCTTGCGCAGCGCCACCGTCTGCGGACCGGCTTTCCAGGCATGGAAAAAGCGCATCTGCGCCTCCCGGGTGTTGAGGCCGGGAATCTGGTCATACAGAAAATCAACGCCGGGGGACACGATGACGCGGTCAAAAGACACCGAGCCGCCGCTGGCCAGCGAAACCACTTTTTTCACCGGGTCGATGCCCATGGCCTCGTCGCGGATGACGCGGATGCCGCGCTTGCGCAGGCCGTCGTAGCTGAAGGTGATCTGGTTCATCTGGGCGTTGCCGCCGAGCACCAGGTTGCTGATCGGGCAGGAGACGAAATAATCGTTCATCTCGATCAGCGCAACATCGATGTCCGGCGCCCACAGCTTGATGAACCTCGCCGCGGTCGCGCCGCCATAACCGCCGCCAATCACCACCACGCGGCCCGCGCTGCCGCTGCCGGCGGTTGCACAGCCGCCCATCGCGGCAACACCTGTGCCAGCCGCGGCCCATTTCAGGAATTCACGTCGCTTGAATGTCGTCATCGCGTTTTTCATCACAACTCTCCTAGCGGGCCGCCGGCGCGGCGGCCGCGGGACCGGGGGTGATACCGGCAAAGTAGCCGGCGATCAGCACCAGTTGTTCATCGGTATAGCCCAGCGCGTGCTGGTGCATGATCGTCGCCGGCCGTTTGCCATTGCGGAATTCGCGCATCTGCTGCAGCAGATAGTCGCGGTTCTGACCGGCGAGGCTGGGCGGGACGCCGCCGACGCTGCGGCCGTCGGTGCCGTGGCAGGTGAAACAGGTCGCGGCGAGGCTGCGCGCATAAGTCGGGTTCGCGGCTTCGGCAGCCTGCACCGGAAGGGGGCTTAGCACGCTGAAGAACAGCATTGCCAGCAGGGTCGATTTGCTCGACATGATTGATCTCCTGAAACTGGGGGAAAGACCTTGCGCCGTCGCCTCCGTCAGCAGAAGACGCGGCAATCCGTTTTTATTGATGTTGTGAAGGCAGTGTCCACGGGCTGGCAGACACTGTCAAGACGCCGCCGCGGACATCTCCACGGCGCCACCCCGGACCGGGGTCAATCAGGAAACCGAGGCCGAAACGGTGCTGACAGCCTCTTCGGCAAACTCGAGGCGCACCTTGCCGGCGGCATCGATATCGACGGTGACCTTGCCGCCGTTGGCGAGGCGGCCGAACAGCAACTCATCGGCGAGTGCGCTGCGGATGGTGTCCTGGATCAGCCGTGACATCGGCCGCGCACCCATCTGCGGGTCAAAACCCTTCTCAGCCAGATGGTCACGCAATGCCTGGGTGAAGCTGATATCGACCTTCTTCTCGTGCAACTGGTCTTCGAGCTGGATCAGGAATTTGTCGACCACGCGCAGGATGATGTCGCGGTCCAGAGCCTTGAACGAAATGGTGCCGTCGAGCCGGTTGCGGAACTCCGGCGTGAACATGCGCTTGATCTCGCCCATTTCGTCGCCGGTCTGTCTGGCCGCGGTGAAGCCCATCGAGGTCCTGGTCAGCTCCGCCGCCCCCGCGTTGGTGGTCATGATGATCACCACGTTGCGGAAATCGGCCTTGCGCCCGTTGTTGTCGGTCAGCGTGCCGTGGTCCATCACCTGCAGCAGGATGTTGAAAATGTCCGGGTGCGCCTTCTCGATCTCGTCGAGCAACAGCACCGAGTACGGATTCTTGGTGACCGCCTCGGTCAGCAGGCCGCCCTGGTCAAAGCCGATGTAACCGGGGGGCGCGCCGATCAGCCGCGACACCGCGTGGCGCTCCATGTATTCAGACATGTCGAAACGCAGCAGCTCGACGCCCATCACATAGGCGAGCTGCTTGGCGACTTCGGTCTTGCCGACTCCGGTCGGGCCGCTGAACAGGAAGCTGCCTATCGGTTTCACCGGGTTGCCGAGGCCGCTGCGCGCCATGCGGATCGCCGCGGTCAGCGCGTCGATCGCCTTGTCCTGGCCGAACACCACAGACTTCAGGTCGCGGTCCAGGGTTTTCAGCGCGTTGCGGTCATCGACCGACACGGTCTGCGCCGGGATGCGCGTGATCTTGGCGATGATCTCCTCGATCTCATGCTTGCCAATGACGCGCTTTTGTTTCGATTTGGGGAGTATCTTCTGCGCGGCACCGGCCTCGTCAATGACGTCGATCGCCTTGTCCGGGAGGTGGCGATCGTTGATGAAGCGTGCAGACAGTTCAGCCGCAGCAGTCAGGGCACCCGGCTGGTATTTGACGCCGTGGTGCTCCTCGAAGCGCGACTTCAGGCCCTTCAGGATCGCAACCGTCTCGGCCACCGTCGGCTCATTGACGTCGACCTTCTGGAAACGCCGTGACAGCGCGTGATCCTTCTCGAACACCCCGCGGTATTCGTTGTAGGTGGTGGCGCCGATGCACTTGAGTTGTCCGCTCGACAGCGCGGGCTTGAGCAGGTTCGAGGCATCAAGCGTGCCGCCGGAAGCCGCACCGGCCCCGATCAGGGTGTGTATCTCGTCGATGAACAGGATCGCGTGCGGGTTTTCATGCAGCTGCTTCAGCACCGCCTTCAGCCGCTGCTCAAAATCGCCGCGATACTTGGTGCCGGCGAGCAGCGCGCCCATGTCAAGGGCGTAGACCACGGCCTTTTTCAGGATGTCCGGCACGTCGCCCTCGACCACGCGCCGGGCCAGGCCCTCGGCGATCGCGGTCTTGCCGACGCCGGCCTCACCGACCAGCAGCGGGTTGTTCTTGCGCCGCCGGCACAGTATCTGGATCACGCGCTCAAGTTCATGGTCGCGGCCGATCAGCGGATCGATCTTGCCAGCAGTGGCCTGGGCATTGAGGTTCTGGGTGTACGACTCAAGCGCACCGCCGGACTGCTGCTCCTGCTCGGCCTCGGCGGCTTCGCCTTCCTGCGGCTTCGGCTGTTGCGCCTGCGGCACCTTGCTGATGCCGTGGGAGATGAAATTGACCACGTCGAGACGGGCCACGCCTTTCTGATGCAGGAAATAGACTGCGTGTGAATCCTTCTCGCCGAAGATCGCCACCAGTACATTGGCGCCGGTGACCTCCTTCTTGCCGGAGGACTGCACATGCAGGATCGCGCGCTGGATCACTCGCTGGAAACCGAGCGTCGGCTGGGTGTCCACTTCCTCACCGGCGAGGATCGGGGTGTGCTCGGTGACAAAGTCGGCGAGCAGCTTGCGCAGCTCGTCCACATTGGCGGCGCAGGCACGCAGCACCTCGGAAGCCGAGGGATTGTCGAGCAGCGCCAGCAACAGGTGCTCAACGGTGATGAATTCATGGCGCTTTTGCCGCGCCTCCATAAACGCCATGTGCAAGCTGACTTCAAGTTCCTGGGCAATCATGGTGTCCTGTTCCTGGGCTGTTGGACGGTTTAATTCTCTTCCATCACGCATTGCAGCGGGTGCTGGTGCTGCTTCGAGTACGACTTTACCTGTTCGACTTTGGTCGCCGCAACATCCCTGGGGAAAACACCGCACACCCCCATGCCCTCGCGGTGCACTTTGAGCATGACCTGGGTGGCGCGTTCCCGACTCAAGCCGAAAAACCTCTGCAAGACGCTGATGACGAAGTCCATTGGGGTGTAATCGTCATTGAGCAGCAGCACCTTGAACATCGGTGGCGGCTTTGTCTTGCTGCGTTTCGCCTCAAGGACGGTGTCTTCACGCTGCCTGTTCGCCATGCCTGCGGGGGTCGGGAAATTTCCGTGTCCATTCAGTGGGTATGCACAACTATTGTGTCTGGAATCAGGAATTTTTCAAGTGTTGAAATGGCACCAAAAAAGGGCCCTGCGAACCCATCGCGGTGCGTCGGCTCTGGAACTTGACTTTCCCGGACAAATACCCTAGAAAGCAGTCGGGTGTTGGGGTTCAGGCTTCATCGCAAGACCAGGGCAGTCCCAGATTTTGGCCGGTGCGATCCTTGGAACTCGAACAAATCGCGGAGCCCATCCGCTTTTCTATCAAGGCAGGCATATGGCAACTGGCACTGTGAAATGGTTCAATGACTCCAAGGGCTACGGTTTCATCACGCCGGATGATGGCAGCGAAGATCTTTTCGCCCATTTTTCGGCGATTCAGATGAACGGCTTCAAGACGCTGAAAGAAGGTCAAAAGGTGTCTTTCGAAGTCACCCAGGGTCCGAAGGGTAAACAAGCCTCTAACATCCAAGCAGCCTGAAGCTGTGATTCCCTGCCGCGGCCGGAACTCCCGGAAGCGGCCCTGCTGAACTAAGCCCGCGCACTTTGCGCGGGCTTTTTTCTTTGCCATTGACCGCCGCCTCCAGTTCCCCGCTGAAGCAAACCGGTGTGGCAAATAATGCGATAATCACGGGCCCGGCCCGGCGGCAAACCTTGTCAGACCGGGCGGCTACGGCGACCGGACAATCCGCGTCGGTCATCCCGGGCGCGACCACGCACCGATCAGACGCATCTGACTGCAAGACTGCCCACAAGACCCAATCCGAACGGAGACTGAAATGAGTGGAAAACTGGACCTGCTGAAAATCGCGCAGGAAGAAGCCAACGGCGATCTTTTCAAATACTTGGACGGCGTGTTCAAACGCTCCAAGACCCAGCCGCGCGGCATCAGCGACGCCATTATCTGGGAAGGCGGCAACTTCTCCGGCGGTGTCAATCCGGTCGCCCACGCCCTCACCGACACCTTCGCGCTGAATGGCACGATCATGGCCCTCGACGTACTCGGCCTGCCCTTCCTCGGCGTCCCGATGATGGCCCAGTTCCGGCACGACACCAAGCTGAAGTCGCTGGAATGGTTCGGCAAGATGGACTACACCTGCCTGAAATGGTCCACAGCGGGTGACTTCATGGTCAATGACGGCGGCAAGAAAGTCGTCGTAGCCGGCAAGTCGGCCAACGCCCCGCTGCGCACCGCCGCCGGCGTCTACTGCAATGTGCGCCCCTATGGCTCGATCACCAACGTGCGCTTCATGCCCGGCCTGCCGTACTCGCAGGACAACAAGAAATTCGTCGTCGAGAAAGCCACCGGCAACATCCACTCTGAAATGAACACCCCGGGCGTGCGCATGGCCTACGCTGCGCGGCTGTTCCTGAAACTGGTTCACGACCGCGGCTGCATCGGCCGTGTCGCCACCAAGCCGACCCAGGCCAAAGAGGACGCGGTCAACGCCGGCCTGTTCCGCTGGCTGATCCAGGGCACCAAGTTCCAGCTGAAGCGCCAGTATGCGGTGGATGCCTACGAAGAGCACAAGGACAACGTGCACGCCATCGTCGCACTGCTGCCGAAGGACTTCAAGGCCGGCATGGAAAACTGGGGCGGTGACATTTATGAGCACATCTCCGACACCAACTTCGGCCTGCTGCTGCACGACATGATCGAGCAGCGTGAGTGCATCGTCTACTCGACCGACCTCGACGGCGACCGCCTGACCGACCTGATGGCCGATGCACCGGACGTGCTGCGCAAGTGGGGCCAGATCGTTCTCGACTACGCCAAGACCGGCAAGAAAATGGGCGAGGTTTGGAAGGACATGGGCTTCACCATGACCAATGGCAAGGACATGACCAGTGTCATGTACCGCATGGAAGGCGCGCCGATCTACGAACAGACCCTCGGCTCCGCCGATGCGATGCTGCAGCGTCTGCTCAACGGCGACGAGACCGTCGGCGGCACCAAGGACCCTTACGATCCGCGCATCCACTTCGTGCTGATCAACGAAGCCTACAAGGCCGCCAACCCAGGCAACAAGCAGCTCGCCGACTGGCTCGATGCGCAGCTCGCGACCTTCGACAAGCTCTACAGCACCAAGCGTCCGCGCTACATCGACGGCTATAACCAGCTGAAAGCGGCGATCAAGCCCTGGGGCAGCCAGTAACCCGGCAACCCCCCTCCGGCCTCCCGGCCGGCAGCAGCATCCACAACGCCCGCAATCGCGGGCGTTGTTTTTCCAGGCTTTTCCCCGGTTTTTCAGCGCCACGCTGCGGCTTGAACTTGCCGGTTATTTCGCATTGCACAATAGCCGATGTCCTACCCGCCAGCACCCGATTCCAATCAGCGATGCGGCGCAACAAAACAAATGCTGGACTTGCCGGAATTGTGTCTATAATGCATTGCAACACTAATTTCATAATTACATTTTGTCATGTGAAATTGATGGAATGACCGCATTCGGCCGTTCAGCACTCTTCAGCAGCGTCGCTTCGAACCATCCTTCGATCCACTGCTTCAAACCAACGTTCAAACCCTCAACCGAGAGAGGCCGTCATGTCGATCAATGCACCGGAACGCATCCAGATTCTCGACGCGACACCCGCGCCATACCCTGAAATCCTCAGCCCGCAGGCGCTGGCTTTTGTCGCCAAGCTGTCGCGTAAATTCGAGGCCCGGCGACGCGAGCTGATGGCGAAACGGGTCGCGCGTCAGGCCGAATTCAACGCCGGCAAGCTGCCGGACTTCCTGCCCGAAACACGCGGGATACGCGAAAGCGAATGGAGCGTCGGCGGCATACCCACCGACCTGCAGGACCGCCGCGTCGAAATCACCGGCCCCACCGACCGCAAGATGGTGATCAATGCCCTGAATTGTGGCGCCAATGTATTCATGGCCGACTTCGAGGATTCGAACGCCCCGACCTGGTCGAACATGATCGAAGGCCAGATCAACCTGCGCGACGCCATCCGGCGCACGGTCACTTTCCAGAGCCCCGAGGGCAAGGGCTACAAACTCAACGAAAAAATCGCCACACTGCTGGTGCGGCCGCGCGGCTGGCATCTGATGGAAAACCATCTGCTTGTCGACGGCGAGCCGGTGTCCGGCGCGATATTCGATTTCGCGCTGTACTTGTTCCACAACGCCAAGGAGGCACTGGCGCGCAACACCGGCCCGTACTTCTACCTGCCCAAGATGGAAAGCCACCTCGAAGCACGGCTGTGGAATGACATTTTCGTGATGGCGCAACGCGAGCTGGGCCTGCCCCAGGGCACGATCAAGGCCACGGTGCTGATCGAAACCGTGCTCGCCGCCTTCGAGATGGATGAAATCCTCTTTGAGCTGCGCGAACACTGCGTCGGGCTGAACATCGGCCGCTGGGACTACATCTTCAGTTGCATCAAGAAATTCCGCTCGAACAAGGATTTCTGCCTCGCTGACCGCAGCCAGGTGACGATGACCGCGCCGTTCATGCGTGCCTACGCGCTGCTGCTGGTCAAGACCTGTCACAAGCGCAAGGCCTTTGCGATGGGCGGCATGGCAGCGCAGATCCCGATCAAGAACGATGCGGCCGCCAACGAAGCCGCATTGTCCAAGGTGCGTGCCGACAAGGAGCGCGAGGCCACCGACGGCTGCGACGGCACCTGGGTCGCGCATCCGGGCCTGGTCGGCATCGCGAAGGAGATCTTCGACAAACACATGCCGGGATCCAATCAGGTCAGCCGCCAGCGCCCCGATGTTCAGGTCACCGCAAAAGATCTGCTCGACTTCAGGCCGGAAGCGCCGATCACCGAAGCCGGCCTGCGTAACAACATCAGCGTCGGTATCCAGTACATCGGCGCCTGGCTCGCCGGCAACGGTTGTGTGCCGGTGTACAACTTGATGGAAGACGCCGCCACCGCCGAAATTTCGCGCTCGCAGATCTGGCAGTGG
Organism: Betaproteobacteria bacterium Ga0077527; assembly: GCA_001464815.1. Taxonomy (GTDB): domain Bacteria; phylum Pseudomonadota; class Gammaproteobacteria; order Burkholderiales; family SG8-41. Next base: position 11,856 of record LNDW01000021.1, on the reverse strand, counting down.
ACACGCAGCCCGAAGGGCGTACTCGACGACGGTCGCAAGATCACTGCGGAGATGTTCCGCGCGATGCTGCCCGAGGAACTGGCCCGCGTGCGCCGCGAACTCGGTGAAACCGCCTGGTCGGCCGGCCGTTACGAAGAAGCGGCAAAACTGTTTGAACAGATCACCAGCAGCGATGACTATGTCGACTTCCTGACCTTGCCTGGTTATGCACAACTGGTCAGCCGCACGGAAGACACCGTCGCCGCCTGAGGACTGCCGTCTCATCAGGGCCCCTGCCGCGGCAGGGGCTTTTTTTCGGCAGGCGCAAACCCGGAGCGCCTAAAATCCGCGCATGTCCACGCTGATCCTCTTCAACAAACCCTGTGGCGTAATCTGCCAGTTCAGCCCCTCCGGCGACAAACCGACGCTGAAGGATTTTGTCACCACACCCGGCGTGTATCCGGCGGGGCGGCTCGACACCGACAGCGAGGGGCTGGTGCTGCTGACCGACGATGGCGCACTGCAACATGAAATCGCCAACCCGCGGCATAAGATGGCCAAGATCTATTACGCCCAGGTCGATGGTGCAGCCACCGAAAATGCCCTGGAGCCGCTGCGCAAGGGTGTGCGTCTGAGCGACTTTCAGGCCAAGCCGGCTGAGGTCTGCATCGTTGAAGCGCCCGCCTGGTTATGGCCGAGGCAGCCGCCGATCCGGGTACGCCGGGAGATTCCAACCAGCTGGCTGAAATTGGTGCTGCGTGAAGGCAAAAATCGCCAGGTTCGGCGCATGACCGCCGCAGTCGGCCTGCCCACCTTGCGTCTGATACGCCACAGCATCGGTGACTGGAGTATCGATGGCCTGACGCAAGGAGATCATAAGTCATTGATAATAAACATATAATTTTCAACTCCCTGGTTTGGTCCAAATCCGGCCTGGTGCCTGCCGGATTACTTACACCAATCTGTCAACCGGGGCCGTACCGCGGCGTTATTGGCTCTGACCGAACGTTCGGTCCAGGGCTAAAAAAGCCTGGTTGATCAACCATTAATGAGGAAATCATGAACAATCGACCGTCGCCATCGCCCCGGCCGTTGCCGCCGAGAAGAAGGAAGAGAAAAAAGCCGAGAAGAAAGAAGAGAAAAAAGCCGAGAAGAAGTAATCTCGCGTTTCTCCTGAAAAGGCAGGGGGTTTACCCCCTGCCTTTTCTTTTTGCAGCACCATTGCTAAAGTACTGATTGTCCAGCGGTTGCCGCCCCCTCCGGGTCGGGTCCGACCGGGCTCCGGGATCTCCCGGTTGATTCAATCCACCCATAACGAGGAAATCATGAACAAACTGTTCGCCGCCATCGACCGTCGCCATCGCCCCGGCCGTTGCCGCCGAGAAGAAGGAAGAGAAAAAAGCCGAGAAGAAAGAAGAGAAAAAAGCCGAGAAGAAGTAATCTCGTCTCGTCTCTGAAAGCAGGGCTGCGGCCCTGCTTTTTTTGCGTCCGTTTTTCGCGTTTTTCAAGACATGGGTGGCGGCTAAAATAACGCCCCATGAGCCATCGTGAACATCAGTGGAAACCCAGCGTCACCGTCGCCGCCGTGGTCGAGCGTGACGGCCGCTTCCTGCTGGTCGAGGAAGACACCCGCAGCGGCATCCGCTATAACCAGCCTGCCGGACACCTCGAGGACGGCGAGTCGCTGATCGATGCGGTGATCCGCGAAACGCTGGAGGAATCCGCCTGTGATTTCACCCCCGAGGCGCTGCTCGGCATCTACCAGTACGCGCATCCGGATGAAGGCGTGACCTACCTGCGCTTCGCCTTCACCGGCACCGCCTCCTCACCCCGCCCCGGATACAAGCTTGACGCGGGCATCCGCCGCGCACTGTGGATGAGTGCCACCGAAATCCGCGCCTGCGCCGACCATCACCGCAGTCCATTGCTGCAGCGCTGCGTTGACGACTGCCTGGCCGGTATCCGTTATCCTCTGCAGGCGATACACCACTTCCGCCGGCTCGCACCATGACCCGCAAACAGAAAATCGTCATCGGCATGTCCGGCGGCGTTGACTCCTCGGTGGCGGCCCTGCTGCTCAAACAGCAGGGTTTTGATGTCACCGGCCTGTTCATGAAGAACTGGGAGGACGACGACAATGACGAATACTGCAGCTCGCGCCAGGACCTGATCGACGCAGTGGCGGTCGCCGACCGCATCGGCATCGACATCGAGGCCGTCAATTTCAGCGCCGAGTACAAGGACCGCGTATTCAGCGAATTCCTCAGCGAATATCGGGCCGGTCGCACCCCGAATCCGGACGTGCTGTGTAATGCCGAGATCAAGTTCAAGGCCTTTCTCGACCATGCGCTTAGCCTCGGCGCCGACCGCATCGCCACCGGCCACTACGCCCAGGTGCGTGAAATCGACGGTCTGCATCAGTTGCTGAAGGCCGAGGACGGCACCAAGGACCAGAGTTACTTTCTGCACCGCCTGAACCAGAAGCAGCTGTCGAAGACTCTGTTCCCGCTGGGGGAGCTGTACAAGCGGGAAGTGCGCGAGATCGCGCGCCGCGAAGGCCTGCCCAACCATGACAAGAAGGATTCGACCGGCATCTGCTTCATCGGTGAACGTCCCTTCCGCGAATTCCTCAACCGTTACCTGCCCGCGAATCCCGGCGACATCGTCACGCCGGAGGGCCGCCGCGTCGGGCGCCACATGGGACTCACCTTCTACACCCTCGGCCAGCGCCAGGGCCTGGGCATCGGCGGTTCACGCGACGGTGACGGCGATGCCTGGTACGTTGCAGAAAAAGATCTGCAGAACAACCGCCTGGTGGTGGTGCAGGGCCACGACCATCCGCGCCTCTTGTCCGACCAGATCACCGCGGTCAATGTCAGCTGGATCAGCGGCGAGGCGCCGCGCACGCAGTGGGTCTACGGCGCGAAGTCGCGCTACCGCCAGCGCGACTCGGCCTGCTCGCTCGCCATCGCCGATGGTGAACGCTGCGTGGTCGAGTTTGCCGAAAACCAGTGGGCGGCAACACCCGGCCAGTCGTTGGTGATCTACGAAAGCCGCGTCTGCATCGGCGGCGGCATCATCGAATCAGCGCGCCAGGCGCCGCCGGCGTTGCCGGTCGAAGGCTGTCCGCCCGAATCCATCGCCGGCAGCTGATCGCCGCCGGGTCGAGCTCAGGCAGCTGTATCCTTGAACGAGGAACGCTGCGAGAGCTTGTCGGCAAGCCGTGCGAGATTGGGATGGTTGCGCCGCCACTGGATGTCCGGCAGGCGCAGCTCCAGCCAGCCCAGGCAACTGCCGACCGCGATATCGGCCAGTGTGAAAAAATCCCCTGCACACCAGGCTTTTGCCGCGAGTTCGTCAGCCATCACCTGCAGCGCACGATCGACCTTGCCCTGCTGGCGGGTGATCCAGTCCGCCGACTGCTGTTCGGCGGGTTTTTTCTTTTCGTTGAACAGCGCGATCGCCGCGTCGGTGCAACCGTCGGCAAGCGCCTCCCAGCGCCGCACCTGGATGCGCGGACGTTTTTCTTCCGGGATCAGCCGGTTGCCGGGACTGGCATTGTCGAGATACTCGGCAATCACCCGCGAATCAAAAATGCTGTGCTCGTCATCTAGCACCAGCACCGGGATCTTGCCCAACGGGTTGTAGCGGATGACCGTGCTTTCCGGCGTGTTCGGCACATCGACGACGAACTCGCATTCCAGGCGTTTTTCTGCAAGGACAACGCGCACCTTGCGGGTGAAGGGACTGGTGACGGTCCCGAGCAGCTTCATCATATGGATTTTCTAGAAGACGGCAGGAAATTTTGCGCGCGGATTATAGCACCGTGAATGATGGCGCCCGGATTCTTGACGCCCAATGTCACGGAACGTTAGTCTTGGCCTGCTCTTGTTGTTTTCCCTGCTGTTTTCCGATCAATCGCCTGCACTGGAGTTAATCATGGGCGCCGACCAGTTCATCCTGTTCACCCAGCCCGGGTGAAGCAGTTGTCTCCGGGCGAAAGAGTTTCTTTCGCGCAAAAAAATTGATTTTGTCGCCATCGACGTACTGAACGATCCCGCCGGCCGCGAAAAACTGCTCGCCTTAGGCGTGCGCAACGTGCCGGTGGTCGCCAAGGGCGAACAGTTCGTGTTCGGCCAGAACCTTGAAGATGTCGCCGAATTCGTCGGCCTCCAGGGCACTGGCCACAAACCGCTGCCACCCGAGGAACTGATCAAGCGCTGGGTCGTGGTGCTGCAGGCCGCGCAGCGGCTGATGCGCCAGCTTCCCGATGAACAGTTGCTGGAACGCGTGATCCCCAACCGTGACCGTTCGATCCGGCTGATGTGCCACCACATCTTCCGCATCGGCGAGGCCTATCTTGAGTCGGTCGAAGACGGTGTCGAATACGCGGTACAACTTGCCAACGTGCCGCCGAAAGACGGCACCTTCATGAGTGGCGAGGAAATCGCACGTTACGGCGACAGCATCATCGCGCGGCTGCAGAACTGGTGGGACAAGCTCGAAGACAAAAGCTGCCAGCAGAAGGTCAAGACCTTCTTCGGCATGCAGCCGATCTACATGCTCTACGAGCGCTCCACCTGGCACAGCGCACAACACGGCCGCCAGCTTGCCGCAGTGCTCGAGCGCATCGGCATCACGCCGGACCGCCCGCTGACCGCGGAACAACTGGCTGGACTGCCATTGCCAGAGAGGCTGTGGGAGTAATAAAATATATCAATAAAATCAATTACTTATTGATTAGTTGCCGATGCAGTCAAAACGGTGCCCGTGGGCGCCGTTTTTTTCGTACGCATCAAACTCAGATCGCGGCTATCGCCTGAATCTCGACTTTCAGTTCAGGCTGGGTGAAGTGGTTGACCTCGACCATGGTGCTGGTCGGCAGATTGGTCTTGAAGAACTCCTCGCGCGCGGCAATGATCTCGCGAAACTCGCGCATGTCAGTGGTGTACACCGTCGTCCACACCACATCCGACAGCGAGGCGCCCGCGGCCTTCAGGCTTTTCTCGATATTGCGCAGGCACTGCCGTGTCTGCTCAAGCATGCTCGCGCCGCCGACAACATTACCCTCATCGTCACGCGACACCTGGCCGGAAACAAAGATCAGGCTTTTCGGCTGATCGACGCGCACGTAGTGGTTGTATACGGTTGCGCGTACGTTTTTCATGCCCGGCGGATTACCACGCTGGATCGGCATTGTTTCCCCTCTGCTCTGGTTTGAAAAAACTGCGGGCAACAGGCGATGGTGCCGCCCTACTCCGCTTTGATGCCAGCCTCGCTGATCAGCGCGGTCCAGCGTTTTTTCTCGGCGGCCATCAGCGTCGCCATCTGCGCCGGCGTGATACCTGAAGGCAGGTAGCCCAGTTCGTCGAGGCGGGTGCGGGTCTCCGGTGTCGCAAGAATCCTCACCGCGGCCACCGAAACCTTCTCCGCCGCAGCAGCAGGCGAACCCGCCGGAAGCAGCAGCCCCTGCCAGTTGGCTGCCTCGTAATCCTTGATGCCGGTGGCCTCGGCTGCGGTCGGCAGATCAGGCAGCGCCGGCAGCCGTTTCAGTGTGGTCACCGCCAGCGGCCGGATCTTTCCGGCGCGGATGTGCGGCAGCGCGCCCTGGGTGCCGGAGAGTATCGCCGGCAACCGGCCCGCCATCACGTCAACCAGTCCGGGCGGGCCACCCTTGTACGGCACATGGTTGAGCTGGATGCCGGCCATCTTGTTGAACAGTTCCGCGCCGAGGTGCTGCATGCTGCCAACGCCGGAAGAGGCGTAATCGATGGCGCCGGGTTTGGCCTTGGCCGCGGCAATCAGCTCCTTCATCGTCTTCACCGGAAATCCGGGGCCGACCAGCCAGATGTTCGGCGACTGCGTGAGTTGTGTCACCGGCGCGAAGTCGCGCACGCCGTCGAGCGTCTTGTGTCGGGCGACGATAGGCGCGGTGATGGTGTCAATGGCGCAAAGCAACAGGGTATAGCCGTCAGCGCTGGCTTCCTTGACCATCATCGCGCCGAGCATGCCCGCGGCTCCGGGACGGTTGTCGACCACGATGTTCTGGCCCAGGGCTTCACCGAGGCGCTGGGCCATATAGCGACCGATGGTGTCGGAACCGCCGCCGGTGGCCTGCGGGATGATCAGCCGGATCGGTCGTTCGGGATAGCTGCCCTGCGCCGCGGCAGCAGGACCACATGTGATGGCGCAGACTGCGGCAATAGCCGGCAGCAGGGACAGGATATTCATGCCTGACACTCCTCGAATCGTTGACCGGATCAGCGCACCGGTTACTGGCCTGCCGGGTAGCAATAACCCTGCCACGTCCGGACTGCGGCGCGCCTTTCGCACGGCCCCGCAATGATGCGCAACCCTGCGGCAATCCGCAAACAGCGCGGCACCAGTGTAGTGCATCAACGACTTCAACGCGGCACCGTCCTGGCAGGGTGCGCGCCAGCGTGTGCTCCGGATCGCGGACTGCCGGGGCACGGGCGGCTGGCATCAGTTACACTTTGCCCCCCTGCCGGAAACGGTTTTCTTGCTGCATCGGCCGCCCCATGACCCGCCGCGTCTCATTCCAGCGATGGTGAATACCGACACAGCCGCGCGTCGCGCGCTGCCTTCGGTGGATCGCCTGCTCGGCAGCCCGGCAGTCGCGGCACTGCTTGCTGCCTGGGGCCGCAGCCGCGTAACCACGATCCTGCGTCTGGCCCTGGAGGCAGAGCGCGAGCGGCTGGCGCAGCCCGACGCCGGCGCCTACGACGAAACCCGCTTCCTGCAACGCTGCGCCGCCATGCTTGAGCGCGGCTCGGCACCTTCACTGAAGCCGGTGTTCAACCTCACCGGCACCGTGCTCCACACCAATCTCGGCCGCGCGGTGATGCCGGAAAGCGCCGCGAAAGCCGTGTATGCGGCAATGACCCGCCCGGTCAACCTCGAGTTCGACCTTGATGGCGGTGCCCGCGGCGAACGCGACAGCCACGTCGAGCGCTGGCTGCGCGAACTCACCGGCGGCGAAAAGGCGGTGGCCGTCAACAACAACGCCGCCGCGGTCTACCTGGTGCTGAACACCCTGGGCCTTAAACGCGAGGTGCTGGTGTCGCGCGGCGAGCTGATCGAAATCGGCGGCGCCTTCCGCATCCCCGACATCATGTCGCGTGCCGGCGTGAAGCTGGTCGAGGTCGGCACCACCAACCGCACCCATCTCAAGGATTTCGCCGAAGCGATCACCCCGCGCACCGCGGCGATCATGAAGGTGCACACCAGCAACTACGTGGTGCAGGGCTTCACCGCCACCGTGCCCGAATCTGAACTGGCGAAACTGGCGCATGAACACAATCTGCCCTTCCTCGTCGATCTCGGCAGCGGCTCGCTGATCAACCTCGAGGACTACGGCATTCCGCACGAACGCACGCCGCGCGAGACACTCGCCGATGGCGCCGACGTGGTCACCTTCAGCGGTGACAAGCTGCTTGGCGGCCCGCAGGCCGGACTGATTGTCGGTAAAAAAGACCTGATGGCGCGCATCGCGAAAAATCCGATGAAACGCTCTCTGCGCCTCGACAAGATGACCCTCACCGCGCTTGATGCGGTGCTGCGCCTCTACCTGCACCCGGAAAAGCTGCGCGGGGAACTGCCCGCGCTGCGCCTGCTCACCCGTGAACGCGACGAGATCGCGGCGCAGGCGGCGCGCGTCCAGCCTGCAATGGCGGCGGCACTGGGTGAACAGTGGACGGTTCAAATCGCCGACTGCAAATCACAGATCGGCAGCGGCGCGCTGCCGGTGGATTCGATGCCAAGCTGCGGCCTGGCCATCACGCCAGCGGGCAAAAAGGGCAACCTCAACAAACTCGCCGCCGCGCTGCGCGCGCTGCCGGTGCCGGTGATCGGCCACATCCGCGACGGCGCGCTGGTGCTCGACCTGCGCTGCCTGGATCATGAAGACGAGTTTGTTTCTCAGCTGAAAAACCTTAAAACCTAGCCACAGAGGACACAGAGAGCACAGAGAAAAACCAACATCAGAGACTGCCGGCTTCGTGCCGCGGAAAATTCCATCAGAAGGAAATCCGGCACAACAACAGATTTTTTTGCAGTTCTCTGTGTTCTCTGTGACCTCTGTGGCTAAACGCTTTTGACTGTACCCAAATGATCATCGCCACCGCAGGCCACATCGACCACGGCAAGACCTCGCTGGTGAAAACCCTCACCGGCACCGACACCGACCGGCTGCCCGAGGAAAAAGCGCGCGGCATCTCGATCGACCTCGGTTTCGCCTATCTGCCGCTGCCCGGGGGCGGGCTGATCGGCTTTGTCGATGTGCCCGGCCACGAACGCTTCATCCGCAACATGCTTGCCGGGGTCTCCGGCATCGATTACGCGCTGCTGATCGTCGCCGCCGATGATGGCGTGATGCCGCAGACCATTGAACACCTGCAGATCCTCGACCTGCTGCGCATCCCGCGCGGCGCGGTGGCGATCACCAAGACCGACCGCGTCGATGCCGCACGTGTCGCACAGGTGCGCGCGCAGGTGCAGGCCCTGCTCGCACCGACGCTGCTGGCACAGGCGCCGCTGCTGCCGGTATCCGCGGTCAGCGGCAGCGGCATCGCCGAACTCAAAGAACTGCTGCTCCGTGAAGCCGCGGCCCAGGGCGCGCGTAATGCCGCCGGCCAGCATCTGCGTTACGCCATCGACCGCGCCTTCAGCATCTCCGGCAGCGGCACCGTGGTCACCGGCACCGTGTTCAATGGCAGCGTGAAGACAGGCGACCGGCTGATGATTTCGCCGGCAGGCCGTGAAGTGCGCGTACGCGGCATCCAGATTCACGGCAAGGCGGCGCAGGAAGCACGCGCCGGCGAACGCTGCGCGCTGAATCTGACCGGCGCCGACGTCGAATCCGTGCGCCGCGGCGACTGGGTGCTGCATGAAGCGATCCACCGTCCGACGCAGCGCCTCGACGTGCGCCTGACAATACTCGCCGGCGAGAGCCGGCCGCTCAAACACTGGACACCGGTGCATCTGCACCTCGCCACCGCCGATGTCACGGCCCGTGTTTCACTGCGCCGCGGCGAGGCGCTGGCACCGGGTACGAATGCCATCGCACAGCTGGTGCTCGACGAACCGATCGCCGCGCTGCATGGCGACCGCTTCATCCTGCGCGACCAGTCCTCCGCCCGCACCCTCGGCGGCGGCGTGATCATCGATCCGCTGCCACCGGCTTCGCGCCGGAGCAAGACACGCGATGCCGTACTCGCTGCGCTGGAGTCAGCCGACCCGCGCAGCGCCCTGCAGGCGCTGTCAGGCGATACCCGGCGTCCGCTCAATCCCGTCCATTTCGAGGCGATCTACAACCTGCTGCCGGAAATCGCCGCCGCAGCCTATGCCGAAGCCGGGATCACGATACTCGGCAAGGACCGGCACGTCGCGCTGACCCGGACCCGGCTGCAGGCCTTGCACGATGCCGCGGTGAAGCAGGTGCTCGCCTTCCACCAGGCCCAGCCGCAGGCACCGGGCCTGGAAATCGAAGTATTGCGCACTGCACTCGCGCCGGAGCTCGACGCCGATGCCTTTGGCCACCTGCTGCGCCTGCTGGCCGAGCAGAAACAGGTTGAAATCCACAGTTCGCTGGTACGCAAGCCCGGCCACGACAACACCGCCAACAGCGCTGACACCATGCTCTGGGAAACCGTGCGGCCGGCGCTGGACAGTGCCGGCTTCAATCCGCCGCCGCTGAAGGAATTCGCACCGCTGCTGAAACTGAAGGACGCGATCCTCAAGGATTTTCTCTACCGCCAGATGAAGGCCGGCAACCTGTACAAGGTCGGCGCCGAGCGCTTTTATCTCAAATCTACGATGGCGGTGCTCGCCGCCACCGCGAAAATGGTCCACGCCAAACAGCCCAACGGCCTGTTCACTGCCGCGCAGTTCCGCGATGCCATTGGCATCGGCCGCACGCTGGCCATTGAAATTCTTGAAACACTCGACGGGCTGGCGATCACCCAGCGTATCGGCGACGCGCGCAAGATGCGCAAGGAGTTTGAACCCATCCTCGGCGCCGCCGAGCCCGCAGCACCGCCGCCACCGGGTGCGGCACAGCCGCAGCAGAACAAGGCTGCAGCGGGCAAACCGCAGCAGCGTCCGCCTTTCCGCAACCAAAAACGTTATTAGCCGCCCTATTAGTCATCCCTCTGTAAACAGGAAAACGCACCATGAGCACATCATTTGACGTCATTGTCATCGGTGAAGGCATCGCCGGCCTCAGCGCAGCAGGCGCGCTTGCCAGGCAGGGCTTCAGCACCGCCACTTTCGAGCAGCAGCTCTTTGGCGGCCTGGTCATCAACATCAATGAACTCGATCCTGCGCCTCCCGGTGGCGAAGCCGGCGGCGCGGCCTATGCGGCAGAGATGACCGGCGCCAATGCCGAAGCCGGCGTCACCAGCATCCAGGAAGAAGTCACCGCAATCGCCGCCGCTGATGGCGGTTACAGCGTGACCGCCGCCGGCGGCAGTTACCGTGCGCGCAAGGTGATCATTGCCAGCGGTGCAAAACTGAAAACCCTCGGCGTGCCCGGCGAAGCCGAATTCGAAGGCCGCGGCGTTTCGAAATGCGCCGACTGTGATGGCCCGATGTTCCAGAACGAAACCGTGGCGGTGATCGGCGGCGGCGATTCCGCGCTGCAGGAAGCGAACGTGCTCACCCACTACTGCGCCAGGGTGCTGCTGATCCACCGCGGCGGCAGCTTCAGCGCCCAGCCGCGTTTCCTCGAACAGGTACAGGGCAACAACAAGATCGAGCCGCGCTTCGACACCACGATCGAAGCCATCCTCGGCGACAAGATGGTCGAAAAAATCCGCGTCAAAAATGCTGCCGGCAGCGAAGAGCTGGCGGTTGCCGGCGTGTTCGCCTACATCGGCCTCGAACCGAATGCGGCTTTTGTGCCGGCTGCGGTGAAGCGTGATGCCACCGGCCGCCTGACCACCAACGAACAGCTCGAAACCGCGCTGCCCGGCGTATTCGCAGCCGGCGCGGTGCGCAGCGGCTGCGGCGGCAGCCTCGACGATGCGCTGGCCGATGCGCAGCGCGTGGCCGCTGCCGTCGCCGCGCAACTGAAATAACGCGCGGACTGATCGCATGGCCCTCGGCGCCACCATCTTCAAGGCCGCGCTGTCCGTCGCCGACATGGACCGCGGCCATTACGCCGACCACGCGCTGGTGATCGCACGCCATCCTTCGGAAACCGACGAAAGGATGATGGTGCGCCTCGCCGCCTTTGCGCTGAATGCCGACGAAACCCTGCAGTTCGGCAAAGGCCTGAGCAGCGAGGACGAAGCCGCGTTGTGGCAAAAAGACCTGACCGGCGCGGTCCAGCTGTGGATCGAAGTCGGCCTGCCCGATGAAAAAGTACTGCGCAAGGCCTGCAGCCGCTCTGCCGCGGTACGGCTTTATGTCTTCGGCCGCAACGCGCAGAAATGGTGGCGCGACAACGAAGCTGCGCTGCAGCGTTTCGAGCATCTGTCGGTATACGGGCTGGAAGAAAACACCACGCAGGCGCTGGCGGCACTGGCCCAGCGCACCATGCAGCTGCAATGCACGGTGCAGGACGGCCAGGCCTGGTTCAGCGACGGCGGACACACCGTCGAGTTTGCACCGCAGGTGCTGAAAACCTGAGCACGGGTAACACCGCAGTCTGCAGTCTGGAAGGCGACTGCTCCAAGAACGCGGCACGTTTTACAATGCAGCCTGCAGCACAGAAGCTAAGGAAGGGAATCGCTCCCGGTGGGGCGGCCGGACTTCAAACCCGGTAGGGGCCGCGAGCGGTCCTGTGTGGGTTCGACTCCCACTCTCTTCCGCCAGTATTAGCGGCGTCCGCCCGGACGTGCATCGCGACACAACCCT